>NZ_VWXF01000001.1:0-1241989 GCF_011752615.1 Candidatus Pantoea multigeneris
CGCCGCCTGAAGTTGTGAAAAAGTACTTTCAAAACCCGCGAGGCTGAGAAATATTTGACGCTACCGCGTCAATTCAAATTCCCCTCCCACCTCCTTCGGTGGGAGTACCCTTTGAAGAAAAGATGGCTGACTCACCTGCCTTCATAAATCGTAGATAATCTTATAGTGCTATTTTCTCTCTTAGCACTATGCCCACATTACGCGGGTAAGATCAGCCTGAGCCTTCTGGTAATGAATAACTTTCTGTTGACTGCTAAGTAAGCTGTCCGGCTTTCGGTTCTATCCGCCATGAAAACTGAGTGTTTGTGGCACTTCTTCCGTCGTCTGTTATATACATATCGTTATAATGAGAAAATCTCCCCCCCAGTAAGAATCACGCCACCGGGTATGTTCAAGTGTGTCAACGTCGAAAATGCCCCGCAGGTCAGCGTCAGATTCGATGATTTTATTCAGTTCTATCCCAAATTCTTGATGCCAGTCTCGGTTTCTCCCGGTGCGCAGCGTGATAGAGCCCTTTTTGACCACGGTTCTGCTCTTACCATTTTCAACAACTACATAGCTAAACGCGTATTGGATTTTTGTTCCAACAGGAAGATCAAAGTCTGGCAAATTCAGGGAGGTCAGTGCTTTCCAGCCTTCAACGTCACCTCTAAATATATTTTCTCGCTGCATTCCTGTATGCACTGCCATTGTCTCTCTATCCCACCTTCCAGAACTTCGCCCTGCTATGTGGGTACGGCGAGTATATTCCACGTAAATTCTTGTTCGGTGGCCTCCGAATTTTCGGACGCATAGACAGCATTATAATGTGAGTTGGGGTCGAGATAATTCAGGTTACTGCTCCCTCCTCCTCCATGGCCATTGTGTTGGACATTAAACACCCCGAGAAGGGCATCGTCCCCGTTTATGATATGGTTTAGCTGCTGACTGAAGTAGGTATGCCACTTGCGGTTATTGCGCTGGTCAGCCGGTATGCGGACTCTCCCACTAATGGTTGTTTTTTGACTATTTCGAACATAGCTGAAACGGTACTCAATGCATTCTCCGGGATGAAGATCAAAATCTGATCGGTCAATTGACGTCAGCGGCCTCCAGCCGTTACGCTCCGTGGTATGAGGACTATTCTCACTCACTCCGCGATGGACAACCAGACGTTGTGCACTGTCAGTCGAGCCAGGTAAGTTAGTAGACTGTTGCATGGTATTACTGGCATTTTCTCCCGTCGGCACCATTGCCTGGTGGACAGTGCGTATTGTGCTGCCTGTTGCAGTGGAATAATTCGTTGGCGGCGCGGAGGCGAGTCTATTGTTAACATTAATGCTACCTGAACCTTGCCCACTCCCTGATGGTGTGCCTGAAAGAGTGCTGACCGTTGAGGTGTTTATAGTGGTATGACTAACAGCGTTTGCTCCATTTACTTCTACTGAGCTGTACCATGCAGGGGATTGTAACAATGTTCCATTTGGCACAGTTATCTGCGCATCATTATAGGACGAAAAATTACCGAAAGGAGATGTTGCTGTCCCCCCTCTTACTGGGGCCAATTTTACTAAAAATTGCGGTTGTCCTGCCATTGCCTCCTGCCACTTGGACAGCCAGTTATTTTTCGTACTTATAATCGCTCCAGTTAAATCATATCTTTCAAACTGTCCCGCAGTGAGATCAACTACAATATCAACACCGTCTTTTTTTGCCATCACGACATAGTGATTTACGGGAATAGTATTTGTACGCCCATTCCGCCAGATACCTAGTTCATGCATTTTTACATCAGTGTAGCCATTTAGCTTAAGGGCTATAGCGACATCTTTGGCGGCGTTAGCACAATTTTCTTTTGGACGCATCTGGTAGATATCGTACTGCCCCCCCATACTTGAGCGTAGTTGTTCCTTCGTACTGTCAATCACCGCAGTTTCTGCATCAGATAAATCAGCCTTGGAAGCTCTGGGCATTACTGGCTCGCGATGAGGAAGTGCGGGCTGTCGTGGAGCCGCAGCATTACCTCCTGTACTGGCAGCACGCGTATTAACCCGCGACTCGCTATACCCTGGACGATTACTGCCTGAAGAGTATCCTGAAGAAGAGCTATTTGGTTCAACGTTTCTCGATGACTGGCTAGTGGTATCTGCTATGCCTGGCGATCTGGTGCTGACAAAATCACTTGATCCAGGTGTAGGGCGACGGCCAGTCTGCTTAGCGGCAATATTACTTGCAACGTCTTCACGCGCCATTCGCGCCGCTGCGAGATACTGCTGCGGTCTGGTGCTGGCGATTTTTAGCAAATCACGAACTGTCGTCACGTTAAACACAGCAAAGAGAATGGCTTGAACTAAAAGTTCATTTTTCGCAGCACGGTATGTCTCTGGCCGATCCGCATTATTTACTTGAACCGCCGTCATTGCGATATCTGCCACTTCTATTAACATGCCAACACCGATTGCTGCGTAAGGATTCCCTGACGCGGTCAACGTCGCAACCGTTGCTACTGCCGCTAATACTCTTAACGCTGTCTGCGCCTTTTCCGTCCAGAATTGGGTACGCTGCTCTGCAGTGGTAAATATAGCATAGTCAACATTGGACTCTATGCTATCCATATATCTGTCAAGCAGAGATGAGAAAATATTATCTGTGTCATCGGTATTGTTATTGCCTGAACTATTGAATGATAATCTCCATTCTGTTTTAAAAGTCGAGTGGACATCACCCCGGTTAAAAAGGGAAAGATGGGCATTAATGAAATTAACAAGTCTAGGGTTATAAATCTCCCAGCTTGGGAAAGTAACATAAGTATTGTTGGTTAACGAGATGTAAATCGTCATCTTTGGGCCTACCAATGCCAGCACACCTGGCACCGGATAGGTCGACAAGCCTGCCATAGGACCCAAGGTATGATTTCTTGGCATTGTTAAATCAACCAAAGAAATATTTAGCTTCCCATTACTATAATCATTTATCATATTGCTCACTTCTTGCTCATCCTCAGTTGCTTCAGGTTTTGTTTCAATATCTAAATATAGGCCTAGCAGGATATTGTTTGTTCTTTTTTCAAAGTCAGAAATATTGGAAGATCTAAACTCCTCATTTTCCCTCAGGGTTTTCAATTGATTTGTCATACTTAGCTGTGTTTTTGTCGTTATATTATTAATTTTATCTCTGGTGAATTGATTCATTCCTATAACATTAATAAATGCTCTCATTGAACTGAAATTTATTTCTTCATGCCGGAAGGGCTCACCCAGAAGAATTTGTCTTAATGTATACTGAAGAGATGAATCCGGAAGTTCCGTGCGCAAAAATGGCGTAATATACTGAGATCTGAATTTAACATGATATTTTTTATCGAGATCTTCCTGTTTGATAATAAGCCCCTCTTCTGCCGCCTTTTCAATCAGCACGGTATCCACACCGGCACTCTCTGCCTGGTTTATATTATTGTACTGATTCTGACTTTTTGGCTCGATATCAATGAAACGGATATCGGCACTGGAAGCTCTACTGTTTCCCTCAGCTTTAAAAAAGTTGAAACCATCACCGGTACCAGTAGCAATAGTGGGATGCTGTGAATCATAGCCGTTAATGTGTACAACCGAAACCCTGTTGCTTTCTGGTTGTGCCTGCATATCTGCTTCTATTTGTGACAGGATGTTCTTCTGCCATGTCCCAGATGTATCTTTCTCCTCGCCCATGTCTTGCGGATAATATATTTTTGAGAAAACTATATTTCCTTCACTGTCATTCAGAATGAATAACATGCCTTTCCCCTTGGGGAAAGACTTATCCGTTTCTGGGTCCCTCAGAACACCGACAATCCGATTATTACTTTGAAAGTCAGCCGGCCATTGTTTGAAATCACTGATCCATTTAACGTATTCATCTCCAGAGACCATACCCTCATAAATAAAGTAATTTTCGGCCACAAGAATCCTGAGATCTTGCTTATATTCAGGGGGCAACGTGCTGTTCTTAAACCAGAGATTCCTTTTAATTTTACTCTGCGTGCCAAGCCACGTGACCAGTGAAGCCCTGTCGCCAGAACTAGCCACTGACGAGCCATGCCAGTTTTCCCAGTCTTGCGTTATATAGGCGGTATCTTGTTCGTCTTCGTCTTCGTCTTCGTATTCAAACACACCTTTATCGGGATTGTAGCTCCACCAATATAGCTCTCGCCCTTCATCCGTATTTTCCGTTAGTGCCTGACCCAGCAGTTTTTCCCCTGCCTGCTCCGCCGCAAACAGCGCGCTAATTGCCTCACGCTCAATGCCCAGCAGCTCACACAGCCACCCTGTCACCCGCGTCCACAGACTCTCGCCTTCTGTATTAATACCAGCCAGGAATGTCCTGAGCGCAGCATCCGAGTACACCCCGGCCACAAACTCATGCAGCGCCACTTCCGTATCCTCCCTTTCGCCCAGATAGTAGGCCAGTTCCGGCGGCACTTCTCCCCTGGCCTGCCATGCCGCAGCTGCTGCTGCCCGCAGAGATGCCAGCTCCGCGCACGCCTGGCCCGCCTCAGAGTCGGGATTACGCAGCCCCTCGTCCAGTCGCCGCGCGGTCAGCGCGTGCGCGATTTCGTGCAGGACTTCCTGTTCTTCTGCATCAGCCCGCAGCGAGATAACCCCGCCTGAACGGTTGTAACTGAACTGACTGCGCTCCACAGATGATAACCTCTCCAGCCGCAGCGGCGGTTCTCCCGCTGCCCGCTGCGCCCGATACTGCTTCAGCAACGTTACCGCCAGCCGCTGCGGGCCCGCCGGCCCGTCAGGGTGATTCACTATGGCCTCCAGCGCGGTTGCAACCTCCTCACCGGCTTCCGCCGTGGTGGCGATAGGTTCTGCATCGGCGTCGTCATCTGTAGCAGATATCTCCTCTGACAGGCGTTGCAGCGCCTCTCGCGTCTGTTCATTCTCCTCAGCACTTTGACGAGCAATATGCGCTAGCACTACCGCTTTGACAGCGCCCGCCATGCCGCTCATCCCCAGCTCAGCCGGCAGTTCCCGCGCAACACGTACGGCCGCACCTGTCGCATCCCCCTGATAAATCTCATACAGCAAAGAGACCAGGCCTGCTGCTTCACGCACCGGTTTAACCAGGCCAAGCGCCGTTTTTGCCACGACCTGGCTCACCGCAGTTTGCCTGTACTGACGTGCTTCCAGCCGCGCGCTACCTTCTCCCAGTCTGACTCCCGCCGCGCCTTTACGGGACACATACGCTAACCGCGCACCGGTTAACAGCGAGCGGATAACAATGCGCAGCGGCAGTGCGGCCAGCGAAGGCAGCACACCCACACTGCCAAATATTGCTGAAATACCGAGCCTGACCAGACTCCGGATGGCCGAGTTTTGCAGCACCCCGGCCATTCCTTTCTGCGTATGTAGCATCTCCGCCATCGTGGTCGGATAAAGTGTGGTACCGACCTCCGCGTTCACCATCTCCGTTTTGATACGTTGCAGCAGCACATCCCCCTGCCTGTCATGTTGCTTCGCCAGCAGCGGCAAATAATTTTTTATCAGGGTCTGAAACGCCGCATCATACTGCTTTCCGCGCTCTTCCTGTCCCTCAGCTGGCTGATTTTGCAGCCACTGCGCCTTCCGCTCCTGATGCCATACCGCAATGCCCTTGGCCAGCATTCCGCTGCGTGAAAAACTGGCGGGCTCCCGACCAGCCAGCTGGCTAATCTGCGCGTTCAGCAGGCTGCGGACTTCTTCCATCTGCTTTAACCACGGCGTGAATATCGCCGACAGCGACTGATTTTTTTGCGCTGAACCAACTATCGTGTCCGGAAGCTTAGCTTCCTCTTTTTCCAGGGCGGTAAGGTAATTGATATGGCCATTCAGCTCGACAAAAAAACCCTTCAGCGCGTCGGCTGAGTGCGAGCTCTGTGCATCAGTACTCAACACCTCGCGGATAAGCCGCTTCAGGTTGTCATGGTCTCCCCCGCGCGACAGGACGGCGGTCTTTTCAATGAACGACTCCAGCGCGGTTTGCTCCTCTGCAACGGTTGTCTGCCAGAAAACCCGCTGCTGTCTCAGTGCGTCATCAAGAAACTGCGTTTCGCCCGCTGCCAGCAGGTCTTTCAGCGTTGCCTGATGCTGTAGCGCCTCGGATAACGGCCGGGCCGCCAGGTGGATACGCTGAATATTCGCCATCGCCTGCTGGAGCAGATCCTTAACGATCCCCCCCGCCTGCAAGACCGCCGATTTTTCTTCCTCCGTCAGCGTGTGCATGCCGAGGGCATCCTTTAGCCGATCCGTTTTTTCCGTAAACTGCGCCGTTAAAACACGTTCTGCCCGCCAGGCTATCTGCTCGGCTGGTCGGAAAATAAAAGGCGCATGCGTGGTGATCGCCTGCCAGGCGCTGGCCAGGGCGTTCTGTAGGTTCTCAGCGAATTTTCTTTCCGGAGAATCCCGAAGTAAATCGTTTGCCGGTACTGCATTTTCAACCACAGAGTGCATCTCACTGACCAGAGCAGTCAGCTTTTCACAGCTCCCCGTAATATAAGTGAGGAAATTCAGCTCCCGCCCGGACAATGAAGCCTTATCCCCTTTTTGCGTCAGCTTTAGGGCGGCGCTACGCGTCAGCTTAATACCCTGCAACAGCAACGCCAGCTCACCGGTGAGTGACGCCGTATTCACGCCATCAGCCGGGTCGTCGGGCTCTTTGTCCAGTAAAGCGCCAAACCCTGTTAACTCATCAGCCCCGTTAGTTTCTGCCCTGTCTGAACCGCCCGCGGTCGTCGCCAGACTTTTTTGACGTAAACCCCGTTCCTTCCAGGTCTCTGCGTGGATAAGGTTATTCAGTTTTTGGCCAGCCAGGATTTTTCCGCTCTGGCTGTTTTCTGTCAGCGGTCCTCTGAGGTTTAAAGCATGAAACTCAGGCAGTGGCAGTCGCTTTATTAAAGTGTCACGTGCCCGGTTTTCTGTGTCACGCCATGAGCTCAGGTCAGTCTCCCTCAGCCGCATAAGCAGGGCGAACGTCTGTGCAAGGTAGCCACTCAGCCGCGATGCCAGTAAATCTGTCTGCTGTTTGTGCTTATCTTTGTCGGTAGCAAGGCCCTGTTGCTGGCGGTTTCTGTCCGACAGAATTTTCTGGCCGCTGGTATTGCCGTCGTAATTCCTCTGGCGGAAATGAATATATTCTTCAATGAACGTGCCGAAATAATTAAAAACACTGCGTTTATCTTTGCTGTTTTTCAGTGAGGCAAGTTTTTCCAATATCGCACCTGGAAGAAACCCTTTATTTCCCGACAAATTCTCAATTAACTGTTGTATATCAGACTGGAGTTGTCTGAGAGAATTCACCCGGAAATAATTTCTGTTTTTACCCAGCAGAGAGAACTCCATGAATTCAGGAAATTGTATCTCTATCCCTTCAATGATATGCCTGCCCATGTCGGCATCAACAGGACCAGCATGAATAACAGGTGAAGAGGTAGCGGAGACTTCATTATCACGAGTTTTAATGTCCTGTTCTTTATCACTCGCCGATGACACATCAGTATTATGACTGTTTTCCTCAACCATATTATCTAAAGGCATAAAATCCTCCGGGTGACTACAGTGATTAAATTACGGAAGTGATCTTTCTAACATCTGTATTGACTCTGAGGCGGATGTTTTTTTATAATCTGAACGTTTTTACGCTGGTTATTATCGGCAATGATAAATACTGTGATACAGAAATAGGAGCAGTCTCGCCTGCAGTTATAAATGGTATAACGCGCCCCAGGATTGTCTGTCTGGCTGGGGTGACGTCTGAGATTCTGGGATATCTCTCTGAGCAGCTATCTACCCATGTTCAAGGGGTTGTTAGATTGTCTGGGACATGCAGCCCAACAAAAAACATACTTTGCCCCACTCTTCACATCAGCTTTCGAATTCTGCTCGAAAGTATATGTGATGTTGGCGGTACCGCCACTGGCTTGCGCCAGAAACGTCGGGTTCCGACACTGAAAGTCGCGGGAATACTGATAGATCGGAGTTTAGCACACAGAATGAATCGGTGAAGAAGGTGAAGCGGCAGGCCACCCAGTCAGCGTCAAAGCAATGGGCAGTGCCACTTCAGGACCGGCGGATGGCCATGAGCCGTTTTATAATTCAGTCCGTTGATGGTCAGTTCTGAAGAGGTGTTTACACTGAAATGTAAACAGGTTCAGGCTACCGACTTTATTTTTCCCATTCAGGGATAATTCACCGGAATATTGGCGGTCAGGTTACGATCGAGGAACTGCATAAACCGCCCTTTAAACTGCGTCGCATGCAAATGGGCAAATTTCTCTGCCATCTCCGCATCTTGCTGTTCAATCGCATTGACGATATCCACATGGTCGCTGGAGATCTCCTCGGCGGTGAGGTGCTCGTCCAGCGTCTGAAACTGGAAGTGCAAATGCAACATACGCCGCCCCTCTTCCAGTAATCGCCGATAGAGATCGGCAAAATAGACATTGTGCCCAGCGGCGGCAATCACCATGTGAAACTCATAGTTTTTTTCAATCATCGACTGGCTGTTACCCGATTTGATGCAGGCCGCACAGGCTTTTTCATAGGCTTTCTGGGCTTTGCGAATGGCAGCCATCTGATCTGCAGTGCGGTGAATGGCCGCCAACCGTGTGACAACACGCTGCAGTAAATCCAGGGCATCGAGAAATTCGGGGATGCGGCCAAAATCCATAGGAGCAACAGACGTGGTCCGGTTGGGCGAAATCATCACCAGTCCATCGGCCGAGAGGCGCACCAACGCCTCGCGAATCGGCGAGCGTGACAGGGCAAAACGTTCTGCCAGGCTTATCTCATCAACCGCACTGCCCGGTGCCAGCTGCATAGTTAAAATTTCATCACGCAAAATGGCATACACCCGCATCGCGCCGGTTTCTCTTTGATTATTCGTATCACCCACATATTTGGTCATGTGCTCTTCCATTGTGTTCACAGTCAGGTCGCCAAAAAATGCAAAATGTCGACAAAAACGCTGCTATAGTCGTCTTTTTAACGTTATCACAGATGACGCAAGCAAACAGCGCAGAATCTCAGCGACATCAGAAAACCAGAATTTGGTGTAACAACCCGCACTCGCCGTGCGAGAGGGAAAGATTGCTGTATATTAGGGCGATGAAGCCGGTGCCTGAAGTCATTACTATTCACGGAAGTTGACATGATCAAAAAAGAAAAAGAGAACCCAACCCAAAAAGAGACCGGTGCCGTTCGCGTCTATGGCGTCCTGCGTGATGAAATTTTAACCATGAAACTGGCACCAGGCAGTGCGATTGATGAAGTGAGCCTGGCGGAGCGTTTCACTTTATCCCGCTCGCCGATTCGTGAAGCCCTGGTCCGCCTCTCCGCCGATGGTCTGGTGACCATGTTGCCTAATCGCAGCACGGTGGTATCACCGATGAATTTCAGCCAGATCCCCGAGTTTCTGGATGCGCTGGATCTGGTTCAGCGCGTCATCACCCGACTGGCTGCCATGCACCGTACGGAAGCGCAGCTTATCGCGATTCGCAAAGCGGAAGTGGCCTATGAGAAGGCGTTGAAAATCTGCGTGAAAAATGGCAACAGCCAGGGGATGATCGAAAAGAACTATGATTATCACATGGCCATTGCGGAAGCCGCCCACAACAGCTACTTCACCGATGTTTATCGTCGTTTGCTCGAAGAAGGCCGCCGTATGCTGCACCTTCACTTCCAGTTCCAGACCCTGGATGAGCATAAAACTGCCGATCAGATTGGCAGTGACCACAGCCTGATCACCAACGCGATTGAAGCAAGGGATGTTGAGTTGGCGGAGAAATATGCTCATCAACATGCCGCGCAATTCCGTGGACGTTTCATGCAGTTCCTCAACCGTAATCTCACCTCAGACGTACAGATCAACTACCCCTGATTCCCTTCTCCAGGGCAGCGATGACACGATCGCTGTCCTGACCCCCTGGTTCTTATTCCCTGCCGATTTTTTGTCTCTGGCCTTCAGGCTGCAACGTGATTTTCACACCAATAAGTCGACTCAATGTCGACACAAATAACAAAACCACTAAAAAATAAAACCTATAAAATTCAACAACTAATAAAAATTAACCCACTGTTTTAAATGCAATATATGAAAACCCTATCGCAAAATCAAACTATCACAATTGACATTGTAGTCATTATGTCGACAAATGTGATGGCAATTTGATCAACACTTTCATCACTGATGTTATCCACCTGGGTGTTATAATTCTGAGGGTACATACATGCATAAAGTCACTTGTTTTGGTCGCAAACTGTTCGTCACTGCAGCACTGTTGGGGACATCACTGCTGAGCCTGCCTACTCACGCTGAAAGCAACACAACCTGGCAGCAAGTCCGTCAGGCGGGCGTACTGCGCTGTGGGGCTGCGGCATCCGCGCCATGGGTGATGCGCGATCCTAAAACCGGCAACTACAGCGGACTCTTCCCGGATCTGTGTCGCCAGTTTGGTGAGCAGGTTCTTAAGGTAAAAGTCGAGTTTGCTGATACCTCCTGGGACAACATTGTCGCCGGGCTGCAGTCAGGTAAGTGGGACGTTTCCCTGTCACTCAATGACACACCCGAACGCCGCCAGTCGATTTCGTTTACCGCCCCGGTGGTGGATTACAGCGTCGACTTTGTTTACAACAAAAATAACCCTCGACTGCCGAAGAAAATTACCTCTCTGGCTGACATCGATAAACCGGAATATACCTTTGCGGTGATGTCAGGCACGGCGCAGGACAAAGCCATCAGCAGCGTACTTAAACGGGCCAAAATTATGCGCCTGCCCGGCTTTGATGAAACCCGCCTGTCTCTGATGTCAAAACGTGCGGACTTTCTCGCGGATGACAGCATGAGCAATACCCTGCTGTTACGTGCCCATCCTGACTGGGCAGCCGCATTCACACCAAACCCACTGCTGGCAAAACAGAGCATTAACTTTGGCGTCCGGAAAGATATCCCGGCCGCCGACCTCGCCCAGTTCGATCAGTTCATCAAAGCGAAACAGGCTTCCGGTGACGTTAAAAAAATGTCCGATGCAGGTGTCGACCTGGCATTAGCGCAGAAATAACCCCTTATGCGTGGGCGCACGAATTTACAGGTGCGCCCACCTGTTTTTCGCCCTGTCTCGTTTTCTGCTGCTTTAACAATCTGGATGCCAAAAAAAACCCGCCTACACCAGGGCGGGTTCAGGGCGTTGCACGGCAATCAGGCAAGGAAACCAGAATAGAACGGCTGTTCATCATCAATAAAGTGGCTGGAGCGACCGGTAACATAAGCGACGCCCTCCACGCTTGGACGCACAGCAGGTGTGCCATTACGCAGGGTCAGATGCTCTTCAACCCGCCCCTTGAACGTGGTGCCGATGATGCTCTCATGCACGAACACATCGCCAATATCTTGCAAACCACGTGCAGCGCGCAGTGCAACGCGGGCTGACGTCCCGGTTCCGCAGGGTGAGCGGTCAATGATTTTTGGCGTCGCAATCACCACACCACGCGCGTCTCCGCCAACCTGTGGCGCGCCACCCCACATGGTGTGATGCACGCCACGCACATTGGGATCTTCCGGGTGCACCACATCAATCACCTGCGGGATAAGCTTCACCAGCACCTGCGCCATGCGACGCAGTTCTTCTGGCGAATAGTCAGCGCAGTCACGGTAGTTCGCCTGGCTTTCGACGATCGGGTAGAAGTTACCGCCATAGGCGATATCGAAGTGAATGCGCCCTAAGTCGGGGTGATCAATTTCAACATCTTTCGCGAAAACAAAAGAGGGAATGTTAACAAAGCGCACTTCGGTCACTTTTGTGCCATCGAAAACATAGTGTGCTTCGACCACACCCGCGGGGGTGTCAAGACGCAAAACGCCAGGTGTCTGCGGGGTAATCAATGCATTTTCGATTACAAAGGTGGTGAGCCCCACCGTGGCGTGGCCACACATCGGAATACAGCCGGAGGTCTCCAGGTACAGCACGCCGGTATCACAATCGGGTCGGGTTGATGGGACCAGCATGGCACCGGACATCATTTCATGGCCGCGCGGCTCACACATGATCCCGGTCCGCATCCAGTCAAAGCGCTCAATAAAATCCCGCCTGCGGTCGCTCTGGGTTGCACCTTCTAATTCAGGCTGGCCGGAGATGATTAAACGCACGGGCATACCCGCAGTATGCCCTTCAATACACTCAAAATTATAGCGTGCCATGCTGAAACTCCGACGTCATAAGTTATTGATATAGAGCGAACTCATTACGTAGTAAAACCGTAACGAGCTCATTTTTTAATGTCGTCCAAATGTCGACAAAACAAATACTATATGTAATCTTAAGGGACTGGCAAGGGATTTATAGGCGATAAAAACAGCGCCTGATATCCCCTAGACATCGCGTGTTGTGGCTGGTCAATACCGGGACACAACGCGCACTCACTCAGAGTCGGGAGATTGGATTGATGACCATTAAACAGAATGGATTAGTCGCCGTTGTCACGGGCGGCGCGAGCGGAATCGGTGAAGCGACAGTGCGGAAGTTTGTGGCGGAGGGCTGGCAAACCATTATTGCCGATATCAATGAAGCGCGCGGTCTGGCGATTGCTGAAGAACTCAATGTCAATGGCGGTCAGGCGACCTTCCGTAAACTGGATGTGGCCAACAAAGATGACGTTGACGCATTCGCCTCTGAAATTTATGGTCGATTTGGTTCCGTCAGCGTCCTGGTGAATTCCGGCGGCGTGTTACAAAATGCCACGCGTATCACCAACATGGCGCTGGAGGATTTTGACCGCATTATCAATATCAACCTGCGCGGCACGCTGCTAATGGGACAAGTTTTCGGTGCCAGAATGATTGCCGACCAGGCGGGGTCGATCATTAACCTGTGTTCACTCACCACCTACCAGGCACACCCACAGCCCGCCTATGCCATGAGTAAGTCGGCACTGAAAACCTTAACCGAGGTCATGGCCTCTGAGTTTGGTCCTGCTGGTGTGCGAGTGAATGCCGTTGCGCCAGGGTATACGCTGACGCCTGCGATGAAACAGCGGATTGAAAGTGGTGAGCGTAACCCTGAAGCTGTGATTGCGAAATCCGCACTGCGTCGTTTCGTTGAACCGAGTGAAATCGCCGATGCGATCTACTTCCTCTGTTCGCCCCAGGCAGCCGCCATTACCGGTGTGGTCTTGCCTATCGACTGCGGCTGGCTGGCGTCCTCGGTGTATGCCGCAGCGGCGGCACAACCGGCGTAAATGCGAAGCGTGCCAGAGATGGCACGCTTTATCGTGAATCAGATACGCAGTGATAAAGTCACAACGCCAACAGCGATGAGCCCTAGCCCGATCCATTCGCGAATGGATGGCCGCTCGCCCAAAAATACGCAGGCAAACACCGCGACCAGTACCACGCTCAGTTTATCCACCGGGGCGACTTTAAACGCTTCACCCACTTTTAACGCTCTGAAATAGCAAACCCATGATGCGCCCGTCGCTAACCCGGAAAGCAGCAGGAATAACCAGGTCTTACCGCTTAACGTGAGTGGGTTAGTCCATTTCCCGGTAAACACCACAAATAAACACAGGATGACAATGATAAAACCCGTTCTGATCAGCGTCGCGAGATCGGAATCAACCCCCTGAATTCCAATTTTGGCCAGAATTGCCGTCATAGCGGCAAATGCAGCCGACAGCAGTGCCCAGACCAACCAGTTGTTACTTGTAAGAAAAGACATGTAAATCCTCGTCGTAAATCAGCATGATGAAATCCGTTGTTAAGGGGAGTTTGAGGCTGTGGGGATGCACTGATTTTCACCCACGCCCGCAACCGTTGGGTGGGTTAAAGCCCACTTTATCACGCAGATGCGGGAACCGTCACTGACGGGTCAGCAGACCTGACCAGGGTGAAATAACCTGCCGAAACAATGGACAACGTACTGACCGTCATGCACAGATAAACCAGGGGGAGGAGTATGACTTCGCTCCCAGAGACTAACTGCCAGTGGGAGCGATGCTGAAAACACCCTTAAAGGGGGGACAGACGCCGTAGGCGGGTTTTAACCGTCTGTTCTCAGGGCTATAAATGCGTATGCTCAGTTAATCATCCGGCGTATAGCCAACGACGATCTCAAGCGTTCTACGCAGTACGTCCGCCTGCGCAACATCCGTGGTCGACTCTAGCGCCTTAACAAGACTGATAATGACTGACTTATTACTGACCCGACCTTCCACTGCCAGGACGTTACGAATAATGATATCCAGGACAGCGGCCTCTTCATTGAGTGCAACACTCGCGTTACGGAAATGCTCGGCCAGCTCAATATTGGGTAACGCTGAGTACAGATCGACTGAAGTCGGCATATCGGTATCCCGTAGTTCAAGGTAGTGGTTAGTTAAGTGTTTTTGGGCTTAATGCTTGCGGCTGTTAGCCAGAGAGTGCGTCTCCAGAAAGGCATGACTCGATTTCCCCTCAATTTCTCCCATCTCCTCAGGAAACTCCTGACTTACGGATTTAATACTCATCCGCACCTCCCGCAGAGCCAGCATGACATCATTGCGCCTGGCCGAATCCTCAGCCAGTTTATGCATGGTCTGTAACTGTGCGACAAGTGCACGAAGGGTTACCGGGCCTGCCTGTTGAAGCAGCGCCAGTGCAGCTTCCCCAATGATCTCATCTATTCTCTGCTGTGGATTACTTCTGCTCATACCTGTCTCTGATGACGACCTTCCTGACGACATCTGTACGCCAGTTTTTTATCGCGATTGATGTGTGATTTTTTATCATCCACGCGTCATACACAGTGATGCAGGTTCAGAAAACATGATGCCGTATAACAGTGGAATCAGGCTGAAGCTCAGCCTTCTCGATCAAACAGCAGCCCAATCAGTTGATGATATTGGTGCTCTTCCTCAGCATTGCCTGCCCGTTCCAGACGACCAAGAAGTTTGGTGCAGAGGGATTTACGGTTAAGCGTGCGGCCTTCTCTCAGGATCTCGACAACAATCTGCCCCAAAATTTCCTGCTGGGAGGGCAATGAAGCCTGACTAAAATACTGCTGCATGGCTTCCGAAGGGCTCTGAGTGTATTCATTTTGACGCATATGTTTACCCCATGTAGTTGGCCGGCATCTGACCCGGTAAGTTGTACAACACCCTAAAAGCTGTACAACTATAATCAATCTCCGAAAACAATTTTTTAGCAAAAAGTGCGGGGATAACGGATGTTTAGCGGCAAAACGGGGGAAATACATCGCTTCTCCGGGGATTGATATCCCCAAAACAGGCTGAAGGATTCACGCCAAAAATTTCCCGTTATTGTCCAGGCGCGGGAGCTGTCAGCCAGGCAAGCACCATCTCAACCGCATGACGGCGCTGATTCTGGATATTTTTCTTCTTGCTCAGATCTTCATCCAGCACCACCCCAAGGGTATGAATGTTGGAAAAATAGAAATACCCCAGCGAAGAGATCGAGATGTAGAGGTTTTTCATCTCAATGTGCTGACGAAAAATCCCGGCATCCTGCCCTTTTTTGATCACATGATTCAGCTTATCCATCAGCGGCGTATAGAGTAGCTTGATGTTCATCGATTGCCGCAGGAAACGGGCATTCTGCACGTTTTCATGGGTAAGAATGCGCACCAGACGGGGATTTTTGGCAAAACTGTCAAAGGTGGATTCAATCAGTTTACGCATTGATTCCACCGGATCAGGATCGTCAAAATGAATATCATGCTGCGAGGCACGTAGCTTCTCATAAGTGTCCGTCAGCCCCGCGATATACAGCGCCTCTTTGCTGTCAAAATAGCGATAAATCAGGCTTTTATTGGTCTGCGATTGTTCCGCAATCGCATCCATACGCGCGCCGTCAAATCCCCGTTCGGTAAATTCATCCAGCGCAGCATCAATAATATGCTGGCGCGTACGCTGTGGATCGCGAATGCGTTTTTTCTTTATCGCAAGGTCGGTCGCGACCTCTGCTGCGGGAGGTTTCTGCTTCAGCATGTACTGTTCTCATCGTGGCCGTGTCGGGAATCCCCGCCACTCTGTTACTCATCCGTCCTGTTAGAAAAGCATAAACCCCGCCCCTCTCGCCAGATGTTTTACATCACAGAAAAAACATTTTTGTCGACAAAAAGTCGTCATAAAACCCATAAATTCAATATAAGTTATTGATAAATAATATCTATATGATGTTTTTATGGCTTTAAAAACCCCATTGACGACAGAATTTAAACCAGCTAACTTTGTCGCTATTAAACCGTTTAGTTTAAACCAAACAGTTCAATAACCAGGATAAGAGCGCCTTCAGTCGAAGCCTCTCACTGCGAAAAATGCGATGAGTTGTTGCCCTCAGCCTGGTGCGATCTGACGCAACACGACCTTTCATATCAGTAAATGGCGACCTGCTCCGCAGGTGGCACGGGATAGTCATACCTTTTTTTCGAGTTCGCGCTATGGCGCAGGAGGCAACAAATGAATACAGCACGCATCGGCGTGGACATCGGCGGGACCTTCACGGACCTGGTTCTGTTTGGCGACAACGGTGAAACCTTCTTTACCAAAGTCCCCTCAACCCCGGCTAAACCTGAGCAGGCGGTGCTGACCGGGATTAAACGCATCACCGATACGGCCGGTCTCGATGTCAGCAAAGTCACCGAAGTGGTGCACGGGACCACCGTGGGTTCGAATACCCTGTTGCAGAAAGTGGGCGCTAAAACCGGTCTGATCACCACCAAAGGTTTCCGTGATGTGCTGGAAATTGGCCGTGTGCGTACGCCAACCATGTTCGACCTGAGCTGGGAAAAAGCGGTTCCGCTTATTTCACGCCGCTATCGCCTGGAAGTGGATGAGCGTTCAACCGCCGATGGCCGCATCCTCAAGCCGCTGGATGAAAAAGAGATCATTCAAATTGGTGAGTTCTTCACCCGCGAAGGCGTGGAGTCAGTGGCAATCTGCTTCCTGAACTCTTACCGCAACCCGGAAAACGAACAGCGCGCGCTGGAATTGATGCACAAACATTTCCCGCACCTCTACGTCACCGCATCGGTTTCCGTGTTGCCGGAAATTCGTGAATACGAGCGCACCTCTACCACGGCGGTTAACGCCTACGTGCTGCCGTCATTACGGGCCTACTTCGCTCGTCTGGAGAGTGGTCTGAAAGAGATCGGCGTCGCTGCGCCGCTGCTGATCAGTAACTCCAACGGCGGTCTGTCCAGTGCCGAAATGGCCCAGGAGAAGCCTGTATTCTTTATTTCATCAGGACGTTCAGCGGGCGTGGTCGGTGCCGGTCGCCTTGGCGAAGCCATGGGTGAAAAAGATCTGGTGGTATTCGACATGGGCGGCACCACCGCTTCCGCGTCACTGATCTATAAAGGTGAGCTGGCACGTGCGAATGAGTACGAGTTCCGTGCGGGGATCTCTACCCCAAGCCGCTTCATTAAAGCGGGCGGGTATCTGATGCGTGTTCCTACCGTTGACGTTGCCGAAGTGGGTAGCGGCGCGGGTTCCATCGCGCGTATTGATGAAGGTGGCCTGATGCACGTCGGCCCGCTGTCTGCCGGTGCCGATCCGGGTCCGGTGTGCTACGGCATTGGCGGTAACTCCCCTACCGTCACGGACGCCAACGTGGTGTTGGGCTTCCTGCCTGCTTCCCTCGCGGGCGGTACCATGGATCTGGAT
The DNA here is from genome assembly GCF_011752615.1 of Candidatus Pantoea multigeneris. Classification (NCBI taxonomy): domain Bacteria; kingdom Pseudomonadati; phylum Pseudomonadota; class Gammaproteobacteria; order Enterobacterales; family Erwiniaceae; genus Pantoea; species Candidatus Pantoea multigeneris. The sequence continues at coordinate 17,652 of NZ_VWXF01000001.1, forward strand.
GTTGCTGGTGCGCGTGCAGTGATTAAACGTGACCTGGCCGATCCGCTCAAACTCAGCATTGAAGATGCGGCATTCGGTATTCGTGAAGTCGCCAACATCAATATGGCGCGTACCATCAAAGCCGTTACCGTTGAGCGCGGTGTTGATCCACGTAACTTCACCCTGCTGGCCTTTGGGGGTTCCGGTCCGGTACACGCCTGTGACCTGGCGCGTACGCTGGGTATTCGCCGCGTGATCTTCCCGAAATCACCGGGTGTCTTCACCGCAACCGGGATGTTGGCCGCCAAAGTAGAACGTTACTTCCTGCGCCCACTGAACGGTTTCCTCGACCAGTTGCCGGTAGAACAGGTCAATACACTGCTCACTGAAATGCGCAGTGAAGCGGTTTCTCTGCTGGCGGAAGAGGGTTATCAGGAAGGCCAGGTAGATTTCAACTTTGAAGCGGATTTGCGTTTTAAAGGCCAGGACTTCGAACTGCCTATTGCCCTGCCAGAAAACGTGACTGAAGCACACCGCGAATCTCTGCGCGCGGCGTTCCGTGACGCCTATAAAGGCATTTATGGCTACGCCTCAGAAGACAGCGTTGAAATCGTCAACATTCGTCTGAACGCCAGCGGTAACAGCGGTAACCGTTTGCAGTTCGTGGCGCAGCGCCCAGAGCCTTCCGATGCGCAACCGGCAACGCGCAAGATCTACTTCTCGCGCGATGACCAGTGGCTCGATACCCCGATTTATGAGCGCAGCACATTCCAGGGTGGCGTAGCGGGCCCGCTGATTATTCAGAGCCCAGACACCACTATCGTGATCCCACCGCGCGCCCAGGCCGATCTCGATGCCTTCGGCAACGTCGTCGCCACTCTCGCTTAAGACTTTGTAAGGATAAGACTCATGGCTCAGAAAAATCACGATCCGATTACCTTTGCCGTTATTAAAAACGCACTGGATAACATCGTTGATGACATGGCGTTTGCCGTCATGCGTACCGCACGTTCACCGATTGTGCGCGATGTACTGGATTACTCCGTGACCCTGTGTGACAAACAGGGGCGCATTCTCTCCCAGGCGAAAACCGTTGCGCTGCACCTTGGTGCAGTACCGGACGCGATGGACGTGATCATCAACCACTATTCCGAAGATTTAGCGCCGGGCGATGTCATCATCTTCAACGACCCGTATGAAGGCGGCATGCACCTGCCGGATATCTTCATGATCCGCCCTATCTTCTACCAAGACAGCCTGCGTGGCTATTCCGTGGTGATTGCGCACCACTGTGATGTGGGTGGCCGGGTACCGGGCTCCAACGCCGCGGATTCGACGGAGATCTTCCAGGAAGGCCTGCGTATTTCCCCGATGAAGCTCTACACCAAAGGGGTTCTGAACGACACCCTGATGCGCATCATCACCAAAAACGTGCGTCTGCCAGAGCTGGTGGTGGGTGACCTGGAAGCGCAGTTCGCCACCTGTAACCTCGGTGAGCGTGAGTTGCTGCGTCTGATTGAGAACTATGGTGCCGATGAGCTGGACGGTTACTTCGATGCGCTGATCGACTACGGCGAGCAGCTGACGCGGGCGGCGATCAAAGCATGGCCAGATGGCGACTACCACTTTGAAGATTTCATTGATGGTGATGGTTTCACTACCGATGCCATTCCAATCCGCGTCAAGTTAACGGTAAAAGGCGATCACCTGTTTGTCGACTTCGCCGGTTCTTCACCGCAGGTTAAAGGGGCGATCAACTCCACCCTCTCCTTCGTGAAATCCGCGACCTATCTTTCGGTGCGCTGTGCGCTGGATGAAGAAGTGCCGAACAACGCCGGCGTCTACCGCTGTATTACTATCAGCGCGCCAGAGGGCTCGATCCTCAACCCGGTTATGCCTGCGGCAGTTGCGGCACGCGCACTCACCGGTTATCGCGTGGTGGATACCGTGCTGGGCGCACTGTCACAGCTGGCACCGAAAAAAGTCATGGCGGCAGGCGAAGGCGGTAACACCGTCCTGGCATTCGGCGGCTGGGATAAAACCACCCGTGAACCGTTTGTACTGGTGGATATGATCAACGGCGCCTGGGGTGGTCGCTGGAACAAAGATGGCGTCGAAGGCGTGACTAACCCCTCACAGAACATGTCTAACCTGCCGGTGGAAACCCTGGAATTACGCTACCCAATGATGATGGATGAGTACAGCCTGCGTCCGGATTCCTGTGGTGCCGGTGAGTTCCGTGGCGGCCTGGGCCTGATTCGTCAGTATCGCCTGCTGGCAGAAGAAGCGGTATTGCAGATCCGTGCTGACCGCCATGCCCACGCGCCCTACGGACTGTTTGGCGGTAAACCGGCGGCGCCTTGCGTGAACATCCTCGATCCTGAGGGAGAAAACACCGTGCTGCCCGCCAAGATCACCCGCACTATCGGCCGCAACGTGGTGGTTCGCCACGAGCAGGCAGGCGGCGGTGGCTACGGCGACCCGCTGAAACGCTCACTGGAGCTGATTCGCGATGATCTGAGCAACGGCAAAATTTCTGCCGAGTTTGCCAGCGCGCATCATGGCGTGGTGTTCGCCGCTGATGGCGTCACGATTGATACTTCCGCAACCTCCCAGCGTCGTAGCACAGGAGCATAAGCATGAGTCAGTTTGATTTGAGCCGGTTTGCGATTAACCAAATCACCACGCCAAAATGGACGCTGGCGGAAGCGATTGAGGGTTATGCCCGTCAGGGCGTGCACGGGATTGCCGTGTGGCGACAATACCTTGATGATTATGGTGTCAAAGCGGCGGTGAAGCATTTACATGCCGCCGATATGTGGGTGGCATCACTGTGCACCAGCGCATGGGTCAATCAAACTGACGCAGCGGGCTATCGTCAGGCGCTGGATGAAAACCGTCGCATTATCGATCAGGCGGCGGCCATTGGCGCGCCTTGCGTGGTCATGGTGGTGGGCGGCGTAGGCAGTGATAAAGATCTCTACGCTCAGCATCGCCGCATTCATGATGCACTGGAAGAGCTGGCCCCCTACGCGACTGCGGCCGGGGTCAAGCTCGGGCTGGAACCCCTGCACCCCATGTACTGTGGCGATCGCAGTGCGCTGAATCTGATTACTCACGCCAACGACCTGATTGATGAGCTGGGGGATAAGGCCTCGGGTTTAGTCGCCGATGTTTACCACTGTTGGTGGGACCCCAACTTTGAGCAGCAGCTAAAACGCGCCGGGAAAGATCGCATTGTCACCTTCCATTACTGCGACTGGCTGGTGCCGACGCGCAACCTACGCGATCGCGGCATGGTGGGAGATGGTGTGGTGAATTTTGCCCAGATCCGTGGCTGGCTGGATGAGATTGGTTATGACGGCCCGTTTGAGCTGGAGATATTTTCTGAACTGGACTGGTGGGAACGCGATCACCATGAAACCGTTCAGATTGCGATTGAACGCTGCGGCCCTTATGTCGGACCGCGCATAGCACGGCCCTGACGTGCCTTACCGCCAGCGATCGCGCTCGCTGGCGGTAACACCTCAAGTAGCGAATGAATAACTTACTGATTAAAAAGTAAAAAAAATTTAACGATGTTAATTGTCTGACAATCGATTGACACATTGTTAGTGAGTACCCTAGAGTGATCCCCTATTGAGCGCCGCGATCAGGTTATCGACTGGAAAAGCGCTTTCGGCAGCAATCAACATTCGCGTTAACTGAACCGACAGGCCATTAAGATGAAAAAAATCCGTAATGCAGACCAGATTCTTACCAACGGAAATTTTGCTTCCAGAGAAACCGTACTCGAAATCGCTGATAAAACCTTGCAGCGCCTCGATAGCTACCATCGTATTAAAAGCATCATGCATCTCGACGGTGATGTTTTACATATTGGTAGCCGTTCATGGGATTTACGCCGTAAGAAAAATATTTACCTGTTTGGTGCTGGCAAAGCCTGTAACCATATGGCAATGGCGGTGGACCATGTATTAGGTGACCGTCTGACCCGCGGCATTGCAATTGTAAAAATTCACGAAGAGACAGACCGGTTTAATAAAACCGATGTCTTTGTTGGCGGCCATCCATTGCCTAATGAAGTGGGTTATCAGGCATCGAAAGAGATTATTCAACTGGTTGAACAGTCTGGCCCGGAAGATCTTTTTATTGTGGTGATCAGTGGCGGCAGTTCAGCATTAATGTCTTGTCCGGTAGACGGCATTACTTTACAGGATGAGATTGACGCCACCGATGTATTACTGAAGTCGGGCGCGGGTATTTATGAAATTAACGCCATTCGCCGCCATATTTCCGCGTTAAACGGTGGCATGTTAGCTAAACGTATTCAGGATGTGGGCGCAGAATTAATCGGCATTGGTATCAGCGATGCGGTGGGTACACCCGCTACCGGTGATATTGGTGAACCGTACACCGCCTACAAAAGCACCCCAATCGGCCCGGATGCCACCACGCTGGACGATGCGCGTGCCACCATCGCCAACTTCGATCTGGCCGATCGCCTGCCCAAAAGCATTGTTGACTATTTGACCAACGCCGGCCCGGAACAGGAGACGCCAAAAGCGTTCCCGGACAACACCTATTTCCTGCTTAACACCCTGCCGGACTCCTGCATTTATGCCAAAGAAGTCTGTGCCGAGATGGGTTTACCGGCGGTGATTCTCACCTCCTTCCTGGAGGGTGAAAGCCGCGACGCGGGAACCTTCATGGCCTCACTGGTGCGGGAAATTCAGACCTACGGCAACCCGGTTCAGGCCCCCTGCGTGCTGCTTAGCTCAGGCGAAGTCACAACCCAAATTCTCGATAGCAAACTGATCAAAGGCCACGGCGGCCCCGGCCAGGAGATGGCGGTGAGCTTTGCGATTGCCGCTGCCAAAACCCCAGGTGCGTGCCTGCTCTCCATTGACAGTGAAGGCACCGACGGCACCGCACAGGTGGCTGGCGGGATTACGGACTCAGAGAGCCTGAAAGCCGCGCAGGCCAAAGGGATCAATCTCTATCAGTCTCTGCGTGAACACAGCTGCTTCGAAGCGCTGGACGCGATTGGCTCAACCGTGTTTACCGGCAACACCGGGACAAACCTGTGCGACCTGAACATTGTCTATGTGCCTGCACTGAAAGAAGGGAAATAACGTGAACGATAAGATTATTGCGGTTGAAGCCCAGCAGATTATCGACTGTAAATGTCGCCCTGCGGTGGAAGTGGTGGTACGTACTGAAAGTGGCGCTATCGGACGTGGTGCCGCGCCAACCGGGACCTCGGTGGGCATGTATGAAGCCTGGGTGCTGCGTGATGGCGATAAAAGCACCTACAACGGCCTGAGCGTGCATAAGGCAGTGCAGAATGTGGAGCAGATTATTGCCCCCGCCCTGATCGGCATGAATATCTTCGACCAGCGCGCCATTGACGACACCATGATTGCGCTGGATGGCACGGAAAATAAGCAAAAACTCGGTGGCAACGCCATTTACTCGGTGTCGATTGCGGCCTTCCGTGCTGCGGCTGATGCTCGCCGCATCCCGCTGTATAACTATATTGCCGGTGGTGAGATTAAAACGGTTCCCGTCCCTTGCTTTAATGTGATCAACGGTGGCCGCTACGAGCTGTTCAGCCAGACATTTAATGAGTTTCTGATTGTGCCCTACGTGACCGACAGCATCGATGAAGCGATTGAAATGGCGGTCACCGTATTCCAGAAACTGAATGACGTACTGACGCGTTATCTCTCCAGCAAACCTCAGGTGGCCAGTTCATATGGCTATGCCGCCCCTTCGGACGATCCTGAAGTGGTGCTGTATCTGATGCAGGAAGCGATTGATCAGTGTGGGTATACCGGGCGAATCGCCTTTGCCCTCGATTGCGCCTCCAGCGAATTCTACGATGCCGACAGCAAAACCTATTTGCTTAAGGGTGAACGCGTGACCAGCGATCGGCTGATTGCCTATGCCCGCGAGTTAAGTGAGAAATTCAATTTTGTCTTTATTGAAGATCTGCTGGATGAGAATGACTGGGAAGGTTATCAGAAGGCGGTGCGTGAGATCCCGCGTACCTTGATTCTGGGCGATGACCTTACCGTGACCAAGCTCAGTTTCTTGCAGCGCGCCTACGAAGAAAAAGCCGTTGACGGTTTTATCCTGAAGCCAAATCAGGTGGGCACCATCAGTGAAGCGATGGACGCGTACCACTTTGCGGCCGACAAAGGCCTGATTGCCGTCCCTTCAGGACGTTCCGGCGGCGTAGTCGATGATGTGGTAATGGACTTCTCCGTTGGCCTGCAGGTGCCGTTGCAGAAAAACGGTGCGCCGCGTTCGGGTGAACGTATTGAAAAATTGAATTTCCTGATGCGCGCCAATGCCGCCAGTGAACACTGTCGTTTATACGATATTTCTCCTTTAGTCCGTTTCTGACGCTGAATTTATTCACGCAGACCCGATAACTTAACTTTAAGGTTAATAACATGTATCCAAAAATTGATTTTATTTACCTGTCAGAACCGGACATGATTGAAGCTGGCGTTCTGGACGCGGCACGTTGTGTTAATGTTTGCGAAGAAACCTTTAGCTTATTAGGCAAAGGGGACTATTTAATGGGCGGGGCTAATCACAACAGCCACGGCATGAATATCGTTTTCCCTAAAACCTCTCCGTTCCCGAATATGCCGGTTGCCGGTCCGGATCGCCGTTTCGCGGCAATGCCGGGTTATTTAGGTGGCCGTTTCGACGTGTGCGGCAATAAATGGTATGGCTCTAACCATGCGAATGCCGAAAAAGGCCTGCCGCGCTCTATCCTGACCATGATGTTGAATGATAAAGACACCGGTGCCCCACTGGCGCTGATGTCTGCCAACCTGTTGAGCGCTGCACGTACCGGTGCCGTACCGGGTGTCGCGGCGAAACATCTGGCCAACGCAGATGCGAAAACGGTGTCCGTGGTGGGCTGTGGCCCAATCAACAAAGCCTGCTTTGTTGCCATCATGACTCAGTTGAAATCCGTCACCAAAGTGGTGTGCTTTGACCTGTTCCAGGAAAAAGCCGATGAATTCGCGCAGTGGGCCAGCGAAACCTACCAGATTGAAGCCGTTGGCGTAAACGAAGCCGAATTTGGCTTCCGTGATGCGGACGTGATCACCGTTGCAGCCTCGCGCCTCAAGCCTCTGCACTTTAAAGATGAGTGGATCAAAACCGGTGCCACCATTCTGGTTTCCGGCCCGGTGAATACCGAAGAGTCGTTCCTGACCAGCGCCAAAATCGTCTATGACCACACCGCCCTGCACGAAGCCTATGTGGAAGATGCGATTGGCTCTGGCGATAAAGAAGCCTACTACAACGGCGTCATTGGCGGCCCATTCTACCGTCTGATCGATGCAGGCAAACTGCCGGCACTGACTGAATCCACCGGTCTGGGCGACGTAGTTAACGATGCAAAACCTGGCCGTGTTAACAAAGCAGAGCGCGTGATTTTCATCGCTTGTGGCATGTCCGTGTTTGACATCAGCTGGGGCTATGAGCTGATGCAGACCGCGCGCGAACGCGGTATCGGCCAGCAGTTAAACCTGTGGGATAAGCCAAGCCAGGCGTGATCAACGTGGGCTGCCGCACCGGCAGCCCACTCGACCTGCTGAGCTGACAGCCTGTTTGACTTCACCCCATGCCCGGTAGGCGATTTCCTCTTTCTCTGTCTGTGGAACATAACATCATGAGCAAATCTCTCTCCTACGTTTCAGAAGATAAAAACTCCCCCTGGGCCACCTATCTTGCCCAGGTTGAACGCGTGTTGCCCTACATCGGTGAACTCTCCCGCTGGGCAGATACGCTTCGTCATCCCAAGCGCGCGTTTATTGTTGATATCCCGCTGGAGATGGACGATGGCACCGTGCGTCACTTTGAAGGTTTCCGCGTGCAACACAACCTGTCACGCGGGCCGGGTAAAGGCGGGATTCGCTATCACCCGGATGTTAATCTCGAAGAGGTGATGGCCCTTTCCGCCTGGATGACGGTGAAGTGTGCGGTGATTAACCTGCCGTTTGGTGGGGCCAAAGGCGGGATTCGCGTCGATCCCCGTGAGCTTTCCACCAAAGAGCTGGAGCGCCTGACGCGGCGTTACACCAGCGAGATTGGCAATATTATTGGACCGCAGCGCGATATCCCTGCACCGGATGTTGGCACTAATGCGCAAGTGATGGCGTGGATCATGGACACCTGGTCAATGAACGCGGGCGCGACCAGCACCGGCGTTGTCACCGGAAAACCGGTACACCTCGGCGGTTCTCTGGGCCGCGTGACGGCAACCGGGCGCGGTGTGTTCGTTACCGGCCGCGCGGCCGCACAGAATATCGGCTTAGCCATTGAGCACAGTCGCGTTGCAGTCCAGGGCTTCGGTAATGTGGGCAGCGTAGCGGTTTCACTGTTCCAGCAGGCCGGTGCCCATATTGTCGCGGTGCAGGATCACAGCACCACGCTGTGGAACAACGACGGCATTGATATTGCGGCGTTACAACACTGGCAGCAAAAGCACGGCGAAATTGCCGGATTCCCCGGTGCCAGCGTTATCGCCAGTGATGACTTCTGGCTGAAAGACTTCGATATCCTGATCCCCGCCGCGCTAGAGGGACAAATCACGGAAGATCGTGCTCGTCAGCTGCGCTGCAAACTGATTCTGGAAGGGGCCAATGGCCCAACGCTGCCCGCCGCCGATGATATTTTGCATCAGCGCGGTATCACCATCGTGCCGGATGTGTTGTGCAACGCCGGGGGCGTAACGGTCAGTTATTTTGAGTGGGTGCAGGACTTCTCCAGCTACTTCTGGGGAGAAGATGAGATCAATTCACGGCTGGATCTGATCATGTCGCAGGCGTTTGAAGCCGTGTGGCAAAAAGCCCAGCTGTTAGATGTAACGCTGCGTACCGCCGCCTACGCCGTGGGTTGTGAGCGCATCCTGATCGCCCGCAAGGAACGGGGTATCTATCCTTAATCTTTACCGGTGTAAAAGTCCGCCTGGCAACGAGGCCAGGCGGGAGTGTGTCAGACCAGCACCTGCGTCAGCAGATGGTGCGCCAGCCGCAGACTCAGCGCCGCACCGGTCAGCGTCGGATTCATGCAGGACGATGAAGGCATCACGCTGGTGCCCGCAATAAACAGATTAGGATGGTCGTGCGTGCGGCAGTCCGCATTCACCACCGAGGTGCGGGGATCGTCTCCCATGATCGTCGTGCCCATAATGTGCTGACGATCCTGATATTTGGTGTCGATCTTCAGGATCTCGCCACCCAGCAGTTCAGCAAACTGGTGGAAATCCTTCACCCCTTCATCTTTGCCCGCTTCCCAGTAATCGTTCACGCTGTAGTAAATGTCCGGTACCGGAATGCCAATCGCATCGGTTTTGGTTTTGCTTGGCACTACGCGGTTTTCCGGCAGCGGCAGCGTTTCAAAATCAATGGCGAAGTTTAACGAACGGGCAGACAGCAAACGGATCTGACGATCCAGTTCCGTGCCCAGCACCCCTTTCGCAATCAGCGAGGCGGTGTAATCCGCTGTCGGCACGGTATTACGCACTTTGATCTTGTAGCTAGGAAAGCGCTTGCGGAACTCGCCGTCACGGTTGTTCAGATACACCAGCAGTTCGGTGGGGCCTTCCCCCGGCCAGACATCTTCATTCATCATGAAATTCATGCTGATACCGGTGTGCCCCATCAGATTGCGTCCCACCTGATCCGAGCTATTGGCAATGCCGTTGGGATATTTTTCGGAAGTGGACATCAGCAGCAGTTTCGGTGATTCAATGCCGTAGGCCGCCAGCACAAAGGTTTTCGCCTTGAGCTGATGATTGCTGCCATCCGGTTTACGATACCAGATGCTGCTGATTGCCCCGCTGTCGTCCGCTTCAATGCGGTACACCACTGAGTTATCCAGCAGTTTCACACCCAACCGCTCCGCTTCATCAATATGCTGCGATCCGTCGTATTTCGCGGCAATCGGGCAGACCGGGTTACAGTTGTTATTCCCGGCACACACCGGACGGCGACCATAAGGGCGCGTGGCACGTCCATTCGGCTCCAGCACCGGGTTATAGCCGCCCTTTAACAGCTTTTCCGTCAGGCGTTCAAACAGATAGCTGGTGGGTAGGCCTGGCATCGGGAACGGCGTGGATCGTGGCGGCCACGCCTTGCCCCCTTGCCCGCTCTCATCCTGCCCGTCAACGCCCGACACGCCCAGTTCATGCTCCGCTTTGCCGTACCAGGGTTCCAGCTCGTCATAGCCAAACGGCCAGTCGCGCCCGCGTCCATACAGGCTTTGCAGCTTGAAATCATTCGGGATCATGCGCCACAGCGCCGAACCAAAGTGCCAGGTGGTGCCGCCCACCACGCGCAGGTATTTGGTCGGGTATTTTACCGGCCCGCTCTGCTGTAAATAGTCACCGTAGGTGGAGGGCACGTGCGGCAGATCGGGATAAGGGGAACCCACGCCCTGTAATTTCATGTTGGTCAATGACATTTTGAACGGGGAGCTACGGTAGCGTTCCAGAATTTCTGCCCGCGTTACCCGAGGCCCGGCCTCAAGAATGATCACCGATTTTCCCGCTTTTGCCAGTTGTGTGGCAATCACGCCACCCATCACACCTGAACCGATGATAATCACATCAGCGTCATATTGTTGCTCACTCATGCCTGTGCTCCTGAGGACAAGGTTGTCTGGTTGTGCGTAGCCGGGTTGTTTAACCAGAACAACGGCCCACCGCCGTAAGTTGGAATCACTAAAATGCCGCGCGTTGGGCGGTACATCAGTGCTTCGGCATAGGCGATCAATTCCATCTTCGCGCCATCACCCACCAACCCGGTGTACCAGGCGGCAATAATGGTGCTGGCAGTCTGAAACTGCGGGCTGGCTTTATCGGTTGCCGCGATAAAGTCATCCACATGGGCAAACGCATGTTGTTTAAGATAGTTTTGTAATGCCGCTAGCTGGGTAGAGAACTGATTATTGTGACGTTGTAACGCATCATAGTAGCGTTGCGCCAGCAGTGGACTCACCGGCTGGCTGACGAGCAGGCTGGAGACGGTGATAAAACCACTCTCTTCAAGTTCTGCCGCCATCGCGCGACGTTGGGGAAACAGCGAATCACACAGCGCGCCAAGGGAGAGAATTCCCATGCCCTGCAACAGACGACGGCGGGAGAGCGAAAGTTGATTATGCGTTGCCATCTTTTTTCCCCCTACGGCGTAGCGCCACAAAGATCAGACCCAATACCACCACCAGTACGCTGCCCCACACCTGTGGCCGGGCCAGTTTTGCCAGCAGCGGGGTTTCACCGCCGTTACGAATCGTCTCGACCTGTTGCGCCGTGACTTTAACGGCGGGATTACCGTAGTTTTTCAGGACATAGTTGCTGACGTCTGCAATTTGCCGATCGCTGAGGCGATCGGTATAGAACCCACTCGGTCCAAACGCAGGCATGTCGATGGGCTCGCCCTGCACCGTCCGGTGAACACCAAAGACAATGGTGGCAATCAGGTTGTCCGCCTGAGGCGCACCCGTGGCGCTATTGTGGAACAGCGAAGGATACAATGCGGTCCCCTGACCGTCAGGCTGGTGGCAATTGGCACAGGTGCCACTAAAGACTTTCCAACCGGCATCCACCTGAGATGCACCGCGCAGTCTTGCTTCATCAGTGGACGGTTGCCCCCAGCTATCACGCGCGATGTGTTCACCCTGGCTGACGGCAGGCACCTGTCGCAGGTAAGCGACCATCGCGTTGATATCTTCTTTGCTGAGGTATTGCAGGCTGTGTTCAACCGCCTCCGCCATTGGCCCCGCCGCCTGCGCTTTGCCCGGCACATGCCCGGTTTGCAGGTAGCGCGCCAGATCGGCATCGGACCAGTTACCGATACCCGAGGTAGCATCAGGGGTGATGTTAGGCGCATACCAGCTTCCGAGACTGCCGCCGGAGAGCGCTTTGCTGTTGTCCTGGCCCATCAGGCTGTTACGTGGGGTGTGGCAGGTATCACAGTGGGCTAGCGCGTTGACGAGGTAATCCCCACGATTCACCTCAGAACTGACATCTTTACGCGGAGTAAAAGGCTTATCATCGGCAAACAGCAGGTTCCACAGCGCCATGCTGGCACGCAGGTTAAACGGGAACGGCAGTGACGTCGCCGCCGCTGGTGTGTCGTCCGCTTTTACGCCCTGCATGAAGTAAACGTAGAGTGCGTGGATATCGCCGTCGGTGATTTTGCCATAGGAGGTGTACGGCATTGCCGGGTAGAGGTGCTGGCCCTGTTTGTTAATTCCCTGGCGCACAGCGCGCGCAAAATCAGCCTCGCTGTAATCGCCGATGCCGGCTATTTTTGACGGCGTGATGTTGCTGGCAATGATGTTGCCCAACGGAGAGGCTATGGCATAGCCCCCACCCATGGCTGGACCGCCTGGTGTGTTGTGGCACGCCCCGCAGTCCGCAGCAATCGCAAGGTATTTGCCCTGAGCAATCAGTTCACTGTTTCCGGTGTTGGTTTCAGCCGTCGCTGAAGCCGCCCAGGGAAGCAGCAGGCTAAATGCAAAAGGCAGACAGTAACGTCTGACACGCATGATATTTTTCCAGTATTGAACGTTGTTTTTATTGTTTCCCCGTGCGTATTTTTTACGCACGGGGCGAATCCTTTTCTGCGCTAAACGTTAGCGCGCAGAATAATTACAGCAGTTCATAATCGTTGAAGGTGAGTGGCTCATTGCTGCCATCGGTAATATCGACCTTACCCGGCTCCGTTAAGAAGGCATCGCCTTTATGGACCCAGATCTCTTTAACGTGATTCGGGTGAGCAGGATCGGCCAGTAATACCCGACCTTCACTGAAGAACACGCGCACGCCCGGCCCATGCTGGGTATATTCGCCGGTGCTCTCTCCCGGTTTTAACGTGACTTTCCAGCCTTTTACCGTGGGTTTATCCAGCACCTGTACAATCGCACTGGTGTCTGGGCGCGTCGCGCCGCCAAAGTGTTGCGGCCCGGTCATATTAATTTCAAACGCGACCTGATGATTTACCGTGGTGCCGGTATTCGTCACTTTATCGGCATCGGATTTTCCCTGATGTGCGCCAAATTTTACGTTGCCGCTTTTCATCTCATAAAGAGTGGCGGGCTTATCGGGGAATTCGATTTTCACCGGGCTGCCATCAATATGGGTATTCACATAATCCAGATGTTGTTCGTGATACTGCGTACTCTGGCCGGGCTGAATTAAGACCCGCATCACCGTGACGTATTTATTCTGCAAAATAACGTGGTGCAGGGGTTCCAGATCGGTCGCGACCACCTTTTCCGCCGCCGTGGCCTGCCAGGCGGTAGCCGCCAGACCGAGGCTCAGACACAGGGTAGGTAAATGTTTTTTTAATGCTGGCATGCTGACTCCTTCAGAATTATTCGACAAAAGTGACCCAGTTGGCATTTTTTCCGCTGGCAATACGCTGTTTCAGGGTTAATTTCCCACTGCGATCGTCAATCGCATACAGCGAGAGCTTGTCTGACTTCTGCCCGGTTTCAATCAGGAACCGGCCGCTGTTATCAATGGCAAAGCCACGCGGTTGCTCTTCCGTTTTCACGCTTTCAATAAAGGTTAAATGGCCATCCTGTGGCGAAATGCTAAATGCGCTTAAGTGGCTGCTGGTGCGTTCGGTGGCGTAGAGGAATTTGCCATCCGGCGTGATATGAATGTCCGCCTGCCACAAACGCGGTTTTTCAGATTTCGGCAAGTCGTTGTCACCGGTGAGTGGACGCGCTTCACCGCGTTGCATGGTTTTCGCGATTTCCGGGTCGAGGCCGACAATGGTTTCATGCTCGGTCAAGGTGCCGTTGGCATTGACGCTTAACCGCGTGATGTTGCCCGCCATTTCAGTTAGCAGGTAAAGGTTCTGCTCACCGTTAGCATCTTTCTGGGGTGCGAAAGCAAAGTGGCGCGGGCCGGTTTGCGATTCGCGCTGGATGTTAATAAAGGCCGGATCGTTCGGCGTCACTTTGCCGCTGTTGGCATCAAAGCGGAATTGTGCGACCTGATCAGCGCCCAGCAGCGGTACATACAGGAAGTGGTTAGTGGGATCGGTCTGAATGGAGTGCGCACGCTTCCCGGTATGGATCACATCCACCGCCGCAGATTCCGGCACCGCATCGCTGCCGATGTGGTACACCGCAAACAGATCGCCGCCATACGAAGAGGCAAGTAAGAAACGTCCGGTCTTATCCAGCGAGACATAGGCCATCGCATCCGGCACGGCGGTATCGCCAATGTGTTTAAGGGAACCGTCGGCATTAATATGCCAGCTACCGATGTGATACGGCTTGCTGCGTACCGAGACGTACAGGGTTTTCTTATCCTGCGAGACGACCGTTGGCATGGTGTTATCGCCGGTCGGGTACTCGCCAATCAGTTTTAGCTGTGCCTGCGCTTTGTCCAACTGATACGCAGAGACGCTGCCACTGCCTGCATTGGAGATGTAAACCAGGCTCTCCGCGCTGGCCGTGCCACTGAGTGCCGCCAGGCCTATCGCCGCAGCCAGAACCATCTTTTTCATCTTTTATCCTTTTTATAGGGGGTACAGAGGGTGTTGCTTACCACCGGGTTTTGAAGGTTTCACACAGTTCCTGCACCGCATCTGGTGAGAGTGCCGCCGGTTTGCTGTGGCTGTTGAGCCACAGGCGTGCGGTCTCTTCCAGCTCTTCAAGGGCAAAGCTGGCGGTTGAGATGCTGTTGCCCCAGATTACCGGGCCAAGGCGCTCCAGCATGACGCCACGCACCTCCTTCGCCAGCAGTGCGACCTGCTGCGCCACGTCCGGATGACCCGGGCGGCAATAGTTGATCAGGGGAATACGTCCCACCTTCATGACCTGATAGGGGGTGATCGGCGGCAGGATGCTGTCCGGCTGCCACACCCCTTCCAGCGTGAGCTGGACGAGATGGGTGGAGTGGGTGTGCACCACACCCCTGGCTTCTGGGTTGTTGTCGTACACCTGACGATGCAGCAGCAGGGTTTTCGAGGGTTTATCCCCGGAGACCCACTCGCCATCGCGCGAGACTTTAGCGATACGCTGCGGCGATAAGTGCCCAAGGCAGGCATCGGTTGGGGTGATGAGCCAGCCATCTTCCAGCCGCGCACTGATGTTCCCTGCCGTGCCGGTGGTGTATCCCCGGTTAAACAGATCCGCGCCCACCTGACAAATTTCTTCGCGAAGTTGTTGTTCGTTTTGCATGTGCGTTTCCTGGGTTATTTGTTGGCCGTGGCGATTTCAGGTTGTGACGGTGTGTTTCCCACCGGCAGCGGTTCCAGCTTGCCAAGGACAAACATAAAGGTCAGGGCACCGAGGATGCAGATCCCCCCCGCAACCAGCAGCGGTACGACGAACGATCCGTGACTGAGGCTGAGCATGACGCCAGTGAATGAAGCCGTGACGATGCCCGCCAGGTTCCCGGCAAAGTTCTGGATCCCACCCAGGGTGGCGACATAATTACCCGCCGGAGCCACATCGGCCGGGAGCGTCCAAATATTGGCCGCCGTGAAAGCCAGACCGGCGTAGGTGATGGAGAACAGGGTGAGGATCACCGCGATGCTGTCGGTGAAGGCGGCAAAGGCAATCACGCTGGAGAGCAGCATACCGGTGACCAGGCAGGTTTTGCGTGCGGTGGTAAGGCTGAACCCTTTGCGGTAGAGCGCATCTGAGACCACACCGCCTAGCAGGCTGCCCGGAATGCCCATCAGCGCCGGGATTGCGCCTAACGTCCCCAGTTCTTTGAGCGAGAAGCCGTGTGCAATGGTCAGATAGGTCGGGAACCAGGTGACGAAGAAGTAGGTGGCAAAGTTCATGCAGAAGAAGCCAATCATCATGCCCCAGACGTTGCGATGGCGGAACAGCGACCACATGTCGATTTTGCCACCCTGCTGTCCTACTGGCACCGCGCGGTCTTCCAGCAGGTTCTGGCGTTCGGTTTCATCCAGCCCTTTCATGGTTTCTGGTTCGCGGTAGAAGATTAACCAGATGGCGACCCAAACCAGGCCCAGCGCGCCGGTGACGACAAACGAGGTTTCCCAGTCCCAGGTGCTGATGAGCCATGCCACCAGCGGCAGCGCTAATGCGCTACCGGCGCGTGGGCCCGCATCAAAGATGCCGCTCGCGGTGGCGCGCTGTTTTTTCGCAAACCAGCTGTAGACCACTTTGACACAGCCGGGGTTGCCCCCGGCTTCGCCGATCCCTAATGCGAGGCGTGCCGCAAATATGGAGGTGAAGCCTTTGCCAAAAGCGGTGAATACCGTAAACAGTGACCACCAGCCGACGGCAATCGCCAGGCCGGCACGTGCGCCGAGACGGTCAATCATCCTGCCCGCCGGGATTTGCATCAGGGCATAGGTCCAGAAAAAGGCACCGAGAATCAGCCCCATGCTGGTATCATCCAGCCCGAGGTCTTTTTTGATGTGCGGGGCCGCAATCGCAAGGTTGATGCGATCGATGTAGTTGATGGCGATGGCTAAAAAGCAGAATGCGATCATTAACCAGCGGACTCGCGGATATCTGCGCATGATGAGATCCTTTATTCTTTATCGTTAGGGTAGCGAAGTCGTCAGTCCCCTCTGTTTGGCGCAAGGGTCTGAGGCATTTTTCCGGGTAGACGTTAAACACCCGCGTTGTTGTTAAAAATTCGTGAGCATTAAGCTCCAGACTGATAACATGATGTAAAAAGTAAGCGATTACAAAATTCAGTCAAGGCAAAAGTAAGCGCTTTCAGGAATGAGTGCGTTTTACTGATTAAATTTGTGGACCCGGTCACTCTTCTGCAGGAGTCTAACCATGAGTGAGAAAGTCAGCGGCCCAGGAAGGGTGTCTCTGGAAGATGTAGCACGTCTGGCGGGTGTTTCTACCGCCACCGTTTCACGGGTGCTTAATGGCAGTTCAACGGTACGTCAGACGCGCCGTGAAGCGGTAGAGAGAGCCTGTGAGGAGTTAGGCTATGTGATTAACCGTGCAGCTCGTACGTTGGCTTCTCGCCGCAGTATGACGATTGGTGCGGTAGTGCCAACGCTGGCTACGGAGACTTTTTCACGGGCTTTGGGTGAGTTTCAGCGGGTGATGCACGAAGCGGGTTATACCCTGTTGTTGGCAAACTCTAATTTTGATCCGGCGATCGAGCTGAATGAGGTTAATAAGCTGATCGAGTATGGTATTGATGGCCTGATGTTGGTCGGTAATACGCACCATCCCCGTTTGTGGGAGCGTATTGCGGCCTTGGGTATCCCCTGTGTGCAGACGTTTTCGTTAGACGATGAGCGTCCATGTGTGGGTTACAACAGTGAGCAGGCGGCGGAGAGTATTGCTCAGCATCTTTTGGCCTTGGGTCATGAGCGTTTCGCCGTGATTGTGGGCACGCCGCCCAGTAACGATCGTGTTTCCGATCGTCTTAACGGGACTCGCCGCGCGTTAGCCTCTGCCGGATTGACCCTGCCGGATAGTCATTTGTTTGATAGCGCGTTTAGCATGAACGATGCCCGTAAGGCGTTGTTTTCGCTGTTAGATGGCCCGCAGCCCCCGACGGCGATTATCTGCGGTAATGATTTGTTGGCGTTTGGTGTGATGCGCGCAGCAACCGAGCGTTATTTGCGTATTCCCGGTGATATTTCCATCGTAGGCTTCAATGATTACGAGTACGCCGAGCATTTGCACTATCCACTGACCACCATGCGGGTTGATTTAACGCGCATCGGTTATGAAGCCGCCATGTGGTTGATGGCGCAGTTAGAGGGTAACAGCACCGTCAATCGGATTGAGATCCCTACGCAACTGATTGTACGTAGCAGTACGGGTAGTGCGCCGCGAGAGTAGTGGGCACGGTTGAGGTTGAGATTAAGGTCAAAACACTCGTCTGATAAATCGAGATACTTCGGCCTGTCAGGGCAATCGGGCTGTGCACTGAACCCCATACCCTGCCCTCCGAAATCCATGCGGTTGTTTTGCCTGAAAAATATTGTCTGCCATCCTACGCCAATAGCAAAAAACCGCACGGACTTCTGACAACCGCACTGCTGCTGTTGGGAAGATAATGGGGGGTGTGACAGCAAATGCCTCTGGCACATGGATGTGCCAGCGGATCGTAGGGATACGGGTTCCTTTGCAGTCATACCCCCCATTGTCTGACCTTCCACCTGAATCCACAGCGGCTTTCCAGCACCGAGCCTGAATTCTGACCTGCCACCCAGTTCCGTAGTGACTTACCAACACGCTGTAAGAAAAGTCAAAACACTCGCCTGACAAATCGAGATACTTCGGCCTGTCAGGGCAATCGGGCTGCGACGTAGCTCGCTCCGATTACCCTGCCCTCCGAAATCCATACGGTTGTTTTTCCTGAAAAATATTGTCTGCAACCCTGTGCCAAAAGCAAAAAACCGCACGGACTTCTGACAGCCGCACTGCTGCTGTTGGGAAGATAATGGGGGGTATGACAGCAAATGCCTCTGGCACATGGATGTGCCAGCGGATCGTAGGGATACGGGTTCCTTTGCAGTCATACCCCCCATTGTCTGACCTTCC
Organism: Candidatus Pantoea multigeneris; assembly: GCF_011752615.1. Classification (NCBI taxonomy): domain Bacteria; kingdom Pseudomonadati; phylum Pseudomonadota; class Gammaproteobacteria; order Enterobacterales; family Erwiniaceae; genus Pantoea; species Candidatus Pantoea multigeneris. The sequence goes on from NZ_VWXF01000001.1 coordinate 36,189, forward strand.
ACCTGAATCCACAGCGGCTTTCCAGCACCGAGCCTGAATTCTGACCTGCCACCCAGTTCCGTAGTGACTTACCAACACGCTGTAAGAAAAGTCAAAACACTCGCCTGACAAATCGAGATACTTCGGCCTGTCAGGGCAATCGGGCTGCGACGTAGCTCGCTCCGATTACCCTGCCCTCCGAAATCCATACGGTTGTTTTTCCTGAAAAATATTGTCTGCAACCCTGTGCCAAAAGCAAAAAACCGCACGGACTTCTGACAGCCGCACTGCTGCTTCTGGGAAGATGATGGGGGGTATGACAGCAAATGCCTCTGGCACATGGATGTGCCAGCGGATCGTAGGGATACGGGTTCCTTTGCAGTCATACCCCCCATTGTCTGACCTGCCGCCTGAATCGACAGCGGCCTTCCGGCACCGTTCCAGAATTCTGACCTGCCGCCTACATCCACAGCGGCTCAAAATGCGGAATCCATTAAAAATCAATAGCGCTTAGTCAAGCCATATTGGCTAAACACTGCAAACACTTCTGGGGTTTGCAGCCAGTGTAAAAACCGTTGTGCAGCAACGGCGTTATCGCTGGTTTGCAGCACAGAACCGGCGAGCGAAACCGGCTGCTGCAACGGTGCGGGTAACGCCCCGACGATCTGGATATTGGGCACCATCAACAACTCACTGATCTGCTGCAAAGCAATATCTGCGGCACCGTTGTGCAACTGCTCTGCGGTGTAACCCGCACGAATAATCGTGCCACGCGCACGCACTTCGGCATCAATCCCTAGCTGCTTCAACAACTCAGCGAAATAAATACCGCTGGCCCCACCGGCCGACCAGGCGACCGAACGTGCGGCGAGCAACGTCTGCTTCACGGCCTCCGGGGTGCTGATATCCGGCGGAGTCACCCCCGGCAACACGGCGAAACCAATGGGTGAATCGACTAAATCCGTCACACTGTCAGCCTGTAAAAATCCTTCGCTCTCTAGCTGAGCCTGGGTCTCAATAGTGGCGACGATGGCATCAGCAGCAACACCGGCAGCGACCTGCTGCGCAATCACCGTACTGGGATGCCAGTGAAAATCCAACGCAATATCAGGATTCAACGTCCGCCACTTCGGCTCAAGCTGCGCAAAAGGCGCTCCCAGCGTCAAAGCACTCAGAATAGTCAACTGGCTCATGCGCGATCCTCCCTGGCGAACAACGGCGCTCGGCGTAACAACGAAGCCTCTAAATCACCAGGGCGGCGCACACCAATCAAGGCTAAATCGCGATCGATCTCATCACGCAAAATATGCATGGCATGTTCAACCCCCGCCTGCCCACCGACCACCGCGCCGTATAAAAAAGGCCTGCCGAGGAACACAAAATCCGCCCCCAGCGCCATGGCTTTCATCACGTCAGTGCCGCGTCGAATGCCGCTATCAATAATCACCTTCATCGCTCCTTTTTGAGCGGCAATCTCCGCCAGGGTATGCAAAGGCGGAACGGTGTGATCTAACTGACGTCCGCCATGATTGGACAAAATCACCGCATCAGCCCCTAAATCCCGCGCAATAAACGCATCATCCGGCGACATCAATCCCTTCACCACCAGATTGCCTTTCCAGCGCTTGCGAATCGCTTCAACATGCTTCCAGCTCAGCTCATCACGGGCATTGGTATTACGTACTTTACTCGACATCATCGGCGGGCCACGTTCTGCATCGGTATTCTCGAAATGCGGCGCACCGTGCCGCCAAAAGGTCTGCGCAACAGTGCCCAATAACCAACGCGGGCTCATGGCGCTTTGCCAAATCACTTTCGGCGACATCTTGATCGGCATACTAAAACCACTGCGGATATTGTGTTCACGGTTGCCTAACAGCGGCGTATCTCCCGTTACCACCAACGTCTTATAACCCGCAGCCGCAACGCGATCGACCAACCGGTCAATGCGTGGCTGATCCCCCGCCAGATAGGCCTGGAACCAGGCATTGGGGTTGGCCTGATGCACCGTCTCCAGCGGGATAAGTGAAGAGGCACTGAGAATCATCGGCACATTCATCGCTCTCGCGGCCTCAGCCAAACGCACATCCGCGCGATAACTGACAAAAGATGCCCCTCCCAACGGTGCCACACCAAAAGGGTGCGACCAGCGGTGGCCAAATAATTCAACGCTTTGATCGCGTCCAGACACATCACGGAACATGCGCGGCACAAAGGTATATTGCCGATAAGCCTCAAAGTTGGCTTCAATACCCCGCCCGGTTTCCACGCCACCTGCAACATACTGATAAATCATCTCTGGCAGCCGACGCCGGGCGTGGCGCTCAAAGTCATCCAACGCCAGTAGATCGCGAAATTTACGAGGTACATTACTGACAGGACGCGCCAGCGCAGTGGGTGTTGCGCCGGTATCCAGCGTTGTCGGGTGAGCAGATGAAGTCATAGTGATAGAGTCCATTTAAAAGTAATCGCTTACAATTTGGCGATATTTAGTTCGCTAATGTTTATTATCCTGCCATAACAGTAATTATTTTATGTGATCAATCTCACTTTACAGCAACAAATGTAAGCCCTTACATTTAACTAAAATCCGAACCGGGGTTTAATGGATACCTCACTGCTGATGACCGGAGAACATAATGAGACCCCGTATTGTGCTGCTGCACGCCACGCCTGTGGCGATTGAACCGATTCTGGCCGCCTTCCGCGAAAGCTGGCCTGAGGCGGAAGTTGTGAATCTGTTGGATGATGGTTTAACCCTGGATCGGGCGAAAGAAGAGACGCTCTCGCGCCGTATGATCGACCGTTTCGTCGCACTGGGTAAATACGCCAGTGAGATGGATGCCAGCGGTATTCTGATTACCTGTTCCGCTTTTGGGCCAGCCATTGATGAGCTAGCCGCTGCGGTCTCTATTCCGGTGTTAAAACCCAACGAAGCGATGTTTGAAGCGGCGCTACAACAGGGTAAACGCATTGGTATGCTGGCAACCTTCGGCCCTTCAGTGCCCACCATGACGGAAGAATTTGAACAATACGCCCATGCCGTGGGTTCAAACGCCACCCTGGAAACCGTGCTGGTGCCTGATGCCATTGACCTGCTGCGCAAAGGCGACAGTGAAACCCACAACCGCCTGGTCGCTGCACAGGCTCATGAACTGGCACAGTGTGATGCCATTATGCTGGCACACTTCTCTACCTCTCGCGCTGCGGAACAAGTTCGTGACACTGTCACCAATACCATTCTCACTGCCCCTCATGCGGCAGTAGAAAAGATGAAAGCGCTGGTGACGGGAGCACAAAAATGCTGATTGGCGTGATAGCGGATGATTTTACCGGTGCCAGCGATATTGCCGTGACGCTCGCCTCCGGGCTGCCGGGTGAAGGTGGATTGCATACGGTGCAGTATCCCGGCGTGCCGGACAGCGCAGCAGAGCGCCACGTTGAGGCGGGTGTGATTGCACTAAAATCACGCTCCCTGCCCGCTGATGAAGCCGTAACGCAATCCCTCGCCGCCTGCGAGTGGCTTCTGGCCCAGGGATGCCAGCAGATTGTCTTTAAATACTGCTCAACCTTTGACTCTACCGATAAAGGTAATATTGGCCCGGTACTGGACGCTCTACGCCAGCGGCTAGCGGCGAAACGGGTCGTGGTCTGCCCCGCTTTCCCAGCCATGGGCCGCACGGTGTATCAGGGGCATTTGTTTGTCTGGGACAAGCTGCTTAATCAGTCGGGTATGGAGCATCACCCGGTCACCCCGATGAAAGATGCGGATATCCGCCGCGTACTCCAGCGCCAGTCCACCACCCCTGTCGCGCATTTGCCGTGGAAGCTGGTTAATAAAGGCAATGCGGTGATCAACGAGCAACTGACCCAGTTAACCGAAACAGAGCCGCAGTTAATTGTGGTGGATGCCCTGCATGATGAGGACCTGATCCAACTGGGGATTGCGGTCGCCGATGACCGGTTGATCAGCGGCGGCTCGGCGATTGCATTGGCGCTGGCACACAATCAAATCCGTGCCGGACGGGCTGCCGGTAACCCACAAAAGCTTGCCCCCGTGGCTGGACCTGCGGCGATTTTAGTCGGCAGCTGTTCCGGCGCGACGCGCGGCCAGATTGCCGAGCATCAGAAACGGTGGGCAGTTAAAGCAGTGGATATTGATGCCGTGATGGAAGATAAAGTCACGCCGCAGCAGCTCGCCGAATTTGTTTTTGCCCATCAGGAAAATCATCCCCTGGTCTACTCATCGGGCACGCCGGATGTGGTGGCCGAAATCCAGCAACGCTATGGCCAACAGCGGGTTTCCGCCAAACTCGATCGCTTGTTTGGGGATACGGCACAGCTGTTAGTCCAGCAAGGCGTTCGCCGCCTGGTCGTGGGTGGCGGAGAGACCTCCGGCGCGGTGGTTAGCGCGCTGAAACCGACCAGTTTACAAGTGGGGCAGGAAATTGACCCTGGCGTTCCAGCGTTGCTGGCTGGCGGTGAAGTACCGGTTGCACTGGCACTGAAATCCGGCAACTTTGGTCGTCAGGACTTTTTCGCCCATGCGTTAGCGGTGCTGGCCGGAGAATCAGCGTCTGATATAGGCAACTAAGGCTGTTGAGAGAAGATACAGGTAAGGCTGGGTGTGAAATTAACGTCAAAGTGACCCCATTTTTCGCAAGTCGCAGAAAAAATTGGGCACAACCAGCCTTGCTGCATCTTAACGGGGCTTCGCAGTGACAAATCATTCGTGCGCCATTAACGGCCTGATACCCGCTATTTCAGAATACCCGCAGGATACTGTCAGTACGCGACCAGCCAAACATTAGGCACGCAAACGATTACTTATTTTTCATCCTGAATAAAATCAGTAATTTGTGTTGTTGATCACTTTTCTATTGTTAAAACTCTCACAAGCCTAAAAACACCCACCAATGCGGAATAAAACACTGATTTTAAATAAAATACTGGCATTTAGTTTTAAAAAAACAGTAAAACAAGACACTATAGCCAGAATTACTATACTTAGCAGGAAATACCATGCAATGGACAAACATCAAACGAATGGCGTGTAAAAAGTCAGCATAAAATCACAACAAACAAACTAAAATTCTGCAAACACAGAAATAACATATTATAAAATCTGCAAGTCATAATTGTTTCAGCATGAAAAAAAACCTTGCCCTGATGTTATAAATCGGACAAATTAACCGCCGCATTCCCCTTCACATAACAAACTTGCGCGAGGAAACCTATCCCGACGCAAGCTTAATTCCTGTCACGAAACAGGTAACACCGAGGTACTAGTGTCAACAGCAAACAAACACACGGAGCAGCCAGCAAGCCTGAATGCCTTCCGACAGCCTAAAGCGTTCTATCTCATCTTCACGATTGAACTCTGGGAGCGTTTTGGCTATTACGGCCTGCAAGCCATCATGGCGGTCTATCTGGTCAAACAGCTTCACATGTCTGAAGCTGACTCGATCACCCTCTTCTCCTCATTCAGTGCCATGGTGTATGGCCTGGTGGCGATCGGCGGCTGGTTAGGCGACAAGGTGCTCGGGACAAAACGCGTCATTATTCTTGGCGTGATGGTGCTGGCTATCGGCTATGCGCTGGTGGCCTTCTCCGGGCACAGCGTATCAACGGTCTACATCGGTATGGCGACGATTGCCGTCGGTAGTGGCTTATTTAAAGCCAACCCGTCATCGCTGCTCTCCACCTGCTACGAGAAAAATGATCCGCGTATCGATGGTGCTTTCACCATGTTCTATATGTCGATCAACATCGGTTCACTCTTCTCGATGATGCTGACACCGTGGCTGGCCGCGAAATATGGCTGGAGCGTGGCGTTCTCGCTCTCGGTAGTGGGTTTGGTTATCACTCTGCTGAACTTCCTGTTCTGTCAGCGCCTGGTGAAAAACTTCGGTTCTAAACCGGATTTCGCACCATTGCAGGTTAAGAAACTGCTGATGACCCTGGTGGGTATCGTGGCGCTGGTCAGTGTGGCGACCTGGTTGCTGCATCACCAACCGGTTGCACGTATGGCACTGCTGATCATCGCGCTTGGCATTATCTTTATCTTCGCCCGTGAAGCCTTCGCGCTTAAAGGCGCGGCACGTCGTCGCATGATTGTGGCTTTCCTGCTGATGCTCGAAGCGATTGTGTTCTTTGTGCTCTACATGCAGATGCCAACGTCACTGAACTTCTTTGCGATCCGTAACGTTGAGCATTCGATCCTGGGCTTCACCTTCGAACCTGAGCAGTATCAGGCACTGAACCCATTCTGGATCATGCTGGCAAGCCCGATTCTGGCCGCAACCTATAACAAACTGGGTGACCGCCTGCCGATGCCACACAAATTCGCCATCGGTATGGTGCTGTGCTCGGCGGCATTCCTGGTGCTGCCATTCGGCGCTAAGTTTGCCAGTGATGCCGGGATTGTTTCGGTCTGGTGGCTGGTATTCAGCTACGCGCTGCAAGCTGTGGGTGAACTGATGATCTCTGGCCTGGGTCTGGCGATGGTTGCACAGCTGGTGCCACAGCGTCTGATGGGCTTCATCATGGGTTCATGGTTCCTGACCACCGCCTGTGCCGCTGTGATCGCCGGTAAGGTGGCGAATCTGATGGCGGTACCGGAAAACATCAACGACCCGATTCAGTCCCTGGGCATCTACAGCCATGTTTTCCAGCAGATCGGCATTGCTACCGCCGTAATTGCGGTGCTGATGCTGATTACGGCTCCACTGCTGAATCGTATGACGCAGGCAGATAACACCAAAGCGTAACTGCCAGCGGTGTAAATGAAAAAGCGGGTAAGCCACTCTGTCTACCCGCTTTTTTTATGTCTCGAAAGGCACGGCGTGCCACGCTGCACCGCCATACAGCCGGTCAATGCGCGTCGGCTGAATCACCACCTCACGCTGGCTTCGGCCCTGCTCATCCTCTAACCAGTTGACCTGTGCTTCGCCCTGAATGTGTATCGCCTCTCCCCGGATAAAGTCAGTGAGCAACAAAGCACAGCGCGGAGCCAACAGCAGATTACCCAGGGTGTTCATGTAGCGGTTACCGGGGAAATCAGCAAAAACCAACTGCTCCCCCTGCTGGCGGAGAAAACCCGCTGGCCCGCCGCGATGGGAAATATCCAGCCCCAGATCCCCATTTCCAGTGGCGATAAAAAAGGTCTGGCACTCGGCTAATACCTCGGCAGACACCTGCGTTAGCGGCGTCACCGTCACTGCCTCGGCGGGCAAACCCTGCCAGTGGAAGCGACGAATATACTGGGGGCAGTTACCAAAACTCTGGGCCACCTCAACCACCACCTGCTCATCATCACAGGCCACTACCGTACCGTTAATGCAGTTACGCCTGCGGGTGGCGAAATCCAGCCCTAATGACCCAATCCGGTCGCCCGGTTGCAGCGCTTCCCACAAAGGCCAATGCGCAAGTACGCGGGTATCAATGCCTAAATACGCCGCGTTATCGGTGTGTATAAACCCGGCCGGATGGGTAAGCATGGCCGCCTGCGGCGCGCCGGTGGCATCCAGGCGGGCAATAAACAGCAGCGGCAAATCGGCAAAAAACTGCTGATGTTGTGCGGTCATCGCTGGAAAAATCATGCCGCGTACGTAGAGAAACCCCGCACGCTCTTGGGCTGCAACTTCGCCTTCGTGGAACATAGCACTACTCCGGTAACGGCAACGGCGGTAACCCTTCAAAACCTGGCAACGCTTCAACCTGGCGCAACCAGCGCTGAATGGCAGGAAATGCCTGCAAGGAGACGCCACCTTCGGGGGCGCAGGCCACGTAGGCGTAACAGGCTAAATCCGCAATCGACAACTCACCGTTGGCCAACCAGGTGTGCGCAGCAAGATGACGCTCCATCTGCGGCAGAAAACGCCCGGCAATCAACACCGCAGATTCATAAATTTCAGGATGGTCAAACTGCCGGATGATCCTGGCGGAGGCGACACCGTAGCGAATCTCTCCGGCAGCATGGCCTAACCACTGCTGCACTTGTGCTGCCGCCACTGGATCATCCGGTAACCAGTGGCTGCCCGGTGCATAGCGTCGCACCAGATACACCAGAATGGCATTGCTGTCGTAAATCACCAGGTCGCCGTCTACCAGTACCGGAATTTGACGCCACGGATTAAGCTCAGCAAACGCAGGCTCGGCACGCAAAGCCGCATCCGCCGCACGCCGCTCGTAGGCCATCTCCAGCATATTGAGTAACAGGCAGACCCGGTGACCATGCCCGGATAGTGGGGTGTGATAGAGGATCATCTTCAGCTCCTTATATTTTGCTGAGAACCAGCATACTATTGCGTAACAAGAAACAATCTTGCCATTACTGCAATTCACTCTTTCTCACTCAGGAATAATCATGGACCGTTTTGATGAACTTCAGGTGTTTGTGACCGTGGTGCAACAGGGTAGCCTGGCGGCTGCGGCACGGCAGTTACACCGCTCAGCGCCGGTGATTACCCGAACCCTGGCGGCGCTGGAACAGCGGATGGGGGCGACACTGATAGAGAGAACCACGCGCAAACTGGCACCAACCGAGGCGGGCTGGCAGCTATTCGAACAGGCGCGCCAGCTACTCCAGGATTATCACCAGACGATTGCCCAGGTACAGCTCACACGGCTGCAAGGCCTGTTACGCATTACCGCCCCCCTGCAGTTTGGTCGCCTGCACATTATTCCGCTGGTAGAACGGTTTTTGCAGCAGTGGCCCGAGCTTCAGGTCGAACTGCTTTTTCATGATAGCTATCAGGATCTGATTGAGAACCAGCTGGATATTGCGGTGCGCATTGGCCATTTGCAGGATTCGCGCATGGTGGCGCGTCAGGTGGGGATGGTGCAGCGGGTTTTACTCGCCAGCCCGCAGTATCTGGCTGATGCCGGTACGCCTCATCACCCCTCGGATTTAAGTCAGCACAGCCTGATTAGCGGCACCGATAACAGTGGTGAATGGCGCTTTGCCGATGGGTTACGCCAGAGGATCCAGCCTCGCTTTCGTATTAATGATGTGGAGAGCCGCTTGCAGCTACTGCGCCACCACCAGGGGATTGGCCGCCTGCTCTCCTACCAGGCCCATGACGATTTACAGCAAGGCACACTGGTGCAGGTCTTACCGCAGTTTGAAAGTGACAGTTTGCCGGTGCAGCTCCTGACGCACCGGGTGGCGTTTATGCCAGCGAAAGTGCGCCACTTCTGGGATTTTGCACTGGAAAACCTACCACTAGTTGATTGTTTTAACAGCAATTTAATTCGCGATTAGTGCTTTTATGCGCAACATCACTGGTAAATTAATCCAGCCGGATTATGCTGCTTGCAACTTATCCGCAACTGGAGTTACGTCATGAAACTGTTTTGCAAACCCGGCGCTTGTTCCCTCTCTCCTCACATCGTTATTCGCGAATGCGGCCTGGATTTCAGCCAGATTAATGTTGATCTGAAAACTCACCTCACCGAATCAGGCGAAGATTTCTACCAAATCAATCCAAAAGGCCAGGTGCCGACTCTGCAACTCGACAGTGGCGAACTGCTGACCGAAGGCGTTGCCATCGTACAGTATCTGGCGGACTTAAAACCGGAACGTAACCTGTTAGCACCGGTTAATAGCCTGGCACGCTACCACGCTATTGAGTGGCTCAATTACGTCAGTGCCGAGCTGCATAAATCGTTTAGCCCACTGTTTAATCCTGCGACCCCAGAAGACTACAAACAGATTGTTAAAGCGCAGCTGATCAAAAAATATCAGCACGTTAACGAGCAACTGAAAGGCAAACAGTATCTGTTGGGCCATAACTTCAGCGTGGCGGATGCTTACCTGTTCGTTGTGACTAACTGGGCGAAGCATGTGGATGTTGATCTGAGTGCGTTTGCTGAACTGGCAGAATGGCATGCACGCGTGGCTCAGCGTCCGGCCGTGCAGGAAGCGCTGAAAGCTGAAGGCTTGATCTGAGTTTACAGGGCCAGCAATGGCCCTGAAGTATTAGAGCTTTTCCGCGCTAAACCACTGGGTAGGTTGCGCAATCTCATCTTGTGCAGCCACCAGTTGCAGCTCATATTCACCCATTTGATGGGTTTTCAACATGACGGCATACACCGCTGCGGTGACGTGCTCCAGCGAGGTTTGCAAATCTTTGCCATGCAGCAGGTTTACCAACAGCAGGCCGCTGGTTAAATCCCCCACACCGACCGGCTGACGAACGCCAAAGTCCACCAGTGGACGACCGATATGCCAGGCTTCCGTGGCCGTTACCAGCAACATTTCAAACTGATCGCTACGACGTCCCGCGCGCGCAAGGTGTTTTACCAACACAACTTTAGGGCCAAGGGCAACCAGTTGACGTGCGGCAGCGATGGCTTCCTCCACGTTGCTCACCGTCACACCACTCAGCATCTCCAGCTCAAGCAGATTCGGCGCAATGATATCGCTGGCTGGCAACGCCTGCTTGCAATGGAACTCTGCCACGCCAGGCGCGACGATACAGCCCTTTTCCGGGTGACCCATCACCGGATCGCAGAAATACCACGCATCCGGATTGGCCGCTTTGGTCATGCGTACAATTTCGAGGATCTGTTCACCCTGCTCGGCCGAGCCGAGATAGCCACTCAACATCGCGCTACAGGTTTTCAGACGGTCGACGCTGGCAATGCCCTTCACGATATCAGTCAGATGAGTGGCTGGCATCACGGTGCCGGTCCAGTGACCATACTGAGTATGATTAGAGAACTGGACGGTATTCAGTGGCCAGACGTTAGCCCCAAGGCGACGCATAGGAAACTCGGCAGCGCTGTTGCCTGCATGGCCGTAAACCACGTGAGACTGAATGGCTAAGATATTTTTCATGATTTCCCTGAATCAAAAAGGGCCGGAATATCCGGCCCTGTGATTGCTTACTGCCAGTTGACCAGGCAGTAGTGTTTTTTACCGCGACGCAGCAGCGTGAAGCGGCCAAACAGCTTATCGTTGTCGGCAAAGCGATATTCAGCTTCGGACTGCTTTTCACCGTTGATGGTGACAGCATTGGAAGCAATCATGGTACGCGCCTGACCGCGTGAAGGCACCAGTTCCGCTTTTACCAGCGCCTGTTGCAGATCGTCTTCTGCATTCAGCGTGATGGTTGGCATGCCGTCTTGTGCCAGCTGCTCGAAATCGTCTTCCGTCATGTCTGTCAGCGCACCAGAGAACAGACTCTGGGTAATACGCTGTGCGGCCGCCAGACCGGCTTCACCGTGTACCAGACGCGTGACCGTTTCGGCCAGCACATACTGAGCACGAGGCGCTTTGCCGCTGTTTTTATCTTCTTCTTCCAGCGCATTGATCTCTTCCAGGCTGAGGAAGGTGAAGAATTTCAGGAAACGATACACATCGGCATCGGCCGTGTTGATCCAGAACTGGTAGAACTTGTATGGACTGGTTTTCTTCGCATCCAGCCAGACTGCGCCACCTTCGGTTTTACCGAATTTGGTGCCGTCAGATTTGGTGATCAGTGGCACTGTCAGACCAAACACCTGGTTTTGGTGCAGACGACGCGTCAGATCAATACCTGAAGTGATGTTACCCCACTGATCGGAACCGCCAATCTGGAGTGCAACGCCATGACGAGCATTCAGCTCGGCAAAGTCGTAACCCTGCAACAGGTTGTAAGAGAATTCAGTGTAAGAGATCCCCTGGTCGTCACGGTTCAGACGCTGTTTCACCGCTTCACGGTTAATCATCTGGTTGACGGAGAAGTGCTTACCAATATCACGCAGGAAGGTCAGCACATTCATGCCACCAAACCAGTCATAGTTATTGGCTGCAATCGCACTGTTGTCACCGCAGTCAAAATTCAGGAACGGGGCAACCTGCTTACGAATTTTCTCTACCCACTCACCCACGGTGTCCGCGGTGTTAAGCTTACGCTCTGCTGCTTTAAAGCTAGGATCGCCAATCAGGCCGGTAGCACCACCGACCAGCGCGACCGGCTTGTGTCCGGCATCCTGAAAACGTTTCAGGCAGAGCAGCGGCACCAGATGGCCCAAATGCAAGCTATCCGCAGTGGGGTCAAAGCCGCAATAGAGGGAGATTGGCCCTTGCGCCAGCCGCTCTGCTAACGCTTCCTCGTCCGTCACCTGGGCGATAAGGCCCCGTTCTTGCAATTGTTGTATCAGGTTACTGCTGGTCATCACTGACTCCAAATTGATCAGACTGCACCTATGCTGGTACACAGCTTTCCGCTGAGTTGCGGAAGGAAAAAAATTGGCATATAGCATAAAGCGCTGACGCGTTCTGCGCCAGCGTTGAAAGGGGCTAAAGCGTGATTCAGGGCGCGAGGCGGTCGATTTTCCAGCTATCCCCTTCACGTTGATAAAGGAAACGGTCGTGCAGGCGATGTTCGCCCCCCTGCCAGAATTCCAGGGTGGTAAATTTCACCCGATATCCGCCCCAAAAACTGGGCAAAGGGACTTCGCCCTGCTGGAATTTTTGTTTTAACTCGAGAAACTTCGCTTCCAGTACGCCACGGGCAGAAATTTTGCTCGACTGTTTTGAAACCCAGGCCCCGATTTGGCTGTCGTGAGGACGGCTGTGGAAGTATTTCAACACTTCCAGTGGGCTGAGTTTTTCCACTTCGCCCAGCACCATGACCTGACGCTCAAGGAAATGCCACGGGAAATGCAACGAAATGCGTGGGTTCTGTTCCAGCTGCTGCGCCTTACGGCTGCCGAGGTTGGTGTAAAACACCATGCCCTGTGCATCAAAATGTTTGAGCAGAACGATGCGCTGATAAGGCTGGCCCTGCGCATCCACCGTGGCGACCGTCATTGCGGTAGGATCGGGTAATTGCGCTTCACACGCCTGCTTCAGCCACTTTTCAAACAGCTCCAGTGGGTTTTCAGGCAGATCTTTGCGACGCAATCCACCACGGGTATATTCGCGCCGCAGATGGGCAATCTGTTGCAGGTTATCACTGTCACTCATTGTTGCTTATCCCTGTTGCTGTCCGCTGTCAGTTTGCTGGCAGTCATTCACGATGATTTTGTCGTTGCGCTCAATAAATGCGCTGTTGCCTTTGGACCAGAACACATACTGGCCGTCGCTATAGCGAGCGCCGGAAGCCGACACCGTTTGCTGTAGCGTTAATGCTTTCCCATCCAGAATAAACCGCACCTGTTGCGGATTATCCAGGGTGACCGTCAGCGGCATCGTGCCGCACTGATAGTGCAGCACCTGGGCAGACGAAGTAGGTTGTCCCGTCAGGCTACAGCCTGCGAGGAGTAAAGCCAGTCCTGCTAAAAATCGAGGTTGCATTGCACGCTCTCCACGTTATACCGCAGGGTTAGCCGGATAAATAGCGCCCAGAATGCTGGCCTCGCGCGCGCCGGTCACTGTGGGTAAGTTACCCGGCAAACCGGACATCGTCTGGCTGGCTAACCAGGCGAAGGCCAAGGCTTCCATATCATCGCCACTGATCCCGGCACTGTCGGTGTTGGTGACTTCAGTCCCCGGCAAATGGGCGGCCAACCGCGCCATTAACAGCGGATTTCGGCTGCCACCCCCGCAGACCAGCAGGCGATCGCAGCCATCATGCAACAGAATCTGTTCGGTGATTGTGCTGGCCGTCAATTCGGTTAAGGTCGCCTGCACATCTTCCGCTGCGATGCCGGGGAAGTGGCGTAGCTGCCCATCAACCCAGGCCGCGTTGAAGTACTCGCGCCCGGTGCTTTTTGGCGGCGCTAGCGCAAACCAGGGATCTTGCATCATCAGGTTCAGCAGCGGCGCAATCACGCGCCCCGACTGCGCCCATTGCCCTTCGTGATCAAACGGTTTGCCCTTGTTACGCCAGATCCAGCTATCAATCAGCATATTGCCCGGTCCGGTATCAAACCCGCGTACCGGCTGGCCGGGTAACAGCAGCGAAAGGTTCGCAATGCCACCGATATTTAACACCATACGCCGTTCTGTCGGGTGCATCAGCAAGGCCTGATGAAACGCTGGCACTAAAGGCGCACCTTGCCCGCCTAAAGCCATATCGCGGCGGCGGAAATCCCCCACGACGGTAATGCCCGTCGCCGCAACAATCTGGTTGTTATCGCCAATCTGTAAGGTATTCGGTGCGGCTCCGCCGGGCTCATGCCAAACGGTCTGGCCGTGACAGCCGATCGCCGTGATATCTGAGGCATCCAGCCCCTCGCGCTGGAGCAAGGTGAGTACCGCCGTGGCAAATAACTGGCCCAAGCGCGTATCAAGCTGGCCCAGTTGCGACAATGTCAGGCTCTGCCCCTGATTGATATTCAGTATTTCCTGGCGTAGCGCCAGCGGAATGGGGTGACAGTAGCTGGCTTGTTGCGCAACCACGTGTTGGTCGATAGCTGCCAATACCACATCAACGCCATCAAGGCTGGTGCCAGACATCACACCAATATATCGGCCTGTTTTCATTACGATCCTTATTTCCCAGCAGGAAGCGCCATAGACTGCTGTAGCCTGGCAAATTCACCGGGCTAATTCTATGACTAATTACCTTTTTGCGCGGTTTTTCCCATCCTCCTCTCGCTTTTTTTCTCAGTTGATTGAATTATTGTTGACCCCAACAGGTCTATCTTTCGCTGAATGGGCTTTCCACCCACTAAGCATCAATAACCAGATTTATGCTTTATACTCTTGCAGAGAGTTAGCATTCAATTTGGCGTTACCGTGAATAAAGGAGTTTCTGATGATTAAGCGTTTTGTGGCCGTTGCATTGACGGGGTTGACGCTGGCTGGCTGTGTTAATAATGATTCACTTTCTGGTGACACTTACAGCGCCAGTGAAGCGAAGCAGGTGCAAAGCGTGACATACGGCACCTTAGTGTCTGTTCGTGCGGTTAAGATCCAGGGCGGCGACGATAGCAACGTGGTCGGCGCAATTGGTGGGGCCGTGTTAGGTGGTTTCCTCGGTAACACCATTGGTGGTGGTGCAGGCCGCAGTCTGGCTACCGCTGGCGGTGCTGTGCTGGGTGGCGTAGCGGGTCAGGGTGTTGAAGGCGCGATGAATAAAAGCAGTGGTGTCGAGCTGGAGATTCGCAAAGATGACGGCAACACCATTATGGTGGTGCAGAAGCAGGCCGCGACCCGTTACTCCGTGGGTCAGCGCGTAGCTATCGCCTCTAACGGCAGTCAGGTTACCGTCTCTCCACGCTAAGCTTATCTTGCTTGCGATATAAACGCCTGCCGCTGTGCAGGCGTTTTTTATGCTTACAGGTCGTTGTCCTGCTGATGCAGTTTGACAATGTTACGCTCAAGGCGTGCCATTAACGTCACCATCTGATTGATCTCTTCACGACTTATCCCTTCGAGGATGTCATCGCGCGTGGCATCAATCACGTTTTCAACCTGTTCAATAATCGGCTCAGCCGAATGGGTTAACTTCACCCGCTTCGCTCGCCTGTCGTTAGAGCAGGTGGTGCGGGTGATCAGCCCTTTATCTTCTAACTGATCCAGCGTACGCACCAGTGAAGGCTGTTCGATGCCGATCGCTTTTGCGAGCTGAATCTGTGATTGCTCAGGGGGTAACTGGTGTATGTTGTGCAGTGTCACCCAATGGGTCTGCGTAAGTTGCAACGGTCTGAGACGTTGATCGATTAACGCACGCCAGATGCGCACCAGACGCGATATGTCTGTGCCAAGGGTCGTATCCATTTCATCTCCTTATAATTAGCTTGCTAGCTATTTAGCCAGATTCTACACTATCTCTACGCATTTTCAGGAAAATTACACTTTCAGGGAGCCGGAAGGCGCGGATTATACCCGCAAATGTCCGGAAGTCCCGCACTGGAGCAGGATAAAGGCCCGTGGTATTCACTTTTTTCAATCATACCCATCCCCTGACAGACCTGGTGTTTGGCGCATCACTGTTCTTTCCTCCGATGTTTAAAGCCGTGTTGCTGGGTTTCTTCATCTGGTTACTTATCCATCCCTTTATTCGCGATCGGCTCTATTCCGGTGATATCTGGCACCCGACCTTACTGGAACTGTCTCTGTTTGTGCTTTGCGTTGCAGCCTCGCTCTGGCTGTTGATTCATGGGTAAGATGATGAAATTCAGTGCGCTTAAATATTTTTCGACCTTGATCGTGTTTGCCTGTGCCCTCCTCGCTGGCTGGTGGATGTGGAACTACTACATGCAGTCCCCCTGGACGCGCGATGGGAAAGTGCGCGCAGAGTTAGTGGATATTACGCCGCAGATATCCGGTCGCATCACACAAATAGTGGTGAGTGATAATCAGTTTGTGCATAAAGGCGACCTGCTGCTCAAGCTAGACCCGGTTCCCTGGCAGATCGCCGTGGATAACGCCGAGGCCCAGCTCAGTAAAGCTGAAGCGGACCAGGCCAAAGCGCTGAATGAAGCAAAAAGGCGCAGCGTGTTGCCGAAAAATATAATTTCGTCGGAAGATCTGGACAGCGTGCGTTTAAACGCCGCAGCCATGACCGCCACCGTGAAGGCAGCCCAGGCAACGCTGGCACAGGCTAACTGGAATTTACAGCAAACCACACTCACCGCACCCAGTGATGGCTGGGTAACTAACCTGACCTTGCGCGTGGGCAATTATGCCCAACAGGGCACACCGCTGTTCGCCCTGGTGGATAGCCATTCGTGGTATGTGATGGGGTATTTTGAAGAGACCAAGCTGCGTCACATTCGGCCCGGCGCCAAAGCCAGCATCGTGTTGTACAGCAACGGACAACAACTGGCAGGCACGGTGGAGAGTATTGGCCGTGGTATCTACGATCAAAGCATCGCCACGGACAGTAAACTGGTGCCTGATATCAAACCCAATGTGCCCTGGGTCCGACTGGCGCAGCGTATTCCGGTGCGTATCCGCCTCGACCATCTCCCTGCGGGAGTGCCGCTGGTAGCAGGCACCACCTGCACCATTAGCATTCAGCCCTGAGTTGCCCATGAACCTTCAGTGGCTGGCATGGAACAATCTTCCCTGGATCAAGGCGACACGGCCACAATGGCGTTATGCGTTGCGCAACGCCATTGCCATGTGTCTGGCGCTGTGCATTGCTTATGGGTTAGACCTCGATCAACCCTACTGGGCAATGACCTCAGCCGCGGTGGTGAGTTTCCCCACGGTGGGCGGCGTCATCAGTAAAAGCCTTGGGCGCATCGTGGGAAGCCTGCTGGGAGCTGGCGCAGCCCTGTTGATTGCCGGACACACGCTGAATGAACCCTGGCTGTTTACTTTTGCCATCGCCGCATGGCTCGCCTGCTGTACCTGGACTGCCAGCCACTATCAAAACAACGTGGCGTATGCCTTTTCTCTGGCGGGCTACACCGCTGCCATCATTGTGTTTAGCAGTGTTAATCTGACCGATGTCAGCGACCTCTGGACAATTGCCCAGGCCCGCGTGTGTGAGGTCATTTCCGGGATTTTATGCGGTGGCGTGATGATGTTACTGCTGCCTAGCACCTCCGATGGCGATGCATTGATGAATTCGCTGCATCAGATGCACCAGCGTCTGTTGCAACATGCTGAACTGCTGTTGTCCCGCGCCGAGACCGAGACTATCCGCACAGCGCATGAGACGGTGATCAGTCAAATTCTCACCATGAATCTGCTGCGCATCCAGGCCTTCTGGAGTCATTACCGTTTTCGCCGTCAAAACGATGTCCTCAATTATGTCCTGCACCAGCAATTGCGTTTGACCAGCGTGTTGTCGAGCCTGCGCCGTATGTTGCTCAACTGGCCCGATGCCCCAGAATCCCTGTTTACCGGCATTGACGCGCTGCTGGAGGAGCTGAAACGCCCGGAAGCGGATAAATACCGCCTGGCGCTGATTCTACGCCGTCTTACGCCCGCCGCGAGCGGTGACTACCGTCAGCGCGCTTTCGTTCAACGCTTGCGCTACTACTGCTGGATGTACCTGAACGTTAGCCGGTGGATTCGACTGTTAGAGCGCGCTGACGCCGATAGCCAGTTACAACCGCCGAAAGTGCCGGCGCTGGCGCGTGAAACCGACAGCGCGGAAGCGTTATGGAGTGCGTTGCGCACCTTTAGCGTAATTGTTTTGGGTTGCGCCTTTTGGCTTAACACGCAGTGGTCATCTGGGGCGTCGGCGTTGACGTTAACCGCCATCGCCTGCGTGCTTTACTCCTCTTCGCCTTCACCCAGCGGCAGCGTGACACTCTTGTTGAAAACGCTGCTCTGGCTGAGCCTGTTCAGCTTTGTTATGAAATTCGGGGTAATGGTGCAAATCAGCACGTTATGGCCGTTTGTCGCCCTGCTGTTTCCCCTGCTGCTGACGCTGCAGTTATTTAAGTTGCAGCAAAAACAGCGTGCAGCGATGTGGGGGCAATTTATCGTGTTTATGGGATCGTTTATCGCCGTGACCAATCCACCTGAGTGGGACTTGCAGGATTTCCTTAACGGCAATATTGCTAAAGTTTGCGGGGTGATACTGGCGTGGCTGGCATTCCAGGTGTTGCGCCCCAGTTCGGATGCGCGCCGCAGTCGGCGACATATTCAGGCCCTGCGCCGCGCCTTTCTTGATCAGCTACGTCGCCATCCACAGCAAAGTGAAAGTCATTTTGAATCGCAGATTTATCACCACATCAGCCAGCTCAGCAACAGCCGTGACGAGCAGGCGCGCATCTGGCTACTCCGCTGGGGAGTGGTGTTACTAAACTGTTCGCATATCGTGTGGCATTTGCGTCAGTGGCACTGCACTTCCGACTCGCTGCGCGGCATACGTGACGGCAGCTTGCACGATCTCCAACAGATTATGAGCTCACGTGGCGTAAGACATAGTGCGCTGGATGAGATTCTGAACCGGCTGCAGAGCATGATCGACGCACTGCTGCCGCTACCGGAGAGTGAAGCCAGTGAACTGGCGGGCATGTTGTGGCGACTGCGCTGTTCGCTGGGCCAGCTCAAACAGGCGGTGCCACAAAATCAGTGACAGTATTGCTGATACTGACGCTCGAAATCTGCCTGCAACTGCGCCACGGTTTTCAGTTTTTCAAAGCGGGTTTTATCGGCGGTGCTGGTCGGTTCAATCACCAGCGCGTTCTCTTCAGGTGAGTAAATAAAGCGACGCGAGAGTGTCTCGCCGGTGAATGACCCACCGCTAATACTGCCGCACACCATGGTCATGCTGGTGTGGTAGATACTGGACTGGGTAAAGTTGGTTTCTGTTGAGCTGCGGAAGACCTCTGCGCATCCCTGTTTTTCCAGATGCCGACGGACATTGAGACTGATCCACTCGCGGCCTTTGGCGATGGCTTCACACTGCGCTCTGGCGGGGCTGGTATCAATGGCACGCTGCAACTGACGTCCGGTTTCCGTCATCAGCTGGGTCTCATTTGTCTTATTACAAGCCGACAGCAACAGGCACATGACCACCAGACTTGCGGTTTTCATCCTTCTGCTTTCCCTACTTATTCACTCATGAATCAGAAGCATAAGTGCAAAATCAACGAATAGCGAATAACCGAAGGTAAACAAATCCAGTTGGGCGGAGAATACCCCCCGCCCAGTTGACATGCCTCAGATCACGCCGCAGGCAAAACGCGCCCCGCCGCCGCCTAACGGCAGTGGATGATCGGAATGGTTATCGCCACCGACGTGGACCATCAGCGCTTTGCCTTTGATTTCCGTCAGGGATTTTAGGCGCGGAGCGACCACGGGATAACTGGCTTCGCCAGTATCTGCAACATAAATAGCAGGCAGGTCGCCAAGGTGACCTTCAGCATTCCAGGGTCCAAGGTGTTTACCGGTATTTTTGGGATCAAAGTGCCCGCCCGCCGCACCGGCTGGCACCACTTTGCCATCCACTGTCGCGGGTTCGCAGCTCCCTTTAGCATGAACATGAAAACCATGAATGCCGGGGACCAGTCCGCTCAGATGGGGGGTAAATTGCAGCCCGTAAGGCGTTTCGCTAATGGTGACCGTACCCACCGCTTTACCGGCTCCTTCCGCGGTGGCTTCATGCAAGGTGACGGTTTCGCTGGCCGCGAGGGCCGAAGTGGCGGTAAGCAGAGCGCAGAGCGCGAGGACTGTTCTTTTCATACTTTATTCCTTTTAATGTTTTTGCCAGAGTTTGCTCTCCAAGCCTACTGCTTACTTTCCAGTTTCGCCTGTCGAAAAGCACAATTCGGCGCTTTCAAGTCTTTTCCTGGCCTTCTGAGTCAGAACAAAGTGGGCTGCGGCGGATCATTCGTATCATCCAGCTTATGTTTTTTGGCCGCACGAAGACGGCGCTGTCGGCACAGGCGCAGAACGTCCTGTTTCTGGACGTCATTCAGATTGCGCCAGTTAAAACGCTCTTCGCGACTCCGTAGGCATCCAAGACAATAGCCACGGCTATCACTTTGGCAAATGCCCCGACACGGGCTGTCTATCGGGAAAAACTCCAGTTGTTCTGTCACATCGCCTCCCACACACACGATCTGATACCATTGAAGCCATTGCGCATTTATTGTGCAAGTTGAAACCGCAAAAATGCGCAGCAGATCCGTTCGCTCATGAGCAGTTTGTGCCACGCTTCGGAATGCGGGTTGAAACCGACCAGTCAGTCTATTAGTCTCTCTGCCATGAATACTGCACAACAACGTAATGAAACCTGTGAACACCTGCTCGCAACGGGGGAAGCCCTCTGTCTACAGCGCGGTTTTACCGGCATGGGCCTGAATGAGTTACTTAGCATCGCTCAGGTACCCAAAGGATCGTTCTATTACTATTTCCGCTCTAAAGAGGCGTTTGGCGTCGCTTTGCTGGAACGGTATTTCGTGCAGTATATTGCGCAAATTGAGCAACAGCTCAGCGGTGACGAGGTTCCCGCCGCACAGCGGATACTGAATCATTTTGCCACCGCAGAAGCCCTGTTTCGCCAGAAAGGCCATATTGTTGGCTGTCTGGGTGTAAAACTGTCGGCGGAAGTTTGCGACCTGTCAGAGCCAATGCGCGATGCGCTACAACGTGGTGCTGAAGGTGTGATGCGGGCCTATGCCCGCACCTTAAAGCAGGCACAGTTGCAGGGAGCCAACTGGCACCTGTCGGCTGAAGAGATGGCGCAGATGCTGTATGTGTTTTGGTCTGGCGCCAGCTTGCAAAGTAAGATTTCACGCGATCCACAGCCGCTCAGTCTGGCCTTAAAGACATTCGGGCAATGGCTTGATCAACACTGATTTTTTTTAAAAACACCATTTGTAGACGACTGGTCTACTTGAGGAGATCATCATGGCTAAAGAGATTTTGTTTCAGCCGCTGAAAGTAGGCGCCATTACCGTACCCAACCGCATTTTCATGGCCCCTCTGACGCGTTTGCGCAGTATTGAGCCGGGCGATGTTCCTACCCCACTGATGGGCGAATACTATCGCCAGCGTGCGACTGCTGGCCTGATCATCACTGAAGCAACGCAGATTTCTTTCCAGGCTAAAGGCTATGCCGGTGCGCCAGGGCTGCACAGCCAGCCGCAGATCGCGGCCTGGAAAGCAATTAACCAGGAAATTCATCAGGCGGGGGGGCACAGTGCCGTCCAACTCTGGCACACCGGGCGTATCTCTCACTCCAGCCTTCAGCCTGAAGGCCTGGCCCCGGTAGCACCTTCTGCCCTGGCGGCCGGAACACGCACCTCATTACGTGCGGAAGATGGCACGGTTTACCGTGAAGACACTTCAACGCCACGTGCCCTGAGCGTGGAAGAGATCCAGCACATCGTGGCTGATTTCGGTCAGGCCGCGGCCAATGCGCGTGAAGCTGATTTTGATCTGCTGGAACTGCACTCTGCCCACGGCTATTTGATCCACCAGTTCCTGGCTCCTGGCTCTAACCAACGTAGCGATGAATACGGTGGCAGCATGGAAAAACGCGGTCGTTTTGCGCTGGAAGTGGTGGATGCAGCGATTGCTAACTGGTCGGCAGATCGCATCGGGATCCGTATTTCACCGATCGGCAGTTTCCAGAACCTGGCCAATGGGCCAGATGAAGAGGAAGCGGCGCTGTGGTATGTGGCTGAACTCGCGAAACGCAACGTTGCCTATATTCACTTCTCCGAGCCAGACTGGGCCGGTGGCGAGCCGTATACTGATGCTTTCCGCGAGAAAGTGCGCAGCATCTATCCTGGCGTCATCATCGGTGCCGGTGCCTACAGCGTGGAAAAAGCGGAAGATTTAATCCAGCGTGGCCTGATTGATGCAGTCGCCTTTGGCCGTGACTACATTGCCAACCCGGATCTGGTGGCGCGTCTGCAACAGGATGCGCCTCTGAACCCACAGCGCCCGGAATCCTTCTACGGCGGTGGTGCCGAAGGCTATACCGACTACCCAACGCTGTAATCAGTAAGCCGTGACCTCAGGTTGCGGCTTGCCTTTTTCGCCCGTTGCCATCATGGTTATACGGGCTTTACGTCATTTATTAAGAGGATATTATGCGTTTACTTCATACCATGGTACGCGTGGGCAACCTGGAACGTGCAATTAAGTTCTACACCGAAGTGTTGGGCATGCGCCTGCTGCGTCAGAGCGAGAATACCGAATACAAATACACCCTGGCATTCGTCGGTTACACCGAGGAGAGCGAAGGTGCTGTGATCGAACTGACCTATAACTGGGGCGTAGAGAGCTACGATCTCGGCAACGCTTATGGTCACATCGCACTGGGTGTTGACGATGTTGCAGCCACCTGCGAGCGCATCCGCTCACAGGGCGGTAAAGTGACCCGTGAAGCTGGCCCGGTTAAAGGCGGCACCACGATGATTGCTTTTGTTGAAGATCCAGACGGTTACAAAATTGAGCTGATCGAAAACAAGCACGCCGGTCACGGCCTGGGACACTAATCTCTCCCCTTCAGTCTGCCGTTCCGGCAGACTGCTCGCTTAACCTGCTGCACCGTCAGCCGTTTTTTGCCATAATGCCCGCTGCCTAAATCTGCAATGAGATCCCGATGTCTGCTTCAACTTCCCAAAATGCTTTAAATCAACGTTTTCGCGGCTTCTATCCTGTGGTTATTGATGTTGAAACTGCCGGATTCAATGCCCAGACTGATGCTTTATTAGAAGTGGCAGCCACGACGTTAAAGATGGATGAAGATGGCTGGTTACATTGCGATCAAACACTGCATTTCCACGTCGAGCCCTTTGAAGGGGCGATTTTAAACCCGGAAGCGCTGGCGTTTACCGGTATCGACCCGCACAACCCGCTGCGTGGTGCGGTGAGTGAACATGATGCTCTGCATGCCATCTTTAAGATGGTGCGTAAAGGCATCAAAGATCACGGCTGTAATCGCGCCATTATGGTGGCCCATAACGCGAATTTTGATTTGAGTTTTATGTCGGCCGCCGCTGAGCGTGCCAGCCTGAAACGCAATCCATTCCACCCGTTTGCGACTTTTGATACCGCCGCACTCAGTGGTCTGGTGCTGGGGCAAACCGTGCTGGCGAAAGCCTGTAAAACCGCCGGGATTGATTTCGACAGTACCCAGGCGCACTCCGCGCTTTATGATACCGAGCAAACCGCCCTGCTGTTCTGTGAACTGGTCAATCGCTGGAAACGCCTTGGTGGCTGGCCGCTGCCTTTAGCGGTGGAAGAAGACACTGAGAGCGCGGAAGAAGCGTAATCGTGACGGCGTCACAAAATTCAGGCACATAAAAAAGGCTGCCATTCCTGAAAATGGCAGCCCTGTTTGAATATGATCTTAACTGGCAAGCATCACGGCATTGTCAGCCTGGATGCATTACTCAGCTTCTTTAAACTTTTCTGCGGTTTCTTTAATCAGCTGCTGCAATTCACCGGCCTGGAACATCTGCACGATGATATCGCAGCCGCCAACCAGCTCACCGTCAACCCACAGCTGTGGGAAGGTCGGCCAGTTAGCATAACGTGGCAGCTCAGCACGGATATCCGGGTTCTGCAGAATATCAACATACGCGAAGCGCTCACCACAGGCAGACAACGCCTGAACCGCCTGGGCGGAGAAACCACAGCTAGGCAGTTTTGGCGAACCTTTCATATACAGCAGGATTGGGTTTTCGCTGATCTGCTGCTGAATTTTTTCAATTGTGCTCATAAAATGTCTCTCTCAATTCCCTACTTCGTGTTTCTTTATTGTAGCGATTTCCAGGCACGACTGAAAACCGGATTTTGCGTTCCCTAAAGCAAATCGCCATCTGTGTTAATTCAAATTTTTCATGAGTCGATATCCGCCACACCTTTTTTAGGGTGATTCATTCATTCTTTGTCATAATTGTGGTGCTATAACCTACTGAGATTGCGTGTTTTTCCGACAATCACACTCTGTAAGAATTAAATAAAAAAAGACCTTACCTTTTCGAAAAAAACTGGATTAGAATTACTTCGGTGCTGATCAAGGATCAGATTTGTCTAACTTTGTCGCGGCCAATATCGCGTGGCAGCTTAACCTGTAACCGGACTATGCGTTTACTGATTACGCTTTTCATACTGGCTTTTACTCAAGTTTTTTTGAACGTTGCATGTGCTTCTCCGCATAAGCCGGTTAACGCCAGCTTGCATAATGCAGAGAAGAAAAGTGCGCGTGAAGATGAACGCCGCAAGCGACGCCCGGTGAAAAGTTCGGGTAAGAAAACCCGTACCACAACCATGGAAAAGCTGAAACTTAAGCGCAGTAAAAAAGCCGCGCCTGAGAAAGTGCATCACGAACCGGTTAAAAAAGCCGCGCATCTGACAAAACACACCCCATTAAAAAAGAAAGCCGAGCTTAAGTCTGCACGGGTTAAATATTACGGCCATAAGCGTGGTGCGCGTGGTAAAGCGACTGAACTGGCCACGATTAAAATGAGCAATGCTCACCGCCAGCGCTATCAGAAAGCCCGTGAAACGGCCATGAACAAGCTAATGGGCCAGTTGGGCAAACCTTACCAGTGGGGCGGCACCTCGCCGTATACCGGTTTTGATTGCAGCGGCCTGGTCTGGTATGCCTATAAAGATCTGGTGAATTACAAATTCCCGCGTACCGCGAATGAGATGTACCATTTGCGCGACGCAGCGCCGATTAAGCGTGACATGCTACAGAAAGGGGATTTGGTCTTCTTCCGCATTGCGCATCGCGGGGCGGCCGATCACGTTGGCGTGTATTTGGGTAACGGTAAATTTATTCAGTCACCCCGTACCGGCAAAGATATTCAGATCAGCGCACTCAGTAATGATTACTGGCAGAGCCATTATGTCGGTGCTCGCCGCATGATGACCCCAACCACCATTCGCTGAGTGTTGCGGAGAAAAAAGCCTGAAGATGACCTTCAGGCTTTTTTTTTGCCTGCGATAACTACGCATTCAGATACAGCATCAGTGAATGATTCCCTCGGTTGCCCCGCTGTCACCGCCCCCTCTGGTTTAGCGCTTCGTGTGGCGGCTTGTAAAAATCTCGTCATCTTTGCTGTGTCTTGCTAGAATCCCCTTCTTCGTTGCGCAACAGCGTTTTTTCACCGCCCACCCTACCCACGCCAAGTCACACTCTGGCGGCAAAATAGTGGTCAAAAGGCAGTTGGATTTCCGCAAATTTCACCCTGCGCACGCAAACGTTTAACATTATGTTTATCAATACATTAGGATAAGCATTGGAGTCCGGTTTACATGGCAACAATTAAAGATGTGGCAAAACGCGCGGGCGTCTCAACCACCACCGTTTCGCACGTCATCAATAAAACACGCTTTGTGGCTGAAGAGACCCGCAATGCAGTATGGGAAGCCATTAAAGCGCTGCATTACTCCCCAAGCGCGGTCGCACGTAGCCTGAAGGTGAATCACACCAAGACGTTGGGCCTGTTAGCGACCTCAAGCGAAGCACCTTACTTCGCGGAAATCATTGATGCCGTTGAAAAACACTGCTTCGACAAGGGCTATACCCTTATTTTGGGTAATGCACACAATGACCTGAATAAGCAGCGCGCCTACCTGTCAATGATGGCGCAAAAGCGCGTAGACGGCCTGCTGGTGATGTGTTCGGAATACCCGGACGATCTCCTGAAAATGCTGGAAGAGAACCGTAATATCCCTATGGTGGTGATGGACTGGGGCGAATGTCAGGGCGATTTCACCGATACCGTATTAGATAACGCCTTCCAGGGCGGTTATATGGTCGGTCGCTATCTGATTGAACGCGGCCACCGTGATATTGGCGCGATCCCTGGACAGATGGCACGTAACACCGGGGGTGGTCGTCATGCCGGGTTTGTTAAGGCACTACAGGAAGCAGGCGTGGCGATCCGTGATGAGTGGATTGTGCAAGGGGATTTCGAAACCGAATCGGGCTATCTCGCCATGCAGCAGATTCTGGCACAAAAACAGCGCCCTACGGCGGTGTTCTGCGGCGGAGATGCCATGGCAATGGGCGCAATTTGCGCCGCCGATGAGCTGGGGCTGCGCGTGCCGCAGGATATCTCCGTGATTGGCTATGATAATTTGCGCAACGCGCGTTATTACACGCCAGCGCTCACTACCGTACATCAGCCAAAATCTGAGTTAGGTGAAAAAGCGCTGGATATGCTGTTGGATCGCATCACCAGTAAACGTGAAGACTCTCAGACCATTGAAGTGAATCCGACATTAATTGAACGCCGTTCCGTCGCCGATGGACCGTTCCGCGATTATCGCCGTTAATCCGGACAGTCTTCACTCAGCCACTCCTGATTCAGGGTGTGGCTGTCACCCAAATACGTCAGCAACCATGCCAACGCCGGTGACGCACTTTGCTCGGCCCAGGTGACAAAACAGGGGCTGTCTGGAAACGCCTGCGGTAATTTCAGCTCCTGCAACTGTCCCTGCTGCAACAGCGGCTGCGCCAGATGGCCCGGCGTCATCGCCACACACAATCCCGCTTGCGTACAGGCCAGGCCTGTTTGCCAGTCCGGTGCCACCAGGCGACGTTGGTTATCCAGGGTCCAGGTCATACGGCGTGGCAGCGCGCGTGAGGTATCCTCAATCACCAGTGACGGCCACGCACGTAGCGCGTCTTCATCAGGTTCGGCCACTTGTGTTAACGGGTGGTCGGTTGCGACCACACAGCGCCAGTTCAGTGCGCCCATATCGCGCCAGGCAAAACGCCCTCCTACCGGAACAGCCTGAGTGGCACCAATGGCCGCATCGGCACGCCCATCAGCCAGGGCATCCCAGACACCGTTAAATACTTCATACTGCACGGCAAGTTCCATATCTGGAAAAGCACGATAGAAATCCAGCACCATTTGCCTGACGCGGTGGGGTTTGACGATGCTGTCCACGGCCACCGTAAAGCGCCCTCTCCAGCCGTTGGCTAGCTGCTGACACTGGCGGCGAGTGGCTTGCATTTTTTTGATGACCTCACGACCTTCTGAGACAAAATGCGCACCCGCTGGCGTTAATACAACATCGCGGTGCTGACGTTCGAACAGCGGTACGGCCAGCCAGGTTTCCAACTGCCTGATCGTATAGCTGACGGCAGAGGGGACGCGATGTAATTCCTGTGCCGCCGCACTGAAACTGCCATTGCGCGCGACCGCGTCCACCACTTCAAGTGCATATTCTGACCACATAAGCTTGCCTTCAATTATTTTCACAGCAACCTGCAAATATTAACGTTTCACACTCCCGGCTGCACTCTTTTACACTTGCCGCCTGTGTGAATTAACCATGAGCCTGTTATGTTGTCGTCAAAAGGATTTATGCTCTATCTCGCCGTGCTTAGTATGCTGGGCTTTCTGGCAACGGATATGTACCTCCCCGCGTTTTCTGCCATGCAAACCAGCCTGAGTACCACGCCGGGTATTATTAGCGCGAGCTTAAGCCTGTTCCTGGCTGGATTCGCCTGCGCCCAGTTGGTATGGGGACCGCTGTCCGATCGCCTCGGCCGCCGTCCGGTACTGTTAGCGGGACTGGGTCTGTTTGCGCTGGGCTGTGCCGGTATGCTGTGGGTACAGAGCGGCGAGATGTTGCTGGTGCTGCGCTTTGTTCAGGCGGTAGGCGTTTGTGCGGCAGCGATCAGCTGGCAGGCACTGGTGGTGGACCGTTATGACCAGTCACAAACCGGTAAAGTGTTCGCCACGATTATGCCGCTGGTGGCGCTCTCTCCTGCGCTGGCCCCGCTGCTGGGTGCCTGGTTGCTCGATCACTTTAACTGGCGCGCTATCTTCGCCGTGCTGGCGGTTATCGCCCTGGTGCTCATGCTGGCTACGTTGCGCATCACCACTAAGCCGGTGGCACGCAACGTAACGGAAAAGCAGCCCGGATTTTTTGCGCTGCTGGCTAACCGCACCTACAGCGGAAATGTCGTTATCTATTCTGCCTGTTCAGCGAGTTTCTTTGCGTGGCTGACGGGCTCCCCGTTTATTCTCGCAGACCTCGGTTTAAGTCCCGCCGCCATTGGCTTGAGCTATTTGCCGCAGACGGTTGCCTTTCTGATTGGTGGTTTTGGCTGTCGCGCCCTTCTGAA
Source organism: Candidatus Pantoea multigeneris (assembly GCF_011752615.1). Lineage (NCBI taxonomy): Bacteria > Pseudomonadati > Pseudomonadota > Gammaproteobacteria > Enterobacterales > Erwiniaceae > Pantoea > Candidatus Pantoea multigeneris. Next base: position 64,574 of record NZ_VWXF01000001.1, read on the forward strand.
CCGGTTCCCGGATCAGCTGTTACTGCCGCGCCTGCTCGTCATCTATGCGGTCAGTATTTTGCTGCTGCTGGCAGCAGGAAAATGGATGGGTGATAGCCTGACCGCACTGTTATTGCCTTTCTGCGGCATGGCGATGGCAAACGGTGCCATTTATCCGCTGGTGGTGACGCGCGCACTCATGCCTTTCCCACAAGCCAGTGGCAAAGCAGCGGCGCTACAGAACGCGCTGCAACTTGGGCTCTGTTTTATCGCCAGCTTGATTGTCTCCGCAGGGCTGGTTGAGGCACTGAGTACCACCACCTGGGTCATGACGGCCACGGTGGTTATCGCCGCATTCGGCTACCTCTGGCAGCGCCCGCTAAACGCACGTTCTGACATTGTTTCTTCCTCTCCTGCCTGCGAAGATAACCCCTGATACGGATTGGTTAGCACGCTAACATTAATCCGTTGAATATTGACCCAGGTGAGCATATACTCGCTTGGGCCATTAAGTTCTTAACAAAACAATAACATGAGTGACACATTTGCGCGCGACACTGTCGCCGTGATGGCTTGTGCTTTTTTTTCAGTACCCTGAGTTTCAGACGACATTTCACAGAATCAATCCTCTGTAAAACGCCGGATTTCAAGCGAACGGAATATTCCGTGAGTTTTCTCACAAGCTTCGAGAAATTGACTATTCTTTTTCTCAGGTAAGACCGGACAGGTGTGATGGAGATGCTATGAGTTCATCGTGTATAGAAGAAGTGAGCCTCGAAGAGAACCATTGGTTTCGTATTGCCCATGAATTACTGAGCAAGGCAGATATTGAAATTAATGGTACGCGTCCCTGGGATATTCAGGTGAAACACCCTGATTTCTTCAAGCGGGTATTACAGGAAGGGTCGCTAGGCCTTGGCGAAAGCTATATGGACGGATGGTGGGAGTGCGAACGCCTCGATATGTTTTTTCACCATGTGTTAAAACATAAACTGGATCAGCAACTGCCGCGCCATTTTAAAGATACCCTGCGCATCGCTGCTGCGCGCTTAACTAACCTGCAATCCAAAAAACGTGCCTGGATTGTTGGAAAAGAGCATTACGATTTAGGTAATGACCTCTTTACACTGATGCTCGATCGCTTCATGCAATATTCCTGCGGTTACTGGGATAGCGCAGAAACGCTGGAAGACGCACAACACGCTAAGCTAGACATGATCTGCCGTAAGCTGGAGTTGCAACCGGGCATGAGCCTGCTGGATATCGGCTGTGGCTGGGGCGGATTAGCGGAATTTGCTGCCCGTAATTATGGCGTGAGCGTTTACGGTGTCACTATTTCGGCGGAACAGCAGAAGCTGGCGCAGCAACGTTGCGAAGGTCTGGACGTCACTATTTTGTTGCAGGATTATCGCGACCTGAATCAGCAATTTGATCGCATTGTTTCCGTCGGCATGTTTGAACACGTAGGGCCTAAAAACTACGCCACCTACTTTGATGTTGCTGATAAAAATTTGAAACCCGACGGTATTTTCCTGCTGCATACTATCGGTTCAGTCAGGACAGATATGAATGTAGATCCGTGGATCGACAAATATATCTTCCCTAATGGATGCCTGCCATCCGTCCGTCATATTGCGGAAGCCAGTGAACCCCACTTTATCATGGAAGACTGGCACAACTTCGGTGCCGATTATGATATTACGCTGATGGCCTGGTATGATCGCTTTATTGCCAGTTGGGAACAGCTGGAAGAGAAATATGGCGATCGTTTTAAACGCATGTTCTCCTACTACCTGAATGCCTGCGCCGGTGCCTTCCGTGCCAGGGATATTCAGCTATGGCAAGTGGTATTTAGCCGTGGCGTAGAGGGTGGATTGCGCGTCGCGCGATAGTAGTTACTGCGGTGGCACCGGCCACCGCAGTTCACAGAATTACTCTTCCTCTTGCTCGTCCTGAGCTGCTTGCGCTGCTGCCAGAGCCGCGGCTTCCCGCTGTGCTAATACGCGTTCTACGGTTTCAACAATTGCTTGCGTATGGGGATCGATCTCAATATTTACGCGATGTCCCAGCTTTTTGCTGCCCAGCGTGGTGCGCTCCAGGGTTTCCGGGATCAGATGAACACAGAATTTGGTCCTGGTCACATCGCCCACGGTCAGGCTGATACCATCAATGCCCACAAAACCTTTATGCAAAATGTATTTCATCTGTGAAGCATCCAGTGGCTTGAACCACACTTCACGGTTATTTTCTGACTGGATAATTTTGCACACTTCAGCCGTGGTCATAATGTGTCCAGACATCAAGTGGCCGCCAATCTCATCACTGAATTTGGCTGCACGCTCAATGTTCACCACATCGCCGGTTTGGATATCGCCGAGATTGGTCACACGCAGCGTCTCTTTGATTAAATCAAAGCTAACGCGATTGCCTTCGATGGCGGTGACCGTCAGGCAGCAACCGTTGTGGGCAACGGAAGCCCCCAGCGCCAGGCCAGGCAATAATTCTTCCGGCAATTCAGCCACGTGGGTACGAAACAGCTCTTTTTCTTCTATTGATACGATCTTTGCGGTGCCCTGCACAATACCGGTAAACATAGCTATAGCCTCTGCGAAGTTTGCGTTAGTTTATCACAGCTTAGCGCAGCACGGCCTTAGCATTAGAGGCCATCCACAGCGAAACGCCGGCAAAGATTGGCGAACTTCCCGCTGCCAGTTACACTAAGCCGCGTTTTCCTTGTGGTTTCCCGTTTTTTCAATATTCCTCATAACAACAGGTGTTTAAGTGCAGAAGTATTTAACAGAAGCACGACAGTTGCTCGCTTTAGCTATTCCGGTCATTTTGGCGCAGGTTGCTCAGACTGCGATGGGCTTTGTCGATACGATTATGGCTGGCGACGTCAGTGCCACCGATATGGCAGCGGTGGCCGTTGGCACCTCCCTCTGGCTGCCGACGATTTTGCTGGGCCACGGCATTTTACTCGCCCTGACCCCCACCGTTGCGCAACTTAACGGCTCCGGTCGCCGCGAGCGGATTGCTCATCAGGTCCGTCAGGCGCACTGGTTGGCGCTGTTTCTCGCCATCATCATTATGATTGTGCTGTGGAATGCCGGTTTTCTACTGCGTTCCATGCACAATATCGACGAGCAGCTAGCGCAAAAAGCCGAAGCCTATTTGCACGCTCTGCTGTTCGGTGCGCCCGGCTATCTCCTGTTTCAGGTGATGCGTAACCAGTGTGAAGGTCTGTCGAAAACCAAGCCAGGCATGATCATGGGCTTCCTCGGGTTGATGCTGAACATCCCGCTTAACTGGATCTTTATTTATGGCCATTTGGGCATGCCCGCGTTGGGCGGCCCCGGCTGTGGTGTCGCGACTGCCACGGTGTACTGGGTGATGTTTGTGGCGATGCGCTTCTGGGTGCGTCGCATCCCCCATATGCGGGATATCCGCCTGACCGAACGCTGGTCTGCGCCTGTGTGGCCGGTGCTGTGGCGCTTTGTTACCTTAGGCCTTCCTATTGGGCTGGCGCTGTTCTTCGAGGTGACGCTGTTCGCGGTTGTGGCTTTACTGGTATCGCCTTTAGGGATTGTCAGCGTGGCTGGGCACCAGATCGCACTCAACTTTAGTTCGCTGATGTTTGTCTTGCCGTTGTCGCTGGGTGTGGCAACCACTATCCGGGTAGGCTTCCGTCTGGGTCAGGGTTCTGCCGAGCAGGCGCGCGTCGCCGCATGGACGGCGCAAGGCGTTGGCATCTGTATGGCGGCAATCACTGCGCTGTTTACGGTGGTTTTCCGTCACCACATCGCCCTGTTGTATAGCCAGGACCCGCTGGTGGTGACGCTGGCAGCACAATTGATGCTACTGGCCGCGATTTACCAGTTCTCGGATTCCATTCAGGTGATCGGCAGCGGTATCCTGCGCGGGTATAAAGATACGCGATCCATCTTCTTTATTACCTTTATTGCCTACTGGGTACTGGGCCTGCCCACGGGCTACCTGCTCGCGCTGACAGATGTGATTGTGCCACGCATGGGGCCTGCGGGCTTCTGGTGCGGCTTCATTGCCGGGCTGACGTCGGCCGCCGTGATGATGATTTGGCGCATCCGTCGTTTACAGCGTTTGCCTGCCGAGATGATCCTGACTCGCGCCGCACGTTAGTCCTTGATCCGGGGCTGAAATGCCCCGTTTCGGATAAAAAAACGGCGCATCGCACAGATGTCAGTCAGTCGTCACGAAAATTGCATTTTTCTCCTTGCCAGTCAGACACACTGTCGATAATATTCGTCCCCGCTGTCACCCAGACAGCATGTTGCGCTCTTAGCTCAGTTGGTTAGAGCACCACCTTGACATGGTGGGGGTCGGTGGTTCGAGTCCACTAGAGCGCACCAAAGTGCGTCCGTAGCTCAGTTGGTTAGAGCACCACCTTGACATGGTGGGGGTCGGTGGTTCGAGTCCACTCGGACGCACCAAATTCTGAAATGCGCTCTTAGCTCAGTTGGTTAGAGCACCACCTTGACATGGTGGGGGTCGGTGGTTCGAGTCCACTAGAGCGCACCATCTCCTGATTATTCCCCTTGTTGCGCAATAAAATCCCAACCCTAAGCATTTTAAGACTTTTTCCGTTTTCCAATTGGTTTTCGCATACTTAGCGTCTATACTAGCGCCGTTGACCCACTTGAAAGGTTTCAGCGCTAACGTGACAGCCAAATTAACGTCTTTTTATTGCGCAACAACGCCATCGCGTTTTCCTATTCGCGCACAACTTCCTCTGCACGCGCTGACCTCATCTTCTATTCTTTATTCTGTACAAAAACAACAATCGCATTCTCACGTGTTGCACCAGCAGCACGTCCCGACCTTTATCATTCATCACAACCTACAGATAACTCGTCATGAAAAAGACTAAGATCGTTTGTACTATCGGCCCGAAAACTGAATCTGAAGCAGTGCTGTCCCAACTGTTGGACGCAGGCATGAACGTCATGCGTTTAAACTTCTCCCACGGTGACTACGCCGAACACGGTCAGCGCATCGCTAACCTGCGAGCGGTACTCGCGAAAACCGGCCAGACTGCAGCGGTATTACTCGACACCAAAGGCCCAGAAATTCGCACCATTAAGCTGGAAGGCGGTAATGACGTTGCGCTGAAAGCCGGTCAGACCTTTACCTTCACCACAGACCAGTCCGTTATCGGCAACAACGAGCGCGTAGCAGTGACTTATGCAGGCCTGACCCAGGACCTGAAAGTAGGCAACACCGTGCTGGTTGATGATGGCCTGATTGGCATGGAAGTGACTGAAGTCAACAGCGATACCGTGGTGTGTAAAGTCCTGAACAACGGTGATCTGGGCGAGAACAAAGGCGTTAACCTGCCAGGCGTTTCGATTCAGCTGCCTGCGCTGGCGGAAAAAGACAAGCGTGACCTGATTTTCGGTTGCGAACAGGGTGTAGATTTTGTTGCAGCCTCCTTTATTCGTAAGCGTTCAGATGTTGAAGAGATCCGTGAACACCTGAAGCAGCACGGTGGCGAGAAGATTCAGATCATCTCTAAAATTGAAAACCAGGAAGGCCTGAACAACTTCGACGAAATCCTCGAAGCATCAGACGGCATCATGGTCGCACGTGGCGACTTGGGTGTTGAAATCCCGGTTGAAGAAGTTATCTTTGCGCAGAAGATGATGATCCAGAAGTGCAACAAGGCGCGTAAAGTGGTTATCACTGCAACGCAGATGCTGGACTCGATGATCAAAAACCCGCGCCCTACCCGTGCAGAAGCAGGCGACGTGGCTAACGCCATCCTCGATGGTACGGATGCCGTAATGCTGTCTGGTGAGAGTGCCAAAGGTAAATACCCACTGGAAGCTGTGACCATCATGGCGACCATTTGTGAACGTACAGACCGCGTGATGCAGTCTCGTATCGACACACCGCATGACACCCACAAACTGCGTATCACTGAAGCAGTATGTCGCGGTGCGGTAGAAACGGCAGAAAAACTGGAAGCACCTCTGATTGTTGTTGCGACCGAAGCCGGTAAGTCAGCCAAATCGATCCGTAAGTATTTCCCGGATGCTGTTATCCTGGCGTTGACTACCAATCCAACCACCGCGCGTCAGCTGGTTCTGACCAAAGGTGTGGAAACTCGCCTGGTCTCTAAAATTGAATCAACCGATGACTTCTACCGTCTTGGTAAAGAAGCGGCCCTGGAAAGTGGCTACGCGCAGCAGGGTGATATCGTGGTAATGGTTTCGGGCGCATTAGTTCCGAGCGGTACTACTAACACCGCTTCTGTACATCGTCTGTAAGATATTTTTCATCCTATTTTAAAAAACGCCCTCCTCGGGCGTTTTTTTATTCCTCAGCTAATACAAACTGGCAAAATTTCCAATCGAAAATAACTATTCAATTCGTCGAAAAATTAAGGTTAATCCGATTAAAACTCTCTGTTTTCGCTAAATTTTTTTATCATCTTCTGTTCGACGCTGCTTCTTTGAGCGAACGATCAAGTTTAAGCAGGTTATTAGCAAAAATTTATTCTCAACTCAAAAAGCTTTGTGTAATACTTGTAACGCTACATGGAGATTAACTCAATCTAGAGGGTATAAAGAATGAATCGTACTAAACTGGTACTGGGCGCGGTAATCCTGGGTTCAACTCTGCTGGCTGGCTGCTCAAGCAACGCTAAAATCGACCAGCTGTCTTCAGACGTTCAGACTCTGAACGCTAAAGTTGACCAGCTGAGCAACGACGTGAACGCAATCCGTTCTGACGTTCAGGCTGCTAAAGATGACGCAGCTCGCGCTAACCAGCGTCTGGACAACCAGGCTCACTCTTACCGTAAGTAAGAGTACTGGTAATAAAAATGGCACCCTCGTGGTGCCATTTTTTTTGCCCTGATTTTGGTGCCTCTTCGTAAGCCCTGTTCTACTCCCCTGCACTCACCAGCACAGGCATCCCAGAACGCCGTGTAATCGCTGCATCCGCCTGCGCCTTGTCCGTCCCACTGCTGTGAAGAAAACCTCTTAAATCCGCACTGAGCGCGATTGGCACCGTTTGTGGATCATCGCTTTCATTACGTGACAGTGGCTGATGGACCTCGATGTAGCGCTTACCATCAGGCTCTACCGCATATTTGATGGGCTGATTGATGATTTGCACCCGCGTCCCTGCTGGAACGGCATTGAACAAGGCTTCAATATCCTGTGGCCGCAGGCGGATACAGCCGGAGCTGACGCGCATCCCGATACCAAAGTCCGCATTGGTGCCATGGATCAGATACTGCCCGCTGCCGTGCGCCAGCCTGAGTGCAAACAAGCCCATGGGGTTTTCTGGCCCGGCTGGCACGGTGCCCGGCAGCGTAATGCCCTGTTTCGCGTAGCGCTTGCGGATGTTGGCCGTGGGTGTCCAGCTCGGGTTCGGAATTTTTTGTCGGATTTGCGTGACCATTACCGGGGTCGCGGCCCCAAGCTGGCCGATACCAATCGGATACACAATCACCCGATTTTCATCCGGGGGATAGTAATAGAGCCGAAGCTCGGCAAGGTTGATGACAATGCCCTGGCGCGGCGTATCCGGGAGGAGCATCTGCAACGGTACAGTCAGTTGACTGCCCGCGCGCGGCAACCATGGGTCGGTACCTGGATTGGCTTCCAGCATGCCCAGTAAGCCAATCTGATAGCGTGCAGCAATCGCCTCCAGCGGCTTTTTATCGTTGGGGACAGTGATTACGGTGTTTTCACCAATTAAACGGCTATCTGGGGCTGGGAGACGGTATTCTGTGGCATTAACCGGTGCAGACAGAGACGCGGCGGCGAGCAGTGCACCTAAAAGTAAGTAAACTGTTCTCATGGGATTATCCTGACGGGATAAAAAAAGACGCCGGATGGCGTCTTTTGAGTGTAGCTTAGCTTAGCGTTTGTGCATGTTGGCGAATGGCACGTATCATCGCCTCCAGGCCTTGCGATCGCGAGGGGGTGAGATGCTGAGTCAATGCCAGCTCGCCGAACCAGTGACGCACGTCCAGCGCGACGATATCGCGCGCGGTCAGGTTCTGATAGAGGCTAAAGACCACCGCAATCAGGCCCTTTACAATGGCGGCATCGCTATCACCGGCAAGGGCAATGGTGCCATCCGCTTGCGGGGTCATTTTGATCCACACTTGACTCTGGCAACCAGAGATAACGTTCTCAGGCTGATGCAAATCGTCTGCCGCAGCAGGCAATTTCGCCCCCAGCTCGATGATATAAAGGTACTTCTCTTCCCAGTTAGCGCAACGATTGAAGTTACGCACCAGCTTTTCTTTATCTGGCAAATTAGCCATCACTGACTCCTGCTGTCTGCTCAACCACCGAGCAGACGGTGAATACGTGTCAGGCCAGCCGCCAGGCGGTCGGCTTCCGCTTCACTGTTGTAAATCGCGAACGAGGCACGGCACATGGCGGGTACGTTGTAGTGACGCATCAGCGGCATGGCGCAGTGGTGTCCGGTACGGATGGCAATACCATACTGATCGAGGAAACTGCCCACATCAAAGGCGTGATGCTTGCCCAGATTAAAGGCGATAACGCCATAGCGTGTCGCAGGACCATAAATGGTTAAATCCGGCACGTCAGCCAGCTTTTCCAGTGCATAGTTCATCAGGCTGGTTTCCCGCTGATGAATCACATCAAAGCCTAGCGTTTCTACGTAGTGTAACGCAGCACCGAGACCAATAATCCCGCCGGTGTTCGGCGTCCCCGCTTCAAAACGCCAAGGCGCTTTGTTCCAGGTGGTACCCATGGGCAGCAGGACGTTGTCGATCATCGATCCGCCCCCTTCCCACGGTGGCATCTCATCTAACAGCGCTTTGCGACCGTAGAGAATACCGGCGCCGGTTGGCCCATACAGCTTGTGACCTGAGAAGACGTAGAAGTCGCAACCGATATCCTGCACATCCACTTTCTCGTGCATCACTGCCTGCGCACCGTCAACCAGTGTTACCAGCCCCGCCGCTTTGGCCTGAGCCACCAGCGCTTTAACCGGGTTAACCGTACCCAGCACGTTTGACACGTGTGCGACAGCCAGCAGGCGTGTACGCTCATCGATCAAATCGGCCAGTTTTTCCACCGCCAGCTCGCCATTTTCCGTTAACGGCAACACACGGATCTCTGCACCGGTACGCTGGGCGACCATCTGCCAGGGCACGATGTTAGCGTGATGCTCCATGGCGGTGATGATCAGGTTATCGCCCGCTTGCAGCTGGCTGCCACCCCAACTGTTCGCCACCAGGTTAATCCCTTCCGTTGTCCCTTTAATGAAGACAATCTCTTCCGCCGACGCGGCATTGAGGAAGCGAGCAGCCTGAGAACGGACATTTTCCATGTCCGTTGTGGCGATCTGGCTCAGGGTGTGGATACCACGGTGCACGGCCGCATAGCCGTGCTTGTAGAAGTGACTTTCGGCGTCAATCACCGCCAATGGACGTTGCGCACTGGCGGCGCTGTCCAGATAGGCCAGCGGTTGCCCGTTGACCTCACGCTTCAGGATCGGGAAATCAGCCCTGATACGTTTGAGATCAAATGTCATGCGTCGCCTCCAGGAAAGCGCTGTGCAATGCGATCCAGGACTGCTTTACGCACGATGTCATTCTCAATCACTTCGGTCACTTCCGCAGCGAAGGCGTGAATGATCATCTGTTGTGCTGCATCCTGATCGATGCCGCGTGAGCGCAGATAGAACAGCTGTTCTTCATCGATACGACCGATGGTGGCACCATGGCTACACTTCACATCATCCGCGTAGATCTCAAGCTGTGGCTTGGTATCCACTTCGGCCAGACGACCCAGCAACAGGTTGTTGTTAGTCATCTGTCCATCTGTCTTCAGCGCATGCTGTGCGACTTTAATGTGACCATTAAAGATCGAACGGCCTTTGTCGCGTGAGATGGTTTTATGCAGCTGGCGGCTCAGGCAGTAGCCTTTATTGTGTTCAAGGTAGCTACGGGTATCCGCCACTTCCTGCCCCACAGGCAGCACCAGGCTGTTTAATGCCAGTTCAGTGTTTTCGCCGTTAAGCTGAACGCTGGTGTTGTGACGGCTCAGGCCCGCACCCAACAGGAAACTGCTGGAGCTGACGTTTGCATCACGGCTAATCACGATGTCGTTATGGGCAAAGTGATAGCTGGCACTGGTTTCAAAGGCCAGTTTAATGTGGTTAAGCCGCGCGTTATCGGCCACTTCGAAGGTGAAGCGTGCGCCGGTAAAGTGCGTCTCAGCCGTCAGGCTGACATAGTGCTCAATCACTTCCGCTTCAGCACTCTCTTCGAGTTGCAGGTGATGGCGGTGATGCACGGTATTCAGCGCATCGGCCTGACCACGGCTGATGTGAACCAGATACAGCGGACGCGCAGCGGATTTACCCCGCGCCAGGCTGATGGTGGTCACTTCTTCCGCCAGGCTTTCCGTCAGGTGCAGGAACACCTCCGGCTGCACGGGTGCAGGCAGTGGACGGCGTTCAGCCGCACGGCTGTGCTGGATGGTGAACAGATCGGTATCCGCGCTGCTCAGTTCCGCCTGGAACTGGCCATCAACAAACACCAGTCGCACGGCATCGATCGGCAGCGCCAGCGCATCAACCTGAGCGGCGCTCAAGGCGGCCTGTGCCTGCGGCAGAACGAACTGCTGCTCCAGCAGTGCATCCAGTGAGGTATATTTCCAGTTTTCGTGCTTACGGGTCGGTAAGCCTTCGCGCATCAGTTGCTGCCAGTGCTGCTGAGCCTGCAACGAACGAGCGTCGCCACGGGATTCAAACAGGTGGTGCCACTGCTGCAGCGCTTTATCACTCCTGGTCGGTAAGCCAGCCATAGCCTTGCTCCTCCAGTTGTTTCACCAGCGAGAAGTCACCAGACTTAACGATCTTGCCCTGATACAACACGTGTACGTGGTCAGGTTTGATGTAATCCAGGATACGCTGGTAGTGCGTAACAATGATAAAGGCACGCTTACCGTCACGCAGGCTGTTAACGCCTTCAGAAACGGTTTTCAGGGCATCGATATCCAGACCTGAGTCTGTTTCATCCAGGATGCACAGATCCGGCTCAAGTGCCGCCATCTGCAGGATGTCGTTACGTTTTTTCTCACCGCCGGAGAAGCCAACGTTGACGGAACGCGTCAGCAGGTCTTCTGGCATTTTCAGCAGGCGAATTTTATCTTCGATGAAGTCCTGGAACTCAAAGCGGTCCAGCTCATCCTGCTCACGGTGTTTACGTACCGCATTAACCGCAGTTTGCAGGAAGAATTGGTTGCTGACGCCAGGAATTTCTACCGGATACTGGAACGCCATGAAGATGCCTTCACCTGCGCGCTCTTCCGGGTCCATTTCCAGCAGATCTTTGTCTTTAAACGTGACGGAACCGCCGGTCACTTCGTAATCATCACGGCCCGCTAAGGTTGCTGACAGGGTACTTTTCCCTGAACCGTTAGGTCCCATGATGGCATGAACTTCACCTGGTTTGATCTCAAGATCGAGGCCACGCAGAATGGCTTTATCTTCAACGCTGACCTGCAAATTTTTAATGCTTAACATACTCTTTCCTTCACATTGCTTCCGGCATCACGTGTGATGGCATCAGCCCACGCTGTGCTCAAGGCTGATGGCTAACAGTTTTTGTGCTTCCACCGCGAACTCCAGTGGCAGCTCAGAGAATACATCCTTGCAGAAGCCGTTTACGATCATTGAGATCGCATCTTCTTCGCTGATGCCGCGTTGCAGACAGTAGAACATCTGATCTTCGCCGATACGCGAGGTGGTCGCCTCGTGCTCGAGTTGCGCTGAGTTGTTGCGCGTTTCCACGTACGGGAAGGTGTGCGCACCACAATCAGGGCCAATCAACATCGAGTCACACTGCGTGAAGTTACGCGCGTTAGTCGCTGTCGGCATGATCTTCACCAAACCACGGTAGGTATTCTCGCTTTTACCGGCGGAAATCCCTTTTGAGATGATGGTAGAACGGGTGTTTTTACCGATGTGGATCATCTTGGTGCCGGTATCTGCCTGCTGACGACCGCTGGTCAGCGCCACAGAGTAGAACTCACCAATGGAGTAGTCACCTTTAAGGATGCAGCTTGGGTACTTCCAGGTGATGGCTGAACCGGTTTCAGACTGGGTCCAGGACATTTTACTGTGGTCGCCTTCGCACAACGCACGCTTGGTCACGAAGTTCAGGATCCCGCCCTGACCTTCCCCGCCTGGGAACCAGTTCTGTACGGTGGAGTACTTCACTTCCGCATTCTTGTGAATGATGACCTCAACCACTGCCGCATGCAGCTGGTAGGTATCACGCACCGGCGCGGAACAGCCTTCGATGTAGCTCACGTAGCTGTCTTCGTCCGCCACCAGAATGGTGCGTTCGAACTGGCCCGTTTTGGCTGCATTGATACGGAAATAGGTAGACAGTTCCATTGGGCAACGCACGCCTTTCGGGATGTACACGAAAGTGCCGTCTGAAGCCACGGCGGAGTTCAATGCCGCAAAGAAGTTGTCATTGTAGGAAACCACGGTGCCGAGGTATTTCTGCACCAGTTCCGGGTATTCGTGGATCGCTTCACCGAATGAGCAGAAGATAATGCCCTGCTCCGCCAGCTTGCCGCGATAAGTGGTTGAAACTGACACGGAGTCAAAGATGGCATCAACCGCCACTTCACGTCCTTCACGCGTCGGGACACCCAACTGATTGAATGCGTCTTCAACTTCCTGCGTCAGGAAGTCGCCAGAAGGCGTGCTGCCTGAAGACTGTTTTGCACCTGATTCTGAGGCACAGGTATCATCGCAGTTGCCGCAAGAAGGCGCGGAGTAGTAGCTGTAATCTTGATAATCCAGCTTTTCATATTCCGCTTTCAGCCAGTGTGGCTCTTCCATTTCCAGCCAGGCATGGTAGGCCTTGAGGCGGAATTCAAGCATCCACTCCGGCTCATTACGCTTAGCAGAAATGGCACGAACAACATCTTCATTGATGCCGTGCGCCAGCTCATCAGTTTGCAGGTTGGTGAAGAAGCCCTCTTTGTAGTTGAGCTTTCCATCCCACATTTGTACATCGTCAGATGCTTCGCTGTGTCGTGACATATTTTACTTACTCTACGCCAAAGCTCTCACCACACCCACAGGCATGTTGAGCTTTCGGGTTATTGAATTTAAAAATTTGGTTCAAACCTTCGCGGACGTAATCCACTTCAGTGCCATCCACGAAGGGCATTGCCTGAAGCGGGACATACAAAGATGCGCCAAAAAAAGTAAACTGCAGATCGTCATCAGCCGGGTTTTTCGCCAGTTCCATCACATAGCCAAAGCCTGCACAGCCGGACTGCTTAACGCCCAGATGTAAGCCTTTCACTTCGGGATCCTGCGCCACCAGATTGAGAATTTGTTTCGCTGCGGATTCGGTCAGCGTCAGCCCTTTCCAGACGAAGTCGTCGGGAGAAAACGTGGCTGCATTAACAGATGCCATATTGATACCTCATAAGTCCGGACCTTTTCAGGCTATCCCCCTATGGTAGTGATCTGGAGGTTCACTTCAACCACTTGATTTGCAGGGATAATCATCTTGTGCTGTTTTTCATCGCTGCTTTATTAAGCATAGTCTCTCCCTGACGGGATGAACTTCAGGATTTTCAGCACACTAACCTGACGTAACTCACTCTTTTTTCACAAAAAATTACAATATCACTTTTTGAAAACGCTACGATTGATAGGTTACGCCTTTCTGTCATGTAGCGAAATTGTTATTACCGATTTTATTAACAGGCTAAGTAAATCAATAAAAAATCTTCGCGAGCAATTGCAATCCCCTGCGGAATGAATATGATAATTATTATCATTATCGCTTTAGGGTTGCCGCATGTCGCTTTCCGTCTCCGCCTGGCTTCAACACAAAATCGACGAATACCAATTTTCGGTGCGCGATCTCACCGTCGATTTTTATATGTCTCAGGCAAAGCTCAACCGGGATGACTGTACCATCCAGCAATTACGTCAGTTTAACGACACTTGCCTTGATATGGCGGAGATCTGTCAACTCAATGGCGACGACCAAAGCTACCTGCATGCATTAGGCAAATTGCACCACCGGTTGGTGCAGGAGATGGGTAACAGCGATCGTGAACAACTGTTCCGCATTCAGGCTTACCAACTGGCTCGCCTCTCCCTCACCCGCCTGTGCCATCAGCTAGCGCTCAGCGGCGAATGGGACAAAGCCACCGAGCTACAGAGCGATTTCGTCCGCCACGCGGGCTGGATATTCTAATCCAGCCACGTGTTTTCGTCGCCACAATTTTTTTACAAAATTGTTAACAACGCCTGGAGTGGATGACGCATACCACTCCCTTCCATGCGTTTAACCTGGCTACGACAGGAGAAGCCGGTGGCCAGACAACGTTGTCGCGGCAGTTTTTCTAACTGCTGCTGCCATGACAGCGCATAAATCCCGCGTGAGTTTTCCAGGTTTTTACTTTCGTGACCATAGGTTCCCGCCATGCCACAGCAACCGACGTTGATGTTTTCCAGCTTCACGCCAAAGCGCGAGAAAATATCCCGCCACTGATCGGGCGTTGAAGGCAGTGAGGTCACTTCAGTACAGTGGGCAAACAGATACCAGGCTTCGCCGCTGGTGGGCTGAATGTTGCGTTCCGCCAGGGCGGTTTGCAGCCATTCGTGTACCAGCTGTACATGAAAATCACCCCGCTTGTCACCCAACGTCTGATTATATTCATCGCGATAGCAGAGCACCGTCGCCGGATCGACACCCACCATCGGCATACCCAGTTTTGCTACGCGATTGAGGAAATCAGCGGTTTTACTGGCGGTGCGTGCAAAACGTTGCAGGAAGCCTTTTACGTGCTGGGCTTTACCATTGGGTGAGAAAGGCAATAACACCGGACGCAGTCCCAGTTTCTCAATCAGGGCAATAAAGTCCGTGATCAGCTGCGCTTCATAGAAGCTGGTAAACGGATCCTGCACCACCAGCACATACTCGGCACGCTGCGTTACATCCAGCGCTTCTAGCTGCTCCAGCGTCATGTTCATCGCCGGGTGTCCGCTCAACTGCTGCTGCAAAGCGGGCGTCGAGAGCAGCGGTAAATCCACCATCCCGAGATGACGCTGACTCAGCGACTTCACCAACGGTTGCCTGAGGAAGAAGTTAAAGGTTTTTGGCGCTTTTGCCATTAACGGCGCATAACCTTCAACGGCGGCAACCAGATGATCGCCTACCGGGCGCAGATAGCGGGTGTGATAGAGCTGCAAGAAGCGCGAACGGAAGCTGGGTACATCAATTTTTATCGGGCACTGCGTGGAGCAGGCTTTACAGGCCAGGCACCCTGACATCGCCTCTTTCACTTCGTGGGAGAAGTCATATTCGCCCCGCTTGGCAAACCAGGTGTTACGCGTGCGGCTAATAAAGGTGCGCAGAGATAAACGATTTTCCGGCAGTTGCTTCTCCAACTGATTCGGGTCTACCCCCTGCTCAGCCAACAGACGCAGCCATTCACGCGTCAGCGTGGCGCGCCCTTTGGGCGAGTGAATACGGTTGCGGGTGATTTTCATCGACGGGCACATCGGGCTACGCGCATCAAAATTGAAGCACAGCCCATTGCCGTTACACTCCATCGCCCCGCGCCATTCGGTGCGTACGGTCAGCGGAATTTGTCGATCGTAGTAACCGCGCTTCACCGCATCCACCTGCATCATCGGGGCTTCGCTGCCGAGCGGCGTACAGATTTTGCCTGGATTGAGACGGTTATCGGGATCGAATACCGCCTTGATGCGGCGCAGTTCATTAAACAGGGTTTCGCCAAAGAACGCCGGGCTGTACTGAGCGCGGAAGCCTTTACCGTGTTCGCCCCACAGTAAGCCACCGTAGCGTGCGGTGAGCGCGACCACTTCATCGGAGATCTGTTTCATCATCATCTCCTGCTGCGGATCGCACATATCCAGCGCCGGGCGCACGTGTAAAACACCCGCATCCACGTGGCCAAACATACCGTAACTCAGCCCGTGCCCATCCAGCAGCGCGCGGAACTCCACAATATAGTCGGCAAGGTGCTCGGGGGGCACGGCAGTATCTTCAACAAACGGGATCGGCTTAGCGCGCCCTTTGGCGTTGCCTAACAGCCCCACCGCTTTCTTGCGCATATTGTAGATACGTTCAATGCCTTCAACGCTGTTGCACAGCTGATAGCCAATCACACCTGCCTGCTGTTGTGCCATCAGGCTATCGAGCCGTTCACACAGTGCATCAACCTGCCCCGCGATCTTCTCACCATCATCTCCGGCAAACTCGACCATGTTCAGGCCTTGCATATCTTTACCGGGAACATCGGTAATCAGCTCGTTCACGGAGTGCCAGACGATGTCTTCACGCGCCAGGTTTAACACGCGGGAATCCACGGTCTCGACTGAAAGGGCCTCTGCTTCCACCATAAAAGGAGCATTGCGCAGTGCCGAATCAAAGGAGTCATACTTGATGTTGATCAGCCGACGGACTTTAGGAATACGGGTGATATCCAGACGGGCTTCGGCGATAAACGCCAGCGTACCTTCAGCACCACACAGCAAGCGGGTCAGATCAAAGGTCTGCAGATCGTCGCTGAACACATGACGCAGGTCGTAGCCGGTGAGGAAGCGGTTGAGTTTCGGGAATTTCTCCAGAATCAGCTCGCGCTTATCGCGGCAGCTTTGCAGCACCGCGCGATAAATCCGCCCTTCACTGCTGTCGTTTTCTGCCAGGGTTTCCGCTAACTCGGTCGGCATGGCGCGCGTATCCAGAATGTCGCCACCCAGTAGCACGGCACGTAACCCGATCACATGGTCGGAGGTTTTTCCATAGACCAGAGAACCTTGCCCGGAAGCATCGGTATTGATCATGCCGCCCAGCGTGGCGCGGTTGCTGGTCGACAATTCTGGGGAGAAGAAATAACCGTAGGGTTTGAGATAAGCATTGAGCTGATCTTTCACCACCCCGGCTTCCACACGCACCCAACCCTCGTCGGGGTTGATCTCCAGGATGCGGTTCATATGCCGGGACATATCTACCACAATCCCCTGATTAAGCGACTGCCCGTTGGTGCCGGTGCCGCCGCCGCGAGGTGCGAATACCAGGCTGGCAAAACGCGGCTCTGCCGCCACGCGGGCGATCAAAGCGATATCTGCCGTGGAACGTGGGAACAGTGCTGCGTCAGGGAGTAACTGATAGATACTGTTATCGGTGGATAAGGAGAGACGATCAGCGTAGCTGGTGGCGTACTCGCCGGTGAATCCTTGCGCTTTTAAGGTTTCAAGGAATGTCAGCACCGTTTGGATCAGACCCGGTGCTTGCGATATTTGTGGGATCATTATTGTTAGGCCGCGATGTTGTAATCGTTTGCTTCTGTCATTCTGACGGAATCTCCCGTTTTATCACATTTTTTTGCTATCCGCTGTTTTTTCGCGGCGACTGATTTCCTCGCTTTTTCCTGGTGTTCAAATCTCCCCAGATCGCTCATGATTAAGGTGGGTGCTCGCCACCCCCCCCTAAAGGAGTTTATGAGGTCACAACGTTTCTATGAAAAACCTGCAACGTGGTACGGATTTACCGCAAGTCCTGTTTACCCTGATGTTTATATTGGTGATGATTGCTGCCTGCCTGTGGGTCGTGCAGCCCTTCATTCTTGGTTTTACCTGGGCCTGTATGGTGGTTATCGCCACCTGGCCATTGATGCTGAAATTACAGAAGCTGTTGTGGGGGCGACGCTCACTGGCGGTTTTTGCCATGACCATTCTGCTGTTGCTGCTGTTCATTTTCCCGATAGCTCTGCTGGTTAGCAGCCTGATTGATAATAGCGCACCGTTGATCGCCTGGATCTCAAAAGGCCATGTCGAACTGCCGGAACTGCTCTGGTTGCAGGAAGTCCCCTACTTTGGCGATAAGCTCTACCATAGCTATCACACCCTGGTCGCCGGTGGCGGCGCTGCGATTATGGCAAAGGTACAACCTTATCTCGGACGTACCACCGGCTTCTTTGTTTCTCAGGCGGGGCATTTTGGTCGCTTCTTTATTCACCTTGCCGTGATGTTGTTGTTTAGCGTGCTGCTTTATTGGCGTGGTGAGCGCGTTGCCTATGGTATTCGCCATTTTGCCTGCCGTATGGGCGGACGCCGTGGTGATGCTGCAGTGTTGTTGGCCGGTCAGGCAATTCGTTCTGTTGCACTGGGCGTAGTGGTTACGGCACTGGTTCAGGCGGTGTTGGGGGGTGTTGGTTTGGCCGTTGCAGGCGTTCCCTATGCCACGCTGCTTACTGTCGTGATTTTTATGTGTTGCCTGGTGCAGATTGGCCCTCTGCTGGTGTTGATTCCGGCCATCATCTGGCTCTACTACAGCGGCGATACCACCTGGGGTACGGTGTTGATTGTCTGGAGTTGCGTGGTTGCCACCCTGGATAACGTACTGCGCCCGATGTTGATTCGTATGGGTGCAGACTTACCGATCATTCTGATTCTCTCTGGGGTTATCGGCGGATTGGTTGCCTTTGGCATGATTGGCCTGTTCATTGGTCCAGTGGTACTGGCCGTCTCCTATCGCCTGGTGACGGTGTGGATCCATGAAGTCCCGGAACCGTCGCTGGATGCCTCACAAGTTATCGAAGCGCTTAACGACCACGACGAATAACACGTCGTTTGCCTTATCAGGGCGCATTAGCGCCCTGATGTTATCGCCAACTTTTTTCTGACGTTTGTTTAGCCAACTTAAACTAAAAAAAGCATTTACCCACCTATCCCGCATCCCACCGTAAAAAAACATTACTTTTCTCACAGTATAAGCTCTGGTAAGCTTGTCTCATGCTCGCTAAATATTACTGAGTTTAAACTATTAAGAGGATTCTTAATGACGCCGTCAAACGAAGCGAATAAGATAACGGTTAAGTTTTGAATCAACTGGTTGATTTATAAACACCCTTTCCCCTGAGTGAAGTAAAGAATTGCTGTGTGTAGTCTTTGCCCATCCAATGTGATGGGCTTTTTTTTGTCTGTGATTTATAGAAAGAAGTGCCGTTAAACGGCTAAAAACCGGCAGACTGGCGACCAAAGCTCGATTTTGTCGATTTCTTGCACAGTTAATCATCGGAAAAGAACGCATTAGCACAAGGGAAACATCAACGCAGCAGGGACAGGATGTGAGGATAAAAAAGGGGATGGCAAGAATGCCATCCCCATTGAACAGATTACCTGAACGGTTTAGTCAAGTTCAGCCAGGCTCAACCAGGTTTCCACCACGGTATCTGGGTTAAGCGACAGGCTATCAATGCCCTCTTCCATCAACCAGGCCGCGAAGTCCTGATGGTCCGACGGTCCCTGACCACAGATCCCGACATATTTGCCCTGCTTTTTCGCCGCGCGAATCGCCATAGACAGCAACGCCTTCACCGCCTCATTGCGCTCGTCGAACAGCGCAGAAACCACGCCTGAGTCACGGTCAAGGCCCAGCGCCAGCTGCGTCATATCGTTCGAGCCGATCGAGAAGCCGTCAAAGTGCTCAAGGAACTGTTCAGCCAACAGCGCATTGGAAGGGATCTCACACATCATGATCACTTTCAGGCCATTTTCGCCACGCTTCAGCCCCTGTTTAGCCAGCTCAGCCACGACCGCTTCTGCCTGCGCCACGGTGCGCACAAACGGGATCATGATCTCAACGTTGGTTAAGCCCATCTCATTACGGACGCGCTTAACCGCTTCACACTCCAGCGCAAAGCAATCACGGAAGCTATCCGCCACATAGCGCCCAGCACCACGGAAGCCCAGCATCGGGTTCTCTTCTTCCGGTTCGTAACGTTCGCCGCCCACCAGGTTGGCGTACTCATTAGACTTAAAGTCTGAGAGGCGCACGATGACACGTTTCGGGGCAAAAGCAGCACCCAACGTCGCGATGCCTTCTGTTAAACGCGCAATGTAGAACTCAACCGGATCATCAAACCCTTTCATTAACTGACGGATCTGCTGTTGGATCTCCGGCGTTTGCTGATCAAACTCCAGCAATGCACGCGGGTGAACACCAATCATACGGTTAATGATGAACTCCAGACGCGCCAGACCCACACCTTCATTTGGCAGGCAGGCAAAGTCAAACGCCCGGTCCGGGTTACCCACGTTCATCATGATTTTCAGCGGCAGATCAGGCATTTTGTCTACGCGTGAACTGGTGATATCGAAATCCAGCAGATCGTCGTAGACATAACCCGTGTCACCTTCCGCACAGGAAACCGTCACTTTATGGCCTTCCTGGATACGGTCAGTGGCATCGCCACAGCCAACGACCGCAGGAATGCCCAGCTCACGCGCGATGATTGCGGCATGGCAGGTACGTCCACCTCGGTTGGTCACAATGGCGGAGGCTTTCTTCATGATCGGTTCCCAATCCGGGTCGGTCATGTCGGTCACCAGCACATCGCCTTTTTCAATCCGGTTCATCTCACTGATGTCATGGATAACTTTCACCGGACCCGCGCCAATACGGTGGCCGATCGCACGTCCTTCGGTGACCACTTTACCGCGCGCTTGCAGGGTATAGCGTTCCATCACCTGACCGTTTGAACGGACCGTTTCTGGACGAGCCTGCACAATAAACAGCTTACCGGTGTGGCCATCTTTGGCCCACTCAATGTCCATCGGCCGTTTGTAGTGCTGCTCAATCAGCACCGCCTGATGCGCCAGCGCCTGAACTTCGTCATCGGTTAACGAGAAGCGGTCGCGGTCAGCTTCAGGCACATCTTCAATGCGTACCTGCTCACCGTGCTCTCTGGAATCACCGTACACCATACGGACTTTTTTCGAACCCATGGTGCGACGCACAATGGCTGGACGTTTCGCCGCCAACGTTGGTTTGTGCACATAGAATTCGTCAGGGTTAACCGCACCCTGCACCACCATTTCCCCGAGACCAAACGCCGAGGTAATAAATACCACCTGATCAAAACCAGATTCAGTATCAATGGTGAACATCACACCAGAGGACGCCAGGTCAGACCGGACCATCCGCTGGATACCGGCAGATAACGCCACGCCACGGTGATCGTAACCCTGGTGTACGCGATAAGAGATAGCGCGGTCGTTAAACAGCGAAGCATAGACGTGCTTCACCGCAACCATCACGGCCTCAATGCCCTGCACGTTAAGGAATGTTTCCTGCTGGCCGGCAAACGAGGCATCCGGCATATCTTCTGCGGTCGCAGAGGATCGCACAGCAAATGACGCTTCGTGGTCATCTGCTGAAAGTTGTTCATAAGCAGCCAGAATAGCGGCTTCCAGTTCAGGCTGGAACGGTGTTTCCACCACCCACTGGCGGATCTGTTTACCTGCCTGTGCCAGCGCGTCAACATCGTCGATATCAGTCTGGTCTAACAGCTGATAGATGCGTTGATTCAGGCCGCTCTGCTCCAGGAATTGATTAAACGCGTAAGATGTCGTGGCATAGCCGTTAGGCACGGAAACGCCGAGAGACGACAAATTAGTAATCATTTCACCGAGGGAAGCATTCTTACCGCCTACCTGATCAACATCATGCATACCCAGCTGGTTGTACCAGAGCACGAGCGACTGTTCGCCTACGTTGGACATTGCAATTATCCTTTTCTTTGAATGGTCACATGGATCATTTTGCTATTCGCAGACACCACACTCGCACAATTCCGGATTATTTACTAATTGTTGAATCGTGAAAGCGTGAAAGAAAACACACTTTCAGACAATTACCGGCAGGGCAGCACTGTTGCGCAAATCGCTATCTGCAAAACAGCAGAAAAATAACTAATCCTTAAAATTCATAATGATAAAAGAATTCAATTTTGCGCAATAAAATAAAAATCCCACGGGCATTTCATTTATTGCCTGTATTCAGCGGATAATTGAGGTGCTAAAGTCTGTTTCAAACTGGAATAGGAAAATAAAATCCATTTTATGTTTTTTTGGATTTTTTATTTCAATTAGCACTTTGCATCGACTCTGTTAATGTAATGTAAATTAATTCGCACTCGCAGGTTCAATCATGACAACTGAAAGAAGCGTGTTTTATATCTCGGATGGCACCGCCATCACCGCTGAAGTGTTAGGCCATGCCGTTCTGTCACAGTTTCCCGTGGGAACACAAAGTGTGACGCTGCCGTTTGTGGAGAATGAGCAACGCGCGCTGGCCGTTAAAGCGCAGATCAACACCCTGTATGAGAAAAGCGGGATTCGCCCGCTGGTGTTTTTCTCGATTGTGACGCCTGAAGTGCGGGAGATCATTTTGCAAAGTGAGGGATTTTGCCAGGATATCGTGCAATCACTGGTGGCCCCACTGCAACAAGAGCTCGGCGTTCCCCCCTCTCCCATTGCCCATCGCGCCTACGGACTGACAGCCAGTAACCTGGGCAAATATGATGCGCGTATTGCGGCCATCGACTATACGTTAGCCCATGATGACGGCATTTCTCTGCGCGGGTTGGAAGATGCACAGGTGATCCTGCTGGGGGTTTCACGCTGTGGTAAAACGCCTACCAGCCTCTATCTGGCGATGCAGTTCGGTATTCGTGCCGCTAACTACCCCTTTATTGCGGATGATATGGATAACCTCAAATTGCCTGCCGCACTGCGGCCCTTCCAGCACAAGCTGTTTGGCCTGACTATCGATCCGGAACGGCTCTCTGCCATTCGCCAGGAGCGGGCGGTCAACACGCGCTATGCCTCTATGCGCCAGTGCCGCCTTGAGGTTGGCGAAGTCGAAGCGCTGTTCCGCACCCATAAAATTCGTTATCTCAACAGTACCAATTACTCTGTTGAAGAGATTGCTACGCGCATTCTCGATATCACCGGTCTGACGCGCCGTATGTTCTGACGTCAATTTGTAAAGCCAGGCTGCCGCTTAGCAAGCGGAAAGATGCACATTCAGTGGGTTGAATTCGCTGCTATTTGCTTTATCGTGACCAGCATAACTTCCCGGTATTTCACCGTGCGAAGACCCAATTCTGGATCCACCATGACAAAGACAGATGAATTACGTACCGCACGTATCGGTAGCCTGATTACGCCAGCCCAGCTGGCCGATGCCCACCCGATTACTGATGACATTGCCGCCCGCGTGACGGCTGCGCGCCAGCGCATTGGCCGCATTTTGACCGGAGAAGATCGCCGCCTGTTAGTGATTGTCGGCCCCTGCTCAATCCACGATCCTCACGCCGCCGTTGACTATGCGACACGTTTACAGGCCTTGCGTGAACGCTACCAGGATCGGCTCGAGATTGTTATGCGCGCCTATTTCGAAAAGCCGCGCACCGTCGTGGGCTGGAAGGGGCTGATTTCCGATCCCGGCCTTGACGGCAGCCTGGATATCAATCGCGGCCTTGCCCTGGCACGTAAGGTGCTGCTTGATATCAACCGTCTGGGTATGCCGACCGCCACCGAATTTCTCGATATGGTGACCGGGCAATTTATTGCTGACCTGATCAGTTGGGGAGCCATTGGCGCACGTACCACCGAAAGTCAGATCCATCGTGAAATGGCTTCCGCCCTCTCTTGTCCGGTAGGCTTTAAAAACGGTACCGATGGCAACGTGCAAATTGCGGTGGATGCTATCCGCGCGGCACGCGTCAGCCACATGTTCCTCTCGCCGGATAAAACCGGTCAGATGACGATTTACCAGACCAGCGGCAATCCCCATGGGCATGTCATTCTGCGCGGCGGCAAACAACCGAACTACAGTGCGGTGGATGTGGCGGAGGCAGCACAAGCGCTGCAACAGCATCATCTGCCCGGTCAGTTAGTGATTGATTTCAGCCACGCCAACTGTGCAAAACAGCATCGTCGTCAGCGTGATGTCGCAGTGGATATCGCTCAGCAACTGCGCGACCGTTCGCTTAACGTCGCCGGCGTGATGATTGAAAGTTTCCTGCAGGAGGGGAATCAGAAAGTGGTGGCAGGCCAACCGCTGACCTACGGCCAGTCGATTACTGACCCTTGCCTTGGCTGGGAAGATACTGAAGAGGTACTGGCGATGCTGGCAGAAGCCGTTACGCATCGCCTGTAAACGCAGGGTTTAGCTGGAACAACTCACTTCCAGCGTTTTCCCCCACTCCGGAGGCCGCTGGCGCAAGTCGCTGGCGGTCTCATGGCTATAGGGGGTTTGTAGCGCCTGATGCAGCCGTGCCAGCGCCGTGGTATCCCCAAGCTCCGCCCCTTCAATCGCCTGTTGTGCCAGATAATTGCGCAGCACCAGTGCGGGGTTCGCCGCCTGCATCACCTGCTGTCTCTGCTCATCCGTCGCTTCGTCCTGAAGCAAACGCACACGATAGCGTTGATACCAGGCATCAAACGCTTCACGATCGATAAATTCATCGCGCAACGGTGAGCGGGTGCTGTGCTGCTCGGTATCGCTCAGTAGTCGGAAGGTCAGAGTATAATCACTGCGCTCTTGCGCCATTAAGCCCAACAGTTCGGTCAAAATCGCGTTGTCATTGGCATCTGGCGTCAGCAAGCCCAGCTTCGCACGCATCTTTTCGCCCCAGACGCGCATGAGTTCAGGCTCATAGCCCGCCAGCGCCTGTTTTAGCTGTTCCGTGGTGAGCAGCCCTGACAAACTGTGTGCCAGCCGGTTCAGGTTCCATAGCCCCACAACAGGTTGATTATCAAAAGCATATCGCCCCTGATGATCGCTATGGTTGCAGATGAAATCGGGCTGATAATCATCCATGAAGCCAAACGGACCATAGTCGAGGGTTAGCCCAAGAATCGACATGTTATCGGTGTTCATTACGCCATGCGCAAACCCCACGCTTTGCCAACTGGCGATCAACCGTGCAGTACGCAACACAATGTCGCTGAACCACAGCAGGTAGCGGTCCTCTTCATCCTGCCACTGCGGCCAGTGGTGACGAATGGCGTAATCAGCTAATTGCTGTACTTTATCTTGTTGTTTAGCATAGAAAAAGTGCTCAAAGTGGCCAAAGCGCAAGTGACTCTCAGCGATACGCATCAGCGTAGCACCGCGCTCGGTGGTTTCCCGGTACACCGGTTCATCGCTGATAGCGATCGCCAGCGCGCGGGTGGTGGGGATGCCTAAATGGTGTAACGCCTCAGAAGCCAGGAATTCACGCACACTGGAGCGGATCACGGCGCGCCCATCCCCCATACGTGAGTAGGGCGTTAAACCGGCACCTTTGAGATGCCAGTCAACTTTGCGCCCATCGGCCAGACGTTGTTCACCCAATAACAGGCCTCGGCCATCGCCTAATTGCCCGGCCCAGACACCAAACTGATGGCCACTGTAGACCTGTGCCAACGGGCGCATGCCTGGCAGTAGCTGTGCGCCATGCCATACACCCTGGCTGGCATCAAACAACGCGGGTGCCAGTTCGAGTTCTTCGGCTAATGGAATGTTGTGGTACAACAGACGCCCTCCCGTCAGAGGGGTGGGCATTACGGGAGAATAACAGTCTGCCAGTTCATCGAACCAGCTGGTAATAAAGGACATAATCACTCCTGCATGTTGCGTGTGCGCGACATGCTTTGGCTGCTTTGCTTACAGTTTACCTCTGATTCCATAAGCAAAACAGCCGTGGTGATTAAACAGGCTGTGTGATCTCCGGTGCAGGATTAACCGGACACCAGGTGGATATTTCATGAGCAGCTATCGCCGGGAAAACTCGCCCCTGAATTAAGGATCCACTGATCCCACTCAGGTTTGCCAGCATCTCTTCATTATCGATACCACTAATAATTACCCCCTCACTGTGGCTGCGGAAATTATCGACGATACTCTGAGTAAATGCCTGGAATGAACTTCGGCGCGCCAGCGCGTGAATAAACTTCTCATCCAGTCTCAGGCAGCTAAAAAGATTATCATAAACCGCATTAGCGGTGGTTTGCCCTGCACCAAAACGCGAGAGCGATAGCCTGAATTGCTGTGCCAGCGACGCTAATAATGGATCATTTTTACCCAGGGACAACTGTGGAAACGACTCATCAATATCCAGCAAAAGAAAACTCAGCTGTTTTATTCGACGAACCAGTAATTCGCTGATCAACATCGACTGCACCATTGGGTAATCCAACGGTAGAATGATGTTAATATTGTGCGCCGTAAAACACCCGGCATTACTCTCAATCAAGCTAATTTGTCTTTGTAGCAGCCACATACGGTGCATCTCGTCCAGTTGAGATAAAAGCACCTCTGTACCTGCTCGTGTTAACTGGCTGTGCAGCACAAATGCAGCCAGCCCCCCAGCAGCGTTATAAACAGGATAAAACCAAAATTCCGACTGAATGTCGGCAGAAGATTCAATTTTCATTTCTACAGCCAGTAATAGTGGCAACCCTTAGATCCTATCTCATAGAAAACGGACTCGCAACTGCGACAAACCTCAGAGAAGAGTAACAACTTGTCCGTTAAAGTTCGGTTAAACAACGTTTTTATTCCCTAAGCCAAATAGCCGCGTTTTTATTTGAGTTATTACTGCACTTCGTGCAGAGGCCTATTTTTCTCTCAATCTGTCACGACATATGCAGACAGACATCGCATCCCTATTTCCCCTGACTTTTATAATCGTCTTGCCTGCCAGAATACTTTTCGCCAGTAGCTATTATTCAAAGACGATCGCGTGACACCAACACGGGTAGAGGCATGAATGAAGGTGTTATCACGATCGTAGATCCCGACATGCAAACCATTCTCCCCCTCGCCGGTTTTAAAGAACACCAAATCACCTGGCACTAAATCCTCTTTACGCACACGCGTTCCAAGATCGCTCTGTTCACGCGTAGAACGGGGAAGCTGCATCTCAAACCTGTCGCGGAAGGTCAGATAGACAAACCCGGAGCAGTCTACCCCTCTGTGGCTCAAACCACCGTAACGATAAGGGGTGCCGTGCCAACGTCCAAGTTGCTGATTAAGTTGCACCGCCACGGCGCGGGAATCGGACAAACGACCGGAGGGGGAAGGCGCATGATGTGAACAGCCAACCAAAAATAACACCAGTAAAAGAATCCCTGTGCGCATGGTTTTTATCCTTTTATCGTCTTTTACAGGTAACGGCAGATAATGTAGCGGGAAATAATCCCCTCAGGCAAGTTTTCTCAAACTGTGCTCAATAACCACGGCTGTTGCTCAAATTCGACCAACCGAAAAGCAAGGCCATATAACCGTGAAAGCCGTGCAGGCGTCATCACCTGTTGCGGGGTGCCCTGCGCAATAATTGTCCCCTCGCCCATCAGCCAGACTTCATCGGCATGATGCAGGCTGTGATTGAGATCATGACCGCTGGTGATCACCGTGACACCCTGTTCACACAGCGCCTTGATCACCGTGTCCATCATTTTTTGTTGCGCAATATCCAGCCCGGTGAGCGGCTCATCCATAATCAACAGCTTGCCTGCGGAGTTACAGACCGGATCGCACTGCAGTAATACCGCAGCCAGACGCACACGTTGCCACTCTCCGCCAGAGAGCTGAGTGATATTGCGGGCCAGCTTGTCGTGCAGCTGTAGCCGTTTTAATAGCGTTTCCAGTTGTGCGGATTGCGCCACGCCGGAAGATTGTTGGTGCAGTTGCAAATAGTGGTAAACCGGCATGCTGCTGGGTGCCGGCTGCTGCTGTGGTAACCAGGCACGCACTTTTGCCAGCTCAGCCCTTGACCACTGTTCCAGCTGACGCCCTTCCAGCCAGATATCCCCCTGCACCGGCTGAAGACCCGCCATTGCCGACAGCAACGTGCTTTTTCCGGCACCGTTAGGCCCCAATAAGTGCAGCAGGACACCGTGAGAAAGGGTAGCGGAGGTGGCAGAGAGACGCCCTGGCACCAGGGCATCTTTCAGGACTAACGGCATTTATTTTGCCAGTTCGGCTTGAATGCTGTTGCGGATAACAGCATCGTCCGGGGTCATATCCGGTGAGAAGCGCTGAATCACTTCACCCTGGCGATTAATCAGGAATTTTTCAAAATTCCACAGGATGTCACCAGCCTGCTTTGGCCCCTGCCCCTTATCCATCCTGCGTTGCAGGAAACCACTCTCTGCCGGGGTCTGAGCCTCTGGCTGTGCAGCAATCAACTGTTGATACAGTGGATGACGATGCTCACCATTGACATCGCCTTTCGCCAGCAGTGGGAAGCTGACACCATAGGTGGTGCTACAGAAGGTTTTGATCTCTTCGTTGCTGCCCGGTTCCTGCTCAAGGAACTGGTTGCACGGGAAACCTAATACGCTAAAGCCGCTGGACTGCCACTCCTGCTGTAACTTCTCCAGTTGTTCATACTGTGGCGTGAGACCACATTTAGAGGCGACGTTAACCACCAACAGGACCTTGCCCTGCCAGTGGCCCAGTGTGGTGTGTTCGCCTTCAATGGTCGTCACTTCGGTTTGGTAGATGCTCATGTCAGTTTCCCGTTGGGTTCATTCAGTGAGGATGCGCTTCAACGCGCTGTTTTTAACAATAAAGTGATAAACAGCGGAGCACCGACGGTGGCGGTTACCACGCCGATGGGTAGCTCCGCAGAAGTTAATACCAGTCGTGCCAGAATGTCCGATGCAAGCAGGACGCAAGCACCTGCCAGTGCACTACCCGGCAGCAGATACCGATGGTCGTTCATGCCGCTCAGGCGCAGCAGATGCGGGATAACTAAGCCGACAAAGCCAATGGCACCCGCCAGGGCAACGCTCAGGCCGACCAGCCAGCCTATCGCCAGTACCAGTAGATTGCGCCAGCGTAACAGCGACAACCCCAGTTGAAGCGCACTGGTTTCGCCCAATGCCAGTAAATTGAGTGGGCGTGCCGCCCTCATCAGTGCGAGGGTAACCGGGAGTAAACCCGCCATTAGCCCAGTGTAGCGCCAGTCAATGCCACTAAAGCTTCCCATCATCCAGTACATCAACTGACGCAAATCGAGACTGGTACTGAAATAGACAGCCCAGGTCATGGCCGCGCTGCAAATAATACCTAACGCAACACCGGTCAGTAATAAACGGCTGGTCGACATCTTCTGATGGGCGAAACGCAATAAAATCAACGTCATGATCAGTGCCCCGGCAATCGCCGCCAGGCTCAGACTCCACAGCGCACCGCTGCCAAGCAGCACAGCCAGCACCAGCCCGATGCCCGCGCCGTTGGATATCCCCAATAAACCGGGTTCCGCCAGAGGGTTGGTAAAAAGTGCCTGCATGACCACACCGCTGACGGCTAATGCCGCACCGACCAGCACCACGGCCAGGCTTCGTGGCAGACGAAGTTGCCAGACAAAGAGTCGGGCATCCACAGAGAGCCAGTGCTCAGGGCCAATCCAGCTTTCACCCGCACATAAACTGATGGCAAACAGCAGCAACAGCAACAGCGTTAGCGCGAAGAGCCTGCGACGATGACCTCGGGCGGCCTGATATGCAAATTGCTCCAGCAGAGCCATAGATAAGATCGGATGAGAAAACAGAGGTTTGATTGTAGTGCGATTGGCTGAAAAAGGAAGGAGCAATCTGCGGTGCCAGGAGGCACCGCAGTAAACCTTAGTGGCGAGGTGGTGCCTGGTCTTCGTGTGGTTTCATTGGTGCATGCTTGCCCGGAGGCTGTGCCTGCCAGCCGTTACCGTTCCAGTAACCGTGTGGGCCTTTCAGACCCACATTGCGGCCATGGTGATTTTTCCACCATGCTGGCTGACGCCACTGGTAACCATCCCAGTAGTTGCCGTGTTTATCACGTTCACCGGTCTGGAAGTGACCCGCAGGACCCGGATTTGCACTTGCCAGCAGCGGCATTCCTAACAGAATGCTTAAAAATAGGGCTGTCTTTTTCATCAGCTTTAACCTCTTGTTTTGTGTTGCAATGGTTATAGCAAACACCGTTCTTCGTCACTATCAGAGGTTGACGATTTGCGGGCTATTTTCCTGAGCCTTACGGAAAACTAACACTGTGGAGAGATCGTGAAAGGCAGGAATACAATAAATTTTAGACATAAAAAAAGGCCGCATGAGCGGCCTTCTATTCAACTGAAATCAGTCAGTTTCTTTCGGTGTTGCATTTTCGACACGGCTTTTCAGTTTCTGTCCAGGTCGGAATGTCACAACGCGACGCGCAGTGATCGGGATATCTTCCCCGGTTTTCGGGTTTCTTCCCGGCCGCTGATTCTTGTCACGCAGGTCAAAGTTACCAAACCCGGACAATTTTACCTGTTCGCCGTTCTCAAGCGCGCGACGAACTTCTTCAAAAAACAGCTCAACCAGCTCTTTCGCATCGCGTTTACTTAACCCGAGCTTTTCAAACAGGTATTCAGACATTTCAGCTTTTGTAAGCGCCATAGGTTCAATCCCTCAAGGTTGCCTGGAATCGCTCTTTTAATGCCGCAACGCATCTGGCAACGGTCGCAGCAATCTCCTCTTCTTCGAGTGTCCGACTGGTATCCTGCAAAGTCAGGCTAATCGCGAGGCTCTTTTCACCCTCGTTCACGCCCTTACCACGGTACACGTCAAACAAGTTTACGCCAACTACCTGATTTGCGCCAACTTTCTTACACTCCGCGATAATATCTGCTGCAGGGACGTTTTCAGCTACGACTACAGCGATATCACGACGGTTTGCCGGGAAGCGTGAAATCTCTTTCGCATCAGGCAGGACGCGGTCTGCAACCTTATTCCACAGCAGTTCAAAGACTAAGGTGCGGCCATTAAGATCCAGCTTGCGTTCCAGCTCTGGGTGAATGACCCCGATAAATCCGATTTTTTCGTCGTGTAAATAAATTGCCGCGCTTTGTCCTGGATGTAGCGCTGGATTTGCTTCCGCACGGAAAGTAATCGCTTCTAACTTACCCGTTAATTCCAGGATCGACTCTAAATCGCCTTTCAAATCATAGAAGTCTACGGCCTGACGCGCCATGTCCCAATGTTCTTCAGTACGATGGCCACTCAGGACACCCGCCAGCATAAGATCCTGTTGAATGCCTAAATCAGCTTGAGGTTCTGGCACAAAGCGCAAACCGCTCTCAAACAGACGCACGCGGCCCTGTTGACGGTTCTGGTTATACACCACTGCGCTCAGCAAACCGGTCCACAGCGACAGACGCATTGCTGACATATCGCTTGAAATAGGGCTTGGCAGAATCAGGGCTTCTTCACCAGGGTGCAGCAACTGCTGTACTTTTGGATCAACAAAGCTGTAGGTAATCGCTTCCTGATAGCCTTTATCCACCAGCAGCGTTTTGACACGTTTCAGTGACAGCGCAGCTTCACGGTGTTCGGTCATGATAAGGCTCGCCTTGACCGGCACATCTGGAATGTTGTTGTAGCCGTAAATACGCGCCACTTCTTCCACCAGATCTTCTTCGATGGCCATATCGAAACGCCAGCCTGGCGCTACTGCTTGCCACTCACCTGCACCTACGGTCACTTCACAGCCGAGACGGG
Organism: Candidatus Pantoea multigeneris; assembly: GCF_011752615.1. NCBI lineage: Bacteria > Pseudomonadati > Pseudomonadota > Gammaproteobacteria > Enterobacterales > Erwiniaceae > Pantoea > Candidatus Pantoea multigeneris. Next base: position 95,957 of record NZ_VWXF01000001.1, read on the forward strand.
TCAGAATATCTGTGACCTGCTCATCGGCAATCACATGGCCAATCAGGCGGTCCAGCTTCTCACGACGCAGGGTGATGGTGGCGCGCGCTGGCAGTTCTTTTGCATCAGTCTGGTCGATAACCGGACCTGCCTGACCACCGCAGATTTCCAGCAGCAGTTGGGTTGCGCGTTCAATGGCTTTGTATTGCAGCGACGGGTCCACACCACGTTCATAGCGGTGTGAAGCATCGGTATGCAGGCCATGACGGCGTGCACGGCCAGTAATTGCCAGTGGCGCGAAGAATGCGCTCTCCAGCAGGACGTTTTGCGTCTCTTCGTTAACACCTGAGTGCTCACCACCAAAGATACCAGCCATGGCCAACGCTTTTTGCTGATCGGCAATCACCAGGGTGTCCTGGTTGAGTTTTGCTTCTGTGCCATCTAACAGCGTCAGCGCTTCGCCCTCTTCCGCCAGGCGCACCACAATGCCACCTTCAATGCGGTCAAGGTCAAAGGCGTGCATCGGCTGACCCAGCTCCAGCAACACATAGTTAGTGATATCCACCACCGGGTCGATGGAGCGGATACCGCAGCGACGCAGTTTTTCACGCATCCACAGTGGCGTAGCGGCTTTAACGTTGATGCCCTTAACCACACGGCCAAGGTAGCGCGGACATGCTGCGCTTGCTTCAACACGAATTGGCAAAGTGTCTGTCAGTGTTGCGGGTACCGCTTCGATAGCCGGCTCAGTCAATGGCAGACCATTCAATACGGCTACGTCACGTGCAATGCCCGCAATACCGAGGCAGTCGGCGCGGTTTGGCGTGACGCTGATCTCAATGGTGTTATCGTCTAAACGCAGGTAGCTGCGAATATCGGTGCCAATTGGTGCGTCTGCTGGCAGCTCAATGATGCCATCATGATCATCAGAAATACCCAGCTCGGAGAAGGAGCACAGCATCCCTTCAGAAGGCTCGCCACGCAGTTTGGCGGCTTTGATTTTGAAATCACCCGGCAGTACAGCACCCACGGTTGCCACAGCCACTTTCAGGCCCTGACGACAGTTTGGTGCACCACACACGATGTCCAGCAGACGCTCGCCACCGACGTTGATTTTGGTTACGCGCAGTTTATCCGCGTTTGGATGTTGGCCGCACTCAACCACTTCACCCACCACAACACCGTGAAAAGCACCCGCAACCGGGTCGAGGCCATCCACTTCCAGGCCTGCCATCGTAATTTGTTCAGACAGCGCTTCGCTGTCCAGGGCTGGATTTACCCATTCGCGTAACCAGAGTTCACTGAATTTCATTGGATAATCGGCCCTTATTTGAATTGTTTGAGGAAACGTAAATCATTTTCGAAGAAAGCGCGCAAATCGTTGACGCCGTAGCGCAGCATGGTGAGACGCTCCATGCCCATACCAAACGCAAAGCCAGAATAGACTTCAGGATCGATACCCACATTGCGCAATACATTAGGGTGCACCATGCCGCAGCCCAGTACTTCCAGCCACTTGCCGTTTTTGCCCATCACATCCACTTCTGCGGACGGTTCGGTGAACGGGAAGTAAGAAGGACGGAAGCGGATTTGCAGATCTTCTTCAAAGAAGTTGCGCAGGAAGTCGTGCAGCGTCCCTTTCAGGTTGGTGAAGCTGATGTCTTTATCAACAATCAGGCCTTCCATCTGATGGAACATTGGGGTGTGGGTCTGATCATAGTCATTACGATACACACGGCCCGGCGCAATGATACGAATAGGTGGCTGCTGGTTCTTCATGGTGCGGATCTGTACGCCCGATGTCTGAGTACGCAGCAGGCGTGTTGCATCAAACCAGAAGGTGTCGTGATCGGCACGCGCCGGGTGATGGCCAGGAATGTTCAGGGCATCAAAGTTGTGGTAGTCGTCTTCAATTTCCGGACCGGTCACCACTTCAAAGCCCAACTCGCCAAAGAAGGTTTCGATGCGGTCAATGGTGCGCGTAACCGGATGCAATCCGCCGTTTTCCACCCGACGGCCCGGCAGAGAGACATCAATGGTCTCCGCAGCCAGACGTGCATTCAGCTCTGCGGACTCCAACGCTTCTTTGCGCTGGTTAAGGTGCGCCTGCACCTGCTGCTTAGCGTCGTTGATCACCGCACCGGCTGCCGGACGATCTTCCGCAGGCAGTTCACGCAGCGTGGTCATTTGCAGCGTCAGATGCCCTTTCTTACCCAGGTATTCGACGCGTACAGCGTCAAGGGCGGCGATATCCGTCGCCTCGTCGAGTGCGGCCGTGGCACGGGCCACCAGTTCTGCGAGTTGGGACATGTTTTCCTCTTTTTCCAGTCGGTCTGGTCAGTTCTTGTTGGGACTTAACGTCCAATGTGCTGTCGCCGGAAACAAAAAAGCCTCCACGAGGGAGGCTTTTAGCGCGATTTTCCGTTTCTTTTCTTTGCGCAAAAGCCCCCGAAGTCAGGTGCTAAAGTAAAAAAAGAAACGGAAAATAGCAGCATACATGCTTGCATTACCTTGTGATGGTGAACGGTGTGCACTATTGAAATGCGCCACGGGTAAAATGTCAATCTTTACGCGAAGTTACAGCAATAAAAAAGGGAGCAAGCTCCCTTTTTTACCTGACTTACGCCAGAGCTGATTTTGCTTTTTCAACAAGTGCAGTAAATGTCACTTTGTCGAATACAGCGATGTCAGCCAGGATTTTACGGTCAATTTCAATAGCAGCTTTCTTCAGGCCATTGATGAAACGGCTGTAAGAGATGCCATTCTGACGCGCTGCTGCGTTGATACGCGCAATCCACAGTTGACGGAACTGACGTTTACGTTGACGACGGTCGCGGTAAGCGTACTGACCAGCTTTGATAACAGCCTGGAAGGCAACGCGGTATACACGTGAACGTGCACCGTAGTAACCTTTAGCTTGTTTTAAGATTTTTTTGTGACGTGCGCGAGCAATTACACCACGTTTTACGCGAGCCATGTGAGCTCTCCTGTATCAGATTCTGTGATGCCTTTACGCTTTGTTACGGCAATGCCAGTACGCAAAGTTTTAGGGCAGATTTATAAAAAAGTTAACTTATGCGTACGGCAGGCAGGCAATAACCAGACCCAGATCGCCTTTAGACACCATGCCTTTTGGACGCAGGTGACGTTTACGCTTAGTTGATTTTTTAGTCAGAATGTGACGCAGGTTGGCGTGCTTGTGCTTAAATCCACCTTTACCGGTTTTTTTGAAGCGCTTAGCTGCACCACGTACAGTTTTAATCTTTGGCATTTTTACAAATATCCACTTCGCATTGTTAATAAAATGAAATAACGGGCGAACAGAACCACTTAACCCGAAGGCGCTGCGGTTCTGTTACTTGTAGGCCTGTTACTTCTTCTTAGGTGCGAGCACCATGATCATCTGACGGCCTTCAATCTTCGAAGGGAAGGACTCGACGATCGCCAGATCTTGATCTTCACACAGGTCTTTACGGACGCGGTTAAGCACTTCCATACCGATCTGCTGGTGCGCCATCTCACGACCGCGGAAACGCAGCGTGATCTTGGCTTTATCGCCCTCTTCCAGAAAGCGTACCAGGCTGCGGAGTTTTACCTGGTAGTCGCCATCGTCGGTTCCAGGACGGAATTTAATTTCCTTAACCTGAATAACTTTCTGCTTCTTCTTCTGTTCCTTAGAAGATTTGCTTTTTTCGTAGAGGAACTTGCCGTAGTCCATGATGCGGCAAACCGGCGGTTCGGCGTTCGGGCTGATTTCAACTAAATCTACGCCCGCCTCTTCAGCTTTTTCCAAAGCTTCACGTAGACTGACAATACCAATTTGCTCGCCATCAATGCCGCTCAAGCGCACTTCAGTTGCACGAATTTCAGCGTTGATGCGATTAGGACGCGTCGGTTGTACTCGTTTTCCGCCTTTAATACTTTATTCCTCCAGTTGGTGAAGATTTCGGCTGCGAATCTCTTGTTGCAGCTTCTCAACAAACACATCAATGTCCATTGTCCCAAGGTCTTTTCCACGGCGGGTGCGAACGGCAACTTTGCCTGCTTCCACCTCTTTATCACCACAGACCAACATATAGGGGACACGTCTTAATGTGTGCTCGCGGATTTTAAAGCCAATCTTCTCGTTTCTCAAGTCCGCTTTCACACGAATGCCAGCTTTCTGCAATTTACGTGTCAAAGTTTCGACATATTCACCTTGCGCGTCGGTGATATTCATCACCACGGCCTGCAACGGAGCCAGCCAGGTTGGGAAGAAACCGGCGAACTCTTCGGTCAGGATGCCAATAAAGCGCTCCATTGAACCGAGAATCGCACGGTGAATCATCACCGGGGTCTGACGATCGTTGTTTTCGCCGACATAAGTCGCGTCAAGACGCTTCGGCAGCGAGAAGTCTAACTGCACTGTCCCACACTGCCAAGCACGGTCGAGGCAATCATACAGGGTAAATTCAATTTTCGGCCCGTAGAATGCACCTTCTCCGTACTGAAATTCAAATGGAATTTCATTTTCTATCAAAGCTGCTTCCAGATCTTTCTCCGCACGGTCCCACATTTCGTCGGTTCCGATACGTTTTTCTGGGCGAGTAGACAGCTTAACCACGATTTTTTCGAAGCCAAAGGTGCTGTACATGTCATAAACCATGCGGATACAGCTGTTGACTTCACTACGCACCTGCTCTTCTGTACAGAAGACGTGGGCATCATCCTGGGTGAAACCACGTACACGCATCAGGCCGTGCAAGGCACCTGATGGCTCATTACGGTGACAACTACCAAATTCCGCCATACGTAATGGCAGATCGCGGTAGGATTTCAGACCCTGGTTGAAGATCTGAACGTGGCCTGGGCAGTTCATTGGCTTGATGCAGTATTCACGGTTCTCAGAAGAGGTCGTGAACATCGCTTCTTTGTAGTTTTCCCAGTGCCCGGTTTTTTCCCACAGCACGCGGTCCATCATAAACGGACCTTTAACTTCCTGGTAGTCGTACTCTTTAAGCTTGGTACGAACAAACACTTCCAGCTCGCGGAAGATGGTCCAGCCGTCATTATGCCAGAAAACCATCCCCGGTGCTTCTTCTTGCATGTGGTAGAGGTCAAGCTGCTTACCGATTTTACGGTGATCGCGCTTCGCGGCCTCTTCCAGACGTTGCAGGTAAGCACTCAGCTGCTTCTTATCTGCCCAGGCAGTACCGTAAACGCGCTGCAACATTTTATTGTTGCTATCGCCACGCCAGTACGCGCCTGAAATCTTCTGCAGTTTGAAATGGTGGCAGAAGCGCATGTTCGGCACGTGCGGACCACGGCACATGTCGATGTATTCTTCATGGTGATACAAGCCAGGGCGGTCATCATGGCTGATGTTTTCGTCCAGAATCGTGGTTTTATAGTTCTCACCACGCGCTGCGAACACATCACGCGCTTCCTGCCAGCTGACTTTCTTTTTCACGACGTCATAGTTGGTCTCAGCTAACTGGTGCATACGCTTTTCCAGTTGGTCGAGATCTTCCTGGGTCAGGGTGTGATCGAGGTCAACGTCATAGTAGAAGCCATTGTCGATAACCGGACCAATCGCCATCTTAGTGTTCGGCCACAACTGCTTAATCGCATGGCCTAACAGGTGTGCGCAGGAGTGACGGATGATTTCCAGACCCGCTTCGTCTTTCGCGGTGATAATCGCTACGTTGGCATCTTCAGTGATGGGATCAACCGCATCAACCAGTTCACCATTAACGCGACCCGCGATACAGGCTTTCGCCAGACCAGGACCGATGTCCAGAGCAATGTCCATAACGCTAACCGCACGATCAAAGCTGCGCTGGCTGCCATCAGGAAGAGTAATTACAGGCATTTCATATCCTTAATTGCAGTGGTAAGCCACACGAAAGCCTACATGCAACACTGAGTAGAAAGAGTGTGAGTACCCGGCGTAATGTCAGACCCACATTGTCGGAATGACGCCAGGAGAGTAAAGCGCGGACGATCATAACAGCTTTTGCCCTGCCCGCAACAGCCGAGTGTGCGTTAAGGCCTGAATGGCTTATCTTTTTTGCGAAGCGGGTCTGAACCAGCCCCGGGAGTACCGGGGCTGTAGCGATTACATCGCGTAAGAGAGCATCACCGTGGTTTTGGTATCGGTGTGATCTGGGGCTGACTCTGGTGGATTGTTGTTCCAGGTCACATCATAAGCCAGCTTCAAGGAGAAGTTCTGGTTGATAGCGACCTGCAAACCGGTCTCAGAGTTCACCGTGGTATCGTCACCCAGGCTGCTCAATACAGAGACGCCCTGAATGAATTTAGTGGTGTCGGTCAGCTGCCATTGATAGCTCAAAGCACCATACGCCAGGGCTTTAGTCTGATGACCGCCTTCGTGGAAATCGTCATAGCGTACGCCAGGACCAAATTCAGCACGCAGCGAGTGAACCGGGCCGCTCAGGATCTGACGACCGTAACCGGCAGTCAGCGTATCACGCGAAGAGTAACCGTTATAACGATCGCTCAGCCAGCTAGCCTGACCGAACAGGTAGTCGTTGGAGTTCAGGTTGTAACGTGAACGGCCACCCAGGTTATAAGTCTCAGAAGAGCGCTCATCGTTAGAAGAGGTGTTAGCCGCATTGCCCCACAGGCTGTAAGCCCAGCTGGATTTATACCAGGTCATGCTGGCTTGCGCTGTCAAAGAAGAGCTGGTGGTGTTGCCGGTCTGCGCCAGATAACCCGCAGCAGCGCTGCCTTCAAACGGTTTTTTCGCCGTTGCAGGGTCATCCATAGAGGTAAAAACGGTGTTATCAGCAAACGCCTGATGACAGAAAGCCCCGGCTGAAAGCAATAAAACGGCAGAAATCCTGGAAATCGGTTTCATGAAATGTGATCCGCACGACAGATTAAAAAACAGAGAGTTTGAAGCGTTTTTCCCGGCGATCAACGCTAATTTTAGTAAGCATTGTAAAAAAATATTAAATCGCTCAAAAAGACACGCAATTATGGGAAGCCTGACTTTTATTCGGACTCTTCCCATTCACGGCGCGCATTATAGAAGGCAGTTAGCGAAAAAACACGCAAATTAAAACAGGAAAAATCGCCTTTTTAATCATGAAATTTGTCTTATCTCGGGACGATAAATCCGCGCTGTAGATTATTCGCTCATTCCTCCTGACTGGTCTACGCTCAATTCTGTTGCAATACAAAGAGGTGAATCATGAGCGCCGCAGAAATTACCCGTTATGTTGTGACGATTGAATATCAAGAGTCAGGGCTGAGCAATATTCTGGAACTGAACAGCACCATGACTATCGGTGGATTTACAACCTCACTCAGTGACAGTGAAGGCCATCCTCATGAATTAGGCACCAACAGTTTTGGTTATGTAGGTGCGCTTACCATTGAGGAGATGAAAGAAAAAGCGGCGGCTACTGCTGCTGTCGCGCTGGAACAGCCGTTAAGCGTGCAGGTTACGACGCTGGAGGCGTATCTCCAGGCTGGCCCATCAGGTCAGTAAAGCGCGCTCCAACGCTAGTTTTGTTTAATATTTAGGCGTTAAACTGGTCTTAACACAGCGCATCGCGAGGATAGCCCTATGTGGTCAGCCATCAGCCGTCTGTTACGTGAAGAGTTAGGCAATGCCGAAATCAGCCAACGCCGCCAACTTGCCGGAGGAGATATCCATCCCACTTGGGTGATCCTCTATGGTCAGCATCAGGTGTTTGTTAAGTGTAATAGCCGCGACATGCTCTCATTATTCACCTGGGAGGCAGACCAGCTAGGATTACTGGCCCGCAGTAACACAGTGCGCGTGCCGAAAGTCTATGGCGTAGGGGCCGACCGGGATGAAAGTTTCCTGCTGCTCGAGTACATAGAGCCACAGCCACTGGACAATGAGCAGGCTTACGAATTAGGTGCTCAACTGGCGCGGCTACATCAATGGAGTGAGCAAGCGCAATTTGGCCTCGACTTTGACAATAACATCACCACTTCTCCACAGCCGAACAGTTGGTTAAAACGCTGGTCACTGTTTTTTGCTGAGCAGCGTATTGGCTGGCAATTGCAGCTCGCCGAAGAAAAAGGCATTCGCTACGGCAATACAGAGTTAATCGTCGCCTGCGTTCAACGCGTTCTGGCCTCCCATCATCCACAACCTTCATTGCTGCATGGCGATTTGTGGCCAGCTAACTGCGCAGGTAGCAGCCAGGGGCCGTGGATTTTTGATCCCGCCTGTTACTGGGGAGACCGGGAGTGTGACCTGGCGATGCTGAGTCATTTTCCGCATTTGCCGCGCCAAATTTATGAAGGCTATCATCATGTCTGGCCTCTCCCGGAAGGGTTTTCTCAACGGCAGCCGGTTTATCAGCTCTATTACCTGTTAAATCGCGCTAACGTGTTTGGTGGCGAATGGGTGCAGGAAGCACAGGTGGCAATCGTGGCGTTGCTGGATGAAGAGAGCGTGAAAGAGCGTCAGACCAGGCCGGCCTGACGCAAGGGATTAAATAAAACCGAGCAGGGAGAAAACAAAGTAACCGCTGACGATCACGACTATCGGTAGAATATACAGCGGGAAAATTTGCAGCAGAATCGTATGGTGCGGCACGTTGATCTTCTCTTCGAGCTGCGCACGCGTGCGCCCTTCGCTGCCTTTGGCCTGTTCGAGGATCAACTGATCTTCAATCCCTTCTTTAATATGACGCGACTGACGCCACATCCGTGCACCAGAGGCTTCCAGCGCCAGGCCAACGAAGATGAGAATATAAATAATCCAGAATCCGATGTTCGCCGAGCCCTGGAATTCAGGCACCGGTGAGTTCAGCCAGAAAATATCGAGGAAGTGGGTATTAAAGCGAATCATGTCGATCATGACGTGGACAAAGTCGAGCATCACCGCATCAATGCCGGGTTTCTTTTCACTGTGCTTGAACATAAAACTCAGCACTGAAATCAGCGTTGAAAGTAACGCAACAAGGAAAATGATCCAGCCCGCCACACGCTTGAGGATGGCAATGCGGCCAGCCTGTTGATAAGTCATCGTATCTCCTGCACTTGAAGTAGTTTGCGCTAAGTCTACCTGCACCCCGCTGTTTTTTCCTGGAAAATCCGCAGATGCAACATAAGCAGCGGTAACAAGCGGTTAGATTACTGTCATCTTGTGTCGCCATGATAAGGTAACGTAAATTCACTCTGGAGTGCATACATGGCTTATCATCGCCCTATCCTTGCCGCCCTGTTTGATATGGATGGCCTGATTATTGATTCAGAACCGTTGTGGGAACAGTCCGAACTGGAGGTGTTTACCAGTATCGGCGTCGATATTTCCCGGCGCGATCAACTGCCCAACACCCTGGGTTTGCGCATCGATCAGGTGGTACGGATGTGGTATGAGGTCGCACCGTGGAATGGCCCGAGTCAACAAGAAGTCACCAACCGCATTTTTGCCCGAACGCTGTCACTGGTTGAAGAGACGCGTCCACTGCTTCCAGGCGTAGAAAATGCCCTTAAGCTCTGCCGCAGCCTGGAACTCAAAACCGCATTAGTCTCTGCCTCACCGTTGCATATGCTGGAGCGCGTGCTGGAGCTGTTTCAGCTGCGTCATTACTTTGATGCACTGGCTTCAGCGGAAGTGTTGCCCTACAGCAAGCCCCATCCGCAGGTCTATCTTGACGGTGCCGCCAAACTGGGCGTTGATCCGTTAGATTGCGTGTCACTTGAGGACTCATTCAACGGTATGATTGCCGCCAAAGCGGCGCGAATGCGTTCTATCGTCGTACCTGCCCCTGAGCATCGTCCGGATCCACGCTGGGCGTTGGCCGATGTTAAGCTCATCGATCTTACGCAGTTGCACGATCACCATCTGCTCGGTCAGTAACAGCGGTTGAGACGGCAGCCCTTTGCGCTACGGGCTGCCATTTTGACATGAAAAAATTCACGCCTCGTTACAGCGTCACATATTCTCATTCACTGGATAAATCCCTATACTGGATGCATTGACAGTTTGCAGCCAGGTTTCATCATGACGGCCGAAGGCCACATCATTTTTGCCATTGCCAGCGCCATTTTTGCTAAGCGCGCTGAACTGACACCCGTTTTGGCGCAAGCCGACTGGTGGCACCTGATTTCTGCGGCGCTCCTCACCTGCTTGCTGCCCGATATCGATCACCCTAAATCATTGCTGGGCCAGCGCCTGAAATGGATCTCGAAACCCATTGCCCGGGCGTTTGGTCATCGCGGCTTTACCCACAGCCTGCTGGCGGTGGCCGCGGGGTTGTGGCTATTTCAGGTTAATGTCCCTGGTGACTGGCTCATGCCCGCAGATGTCCTGCAAGGACTGACGTTAGGCTATCTCAGCCATATCGTGGCGGATATGCTCACCCCTGCGGGTGTTCCCCTGTTGTGGCCCTGCCGCTGGCGTTTTCGTCTGCCTATCCTGAACAGCCAAAGAGGCAATCAGCTTGAACGCGCATTGTGTCTGGCCCTGGTGGGATACGCCTTGATTTTCCCTGCCGGAACGCCCTCATTTGGTGCAAACGGCTGGCCTAATCAACTGTTCGATACGCTACAGAACGGCGTTAGTCGGCTGATCTCCACGCAAAAAGTACATTAAGCAGACAAAAAAACCAAAAAAGTTATAAGCCATTCCATTTGGATATATCCGCGCACCATTATTGGCTGCTACCCTCTGTGACAACTTATTTCGTCATAAATAAAATGCTGCCCCCTGACCGGGGCAACTGGGGATGTTATGGATTTTCCACTACTGCTGAATCTCGCCGTATTTATTGTACTGCTCGTGGTGCTTTCACGCCTCGGCAGCCAACGCTGGTCGCTGGCGAAAAAGGTCCTGACGGGCCTGGTGTTGGGTGTGGTTTTTGGACTGGCACTCCAGCTGATTTACGGTGCCGATAACCCGATCCTGAAAACGTCGATCTCCTGGTTCAACATCGTCGGTAATGGTTATGTGCAGCTATTGCAGATGATTGTGATGCCACTGGTGTTTGCTTCCATTCTCAGTGCCGTAGTGCGCCTGCACAATGCTTCATCACTGGGTAAAATCAGCCTGCTGACGCTGGGTGTGCTTTTAGCCACTACCGCCGTCTCGGCTTTTGTGGGTGTGCTGGTCACCGGGTTGTTCCACCTGAGTGCAGAAGGTCTGGTACAAGGCGCTCAGGAGAGTGCTCGCCTCGCCGCCATTCAAAGTAACTATGTCGGGAAAGTGGCCGATCTCACCGTGCCGCAACTGCTGCTCTCCTTCGTACCGAAAAATCCCTTTGCCGATTTAACCGGTGCCAGCCCAACCTCCATTATCAGTGTGGTGATCTTCGCCACTTTCCTCGGTGTGGCGGCATTGCAGCTGATCAAAGATGATGCGGAAAAAGGCGAGCGCGTAAAAGCGGCCATCGATACCCTTCAGGCATGGGTAATGAAACTGGTGCGTCTGGTAATGAAGCTGACACCGTATGGTGTGCTGGCTTTAATGACCAAAGTGGTTGCCGGGTCAAATCTGCAAGACATCATTAAACTGGGTGGCTTTGTTGTGGCTTCCTACCTCGGCTTAGCGATCATGTTTGCGGTTCATGGCCTGCTGCTGTCGGTTAACGGCATCAATCCTTTCCGCTTCTTCCGTAAAGTCTGGCCGGTGATTACCTTTGCGTTTACCAGCCGCTCCAGCGCCGCTTCCATTCCACTCAACGTTGAAGCGCAGACGCGCCGCCTGGGTGTTCCAGAGTCCATCGCCAGCTTCTCTGCCTCATTTGGTGCCACGATTGGCCAGAATGGCTGTGCCGGTCTCTACCCTGCGATGCTGGCCGTCATGGTTGCTCCTACTGTAGGCATCAATCCGTTCGATCCAGTCTGGATTGCGACGCTGGTGGGCGTAGTCACACTCAGCTCAGCGGGCGTAGCAGGCGTAGGTGGCGGTGCAACGTTCGCAGCACTGATTGTGTTGCCGACGCTCGGCTTGCCAGTGACCCTGGTCGCGTTACTTATCTCCATTGAGCCGCTGATTGATATGGGCCGTACTGCGTTGAACGTCAACGGCGCAATGACAGCGGGCTCCCTCACCAGCCGCTGGTTAGGCGTCACGGATAAAAAGATTTTAAACAGTGATGATGCCGGGCAACTGGCTGAACAATAAGGTCATAATACAGACGAGTCTGATTGCAGGCTCGTCTGCTTTTTCCCGCCCAAACTCCACAATTTCTCCTCGAACACCCCTCTCCGTTAAGAAAGCGTTAAGCCTGGTAAATAGAGGAAAAACCCCCTTGTTTGTGCTTGTCTTTGCACTGAAAAAGGAGAATCCTGCATACAGTCCAAGCAGGAGAACACACCCATGAAAAAAGTTATCGCCTCTGTGCTGGCGTTAACGCTGATTGCGCCAGCCATTGCATTTGCCCATCCCTGGGGTCCCGGCCCTGGCCCACATTGGGGTGGCGGACCGGGTCCTCACTGGGGCGGTCCTGGCCCTCGCTGGGGTGGCCCTGGCCCACTGCGGTTCCTGCCAGAAGCGGCTACCGCAGTCTTGATTGGTGGCCTCACCTATTACATGTTGAATGGCAATTATTACCAGCGTTCTGGTGATACATACGTAGTGGTTCAGCCCCCAGCCGATCGGGTTGAAGGTATGCGTGTACTGGATTTCAACGGTCGCCGCTACTATGTGCAGGAAGGCCACTACTATGAGCGCGATATTAATGGCTCATACACGGAAGTTCCTCGCCCTTACGGCCTGTAATTACAGCTAAAAAAATGGCCCGTCAGTCACCTGACGGGCCATTTTTCATTTAACTGGCGTTACTGTCCGCTTTGCGGGTCAGTGTCGTAATCTTTACAGCTCTGGAAGCCATAGTTCATGACATGTCCGGTGTCGTTATAGCTGACAAAGTAGGTTTGCAGCTTGCCATCGCGCTCACCAATAACATAGGTCTGGCAAGTTCCGCGTGCATGTACCATGGTGATTTCAGTTGAAGGTGCTCCAGCAATCTGGCGTACCTGGTCGCGTGTCATCCCTTTTTTCACATCTTTTACGACCGGCTTAGTCACATAACTTTCTGCACGATCGTAAGTCGTACATCCTGACAGGGCTGCCAGGGTCAGCGCTGCGGCAATACATCCCATGACTTTATTCATCTTGTTATTCCTCATTGATTATCCATGTGACATAAGCCTGGAACATAAATCCCTGTTTATCAAATCCGTTTATCTATTTTTGCATGGTGCATTTACACGTTTTTTGCGGAAAAAAAGGTGTCCACCGGTATGCTCCTGCGTATAATCGCCCGTCGAGAATGAGCACTCTCAAAACTATCTCAGAGGATCAAATGACCCGACAGCAGGACGCCAGAGACGAACGACATCGCTGTCGCCAGGATGAGATCATTTGCGCGGCCAGACACTGTTTTCGCCAGTCTGGCTTTCACGCTGCCAGCATGGCGCAGTTGGCCCGCGCCGCTGAACTGAGCGTAGGTCAGTTATATCGCTACTTCCCCAGTAAAGATGCATTGATTGAAGTGATGGTGACACGCATCGTCACCAGCCGTGTGGCCGCGATGCAGGATAAGTTTGATGCCGGCCAGATTGCCACCATGCTCGCCTGGCGCACTAGCCTCAACCAGGAAGATGAGCTGTTGATGCTGGAAGTCGCGGCAGAGGCCAGCCGTAATCCGCGTGTTGCACAGATTCTGCATGATGCCGATGCCCACATGTTCAAAAGTGCGTGTGGAAAACTGCGTAAAAACCATCCGCACCTCAGCGAAGAACAGCTTAAAGCCTGCGTCGAAGTCCTGTCGGTGCTGGTAGAAGGCACCGCCTTTCGCCGCCTGACGCCGCAGAAAGCGTCAGCGGAGACGCTACAGGCGCTGTATCAAAATATGATTCAACATCTCGTTAAAATATCAGAGGATAAATGACACCTGCACACTCTAACCGGCTGGTTTATGCCATCACGCTCGGCCTGATGGCTGCCCTTGGGCCGCTATGTATCGACCTTTACCTGCCTTCTTTGCCAGAACTGGCACGCGACCTGAATACGTCTACGGCAACCGCACAGCTGAGCCTGACAGCAGGCCTGATTGGGCTGGGCGTAGGCCAACTGCTGTTTGGCCCAATGAGCGACAAATTTGGCCGTATCCGGCCTTTATACATCTCTCTGGTGCTGCTTTTTGTCGCCTCTGTTGGCTGCGCGCTGGCACAAAACATTCATCAACTGCTGGCCGCACGCGTCTTTGAAGGCTTAGCCGGTGCTGGCGGTGCAGTATTGTCCCGTGCGATTGCACGCGATATGTACAGTGGCCATGAGTTAACGCGCTTCTTTGCGCTGTTGATGCTGGTGAACGGTCTGGCCCCGATTGGTGCGCCCGTATTAGGTGGGGTGTTAATGACGGTGCTGAACTGGCGCGGCATTTTCGTCGTGCTGGGTTGTATCGCGGTGCTGCTGGTGTTCCTGGCGCGCTGGAAGCTGCATGAAACACTGCCTGCAGAACGCCGTAGCCAGGGATCGGTCTTCTCCGCCTGGGCGGCCTTGGGCCAGGTAGTCACACACCGTGGCTTTATGGGCTTCTGTTTGACACAGGGCTTCATGATGTCAGGGATGTTTGCCTACATCGGCGCGTCACCGTTTGTCCTGCAACAGATCTATAGTCTGAGCCCGCAAATGTTCAGTATCTGCTTTGCGGCTAACGGCTTCGGATTAATCATCGCGTCACAAACCAGCGCCCGCCTGTGCCGTCGCTTTGGCGAGTATCGCGTGTTGAAAGGTGGCTTAACGCTGGCCTTCGTCTCCTCAACCCTGTTGTTGATTGCAGGCCTGAGCGGTGCTCCCCTGTCGGTGGTGCTTGGCTTGCTGTTCTTTACTATCGCCAGCAACGGCGTGATCGCAACCACCGCATCGTCTCTTGCCATGCAAAGCCAGGGACATCGTGCGGGCAGCGCCTCTGCGGTGATCGGCGTGGTTATGTTTACCCTCGGTGCCATTGCCGTGCCTCTCACCGGCATTGGTGGGACTTCCGTACTGAGCATGACGGCCACCATTTGGGGTTGTTTCATGTGTGCCATCCTGATGTTCCTGCTGTTGGCTAAAAAACCCGCCCCCAAAGCGCAAACACACTGATTGCTCAAGGAATACCTGAAAACAACAAGCCATCTGGCTTGTTGTTTTTTGTGATGCGCGTTAGCTTAGCACTAGATTCGCATTGTGCCGCCAGGCTACTGAATTGAGGAGAGGTCTATGTCATTACAACAGGAAATTATCGCCGCTCTGGGCGTAAAACCCACTATTGATGCCGCGCAGGAAGTGCGTACTAGCGTGGATTTTCTTAAAGCCTATTTACGTCGTTATCCCTTTATTAAAACCCTGGTGTTGGGGATCAGCGGCGGCCAGGACTCAACCCTGACCGGCATTCTCTCGCAAACGGCCATTCGTGAACTGCGCGCAGAAACCGGCGATCAAGAGTACACCTTTATTGCCGTGCGTTTGCCGTATGGCGTTCAGGCCGATGAGGCAGACTGTCAGGACGCCCTCGCCTTCATCAATCCGGATCGTTCTCTGGTGGTGAATATTAAAGAGGCCGTGCTGGCCAGCGAGCGCGCACTGGAAGTTGCTGGCATCACGCTCTCTGACTTTATTCGCGGCAATGAGAAAGCCCGTGAGCGCATGAAAGCCCAGTACAGCATTGCAGGGATGACCAAAGGCGTGGTCGTAGGCACTGACCATGCCGCAGAAGCCTTAACCGGGTTCTTCACCAAATACGGCGATGGTGGCACCGACATCAACCCGATTTTCCGCCTGAATAAAGGCCAGGGCAAACAGCTGTTGAAACACCTTGGCTGTCCTGAGCACCTGTATCTCAAGCAGCCCACGGCCGATCTGGAAGATAACCGCCCAGGTCTGCAGGATGAAGTCGCCCTTGGCGTCACCTACGAAATGATCGATGCCTACCTGGAAGGGAAAACCGTCCCAGCAGAAACGGCGAAGATCATTGAAACCTGGTATCTGAAAACCGAACACAAACGTCGCCCGCCGATTACCGTGTTTGATGATTTCTGGAAATAAACGCACTTCGCGAAAACGTAAGCCCGAACCACTTACTGGCGAAAGTTCATACAGGCTGATATGCTGTATGCTTAACCAGTAAGTGGAGTCTGTTTTGGTCAACCGTTCTTCCTCCCGCCTTGAATTTGACGCGGCGGCTATTTATGAATATCCCGAACATTTGCGTGACTGGCTAAATGGCCTGCCTGCTTTGCCTGGGGTCTACACGTTTCACGGTGAAAGCGAAACCCTGCCGCTGTATATCGGCAAAAGTATCAACCTGCGTAGCCGGGTGATGGCCCATTTCCGCACCGTCGAAGAAGCCAAAATGCTGCGCCAGGCGCGTAGAATCACCTGGGTCACCACCGCCGGGGACTTAGGTGCCCTGCTGCTGGAAGCGCAGATGATCAAACAGCAGCAGCCCCTGTTTAATAAACGTCTGCGCCACAATCGCCAGCTCTGTTCTCTCCAGTTGCAGCACAACAGCCCGCAAGTGGTCTACGCCCGCGATCTGGACTTTTCTACCTCACCCAACCTGTTTGGTCTGTTTCAAAACAGACATGCGGCGCTTGAAACCCTGCGTAATATTGCTGATGAACAGCGGCTCTGTCACGGCTTACTCGGGCTGGAAAACATCAGCAACGGGCGTGCCTGTTTCCGTTCAGCCCTGAAGCGCTGTGGCGGAGCCTGCTGTGGTCGCGAATCGGTCGCCGATCACCAGATGCGCTTGCTGGCCGCACTGGAAAGACTTCGGTTAATATGCTGGCCGTGGCAAGGGCCGGTGGGACTGATTGAGACGGGCAGCCACCAGACACAGATTCATGTCATTGATCACTGGTTTTATCTGGGTTCGGTTGAACGCCTTGAAGAGGCAGCCGGGCTTAAGCAGGTACGATCGGGCTTTGATCATGACGGCTATAAGATTTTATGCGGGCCACTGTTGTCCGGAAACTATCCGCTGGTCCCGCTGTAACGGCACCCAACGTCAAACCGCCGAAGCTGCCCACTTTATTGAAAAATGGACAGCCCCGGCGGTCTTTAAAACGTTAAGCCATTACTGTGCTGGAGGCGGTGCATCCTGGCCTTCAGCTGGCGGTGGCAGCATTTTACCGTGATGAGGACGTTTCTCTGTCAGACGTTTCTCAAAATTGGCGTTGTACTGCTTTTTCTGCTCAGGTGTCAGAATGTTGTAGATTTTATTCTGTGTTTCAAGCATTTGCAGAGTGCGCTGTTTCGCACCTGCGGCCATTTTATCGGCCAGCGCTTCCGCTTTAGCATGGTCAAAGCTGCTTGCGGTCACGATATCATGCCCGGCCTGCAAGTCGGCCTTCATTGGCGGATGCCCTTCTTTATGGCTGGCTTCGAAAATATCGTGAATCTGTTTTTTCTGCGCATCGGTCAGGTTCAGGTTTTTGAACATGAAGTCGCCCGGACGATGTGGCGGCTTGTGATGCGGTTGTTCACTGCCCGCTGGCGGTGGTGTCAGATTGTCAGCCGCCGCGTGAACGACAGTAACAGCACCCAGAGCGAGGGTGGTAGCGAGAAAGAGGGAAGTCAGTTTACGCATATTCTTATCCTTACTATTCAGTGTCATGACGACAGCCTGTGTCGCGTCTTCGGAAACAAGTGTACGCAGCTGAACGTCAACTACTCAGAACCTGAGTAAAGCCCTGCAAGCATAAAAGACACTGATTCGCCGATCATGAAGACAATGAGAAGAAAAGCGTGAGGAATTGAAAATAGATATTAACCAACTGCATAATTAGCAGGAATGATGGAGAAGTGTAATCATTGTGTTTGCAAAGTGGAAGCATAATTTCCAACCCCCTGTCCGAAGCGGTTTGCCTCTTGCTCACTTTGCCATTATTCCCCTCTCTGCACGTGAAAAATAATAACAACCTTATGAACCAGGCGAAAATAAAGACCAAAAAACAAATGAAAATCTATTTCCAGAGGAATAATTAGCCATCTAACTTTATTTCCCTTTGTGATATAAACGTATATAGAGTCACCGTCAAATAAAAACCCGCTGTAACCCTCACCTTGTCTAATCTTAGACAGAACACCACAACACACTGTATTCAATGAATATTTTAAATCCCACCCATTGCATTACTGTTATCGAATATTGGGATTCAACTCTTTATCATCGTCACTTAAGATAATCATCTTATATAGAAATTAACTGAAATATTTTGTAACAGGTATTGCAATCGATTAATTTTACTTTCTGTGTCATTTTCACTCCGCACCAACTTATAACTTACATAATGAAAAAGGGTTTATTTGATGATGAAGCGTTCGTTACTGACGGCATTGATGCCGTTATTACTGGCAATATCTTCCACTCAGGCTGCCGAGATTTATAATAAAGATGGCAATAAAATAGATTTAAACGGCAAAGTCAGCGTCTCCCATCTGTTTTCCAATGATGACAGCAACAATGGTGATGTCTCCTCTTATGCGCGTTTTGGTTTCAGAGGGCAAACACAAATCACCGATAAACTGAGCGGCTATGGTTTCTGGCAATATCAGTACAGCCTGGCTAACTCGGAAGGTAGCGATGCACAAACCAATAACCGTACCCGCCTCGGCTTTGCCGGGTTGAAATATGGCGATTTCGGTTCCATTGATTACGGCCGTAATTACGGTCTGGTCTATGACGCATTAGGCTATACCGATATGCTGCCCTTCTTTGGCGGTAACTCAGGGTATGCCGATGCGTTCCTCGCCGGGCGTGCAGGCGGTCTGCTGACCTGGCGTAATAATGGCTTCTTTGGACTGGTTGATGGTCTGAACGTTGCCGCTCAGTATCAGGGTAAGAACGAGCGTACCGGTGCCACCGATGCCGTGCGCCGTGGTAATGGTGACGGCTTCGCGCTTTCCGCCTCATATAACTTTGATTTTGGTCTTAGCCTGGTGGGGGCTTATGCCAGCCTGGACAGAACCAACGCGCAAAATCAGGCGACGCGTGGCAAAGGGGACAAAGCGCAGAACTGGGCCACCGCGATCAAATATGATGCCAACCAGATTTATCTGGCCACCCTGTACGGTGAGACGCTTAATGCCACTCCCATCAGCGGCGGTTTCGCGAATAAAGCGCAAAACTTTGAAGTGGTGGCGCAATATCAGTTCCTGAATGGATTCCGCCCTTCGGCTGCCTATGTTTCATCAAAAGGCAAAGACATTGAGAATATTGGCGACGCTGATATCGTCAAATACACCTCGTTTGGTGCGTATTACTACTTCAATAAAAACTTCAATATCTATGCAGAATACCGGATTAACTTGCTGAAAAAGGATAATCCATTGGGTCTGGCCACCGACGATGTTTCCGCCGCAGGCTTCGCTTATCAGTTCTGATGTTAGCTGTTGGCATTTCCCCAAGCCTGATGTCGCAACATCAGGCTTTATCGTCGCTGCGATTAAGGCCCAGGTGCCAAAATATCAAATTGATTATCATCCTCGCCCTGGTCAAGCTGCATCGGCGGCTGAAGCGCCAGCACAATTTCGTTTGAGGTAACGCGCTGCTGTTTGCTGTCCTGCAACGTCACCGTAAGACGATAACGGTTTGACGCACCGGGCGTATTATCCCATGCGGGCATAATCACCGACCATCCGCTGGTACTGGTGTTGTCTGCGGGGGGTGTCAGGCTCAGCGCCTGCGTATCGCCTTGCCATAGCAGCTTAACAATCGGATTCGCGCTGTGAACCTGTAAAACCAGTTGCACACTCTCCTGCGGATTAAGCTGCCACGGTGGCGTAGCCAGAAATACCGATAAAGACTTGCGTTGACGATACTGATAAACCGGTTGTTCGCTGCGGGTCGCGCGATCTAGCCAACTGCCGCGGAGCGAACGTACTACCGCAACGTTCGCCGGATCTAACATCTGCTGGAGTGAGGCACCAAAGCGATAGTTGAGCTTCAGGCCAAAGACATCCTGCGTTTCCCCGTCACTGCTGGCCTTGTGACTGGCAGAAAAAGTGACTAAAGGAACCGGCGTGTAAGAGACGCCTAACGAGAACGCGGCGGGATTGTGGTACAACGTCCCGCTATTAAACAGATCGATGTTGTCACCGAGGAATTGCTGATAGCTCAGGCTAAAACCTAGCTGACGATAAAAAGGCAAATAGCTCTGGCTGGTAATATCGTAGCCGCGTGCCATCCGCTGCTCGACTCCGCTGCTGCCGCCCCGCCAGCTACTGAGCGGATAATAGTAGTTCGCCGATAAGCGCAGGAAATTTCCCCAGGCTTCAGTCCCCACTGAACCCCGCTGTAAACCACTGCGTGCGCTGCGATCGATAAATGCGTTGTACCCCAGCAGCCAGCTTCCGGCCATCCAACGCTGGCCAAGGCCTGCGCTGCCGACCGGCCCCTGATCGCTTTCACTGATCCCGAGTTGGCTATAGGTCAGAAAGGATTTCCGGTCCTGTAACGGACTGAGTAAGGTGGCTTCAGAACCGGTGAAATTTCCCGCCATATCAACCTGTAAACCAATCTCTGCGGTGCCATACGGCGAAAGTAACGAGGCACCCTCGCTAGCCACCCGCTCAGCCACTTCATCGCGAAAATGGTTAAACGCCCAGACGCTGGCTTCGTGACCAAATGAGTCATCGTCACTGCTCTGCTCACTGGCGGTGGCGATACTCTGCGCAATGGTCGCAAGCTTTTTACTCCAGTCACTGTCATCGCTGCTCGCATCACTGCCTAACTGCGGCAGGCTGTGCTCCATGTGCAGTAAATGTGCGTCACGCTCATCGAAGGACGACGACGAGAGCTTATCAAGGCTGGATTGCCACGCGTTAGCGTGGGTACTAACCAGGAGGAGAAGGAGTGATGAACAACGACCCAACACAAAGCGCATAGCAACAATATAACAGGGAAAAAGTGAGTAATATCGATTACCTTAGCACATCAACCCTGTCCAAATCAGGGTGGTGCGAATATCCGCTGCTCAGGACATGTTTTATCTGAAATATCTGATCAGATATTCACCTACCGAAGCGATATGACAGCGCAAAGTAATAAATGAAATTTACGATTAATTAACACTGCACTGGGCTGAACCTCAGGCCGGCCTGGAGTACGCTGAGTTCCTCAGGGAAACAGTAAAGATAAATTTATAATTCAACTCATTGCCTGATCACACTTTATTCGCCAGAGTTGATTAAACAGCGGCCTGACACGCCTTCTCATGGAGTGCAATGGTTTAAAATCCTAAAAGTCTTAGGTAGACTGAGCACCAGAACTATCCCAATGTTATATGACCCTTTTTTCGATAACGATCATGAGGATTATGGTGAAAAAGCGTCTTATATTAACGCTGATCGCAGTGTTGAGCCTGGCCAGCTGTAAATCGCCACCTGCAAAACCCGCTGACGACACGCTGGTCACCAGTGAAATTAACGGGGTTAAACTGGTCCACCGCTATGCGGTATCCGCCCCTCATGAATTCACGCCACTGAATCAAACCTGGCGTGCCTTGTATGCGGCCTCGGTCATGACTACGCCTGACTACAGCGGTCAGGTGGTGCGTACGCTGGCAAACAGCAAGCCATTCTTTGTGTTAGGCGAGGTTGAACATCACTGGCTGGCGATAGCCGATCAGCGTGATGGGCCGCTCATCGGCTATGTGCCCACCAAAGCCGGGGTCGAAAGCAGCCGTTATGCTGCCACGCTGCGTAACGATCGCCCACGCCCGCGTAAAACGACCCAAGAGTGCGTTAATGTAGGCGGTGATAATAAAGCCTGCCGAAGCAAAAACACCGCGACCTGGATTCTGGACTGATGCCGTCTTGCGGCTCACAACCCGTTTTATTTGTCCAACCCTGTCCGATGAGAGAGCAAATAAGCTCTGGAAGAATGTAACTGAATGACGCAGCAACACAGTGCGCCTGAGGATAAAGTCTCAGGCAGCGATAACCTCTTACTACAGGCTGCGGCTCCGCTGCTGAATGCCGTGGTGCAAATTCGCCAGGCAGCGACACACGACGATCCTGCCAGCCTACGCCAGCTACTGATTGATGAAATCCGTCAGTTTGAGCAGCGCAGCAAACAGTCTGGCTTGCCGTTTGAAATGATCATTGGTGCCCGCTACTGCCTGTGTAGCGTACTGGACGAAGCCGCTGCGCAGACGCCATGGGGAACGCGCGGCGTCTGGTCTGGCAATGGCATGTTGATCACCTTCCATAATGAAAGTGGCGGGGGCGAGAAATTTTTCCAACTGCTGGCGCGCATTTCACAAAAACCGCAAACGCACCTCTGGCTACTGGAAGTGATGCACTACTGCCTACTGCTCGGCTATGAAGGACGCTATCGCGACGCGGAGAACGGGACTGAACAGTGCGAAGCCCTGCGACAACGCCTGGCGCAGCTGATCGCTAATACGCGTAGTAGCGCCATGAATCAGGCAAAACCCCAGGTTGAGGTTCACCCGTTAGCCAGCTCTTTAACGCGTCCCATGATCCCACTCTGGGCCTGCGCTACCGTGGCCGTATTGGTGGCAAGCCTGGTCTATTCTGGACTTAACTGGCGCCTCGGCACTGAAAGTGGCCCGTTACTGCGCACTATTTACCAGTTGCCACTGCCGCAGATTGTCGCGGGCAGAAGGCCAGCTTCACCTCAGGCATTACTGGATCTGCATCAGCGCCTGAGTGACGTGATCGCCGCCGGGCAGCTTCAGGTCAGCGACGGCGCATTTGGCAGCAAAGTCATTATCCCTGCCGATAAGCTGTTTGCCGCTGACGGCACGGTAATCAATCCGGTGGGACGCGCCCTACTGGCGCGCGTTGCGACCGCTATGAAAGATATTAAAGGGACCATTCTGGTGTCTGTGTATACCGATAACCGCCCGGTTCAGGGGCGATTCGCTTCCAGCTACGAATTTTCGTTTGCCCGCGCGCGCGCGTTGGGGCAAGTGCTCAGCCTACAACTGGCTGACAATCACGCCATCCGCACCGAGGGCCGTGGGGACAGTAATCCGATCCAGCCCAATGACAGCAGTGAGAACCGTGCCCGCAATCGTCGGGTAGAAATTACGCTGTTCGCCGCCCCAGAAAGTCAAAATCTCTCTCAAGGAGCGCCGTGATGCGTACTGCTTTTCTAACGCATCGACTGCTGTGGAGTTTCATTGGTGTTGCTGCGTTCTGCTGTGTTATCTGGCTGCTCGGCCCCCTGTTCAGTTGGGGCGAAAGCCGTCCATTAGAACCCACCAGCGGGCGCTGGGTCGCTATCTGCACGCTGATCATACTGTGGTTGCTGTTTAAGCTGTTACCGGCGTTCTGGCGTGCCAGAGCCAACGGTCAGTTGCTCAAACAACTCCAGGATGGACAGAGTGACGAGATACAGGATGTTCAGGCCAATGAAACGCTGCTCACGCAACGGTTTACCGATGCCCTCATCCAGCTTAAACGCCGCCAGTTCAATCGATCGGCACCGGGTGGCTGGCTGGCACGCTACCAAACTGGCTACCTGTATCAGTTGCCCTGGTACATGGTGATTGGTGCACCGGGTGCCGGTAAAACCACCGCTTTGCTCAACGCCGGGCTGGAATTCCCGCTCACCGATAGCCACGGTGAAGCGGCTATTCGTGGTGTTGGCGGTACTCGCCACTGCGACTGGTGGTTTACTGACCGTGCGGTACTGATTGATACCGCCGGACGCTATAGCCTGCAAGAGAGCCAGCGCAACCGCGATGCCAGCGAATGGTCCAGTTTCATCCGTTTGCTGAAGCACTACCGTACTCGCCAGCCAATCAACGGCGTGATCCTGACCGTCAGCGTGGCAGACCTGCTGAGTGATTCTGCCGATGCGCGGTTTGAGCAAGCCAGCGCGTTGCGCAATCGTCTTGAAGAACTGCACCAGCAAACCGGCATCCATTTCCCGGTGTATGTCATGGTCACCAAGACCGACCTGCTGAAAGGCTTTATGAGCTTTTATTCCACGCTGGACAAACAACAGCGCGAGGCCATCTGGGGCTTTACTTTCCCCTGGGAAGCGGGCAAATCCCAGCGTCATGACTGGCATCAGCATTTTAATCAGCAATATTTACGCCTTGAGCGCCAGCTTCAGCAGCAGCTAGCCGGCCATATGGCCAGCTCACGCGACCTGAATCAACGCGCGGAGTGCTTCCTGTTCCCACAGGAGTTCGCTTCGTTACGCCCCCTGTTAAATGAGTACCTTGATGTCCTGTGCTCACCCAAAGAGGAGAACACACGCTGGAGCGTACGCGGACTGTTCTTCACCAGCGGCACCCAGGAAGGACTGCCGTTTGACCGTATCATGGGCCACCTCAACCGTAAATTGCAGATCCCGCAGGAGAGTGGCCAGTCAATTGCCTCGTGGAATACGGTCAACCGCAGCAACCCCATTCCGGGCAATCGCCAGCAGAGCTTTTTTATTCGCGACCTGCTCAACGATCTGGTGTTCCGCGAGAGCGGACTGGCGGGTAGCAATCGCCACTGGGAGTCCCGCAACCAACTGTTCCACTGGATTGGTTATGGCATCCTGACGGGTGCTCTGCTGCTGCTGTGTGGCTTATGGGGGATCAGTTATCAGCAGAATCAGCGCTACTTGTCTTCGATCGTGGAACGCATCCCGCATATTCAAAGTGAAAGTCGTGCAGTGGTGCAGCAACCGTCAGATAATTTGTTTGATCTGCTGCCGTTACTGAATGATTTGGTCAAGCTGCCGTTGTCAGACCACTTCTCCCTGGATAATCCGCCGTTGACGATGCGCGCCGGGCTTTACCGTGGCACACAGATGAGTGATGCGACCTGGAGGCTGTACCAGAATGCGTTGAAATCCCTGTTGCTACCGCGCGTCGCCCAGCAAATTACCAACCTGCTGCGGGATGATAAAGGCGATGATGACAGCTACAGTCGTAATGCATTACGCGCCTATCAGATGCTCTATCAGCCGCGTAACTATGACGGTGCCTTTTTGCGCAGTTGGATCATGCAAAACTTGCAGAAATCGCTGCCTGCCGACATTACCGCACGCGATCTGCAACAACTTGACTGGCACCTCAGTCAGTTACTCGATCAGCAGATACAATCTTCACCTTACGCCAGCGATAACGCGCTGATGATGCGTAAACTGGCGGACAACCTCAAACATGCCGGTGAAACAACTCACCTGGCAGCGGTAGGGAGTGTTCCAGTGCAGGAGAAGGAGTAACCAAGTGAAAAGGGCTAAACATATGACGCCCGGCTGGTACGGTAAATTACCTGCAATGGGCGACTTCCTGCACCAGCGTATGCCAGAAGCCTTGATTGCCCCCTGGAATCACTGGTTTCAGCAGGGGTTATTGCTGCGTCAGAGCGATGAACATGCCACGACAGCAGGCTTTATGCGCGCCCCGGTGTGGAATTTTGTCCTGCCGGTGACGCCCGGCACGCGTCAGGTGCAGATGGGTTGCCTGCTGCCCTCGCGCGATCGCGTCGGTCGCATCTGGCCTCTGCTGGCCTTACACAGCATACCTGCGGATCGTTGGCATCCTGCGCAGTTGCGTATTTCCGGCGAGTGGTTTGATGAACTGGGTGCGACCCTGCTGCATGCCGTGCAGGATGCCCTGCCAGCGGATGCGTTAGAACGCATGCTGCAAAATCAGGTTCCCCTGATGGTGCCGGAAACCCAGCCCTCAGACATTATGGATGTAATTGGCTACGCCGACTTGCCGTGTACCCTGAGCTGGCGGGAAGTGGCGGAAGATTTTAATCCCCGGCTACCGTTTAGCTACTGGTGGAGTAACCGCAGCGATGGCTTCCCGCACGCAACGCACAAACACGGTGGCAATCTGACAGCAGAGCTGTTTACCCTACTTTTTAATCCGGCAGCAGGCGCGAAACCTGGGCGTAATGGCCTCTATCCGCCGATGTTCGAATAGCATGATGATGGGATATCAGATGCAATTTACCCTTGAGAGCGGTGATGAAACCCGGGTTGGAAATACGGTGGTGTTTCACCCCCCTGGTGGCACCATTGGACGCAGCCAGGAGAATGACCTGGTACTGCCTGACACTGCGCGAGCCATTTCGCGTCTACAGGCGCTGATCCATCTTTCGGCCGATGGCGAGTGCCGTCTGACCAATCAGGGCAGTGTGAGCCGGGTAATGCATAATGGCAGCCCTCTGGCGCGCGGCGAACAGGTGGTTCTCCATCATGGCGATCGGCTGGAAATTGGCCATTATGTCATTGCGGTCACCGATCCTGCGCGGGAAGCCGCGATCCGGGATGATCCTCTCGCCCTGTTCGATCTCGCCGACAGCAGCCATGACCCGCTGGAGATGCACGAAACCTTCTCCCCCGCACCGCCACTGGATGAACCTGCGGTGTCGCGTCCTGCTGGCCATGCCGAAGCCCGGTTAGATATCGACCCGCTTCCTGCGACAGCCGTGGCGCAGCAAAACGCAGCCTACGGCGACGCGGATAAGCTCATTGCCGCGTTGATCGCGGGGATGGGTTTGAACAACGGCCAGACGACGCCACTGGATGAAGAACAGATGTATACTACGGGCCGGATGTTGAGCCTGTTTTCTCAGGGAACCGTGGCCCTACTCTCTTCCCGTACCATTCTGAAACGGGGCGTCAAAGCCGACCTCACCATGATTTTAAATGAGGCTAATAACCCGTTTAAAATTCTACCCTCGGGTAAAGCCGCACTGATGCAAATTTACCAGGGCCAGTTCCCCGGATTTATGCCCCCCGAGCAGGCAGTGCGTGATGCATTAGTCGATCTTCAGGCACATCAGCTCGGCATGATCACGGGTATTCGTGCCATCATCGCCGCCATGTTGCAATCCTTTAACCCGCAACGCCTCGAAGAGCAGGCGCGCAATGAAGGGGTATTACCTAAAATTGCCCTCAGCACCGCACGTAAAGCCGCGCTGTGGGATGCCTTTACCCGCCACTATCAGCGCACAGCCGGTGAGATCGAGGATGATTTCCATACCTTGTTTGGTGAGGCCTTCCTGCGCGCCTATGAAATGGAAGTGAACCAGTACAAAGACTCGCAGACGCGAGGAGAAGACGCGTGAAGATTGACTGGGCTATCTGTTCACAACAGGGTGAACGCCCGGAAAATCAGGATCGTTACGCGGCACACGTCACCGAAGATCGCGCCATGTTTATTCTTTGTGATGGTGTCGCGGGTACAGATGGTGGCGCAGTGGCGGCGCAACTGGTTTGCGATACGTTGCTGGAACAGCTCAGTCAGGCACGGTATTTCACTCCCGCGTTCACCGGAGAAGCACTCAAGCAGTGCCAGCAAAAACTACAGCAGGCACAGCGGAGTAATCCGAAATTTTCGCAAATGAGTACTACCGTTGCGGCACTATTTATTGACCGTCTTAATGCTCAGGTATGGTGGGCACACGCAGGCGACAGCAGGGTTTATCACTTTTGCCATGGTGAGCTAAAACAGGTCACCCGTGACCATAGTCTGGCGCAGCAACTGCATGATGCAGGCTATGAAAATTCCGGCATTAACAGTAATTTACTCTATAATGCGCTCGGTATCGCGCAGCCACGTGAGGTAAGCCAGTCACTTCCTTTACCGCTGGAAGATGGTGACGCTTTCATTGTCTGCAGTGATGGCTTCTGGCGTCATTTACCGGGCGAGACCATAGCGCAAGCTCTGCGGATGGTCACCCGTTGTGATGAGTGGCTGACCCTGATGGCGCACAGGCTCGATACGGTTACAAAAAGCGATAACCTCAGTGCGATGGGAATCTGGGTTGGCGAACCAGAAGAGACCACCCTGATTTACTCGCAGGCAGATGCTGAGCAATTGTTGCCCCGTCGCACATAATGTCAGCGCTTTATTGATTGCACCACGCTAATGATGGCGGGGTTTTCCGGAGATTGTTGATGAAAGTGTGGCTGTCCGGCCTCGTGGTCATGTTCCTTGCCTGCAGCGTGCAGGCCGAAGATTATCGTGCGGTCTATTCGCCCCGCCAGGCGCTGGAGGTGTATATCGATAACGTGCAGAGCAATGCGCCAGAAGACTGGTGTAAAACCACGCTGCCGTTGCGCATCGTCACGGAAAAAGAGCAGAGTGTGAGCGTACTTAACGCCTTTCTGCCCCAGGTTGGCCGTTTGCTGGCAAATCAGTGTAGCAAGTTGACCAACCTGCCGTGGCACATGACTAACCAGCAAGGCACCCTCTTAGCCAGTGGCACCGCCCGCAAAGCCCAGGAGTGGGCACCGGTGGTCACAGCAGACAGCACCGCACGCCCTGGCGCCAGTAATGCCGCACCGTTGGATCTCTCCCCGATGGCAGATACCACGCCACTGGTGCGTTTTGACCTGCCCAGCGGTTGCCACTTCCGCACCTGGTGGTCAGGTTCTGACAGCGCGCTGTTCATACCGGATGCGGCACAGAATCGTTGTACATCAGAAGGTTGGCTTCAGGGCGATACTACATTAAGCCTGACCGATGCGGCGCAAAACGTCCCGCTTACCGTGACGTTTGAACAGGGCTATCCGCTGGAAAACCTGCGCAGCGCCACCACGCCGTTACAGGTGGTCTCGGCCAATAATCAGCGCATGATTGTGACGCGCCGCGATGCACAAGAGAGTTGGCTAGTACTCCCGTTCGACAATCAACATCACGTCTGGCGTTTTGATGGCACGCTGCTCATCAAGGCCGCGAAACCCACTGCGCAGCAAACTGACACTGCGCTGCAACAACGTATTGCTGAACAACAGAAACTGTGGTCGGAAAATGGGTTGCCACAGCAGAAAATGCATGTGTTATTGATCGACACCTTACATGCGGATCTGGTTGATCCTGCGATCGGTGCCTGGCGTAACATTGATTAATTAGCCTGCATCGCCCGTAACGCATCGCCGCGTGGGCCATGTTCAGAGAGTATTCTATGTCGGCAAATAACAATACAACGACAATTCCCGGCGCCCTGCCAGCCGGCTTTCGCTTTAATGAGTTTGAGATTCAGGATGTGATTGGCGGTGGTGGTTTTGGCATTGTCTATCGCGCCTGGGATCACCAACTGGAACGCACTGTGGCGATCAAAGAGTACATGCCGGTATCACTGGCGATGCGCTCAGAGCAAGGCCATGATCTGGTGCTGCGCGGTGAACGTTTCCAGAAGCTATTCAGCGCCGGTCTCAACAGTTTTATTCAGGAGTCACGCCTGCTGGCGCGCTTCAATCATCCTGGCTTATTGCATGTGCTGCGCTTTTGGGAGCAGAACGGCACAGCCTATATGTGTACGCTGTATTACAGCGGGATGACCCTGAAAGCCTGGCAACAGCAAAGCCCAGCCACCATTGATGAAGCCTGGATACGCCGCCTCCTGCCTCCCCTGTTTGGTGCTATCAGTACCATCCACCGTGAAGGCTATCTGCACCGTGATATCTCGCTGGATAATATCCAGATTCAGGAAAACCAGTTGCCGGTGTTGCTGGATTTCGGCTCAGCGCGCAAAGAGATTGGTAATCTGTCGGACGAAACCGAGATCATGTTGAAACCGGGTTTCGCGCCCATAGAGCAATACAGCGAAGAGGCAGAAAGCGATCAAGGCCCATGGACCGATATCTACGCGTTAGGTGCGGTATTACATAGCCTGATTGTTGGCACACCGCCGCCAGCCAGCGTAGTGCGCTGTATTGAGGATAGCTACCAGCCATTGACGCAACGTGGGCTACAGGGTTTCTCACTGCCGTTACTGCATGCTATTGACCGGGCACTGGCAATGAAGCCACAAGATCGTCCGGCCACCATTGATGAATTTGCCAGCCTGATCCATTTACCGGTCAGCGATGTTGAAAGCGTGATCGGCAAACTCACGCCTGCCGCAGTAGAACAAACGCCACGCGAGCCGGCAGAACCGGTTGTCGTCGCCATCAATCCCACGGCTCCTATGGCAGAATCCCTGCCCATCAAGCCCGTTCGCCGTCTCTCCCCACTCTTAACCTGCGTGGCTGCGGTGGCGGTATTGGCTGTGGGGGTTACGGTGTGGCTGGTGAAGCGTCAGCCAGCGAATGAGATGCCCCTGCCCGTGACGTCTGCCGCCAGGCCCGTCGCGGCACCGTCATTAGCCACCGTCTACTTACCGCTGGCAGCCAACGAGACGATTACGCTGAACGGGCAAAAGCTGGCCGTCAAAGCCAGCAGCAATGGTTTTGCTGCGCTGAGTCTGCCAGCAGGAGATTATCAGTTTGAAATTGGCAAGGGCAGCAGTGTACGCCGTCAGTCGTTAACCATTACCCATGCCGGTACCTGGCTGATTGCGCCAGGTAAGGGGTAGGACTTATCCGGCCGCACGGCCGGATTGAAGTTGTCGCACCTGCTGTGCCAGCAAGCTGAGGCTCTCTTCTTCCATGCCGCGTTTTGCCAGTTCCTGTTCAAGGGAGAACAGATACTGCGCGTTAGAGCCCAGCGGGCCGGTCGCGTGAGCAATCAGCGGCGCAACAATCGCAGCACAGGAGTCTGCCTCATACAGCGGATG
Source organism: Candidatus Pantoea multigeneris (assembly GCF_011752615.1). Taxonomy (NCBI): domain Bacteria; kingdom Pseudomonadati; phylum Pseudomonadota; class Gammaproteobacteria; order Enterobacterales; family Erwiniaceae; genus Pantoea; species Candidatus Pantoea multigeneris. The sequence continues at coordinate 126,414 of NZ_VWXF01000001.1, forward strand.
GCGCGGGTCCATGATAAACACCAGAGCCGTCACCTTGCGCCCGTCGTCCAGGGTAAGTTCGCACCAGGTGGGCAGGTAGCAGCCGGTGATCATTTCTCGCTTCCACAGCAGTTCCAGCTCATCGTAGAGATGCGCTTCGGGTAACCGAAACGCCAGCCCGCTGGTTTCACCGCCCTGTTTAAGCGCCAACATTCTGCCGGGATAGTCAGCACTGCCGCGCCCGGCGAGCAGCCGGAGGCAAAAGGCACGATGCCAGCCATTCAGGCGCCCTGCGGCCACCTCTTCCGCCTCGAAAATCGGGTTCCACATCAGCGAGCCATAGCCAAAAATCCACACCGGGCTGGCATCAGGACGGCATGACAGGGTCGCTGCCAGTGATGATGCGCGTTTCTCTGCGCTCCACAGCAAGCTCTCATCAATTTCACCAAACGAGGTTTTGCAGTCAGCTTTTAACAAAAATTCTCGGGTTAACAATGCGACCTCCTCACTCGGTTAAACGCTCTCGCGTTGCTACGTGACTTTCTTATTGCGGTTCAATGACATTAATGCATTTTCCGCAACGCTTTCAAGACCAGACTTATAATCACACAGTAAAGTTATGGGAAAAGCGCATCTACTGCCTAACCCACGCACACAGCAAAACCGGTTTTCAATCCAACAAAAACGCCGTAACGGCGCATTTTTGCTACGCTATGAAAGACTTCCCGCGCCAGAGAGCAATGTGATAAAGCCTGGCCTGACAGGAAAAACCGACCAAACCCCTCTTTAGAGGATTTACTTATACCATTATGATTTTTGTCGCTATCAATACGTATCAAGGCGCGTGAAAAGCGCAGAAAAGTGCGCAATAAACATAAAATTAAAAACATAACTTACTGATTAACCATCATGGCGAGGAGAAAACAGGACAAAAAAGGCGTTACAGGGAATAAAACCGTCAAGAAGTAAAAAACCGTAAAGCTTCCCCAGCAAAAACACGGTTGACGTTACACTTATGCCGCTTAACCTGGCACGTACAGGTAACCGGTTCCGCGACCTTGCACCGAGGAGAGACCATGGCCGCACATGAAAAGACCCGTCATACCGAATACTCCCTGATTTTTCCGTTGGTAACGCTCGGCATTCTGAGTTTTCTTACCGCCCCTCACTCACTGCCCCTGCTGATTGGGGTTAACTTGCTGGCCCTGGTCGCCATTTTGAGCAGTGCTTTCAGCGTCGTCCGCCATGCGGATGTGCTGGCCCACCGCCTGGGCGAACCCTATGGCTCACTGATTCTGAGCCTGTCGGTGGTGATCCTTGAAGTCAGCCTGATCTCCGCCCTGATGGCCACAGGCGATGCTGCCCCCGCGCTGATGCGCGATACGCTCTACTCCATCATCATGATTGTCACCTCAGGGCTGGTGGGCTTTGCTCTGCTGTTGGGCGGGCGCAAATTTGCCACGCAGTACGTGAACCTTGCCGGGGTAAAACAGTATCTGATCGCCATTTTCCCACTGGCAATACTGGTGCTGGTGTTCCCGAATGCCCTGCCCGGCGGTAACTTCACCACCGCGCAGGCGCTGATCATTGCCGCCATTTCTGCGGCAATGTACGGGGTATTCCTGCTGATCCAGACCAAAACGCACCAGAGTCTGTTTGTCTATGAACATGAAGATGACAGCGATGATGGCGACCCACACCACGGTAAGCCTTCGGCACACAGCAGCCTGTGGCACACGGTTTGGTTGATCGTCCATCTGATTGCGGTTATCAGCGTTACCAAAATGAATGCCAATACGCTGGAAGGTTTACTCACTGAGTTGAATGCGCCGGCGCAGTTCACCGGTTTCCTCGTGGCGTTGCTGATTCTGTCACCGGAAGGTTTAGGGGCGATCAAAGCCGTCCTGGTTAACCAGGTACAGCGTGCGATGAACCTGTTCTTTGGCTCCGTACTGGCGACCATTTCACTGACGGTTCCGGCGGTCTCGATTATCGCTACCCTTACCGGCCAGCAGCTGGTCTTTGGTCTTGAGCCACCACAGATGGTGATGATGAGTGCGGTTCTGATCCTGTGCCACATCTCGTTTTCTACCGGACGTACCAACGTCTTAAACGGTGCCGCGCATCTGGCCCTGTTTGCGGGCTATCTGTTGACCATTATGCTCTAGGCACAAAAAAGAAAAGGACGCCGAGGCGTCCTTGATACTTCCTGAAAGCCCCGGCAACCGCGTGCAGGGGCTTTTTTTATTCTGCCGATCAGTTGCTGGTATCCAGCTCCGGGAAACTCTTCACCAGGTCATCAATGGCTTTCATCTGTGCCAGGAATGGCTCCAGCTTATCCAGCGGCAGTGCCGATGGGCCATCACACTTGGCGCTGTTCGGTTCCGGGTGCGCTTCAATAAACAGACCGGCAATACCCACCGCCATACCGGCACGCGCCAGTTCAGCCACCTGAGCACGACGACCACCGGAAGCAGCACCGAATGGATCGCGGGTTTGCAAGGCGTGGGTCACATCGAAGATCACCGGGCTGTTGCCGCTGACGTTCTTCATCACGTTGAAGCCCAGCATGTCGACCACCAGGTTGTCATAGCCGAAGTTGCTACCACGGTCGCACAGGATAACCTGATCGTTGCCACCTTCGATAAACTTATCGACGATATTGCCTACCTGGCCTGGGCTAACGAACTGCGGTTTCTTGATGTTGATCACCGCGCCGGTTTTCGCCATGGCTTCCACCAGATCGGTCTGACGGGCGAGGAAGGCTGGCAGCTGAATAACATCAACCACGTCGGCAACGGGCTGAGCCTGAGAGGCTTCATGCACGTCAGTAATGATTTTTACGCCAAACGTCTGTTTCAGTTCCTGGAAAATTTTCATCCCCTCTTCCAGGCCTGGGCCACGGTAAGAGTGGATAGAAGAACGGTTCGCTTTGTCGAATGAGGCTTTAAACACGTACGGAATACCCAGTTTTTGGGTAACGGTCACGTAGTGTTCGCAGATGCGCATGGCCAGATCGCGCGACTCCAGCACGTTCATCCCACCAAACAGGACAAATGGCAGATCGTTTGCGACCCGAATATCACCAATGTTCACGACTTTTTGCGACATGTTCAGTCCTTAATAATGTTCATTATGCGCCGCTTAGTGCAGCGTAACCTGTTTGTGTTCAATCGCGTTGATCTGCACTTTAATCATCTCACTGACCGGATCTTCCGGGCACTGTTCAACAAAGTAGGTCAGATCGTTCAGCGCGATGTGCTCGCATTCCAGCTGAGCGTAAATCAGCCCGCGATCGCGGATTTCGTACGGATCTTCCGGGTCAATCTGGAGCAGAACCTTGCTGACGTTCAGCGCCAGCTCCATCTGCTTCTCATCCATCAGCGCGGACTTCAACGTATCGAGCATTTTGCGCATGACGTTAACCGTGCCGGCTTCATCCAGATCGTCTTTATACAGTTGTGCGAGCGGGCTGATATTGCCTTTCAGCCACACTTCCAGCATATGCGTATCCAGCGTTTCACCGTTGAACGGATTAATCAGCCACATCTCTTCATCCAGCCAGTCAGCCCGCAGGATCAACTGGGTGGGGAAAATCACCGGCATCAGCGGCAGTTCCAGCTCATGAGCGATGTGCAGTAAAATCACCCCGAGCGACACCGCTGTACCTTTACGCGTTTGCAGCACGTTATCCAGCCACAGCACGTCAGAGAGATTATAGATACCACTGGCTCCGCCAAAGCCCCACTTCTGATAGAACAGCTCCAGTAGCTTATCTAACTGCTGATCGGCTTCCTGTTCACTGCTGACATATTCCCGTGCTTCTGCCACCAGTGCCGCTAACTGCTGTTCCGTGCCGCTCACTGAAAAATCAGTGCGAATGGCGGCTGTTGCACCAATGACCGCTTCACTTAGCCTTGCATTGGTAAAATCTAACTGTTCGAACGAGGTCATACACTCCCCAAAATCGGCATTTTTGTCACCGCCAGGTCAATTACGACCATTACCGCTAACAGTGCAACCACACCGCCTACCCAACGCGTTTTGGTACTACGCTGGCGACGGCTCAATGCCACAGACGCTAAGGCGATGTAGATGATAACCGCTATTAGCTTCTCCGTCAGCCAGCTTCCCTGTGGGGAGAACGGATAAAAGTGCGTGATCAGCACCAGCAATACGCCGGTAAGCAGCAAAAACGTATCATTAATGTGCGGCGCAATGCGCACCCAACGGCGCTGTAGCATGACAGAACCCGTGCGCTGCCAGTAAAAACGCAATAAGAACAGGCTGACAGTAATGAAAACGGTCAGAATATGAAGGTTTTTAATCAGAGGATACCAGGTAGCCATAAAAATCCTGTTAACGGGGGGATTGGGCCAGCGTAACGCGTGGATTACCACCGTAATCGGCAACGGTCTCAATAGCGCGATAGCCCTGCTGCTGCATCAATTGTTGCACCGCTTCAGCCTGCTGCCAGCCATGCTCCAGCAGCAACCAGCCATCGGGTTCAAGCCAGTTTACCGCCTGCACAATCAGCAAACGCAAATCGGCGAGGCCATCTTCTTCGGCCACCAGCGCACTCAGCGGTTCAAAACGGACATCGCCCTGGCTGAGATGCTCATCCAGGCTATTGATATAAGGGGGATTACTGACAATCACGCTGAAGCGCGTGGCGGGAAGTGCATCAAACCAGTGGCTCAGACAGAACTCAGCATTGGTTAACCCGAGCTGTGCAGCGTTTTCCTGTGCCAGTGCGACAGCAGCAGGAATGCGGTCGACGCCGGTGATCTGACAATCCGGCCGTTCGCTCGCCAGCGCCAGCGCTATCGCGCCGGTGCCAGTGCCCAGATCCAGCACCTTGACCGGCGTGGACGGCAGACGCAGCAGCGCCTGCTCAACCAGCACTTCAGTATCCGGACGGGGAATTAACGTGCTGTTGTTAACGCGTAACGGCAATGACCAAAACTCACGCTGCCCCACCAGATGCGCAACCGGTTCACCCTGCGCGCGGCGCGCCAGCAACTCAGCCAGCTGCGCCTGTTGAGTGGCGTCCAGCGGGTGGTCGTCAAACGCCACCAGCCAACTGCGCGATTTGCCGGTGACGAACCCCAGCAAAATCTCCGCATCACGTTTCGGGCTTTCACCGCCCGCCAGCACTGCTATCGCCTGCTTTAACCAGACGCGGATTTCCATCAATCTTGACCAGCCAGAGCCGCCAGCTGATCCGCCTGGTACTCTTGTACAATCGGCTCAATCAGGCTATCCAGCTTCCCTTCCATGGTTTCGTCCAGACGGTAAATGGTCAGGTTGATACGGTGGTCGGTGACACGGCCCTGTGGGAAATTGTAGGTGCGGATACGGTCGGAACGGTCGCCACTGCCTAACAGGTTACGGCGCGTTGAAGCCTCTACCGCATGGCGTTTCGCCATTTCGGCTGCGTGGATACGCGCGCCAAGTACCGCTAATGCCTTCGCTTTGTTTTTATGCTGCGAGCGCTCATCCTGACACTCCACCACAATCCCGGTTGGTAAGTGGGTAATACGAATCGCAGAATCGGTGGTGTTAACGTGCTGACCACCCGCTCCCGACGAACGGAAGGTATCGATTTTCAGATCGCCGGCATTGATTTCCGGCAGCTCAGCTTCCGGTAACTCCGGCATCACCGCAACGGTACAAGCTGAAGTATGAATACGCCCTTGCGATTCGGTTTCTGGCACACGCTGCACGCGGTGACCGCCAGACTCGAATTTCAGGCGGCCATAGGCACCTTCACCGGTAATACGGGCAATCACTTCTTTATAGCCACCGTGTTCGCCTTCATTGGCGCTCATGATCTCTACACGCCAGCGCTGTGTCTCGGCGAAGCGGCTGTACATACGGAACAGATCGCCTGCAAAAATAGCGGCTTCATCACCGCCGGTCCCCGCACGAACTTCAACAAAGCACGCGCGCTCATCATCGGGATCTTTTGGCAACAGTAACACCTGCAACTGCTGCTCCAGCTGTTCCGCCGTCTCACGCGCCTGAACTAACTCTTCATGCGCCATTTCACGCATCTCAGGGTCATCCAGCATCATTTGGGCGGTTTCGATATCTTCCTGAACCTGCTGCCATTCGCGGAAACAACGGGTCACGTCAGTAAGCTGTGCATACTCACGAGATAAGGCGCGAAAGCGTTCCTGATCGGCAATCACACCGGCATCACCCAGCATAGCTTCCACTTCTTCGTGGCGCTCTTGCAGAGCCTCCAGTTTGGCAACAATAGACGTTTTCATGTAATAGAGGAATTCCCGTGAAAGGTGGTAACAGCCTACTCGAGACCGAGGCTGTCACGTAAAATCTGTAGCCGCTCAGTATCGCCGTCGCGGGCGGCCTGCTGCAAGGACTTCGTGGGGGAGTGAATCAGACGGTTAGTCAGCTTGTGCGCCAGTTCCTGCAGGACCTGCTGCGGATCGGCACCCTGTTGCAGGGCTAACAGCGCACGACTTTCCAGCTCAGCACGAATGTCATTCGCCTGGGTGCGATACTCACGGATGCTGTCTACTGCACCCTGCGCCCGCAGCCACGCCATAAATTCACCGCACTCTTGTACCACGATGCTCTCAGCCTGCAAGGCGGCGGCTTTGCGTTGTGCCATATTTTGTTCGATGATCGCCTGGAGGTCATCCACGCTGTAAAGATAGGCGTTCGGCAATTTGCCGACCTCCGGTTCAACGTCACGCGGAACTGCGATATCCACCAGCAGCATCGGCTGATTACGACGCGCTTTCAACGCGCGCTCCATCATTCCTTTACCAATGATCGGTAACGGGCTGGCGGTGGAGGAGATCACGATATCCGCTTCGGCCAGACGGGAATCAATGTCCGCCAGGCCAATCACTTCTGCGCCGACTTCTTCTGCTAACAGCTCCGCGCGTTCGCGGGTACGGTTAGCAATCATTAAATTTTTCACCCGGTGTTCACGCAGATGGCGCGCCACCAGTTCAATCGTCTCACCTGCACCCACCAGCAGCACGTTTACATCCGACAGCGATTCAAAGATCTGCCGTGCGAGCGTACAGGCGGCAAACGCCACTGACACCGCATTAGCACCGATATCGGTTTCTGTACGAACACGTTTCGCGACTGAGAAGGTTTTCTGGAACATGCGTTCCAGCTCACTGTTGAGTGAGTGGCCGCGTTGCGAATCGGCAAAGGCTTTTTTCACCTGGCCGAGAATTTGGGGTTCCCCTAACACCAACGAATCCAGACCGCTGGCCACGCGCATCAAATGGCTGACAGCGGCGTTATCCTGATGCCAGTAGAGGCTTTTACGCACATCCTCTTCCTGCAGCTGGTGGTATTCACACAGCCAGTGCACCAGTTGCTCACGCAGATCGGCCTGCTGTTCCACGCTGAGATAGAGCTCGGTTCGGTTGCAGGTCGATAAAACTACGCCACTTTGTACTCGAGGTTGAGACAGCAGGCTATTCAGTGCCAGCTCCAGTGATTCCGGCCCGAACGCAACACGTTCACGAAGGGCAACAGGGGCAGTTTTATGGTTGATTCCGAGAGCAAGCAGCGTCATGGTGATTCGATATGGGTCGTGTTGGCCCAATAATGTCAGGGTTTTGTGAGAGGCATTCTACAAGATGCAGCAGATCAAGAAAAGCCATACAAAGGCTATGACTGTAATAAGATTAACCAAATACACACAAACTGATGCAGAACAGCATTGACTGCTTAAATGCGAATGTTTAGCGTTAATCGCTATGAATTAAAAACGTGTCTGAGGAGATGACCACGTGAAGCTATATTCCCCGCGCACATTATTGCGCCTGTTGCCCCTCGCCAGCGTCTTACTGGCTGCCTGTACCCTGAACCAGCCGCAAGGCCCAGGCCCGGCAGTCACCGCGCCGCAGTGGCAACAGCATGAAAAAGAAGTGAAACAACTGAGCCACTTCGAAACCCGTGGTGCTTTTGCTTACATCTCCAACCGCCAGAATGTCTATGCCCGCTATAACTGGCAGCAGACCGCCGCCGACCGCTATCGCCTGCTGCTGACCAACCCTCTGGGCAGCACCGAATTACAGCTGGATGCCCAGGGCAGCGTGGTGCAGCTGGTGGATAATAAAGGCAAACGTTATGTCAGCAACGATGCAGAGAAGATGATCTCACAGCTCACCGGTATGGATATCCCGCTGGCTAACCTGCGTCAGTGGATGTTGGGTCTGCCGGGTGATGCCACCGATTACCAGCTCAACGACAAATTCCAACTGCGCAGCCTGAACTACAGCCGCGATGGGCAGCAGTGGAAAGTGGTGATCAGTGATTACCGTACCGATGTGACCCCTGCACTGCCTGCCACCCTGGAGCTCACGCAAGGTCAACAGCGCATTAAGCTGCGTATGGATAGCTGGAAACTGCAATGACAATTCGCTGGCCCGCTCCTGCAAAGCTCAACCTGTTTCTCTACGTCACGGGCCGTCGTCCTGACGGCTACCACAATTTGCAGACGCTGTTTCAGTTTCTCGATTACGGCGACCACCTGCAAATTACCCCGAACAGCAGCGGCGAGATTCGGCTGGCTACCCCGGTGGCGGGCGTCGCAGAGGCAGATAACCTGATTGTCCGCGCCGCAACCTTGCTGAAAACCCAGGCGCTGGCACAACAGCGGCTGGCACCTGACGCAGGCGCGCTGATCTCCGTAGAGAAGATTCTCCCGATGGGCGGTGGGCTGGGTGGTGGCTCATCCAATGCCGCCACTGCGTTGGTAGCACTGAACCATCTGTGGAAAGTCGGTTTCACGCCCGATGAGCTGGCTGAATTTGGCGTTCGCCTCGGCGCGGATGTACCGGTGTTTGTGAAAGGCTATGCCGCTTTTGCCGAGGGAGTCGGTGAACAGCTACAACCTGCTCATCCTGCGGAAAAATGGTATTTGGTCGCACACCCTGGGGTAAGTGTTGCAACACCGTTAATTTTTAACGATCCTGATTTAACAAGAGATTCGCCTGAACGTTCATTAGAGACGCTTTTACATACGCCTTTTAGCAATGATTGTGAGCATGTCGTAAGAAAACGTTTTCGCGAGGTTGATGCACTCGTTTCCTGGCTGCTAGAATACGCGCCGTCGCGCCTGACTGGAACCGGTGCTTGTGTGTTTGCTGAATTTGACACCGAGGCCGCTGCTCGTCAGGTGCTAGATTTTGCCCCGGAATGGATAACAGGATTTGTGGCGCAGGGACAAAACGTCTCGCCCCTGACTCGTACCCTTTCCGGGATTTAGGCGAATGCGTGACAGTGTCACCACGTTCCAGACACTGCACGTTTCGCATCAACTACCCGTATGAACGGCTTTACGCTATGCGCGGGTAAATCGTAAAGCCGTTCATTCTCTGGACGCAAAGCCTGAGGTTATTCTCGTGCCTGATATGAAGCTTTTTGCTGGTAACGCCACCCCGGAACTAGCACAACGTATTGCCAACCGCCTTTACACTAGCCTCGGAGACGCCGCTGTCGGCCGTTTCAGCGATGGTGAAGTAAGTGTACAAATTAACGAGAATGTACGCGGTGGTGATATTTTCATCATCCAGTCTACCTGTGCCCCAACCAATGATAACTTGATGGAGCTGGTGGTGATGGTCGACGCACTGCGTCGCGCTTCTGCAGGTCGTATTACTGCGGTAATTCCTTACTTTGGCTATGCGCGTCAGGACCGTCGTGTCCGTTCTGCTCGTGTGCCAATCACCGCAAAAGTTGTGGCTGATTTCCTGTCAAGCGTGGGTGTTGACCGCGTACTGACCGTTGATCTGCACGCTGAACAGATTCAGGGCTTCTTTGATGTCCCGGTTGATAACGTATTCGGTAGCCCAATCCTGCTGGAAGATATGCAGCAGATTGGCCTGGAAAACCCGATTGTGGTTTCTCCAGACATCGGCGGCGTAGTGCGTGCCCGTGCCATCGCTAAACTGCTGAATGACACCGATATGGCTATCATCGATAAACGTCGCCCACGCGCTAACGTTTCTCAGGTTATGCACATTATTGGTGACGTTGCAGGCCGCGACTGCGTCCTGGTTGACGACATGATCGATACCGGTGGTACGCTGTGCAAAGCCGCTGAAGCACTGAAAGAGCGTGGTGCTAAGCGCGTGTTTGCCTATGCAACTCACCCAATCTTCTCAGGTAACGCGGTAGAGAACCTGCGTAAATCCGTGATTGACCAGGTCATCGTGTGCGATACCATCCCGCTGTCTGACGAGATGAAAGCCCTGCCAAACGTCCGCACCCTGACCCTGTCTGGGATGCTGGCCGAAGCGATTCGTCGTATCAGCAACGAAGAATCCATCTCTGCGATGTTCGAACACTAAGTCCTGTTCAGACTGAGCAAATAAAAAACCGGGTGATTAAACCCGGTTTTTTTATGCCTGAAGCACTGCGCCGTCACCACGGAGAGGCTTAATGGCTGTGAGGCGATCCACGACGACAACGTTTATCACCGTAATGGCGAATCCAGTAATAACGGTCTTCAACTTTTTCTCGCCCGCTAATACGCGCTCCCGCCAGCCACATCAATGCGCCAATAAAAATGGCAAACATTGCGCCGTGATTGATCATCTCAGGCAGATGCGCAGAAGGTAACTGGTTAGCAATGGAGAACAGCAGCCCGAGAACCATGGTTGCCAGACCGATACACATCAGCGCATTACCTGCTGTACGAGTATGATGACGTTTCATCGTCGACCTCCTTAAAAGGTGCAAAATAAATCGCACGTAATGTTAATCTGCCATAAGTTTAGGCAATGACATGACGTAACATTGCGTCGACGATCACATTTCCAGCAGATAAGCTGACGCAACCTTACAGTTACCCGCCTAATTTCATTCAGTTTTCATTAATCACCCCAGGCAACCGTTTAGTGGTTTCAGCCTTTGTCATCCCCCGCCGTGCGCAGTACACTATCGCCCTTTCTTCTTAAGTGCAGGACAGAGATTGTGAGTAGCATTAAACTGATTGTCGGGTTAGCGAACCCCGGAGCTGAATATGCCGCCACGCGCCACAACGCGGGTGCCTGGTATGTGGATCTGCTGGCGCAGCGCTACAATCAGTCCTTAAAAGAGGAAGCGAAATTCTTCGGCTACACGGCGCGCCTGAATATGGCCGGGCATGATGTCCGCCTGCTGGTGCCAACCACCTTTATGAACCTGAGTGGCAAAGCCGTGGGCGCGATGGCAACGTTTTATCGCATCGAGCCAGAAGAGATTCTGGTTGCCCATGACGAGCTGGATCTGCCACCGGGTATCGCTAAATTTAAACAGGGCGGCGGTCACGGCGGTCATAACGGTCTGAAGGATATTATTAGCCGTCTGGGCAATAATAATAACTTCCACCGTCTGCGCGTCGGCATCGGCCACCCAGGCGATCGCAACAAAGTCACTGGCTTTGTGTTAGGCAAACCGCCTTTAAGCGAGCAAAAGCGCATTGATGACGCCATTGACGAAGCGGCGCGCTGCACTGAAGTGTGGCTAAAGGAAGATCGTTTGAAAGCGATGAACCGTCTGCACGCCTTTAAAGCCAGTGAAACGCCCTGAAACCTGCATTTATGTGTATAATGCGGCAAAATTTTTATTCATCCCCAGCATGACATTACGGTGTTGTGCTCATCAGTGAGAAAGGTATATCCATGGGATTCAAATGCGGTATCGTAGGCCTGCCGAACGTCGGTAAATCCACTCTGTTCAACGCGCTGACCAAAGCAGGCATCGAAGCGGCTAACTTCCCCTTCTGCACCATTGAACCAAATACCGGTGTAGTACCGATGCCCGATCCACGTCTGGACAAACTGGCAGAGATCGTGAAGCCACAGCGTGTGATCTCCACCACCATGGAGTTCGTTGACATCGCCGGTCTGGTGAAAGGCGCGTCTAAAGGTGAAGGCCTGGGTAACCAGTTCCTGACCAACATCCGTGAAACCGAAGCCATCGGCCACGTGGTGCGCTGCTTCGAGAATGACAATATCATCCACGTTGCGGGCAAAGTGGATCCAGCCGAAGATATCGATACCATCAACACCGAGCTGGCGCTGTCTGACCTGGATACCTGTGAGCGTGCGATTCAGCGCGTGCAGAAGAAAGCCAAAGGTGGCGATAAAGACGCCAAAGCTGAGCTGGCTGCGCTGGAGAAGTGCCTGCCACAGCTGGAACAAGCCGGTATGCTGCGCGCCCTTAAGCTGGACGCAGAAGAGAAAGCCGCGATCCGCTACCTGAGCTTCCTGACGCTGAAGCCAACCATGTACATCGCCAACGTCAACGAAGACGGTTTCGAGAACAACCCATATCTCGATAAAGTGCGTGAAATCGCTGCCGCCGAAGGTTCAGTAGTGGTTGCCGTGTGTGCCGCTGTAGAGTCTGATATTGCCGAACTGGAAGATGAAGATCGTGCAGAATTCATGGCTGAACTGGGTCTGGAAGAGCCAGGTCTGAACCGCGTAATCCGCGCCGGTTACGAGCTGCTTAACCTGCAAACTTACTTCACCGCTGGCGTGAAAGAAGTCCGCGCATGGACCATCCCAGTAGGCGCTACCGCGCCACAGGCTGCCGGTAAAATCCACACCGACTTCGAAAAAGGCTTTATCCGCGCACAAACCATCGGTTTCGATGACTTTGTTACCTTCAAAGGCGAGCAAGGCGCGAAAGAAGCCGGCAAAATGCGTTCAGAAGGTAAAGAGTACATCGTTAAAGATGGCGATGTAATGAACTTCCTGTTTAACGTCTAAGTCTTTTTTGGGTCGGATGAGGTTTTATTGAATCTCATTGATGGCTGGGAAAGTGTAAAATTAAAATCCACGCGGTTGCGTGGATTTTTTGTTTTATGAAGCCCCATTTCGTCAGCTCGTAGTCAAAAATGGGTACCTACATGAGTTCGGGATTCTTTCGTCCCGATTATAAGTGGGCACAATAACGGGTCAGTAAATAAAAAAGGATTGTTATGGTCACTGATATGCAATACCGCATTGCCAAGACAGAAGAAATTTCTATCGGCTCAATGATTTCAATAGCCTCTACATCGAAGTGAACCGATTGGCAAAGAGTCATGGCGCTACCGGCTTAAACTCAACGTCAAATCTAGAATGTTGCACTGGCTGAGTATTAGACGGTCAGACCTCCCGAAGCTTGTGAACAAGCGCGTAAGAAAGTCGCGAATGGAGTTAGCCTGACACAGGTTTATCAGTTAGATAAGCAAAGTCAATGACCCATCCAACACCTTTGAGCTAATCGCCAAAGAGTGTTTGCAGATGAAGGACTGGGCCGAAATTACCAAAACTCGGCGACTGAATATGCTGAACGTGTGGTTTTCCCCGCAATCGGTAAGCTCCCAGTCCGAGAAACCACACCACATTCTTGAAATTCTTCAGGGTCCATTTTTTGCCACAAGCGGAAGTAGCTAACAGCACTTAGTGTTGATTCACCGGGAGCAGGTCATCTGCGATATTTTTTGTATTTCTCTGTATTTTAATATAATTATTAATTTTTATGATGCGAGAAGGATTTTTCCGCTTGCAACAAATCATTAAAAAATGTTATAAAAAATCGCCCTGAGTGTAGGCTTGGGGGAGGTGTACAGTTTGTCCAGTCCGGGCCAGCGAGCTTCGCAACACGCCGACCAGAGACTGAACAACAGGTGGACGATGCTCATAACGGTCTCCATTAAGCTGATTACATTATACAGTGCTTCTAACATTTGCGGTGAAATGCATTTCTGGTTACTTGCGAATCAGTATGTATGAGAAGGTTGGATAAAGACCACTTTGTTAAGCCGGGGCAATGTTTTTGAACGACCGCAGTTCTAAGTTGCCCCGGTTTCACAATCCCTGAGAACTAAAAATATGGAATCTCGTGAACATCCTTGGTTTAGAAAACGTGGTTATTTGCACTTTGATAAGCCAATTTCTGTAGAGCATGCCTTAGATATAGTTACTAATCCTAATACGGTTGCCACTCATTCCTTCCTCCCGTTTATAACCTTCACTTCGACTACTTTTAAAATCCATAAAGACAAAGGCACAAATGCAATAGCAAAAACGCTAAAAGAAAGACCCATAGCGTATTCTTCGCACATCGATAGTCATATCTATTCTTATTATGCTGGAATCCTCGACTACCTGTATGAGGAACAGTTACACACCCATGATATTTCCAAGAATGTACTAGCGTTCAGAGCGTTGGGTAAAAGCAATATTGAGTTTGCTAACGAAGCCTTTCAGGAAATAAAACTCAGAGGTAATTGCAGTGCAGTTGCATTAGATTTATCTAAATTTTTTGACACTCTGGATCATTCTCTATTAAAAGACGCTTGGTGTAGATTACTGGCTACTGATATCTTACCCCAAGATCATTATGCTGTTTTCAAAGCCATTACCAAATACTCTAAAGTAGATAAAGAAAAAGTTTATGAGCTTATGGCAATTCCTAAAAACAATGCAAAACACGCAAAAAAGACAAAGAAGCAAATTTGCTCATTTTCGGAATTCAGGAATAAAGTTAGAAAATCTAACCTTATAGTGCCTAATAAAGCCAATTTTGGTATTCCGCAAGGTTCTCCTATAAGCGCCCTCCTTTCAAATATCTATATGCTGAACTTTGACATTGAAATGAATCAATACGTATCATCATTAGGTGGGAAATATTTCCGTTATTGCGATGACATGCTTTTTATTATACCTACACATGAAAAAAACAATGTAGCTGGCGAAGCAGAAAAACGGTTGATTAAACTTAAAGTTTCTCTAAACGTCAAAAAAACAGAAATCAGAGAATTTAAAGCTACTCCAATAAAAATTGCATGTGATAAACCACTCCAATATCTAGGATTTATTTTCGATGGAGAAAATATTTCCCTAAGATCTTCATCTCTTTCACGATATTCTGACAGAATGAAGCGTGGTGTTAAGCTTGCAAAAGCAACCATGAAGCGAAAGAATAAAATAAGAAAACATAAAGGTCTACCAGACAAAGAACTCTTTAAGGAAAAAGTTTATGCCCGTTATGCCCATGTAGGAAAACGAAATTTTTTAACTTATGGATACCGAGCTTCACGCATCATGAAGTCTACCTCAATAAGAAAGCAGTTGAAGCCTTTGTGGGAGAGATTGCAAGAAGAGATCAAAAAGTAAAGTGTGTTGCCCATTTATGGTTTTCAGAAAAAACTCTCAATTAGATGGTGGAAAATGGACAATGCTGAATTAATTTCACTAATTAAAGAAAATTTGTTATGTTATAAAATCAAATCTCATGTTTAACTCTGTACTTTAAAAAGACTAATACTATTATGAATGAAGAATTTAACTCCCTTAAAGTCAGCAAACCCATAAAAACAAGCGATCCTTACGAAGATAGTTTTGCTCAAGATTATTTTAAGGAACCTTCTACTAATTTATATTTTAAAAAACTACTTGGCTGTGACAATAAATTATATTTTACCAACGGAGATTTAGAGAAACTTAAAGAATCATATGATAAAGCCCATGATATTAGGAAATTCGAAATAGAACTTTACTGGAAACGCACCACCTATATTTGGACGTTAGTGGCTGCGCTAATTACAGCATGTGCAATTTTAGCGGCAGATTATTATCGAGTCCATGATACCGAATCTTTAAAAGATAGCGCTCTTAGTGAAACCAGGAATCTTTTACTGGCGTCCTTAGCAGGCGTGTCATTTTTTGGTGTTATTATTACTATAACAACCTCTTTCATACTTAAAAGTGGAGAATATTGGCAGAAAAATTGGGAGTATCATGTAAGCCTATTAGAACCTTTATTTTCCGGAAGATTATATTCAAGCCTGCTTGATAAAGACAACAATCGCTATTCAATCGCGGGGTTGAATAATTTCCTCTATGTTGTTTTTATTTTCCTTTGGATAGTAATATTCGTTATCATTACACTTGCACTCTCAAAAGATTTTCCAGCTTGGTATTACTTCTCCCCACTTATTATTTTTGGCTCTACATTTGTATTAACAAACACAATTATATCTTGGATAACACGTAGGACAACTAACACCTCTCAAATGAAAATTTCTCAATGGGAGGTGGAGGTTAAGGAAAAAACATCAAAAGAGAGCAAAAAAAACAAAGAAACCTCTCGACTACATTACATATTAGAAACCATACTAAAGATTGTGAAAATTTTGACATATTGCTTTTTAGCAGTGATACTTGGAAATATAATCCCCTACCACTTTTAATATAAGAGGATGACAAGTGGCATCCTCATCACCTGATCTTGCATTGATCTATTACACAAGAATTAATACATCGAGTTATTAGCAATGCCCGCAGATCGCTCGCAACGGACCTTCAGATCAGATAGCTTGTCCGCTTAGTGCCAAAAGCAGACATCACTATTTGTGTAAATATCCCGCTGAATCTACAGTGTTTGGGACATAAACATCACAAAAATGGAGAGTATACTCTGGGTTAATAACATATGGGAACTTGAAGGTTCCCATATGTTATTAATAGAATTCGAGCGATTATCAATGAAAGTCTCAAAGAAGGTTAACTAACCTGCCTTTTCTTGACTTTACTTAACAACTAAAATGATGCAACCAATCACTTCAACAACCAGATTGAGAGACAGCGCTACGGCAAACAGCTTTGCTACTATAAAAATTTAGCATGAGAAGGAATTAGTTAATGCTTGGGATGACTTATTAAAGACAAATTCTAAATTTTAATGTATGTCAGAAAAGCTGTGTGTCTAAAATGAACACAAGGATTTTCAGAATCAGCTTCTAAATTTTTAAAGCAACCTGAAAATCTTGGGCATTGTGGCCCTTTCTTTATAACCACTAGCATGTCCACGATTACAGCCCCCGAGGTGATCCCTCAGATTAATGATCCAATCCCTCTGCTGATACCTCTACTCTAACGGGTATATATTTAACTATTGTGATCATTTAATACATTGCTAATATTGAGTGGTGAATGGGATGATCGTTGAATGCTGTTAGCAACATTTTTTGATGTTACCCTCACTGTCCATACAAAGGTTATTGAAATTTCATCTTATATACAGTAATGTACCTTGAGTATAAAATCATATATTAAAAGTGGGTGTAAATGAAAAATCTCAATGACCTTGAAAAATTTGACATAAAAGAGTCAACAGTTACTTTTGAATCCTTAATTGCGGACGCACCACCAGAAACATCCTCAATACTCAAAGGAAAAAACGTTATTATTTTACCATCTCATGGGTATGAAGACGTTTATTACACAGGCACATTAGATACACTAGATTATCTTAATGAAAATAACATTACTGCCGAAGTGTATGCTACCGACGATGAATATAAAGAATTGGGGTTGCATGCGGCAGATATATGGCTTGGAACCTTTATCATTAAAAATTTTGTAATACCTATATTCTGTAGTGTAGTTTCGGCATATATTTATGATAAAATAAAAGCAAAGAAAAATGATAAAATCTCGCTAAAATTCATCGTTGAAAAGAAAGATGGAAAGACTGTTTCAATTGAATACAATGGAAAAATAGAAAAATTCAGTGAAGTTCTGAATGTTGTTAAAGGACTTAGTAATGAAGATTGAATTAACAACTTTGGAAGATATTGTAAATCCAGAAATTATTAAATCAATTGATTCCATAAAAAAAGAAAAATTAAAATCCATCAAATGTGGCGATGAAGAAAAAGCCAATGAGTGCTGGAGAGCACTTAAAGCATTTGATCTAAACGTGCTTTATATCCGAGCATTTAACAATATAAAAAATAAGAGGTATAGAGATGCGTGGAATGAACTCGAAAAGTGTGAAATAAATTATGAATTTCTTAGTGAAAATTCAAATGAATTTTTTTTAATTAACACAAGATCTAAGTTCATAATAGACAAGGTTATTAAATGGCAGTCTCTTTATCCGTATTGCCTGTTTGTTAGCCCCGGTTTTAAAGTTGGTTACTATACCTGCAGTATCTGTGATCACAGAGTTAGACCAAGATCGAGGTGTGGACATAAAAAAGGTAAAATTTATAATGGTGAACTATGTCTTCATGTAGCGCATGACATGGAGATCCTTGAGGTTTCAATTGTATCAACACCTGCTCAAAAGTACTCAGTAATGCATGATGATGCAACCCTTGATTTTACACTGATAGAATATATATCAAATATTTTAGAAAGTGCATTTGAGGAGTGGGATTTAAATAGAACAACTATGAGGTTTCCAAAAGAGCGTTTTGCAAATGTGAGAAGCGAGGATGATTGCCCTTGTAAAAGTGGCAGAGAGTTCCATGGTTGCTGTAGTGATAAAAAAGAAATTGAAATTCCACATATTGATTTCATACTTTCAAAATCTATCCCTCCTGATAAAGAAGAAATTAGCTTTCCGTATTAAAATAAATATGAGTTAGAGCATGGTCACTAGGGCAAGCACATGATGCTTTCCTCGTGCATACACGTCATGCCAGAGGGATTCTTCGGTATCGACGGAGGGGAAGTTTTTTTATTGGCAGAGGCGTTCGAGACGCTGATCCGTGAATTCACTGCGGCGGGCGCTGAAGGCGCACTGGCGGAGGCCCTCGCCAGATTGCACTATATGTATGAGGATTTGTGAAATGTCTGATATCGATGTAATGAGGCTGGATCAGTCTGTCACCCGTCCGGAACAGGATCGTTATGGCTTTCGCTATGTTGCTGCACAACTGGCACAGTCTATACAGTCTATCGGTCGTGAAGGAAGCGCCGTTATCGGCATTGAGGGAGCATGGGGCTCGGGGAAAACGAGTCTGCTTAACCTATTGCACACGGAACTGGATAAACAGAAAGAGGGCAACACCTTTGTTTTGAGTATATCCCCATGGCTTGACGGCAGCGGAACCAGTCTGGTGGAATCGCTGTTGATACCTGTGGCAGGTATTATTGCCGCTGAGGAAGAGCGTCTTCTTTCGCCTGAAGACCGGGAAAGCCTCGAAAAGAAAAAAATGCTTACCCGGACAGCTCGGACCCTGATGGAATATACAAGAGCGACTGCCCGCCATCTTGCTCCCCTAGCTCAGACTGCAGCAATGATCCCGGGGGTACCTGATGCCAGCGGTGCGTTGGATGCGTTGTCAGAGTCCCGATGGCTAAAAGAAAAAGAAAAAACTGCTACGGAGATGCGTACTGAAATTGCAGAAAAGATTATCGGAATGGATTTAAGCTTTATTATTCTTCTTGATGATCTGGACAGACTGGAGCCAGCGCAGGCTGTGGAGGTCGTCCGCTTAGTCAAATCCGTCGCTGATTTTCCCCGTTTCCGCTACATACTCTGTTATGACAAATCTGTGCTCGCTCTGGCCATCAAAAAAGGTCTAGGCGTGGAAGATGGAGAACTTTACCTGCAGAAAATTGTGCAAATTTCGTTTAGCCTGCCGAGGCCGGAATCTTTCGACCTGCGTCGTGAATTTTTTTCGGGAGTAGTCGGATTATACGAAACTGTTAATGGCGATTTTCCGGACGAAGAATTTATAAACGACTTGAACCGCGTAACAGATATCTACGGTGCTGCACTGAAAACACCCCGTGAAGTTCATCTATCCCTGAATAATCTGCGGTTCAGATATAGCGGAATACGTGATTACGTCTATTTACCGGATTTGAGCTTTCTGCAATTGATCCGCACCACCAATCCCGGATTGTATGACTGGATAGAAGAATATCTTACAGAGCGGGCAATCGTGGAATCTGGTGACGGCAGTGTAAGTCAGGAAGAACAAAAATTTCTGACACAAAATTTAGTTGAATGTCTGTCCCGTTTCCGATCTTCAGAAGCAAAATCTGTAACCTCCTTGAAAAACTGGGTGCCGGGAATTTCAGGGTACCAGGCTAATATACAGAAGTTATTTTCTCAGACAAGTGATGAAGATAAAGCGATGATGACAGCAAATCGCCGTCTCGGGAGCACGGCATACTGGCGTTATTACTTTGCATTTTCTTCGCCTCAGAACGTATTGCCACCAACATATTTTGATGAGCTGTTCCGTAAAAGCAGTAATCCTGATGAGTATCCTGCGATGGCCCGAGAACTCTTGGCTAGGATCAACAGCAATGGTGTGTCCTCACGTACATGGTTTGAACATATTCTGAGTCAGCTGACACTGCCGATGATAAACAAACGTACAGTTGCAGAGTGTCATGGTCTGCTGACATTCTTCTTTAATAGCGGTGATGAGATATATACACGTTACAGACAGAGAAATCTCTGGTTTTCCCGGTATGATCTTGATGTAAACAGTGCGGCTGATCGTCTTCTGAAAAGGATGCTGGATAATGACCGGACGAAAGCGATGGAAAATCTGCTTTTAATGACGATGAAAGGAGCCGCCTGGGTCTGGATTGCGAATTATATCCGCGATTTGCTATGGCAGAACGGGTTAGCCGGCAACCGGCCAGAGCCAGAGCACGAACGCGTACTGAACGATGAGGAACTGAACTGTATTCGTCATCATTTCTGCGAACGCCTAAACAAGGATGAACTGAAATCACTGTTTGAGCAGGATGGTGAACTGGGGGGCTTTGTCTGGGCCTGGCAGGATATTGCAGGCCCAGAATCCGTTATTTCGTGGATTACTCAACATAGTGAAAGTGATAAAGCGTTTCTGATGTTGTTACTGAACCTGCGGTCTCATATTATTTCCAGTGCAACCGGGCACTATCTGACACTAAAAATAAGGGATATAGCTCACCTGTTTGGAGGTGAGGATATGCTCTTAGAAAGGTTAGAGCGTATTGAGTCCGAGGATAATTTTCCAGATCAAGTAAAAGACGTTAGGGCCGCCATCGCCCTCAGTAATTCATTCTGATGCATCTAATCTACGGTTAATAACGACTAACTCAGTATGAGAGGCCGCTTAGCGGCCTTACATCTATTTTCAGGCACTAAGAGCTTTTTCTTTGTCAAATGGAATCCCAGCATATTCCTTTGCTAAACAATTTGCGTTCCCAGCCACCATATTAATCAAGCTCGGTATACAGTACACCAGCAAGATCTGAAACGTTTTTCTGCAAGTATCCCGATAAAGCGGACCATTCACTTTTAGAGATCTTCCGACATACTGACTATGTCCCTTAAAGAGAACACTATGCGCAAAGCCCGGCTCACCGAACACTAGATCATCGCCGATCTGAGTCTGGAATGCAGGGCACTGAAAGACGT
The DNA here is from genome assembly GCF_011752615.1 of Candidatus Pantoea multigeneris. Classification (NCBI taxonomy): domain Bacteria; kingdom Pseudomonadati; phylum Pseudomonadota; class Gammaproteobacteria; order Enterobacterales; family Erwiniaceae; genus Pantoea; species Candidatus Pantoea multigeneris. Next base: position 147,588 of record NZ_VWXF01000001.1, read on the forward strand.
CATCGAAAAAAAACTTTAAACCAGCGATAAAGCGTGAGCTGGTCAGCTATCTGACCACGCGGTTTGCCATGAGCTTACGCCAAGCATGCAATATATTGTCGCTGAGCAGGACGGTTTTTCGTTACCAGGAGAATACAAGACGTGATGAATCAGTGATCCAGGCCCTAGCGGGGGCGGCTGAGCGCTATCCCCGCTACGGCTTTAAGAGGATTTTTCAGGTTCTCCGCAGGTAGAGGCACGTCTGGAATCATAAGCGTATACACCGGATTTACTGCCTACTGAATCTATATTTTCGTCGCAAGGGTAAACAACGCATGCCGGTGCGTAATCCGGCCAGGCTGGCAAAGCCGCTGGCGCTCAACAAAAGCTGTTCGATTTATTTTATGCACGACGCGCTGGCATGTGGCCGACGTTTTCGGACTTTCAATGTCGTTGATGATTTTAACCGTGAAGCACTGGCCATCGAAATTGATCTGAATATCCCGGCGCAGCATGTCGTCAGGCTCCTAGACAGGATAGTGACAAATCGTGAGTATCAACAGACTATGCGGATGGATAACGGTCCTGAGCTGATCTCACTGACTCTACCACAACGGGCAGAAGAGCATAGTGTGATGCTAAAATTTATAAGGCCCGGTAAGTCAACGCAGAATGCCTTTATCAAACAATTTATCCGAACATACCGGGCCGAAATACTGGTTTTTTATCTGTTCAAAACGCTAGGTGAAGCACATAAAATAACAGACCGCAGGCTGTTGGAATACAACAACCTGATGCCTCATGAATCCCTAAACAATCTGACGCTGGAATAATACCGGCTGATGACTGAAAAACTAGAAATCTAAAAAAATTTAGGGATTAAAAGCTGGGATACTTACAATAGAGGTTAACCGTTGAGTGAAGAGTGAAGAGTGAAGAGTGAAGAGTGAAGAGTGAACAGCAAACTCTACATTTTGTCTTAGACAATAAAAAAACCCGGCATACGCCGGGTTGGTGGTCTATTCTCAACAAACTAATGATAGGTCTAGGCTATCTATTCCTAAATCTTAACCTATTCCAAAAGAACAGGACTGTGAAGTTAGCCCCATCCATAGCCTATAGGATTTATTGAAGATATAAGGATTGCTCAATAAACTGACTGGCACCACATAAATGGATTTTAACCTCGCGCTCCCCAAAAAACCTCTGCCAATATTTTTTTACATCATCTTCTTTTTCTTTATCCCTTTCATATGTTACGACTTCAATTTTAACACTTCTTTTAATCATTCGAGATAAAAGCTGTCTCATTTCAAAATCAGCATTCGGCAATGAATAGCCTATGAAGATTATTCTGTCAGCTTCAGATAATTCAATGCCAGCATTTTGCCAAATTATTTTGTATTGAGGGTTTGATAGATCCTTTAGAAAAGTAGGCATGATGAGATTTGATATCAATCTGTTTTCTTTATTTGTTACGTCATGATTTTTATCACAATGCCTGCATGTTTCCCCTCTAACAACCCCTATTTTTTCATTAAACCCCACATAAAGGCGCATGCATCGCGAACATTGTAACCAGTTAAGCGAACCATGTATCTTCAGCAGCTTCACATTAAAACCACCTGCTCCTAACATTTCTAGGCCCGGCTTTACCGTTTCGTCCTTTTCTTCTAATGAGCTTATATAACAGCAATAATCAACAACTGCACGTCCTTGGTAGTTCTTCTGGATATAATCATACAATGAATTATCCAATAGAATATCCCAGTTGGTACTAATGACGCTTACAGGATCATGCTGTCTATAATTCCCACCCAGCCTCTCACTACCCTTCCTCACTAAATACTCAGCAAAGCGGTCAATATATTCCTTGCTATTCCCTTTTCTTTTTAATATCCTTCTAATGGCCACGCCAATGATATTAAAAATAGCATCCCTTGTCTTTGTCATTTGCTCAATAGACAGACCTCTAAACTGGATATTATCCGCTAAGCACCGATCTAAAGGAGTGAACATATCTTCAATCTGAACATCTTTAAATTGCTCACGCTTATAATATAATTGTTCAGTAAGCAAGCTTTCAAAAAGAAGAAAATCTGAAGTATTAAAATCGTTTGGATTCTCTTGGTGTATTTTAAATATTTCACCCATTATTTCTGCCTGCATAGGCGCGCCAGCTTCTTTTGAAAATCCAGCGCCAAGCACAAATACAGTTTTCATCCACAACCTCTTAAATTATATTCTGCGGTCAGATATTTGAAGGTTAGTTTATTCATATGTCAAGTAAAAAACCGGGTTCCGCCGGTTTAAAATCCTTTTTTGTGAATTAGACGCTACACTTCGGCAGCCAATCTACATTGCTTTTTTCCTTTAAAATGAGGTTTGTCTGTATTCCCTGATTGGTCCACGGCTTCTCGTACTGCAGCTCATACTCTTTCAGTATTAACGGCATCCCCTTGCCAAACATGGTCAGACTGAGCGTATTTTTATAGCCGTTAGTCTCCATGTAGACCAGATAGGCATGATAAAGATATATGCGAGGCTGACGGGGAACAATATTAGCGTTCCCCATAAACATTCCCGTAGTGTCAGGTAAGACTTCAAGTTAGTCTTCCCAACATTACGCCTGTTTATTCGCTGCAACGTCATCGGCTTCGAGTTGTTGGCGTAATGATGCTACTGTTCACACTTTGTACGTATTTGAGCCTGGAAATGACACTCCGCTATGAGTTAATATCCCAATTGCCACTATTAACCACAGCAGCAACTAGCTACTGAAATAATCACTGAGAAAAAAATCCTAGGAAGGCAGTGTTTATAAGTACGCTTAAAGACAATGATATACGAAAAGTCACGTTTCAACGTCTAAGTCTTCTTCGGTCTTATGCGATTTTATTAAATCACATATATCCACGAAAACGCTAAAAACCACGCAACTGCGTGGGTTTTTACTCCTGCTAAAACTGCCTCTCCCTCTTACGCAACATTAAACCAAAAACCTAACCCCACGCCCAAAAACTGTGTAGCTTTAAGGAATACCGCTCTTACACCCTCACCTTCCCATCAACCCATTCCGTCATCGCACGTAACAACACCAGCCCGTCTGTTTTATGCCGGGTAAGTCCCCAAAAACTCAGTTCCAGCAGCTGGGATTTCTCTGACAGTGAAACCTCGTAATCTTCCGTGCTGGCTTCAGGGATAAATTTACCGTTGCTGAGCAACGCCTGGACCTCTTCCTTCAATGCTTTAATATTCGGGTAATCGTCGGCATGAATCCAGCCATTCACATAGAATTCAGCCGCATCGCGTCCACCGGTTGCCGGGCGGTAAACCAGTGTCACGCCGGTGTTCCCCTGCCCCCAGCAGCCAGGCATCAAATGAATGGCTTTATAGTGGTCTTTCCAGTTATTAATGCTGGTGGTGATCTGGGTATCGGGCAGCACTGCGGCTACAGTCCGTTTAGCTTCTTCGGTAATGGCATGTTGATACATTTCCAGCAACTGAACTGATTTAATTAATGATGTAAAGTTCTCAGTGACAAAGTCGACATTTTCATCTGATGTATTATTCATTTTCTTTCCACTCAATGTCTTAAGATGATGTAAAAATTCCTGATAAAAGACGTTCCATTTATTAAGCCCTTCGTTTAGCATTTCAATGCCTAAACGCTGCGTGGCTTTCTCTACCAAAAGGGAGTAATTGATCAACTGCCAGTCGTCTACACCCAGAGCAGCATTAGTATCCGGCTTTATGATACAGCGAAACAGACGTTGGTTATTGCCACCATACGTCTTGATAAGATTGACATAGCTGGGGAATGGATTGTAAGTATCTGCCTGCACCTTATGTTCAATACCCACAATGAAATCATCGTGTTTTATCAGTATGTCCAGATACTTACCGTCTTCGGTCCTTGCTTCCCTCAATAGCTCAACCGAGGTAAAGTCGATTTCATCAACATTAAAATTTTCATCCAGACAACAGAGCAAAGCTTTGAGCAACCATGGGGAGATAGTTTTATTACCCCCCATAAACAGTGCCATCAAATCTGAGGTGGGGTTTTCAAGGTATCCGGCTCCGCCCAGGTCAAAGAAGTTAAATTCCACATCTTCCTTAAGCGAAATCCCCCTGAGACTTTTAATAAACTCAACGCTCAATTCATCAGTTAACAAGCAAACCTCTATTTAAAATAGTCCATTACAGAGCGACTGTTTTATACATCACGATAAATCCAAATGCAAACCATGAGCAATTTACTATTTACAATGCATTTCCGCTAAAGTTTATATTACCGCTGCCGATAACCCTCTCAAAGCCCCCATAAAAAGGAATTAACCCCATGCAGGATATTTCTAAATACTCACGGTCATTAGCCATGGCTGATACTTATGTGTATGCCTTTTACGACGCTGGCGATGAGACTAAAAAGCCGTTTTATATTGGTAAAGGGAAAGGCAGCCGCTGCCTCGATCACATCAAACACCCTGATGACTCGCCGAAATCAGAACGTATTCAGGCTCTGGCGGCCATGAACCGACTCGGTATCGATATTCTGCGCCATGGTATGGATGAGAAAACGGCGAAGCTGGTTGAAGCAACCTGTATTGACCTGCTGGGGGTGGGTGAACTGACGAATAAAGTCCGTGGCAGCAGTTCTCTGATGGGCCGCATCACGCTGGATGAGTTTCATCACCTGGTGTTGCAGGAAGAAACAGAAATCGCGCCTGAGCATGCCGGGCTCGCCTTCTTGCTAAACACCACCTACAAATCTGGCATGAGCAGTCTGGCGCTGTATGAAGCGACTCGCGGTGTGTGGGCAAAGATCCCGAAAAATGAAAACCTGAAGTTTGCCTACGCAACCTATGAGGGACTGATTATGGAGGTCTACTCCATTCATAGTTGGGTTAAAGCAGGCACGCAGCAATACTTCACTCGCGAGCTAACGATCAAAGAGGATACACAACGTTCAGAGTTTATTGGCCGCATCGCGCCGCAAGCGGTCAGAGATCTCTATGTGGGTAAACTGATCAAAAAACCGCGTAGCCACGGCAACCCGTTTGTAAAAGTGGGTGTGGTGGCGGCGGAAATAGCCGTCGAAAGTTAACGGCAACGCTGATTGCTGGCCCGACGTACGCACGGGCCAGACGCCAACACTACACCGCAGCCTGCGCCACCGCAAAGCTATCTTCAAACATACGAAAACGGGTAATTTCACCCTGCTCCACCGTGAAATCGAGGCAGAACTCCGTCTCCATCAGCTTACCGGTTTTAATCATACGGGAGGCCAGTTTGCCGACGGCGAGTACCCGGTTGCCCTGGGTTAAAATATCATCCACTGAAAAGGCTTCGGATAAGAGATATTCCCTGATTTGAGCATAGAATTCCGCCGCGCCCGCTTTGCCCTTTTTACGGCCAATCCACGGGACGTTGCGGGTATCTCCGGCCACATACCAGTCGACTTGCTCACTGAATAACGCACCGATGTTTTCTACTGGCTCACCGCCACCTACCCGACGAAAAAATTCATCAATTACCGCGCGAGATGTGTTGCTCATAGTCCCTTCCTTAACCCTTAAAGTAGGCGTAGCAAGCCTGATAACCACCGCCACGCGGAGATAACGCCTGGGCATAATAGGTTATCGCCCACCGGGCAACTTCGCAGTTTCTGCCTTTCTCTCAGGATTGATGGGTACGCCAGAAAACACTCAGGCCCACTGGAGAGTGGGCCTGAAAGATTCAGCGAAAGATTAAGCGCTGCGCTTATTTCTTTTTATTCAGCATCGCTTTTAAATCGGCAAACGGGTTATGGGTGGCTGCCCCCATATCCTTCTGTGCGTCTTCACCGGCCACCACACTGGTGCCGTACTGATCCGCTTCCGTGTATTTGGAGTGTTCGTGATCGTGGCAATACAGGCACAGCAGTTCCCAGTTACTGCCATCTTCCGGGTTATTGTTGTGATCGTGGTCGATGTGGTGAACGGTTAATTCACGCAGGTTGGAGTAGACGAACTCGCGTGCGCAGCGCCCGCAGACCCACGGGTAGATTTTTAACGCTTTTTCGCGGTAGCCACTCTCCAGCCGCGCATAGTTTTTTGGGATAAAAGCCATTGCCGTTATTACCTGTGTTCAGGAAGGATAAACAAATTATGCAGGCAGGCTAGCTGGCTTAACCCGCCACTTCAAGTGGCAATTGCGGGCTGATGACGGTTAATCGAGCTGCCTGGCATTTTTCCCAAAAATTTTGCGTTAGCAGCAGGCTAACGGATGGAAAAAGGCAATAAAAAAGCCCGCCATCGCGGCGGGCTGGAAACAAAATAATCAGGCCTGTTTAGGCTGACCGTTGGAAGCAGTAAGCCCCCCATCAACGGGTAGATTCACCCCCGTGATGTAACGAGCATCATGGCTGGCGAGGAAAGCGATGGCACTGGCAATCTCTTCGGGCTGCCCCGCTTTACGTAACGGGATGCGATCGTAAAACTTATTGAGCAGCGCCTTGTCATCTTTGATCTCATCCGCCATGTCAGTCAGGGTAAAGCCTGGGCACACCGCGTTAACCCGTACCCCATCAGCACCGTAATCCATCGCCAGGGCGCGGGTAAAGTTCGTCACCGCACCTTTCGCGGCGTTGTACACGCTCATGCCCCAGTCGCCACCTAAACCCGAGACCGAGGAGGTGTTCACCACGTTGCCCTGAGTCTTGAGCAGCGCAGGCATGAAGTAGTGCGTACAGTAGAAAACGCCGTCGAGGTTGGTATTCATCAGGCTTTTCCAGTCCTCTACCGACACCTCATGGGCTTTTCCCTGCACCACGGTGCCTGCATTATTGACCAGCACATCCACCCGACCAAAGGTGCTGATCACTTTTTCTGCCAGTGATTTCACTTGCTCAGCGTCACCTACGTCACAAGGCACCGCCAGGTGGCGACCTTGTTCCAGCGTATCAAGGATTTTATCCAGCTTTTCACGCGTTCTGCCCACCAGCACCACTGTGGCACCTTCGCTGGCAAACCGCTGGGCGGTCGCCGCACCAATGCCAGATCCTGCTCCGGTAATCACCACAATCTTGTGTGTAAAGCGCGTCATAATGCCTCCTGTGTTGAACGCCTGTCGCTATTAAGCCTGGCAGCCATGCGGGTGAATTCAAGCACAATGGTGACAAAAATCAGCTATACCTTTGTTTTAATACCTTATTTTCTGGTGATTTTTGCGTTGAGTTATCTTAATACTTCCGGGGACCACGCAGCAGGACATTCGCAATCCCATCCAGTGCCAGCAGCCCCACCGCGCCCCAGATGGCGAGGTACATCGGCCATTCTCGTGCGGCGATGGATTCCCCCAGCAGCAGCGCCACGAAAACCAGTAATACCGGCTCGACATAGCCCATCAAACCGAACACCGTAAACGGCAATAACCGGCTGGCGGTGATGTAAACCATAAAGGCAACCGCGCTACACAGGCCGATAGCCAGGATGGCAAGATGCGCCGAAACCGGCAGACCCGGCGTCCCGGTGACAACTTCGCCGCCCCAGACACACCAGACCGCAAAGGGCAACATCAGCAGCATATCCAGCCACAAACCGCCCAGATTGCTGGTGCCCAGCGCACGGCGCAGTACAAAGTAAGCGGTGAAACCGACAGAGACGGTCAGGGCTTCCCACGAGAAGCCGCCCACTTGATACAGCTCATACAGGATGCCGCACGCCGCCACTAAGGCTGCGGTGCCTCGCAGCACGGAGAGTTTTTCTTTGTAAAACAGGCGACCCACTAACAACAGCACCAGCGGCAGTAAAAAATTGCCCAACGCCACGTTCATGCCACGTCCGTTGAGCGGTGCCCAGATAAACAGCACCTGCTGCACTGTCATCAATGCGCTGCTCAGCAGAATTCCCAACGCTAAGGCCGGTTGCGCCGCAATACGCACCATGATGGCGGTCACCGCCCGCCAGTGACCGCTCACCAGCAGGCACACCGTCATGATGGGAACGGAAATCAGCGTACGCCAGCCATACAGCTCAAAGCCGTTGATCCCGGGGATCAGCGCCGAGAGATAATACTGCACGGCAAATAGCACCGATGCCAAAAGAGATAAAGCGATACCCTGGTACATGTAACCTGCCGAAAAACGATGAAATAACCGGACGGACTGAACAGTCCTGTACGCGCGTGATTTAAAGCTAATTGCCTCGGGTTGTCACGCAATTAAACGCGACAAATTTAATGCCAGCTCACGCATCGTTGAAAAATCTAAAAAAGCTCCTAATTATCGTCATTTTCTTTATATGTCGAATTCAAAGCGTCGTGCAGGCTAACCCGCTAACGTTACATAAAAAAGTCATAAACCAATGAGGAATAATCATGACAGGTAAAATAGCCGTGGTAAAAAAAGCCACTACCGCAGTAATTGCAACCGACACCGCCGCTAAATTTCCCCTGAGCGAGTTAATTGCTTACCAGGGCAGCGTACAACATCAGGAAGCGCCAGAGATCGGTGCCAGCACAGGGGTGTGGGAAAGTACGCCGGGGGTGTTTCGCCGCTATCTGAAAAACCGCGAATTCAGCCACATTATCAGCGGATGGTGTATTTTCACCCCAGATGGAGGCGAACCGGTGGAGCTAAGGGCGGGAGATGCGGTGTTGTTCCCGGAAAACTGCGAAGGCGTCTGGGATATCAAAGAGACACTGCGTAAAACCTACCTTCTGTTCTGAGTGCCAAGATGAGCCAGATTACACGTATCAAAGGGAGTCACCGCGCGGCATCTCTGGTCATTGCCGGTTCCGCCGTTACCACCTCGGGACTGGTCGCCACCGCTGAAGACGCAGTGGATATTCGTGCGCAGACGCGCTCAGTGTTAAGCCAGGCCGAAGCACTCTTTTCCCGCGCGGGTCTGAGAAAATCGGATATTACGCGGGTGCAAATATGGTTGGCTGATATGGCCGACTTTCCAGCCATGAATGAAATTTATGATGCCTGGGTCGATCCTGAACATGCCCCGGTTCGCGCCTGCGTAGGCGCAGCCCTGGCTAATAAACACTATCTTATTGAGATTCAGGTTTACGGTTATCAACCCGATTAACGGTGAGCACAAAAGCGGACTATTGTTGATTAGCCGACGCCTGCGTCGGCTTTTTTATTATTACGGCTAAAAGAGAGTTACGTCACACAATTTAAAATACGCCAGCCTGTTATAAAAACTGTCTTAATTATGATAGTTGTTCACCTCACCTCACCAGATAATTCACGCATCGATAACATCTTTTGAGGCATTAACTCATGTACCGTGGATTCTGGTATGCGCAGGCGCTCGATCTGGAGAGCGCCCTGGCTCCCCAACTAAAAGAACACACCAAAGCAGATGTCTGTATTATCGGCGGCGGTTTTCTCGGCCTCTGGTCTGCTATTCGCCTCAAAAAAGCGTACCCGGAACTGGACATCGTCCTGATTGAAAAAGATCGCTGTGGTTCCGGGGCCAGTGGCCGTAATGGCGGCCTGGCGAATAACTGGTGGGCGAAATACCTGTCACTGATGAGTATTTGCGGTGAAGAAGAGGCGCGTCGTATTTGTGAAGCGGCGGAGTCTGCCATTGATGAAATTGGCGATTTTTGTCAGCAGCATAATATTGACGCTCAGTATCGTAAGGATGGCTGGCTCTGGACCGCCAGTAACCCGCGCCAGCACAACAGCTGGCGGGTACTCACCGACAGCCTGGAGAAATACCAGGCAAACCCGTTTCTTGAAGTCACGCCTGAAGTGGCGCGCAGTAAATCAGGATCGCCACGCACTGTGTCCGGTATCTTCGATCCTAATGCCGCAACGGTGCAGCCCGCGATGCTGGCGCGGGGTTTGCGTCGCGTAGCGATTGAGCTTGGCGTGCGAATTTATGAAAAAACGCCGCTAACACGTCTCGAACGCGGCAAACCACCCATCGTGCATACTGAAAAAGGCAGCGTGCAAGCACGCAAAGTGGTCATCGCCATGAATGCCTGGGGCGCTCAGTTCCCCGAGTTGAAACGCATGATTGTGGTGATGTCTAGCGACATGGTTGCCACCGCGCCCATGAAAGCGCGCCTCGACGCCACCGGATTTAATGATGGCGTCTGCGTAACCGACTCCCGCACGGTGCTCAACTACTGGCGCAACACCCCCGATGGTCGCATCGTTTTTGGCAAGCCACTGGGACAATTCGCCTATGCCTCACGAATTGGCGACCTGTATGACCGCCCTTGCCCGGCCGCTGAAGGCGTCACCCGGGAGCTGCGTTCCTTTTACCCCAGCCTGGCCGATGTGCCGGTCATCAGCAGCTGGACCGGGCCGCTAGACCGCGCCATGAAGGGACTCCCCAACTTTGGCTTCCTCGGCGGCCATGGTGACATTGTCTATGGCATTGGTTTTTCCGGTAACGGCGTCGCGACCACGGTGTTCGCCAGCCGCATTATCAAATCGCTGGTGCTCGAAACCCACGATGAGTGGTCGCGCTGTGGCCTGGTGGATCAAAAAGTGAAGCTGCTCCCGCCAGAGCCGTTCCGCTTTGTTGGCGCACGCATGGTGCGTAATGCCCTGGTACGTAAAGAGTCGTTAGAAGACAGCGATCGTGATGCGGGTGTCATCACCCAATTTCTGACCACGCTGGCACCGGCGGGTTATGTGCCGAACAAGAAAAAGTAACGCGCGAGGTAAGCATGTCACATCACGTTGTATTTCTGGACAATGAAGGGATTGCCCCTTCCGTGAAAATACCCGAGCTATCCTTTGCTCATACGTGGGAATCTTATGGCTATACCGCCAATGAGGATGTGGTTCCACGACTACAAAACGCCACGGTGGCCTTAACCTGTAGCGTACCGTTGCGCGCTGAGCATTTGCGGCAGTTGCCCAAACTGAAAATGATCTCCCTCGCCCTCACCGGCACCGATATCGTCGATATGGACTACTGCCAACGGCACGACATCACCGTGACCAACGTGCCTGGCTATGCATCCAACACAGTGGCGGAACATGTTGTCGGCGCGATTTACGAACTGTTCCGTCGCACCAGTGGCTACAGCCAGTTAATGCAACGTGTACGTCGTGGCGACGTGGCCGCTAAAAATATCTATTTTGATTATCGCGTCCGTGACGTTGCGGGAAAAACACTGGGGATTATTGGCACAGGCCCGATTGCACAACGGCTCGACCAGTTGGCAACCCAGATCGGCATGCACGTATTGTTTGATGACCGAAATGGTTCCTTGGAAGGCAGCCGTTATATTCCCCGTGAGACGTTGCTGCGTACCTGTGATGTGATTTCGGTGAATGTGCCGCTGACCCGCGAAACACACAATATGATCGATGCCGCTGAACTTCATTTGATGAAAACCGATGCCATTATTATTAATACCGCTCGCGGCGGAATTATCAACGAAGCCGCATTGATGGATGCCATGCAGCGCGGGACGATTGGCGGTGCAGCGATTGATGTGGTGGTGAATGAACCGATCACTGCGGATGAACCGCTGTTGGCACTGACTGAAATGCCGAATTTTATTTTGACCCCGCATATGGCGTGGAGCAGTGAGGACGCGATGCAAACACTGATCAGCGCCTCGGTAAATAATATTAATGCCTATATTCATGCTCTGTTACCGGCAAAGACCATCGAAGCTTAAATAACAAACATTAAAAGGCGTGGGAATGAATACCTGCGCTCTCTCCTGCTTAATATCACCCCAAAGGGTAAATGCATCATGATTAAAGCTGCGGATTTAGTCGTAAAATGCCTGGAAAACGAGGGCGTAGAATATGTCTTTGGCATCCCCGGCGAAGAGAACCTGGATTTACTTGAATCCCTGCGACAATCCAGCATCAGGTTGGTCCTGACCCGTCATGAACAGTCAGCGGGATTTATGGCCGCGACTTACGGTCGACTCACTGGACGTACTGGCGTGAGCCTCTCCACCTTAGGCCCAGGAGCCACCAATCTGGTGACCGCAGGAGCCTATGCCTGGTTGGGTGGGATGCCCATGTTGATGATTACCGGCCAGAAACCGATTAAGAAGTCAAAACAGGGTCGCTTCCAGATTTTAAACGTGGTGAATATGATGGAGCCCGTCACCAAATATACCCACCAGTTTGCCTCGGCAGATAACATTCCCTCGCGGGTGCGCGAAGCCTTCCGTCTGGCTGAGGAGGAAAAACCCGGCGCGGTGCATCTCGAACTGCCTGAAGATATTGCCGCCGAACTCACGGAAAGCCGCCCAATCCCCCCCAGTCTGCACCGCCGCCCGGTCGCTGAGCAAAAATCCATCGCCGCCGCCGTGGACAAGCTTAAAAGCGCGCGTTCACCTGTGCTGGTGATTGGAGCCGGTGCGAATCGTAAACTCACCGCCAGGGTGCTGACTCAGCTGATTGCCACCACCGGCATTCCCTTTGTCACCACGCAGATGGGGAAAGGTGTGGTTGATGAACGCGATCCCCGCTTCCTCGGTAACGCTGCGCTTTCCGCCGGTGACTTTGTCCATCGAGCGATCGAAGCCGCCGATTTGATCGTCAATATCGGTCATGATGTGATTGAAAAACCGCCCTTCTTTATGCAACAAGGCGGAACCGAAGTGATCCACGTAAATTTCCGCTCTGCTGAGGTCGATCCGGTCTATTTTCCGCAGATCGAAGTGATTGGCGATATCGCCAATACCGTCTGGCAACTGACCGAAGCGTTGCGGAATACCGCGCACTGGGATTTCACCCGCCTGCTGCAAATTCGTGAAGCTAATGAAGCCCATCTCACCGAAGGTAGTGACGATAATCGCTTCCCGGTTTATCCGCAGCGTCTGGTTGCTGATGTGCGTAAGGCTCTGCCGTCAGAGGGCATTGTTGCCCTGGATAATGGCATTTATAAGATCTGGTTTGCCCGCAATTACAAAGCCCATAAACCTAACACGGTGCTGCTGGACAACGCGCTGGCAACCATGGGGGCGGGTCTGCCTTCGGCCATGGCAGCACACCTGGTTTACCCAGAAAAACCCATTCTGGCGGTATGTGGTGATGGCGGCTTCATGATGAACAGCCAGGAGCTGGAAACCGCTATACGGCTGAAAATGAACCTGACGGTGCTCATCCTGCGTGATGATGGCTACGGCATGATCCGCTGGAAGCAGTCAAATATGGGCTTTGCCGATTTTGGCCTTGATTACGGCAATCCCGATTTCGTCCTCTATGCTGAATCTTATGGCGCGCAGGGGCACCGCATTGCGCAAGCAGGTGATTTACTGCCGCGGCTACAACACTGCCTGACCACACCCGGCGTCCATCTCATTGATTGCCCGGTCGACTATTCAGAGAACGATCGCATTCTGAATACTGAACTCAAAGCACGCAGCGCCGCCATTTGCAACCCGCGTTCTTGCTGAATTAACCCGTCAAAGAAGGGACATGATTATGCAACTGAAAGATATCGCCTTATTTCGCCAGCAGGCCTATATCAATGGGCAATGGCTGGATGCCGACAGTGGCTTAACCACCGAAGTGACCAATCCGGCGACCGGTGAAGTCATCGGCACCATTGCCAAAATGGGGGCAACAGAAACCCATCGCGCCATTGACGCAGCCAGTGCGGCCCTCCCCGCATGGCGAGCCCTGACCGCCAAAGCGCGCTCAGAAAAGATCCGCCGTTGGTATGAGTTGATGCTGGAGAATCAGGAGGATCTCGCCCGCTTAATGACCATTGAGCAGGGTAAACCGCTGGCCGAATCCCGTGGGGAAATTACCACCGCCGCCAGCTATCTGGAGTGGTTTGCTGAAGAGGGCAAACGTATCTATGGCGATACCATCCCCGGCCATCAGGCGGACAAACGCCTGCTGGTGTTCAAACAACCGATTGGCGTGACCGCCGCCATTACCCCGTGGAATTTTCCCTCGGCAATGATTACCCGCAAGGCCGGGCCAGCACTGGCCGCAGGCTGCACCATGGTATTGAAACCCGCCTCACAGACCCCCTACTCGGCGTTAGCCCTGGCGGAGTTGGCGGAGCGTGCCGGGATCCCCGCAGGCGTATTCAGCGTGATCACCGGCAGCGCAGGGGACATCGGCGGTGAATTGACCCGCAACCCGATCGTGCGCAAGCTGACGTTTACCGGCTCAACCGATATTGGGCGTCAGCTGATTGCGGAGTGCGCACAGGACGTGAAAAAGGTCTCAATGGAGCTTGGCGGCAATGCGCCGTTTATCGTGTTTGAAGATGCCGACCTGGACAAAGCCGTAGAGGGGGCGCTGATCTCTAAATTCCGCAACAACGGCCAAACCTGCGTATGCGCTAACCGTATCTATGTACACGATAGCGTTTACGACCTGTTCGCGGAAAAATTACAGGCTAAAGTGGCTGAACTGACCATTGGCAATGGCCTGGAGCACGGCATCACCACCGGCCCGCTAATCGATGAGAAGGCCCTTGCCAAAGTGCGCGAGCATATTGACGATGCAGTGAGCAAAGGGGCGAAAGTCCTCAGCGGGGGACAGTTGATTCGCGGCAATTTCTTCCAGCCCACCATTTTAACCGAAGTCCCGCAGAGCGCGCTGGTGGTCCGCGATGAAACCTTTGGTCCGCTGGCCCCATTGATTCGCTTTACCCGCGATGAAGACGTGGTCGCCCAGGCTAATGACACGGAGTTCGGTCTCGCTTCCTATTTCTACACCAGAGATGTGTCTCGCATCTTCCGCGTAGCGGAATCACTGGAGTATGGCATGGTGGGCGTCAATACCGGGTTAATTACCACCGAAGTTGCGCCTTTTGGCGGCGTTAAAGCTTCCGGTCTGGGCCGTGAAGGGTCTAAATACGGCATCGAAGATTACCTGGAAATTAAATACATCTGCCTTAGCATCTGAGGCTGAATAAATAACACCATGGCAGGTTATCCCGTATTAACCGGCCATGGTAATTCTGACCGCTGAATATTCATCAACAACAATTTATTCGCTTATCGAAGCAGGCTGGCGTACGTCTATGTTAATCGCGACATTAAAACCCAATGATAATCCTCTCTCCTCACTTTACCATCAGTTTATTGCGGAAATTCAACGTCAGGGATTTAGCGGCGAAATAGAAATAAACCACGCAAACCAGATTATTTTCTCAACCGACAACTCTATTTATCAGCGGCTGCCTAAAGCGATTTTTTTCCCGCAAGATAATCGTGACGTGGTGATAATCACCCGCCTGATGGCTCAGCCGGGTTTTCATGAGATCGTGATTTCACCTCGCGGCGGCGGTACTGGCACCAATGGACAGTCGCTGACCCACGGCATTGTGGTGGATCTGTCACGTCACATGAATCGCATCCTTGAAATCAACCCGGAGGCGCGTTGGGTGCGGGTACAGGCGGGCGTGGTAAAAGATCAGTTAAATGCCGCGTTGCGCCCTTATGGCCTGTTTTTCGCCCCCGAGTTATCAACCTCCAACCGTGCCACGCTGGGCGGCATGATTAATACCGATGCCAGTGGTCAAGGCAGCTGTACCTATGGAAAAACACGCGATCATGTACTGGAACTGGATATGGTGTTGGCCGGAGGTGAACAGTTACACAGCCAGATGCGTAGCGCCGACGAGTGGTCAACGCTGGAACGCCAGCCTGGCCCGATCGGCAGAGTGCACCGTACGGTGCGGAAGATTGTTACTGAGCAGGCCCAACTGATTCAACACCAGTTCCCTCCGCTCAATCGCTGCCTGACCGGTTACGATCTGGCCCATGTTGCCACCGCCGAAGGCGGCTTTACTCTTAACAGCGTGCTGTGTGGCGCTGAAGGTACGCTGGGTTTGCTGGTCGAAGCGAAACTGAACGTACTGCCAATACCACGATTTTCTGTGCTGGTGAACGTTCGTTACGCCAGTTTTATGGATGCTCTGCATGATGCCCGCGCGCTGATTACCCTGAACCCGCTCTCCATAGAAACCGTCGATTCTCGCGTACTGCTGCTGGCGATGCAGGACATTGTCTGGAACAACGTGGCGGAATATTTTCCGCAGCAAGCCGCGCCGACGCTGGGCATTAATCTGGTTGAATTCAGTGGCGATGATGAACAAGAGGTGAATCAGCAGGTTGAGCGCTTTATCTCGCATCTACAGCAGGACACCACCACACTACGGCTGGGTCATACCTGTGCTGTCGGCCATGCCGCCGTAGAACGCGTCTATGGCATGCGCAAACGCGCCGTTGGCCTGCTCGGCAATGTGAGTGGTGAAGCCCGGCCGCAGGCGTTTGTTGAAGATACCGCCGTGCCACCTGAGCACCTGGCGGATTACATTACGGAGTTCCGCGCGCTGCTGGACAGCTATCAGCTGCAATACGGCATGTTTGGTCATGTCGATGCCGGGGTGTTGCATGTGCGCCCTGCACTGGATATGAAAAATCCGCAGCATGCCGCATTGATCCGCCCCATCACCACTGCCGTGGCAGCACTGACACAACGCTACGGCGGTTTACTGTGGGGCGAGCACGGCAAAGGCATGCGTTCCGAGTTTTCACCCCGGTTTTTTGGCCCACTCTATCCGGCGTTGCAGCAGATAAAGCAGGCGTTTGATCCCAACAACCAGATCAATCCCGGCAAAATTGCTACGCCCGCTGATAGCTCCTCGCCATTGGTGAAGGTGGATGGCGTACCGACACGCGGCGAATATGACCGCCAGATTGATGAGCGAGTGTGGCAAAGTTTCGGCGCAGCTATGCACTGTAACGGCAATGGTGCCTGTTACAACGCCGACCCGGACGATGCCATGTGCCCCAGCTGGAAGGCCACACGCGATCGCATTCATTCGCCAAAGGGGCGCGCTTCGCTGATGCGCGAATGGTTGCGCTTGCAGGGCAATAGCGGGATTGATGTGCTGGAAGCGGAGCAGCACCCACCTGGCGTAGGTGCCAGAGTACAGCGCTGGTTCAATACGCGCAGCGCCGCAAACAACGGTGATTTTTCCCATCAAGTCTATGACGCCATGGCCGGTTGCCTCGCCTGTAAATCCTGTGCCGGGCAGTGTCCGGTTAAAGTCAGCGTACCGGAGTTTCGCTCTCGCTTTCTTAATCTCTATCATCAGCGCTACCCACGCCCCCTGCGCGACTATCTGATCGGCTCACTGGAGTTCACCCTGCCGTGGATGGCAAAAATACCGGCGATTTATAATCAGCTGATGAGCGCTAGCAGGGTAAAGTCGTGGCTGAAAAACCGGGTGGGCATGGTTGATAGCCCGTTGATCGCCCCCTTTCCCCTCGCAACTCTGATGAAGCAGTGGGAAGTTAAAACCGCGACGCCGGGGGCGCTGGCACGCCTGAGTGCAACGGAAAAAGCGCGCAGTGTGATTGTGGTTCAGGATAGCTTTACGCGCTTTTTTGAGCCTCAACTGTTAGCCGCCTTCATTGAGCTGGCTACCCGCATTGGTTTCCAGGTCTGGCTGGCCCCGTTAAAGGCCAACGGCAAACCGTTGCACGTACAGGGATTTATGTCGATGTTTAACCAGGTCGCACGCGGTAATGCGCAGCGTTTGTCTGCACTGGCACAGGCGGGTATTCCGCTGGTTGGGCTGGATCCGGCCATGACACTAACCTATCGCCAGGAGTACCTTAAAGTCCCGCAGGTCGGTGAGGTTCCTCCGGTTATGTTACCGCAAGAGTGGCTACTGTCAGCGCTACCGGACATAGCCACTACGGTAACAAACACCGTTTACCGCCTGTTACCGCACTGTACAGAGAAAACCAATGCCCCCGAGAGTGCAAAACAGTGGCAGGCGATTTTTGCCCGCCGCGGGCTGGTGCTGGACGTGCAACCCAGCGGATGCTGCGGAATGTCTGGCACCTACGGGCATGAGGCGCGTAACCTCGCAACCTCGCAAACCATCTATTCTCTCTCCTGGTCACAGCAGGTCACCGGCCACAACACCAGCGAACCCCTGGCGACCGGCTACTCCTGCCGTAGCCAGGTGAAACGGCTGTCGGCGATTGCGCTCAGACATCCGTTGATGGTGTTGCTCGAACAGATCCGAAATGGCTGCCTGTGGTAGCCACAGCATGGTGGGCAAACGGCAAATCAGGCATGCCCACTGAACCGCTGTTTTTCATGGCGGTCAGTGAGTTTTTCAATTTCACGCCGGCGTTTGCGGTAATCATTCGGCGTTTCGCCATACTGTTTTCGGAACCACAGAATAAAGTGTGAAGCATCTGAGAAGCCGCAGTTAAGCGCCACCGTGGTAATACGCTGGCTGGTATTGACCAGCAGGTTTCTGGCGTGATGGATACGCAACTGCCGCCAGTAGCTGGCGGGCGTGCAGTTGGTATTGGCAAGAAATACCCGGTTGAGCTGACGTGGGTGCGATCCCACATGCTCGGCCACATCCTTGAGGGTAAAGTGCATGCCCAGATTAGCTTTCATAAAGTTAATTGACCGCTGCACCACGGCGTTTTTATAGACGTGCTCCTCCATGCTGTCCGATTTGACTGACTCATCCTCTTTTTTCGCTACCGGAATGTCCTCCACCAGCAGATACTCCAGGCCCTTATGCGCACGGATGTCGCCACAGTGTTTACGGATCAAACTCGCCGCAAGATCGATGGCCGTACCACCCGGACAGGTAATGATGCCCTGATCATCAATATAGCTTTTGTCCATGACCGCATGGGCATCCGGGAAGCGCTGCCGGAACTCATCGACGATAGTGAAATGCACCGCACAGCGCTTCTTACGCAGCAGCCCGGCTTTACCCAGCACAAACGAAGCACTGCACATACCAATAATTGGCGTGCCGCGCGCATGATAATCACGTAGCAGCTCCAGCAGGTACTCTGGTGGATCGCGCGTCTCTTCCAGTAACCCCCCGGCGAGCACAATATAGTCGTAGTGTTCAGTGTTAATGAGCGCACGCGTCGGCTCAATGCGCATTTCACAGCTGGCGGTAGCCGGTTTGTCATCTACTGACATCCAGTCCCACTGGCAGTAGATTTGGCGGCTGGAGAAGGAGACGTCAGCGGCAAAGCGCAGCGAATCCACAAATCCGGCAACCGGGATAAGGGTAAAACGGTTCATCAGGATAAAGCCCACTTTTAACTCTGGCTTACCTGGCAGAGCGATTTCCTGGCATGTGGATGAAATGGCGGGACTCGGGTTGCTAAACATAGTTAACACCTGTGCTGCGTCTTATTGTCACTTATATGTACCGCAAAGCCTTCTGTCACAGCTATTACATAGATCTCAGGAAGTATAACAAAAATGACAACAGACAAAATTTGTGATGAAAATCACTTTTTAACCGCTTTTTTGTCAACCTCGTTATAGAAAAATGTGTAACAGCAAGATAAGCGGGACTTTTAGGTTCAGGTTGTCTCAAATCTTCTGTCGCCGTGTCATGGGGCGAAAGCGTCAGGAATGAAGGGAAGTTTTTATCCCTGAATATTCCGCACTACGTTAATGCAAAGTTAATAGCGCGATCACATATCCGCGGCATGCCGGGTTTAGCTTATGTTAATTGTCCTTTTTTTTATATGGCATTTTATTGTCCAGTGCGAAAGTCAGCAGCAGACGCAACATCCGTATAACACATCACAATCTATTACGGCGTACTTTTATATTCAGTTACGGATGAAATAAAAATCAATTTTCTTTTATCAGACAAAGAAAACTAAACCTGCAATATAAATCGCTACGTCAGAGGTAATGTAAATGTCAAAGCACGTTAAAACCTCGCTTGAAGATGCACCATTAAATAGCTTTCATAAAAAGTTAGCCGTGTACTCTTCAGCCGCACCGTTTCTTGATGGTTATATTCTGAGCATTATTGGGGTGGTGATGTTACAAATCAGCACCGCGCTGCATTTAACCCCCATGGAAGAAGGCATGGTAGCCGCATCGTCGTTATTTGGCATGTTCCTTGGGGGATTTATTGGCGGCATTGTGACTGACAAACTGGGGAGAAAGACGCTGTATTTATTGGTGTTGGTGTTTTTGGCGCTCTTTTCCCTGGGGCAATTCTGGGTGACTTCCGCTGCCGCATTAATCAGCCTGCGTCTGCTATTGGGAATGGCAATTGGAGCCGACCACCCGCTGGCAACGTCACTGTTGGCTGAATTTCTCCCCAAAAAACAGCGCGGCTCTATTCTGGCGAGCCTGGTGATGGTCTGGTTTATAGGTGCCGCCGCTGCTTATGTGGTAGGTGAAATTATTCTCCGTGTCGCGGGGGAAGACGCCTGGCGTTGGGCATTAGCCAGCGCCTTTGTTCCCGCCGCCATTTTCCTTTTCCTGCGCGTTGGCACCCCGGAGTCTGCCCGCTGGTTGATGAACAAAGGCCGTAAAGCGGAAGCCGATGCCGTGATCAAAAAAGTTTATGGCGCTGAGTTTTCCATTGATGATCTACCGGAAAAACAACATGGGCATAACGTTTCCGTCGGCCAGTTGTTCCATTCTGGTTATGGCAAGCGCATCTTCTTCGTCAGTATGTTTTGGACCTGCGCCATTATCCCGCAGTTTGCTATCTATGCCTTTGCACCGCGTATTTTGCAAACCATGGGATTGACCGGTGAATGGGCGGCCCTGGGCGCGGTTGCGATTACTTTGATGTTTGTCGCTGGCTGTTTGGGGGCCGTGAAACTGATCAATCCGTTAGGTCGCCGTAAACTGTTACTGCACAGTTTCCTGTGGAGTGGCTTAGCGCTGCTGTTACTGGCGATTTTCCCGAGCAGTGCTGCCATGGCGACTCTGGCCTTTTTCTGCGCCTATGCGCTGTTTATCGGAGGTGCTCAGGTGCTGGAATATGTGTATCCCAATGAGCTGTTCCCGACAGAAGTTCGCGGCAGCGCGGTGGGGTTAGCCACTTCACTATCGCGCATTGGTGCGGCGGTAGGTACTTATCTGATCCCCCTTTCACTCACTACACTGGGGATCGCCAATACCATGTATGTCGCCTTCGGCATTTCGGTAGTGGGGTTTGTTGTCGCCCTCTTCATGGCCCCGGAAACCCGCGCCATGGATTTACACAACAGCAGTGTTATTGCGCCCGATGCGCAGCCTGTAGCCGCACTCAAACGCTCAGCAGAATTGAAGTAAGTTAGCCCTTTAACCGGTTTTCACTTCGCAGGGAAACCGCACTACACCAAGATGAACAGGCAGGTTGCTATGGCTTTTAAAAGAACGATTCACGCGGTTGATACCCATGCCGGATGCCCAATGCGCGTCATTACCGGGGGCGTGCCGCATATTCCCGGCAACAGCGTGTATGAGAAAATGCAGTGGCTGGAAGAGAATGACGATCAGTTGCGTAAGCTGATGCTGCGTGAGCCACGTGGCTACCCTGCTCACTGTTGCAATATTATTGTCCCGCCAAACGACCCGACCGCCGATGCAGGCTACATCATTATGGAGCAGATTGAATATCCGGTGATGTCCGGCGGCAATACCATCTCGGTGGTGACGGTGCTGCTGGAGATGGGAATGTTGCCGATGCAGGAACCGGTGACAGAACTGATTCTGGAAGCCCCGGCAGGTTTGATTAAAGTGTCTGCCCAGTGTCAGGATGGCAAAGTGAAAGGCGTGACATTTACCAACGTACCGGCTTTCGCCGTCTATCTTGATGCGATTATTGACGTACCACATTTAGGGAATGTGAAAGTCGACGTTGCCTGGGGTGGGATGTTCTACGTGATTGCGGATGTGCGCCAGTTCCCCGGCCTGGAGCTGACTTCCTCTCACGGCAAAGAGATCGCACGAATATCAGCCATGATTCGTCAGGCCGCCATTGAACAACTGCCGGTGGCGCACCCGGATTATCCGGGCGTTGGAATTACCATTTCACAGCTTTCCGGCCCCACTGACGATCCCAATGCCGACTGGCGCAATGTGGTGACCATGGCGTCAGGGACATTTTCCTGGGAGGACCCCACCACCTGGACGGGGGCCATTGACCGTTGCCCGTGCGGCACCGGCACCTGTGCCAAGATGGCCGTGCTGCATGCTAAAGGTGAACTGCCGCTGAATCAGGATTTCCGCCATCAGGGTATTCTCGGTAACGTGTTCACCGGTCGCCTCGTAGAAGAGACGTCGCTGGCAGGACGCACCGCTGTGGTCCCGACCATTACCGGCAAAAGCTGGATTTACGGTATCAATAACTATGTTCTGGACCACGACGATCCCTTCACCGAGGGCTTTATGGTTGGAGATATCTGGGCTTGATTGCACGCTGCTGAATATTCATTTTCCCTTTCAAATAATGGTGCCGGACATCCCCTCACCCCAGCCCTCTCCCGCAAGCGGGAGAGGGAGCCAGACCGGTGATGCATGTAATAGCGATGCCGTACATTCCCTCTCCTTTTGGAACTGAACCCACAAACCGCACGGATGAAGGTCTGCACATCACCAACATAAAGACGGGGATTGTGGGGAGTAGAGTAAAGCTTCCGCTGCATGGATGCGGCGGCAGAGCCTCCAGGGACGGATTCACGGCGTCTTTACGGCACTCCCCGCCATCTGCGACTGAAACGCACGGATACAGACCGCACTCAGCTCCCTGCCCTCTGCTCCATTAAACCTACCATTCAGTGATCCCTGCGTGATTTCCGGCAGTGGATGCACCACTTACATTGTCTGGCTGACACCGCGCGGCTATTATCATCGCCTTTCCTTTGCATGACAGGACGTTAACGGTGAAAAAACCTCTGTTAAGTTGCCTCACTTTACTGGCACTCATTATGATCCACCCCGCTCAGGCCCGTACGCCCGAGCAAATCCACGCTTCTGGGGTCCTGAAAGTGGGCGTACCCGGTGACTATGCCCCGCTGGCATGGCACAACCCGCAGGGCAAACTGCAGGGCTATGACATCGACATGGCAGAAAAAATCGCCGCCTCCCTGCATCTCAAGGTGGAATATGTTATCTCCAGCTGGCCGGATCTATCCCGCGACCTGGCCGCAGATAAATTTGATATTGCGATGGGCGGCGTCACGGCCACCCCGCAGCGCGCACAACAGTTCGCCTTGACGGCCCCCGTGGTGCCGAACGGGAAAATCGCCCTGGCAAACTGCGCCAACAGCGCCACCCTCTCCAGCCTGGAAAAAATCGACCGTCCTGAAGTCAAAGTAGTGGTCAATCCCGGCGGCACCAACGAAAGCTTCGTAAACAGCCATATAAAACAGGCGCAGATTATTCGCGTGCCAGACAATGTGCAAAACCTGCAAGCGCTGCGGGATAAACGCGCAGACATTATGTTCACCGACTTAATTGAAGGGGAATACTATCAGAGCAGCGAGCCCGGCGTATTATGCCTCGCCACCTCAACGCCAATTGCAGGCAGCGAAAGCTATAAAGTCTACATGGTGAAACAGGAAGACAGCGCACTAATATCCGGCATTAATCAGCTGCTGACCGGAAAAACGCGCCAGCAACTGGGCGAAAAATGGCACCTGTCACAACCGTAAAATCGACGGTTCACGGGTGCGTATGGCGAACTACTGCGCTATATGCACCCGCTGTTTAATGTCTTTCAGGAACAGCGTGATGGTAAAGGTCATCATCACCAACAGCGACCATGCCCCCCACTTCCCCACATGAACTGTGGCCCAGGCACCGATCTGATTGGGATACTGCCAAACGCCAAACAACGTACCGAGATTCTCCGCCAGCCAAATAAAGAAACCGATCAACAGAAATGCCACTAACAGCGGCATCCGTAGCCGCCGCTGATAGGCGGTGAAAACCACTTCGCTACGCGCATATAAGCCCAGCGCGACGCTGGCAATATACCAGCGATAATCACCGATAAAGTGATGGGTAAAAAAGTTGGCGTAAAGCGCCAGAGACAACAACACGGCAAAAAACAGGGGCGGATGATGGCGTATTTTCAGGTCCATCAGTCGCCAGCACTGAATAATATAACTCCCCACCGCGGCATACATAAAACCGCTGAACAACGGCACACCGCCGATTTTACTCCAGCCGGCTTCGGGATAGTGCCAGGAGCCAATGGCCGCAGAGGTTTTAAATAACTCCAGCCCAAATCCCAACAGATGAAACAGCGTAATCGCTTTCAGCTCATCCCGGCTCTCTAATCCGGTCTTCAGCATAATGACCTGAATAGTCACCGCGATCAGCAACAGCAGGTCATAGCGTGCGATGCCCATCAGCCCAGTGCGCGGGACACAAAACATCGCGAGGAAAAATAAACCGGCAAACAGACAAGCACGCAGCTCTTTAACGCCAAACCACAGAAACTCAAGACCCGCACGCTTAACGCCAGTGCAATTCACCGCAGGCGGGTGAATCAAGAAATCATCGATACGATTAGACAAGTGTACTCCCTCTCAGTAAGCCGTCATTTCCCTGTTTCACCCGAAAACATAGTACCGCAGTGAAACCATACGGCGCACAGCTTGCCAGTATCTGCTGGATAAGTATAACGCCAGAGAAAACTTTACACAGTAATGCGCCATGGCACATCACAGTGCTGTTTCACGTATATCCATCACTGATTTTCTTTTATCTGTCAGAGGGCTAATGAGTGGCATGCTGGGAATCTCTCCAGCAACTTCCGTTAATGATGAGGATCGGTAAGGGAGAGGGAAAGTCGGCTGCGTTCTCTACCCTCACCCTAACCCTCTCCCTAAAAGGGAGAGGGGATGTATGGCATCACCATTACATGCATCACCGGTCTGGCTCCCTCTCCCGCTGGCGGGAGAGGGCTGGGGTGAGGGGAAGTCGGTTGCGTTTTGTACCCTCATTCTGACGTTAGATTCATGCAGCCAACGAAACTAGCCGATCGTCAACCCACCGGAGCGCAGTACCTGGCGTTCAATGGCCTGAGCCAGCAACTGTTCCCCCTTCTCACTGGCCCCGAGGCTAAACCAGTGGCGGGCGCGAGTGATTCCGGTATAAATCAGCTCACGCGTCAAAATCGGGCTTAATGACTCCGGCAGTAACAACGCCGTATGGCTGAACTCAGAACCCTGCGATTTATGCACCGTCATGGCGAACACCGTCTCAGCCCCGGGTAAACGCCCTGGAAGCACCCAACGGACGCCGCCAGAACCATCCCCGGCGGGGAACGCAACACGTAATACTTCGCCTTCCGGTTGCGGCAACAACAGGGCGATGCCGATATCCCCGTTCATTAACCCCAGGCTGTAATCATTTCGCGTGACCAGCACCGGGCGGCCGGCGTACCACAATCCTTCCTGCACCAGTAGACCCGCACTGCCTAATAACGTTGCGACCTGCTGATTGAGATGATTCACGCCCCACTCGCCCTGGCGCACGGCACATAACAACTGGAACTGACCAAAGGCTTCCAGCACATCGGCAGCCCAACGATCAAAGGCGGATTGCGGTGCCCCTGCCTCTGGTCGCGTGGTGCGCATCACACGTAAATAGTGCCCGTAACCCACGGGCGCAGGGATACCAGGCCGAGCGCCAAACTGGCTGACGGCCCCCTCAATGATCCAGTCACGGAAAACGGTGCCCGGATTCTGCGCTTTGCCCCCTGTCGGCGTAATACGCAAACGGGCCAGATCGGCGTAGTCCTGTTGCCAGACATGGCGTAACGCGCGCACATCTCCGGCATTGACCGCCTGCGCCAGTTGCCCGATACCACTCTCGGCCCCAAAGCGGTGACTAAACCGCAACATGGCGATGGACTGATCGAGTGCCACGCCCTGCGCATCTTGCATCGCTTCGGGAGGAGCCTCTCCTGCCACCGCAGCCAGCCAGGTTGCTGTCGCAGGCAAATAATGCCCGGCGGCTGCGCGTTGGCACAGTTCGCCCAACAGCGCTCCAGCTTCTACCGACGCCAGCTGATCCTTATCCCCCAGTAAAATCAGGCGTGCATGAGGAGGTAATGCCGATAGCAACGCGGCCATCATCTCCAGATCGACCATTGAGGCTTCATCCACCACCAGCACATCCAGCAACAGCGGGTTGCCGGGATGATGGCGGAAATGGCGGGTATCCGGACGACTGCCCAGCAGGCGATGTAGCGTAACCACATCGCTGTTAATCGCCTCTACGGCAATGCCTAATTGCGCCAACGGTAACCGACTTAATGCGCCAGCGATGGATTCGCTTAAACGCGCGGCCGCTTTGCCGGTGGGGGCCGCAAGGCGAATGCGCAGTGTGGTCCCACGCTGTTGCTGCTCCAGCGCCTGCAACAGCGCCAGTAAACGCACCACGGTGGTGGTCTTACCGGTGCCGGGGCCGCCGGTAATCACGCTGAATGCACTGGCAGCCGCCAGGGCGCAGGCCAGTTTTTGCCAGTTTGCGGTCTCAGCCGTGGGTTCACTGAACAAGATATTCAGCAAGGGCTGCATCAGCTCCGGCGTCAATGCGCTGCGCCAGTGGGCACTCTGCGCCAGACGCTGCTGGATGCCCGCCTCAACCTGGCGCTCATACTGCCAGTAACGACGTAAATAGAGACGATCCCCCTGACAAACCAGCGGGGAATCCCCACCCCCTGTCCCCACCAGGGCTGGAAAATCTAATGCCGCCAGCCACTGAGGTAGCGTGACGTCTTGCAGCACCTGGGCCGGTGTTTCGATTTCGGGCTGACGCGAACCTTCCGGCGGTAGCGCCAGCGCAAAGGTGCTGTCCGTCAGTACCGCAGACAGATTCAGGCACACATGGCCGCGCCCCAACTGGTGGCTGGCTAACGCCGCAGCCAGCAATAACAGGGGTGAAGCGTCCGGACACGTCTGGTGCAAAAAACGCACCAGTGCCCGATCCAGCTCGCGCAGCCAACCGCTTTCCACCCAACTATCCAGCAGTTGCATCAGCCGATCATGGTTTAACGCCATCTTTATAATCCCTCATGCGCGCGAAACAGTTGTTCTAACTGCTCCATCAGCGCCTTATCTGGCCGTTGTAAACAGGCACCTTTACCGGGCGTTGGGTGACCGCGCAGGAACAGATACAGTGCACCCCCAACGTGACGGTCATAATCGTAATCCGGCAAACGCGACTTCAGCAGCCGATGAAGCGCAAACAGGTAGATCACCAGCTGTAGATCATAGCGGTGGTCAATCATCGACTGCACCATCGCGGCCTGATCGTAATCCTCCATCTGCCCGCCCAGCCAGTTAGACTTATAATCCAGTACGTAATAGCGCCCGTTATGCTGGAAAATCAGGTCAATAAAGCCTTTCAGCATCCCGTTGATTTCATCGGGTGCCAGGGTAATGCGAGGTAATCCCCCCAGCGTGGCCGGGATCACCAGCTCATCAAACTTACGTGCGCGCACGGCTTTCAGGCCGAACCAGAACTCCATTTCCACCTGATATTCGCTGCTGTGCAAACCCGCCAGGCTGAAGCTGTCATTACCTGCCAGCGGTAAGGGATCGTTCAACAGACTCATCATCCAGTCGGTGAGTGGCGGGATCCAGTGCTGCCAGCCGCGCCGGTTACAGCGGCGGGCGATCTGGTCTTCGACCTGAGCACGGTCCTGCGCCAGTTGCGCAAAACCCTGTTGCCCGGCCCACTCCAGCAAGCCGTGCAGGAAATTACCGGCTACCGTACCGCGTGGGAAACCAAACAGATCGTCACCGCTGGTCACAACCGGTTCGATACGCAGCCCGGTATCCGGCTCGCTCAGGGTTTCCTGAGCGGCACTTTGCACCTCTTCCCCCTCGTGATGATTAATGCCCGCCCACGCGGTATCGCTGTATTTCAGCCGGGAATAGCTGGTGATACGCCAGCGGTGGCTGCGCAGATCCGGTGTCGCGAGAGGGGAACGTAACGCAGGTTGCGGGTCATGGGTGGTAAACACACGCTCATCCGGCTCAGGCAGCGGCTGTACCTGGGCAACCGCACCATACTGGGCTTCAAGCGTGGCGATCATCTGGCCGGGTTCACTCCCCTGCAACAGATAGCCTGCGGCACTGTTTTCTGCCCCTTTCAGCGGTGCCATCCCCAGCCACATGGCATAGCGCGCACGCGTCAGGGCGACATACCATTTGCGGATGTCTTCTCCCAGGCGTTCATCATCCGCCAGCGCCACCTGTGCCGCATCGCCTCCAATCGCCAACTGTAACTGCCCCTGATCGTCATGCCATTTCAGTGGGGAGTCGCTGGCTTTAACCGCGCGGAATGCACAGGCAAAGGGCAGGAAGACCAACGGGTACTCCAGCCCTTTTGATTTATGCACCGTCACCACTTTCACCAGCGCGGCATCGCTTTCGAGGCGCAGTTTCATCACATCATTATTGTTGCCCTGATCAAGACGCTGTTCGGCAAGGAAACGCAGCAGCGCGTGCTCGCCCTCCAGCTCAACGCTGGCCTGCTGTAGCAGCTCGGCAAGGTGCAGCAGATCGGTCAGGCTACGGGAATCCCCGGCATTGAGCAGACGTTCGGGAACGTTAAAGTCCCACATCAGGCGGCGTAAGAGGGGTAACACGCCCTGAAAACGCCACACTTTGTGGTACTGCTGGAACTGAGCCACGCGCTGTTCCCATTCACGCTCATCGTGATTGAGCCGATCGAGCTGAAGCCAGCTCAGGCCCAGCGCAGGTGTGCCAAGCGCGGCTCGCAGCAGGCGGTCGTTTTCCGGTTCAACACAGGCCGCCAGCCAGAACTGGATCTCCGTAGCACGCGGGCTGGCATACACCGACTCTTTATCCGAGAGATAGACGCTGCGCACGCCACGGCGACGCAGCGCCTCACGCACCGCATCCGCCTCGCGCCCGGTGTTCACCAACACCGCGATATCCCCAGGCTGTAACGGCGCAATGTCACCGCCATCGCGGGTGAAACCGGCTGCGCCCTGCTGCCCCAGCAACAA
Organism: Candidatus Pantoea multigeneris; assembly: GCF_011752615.1. Lineage (NCBI taxonomy): Bacteria > Pseudomonadati > Pseudomonadota > Gammaproteobacteria > Enterobacterales > Erwiniaceae > Pantoea > Candidatus Pantoea multigeneris. The sequence continues at coordinate 176,321 of NZ_VWXF01000001.1, forward strand.
TAAGCGCACAATTTCCTGCGCGCAGTGCGTCGCCATTAACTGGCGATAATCGCCGTTGCTCAGGGTCTCTTCGTCCGGTGCGCACATCAGGGTCAGCGCACTGCCTTCACTGCCCTCCACCCACCAGCGTTCGGCCCGCCCCTGCGCCTGTACCGGCTGGAAAGGCACCGGGTTGTCCCCCTGCTCGCGGCGAAAGAGAAAAGCCCCGCGACCCGCAGGCCGCTGTTCCGCACTGGAGAAGACCTGATTGACCGCATCCACCATCGACTGGGTTGATCGGAAATTGGTGCCCAGCGTGTAGTGACGACCGGCGGTATCCCGCCGTGCCTGAAGATAGGTGTAAATGTCCGCACCGCGAAACGCGTAGATCGCCTGCTTGGGATCGCCAATCAGCACCACGCCCTGTTGCGGATCGTTAGCCGCGATCTGATAGATGGCGTTAAAGATGCGGTACTGTAAGGGATCGGTATCCTGAAATTCGTCGATTAACGCCAGCGGAAACTGCTGGCGAATCATCTCGGCCAACCGTGGGCCGTTCTCACTGTGCAACGCGCTGTCTAACCGGGTGAGGAGGTCGTTAAAGCCCATCTGCGCACGGCGCTGCTGCTCCTGCTGAAAACGGGCGGAGACCCAACCGCAAGCGTGTTGCAGAATGCCGTGACAGGCATTCGGCAGCGCAGCAAGGCTGGCTGGCAGCGTCGCAATGGCGTCAAACGCCGGGTGCTGCGGTGCCAGATCGGGATCTTTCCACCCCTGACGCATGCCTTCAGGCGTCAGGCGCACCCAGCCGGTTTTCAGATCCAGCAGATCGTCATCACCGCGGGCCCAGTGACGCAGTGCCTCCAGCCACGGATCGTAATAGCGAGCCTGAATCACCCGACCATTAACCGCTTTGGTGGCAACCGCCTCATCCAGCAGACGTTTTAGCTCATCACACCAGGCCAGCCACGGCGCTTTCAGCGCGGCAAGCTGGGTGCTTTTCTGCTGCTGGCACTGGTTAAACACCACTTCCGGCGGCTGCGGTGCCGCCAGCAGTTCAACATGATCCAGCAGCGGTTGCAGATTGACGTACAGCATCTCTGGATCGATCCACCACTGGCGCACTTGTACCACCTGATCCACCCCGAGCGGGAAGAACCAGGTACGCCAGTAATCCCGCACCACTTCCAGCAGCAGTTCACTCTGGTTGGTTTCCAGCCGCTGGCTAAACAGGCTGTCACTGTCAAAGGCGTGTTCACTCAGCATGCGGTTACACCAGCCGTGGATGGTGGAGACCGCCGCCTCGTCCATCCACTCTGCCGCCAGTTGCAGTTTGCGCGCGCAGCCTGGCCAGGCATCCGGCGGGTACTCATTGCGCAGATCGTGGAGGACATCTTCCCCGGCAGCGCGCGGCGTAATGTCGTCAGGCGAGCAACGGAAGCACTCGGCGGCTTCGCTCAATCTGGCGCGGATACGGTCTCGTAGCTCCTGCGTCGCGGCATCGGTAAAGGTGACAACCAGAATTTCAGGTGGCGTTAAAGCACGGGTAAAACCCTGTTCATCACCGTGGCCCAGCACCAGGCGCACATACAGCATGGCGATGGTAAAGGTTTTACCCGTGCCGGCGCTGGCCTCGATCAGGTGGCTGCCACGCAACGGAAAGCGCAGCATCTCAAGCGGTTGTGGCAAACTCAGTGCCATTATTTTTCTTCTCCCTGTTTACGGCTGCTGCGGCTTTTCAGCGTATGGTACAGCGGTGCCAGCAGTTGTTCGGTCCAGTGGGCAAATTCGCCCGCTGACCACAGCGACATAAAGTCAGGCCAGGCACGATTGAGATACGGACTACGGCTAAGTTCGCCAAATTTCATGTTTTGCGCATCGTACTCTTCATACCCCACGGCACACTTTTGCCAGATGTCACTGTCCGCAGGGGTATTCACCTCACCGCCGAGGCTGAGCCACTGGAAGCCGGTACGGGTTGCCAGCGGCAGCGGACGACACATACCGGCCTGCCAGGCAGTAACAATCTGCTGCCAGTATAGTTGCACTTGGGAAATATCAAGTACCGGAAATATCACATCCCCGTTTTTACTCACTACCAGGGTGGTCATCGGTCCTACCGCCAGATGAGCAGCTAAATGCGTCAGCCAGAACGGCAACAGTTGTGCCCAACGGTAACTGCGCTTTTTCTCATCCAGCAATCCGCTGCTTTCCAGCAAGACCCGGCAAGTTGCCTGTCCATTGCTGCGCAGATCGCTGATCCAGTCCTCAAGCGGCGGTGACGTTAAACTAACGGGATGATTGTCCAGCGGAAGCGGCCAGTCATGGAGTGCAGCACGATAACGCTTGAAGATATCCTCCATCGGCTCCGCCAACGCCTGCTCCAGTACCGAGCCAAAACCGCCGGGAGCCAGCTCTCCACGGCGACTAATACGCGCCAACTGCTGTTGTAACGCTTCCGCAGGATCACCACCTGCCAGCACCGCCTGTTTTTGCACGCCGATCAGCTCATCCTGCAAGCGCCAGTTCTCCAGCGCATTGATGGCAAAAGGCTCGTGATCGAGGCTGGTGGTGTCGGTGGCTTCAAAGAAGATGTTCAAACGCTGGCGGAAGAAGCTGCGCACCGGTTGGCTGAGGAAATCCGCCAACTGGCGCAGCGTCAGGCTGCGCTCCAGTTGATATTCCCCAAGCAGCGTGACGTCGCTTTCCCGCGCTGAATCCGGGGCTAAGCCCGCACGCCACTCATTGGCATAGCTGAATAGTGCGCTGCCTTCAGTAAAGTAGGCGGCGCTGAATGGCTGTAACGGATGCTCCTGGGTGAGTGCGGATAGCACATCACCTTGCCAGCCCGCCTGTAAATGGTCGCGCAGCTGGGCCACCAGCACTGAGGGGGGCCGCTCGACATTATCATGAATACTGCGCCCCACCCAGCTGATGCTCAGCCGATCCCGTGCCGACAGCAACGCCTCAAGGAACAGGTAGCGGTCATCTTCTCGGCGGGAACGGTCACCGGGACGATAGTCCTGGCCCATGAGGTCAAAATCCAGCGGAATGCGATTACGCGGATAATCCCCGTCGTTCATGCCTAACAGGCAGACGTGACGGAAGGGAATGGCGCGCATCGGCATCAACGTGGCAAAGGTCACGGAGCCGCCGAAGAAGGGTTGTACCAGGCTGGATTGATCCAGCACGCTGAGCCAGTGTTCGCGCACCACCGGTAAGGTTAACGGCGTGGTAAGAGTGACACTGTCACAGGAGTCTAGCCACTGCTGTAAACCCTCTTCAAGTTGTAACAGGATATAGCTTTCCTGATCGTCTTCCGCCATGAAGAAGCGCTCCAGCAGTTGATTCAGTCGCGTGCCCCACTCCTCGGGGGTCGCTTCTGTACAGAGCGTACGCCAGCTCGACTCCAGGGCGTTGAGGAAGGCCGCAAGCTGGCCTGCGAGCTGTGCATCCAACCCGCCGACTTCATCCAGCGGCTCGATATCCTGCCAAGCGGCACCACTTCCCACCGCGTAACCCAGCAACATGCGCTGTAAGCCAAAGAACCAGCTGTTCTGTGCGCTGGCAAGCGGCAAGTTGAGGCTGTTGCGCTGTTCCGGGTGCAGGCCCCAACGCACGTTGGCGCTGCGGATCCAACGCTGCAATAGCGGAAGCTGATCTTCATTGATGGCAAAGCTGCGGCGAATCGCCGGGACTTCCAGCAGGTCGAGCAGATCGCTTACCGCAAATCGCGACTGTGGCAGCGCCAGCAGGCGCTCCAGAGCACCGGGAATCGGGCTGATTTGATGGGCATTACGGTCGGCAACGCTAAACGGAATGTAGCGGGGATCCAGCCGATCCACCAGACCAAACACCGCCTGAATGTGTGGCGCGTAGCTGTTGATATCCGGCACCATAACGATGACATCACTCGGGCGTAACGAAGGATCGGCGGTGAAGGCGGCCAGCAGTTGGTCGTGGAGAATTTCCACTTCCCGCTGCGGGCTGTGGGCAATGTGGAAGCGGATCGAGTTGTCCTGAGCAACCGCGTAATCGGCCCACTTTTCGCGGCTTTCGCTTAAGGGACGGAGATCGCAGATATCATCCTGTAACTGCTGCAACAGCGTGCTGCCGGCGGTGGCTTCAAACAGATCGATACGTTGCGTTTCAGCCGCAAGACGCGATTCATACTGTTCACGTTGATCGTGTTCTTCTAACAGGCCGATATAATCGCGCCCCTGTTTGCCCCAGGCCGCCAGCAATGGATGTGCATGTTGATGCAGTGCATCTTCATCAAGATGGGACGGCATGCCCGGCTTACGCTGATGGCGCAAGCGTTCAGCACGCAGGAGGTCTTTATCCGCAATAATATCGCCCCAGTAGTGCTGGCAAGGGTTGTGTACGCACATGAACACCTGCGTCCAGCGGCTGATGGCGCTCAGCACTTCCAGCGCCTGCTGTGGCAGTGAAGAGATGCCAAACACAATCACGCGCAGCGGCAAGCCTGCCGGGCGCTGTTGGTGATCGGCTTGCGCAGCGACGGTAAGGAAACGCTGATGCAGTGCCGCACGGCTGGTGGCGGCCAGTGCTTCCCCGGTATCGGCTTGCAGCGCGCGCCACAATAACGGTTGCCAGCGCTGACTTTCCGGTAGCGGCGTCGCCCCACGCCGACTGGTATGCAGCACATCATTTCCCTGGCTCCAGTCTGCCAGCCAGTCGGCGCGGTACACCTGGTACTGGTCATACAGATCGGCCAGCCTTTCCGCCAACTGGAACAGTTTACGCTGGTCGTCATCCTGCTTAAGAAACCGCGCCAACGGAGTGAACGCATCCTGGGTTAGCAGTTGCGGCAGCAGGCGCATTAAACGCCAGACCAACAGCGGTTTATCAAACGGGGAAGACTCTGGCACCTGCTCACGCCCTAGAACGCTGCGGTACACCTGCCAGAAAAAACGGGCCGGGAGCTGAATATCCAGGGCGGCTGCAATACCACACCCGCCCTCTTCAGGATCGCGCGCCAGCGCCAGGCGTAGCCACTGGCCGATGCCGTTGCTCTGTACCAGAATCACTTCGTTTTCCAGCACCGGCAGCGGATGGTTTTTCATCCAGCTGACCAGCACGTCACGCAGCATTTCCGAATGGTTGCCGTGGATCACCATCATGCCGGGATGAATGGGTGTTGCGATGGGGGTTGTCATGGTTGTCGTCTCGCCAGCCTGGCCGTCACAGAAGACAAACAGCATAACACTTTTCGCCGCTCAGCCCAGGCGGAAGCGGCAAGCCATCGCCTAACGACGATGGATCTGCCAGTGCCCTTTTTTGGTTGAACCCACACGTACCAGAAGACCGTTTAATTGTAACTGGCGAAGATGACGCTCAATTGTGCGGGGTGATACATTCAGCACTTCGCTAAGCTGGCGGCTGGTTATCGTTGGCGTTGATCCGATATGCTCCAGGATACCTTGAGCAAGATGCGGTAATGAGCCCTCAGTTTCTTCCGACATTTCTTCCGACATTTCTTCCGACATTTCTTCCGACATTTCTTCCGACATTTCTTCCGACATTTCTTCCGACATTTCTTCCGACATTTCTTCCGACAGGGTGTTCACAGAAGTAAACTGTTGTGCAATACCTTCTCGCAATGCATGGACCATTTTATCCAAAATAAAAGCAATAAACGGCGTGCAATCAGCCGTTTTATCGCACAGTCCTAAGACCTGATAGTACTCATCCTGCTCATTACGAATCAGTGTTTCAATGGGCAACCAGGCTAACTCCGCACGCCATTCGCTCAAAATAAGCGTTTGCCATAAACGCCCCATCCGGCCATTACCATCGGCAAACGGATGAATGAATTCAAATTCATAGTGAAAAATCGCGCTGGCGATAAGAGGGTGAACATCTGTGCTCTGGAGCCAAAGCAACAGTTCAGACATCAGGCGGGATAATTGACTGGCCGGTGGTGCCATATGAATTAACTGACTATCACGCCAGATACCTACATTGCCACTACGCAGTTGGCCTGGGTTATCAACTAAACCCAGCATAAGCATTGAATGTGCCTCAAGCAGGTCTTGTAGGCGAGTACTGCGCCATTTACCTAACTTTTCATAGGTGAGGATAGCATTACGCACTTCCTGAATATCTTTTACCGGTGCCAGCACCCTTTTGCCTTCCATTAACGCCGTTACCTGTTCGGTAGACAAGCTGTTGTGTTCAATGGCTAAAGAGGCCTGGATAGTGCGAATGCGATTTTCACGCCGCAACTGTGGAGAAACCTGTGTGGCCTGAGCTTCCCAGCGCCCCAAAAGTTCACCAATCTCAATCAGTCGGTTTAACATCGCTGGGGTGATGGTGTAAGGGGGCTGGTATCCGGCCATGGCATTCCTCTGGAAATCTGCTTATCAATAGGGAGTTACCTCTCTATTGTAAACACACCCGGTCTTAAAGACCTACAGCTGATCCCCACAGCCTTGTTAGTGATTAACTCCCGTACTCTTCATCCGTCACCGGTTCCAGCCAGTCGATGGAATTCCCCTCCAGACTTTCGGCGATGGCGATATGGGTCATTGACGTGCGATCGGTCGCGCCGTGCCAGTGGCGGACACCTTGCGGGATCCAGACGATGTCACCGGGATTAATGGTCTGTTTGGGTTCACCTTCGCACTGCACCCATCCCTGCCCCTGGGTGACAATCAGTGTCTGCCCGAGGGGATGGGTGTGCCAGGCGTTACGCGCGCCCGGTTCAAAGGTGACGGTCGCCCCGCTGATGCGTGCGGAGCCGGTGCCCTGAAAAGGCGCATCAATGCGCACTTGTCCCGTGAAATAGCTTTCCGGGCCACGGGTGGAGGCGTGGGCCCCATTGCGGGTAATGTTCATCTGCGGGTTGCTCCTGAAATTTCATCCGGCCGCTAGCTTAGCCGCAGGATGACGCTCAGCGTACGATGGAAAATGCATGAGCTTATGCAGCCCGTGCATCAGTTAGCCCTGTTGCACCGGAGACATCCGGCGTTTTCCGGCAAAGTTCACCATCAACGCGCTGGCACAGGTGAACAGCACAATCAGCCATACCATGCTGGCGGGGGTAACGTCTGCACGCCAGGCCAGCAGCAGTGAGGAGAGAATGCCGCTACCAAATTGTAGCGCGCCAATCAGCGCAGAAGCGGAACCCACCATCTCTGGCACCTCATCCAGCGCGGCGGCGGTTGAACTCGCCGCCACAATGCCGTTCATGGAAAAGTAGATAAACACCGGCACCACCACCATCAGCAACCCACCCCAGTGCAGGTGCGTGGTCAACAGCAGCACCAGGGTTGCCAGCGCCGCAATCGCCGTGGCGCTTTTCAGCAGGCGCTCCAGAGGAAATCGCGTGACCAGACGACGGTTCACCATACTCATCACCATTACGCCCACAATGTTGACGGCAAACAGCCAGCCGTAGGCCGCCGGGTCAACGCCAAAATAGCGGATGTAGACCATCGGCGAACCGGCAATAAAGGCATAGGCGGCGGCGTAATAGAAAGCCAGCCCGAGGGAGTAGCGCATAAACACGGGATTGCGCAACAGGCGGCCATAGTTAACGAAGGCACCGCGCAATGAGGTTTGCACACGTTTTTCCACCGGCAGCGTCTCGGGCAGCAGGCTCACCGCCAGCAGAATCACGGCACCCAGCGCCACTAGCAGCCAGAAGATAGCGTGCCACGAGGTGAAGCGGATCATCTGGCCGCCCAGCAGTGGCCCCACAATCGGGGCGACCGCCATCACCATCATCAGCGTAGAGAGCATGTGTGCCGCCCGGCTACGACTGAACAGATCGCGAATCATCGCACGCGCCAGCATCGGCCCGGTGCAGGCACCCAGCGCCTGAAAAACGCGCCAGAAGACGATTTGCGTCATATCCGTAGAGAGCGCACAGCCTGCGGAGCCAATCATAAATAACAGCATGCCCAGCAGTAAGGGCAGACGGCGGCCATAGCGATCGCTAATCGGCCCCCAGATCAACTGCGCAATCGCAAAGCCTATCAAGAAACCGGTGATCGTCAACGCCGGATCGCCATGCAGATCCACCGTCATTAACGGCATTGCAGGGAGATAAATATCGGTAGAGAGAGAAGTTAGCGCCATCAGGGCACTGAGGATCACCACAAACAGCGCACCACCCGGAGGAGTGGACGCCGGTACAGTTTGATTTCGCATCATCTTCCAAACACTTAGGCCTGCCCACCGGCCGCTCCGGCAGACTTACAGCAGGCCCACAGTGTAACCGGAATGGTTCGCCGGATAATCCCCGCGAACCTTTATGGGTTTATGAATAAAACTCATTAATCCAACGCCCAGCCTAGCGCCGATGCGCCAACGCCCCGACCAGTCGATCACCGGCTTTTTGCACCACAAACACCATCAGCAGTAATACCAGCACGGTACCCACCATGATCTGATTATCAAAGCGCTGATAGCCATAGCGAATCGCCAGATCGCCCAGTCCGCCGCCGCCAATCACACCGGCCATGGCCGAGAAACCAATCAGCATCACGATGGTCAGCGTAGAGCCTGAAAGCAGCGAAGGCAGTGCTTCCGGCAGCAGAACCCGGCTAATGATATGCCAGCTGTTTCCTCCCATCGCCACCACCGCTTCAACGCGTCCGCGATCAACCTCATCCAGCGCATTTTCCACGATGCGGGCAAAGAAAGGAAAAGCCCCGAGCGTAATCGGCACCACGGCGGCCGTACTGCCAAGGGTGGTGCCAATAATTAAACGGGTAAAGGGGATAATGGCAATCAGCAATACCACAAACGGCAGCGCGCGCCCCACATTCACCAGCACATTCAACACCCCAGCAATCAGCCGGTTAGGAAACAATCCCTGCTTGCGCGTCAGGAACAGCGCTACGCCCACCGGCAAACCAATCGCCAGCGTGAAGACCGCCGCCAGCGCCACCATGTATAACGTTTCCAGGGTGGCATTGATCATGAGGTCACGAAACGTGTCCCAGTCTACGCTACGCATTGTGATCTCCCCTGTGGTGCAAACCGCGCGAGGAAGTTGCGCTCTGCGGCACCATCCTGCAACAGCAGTTGGTAAAGACGTGAAGCGGGCTGCGCCATGATCCCGGCCAGTGGACCACTCTCGATTAAACGCCCGTGTTCCAGTAACGCCGCATGGTCGCAGATCCGCTTGACCACCGCCATGTCATGGGTAATTAACACCACCGTGATGTTCAACCGCTGTTGCAGTGTCGCCAGCAGATCGAGAATCGATTGGGTGGTGCTGGGGTCCAGTGCGCTGGTCGCCTCATCGCACAGCAGATAGCGCGGCTCAAAGGCCAGCGCCCGGGCAATGCCCACGCGCTGTTTCTGCCCACCGGAGAGCTGAGACGGCCAGGCATCCCCCCGCCCCTCCAGCCCAACCAGTGCCAGCAATGCCTCAACGCGCTCACGCCGCTGGGCTTTCCCTACTCCTGCAATTTCCAGCGGCAGCGCAATATTGTCTGCCACGGTGCGGGAGTGGATCAGGTTAAAGTGCTGAAAGATCATGCCGATTTGCTGACGCTGACGCCGCAGTTGACGCAGGCTGAGGCGTTGAATGTTTTCGCCATCAATCAGAATTTCCCCGCTATCCGGCTGCTCCAGCAGGTTCAGCGAACGCAGCAAGGTGCTCTTCCCGGCGCCACTGTGGCCAACAATGCCATAAATACTGCCGCCGGGAATGGTGAGCGAGACATTATCCAGTGCGGGCGCTTGCGCCCCCGCATACCGTTTGTTTAATGCATGAATGCTAATCATGCGCACTGCCTGCAACCGGGATCACTGAGCCGTGATACTGGGTTCGAATAAACTCGGCAACCTGCGGCGAGGTCAGATCCTTCGCCAGTTGCTTGATGCGCGGATCGTTTTCCAGCACAGGGGTGGTCACCAGTAAGTTGGCGTAAGGATTATCCTTGGCCTTTTCAATTCCGAGGGCGTCTTTTGCTGGGCTCAGGCCCGCTTCCAGCGCGTAGTTGCCGTTAATGATCCCCGCATCGACGTCATCCAGCGAACGCGGGATCTGCGGTGATTCGATCTCCAGAATCTTCACGTTTTTCGGGTTTTCGATAATATCTTTTGGCGTCACCAGGGTGGATTCCGCTGAGCGTTCACCTTTGAGTTTAATGAGGCCATTATCCTGTAATAACCACAGCCCACGGCTCAGGTTGGTGGCGTTATTGGGAATCGCGATTTTTGCGCCCTGCGGCAAATCTGCCAGCGTTTTATATTTATGTGAGTAGATACCCAATGGCTCAATATGCACTGCGGCCGCCACCACGAATTTTTTACCCAGCGCTTTCTCCTGCTCGTGTAAATAAGGCAGATGTTGGAAATAGTTGGCATCCACATCTCCTGACGCCAGCAGTTCATTCGGGTTAGCGCCGTTGGTCATCTCAATAATGTTTAAATCGAGTTTGGGGTCGATTTTTTTAACGTAGTTAAGAATTTCAGAGTGCGGCACCGGATCTGCCGCAACACGCAGCGGTGCTGCATACAGGCTGTGGGAAATAAGCAGTGACAAACTGGTGATTAACAAAGCAGCAGATTTACGCATGATCGGTTCTCTTATTATAGGGATTAATGGGTGATGAGATCGGAATAGAAACGTTGCGCCACCGTGGGATGAGAACGCAGCCGCCCTTTCAGGTAGTTCCAGCCCACTTCGCGCAGCAGCGGGTTTAACGGGTCACTGGCTGGCCCCTGAGCCAGCTGTGCCAGATGTTCAGGCAGTTGATAAACCGGCACCACGGCACCCAGCTCGGCACCGAGGAAGAATGCCACCGACAGACGTTCAGCATCCGAGGCGGGAGAGACCACGCGGTGTACGGTGGCACGTAAATAACCATTGGTGGCCAGCTCCAGCAGCTCACCGATGTTCACCACAAACGCCCCCGGTACCGGCAGGGCATCCACCCAGTTATCCGGCGTGACCTCAACCTGCAAGCCACGTTGATCGTCTTGCAGCAGGAAGGTTAAAAAGCCCGAATCTTTATGCGCGCCGACGCCCTGGCGTGAATCCTCGTGAGCGCGACCCGGATAGCGGATCAGCTTGATGTGTTCATTGGGCTCACGGCCGTAGAGATTATCGAAGGCATTGACCGGCAGTTGCAGCGATTCCGCAAACGCGCGCAGCAGTTGCAACGCCACCTGAGTCATCTCCTGCTGCCACTGGGTGATCACCGGACGCAGCTCCGGCAACGCTTCCGGCCACTGATTGGGGCCCTGTAAGCGCTGCCAGGCGGGCGCTGAGGCATCGGCTGGCAGCGGTTCCCGCTCGGCACCAATGTCGAACTGCTCGCGCTGATCGGGCTGGCTACGGGTCAGCTCGGAACCGGCGAAGTTGTAGCCGCGAAAATGCGGCGAATTAACCATCTCTACCTCGCGCTTATCCGCATCCGGCAAGGCAAAAAAGGCACGGGAGAGGCGCTGAACTTCGTCTGACAGGGCAGTATCAATGCCATGATGGATAAGATAGAAAAAGCCAACCTCACGAGCGGCCTTATTTAATTGCTGTAGCAGTGCAGCCCGTTGTTCAGCACTGCCATTCAGCAGGGAAAAATCAATAACCGGCAATTTAAGGGGGTTTATGTTCGCCATTGGAATAATCTCGCTAATTCAGTTAAATAAACCTTGCCAGCTTCACTGAATTAACACTACGAACTAAAATTACTATCGATTGCCGTTAAAATCAGTTAATCCGTTGTGCCTGGTCTGGCAATAAACGTCGGCGGTTGCCAGGCTGTAATATCCGGTAATGGCAAGTCGTAACGTTCTATTTCCACCCGACAACTCTGGGCGCTACACCCCTGCCCTAAACGTGAGCTGCCGCGATCTTCCGTGAGCACATTCGGGTTGCCGTGTTTGTCGAGCGAGCCCGGCGTCAGGACATCCAGCGGATCGTACCAGGCACCGGTAGACATCTGCACCACGCCAGGGCGAATATCTGCCGTGATATGTATGCCCGCCAGCAGTGCACCGCGCGCGTTGAACACCCGCACCACATCCCCCTCCTGCAAACGGCGCGCCGCCGCATCCTGGGGATGCAACCACAGCGGCTCCCGTCCAGACACTTTGGTACTCTTGCTGAGTGAACCGTGATCGTACTGGCTGTGCAGCCGGGTGCGTGGCTGGCTGGAGAGCAAATGCAGCGGCCAGCGTTGCGCCTGCTGCTGCTGGTAGTTTGCCTCTTGCCGATCCCAGAAGGGATAGCCAGGACATTCGGCATAGCCAAATGCGGCCACGGTGGCAGAGTAGAGTTCGATTTTCCCGGAGGGGGTATCCAGTGGGAAGCGCTGTGGGTCCGCGCGGAAATCCGCCAGCAAAATCAGAGGATCGGCCGGGAGTGCGTATTCCAGTTTGCCCTGCTGCCAGAACTGATCAAACGTGGGCAGCGTAATGCCTTCCTCGTGCGCACGCGGCTCGGCTTGCTGATACATGTGCCGTAACCACTGCTGTACATCACGTCCCTCGCTAAACGCGGAGGCAAAGCCCAGCCGCTGCGCCAACTGGCTGAAAATGGCGTAGTCATCCTGCGCTTCACCCACCGGTGCAATGTGCTGATGCATGGCGATCATAAAACCATCATTACTGGCGCTGCCAATGTCTTCCCGCTCTAGCGAAGTGGTGGCAGGCAACACGATGTCGGCAAAACGCGCCTGCGCCGTCCAGTACTGTTCATGCACGACAATGGTTTCCGGCTGCTGCCAGGCGGTGATGAGCCGGTTAAGATCCTGATGATGATGGAACGCATTGCCTCCCGCCCAGTAGACCAAACGGATATCCGGATAGTGGCCGACGTTGCCATCAAACTCATAGCTTGCGCCGGGATTAAGCAGCATATCGGCCAGCCGCGCCACCGGAATACGTTCTCTGATGGGGTTCTCTCCTGCGGGCAGACGCGGGCCAGAAAAGCGCCGTCGAACCGATCCCGCGAGGTTCGTCGAGGCGTAACCAAAACCGATCCCTCCGCCTGGCGTGCCAATCTGCCCGAGCAGCGCGGTGGTGGCGACCAGTGCCCAGTAAGCCTGTTCGCCCTGACGGGCGCGCTGTACCGACCAGGCTATGTTGATCATGGTGCGCTGCCCGGCCATCTGCCGCGCCAGCTGTTCAATCTGTGTCGCCTCAAGCCCGGTCAGCGGGGCCGCCCAGTGAGCATCTTTCACCACGCCATCCAACTCACCCAGCAGATACTGCCGATAGTGCGCAAAACCCACGGTGTGGCTGGCGACAAACGCAGCATCGTATAGCTGTTCTGCAATCAGTACCTGGCACACCGCCAGCAGCAGCGCAGTATCGCTGCCGGGGCGGATCGCCAACCACTCGGCCTGCGGTACCGCCGAGAGATCATTTTTCACCGGACTGACGTTAATAAACCGCGTACCGTTGCGCTGTAATTGATCCAGCCAGTGTTGCAGCGAATGGTCGTTAGCCCCGCCGCCGTTCACCTGGGCATTACGCAGCGGCAGTCCGCCTATCGCCACAAACAGATCGCAGTGTTCTGCCAGCACCGACCAGTGGGTATGCTGGCGTTGCAACTCATCCAGATCGCCGAGAATATGCGGTAACACCCGCTCCCCGGCGGCAATGCTGTAGGTGTTGGTACTGGCACTGTAGCCACCAAAGCCGTTAAGAAAGCGGTGCAACTGGCTTTGTGCATGATGGAAACGCCCGGCGCTAGACCAGCCGTAAGAGCCGCCATAAATAGCCTGATTGCCGTGCGCGGTTTTAACCCGTTGCAGCTCATCCGCCACCAGTTGCAGGGCGACTTCCCAACTGACCTCGACAAACGGCTCCTGTCCACGCCGCTGACGCGAAGCGGCCCCCTGTTGCAGGTAGCCCAGGCGCACGGCCGGACGTCTGACCCGGCTTGGCCCCTGAACCGCATCGGTAAGCGACTGGCCGATAGCCGAAGGATTACGATCCCACTCGACCGGCCGCATGGCCGTTAGTTTGCCCTGTTCTGTCGTAACGTGATAGGTGCCCCAGTGCAGCACGGCCAGATCCTGAAATGGCTTCATAAAACCTCCGGGCTATTCACGGCGAATGCGCCGCGCCAGCCAATTACCCAGCGATTGCAGCAGTTGAACAATCACAATCAACGCCAGCGCGGTACTGAAGGTGGCAAAAGCATCAAAGCGCTGATAGCCGTAAGTGATCGCCAGGTCGCCAATTCCGCCGCCGCCTACCGTTCCTGCCATCGCCGTGGCGCCCAGCAGACCGATGGTGGCCGTGGTCAGCGCCAGCACCAGTGAAGAGGCGGCCTCCGGTAACATAAAGTGCCACAGCGTTTGCCAGGTCGTGGCTCCCATCGCGTTGGCGGATTCGAGAATTCCGGGGTCCACTTCCAGCAGCGAGTTTTCGACCAGGCGGGCAATATACGGGGCGATGTAGAACACCAGCGGCACAATCGCCCCCGCGGTGCCAATGGTGGTGTGTACCAGCAGACGCGTCAGGGGCAGAATCGCAATCAGTAAGATAATAAACGGCAGCGATCGCACAATATTGATCAGCGGATTGAGCAGGCGATGTAGCGCCGCCACCGGGTGAATCCCCCCAGGACGACAGACCACCAACGCCATTCCCAGTGGCACACCGAACAGGGCACCAAATCCCAGCGAAACGGCAATCATCACCAGCGTGTCATGAATCGCCTGGAGGTACTGCTCACCGGTCACCACGGTATCTATCCAGTCAAACATCGCTGATCCTTACCCCTGCCTGGTGCAGAGTGTGACGCGCCGCCTGAATCGCCGTGGCTTCGCCGTTGAGGGTGATAATCATAAAACCGAGGATGGTCTGTTGGACTTCGGTCATGCTGGCAAACAGGATATTGACCTCAATGCCCTGTGCCTGCATCACCTGCTGGATCAGCGGCTGACGCGCGCTCTCACCAATAAACTCCAGTCGCAACGCCGCGCCTGGCGGAGCGGAATCCAGGAACTGCGTCACCGCCTCCGGCAGTTGGTCGTGAATCACGGCACTGACGAAACGCGCCGTGACCGGGTGCTGTGGCGCGGAGAACAGCTGTAGCACGCTGCCCTCTTCCACCATCCGTCCCTGCTCAAACACCGCCACGCGATGGCAAATTCTCTGGATCACCGACATCTCATGCGTAATCAGCACGATGGTGATGCCATAACGGCGATTGATCTCCTGGAGCAGCAGTAAAATCTGTATGGTGGTGTGCGGGTCCAGCGCCGAGGTGGCTTCATCACACAGCAGCACAGCCGGATTGGTAGCCAGCGCGCGCGCAATCCCCACGCGCTGTTTCTGTCCGCCGGAGAGCTCATCGGGGTAGCTGTGCTGCTTGTCAATCAGGTCAACAAAGGTCAACAACTCCTCGACACGCTGGCGAATTTGCGCCTTGGGCAGGCCTTGCAGTATCAGCGGGATCGCGACATTGTGAAATACCGTGCGGGAATTCAGCAGATTAAAATGCTGGAATATCATGCCGATATTTTTTTTAAGCGCGTTTAATCGCCGTGGGGAAACATCATTGAGTGTTTCCCCGGCCAGCGTGACCGTGCCCTGCGTCGGCACTTCCAGCCGGTTGATCAGCCTGAGCAAGGTGCTTTTTCCTGCCCCGCTATAGCCAATCACGCCAAAAATATCCCCCTGATTAATGGTCAGGGAAATATCTTCCAGCGCATTAACCTGCTGCCCCTGACGGGAGAACTGTTTGCTGACACCGCGAAATTCAATCGCTGGCTGGCTCATTTCAGATAATCAGGCAGTAAATAGCCATCGTACTGATGATGACTCAGAATATAGTGTTTAAACGCGGCCGAGTGATAACCGGCCACAATATCTTTCGCCCACTGGCTGTCTTTATTTTTTTCCGCAATGGTGACGACGTTAATAAACTGTGAGCGTGGATTTTCCAGTTTTAACGCCGAAGCCAGTTTTAAGCCGCTGGAGACAGCAAAATTCCCCTGAATCACACCAAAATCGGTATCAGGTAAGGCGCGAACCTGCTGCGCATTGTCCATCTCTTTCAGCACAATATGGTAGGGATTGGCGGTGATATTGCGCTGCGAAAAGGTCGCTGCATCACTTTTAGGATCGACTTTTAGCCAGCCAAGATCCTGCAACAGCAGCGCTGCCCGGTACTCGTTAGAGGGCTGATTCGGCACCGAAACCACCGCCCCCTCTTTGGGTTGAGTGACCTGCTGTTGGCTGTTCGAGTAGATCCCCATCGGCGGGGTTGGAACCTGGACAATGCCGATATTATGGATGCCTAAGCGATCGTTCACCGAGGCGAGATAAACCGGATGTTGCATAATATTGGCTTCAATACCGCCTTTATCGACCGCATCATTCACCTGAATACCATCGCTGAAATCTTTGTATTCAATTTTATAGCCTTGCTTAATCAGCTCGGGTGCCACGCCCTGTTCAAACTGCTCTTTATAAGGGCCGGGATTAAAACCGATACGCAGTGTTTTTGTCGCATTGTCATTCGCCTGGCTGGCAATCGCTGCCGTCGTCAAAAGCACCAGGAGGCCGGTGCGAAATAGCATCTGTTTCATCTTTTTACTCATCGTTATGAAGGTGAAGAGGATTAAATCATAAGCCCACCGGGATTTTATTTGCGCATTTACGCAATGGTTGTGCGCAAATTGATTATGCATTTATGCGCTTTGGATTATCTGAATTGGACTTGCAGCTGTCGCTCAGCGCGGTTTTTAATGCGTTAACGCCCTTTCCATTCGCGACAGCAATTTATGTTGTCCACGTATTAAAAGGTTTTACCATGCCACAATTTGCTGCTGCTGAATTAGTTAATGAACTGCCGAGTAATCTGTTTGGCGTGCTGGAAAAAATGGCCGCTGCTATTGATACCCGTAATAAGCCGCTGATTGACCTCTCTAGCGGCAGTCCGCGTCAACCTGCGCCTGCGGCGATCATCGCCGAATTGCAGGAAGCGGTAGGACGACCGGAAAACCACGAATATCCCTCGTTCTGGGGCAAACCGCAGGTGCGTCAGGCGATTGCGGATTTCTATCAGCGCCAGTACGGCGTCACGCTGGACCCGGACACCGAGATCGCCGTATTTCACGGTTCCCACATCGGGATTACCGGTGTACCACGCGCGCTGGTCAATCCCGGCCAATACATTATCGCCACCGATCCGTGCTTCCCGACCTTCCGTAATGTGGCCAAACAGGCACAGGCCCAGTTCTGGGGAATCCCGGTTAACGCGGAAAATGATTTCGTGCCGGATTTTGACAGCGTGCCGGAAGAAGTGGCGCGCAATGCCGGTCTACTGGTGCTGAACTATCCGCACAACCCCACCGGTGCGCTCGCCACGCCGGAATTATTCGCCGATGCCTTAGCCTGGGCGCAACGTTACCAGCTACCGGTGTTGAATGATTTTGCCTACGCCGCCATTGGTGCCAGTGAAGGTGGCGCGCCCATCAGCCTGCTGGCTCAGCCGGGCGGTAAAGAGTGGGGAGTGGAAACCTATACCCTGTCGAAAACCTTCAATATGGCGGGCTGGCGTTTTGGCTTCGCGGTGGGTAACGCCTCGATCATTCAGGCGCTGAAAAAGCTGCACACCCACAGTTACAGCACGGTGTTTGGTGCCGTGCAGGATGCGGCCACTGCGGCGTTGAATCTTGCCGACAGTGATATCGACCCGCATCTGGCGGTGTATCCACGCCGTCGTACCCTGGTAGAACAGCGCCTGGCGCAGCTTGGCTGGCCGGTACGCCGCGGACAGGGATCGTTTTTCCTCTGGCTGGAAGTGCCACCGGGCTTTACCAGCCAGCAACTGACTGAACATCTGCTCCAGCAGGCACATGTGCTGGTGGTGCCGGGTACTGGCTTTGGCCCCGGCGGTGAAGGGTATATCCGCATCAGCCTGACGGCGAGCGATGCCGAGCTGGGCGAAGCCTTTGATCGTATCGCCGCGCTTAAGCTGTTCCGTTAATTCAACTTCAGGGCGGGCTCACGTTGCCTGTGAGCTGAACGCATGCGCTGCCCGACGCTTAACAGGAGTGACATCATGGTAGCCATTAAAGCACCCGACAATTATCGCCACGAAGCGGGCATTATTCAGCGCATAGGCGAATACGTAAAACCGCTGGCGAGTCGCGTAACCATTCTGACCAGCCCAACGGCATGGAACCTGACGCGGGAAGCCGTAGAAGCCAGCCTGAAAGCGGCTGAAGTACACTGGCAGGTGCATTTTCTCAGCGGGCCTTGCCACCTTCCCACCATTGAAGGGCTGGCCGAGCAGGCACAACGCCAACGTTCGGAGCTGATCGTTGGCATTGGCGGCGGACGCGTGCTGGACAGCGCCAAAGCGGTCGGCAAATTACTCGACGATCTGTCAGTGATTACCGTGCCCACTATCGCGGCAACCTGTGCGGCCTGGTCCCCGGTGACGGTGCTGTACAACGCGCAAGGCGGCCAGGACGGTCACATTCGCCTGACCCGTTTCCCGCAGTGGGTATTGCTCGATAGCACGATCATTGCCCGTGCCCCGGTGCGTTTCCTGCGTGCAGGCATTGTTGATGCGCTGGCGAAGTGGTTTGAATTTGCCCCTTATCAGCGTAACGGTGCCGACGACCTGGGTTTAACCTTAAAAGTGAATGCGGCGCAGCTCGCCTTTGACACCCTGCGCGACATCGGTGAACAAGCGGTGGCAGATAATGAACGTGGGCTGGATACCGCAGCCTTGCGGCGGGCAACCGATGCCAACATTGCCCTGGCCGGGTTAGCCAACAGCATCGTGGATGAGATTGACCGCATCGGTATTTCCCATCGCATTCACGATTTGCTCACGCATGAGCCAGGCGTTCACCATCACTGGCTGCACGGCGAGATTGTGGGTTTTGCGCTGGCGGTGCAGAGCCAGCTGGACAGCGATGCGCCTGAGTTGCGCCAAACGTTGTTACGTCTGTTGCAGCAGTATCATACCCCGCTGACGCTGGCCCAGCTTGGCGTGAACGATAGCCCGCAGCACGTTGCCGGGATCGCGCAGAAGTTTACCCTGCCCGCAGACGTTGCCGCCCGGCTGCCGTTTACTATTGATGCCGGGAAGCTGACCCATGCCCTGCTGACCGCAGCAGAAGCACCCGCGACACACACCGCGGCTGCGTGATTTTGCCTTCAGGTGCCGTTGCGGGGGCAACGGCATTGTTGTAAACGCCTCTGCGTTCGGCTGCTTTTCTCCTCCTGACAGATCTCTTTCGAACATTGGGATTCAGGTCCCACATTGCCCGGAAAGCAAAAGCGCTGCTCTGTCCTGCCTGTGTTACGAGGATTACGGAGGTAGAGCTAAATAATCCCGACCTTCCCTTTCGCTTTATTCTGGTCAATATCCATTAACAACGCGTGGTGCATTTGGTTATTTAATGGAACCCTTAACAGGTTTCTTTTAATGATGAGAGATAAAGCGTGAGGGTTGTCTCAATAGACTCACCATTAGCGATGTTTCAATAATGTTAACAGAAAAATGATATTTCACTTTATCAAAAAATATATTAACAATTGACCGGTTTTTTCTTACACTGCTGCATCTGAATCAGCAATGCAGGATGCACAATTTGTTTTCCCTTATTCGACTCTGTCGCAATAAACAACCCGCCGTTATCGCAATCCTTGCGATACTGATGCTGTTTATTGCGCCGATCGTGTCGAAAACGCTGGAACACCGGCGAATGGAAAACATGGATATTTGTGTCGAACCCCCTTCTTCCGATCCTTGCCCTGTTGCAGTTCAAACCGGCCCTACTGCCCAGCAGATGCAGGGGGATGATATGGCCGGTATGGACATGTCAATGCCTGACGCGATGGGGCACGAGCACGCGAGCATGCATATGGCTAAGTCAATGCGAACTGCGATGATGCCAGGCATGCAAGGTATGATGGGCGCAGGCGATATGATGGGCGATATTGCCTGTGGATACTGCCTTGTCTTGATCCACCTTCCCCTGATGCTGTGCCTGTTTGCCGCGATTCTCTGGCTGACTTCCCTCGTTAGCGTTATACCACCGCCAAAGCGGATACATACCTTCTTCACACTGTTCTTCCCAGGCATCGCGCAGCCACGCGCCCCTCCTTCCAATACTTACTGATTTTCATCAGCGATAATTATTTGTTGTCGTATGTCGTTAATTTCTCATTGTGCTCAGGCGCAGGGTAAATAACGCCCAGAAAATATCAAATTAAACTGATTCAGGCCTATTTTGAATCGCCCGGTAAGGCGTTTAAAAATAACGATGCTTTGGTCATTGATATCGGGTTGTTTTTTCCTGGCAGAGCCAGAATGCCTTCTGAATATTTCAGCGGGCAGGAATGTTGCACGCCAAAATCAGGATAAGTTATGTATAAGCTTCATTTTTCTCTTCGGACCGTCAGTCTTGCTGTGGCGCTGGGTTGCCTGTTTCCAGGAATCACCTTTGCTGAAAATGCGGAGGAACAGCCCGCTCAGCCCCTATCATCTACAGACCCGGTGATGACCGTGACGGCACCCGTGGTTTCACCCCTGACGGTGGTGACTAACCTTAAAACGCCGCGACAGCCGGTGCCTGCCAGTGATGGTTCTGATTACCTCAAGACCATCCCTGGCTTCTCACAGATCCGCAATGGCGGTACCAACGGCGACCCGGTATTTCGGGGCATGTTTGGTTCCCGCCTGAGGATCCTGACGAATAACAGTGAAATGCTGGGTGCCTGCCCGGCCAGGATGGATGCCCCCACTTCATACATCTCTCCGGAAAGTTTCGATACCCTGACGCTGATTAAAGGACCGGAAACAGTGCTCTGGGGACCGGGTAATTCAGCGGGAACGCTGCGGTTTGATCGTCAGCCTCCGCAGTTCGATAAGCCCGGCGTGACGGGCAGTGCCAGCATGCTTGCCGCGTCTAATCGCCGTTTTGATGAGAATGCCGACGTAAGCCTGGGCAATGAAAAGGGGTATATCCGGCTGACGGGCAATGAATCACGTTCCGGTGATTATAAGGATGGAAATGGCAGCCGCGTCCCTTCCCGTTGGGACAAATGGAATGCGGATGTTGCGCTTGGCTGGACGCCAGATAAAGACACGCTGCTTGAACTGACCGCAGGCAGGGGCAATGGTGAGGCGCGTTACGCCGGGCGAAGCATGGATGGATCGCAGTTCAAACGGGAAAGTCTGGGCGTGCGCTTTGAAAAGTCAAATATCGGCGAGGTGTTCGATAAGTTTGAGGCCAGCGCTTACTACAACTATGCCAACCACATCATGGACAACTACACCCTGCGTTCTCCAGCCGCTACTTCCATGTCGGGTATGAGTACCGCCATGGATATGTCTGACAGTTCGTCGATGGATATGAGCAGTCCGATGGCCATGCAGCTTGACCGGAGAACCGTGGGCGGTCGCATGATGGGAACCTGGCTATGGCAGGACTTCCAGTTGCAGAGCGGTGCAGATACTCAGCTGAATACCCACCGCAGTCTCGGGAACAGCGGCTGGTCGAAAGACGCCCGTTTCCATGATTATGGTGTCTTCAGTGAACTGACCTGGTACGCATCGGCGCAGAATAAAGT
This sequence comes from Candidatus Pantoea multigeneris, assembly GCF_011752615.1. NCBI lineage: Bacteria > Pseudomonadati > Pseudomonadota > Gammaproteobacteria > Enterobacterales > Erwiniaceae > Pantoea > Candidatus Pantoea multigeneris. The sequence continues at coordinate 197,843 of NZ_VWXF01000001.1, forward strand.
GATTGGCGGTGGGCGGCTTGACCGCACCCTCGTCGATAATTTTACCGGCACTGGCCTGAGCAGCCGACACGATACGCTCCCGGCAGGCTTCGTGCGTCTGGAACATAGCCTGAGTAATGTGCCCCTGATGCTCTATGCAGGACTGGGTTATACCGAACGTTTTCCCGACTACTGGGAACTGTTTTCACCCACCTACGGGCCAGGCGGTAATGTCAGCGCGTTTGACAGCGTAAAAAGCGAAAAAACCACGCAGCTCGATATCGGCGCACAGTACAGCGGCGATCGCCTCAATGCCTGGGTTTCCGCATATCTGGGCCATGTCAGCGACTATATTCTGTTTCTCTATGATCCCCAGGATACCTCCGTCAGTCAGGCCAGCAACGTCAATGCCACCTTGATGGGCGGTGAAGCAGGATTCAGTTATCAGCTCACTGACCACTGGAAAACCGACGCCAGCCTGGCGTATTCCTGGGCGCAAAATACCTCCGATCATCAGCCACTCCCGCAAATTCCCCCTCTTGAAGCCAGGCTGGGGCTGAACTGGGCATCGGGGAACTGGAGCAGCGGCGGGTTATTGCGACTGGTGAGCAGCCAGCACCGAACTGCCGTCAATGAAGGGAATGTGGTGGGCAAAGACTTTGGCAGCAGTGCCGGATTTGCGGTGTTCTCCGCCAATCTGGCCTACCGGATCACATCCGACATCAAGGTCAGTACCGGGGTGGATAACCTGTTTGATGTTAACTACAGCGAGCACCTCAATCTGGCGGGCAACAGCGCCTTTGGCTACTCGGCGAATACGGCAGTCAATGAACCGGGCAGGACCTGGTGGGCAAAAGTCAACGTGACCTTTTAAGGAGGGGACATGGATAAAATGAGCACCAGCAAAACGCGCCGCAGGCATATCCGCTTCCCGCACTCACTTCTTGAGGGTATTGAAGCCAGCCTTGCCAGAGAATGTAGCCAGAACTTCTCCGCCTGGGTAGTGGAGGCCTGTCGCCTGCGCATTAAGAGCGAGTCTGCTGTTAACAAAGCGCTGAAATCAGGGCGATCCTCCTGCCTGCGCATCACTCAGGCGACAAAAATTTAAGGATATTGATGATGTATTTACGTCGGCACTTTCGCCTTTGTCAGGCTGCTGTGGCCAGCAGCGTACTTATCAGCACCTGTTATTCGCACAGGCTGCACTCGCTCGCGTGGCTGAAAAGGCATTTGATACGAGTCTGGTGGCTGATTTTTCCCCATCAAGCAGCAGTGTTTTCCACACGCTATCGGGATCATCACCTGAGCCAATGAATTTTTGCGTCTCCATATCGGGGACCTTTAGTCACAGGAGTTAGTTATGTTTTACAAAGCAAAAAATCTTCTCAGTGCCGCCCTGTTTACTGCGGCCATTGTATGCAGCCAACAAGCCATAGCTCATGCGCATCTGACATCATCCGTACCTGCTGATATGAGCAGCGTTGAGCATTCGCCAGAAAAGCTGACGCTGGCGTTTACCGAGGGATTAGAGCTGGCCTTCAGTGGGGTAAAAATCACGGATGCGAGTGGTAAAGCGGTAGATACTGGCAAAGCGGAGCTTGAAGGCTCAGACAAAAAAACGTTAGTCGTTCCACTCCCGTCAGCCCTTAAAGCTGGTGACTACCAGGTGAGCTGGCATGCTTTATCTGTTGATGGCCATAAGACACAGGGTAACTACATGTTCACTGTGAAGTAAGCCGTAGAATTAGAATCAATATATGTAAGGTGCTGTTTTTCATTGAAAATAAAAAGACAGAGCCTGTTTGGGCTCTGTTTTTGAATGATGCAGAGCCGTAGCCTCTCGATTAAATGTAGTGCGGACATTGGCAATGTTCGCTCTGCGGTGTGAAGCCGGTTAGTTATAGGGGCTGAGGGGCTGTTGTGAGCGATAAGCAGACGTTGAGCCGGCTTGACTTTTACTAGCATAAAAGTGCTTTAACCAACAGAATACAGGTTACGCGTATCTAACAATACATTTTAAACTTGATAAAGCTTTCAGATACTTCTCCAAGAGTGTGTTTGTGCGTTTATACTAATATAAATACTAAAAGAAGAGCACAAGCCAAGTAAAAATTATACTACATCCCTTCATTGGGCTCGATCATGCTTAATGTTTTTGCTATTTTCTTAATTTCATCATCACTTTCTAAAAATGAGGCATCCTTTATTACTACAGTACGTTCCTCTTGTAATAATTCATTAATTTTCTCCTCAATCGAATCCATAACTGGAATTATAATCTGGATATCTTGGGCAAAAGTAAGCTTTGCATCTTCTATTGTATTGAATCCACTGTGGATATGAGCATAAATTTTCTTTTTAAACTGTATGTCTTCAGGATTGCCCACTAAATGGCTAAAATCGCCCTTCATAACCCTTTCACTTGCGTCAAAAAGTTTAATTGCTATCGAATCGATTAATTCATTTTTTGACTGAGAGGCTTGTTTATGAAAAGCACTTGCCAACTCTCTTGGCATTTTTCTTGATAGGACTTTCATGGACAGCCTTTGAAGTAGATAGGGTCCCACCACACCCACACTAAAAGGATGGATTTTTCCTTGATTTAATAAGTTTTTTGTAACTTTCTCGACAGTTAGCTTGTTAATTTTACTATTTATAAACTCCAGTGAATACTGGTCTAATAATATTGTTACCGATGCAACCGCTTCCAATACTTTTTTGAACGGATCACCATTCAAAAATTTAAAAAACTCTTTATTATACCCAAAGAAATCTACAAATCCTAAATTTATTCTGTTTTCTTCTTTAGTGTTTGAAATGCGATTTTGAAGCTGCTTAAGATCTTCATCAGTCAAGTATTTCAAACCATAGTCATCAAGCGCATTGCGTATTACTTCATTTGCAGATTCTAAATCGATTACCGTTTTCACATTAAAAAACAACGATAACAATGAATCATGTTTATGGACTCGCATGGTTAAATCTGTCGCATTTGATGCTGATAAACTTATCCGCCTCAGAAGTTCAATAATTTTAGTAACTGGTAAATCGCTCTCAAAAATCTTGAATGTTTCATACTCAGAAACAACATCTTTGGTGTACTTACGTATAGCGCCGGACTGTATTTCCTTCTCAATTTCAACTGTATATGAATGAATTAGTGAATTTGTCGTTTCAGCGAGATCATTAGAAACGTATAGTTTGTATTCGAAAAAATCAGGCTCAGGAAGTAGTTCACCATCAATTATAGAAAATAATAGAAATTTAATTACCTCTCTTAATGCTTGCGGTCTAGACATTCTCCCTTGTAGTTTTTTACATTGAATCAAACCCCTAACAGTACCATTATAGTACAGTGAGCAGTCACGCCCCCTTTCAGAAACACCTTGCATCAAAGATATGGAGGTTAAATTTTTTTGTTCACCACATTCAATTTCGTTTTTAACTAATAGATAACATAATAATTCAAACTCTCGGTCTCCTAATTCCGAAAAAGGAAGCAATCCGATGCCAGATTCAATAGTCCAAGGTTTATAACCTGATTTAGCTTCGATATTAATTTGTTCATCGCTAATTTTTCTCATTCAAACCTCTATGTAATTTGATTAATCACCCCATAATACTTTAACGGAAGCTGATGATAAAGCGAATTTTTAAAACATCAGATCAAAATCAATCGACAGCGAATTAATCATTCCACTACTTTAATGTTTAGAGAGTAATTAATTGACTCCTCATTATATTTAGAATGAATTACCCACGGAGTTATGAAAGCTAATATAATACAGATTATAGTTACAAAACACAATAAAGTAATACCTGCAACTGGCACAGAGCTGCCAGTCACATGATAAATTGAGGTCTGATAGTCTGCCGTTGTATCTTCGATACATGTCGAATGGAGTTTGTTGATTATTCTGCTAAAGGAGATAAAGCATGCGTATCTACTGGTCCCTGAAAGCATACCTGAACTGGCGCATCTTCAACCTCAGGAGCGTAATGCCCGTTGGCGATGTGCTTACACTGCTGCGCACAAAGACTGGCAATGCTGGTATATGCAAATCATTGGAGCAGTAACCTGTAGTGTCGGGGCATATTTTTACCTGCTAGGTGCTTTTTTGGCGGAGCCCTTGGCGGGTTACTTTTCTCTCAGGTCACGATTGCGCACATACGCAGGGTTTACCCGCATCTGCTGTTAAATTGAAAAGACTGAAAATAGCTTTGTAAAAAGCCAAGCTGTCATACGCTAGATGAATTACAGACGTTTTGAAGGCCGCGTCAGCGGCATGAAGGTGCCAAATGATGCTGCATATGGCTGAGATGCTGAACACCACAGGTAGCCCGGCACAGCTGGTTCCAGTCCTATATAACCTGCCACACAATCCCATCCCCTTCCCTGAACAACCTGACGCAGGAAGTCTACCGGCTGATAGCTTAAAACCCGGACATCTCAAAAAGTACGTGGAACTACAGCCGGGACACTTGCACTGCGAGCTGAACACTTTAAACAGAATAATTATTTAGATGTTCCACTAATTAAACAGAAACGGTGTTTCGCCCGGAAATGTTTTTCCAATCGCGGCATCTTCTTCTCTTTACATATTATCCAGACCCGGCGGGTTGCTACGGCATATATCGCCAGCCTGATAAATCCAGTTCGTCATCTTGCCGTCATTATTCTGACATCTGCTGGCGGCAGGATGGCGGCCAATGAGATCGATCTCATTCATGGAGAACTGAGTAACAAGATGAGCGATTTGGTCAGCGTTGCCCGAATGGCGGGTGTTTCCCGCGCTACTGCTGCACGTGCCTTTGCCGAACCAGAGAAGGTCCGTCCGGCGACGCGGGAAAAAGTGTATGCCGCATCAGAGGTGCTGGGGTTTCGCCCGAACTATGTGGCCCGTCAGCTGCGCACGCAGTCCACTCGCATGATCGGGGTCATGCTGCCCACCTTGAGTAATCCGGTGTTTAGCGAACAGCTTCAGGGCATGGAACGTGTGGCACGGGAACAGGGTTATGCCCTGCTGGTATCAACCACCGATTACGATGCAGAGCGCGAAAGTGCGGTGCTGGAAAACCTGCTGCGCCAGCGAGTAGATGGCGTGGTGATCACCGTGGCCGATGCGCAAAACAGTGCCTGCCTGAAGCTACTGGCGCAGGAGCCTCTGCCGGTGGTACTGGCGCACAATCCGGCGGCGGGTGATTTCGTTACCGTCAGCGTGGATAACCAGGCGGCAATGTACCAGGCCACGCGCCACTTGCTGCAACTGGGTCATCGCCAGATTGCGATGATCGCCGGACCGGTGCAGCAGTCAGACCGGGCGCAGTTGCGCTACCTCGGTTACTGCCAGGCGATGCAAGAGGCCGCACTGACGCCGCTGCCGCTGGCTGAAATGGCGCATCACACCGAAGCTGAGCCGCAGCGTTTGCAGAGCTGGCTCACAGCAGTGCCGGATGTTACCGCCCTGCTCTGCTCCAACGACCTGCTGGCGCTGAGCGTTATTGGCACGCTGCAACGCCTGGGTTATCGCGTGCCGCAGCAAATTTCTGTAGTGGGTTTTGATGGTATTGCGCTGGGAGAACGGGTTTACCCGGCGCTGTGCTCGGTGGTCCAGCCACAACGAGAGCTGGGAGAAGTGGCGATGGAGTGTCTGACGGGATTACTGGCCGGGGTGGATATCACCTCGCGCACCCTCAATTTCACGCTGCGCGTGGGCGAAAGTGTCGCCCGCCACAGCTTTTGATCGACCAACACCGGGGAACACCATGAATAAAGCTCTGACGTCATTCTGTCTGCTGGGCGGCCTTGTACTGGCGACTTCAGCACAGGCCTCTACCGCCGTCTGCTACAACTGTCCGCCTGAATGGGCTGACTGGGGTACGCAACTGAAAGCCATCGCCAAAGATACCGGCATTGTAGTGCCGCAAGACAATAAAAACTCTGGCCAGGCGCTGGCGCAGATCGTCGCCGAGCAGGCGCATCCGGTGGCTGATGTCACCTATCTCGGCGTCACTTTCGGCATTGAAGCGGCGAAATCCGGCGTGCTGGCGAGCTACAAACCCGCCGTGTGGGACAGCATTCCCGCCGATATGAAAGACCCCGATGGCAAATGGATCGCGCTGCACTCCGGCACCATCGGCTTTATGGTCAATGTGGATGCGCTGAATGGCGCGCCAGTGCCCCGTTCATGGGATGACCTGCTCAAGCCGGAGTATAAAGGGATGATCGGCTATCTCGACCCGGCCAGTGCTTTTGTCGGCTACGCCGCTGCGGTGGCGGTGAACCTGGCGAAAGGCGGCACGCTGCAAAACTTCGCCCCAGGGATCAGCTACTTTAAACAACTCATGAAAAACGAGCCGATTGTACCGAAGCAGACCGCCTATGCCCGCGTGCTGTCCGGTGAAATTCCAATCATGCTGGATTACGACTTCAACGCCTATCGCGCCCGCTACAAAGACAAAGCCAATGTGGTCTTTGTGATCCCACAGGAAGGCAGTATCAAAGTGCCGTACGTGATTGGCCTGGTCAACAACGCGCCGCACAGCGAACAAGGCAAAAAAGTGATCGACTATGTGCTGTCCGACCGCGGTCAAGCGATCTGGGCGAATGCCTGGCTTCGTCCGGTACGTGAGAGCGCCATGTCAGCCACCGCCAAAGCGCAGTTCCTGCCGGACAGCGACTATGCTCGCGCTCGCACCGTGAACTATCAGCAGATGGCTGAAGCGCAAAAAGCCTTCTCCGCGCAGTACCTGCGTGAGGTGAAGTAATGTCTGAGACCTGGCAACAGGGCACCACGTCCTCCCTCACGGGGGGGCGTTGGCGCAAAACGCTGCCGCGTCCCGTGCTGCTGGCATTAACGCCAGCAATCGCGGTGTTCTGCGCCTTCTGGCTGCTGCCGTTTGGCTGGCTGGTGGTGCTGGGCAGCCAGCCCGACAACAGCACGCACCAGAACGCCTACTGGACCGTTATAAGCCAACCGCAGTACCTCGAAAGCCTTGGCGTGACCGTGGCGCTCTCGGCGTTAGTTGCGCTGGTCGCCGTGGCGATTTCTGCCATTGTGGCGTGTTTCCTCGCGCGCCAGCAGTTTGCCGGTAAAGGCCTGCTGCTGGCGTTGATCACCTTCCCGCTGGCCTTTCCCGGCGTGGTGGTCGGCTTTTTCATCATCATGCTCGGCGGACGTCAGGGCCTGTTTGCGCAGCTCGGTCTGTCACTGTTTGGCGAACGTTGGGTGTTTGCCTATAGCCTGATTGGGCTGTTCCTCGGCTATCTCTACTTCTCGATTCCACGCGTGGTCATGACGCTGATCGCGGCCTGTGAAAAGCTCGACCGCAGCCTGGAAGAAGCCGCACGTTCTCTGGGTGCCAGCCATTGGCGCATCATCTGGGATGTGATTGTTCCCGGTCTTGCACCGGCATTGTGGTCCAGCGCCGCGATCTGCTTTGCCACCAGCATGGGGGCTTTCGGTACCGCTTTTACGCTGGGCACCGATCTCAACGTGCTGCCGTTAACCATTTATGGCGAGTTCACTAACTACGCCAACTTTGCTACCGCTGCCGCGCTTTCGGTCATCATGGGGCTGGTGACCTGGTGTGCACTGATTGTCACTCGCCGCTTCGATAGCCAGCGTTCAGGAGCTTCCCTATGAATCGCTCACGGTTGTTTAGCCTGCAACTGGCGTTCACCCTGCTGGTCTGCCTGTTTTTAATCGTGCCGGTGGTGATGTCCGTGATGGCAGGCTTCACCCAAAACTATTTTGTCGGTCTGAAAAGCGGGCTGACGCTGCGTTGGATCGCAGAAGTCTGGGCGATGTATGCCAATACCTTCTGGCTCTCGCTGCTTATCGCGCTGAGCTGTCTGGCCGTCACTTTGCTACTGGGCGTGCCCGCCGCGTGGGGATTACTGCGAAGTTCATCGCGCTGGGCCGCCGTCATTGAAGAGTGCCTGATGTTGCCGGTGGCAATTCCAGGGTTGGCAACCGCGCTGGGACTGCTATTGGTGTATGGCGGCTTTGGCGAACTGCGCCAGAGTTGGCTGTTTATTCTTATTGGTCACGTACTGTTTACGCTGCCGTTTATGGTGCGTCCGGTACTGGCGGTGCTGAAGGCTATTGATGTGAAGTCAATGGAAGAGGCTGCCGCCAGCCTGGGTGCCGGTCCACTGCGCCGCTTTCTCACCGTGGTGGTGCCCAATGCCGTCTCCGGGATGCTGGCCGGGGCATTTATGGTCATCACCCTGTCGATTGGTGAATTCAATATTACCTGGATGCTGCATACCCCATTAACCAAAACCTTGCCGGTCGGGCTGGCGGACAGCTATGCCTCGATGCGACTGGAGATGGGTTCTGCCTATACCACCCTGTTCCTGATCATGATTATTCCACTGCTGTTGGCGATGCACGCTTTGGCTCGCCCACGCCGTTCACGGGAGATTTCACTGTGACTGATCCAGTTGCTATTCGCTTGCGCCACTGCGCGCGCAGTTTTCAGCCCGGCCAGTTTGCACTTCATCCGCTGGATCTGGAGATAAAAGCCGGGGAAACCTTAGTGCTGCTGGGTCCTTCCGGCTGCGGTAAGACCACCACGTTACGCATCATCAGCGGCCTTGAACGCTGCGATGCCGGTGGTGAAGTGTGGTTTGGCGAGAACAATGTCACGGCGCTGCCGATTGAGAAACGCAATGTCGGGATGGTGTTCCAGAACTATGCGCTGTTTCCTAATTTGAACGTGGCGCAAAACGTGGCTTACGGCCTGCGGATCCAGCGCTTGCCTGCGGCAGAGATCGAAGCCCGGGTCAACGAGATGCTGGCGATGGTGGATCTGGCTGATTTCGCCCAGCGTCCGGTACAGGCACTTTCCGGCGGACAAAAGCAGCGTGTTTCACTCGCTCGTGCGCTGGCTGCGCGTCCCAGAGTGCTGTTGTTTGACGAACCGCTGGCCGCGCTGGATGCCAAACTGCGCGATAAGCTGCGTGAAGACATTGGGCAGCTGTTACAGCAACTCGCCATTACCGCCGTGTATGTGACGCATGACCAGCAAGAGGCCATGGCGTTGGGCGATCGCATCGCGGTAATGCGCCACGGTCGCATTGAGCAGTTAGCCACTCCGCGCGATCTTTATCACCATCCTGCCACCCCGTTTGTGGCGAATTTTATCGGTGCGGTAAACCGGCTGGCGCTACCGCAAGGTGAATTCTGGTGCCGACCGGAAGAGATGCAGTTAGTTGATAACCCCACAGCCCCGCTACAGGGCCGCGTTCTGCTGGCAACGTTTTTCGGGCCAGTGCAGCGCGTGCAGGTGGGATTAAGCAACGGCGAGGTGATTGTCGTCGACTGCCCAGCACGCCAGATGTGGCGTCCCGATCAACGGGTTGGCGTCGCGTTTGCCGCCGAATCCCTGTTTCAGCTTTCATAAGGAGTCCATTTTGACCACGTCTTTCGTTTTGGCCCATATCAGCGATCTGCACATTAAAGCCGCTGGCCGCCTCTCTTATCAGAAAGTGGATACGCAACAGGCCTTACAGCAGTGCATTGACCAACTGAACCAGCTGCGCCCCGCCCCGGATGCGGTGGTCATCACCGGCGATTTAACCGATTTTGGTCGTGATGAAGAGTATGCCGAAGCCCGTGCGCTTCTCGATCAGTTGGATTTGCCCTGGTTTGCCATTCCCGGCAATCACGATGAGCGATCGGCTTTTCGCCGTGCCTTTGCCGACAAAAGCTGGCTGCCGCAGAACGGAGAGTTCATTAACTGGGTGGTGGATGATTTCCCGGTGCGGATCGTGGCCCTGGATACCACAGTGCCTGGTCAGTCCTGGGGGGAGTTTTGTGCACAACGCGCTGACTGGTTAGGCACGGTTTTAGCCCAACAACCGGATAAACCTACCATGGTGCTGCTGCATCAGCATCCGTTTATCAGCGGGATTGATCATATGGACCGGCAGAATCTGCGTGATAGCGCACGGTTAGCGGAAACCTTATCCCAGGCACCGCAGGTGGAACGCGTGCTGTGTGGCCATGTGCATCGGTTTATGGTTTCGCAACTGGCCGGGAAAGTGGTGTGCAGCGCGCCCGGTACCTCGCACCAGGTCGCGCCTGATTTCACTCCAGCGGGTCCGGCGCATTTTGTGCTGGAACCGGCGGGCCTCTTGCTGCATCGCTGGGTGGCACAGCAAGGCACCACCACCCACTATCTCCCCATTGGTCATTATCCCGGCCCGTGGCCGTTTTATGATGCCAACGGGCTGATTGATTAACGCCTTAATCTCGCTCAGGGGAAAAGGCCGCCAGGAAAGTGCCTACGGCCTGCTCAACCCAACGTTCCACCTGTGCTTCTGAAGGCACCGATTGCGGATGCATCAGGCATTCCATCTGTGCCTCGCCTTTCAGTAAGCTGACAAACTGCACGGCCGCCGCGCTCACACCGGTTCGCTGTACATCCAGCTCTCCGGCGGCGACGGCTTCGGCCAGCCGTTCTGCCACAATGGCCGCTATCGTCACCGGGCCACTTTGCCAGAAAGTACGAGCCAGTGCCGGAAACCTTGGCGCTTCTGCACTGACCACACGAAACAAGGCTAGCGCGGTAGGCGAGAGGACGATCGCCAGATAGGCCTGCCCAAGTTCATTTAAGGTGCGCACCACATTGTCTTTCGTCGGTTGGATCGCCTGTACCCGCAGCGACATCTGCGCACACTGCTGCTCAATCACCGCTGAGAACAGCGCCTCTTTGCTGCTCCAACTGGCATACACGGTGGCTTTCGAGACGCCCGCCGCCTGCTGGATCATGTCCGTAGTGGCAGCGCTGAAACCGTGGGTTAAGAACACCTCTGTCGCGGCAATAGCAACCCGATCTTTTTTGCTCATGGTGGGGGGAAATTTAACGCTGCTCATATCACCTCAACTAAACCGCTGGGTTTTTAATCAAAAAAACGGCTGATGTTATTATCGTGTTTAGGGGCTATTACAAGCGATGACGGCGGGGGAGTAAAGGCTTTTAGCGGGTTGTACCTGTCGGTTCACTTCCGGAGGAATGCAGCGCGCCAGGGCTGGCGCGCCACGGAAAATTTAGAGTACGGCAGCCGCCTCTTCCTGACGTTCCAGCTCGCGCACCAACGGGATCACTTCACGACCGAAAAAGGCCACATCTTCCTGGAAATGCAGGAACGCTAACAGCAGCAGATCCACACCGGCATGTTTTAGCGCCATGATGCGTTCAGCAATTTGCTGAGGGGTGCCAATCAGGTTGGTTTTAAAACCGTCGTTGTACTGCACCAGATCGTCGAACGAAGAAGCAGCCCAGTTCCCCTCCCCTTCAGGTGAAGCGCTGCCCGCATTTTTCACCTCATGCTGGAAGCCCTTAACCGCGTCAGGGTTGGCTTTAACAATAATTTCTGCCAATACCGCCTGGGCTTGCGCTTCAGTCTCCCGAGCAATGACAAAACCATTCAGACCGATCTTCACCGCATGTTGCTGCTGCCTGGCCTTGGTCTGAATATCTGCCACCTGTTTTGCTACGCCTTCCGGGGTGTTGCCATTGGTGAAGTACCAGTCTGATACGCGTGCTGCCATATCCCGTGCCGCACGGGAACTGCCGCCCTGAAAGATTTCTGGCAGCGGATTGAGGGGCTTGGGCTTCAATGCGTAGTCACGGAAGCGATAGAAATCCCCCGCGAAGGTAAAATGCTCTTCGCGCCAGATCCCGCGCAGGCAGCGGATAAACTCTTCCGACCGCAGATAGCGCTCTTCATGATCCAGCCAGGGTTCACCAATCGCCTTAAATTCCCCACGAAACCAGCCGCTGACAATGTTGACCGCAATGCGCGGACCGTACAGGTGGCTGATGGTGGCGATTTGCTTCGCCGCCAACACCGGGTTCCACGGGCCGGGCAGCAGGGCCGCAATCACTTTTAGCTTTGTGGTGTGGCTCAGTAAATCCTGAGAAAACGTCACCGATTCATGCTGGTTCTCTGCACCATATCCGGCGGTGAAGCGGATTTGCGTCAGGGCGTAATCAAATCCTGCCTGTTCGGCAATTTTCGCCAGTTGGCGGTTATATTCCGCACCCCAGTGGGTGCGTTGTTCAATCTGGCTGATGACCAGTCCGCCAGACACGTTTGGCACCCAGTAGGCAAACTGCAACGGCTGACGGGCAGAAGAAGTGGACATGGCATTACCTCATTTCTCGGTGTGAAACACACCCGCCGGTCTGTAACCTGGCAGACGCGATATATAACCAAAATGAACTTTCAAATCACAAAATGTTTTATTTTGGCATAACAGGAGGTAAGCAGAGTTCGTGCCAGAAATGAGCGTTTTATAAGATATTGATTTAAAAAGAAAAGCAGGAGTATCGCGTTTAGAAGGGAAGCCGCATTCGCAACAACATTGCCAGTGCGCTGTTGCGGATGCGACAGAAACCGTGTTCAGTGGTGGTGATGTGGCGTCACAGGATCAAAACCCGCGAGATCCCAGCCCGGCGCGCTGTCGGCAATCTGTTGATTCAGGCTGGCGTGGGTGCGGCCCGGTAGATTGACGCTAATAATGCTCTCTTCCATCACATCCAGCGAAGTGTCGTCTTCGTGCATAAATCCTGAGTAGTCGCGCATGGTGCTCTCCTTGATAGTCTGAGAAACAAGCCCCTCTTAACCTGCCACAAGTTGCTGACAATGTCATGACACTTGTGCAATCAGCAGAGACGACGTCAGAACCGGCAGCTTCCCTGCTGCCGTGGAGGACAATTACGCTTCGTGGTGCTCTTCGTCGTGGGGTTTATCCCGCGTGACGCGCACCAGGTCTACGCGGTAGTCCGTGGTTTCCAGTACCTGGAAATGCAGGGGTGGCATATCGATCACTTCACCCGCCTGCGGCAACTGCCCTTTCTGCGCGATGAGTAACCCCGCCAATGAGGCGTGCTGGTCGTCTGGCTTCACCAGTTCGTAGTAGTCCAACAGCTGCTGTAGGGAGTGCAAGTCGGTGCCGCCCTTGACCAGCCAACCATCGCCATCAACGATGATATCTGGCGTTTCGTCTTCGTCCGGGAACTCACCGGCAATCGCTTCTAATACATCCAGCGGCGTAATCAGACCCTGCACCACACCAAACTCATTGGTCACGATGACAAAACTGCCTTTCGCCCGACGCAGTACGCCCAACAGGTTGATGGGGTCCAGCGTTTCCGGCACCACAATCGCCGGGTTGGCCGCGGCAAAGGTCGCCACATCCATACCGTGATCCAGTGCCACCAACAGCTCTTTAGCCCGTACAATACCGATCAGCTCATCCAGCTCGCCGCGACACACCGGGAACAGGCTGTGTGGGGTATCCAGCAGCTGCATACGGACGTCATCCACTGAACGGGTGGCATCCACCCACGAAATATCCCCACGCGGCGTCATGATGCTGCGGATCGAGCGGGAAGCCAGCGTTAATACGCCGTTAATCATGTAGCGTTCTTCATCTTTAAACGCCTCATGGGGCACTTCAACCGCCAGCGCAGTTCCCTCTTCCGCTGGCGCCTGCTGGCGCTTACGGCCGCCCATCAGGCGCAGAATGGCTTCCGCCGTGCGCTCACGCATCGGACGATGTGACTGATGGCGAATGAAGTTGCGTCGTGCAATCTGGTTAAACAGCTCGATCAGAATCGAGAAGCCGATCGCCGCATACAGGTAACCTTTCGGAATATGGAAGCCGAAACCTTCAGCCAGCAGGGACAAACCGATCATCAACAGGAAGCTGAGGCACAACACCACCACGGTAGGGTGCGCGTTGACGAAGCGGGTTAACGGCTTCGACGCCAACAGCATAATACCCATTGCAATGACGACCGCCGTCATCATCACCGGGAGGTGGTTAACCATACCCACCGCGGTGATCACCGCATCCAGTGAGAACACCGCATCCAGCACCACAATCTGAATCACTACGGCCCAGAAACTGGCGTAGTTACGATTGCCCTGCTGCTCCATGCCACGGTTTTCCAGCCGTTCATGCAGCTCCATCGTGGCTTTGAACAGCAGGAAGATACCCCCGACCAGTAAGATCAGGTCGCGGCCGGAAAAACTGAACATGCCGACGCTAAACAGCGGGCGGGTCAGTGTGACCATCCAGGAGATCAGAGAAAGCAGGCCCAGACGCATGACCAGCGCCAGCGAAAGGCCAATCAGACGTGCTTTATCACGCTGCTTCGGCGGCAACTTCTCTGCCAGAATGGCAATAAATACCAGGTTATCGATGCCGAGCACAATCTCCAGCACGATAAGCGTTAACAAACCTGCCCAGATTGAGGGGTCGAGAAGGAATTCCATCAATGACTCCTGAACGGTGAACGGATTGAACGAAAACGCACCCGATCATGGGCGGTCTGACAAAAGAGATGTATCAGCGTGCGTGCCTGCTGGCACAGAGAGGGGGTAAAGCTACGTCGGTGACGGTCCATAAAGTGGGCTGCTGCCCGTTACTCCTGAATTAAATAGAAGTGCTTAATGTATCAGTTACCTGACCAGGATCAAAAAAAATTACGATTTTTACAAAAGATTGCAAATTCATAAGATTAACAGCTGCAAATTTAAGTTTTTTTCAGTGTTGTTTGGCGACTGGCATCACATAAATTATTTTTTCGCGCTCTAAAATAAGTCATGAATTCTTCGCTGGGTATTTGTTATTCGTTGCTTTTCCACCAGGTGAACCGGTAAAGGCTACGCTTAATTGATTCCAACAATCTGTCTACTCTCTCCGGCCCCTTTTTTCGGGCCTTACTCAATATGGAGGTAGCAAGTGACTATTGCTATTGTCATCGGCACCCACGGTTGGGCTGCGGAGCAGCTGCTAAAAACCGCAGAGATGTTGCTCGGTGAACAGAACAACGTCGGCTGGATCGACTTTGTACCGGGTGAAAACGCAGAAACGCTGATTGAAAAATATCAGGCGCAGCTTGAAAAACTAGACACATCACAAGGAGTCCTGTTCCTCGTTGATACCTGGGGCGGCAGTCCGTTTAATGCGGCTAGCCGTATTGTGGTCGATAAAGAGCATTACGATGTGATTGCCGGGGTTAACATTCCGATGTTGGTGGAAACCCTGATGGCGCGTGATGACAACCCTACCTTTGCCGAACTGATTGCCCTGGCAGTAGAGACCGGGCGTGAAGGTGTCAAGCCGTTGAAAACCGAGGTTGCAGCCCCGGTTAGCCAACCTGTTAAAGCTCCTGCCACTGCGCAACCGGCTCCACCTTTAGCGGCCGGCGAGCACATGAAAATTGGCCTCGCACGCATCGATGACCGTCTGATTCACGGCCAGGTAGCCACCCGCTGGACCAAAGAGACCAACGTTTCACGCATCATTGTGGTCAGTGATGAAGTGGCTAACGACCAGGTACGTAAAACCTTGTTAACCCAGGTTGCCCCGCCAGGCGTCACGGCCCATGTGGTGGATGTGGATAAAATGGTGCGCGTCTGGAATAACCCGAAATATGGTTCTGACCGGGTGATGCTACTGTTCACCAATCCCACTGATGTGCTGCGTTTAGTCGAACAGGGCGTCGCGATTAAAACCGTCAATATTGGTGGCATGGCATTTCGTCAGGGGAAAACCCAGGTCAATAATGCGGTGTCCATTGATGAAAAAGATATTGCCGCTTTCCGTCAACTTAACGATCGGGGAATTGAACTCGAAGTTCGTAAAGTTTCAAGCGATCCACAACTTAAAATGATGGACCTGATTACTAAAGTTCAGGCCTGACACGCGGACATTATGCTTCGCTCACTGCTGAGGACATGCTAATGGAAATAACCTCACTACAAATTGTCTTGATATTTATCGTTGCCTGTATTGCAGGTATGGGATCAATTCTTGACGAATTTCAGTTCCACCGCCCGCTGGTGGCTTGTACGTTAATTGGTGCGGTATTGGGTGATCTCCAGACCGGGATTATTATCGGCGGTACGCTGGAGATGATCGCCCTGGGTTGGATGAATATCGGTGCAGCCGTTGCGCCAGACGCCGCCCTCGCCTCCATCATCTCCACCATTCTGGTTATTGCCGGTGGGCAGAGTGTCGGGGCCGGTATTGCCCTTGCCATCCCGCTGGCCGCGGCAGGTCAGGTACTGACCATTATCGTCCGTACTATTACCGTGGCGTTCCAGCACGCCGCGGATAAGGCGGCGGATAAAGGTAATCTCAATGCCATTACCTGGATCCACATCTCTGCGCTGGTATTACAAGCCATGCGTATCGCTATTCCAGCCCTGATTGTTGCCATCTCTGTCGGGACTAGTGCGGTACATACGCTGTTAAGTTCTATTCCAGAAGTGGTCACTAATGGCCTGAATATCGCCGGTGGCATGATTGTGGTCGTCGGTTACGCGATGGTCATTAATATGATGCGCGCAGGCTACCTGATGCCATTCTTCTACCTCGGCTTTGTCACCGCCGCCTTTACCAGCTTCAACCTGGTGGCACTGGGTGTGATTGGCGTCGTAATGGCTATTCTGTATATCCAGCTTAGCCCTAAATATAACCGCGTTGCCGGTGCTGTGGCTGCCGGTCCTGCTCATAACGATCTTGATAACGAACTTGATTAAGGAAAGGTGACGAACATGGTTGATACAACAAATTCAGCTAAAAAGCTCACCCAGTCCGATATTCGCGGTGTGTTTTTACGCTCTAATCTGTTTCAGGGTTCATGGAACTTTGAACGTATGCAGGCGTTGGGCTTCTGCTTCTCCATGGTGCCGGTGATTCGTCGCCTGTACCCCGAGAATAATGATGACCGCAAGCAGGCGATTAAACGGCATCTGGAGTTCTTCAACACCCATCCCTTCGTTGCCGCCCCGGTGCTGGGCGTTACCATGGCGATGGAAGAGCAGCGGGCCAACGGGGCGGCGATCGACGATGCGGCCATCAACGGTATTAAAGTCGGGCTGATGGGGCCGCTTGCAGGCGTGGGTGACCCGATCTTTTGGGGTACCGCACGTCCGGTTTTCGCCGCGCTCGGGGCGGGGATTGCCATGAGTGGCAGTATTCTCGGGCCGATTCTGTTCTTTGTGCTGTTTAACCTGGTTCGCCTGCTGACGCGCTATTACGGCGTGGCTTACGGCTACCGCAAAGGCATCGATATCGTGAGTGATATGGGTGGCGGCTTCCTGCAGAAACTGACTGAGGGGGCATCGATCCTCGGCCTGTTTGTTATGGGGGCGCTGGTTAACAAGTGGACGCACGTCAACATTCCGCTGGAAGTGTCGCGCATTACTGACCAGACCGGGAAAACCACGGTGACCACCGTGCAGACCATTCTCGACCAGTTGATGCCCGGCGTAGTCCCGCTCCTGCTGACCTTTGCCTGTATGTGGCTGCTGCGGCGTAAAGTTAACGCGCTGTGGATTATCATGGGCTTCTTTGTCATTGGTATTTTCGGTTACTGGTCCGGCTTACTCGGCCTGTAATCTTTATAGCCGGGCGCTCTGCCCGGCTATTTTGTTTTTGCTGCACAGGAAAGATCATATGGATATCACGCAACTCATTATTGCCGCGCTAATCGCACTTATGGCGCTGTTTATTATTTATGACGAACTGATTTTGCCGCGCCGCTACGGTGTGGTGCGCTTACGGGTTGATTTGCGCCGCCGACAACCGCTCGATGGCCTTATTTTTATTGGCCTGTTGGGGATTGTGCTGTGGAATAACCTGTCTCAGCACGGCCCGCAACTCACCACCACCCTGCTGATGGTCCTGTGTGCGTTGGCACTCTGGGTATTCTGGATCCGCCGCCCGCGTTTATGGTTAAAAGACCAGGGGCTGTTTTATGCCGGGGTGTGGATTGCCTATACACGCATCCAGGATATGAAACTCAGCGAAGACGGCGTATTAGTGATCCAGCTGGAACAACGCCGCTTGTTGGTCAGAGTTCGCCAGATAGACGATTTAGAGCGTATCTGGCAAACCCTGATGGAGATTCGTTAGTCGCGCTGCCACAGCGTCAGGGTGAAATCCGCATCACATTCGAATGACGTTGCTGCGCGTAATTGCTGCCAGACATCTTCACTGGCGCGCCAGGCAAACGGCGTCATCTGCAATAGCGTGGTGGCATCGGCGCTGTTCAACGTCATTGGATAGCCCAGCGACTGCTGTTCAACCTGGGTAAAGCCCGCATAGCACTTACTCTCCGGCTCATGCAGTTTCACTTCACGATAAATCAAGGCCTTGAACTGTTGCAGATGGTGCGGGCCCGGCGTCACGGTCAGTAACCATCCCCCCGGCTTAATCACCCGTTGTAGCTCAGCCTCATTGCAGGGCGCATAAATGCGTACCACGGCATCCAGCGATGCATCAGCAAAAGGCAAACGCTGGCTGGAGGCCACACAGAACAGCACCTGGGGATAGCGCTTCGCGGCGAGGCGCACGGCAATTTTCGCCACATCTAATCCGTAGACTTGCCCGTGTAACGGCTGGAGTGCCGTGGCCATCGCATCGGTGTAGTAGCCTTCACCGCAGCCGATATCCAGCAGCTGTGGCTGCGGCGTGGAGACCCGCGCGGCCAGCAACTCAGCCACGCCATCGCGCAGCGGCTGATAGTGCCCTGCGGCAAGGAAGGCACGTCGCGCCTGCATCATTTCTGCGCTGTCGCCGGGTTCACGTGACCCTTTATGCTGTACCGGAAGCAGATTGACGTACCCTTCACGGGCGCGATCAAACTGGTGGCCCTGGGCACAGCGCCAGCTATTTTTTTCAGCGGATAAAGAGAGATGACAGAGAGGACAAATCAGCGACACAGGAAGCTCCAGCTATTTCATAACGCGGCGCAGTGTACGCTGTTCGTGAACCGACAGGAAGAAAAACAAAGCCCCGGCACAAAGGCCGGGGCTTAAGATTCGGTTCACAGGCGCAGAGCGCCAGTAAGTGACTCGAAATCAGATAGCAGTTACGTTAACTGCAGCTGGGCCTTTCTGGCCGTCCTGGATTTCGAACTCAACGTTCTGGCCTTCAGCCAGAGTTTTGAAGCCGTTACCCTGGATTGCAGAGAAGTGTACGAACACGTCTTTGCTGCCGTCAGCAGGAGTAATGAAACCAAAACCTTTAGACTCGTTGAACCACTTAACCTGACCTTTAATCTTTGCCATTTTGCAAATTCCTTAAAATGTTTATTTAGCCCGAAGGCCACGTACTAGAGAAACCAGAGACGTTACTGAATGAGGCACTAATTAAGGTTCGGCAAGGAAGCGGAATTCAACGTCAACGTCTTTACTCGTAACTTCTTTACTGAAGATGCCATACATATACAGAACTGTACCTCGTTTGACCCAAGAATTGTTATCACATATCCGCAATTCATTGGCAAGCCATTTTTAACTACCGATGGAGATGCCGCACACTTTCACTGGATAAAATCCACTGAATGTTCCCAATGGTACGAAACAATGCGTCGCGAACTCGCTGTGGACACGTTGTTAACAGCAGATTTGCGCTCCAGCGGGTAAAACTAGTCCCTTTTCTGCCAGGCGTCCAGCTATATAACAATAAAAATAAAGGTTATATAAAAAAGATTGCAAAAATATGGCATCAAGATTGATCTCTATCAAAGTTTTGCATTTTCATACTTAAAGTTATTGCTTTATTTATGTACAGCGAGAAGTCATCAACATCCGGTATAAGTTGTTTTGCACCAAAAAAAGGAAAAAAATAATAACCCTGCCCCAATTCAATGCAGGGTTATTTTTCAGTAAATATCAAAAATGCGAGTACGGACCGAATTAATCACTCGCGGAAATAAAGCGGGTATATCGCACTTTTCGCCCAGGATTTGTCCTAGGGTAGCGGGCGGCTCTCCCCAATGCGCCACGGGCTGAACTGGCCGTTGTCCTCGCCTGAAGCGGCTATCGCGCGTGCCAGGTCTTCGGGTGGCTCATCCAGTGATTCATCTGCCAGTTCAAATACGCCCCAGTGGATCGGGACGGTTAAAGGCTGCGCCATATGTCGCCACAGCTTCACAGCCTGATCGGGGTCCATATGCTGACTGTTCATGAACCATTTTGGGGCATAGGCACCGTTTGGCAGTGCTGCCACATTGAACGGGCCAAGCCGACGCGGAATTTCATACAGACTTTCACTGTAGCCGCTGTCACCTGAGAACCAGAATCGGGTGGTTGATGTCACTATGACCCAGCCACACCACAGGGAACGGTTACGATCGTGGAACGTGCGCATGCTCCAGTGTTTCGCCGGTACAGCATGAAAGTCAATGCCATCTGCGCGGGTTGAATCCCACCAGTCGAGCTGTGTCACGTGGCGAATGCCCTGACGCTTACACCAGGGGGCCAGCCCTAATGGCACAATAAACGTCGCCTGTGGAAAGCGTGCGACGATTTTACGCACGGTGGGCCGATCGAGATGATCGTAGTGGCTGTGAGAGATCAACACATAATCGAGCTGCGGCAGCTGGCGAATCTGTAACGGCGCGGGTGTCTTACGTTGCGGGCCAGCAAAACGCACTGGCGAAGCCCGCTTCGAGAGCGCAGGGTCTATCAGAATATAGCGCTGATTAACACGCAGCAGCATTGCCGCGTGGCCCAACCACCAGATCCGGTTGTCACTTCCGCTGAGGTCGGCCTGCTGCCACCACTGCGCAATAAATTGCTCATAGCCTTGCTGGGGCGGTCGCGGCAGCCCCTGCGCTTTGCGCTCTTTACGCCAGCGGTCCAGATCTCCCGGCTGGCGCGTTTCAGGCTCCGGGTTGCGAAATCCTTCAGGCGTATGATGAGACTTACTCGCATCGTACCAGGGGTTTTGCCAGGCCATGAGCGCTCCTTTTGTGGATTAACGTTCCGGGATAAGCCGGATAATGTCTTCTTCTTCTGCCGGCTCGGCAACTTCGCTGCCTTTGCCCTGTTTTTCATCTACCCACTGGCGCAACAAGCGGTTCTGTTTCTTCTGCTCTTCAAGCAGCTGTTCCAGCAAGTGGATCTGCTCACTGGCACGCACACTGGATCGGTTGACAAAAAACCAGATAAACAGCCCTAACAGAAACAGCACACCCACCAGGGCATAGTTTAACAACAGTGCTGGATCGTTTGAAAAATCACTCATAACTGCCTCAAATAACAGATTAAATGCCAGCCCGCATTCTACCCGTTGGATAAAAAAATGGTAATCTTGCCGAGATATTTAGCCTGCTTTCAGTAGAGTCTGATCGAAAGTGGCAGCGAAGCGCGGCAAGCTATGCACTCACCACCCAGTGGCGCACAGGTGCTGCTGCGTGGTGTATCACAGGGAGATAAAAATGAAACTGATTATTCGTGCCATTATGTTACTGGCGGTGATTTGGCTGGCGATGTTGTTTACCGGCTATGGCGTTCTGACAGGCAGCAGCAAAAACGTTGCAGGCCTGGGGCTACAGTGCCGCTACCTGACCGCGCGTGGCGTCATTACTGCCCAGTATCTTCACAGTGACAGCGGCGTGATTGGCGTGAGCGAGTGCCCATTGCTGAAGAAAAGCGGAGAAGTCATCGATAACTGATTTCACAGCACGGGAGCACAACTCCCGTGCTTATCCCACCTAAGACATATTTTAAGATACATTTTCTGTTAAACAGTCAGTGCTTTCAGCCCACAATTTCATTAGCATTATAATATTCACTCCCTTTACTTACTCCACTATGTCTTCTCTCTCTTCACAGCAAGATGGTTTACCCGTCCCACAGCGTTACGGTGCCATTCTGACCATTGCGCTGGGCATTACCATGGCGGTGTTGGATGGCGTCATTGCTAACGTGGCCTTACCGACCATTGCGCGTGACCTGAATGCCAGCCCGGCAGAATCGATTTGGATTGTTAATGCTTACCAAATCGCGATTGTGATTTCGCTGCTAACCCTCTCTTTTCTGGGCGATATGCTCGGTTACCGCCGCGTGTATCAGGTTGGCCTCGGCCTGTTTATTGCCACTTCACTGTTTTGTGCGCTCTCCAGCACGCTGGATGTCCTCACCGTCGCCCGTATCTTGCAAGGGTTTGGCGGTGCAGCGCTGATGAGCGTGAATACGGCCCTGATTCGCATTATTTATCCGCAGCGCTACCTCGGGCGAGGCATGGCAATTAACTCGTTAATTGTTGCCGTGTCTACAGCTGCCGGGCCGACTGTCGCGGCGGCGATTCTCTCTGTTGCGAGCTGGCAGTGGCTGTTTTTAATTAATGTGCCGATTGGCATTGTCGCCCTGTGGCTGGCGCTGCGTTTTCTGCCGGATAATCCACAAAAAGCGCAGAAGCAGAAATTTGATCCCCTTAGTGCGGTGATGAATGCGCTGTTCTTTGGCCTGCTGATTTCGGCGTTAAGTGGATTCTCTCAAGGGCAGTCCGGGATGCTGGTGGGGGCAGAAATCATTGCCTTTGTGATTGTCGGATGGGTGTTTATTCGTCGCCAGCTTACCCTGCCGGTGCCCCTGTTACCGGTGGATCTGCTGCGTATTCCTGTATTCAGCCTGTCACTGTGCACGTCCATTTGCTCGTTCTGCGCCCAAATGCTGGCGATGGTGTCCCTGCCGTTCTTCCTGCAAAACGGGCTAGGCCGTGACGAGGTGGCAACAGGTCTTCTGCTAACGCCATGGCCTCTGGCAACCATGGCATTTGCGCCCATCGCCGGTAGGCTGATTGGCCGCGTGCACAGCGGGCTGTTAGGCGGTATGGGGCTGGCGATGTTTGCGGCAGGCCTGTTCCTGCTTGCCCTCTTGCCACACAACCCTTCAAGTATTGATATCGTCTGGCGTATGGCGCTCTGTGGCGCAGGTTTTGGTCTGTTTCAGTCGCCAAATAACCATACGATTATCAGCTCGGCCCCCCGCCAGCGCAGCGGTGGTGCCAGCGGAATGCTGGGGACCGCACGCCTGTTGGGACAAAGCAGTGGCGCCGCGCTGGTTGCCTTGATGTTTAATCTGTTCAATAGCCATGGCACCCATGCGGCACTGATTCTGGCTGGGGTTTTTGCCAGTGTCGCGGCGGTGGTGAGCATGTCGCGCATGACACAGGAACGCCCTGCCTGACCGGCTTGCAGCAATAAAAAAAGCGCCACGTGTGGCGCTTTTTTGTTTTAGAACGACGTTATTTCAGATACTGGCCGCTGCGCAACGCTTCAATGCGTTTATCCAATGGCGGATGCGACATAAACAGCTCGGTCAACGACTTGTTCTTCCCGTTGATACAGAACGCCATCATGTTTCCTGGCTCCTGCGGTTCGTAGCTGGTTTTCAACCGCTGTAACGCTGCAATCATCTTCTCACGTCCGACAAGACGCGCTGAACCGGCATCTGCATGGAACTCACGGTGGCGTGAGAACCACATGGTGATGACGCTGGCAAGGATACCGAAGACCAGTTCGAGTACGGTGGCTACGGCAAAATAGACCAGCGGGTTACCGTTACTGTTCTCTTCACCGTCGCGGTTGCCCGACATAAAGCCCGCTGCAATTTGGGCCAGGATACGTGAAATAAAGATCACAAAGGTATTCACGATCCCCTGGATCAGCGTCATCGTCACCATGTCGCCATTGGCGATGTGGCTGATTTCGTGCGCCAGCACGGCTTCGGCTTCATCGCGGTTCATGTTTTGCAACAGCCCGGTAGAAACCGCAACCAGCGAGGCATCACGGCGTGCGCCAGTAGCAAAGGCATTAATGTCCGGGGCGTGATAAATCGCCACCTGCGGCATTTTAAATCCAGCGTGCTGCGACTGACGTGCCACCGTATCCATCAACCAGCGCTCGGTTTCGTTGCGCGGTTGTTCAATCACTTCACCGCCCACCGAACGTAACGCCATCCATTTAGACATCAGCAGTGAAACAAACGCACCGCCGAAGCCAAACAGGCCTGCCATAATCATCAGGCCCTGAACACTGCTTGACTGTATTCCTGTCAGGCTGAGAATCAGCCCGAAAACCAACATCACAGCCAGGTTGGTTAGCAGGAAAAGAGCAATACGCATCATAAACGTTAATCTTCCTCAGTAGTTCACGCGATTATACGCGGATACATATCCTAAGATCATTGCCGTGCTTTTCAAGCGACCTTAACGTTTAAGTGTCTAAAAAGACATAACTTTACACTCAGAAGTGTCCTGGTATTTTTCTGGCTCGCGTGACGCATAAATTTACCTCAAGTATGACACAGGCAAAAAAAAGCACCGCCGAGGCGATGCTTTTCTCTCATGAGACAGATTACTTGTCTGTGGCTGCCGCAGCTTCAGGCTGGGCCGTTTCAAGCTGAGCCAGGTCATTGGCAATCTTCACCGTTTCATCAAGATACGGGTCCGGCTCTTTGTAATCTTTCGGCAACGCGTCCAGACTCTTCAGTGGCGCTTTGCCTTCTGCCTGATAACGGGCATTGATGCGTTCCAGACGCAACGCATCATCTTCCTGATTCTCTTTCTGACGCTGGGCCAGGTTGAGGGAAACGATGTTCAGCTTGTCTTTGATCGCATCGTAACGCGCGATATCTTTCATGATGTACTGGAATTCACGATCTTTGGCAATACGCTCTTCGTGCTCTTTCACCAGCGCCGGGATATACGGTTTGATGTCACCGGTTTTGGTGTAGCTGGCAGCAGTGATGCTGTCCCACGGCAGTGCGTTATCTTCGAACTTCTCGCCCGTTTTCGCCGCTTCTACCCCAGTCGGCATAATCAGGTCCGGCGTGACGCCTTTGCGCTGAGTACTGCCGCCGTTGATGCGGTAGAATTTCTGAATGGTGTACTGCACCGAACCCAGGGCTGGCCATTCAGGACGCAGCATCTGATCGTAGATGCGGTTGAGCGAACGGTATTGCTGTACGGTGCCTTTACCAAAGGTCGGCTCGCCGACAATCAGCGCACGGCCATAATCCTGCATCGCTGCCGCGAAGATCTCAGACGCCGAAGCACTGAAACGGTCAACCAGCACCACCAGTGGGCCTTTGTAGTAAACAATGCCGTCGTTGTCGCTGTCCTGACGGATACGCCCGTTGTTGTCACGAACCTGCACCACCGGGCCGCTCGGAATGAACAGACCAGACAAGCCTACCGCTTCGGTTAACGCGCCGCCGCCGTTGGTACGCAAGTCAATCACAATGCTGTCGACGTTTTGCTTCTGCAGTTTTTGCAGCTGGACTTTTACGTCATCCGTTAAGCCCACGTAGAAGCCAGGAATATCCAGCACGCCGACTTTTTGTTTGCCAACGTTATGGACAGACATCTGCACTGCGCGGTCTTCCAGACGGATTTTTTCACGCGTCAGCGTTACGATGCGGGTTTTGGAGCCTTTGCCCGCAGGCAAAATTTCCAGACGCACTTTACTGCCTTTCGGGCCTTTGATTTTGTCGACGACGTCATCAAGACGCCAGCCAATCACATCTTCAATAGGTTTGCCCGGCTGACCCACACCGACGATACGATCGCCAACGGTGATAGTTTTGCTTTTCGCCGCTGGACCGCCAGCCACCATGGAGTTAATCACGGTGTAGTCGTCGTCCATCTGCAGAACCGCACCGATCCCCTCCAGCGAGAGGCTCATTTCAGTGTTGAACTGATCGGTACTGCGTGGCGAGAGGTAGTTGGTATGCGGATCAATTTCATGCGCAAACGCATTCATTGCCAACTGGAACACGTCTTCGCTGGTGCTTTGCGTCAGACGGCGGATGGCAAAGTTATAGCGCTTCGTCAGGATATCGCGGATTTCCTGCTCGCTCTTGCCGGTCAGTTTCAGGTTCAGTTCGTCATAAGTGACGCGAGCCTGCCACAGGGCATTCAGCTCTGCCTCATCTTTCGGCCAAGGTGCTTTAGCGCGATCGATATCAATAGTGGCATTGCTGGAGAAATTCATCGGTTGGCTCAGCACGCTCAAGGCGTACTGATAGCGCTCAAAGCGGCGTTTCTGCGAAAGATTGTATAAATCGTAGAACACGTCCAGTTTGCCACTGCGATACTCATCGCCCAGGGTGCCTTTCTTATCGGCAAATTGCGCAACGTCTGAAGCGAGGAAAACGTTGTGGTTGTAATCCAGCATATTCAGATAGCGATCAAAGATGCGCGCCGAGAAAGTGGCATCGAGATCAAACTGGCGATAGTGAGAGCGCGTGAAGCGTGAAGTGACACGTTCGCTGACCGTGGGGTCCTGCGCATCTTCGTGGATCTGGGGAATCTGGTTCGCGCGCGTAATCTGGGTTTCCGCGCCGAAAGTTGGGCCTGCTAACAGCAGGCCCGCGATCATACCGATCTTAAAAAAGGTGTTCATGCCGCGATCAGCCTCCGTATCAGAACTGCAAATGTTCTGCGCGTACAATCATTGCCATGCCAGATGCGAGTTGCACCCGAACACCGTCTTTTGAAACTTCAAGGACGGTAGCATCCATTGCACCTTTACCCGCTGTAACTTTAATATTTTGGCCGGGTTGCAAAGTTGAGGTGTCAGTGATTGGCTTAGGCCGCTCCGCACGTGGAGCCGGTTTACGCGCTGGTGCACTGTCACGCTGCGTTTTAGCACGTGGTTGACGTGGTGCGTCTGGATTAGCCGGGCGGCGCGGTGCAGGTTTCGCTGGACGACGTTCGCCCTCTTCACCTGCTGCTTCGCGTTTTGCCGCTTTCTGCTGATCGCGCTGTGCCTGCACGCGAGCTTTCGCTTCTTCTAACTGTTTGCGCGCATGCTCAACATGCTGCTCATCCAGCACGCCACAGTCGTTGCCATCCAGGTCCACACGAATTGCACCGGCTTTGACGCCGTAAAGGTAACGCCAGCTAGACGTATAAAGGCGCAGAGCGGAACGCAACTGCGTCTTGCTCAGGCTCATTTCACCCTGAACACGCTCGACCAGATCCTGGAAGATCCCGATTTTCAGAGGACGGGCTTCGCCTTCAGCGCTAAAGCATTGCGGAAAACGTTCCGCAAGAAAGGCAATCACTTCTTTACTACTGTTCAACTTAGGTTGATTTTCCATGAAATTTCCTGATTACAACGGGTTTGCCGACCGGAGCTGGCATGAACAGGCGACATTATAATGACACGCCTGATAAATGCTATGTGTTCCAGTCGATTAGCTGCGCGTCAGCTGAATAAATTTTTCGAGATCGCTGTTCGCCAGCACTTCACAAAGCCCATCAGTCAGTTCGACCAGCCCCGCTTCGTCTTCTTCGTTGAAGCGGTTAAACACGGTACTGTCGATGTCCAGCACACCGATCCACTGACCGTTAACCTTCAGTGGAATAACGATTTCTGCATTACTTGCCGCGTCGCAGGCGATATGCCCAGGGAAGGCATGAACATCATCGACGCGCTGTACACGCTCTTCGGCAATGGCGGTACCACACACGCCTTTACCGACAGGAATACGCACACAGGCAATTTTGCCCTGGAAGGGGCCAAGTACCAGCGTGTCTGCTTCCGTCAGCAGATAAAAACCGACCCAGTTCAAACCATCGAGACGTTCGTAGACCAGCGCGCTGAAGTTACCCAGTGCGGCCAGGAAGGCGGTTTCACCAGAGAGTAACGCCCGCATGTCGCGGTTCAAATCCGCATAAAACTCAGTTTTGTTCATTATTCAACCATAACCAGTATCAAAAGAGGCCTTGCTCTCTTCGCCTGTTAAAAATAAGCACTAAAAATCCAGGGCAACAAGGTGAATCAATCCGTTAGTTACTATACCCTTATCTGTCTGTGGCCCAGAAAGCCGAGCACCAGTTGCAACGTCGCTTCATTATGGATTGTGGCTGATGTAAACCAGAATCCGTCACGAGCAATGGGCTGAGATCGCACTCTTTATGAAAATTCAAGCCATCACCGAAGCGTTGCCCCCCGCACGTTATCAGCGTTGCCCGCAATGCGATACCCTTTTTTCCTTACCGGATGTTAAATCCCATCAGTCCTGCTACTGTCCGCGCTGCCAGGCAAAGATTTCCAGCGGCCGTGACTGGTCGATGACCGGGCTAACCGCCATGGCCGTGGCGATGATTGTGTTGATGCCGTTCGCCTTTTCCCTGCCGCTGGTGGATATTCGCCTGTTAGGTCAACGCATTAACGCCAGTGTCATTGAAGGCATCATTCAAATGACACAACAGGGCAATGTGCTGACCGCCTCAATGGTGGCATTTTGTGCGGTGGGTGCCCCGGTTACGCTGGTCGCCTCGATTCTCTATCTGTGGCTGGGTGAACGGCTTGGCATGAACCTGCGCCCCGTGTTGCTGATGCTGGATAAGCTCAAAGAGTGGGTGATGCTGGATATCTATCTGGTGGGTGTCGCGATTGCCTCGATCAAAGTCCAGGACTACGCCGATTTAGATGCCGGCTATGGGCTGGTTGCGTTTATTGCCCTCACCTTACTGAGCCTGCTGACGCTGATTCATCTCAACGTGGAACAGCTTTGGGAGCGTTTTTATCCCCAGCCGCCCGCCAACGTGCCGGTGGAAAAGCTTCAGGTGTGCCTTAATTGTCATCACACCAGCACCCCGGACGATCGCGGTCGTTGTCCTCGTTGCCATACCCCGTTGGATTTCCGCCGCCGACACAGCCTGCAAAAATCCTGGGCGGCCCTGATCGCGTCCATTGTGCTACTGATTCCGGCGAATCTGATGCCCATCTCGATCGTGTATGTCAACGGCGCTCGCCGCGATGACACCATTCTCTCGGGGATTCTTTCGCTGGCTAATGGCAACGTACCCGTTGCCGCTGTGGTCTTTATTGCCAGTATTCTGGTGCCGTTTACCAAAGTACTGGTGATGCTGACGCTGTTAATTAGCATTCATTTCCGCTGTGAACAGGGGTTAAAAACCCGCATTCGACTGCTGCGCGTGGTGACCTGGGTGGGACGCTGGTCAATGCTGGATCTGTTTGTCATTTCGCTTACCATGTCGCTGGTTAACCGTGACCAGCTACTGGCTTTTACCATGGGACCTGCTGCGTTTTACTTTGGCTCAGCAGTGATCCTGACGATTCTGGCTGTTGAATGGCTTGATAGCCGACTGATTTGGGATGCACATGCAACAGGAAACGCCGACTACACCGACTAGCGCTAACGTGCGCAATAAGCGTAAGGTTTCGCCCTTCTGGCTGCTGCCTGTCATTGCGATGCTGATCGCAGGCTGGCTGCTCTGGACCAATTACCAGGATCGCGGAACGGTGATCACCATCAACTTCCAGACCGCGGACGGCATTGTGCCGGGCCGCACCCCGATTCGCTATCAGGGGGTGGAAGTGGGCACGGTGCAAGGCATTGTGCTGAGTGATGACTATCGCAGCATTCAGATCAAGGCCAGTATCAAGAGCGATATGCGTGAGGCGCTGCGCGATAATACCCAGTTCTGGCTGGTCACACCCAAAGCCTCTTTGGCGGGGGTCTCCGGACTGGACGCGCTGGTGGGCGGTAACTACATCGGTATGATGCCCGGTAAAGGTAACCCGCGGGATAACTTCACCGCGCTGGATACCCAGCCGAAGTATCGCGTGAATACCGGTGAACTGCTGGTGCATCTGCACGCCCCGGATTTGGGGTCACTGAATACCGGTTCTCTGGTGTACTACCGTAAGATTCCGGTGGGCCGCGTCTATGACTACAGCATCAACAACGGCAGCAACGGTGTGACGGTAGATGTGCTTGTTGATCGCCGCTTCACTAACCTGGTGAAGAGCAACAGCCGTTTCTGGAACGTCTCCGGGCTGAATGCCGATGTCAGTCTGAGCGGTGCTAAAGTCCAGCTGGAAAGCCTGTCGGCGCTGGTCAATGGGGCGATTGCCTTTGACTCCCCCTCTGACGGCCAGCCTGCAAAGGCGGATCAAAATTACACGCTCTACCCGGATCTCTCCCATAGCCAGCGCGGGGTCAACATTACCCTCGATCTGCCAAATGGTAATAATCTCAAAGCGGGACGCACGCCACTGCTCTACCAAGGGCTGGAAGTGGGCACCTTGACCAAACTCAACCTGCTGCCGGGCGGTAAAGTCAACGGCGAATTGACGATTGATCCTTCCGTCACCGACTTAATGCGTAGCGGTACGCGCATTGAAATGCACAGCCCGAAAATCAGCCTGACGGATACCAGCCTCAGCAGCCTGTTAACCGGAAATACGCTGGTGCTGGTGCCCGGTGAAGGCCCGGCGCAGGACCACTTTACGGTGTTAGCAGCAGATGAATCGTTATTGCAGCAGCCGGATGTATTGACGGTTAAACTCACCGCGCCAGACAGCTTCGGTATTGATGCCGGACAGCCGCTGATGCTGCACGGGATGCAAATTGGGCAGGTTATTTCCCGCGAACTGGCGGCGGATGGCATTCACTTTGTGGTCGCGGTTCAGTCGCAATATCGCCAGTTGGTCCATGGCGACAGTAAATTTATCGTTAACAGCCGCCTGAATGTGAAATTTGGCCTCGATGGCATGCAGGTGCTGGGTGCCAGCGCCAGCGAATGGGTTAACGGCGGCATACGCCTTGATCCCGGCAGCATCGGTACCAGCAAGGCTGAATATCCGCTGTATGCCGATGCCGAAAAAGCGCAGGAAGGCATCACCGGCGATCGGCCTGGCACTACGCTGATGCTAACCGCAGCCAGCCTGCCAGATGTGCAGACCGGTTCTGTGGTGCTGTACCGTAAATTTGAGGTGGGCGAAGTGGTAAACGTAACCCCACGGGCAGATGCCTTTGATATCGCAGTACATATCCGCCCTGAGTACCGTAAATTACTGACCTCAGAGAGCGTATTCTGGGCTGAAGGCGGCGCCAAGGTGCAGCTCAACGGCAGCGGCCTGACGGTTCAGGCCTCGCCGATCAACCGGGCATTACGCGGTGCCATCAGTTTTGACAACCTCAAAGGTGCCCAGGTCGCGCGCAATGCCAAACGGGTGCTCTACTCCTCGGAAACCGCTGCGCGTGCCGTGGGTAGCCAGATTACGCTGCACACCTATGACGGCAGCAAACTCTCTGCCGGGATGCCGATTCGTTATCTGGGTATCAACGTAGGCCAGGTCGAATCCCTGGCGCTCAGCAGCGATAACAACCAGGTGATTGCCAAAGCGGTGCTGTATCCGGAATACGTGCAGGACTTTGCCCGCAGTGGCAGCAGCTTCTCCGTGGTGGCACCCGAAATCTCACCGGCTGGTGTGAATCATCTGGAGAGCCTGTTACAGCCGTACGTGAATGTCGATCCAGGTAAGGGCGGACAGGAACGTAACTTCTATCTTCAGGAGAGCACCATCACCGATGCGCGCTACCTGAACGGGCTGAATATTTATGTCGATGCTACCGAAGCCGGATCGCTTTCGCTGGGTACGCCAGTGCTGTTCCGTGGCGTGGAAGTCGGGACGGTTACCGGGACGTCACTGGGCAATATGGCGGACCGCGTGCAGGTTGCGTTGCGTATCAGCAAGAAATATCAGCATCTGGTGCGTAACAACTCGGTGTTCTGGCTGGCATCCGGTTACGATCTGAACTTTGGCCTGATTGGCGGCGTGGTGAAAACCGGGACATTCCAGCAGTTCATCCGTGGCGGCATTCAGTTTGCAACACCGCCGACCGTGCCGCTGGCACCACAAGCTTCACCGGACAAGCACTTCCTGTTGCAAGATGAAGCACCGAAAGAGTGGCGCAGTTGGGGCACCGCCATCCCCGATCCGCATCAAAACTGATCCTTCCTGACGTTCCCGGGCAGATTCTCTGCCCGGGCGTTAGCTGACATGATAAACTTGCCGCCTTTGTCCTGACTGGAACCTTGCTGTGGCTGATTCGTCTTTACGCTTTCCCCCTGATTTCCTCACCCTGATGCGTCAGGCTCTGCCTGATGAGGCTGAATTCGCACGTTTTAACGCCATTTGCTTCCAGCCTTTACGCCGCAGTTTGCGTATCAATACGTTGAAGATCAGCGTAGCGGACTTCTTAGCACAAACCGCCCACTACGGCTGGCGCTTAACCCCCATTCCGTGGTGTGCAGAAGGCTTCTGGATCGAGCGTGAAGATGAGAGCCTGCCATTAGGCAGCGTGGCTGAACACCTCTCTGGGCTGTTCTACATTCAGGAAGCCAGCTCCATGTTACCGGTCAGCGCACTGTTTGCCGGTTGCCCTGAACCAACTCAGGTGATGGATATGGCGGCCGCGCCTGGCTCTAAAACCACCCAAATTGCGGCAAAGATGAATAACCAGGGGCTGATTGTGGCCAATGAGTACTCCGCTAGTCGGGTGAAAGTGTTACATGCCAACATCAGCCGCTGCGGCGTCAGTAACTGCGCGTTAACCCATTTTGATGCCCGCGTTTTTGGCGCAGCGTTGCCGCAACAGTTTGATGCCATTCTGCTGGATGCCCCCTGCTCCGGTGAAGGTGTGATGCGTAAAGATCAGGATGCATTAAAAAACTGGTCGCTGGAGAGCACGCACGAGATTGCAGCCACACAGCGCGATCTGATCGCCAGCGCATTCCACGCGCTAAAACCGGGTGGCACGTTAATTTACTCAACCTGTACGCTGAACCAGATTGAAAACCAGCAGGTTGTCGCCTGGCTGCTGGCTGAATACCCTGATGCCGTGAGCATCGAACCGCTGGATGATCTGTTCACCGGCGCGGAAAAAGCCGTGACGCCGGAAGGCTTCCTGCACGTCTTCCCACAGCTGTTCGACAGTGAAGGTTTCTTCGTCGCGCGGTTACGTAAAACGGCGGAAGTCGCGGCTCTCCCCGCGCCAACGTATAAGCTGGGCAAACTGCCTTTCTTCCCGGCAACACGCAAATTGCAGGCGGAAGTTTACGCTGCCGCCAAACAAGTTGGTCTCGCCTGGCCAGACAACTTAGCGCTGTGGGAGCGGGATAAAGAGCTGTGGTTGTTCCCACGAGAAGCCGAGCCGTTGCTCAACAAAGTCCGTTTTTCCCGTATTGGTCTGCGGTTAGCGGAAACCTTCGCGAAGGGATACCGCTGGCAGCATGAAGCTGTTGTGGCGCTGGCATCGGGCAGTGCGGACAACTGTTATGGCCTGACCGAAGCAGAAGCGGAAGAGTGGTTCCGTGGACGGGATATCCACCCGGAGAACACGCCTCCGCTGGATGAAATGGTGGTAACGCTGCATCAACAGCCGTTAGGGTTGGCAAAACGCGTTAACAGCCGCATTAAAAATAGCTATCCGCGTGAGTTAGTGCGCGATGGTCGACTCTTCCGCTAAGCCTTTATTGCAGCTGTTCCAGCGTCAGGCCGTTGCCAAAAACTGCGCCAGTATCAATGTAATGTAGATTGGCGCGATGCAGCGGTCGCTGGAGCGGCGTATGGCCAAAGTAAAAAGCCTGCGCCCCGGCTATCCCCTCGCCCTCTCCCTGCATCAGGTGGTTAATGCGATTGCGTCCCCACATTACCTGCTGCCAGTCGAGTTCGTGTTCCCATGCATAGTGGCTGGCGGGGTAATCCGCATGAGCAATCACCACAATGTCATTTTCACGTTGCAGGTGCAGCACCAGCGGTAATTCAGCACAGCGTTTCAGGGCATGCCGCGTACTGATCAAGGCACTGCCCTGTAGTTGCCAGAACCACTCACCTCCGTTCATCATCCAGTGCAAAATTTCGTTGTGGTTAATCGCCGCCAGCGCCATCTCTTCATGATTCCCCCGCACCGCACGGAACCACGGCTGTTGCAGTAAATCCAGGCAGCCTGGGCTGTCTGGCCCACGATCAATCAGGTCACCTACCGAAATCAGCAGATCTTCATCTGTATCAAAATGTCTGGCCTGAAGTGCAGCATCAAGCTGCGCACGACAGCCGTGAAGATCACCGACCACCCAAATGTGTCGCCAGTTATCTCCCCGCAGAAATTGATAATTCATATCCGATCCCGTGATTATCGCAGCCGGTAACGAGATCAAGTATAGAAGATCGCCGTCCTGTTTACCGGGCGTTGCAGCCTCTGAAGGCATAATTCCGTTCAACGCCAGGACAAGGCTTGTAACGTTTTGTTTTGGCGCAGTCATACACTGCAATAACCAATCGTTATACTTAGCCTTCCAGCGTAACTGCACTCAATGCCGGTACAATATTCGGTTTCGGGAGAACAAACCATGTGGATTGCCATTATCGGCGGTGTGATTGCACTGTGTGCTTTCATCCTATGGCGAATCCTGCGTTCGGCTGCCGAGGACGTTAACAGCGACTATTAACCCTGCACAATCTATGGTAAAGCTAATTCTCATTTGCTAAACAGGATGTTGAATTTGCTATGCTGCAGCTCCCTAACCCTCCCTATTACGCGGTGATTTTTACCTCAACGCGCACTGAAACCGATGAAGGCTATGGCGACATGGCACAACAAATGGTGCAGTTGGCCCAACAGCAGCCGGGTTTTCTTGGCGTCGAGTCAGCGCGGGAAACTATCGGCATTACCGTTTCTTATTGGCAGACCGTGGAAGATATTCAGAATTGGAAGAAAAACGCTGCCCATCTTATGGCGCAGCGTCTTGGCAGGGAAAAATGGTACCAGAGCTTCACCACCCGAATTTGCCGGGTGGAACGAAGTTATGGTTTTGATGCCGCCGAATAGCTCAGGTTAATCGGTGCATCAGGCAGGTGGGTAAAGGTACGAATGATGTAGTGATAATCCGCCAGCGGATCAACATCGGCCATCTGCTGCGGGTAAAACGCTTTGCTCAGCAACTCCAGCCCAACAATGTTGTAAGGATGGTTATAGAAGTGGTGATAGAGGCCAAAGACGTGGCCCTGTTTCACCGCAGGGATCTCTTTCACCCCATTACGCTGGCTTAGGCGCTCAAAGGTGGCTTTGATAGCGCTGCTGTCGGTGTTGTAACCAAATGGCAAGACACCGCTGCCTTTGCCGCCACGCTTAGAGCCGGTCATGATGTAGAAGTCCGGGTTCAGGCTGATGATCTTTTCAGGGGAAATAAAGCCCACGGCACCTGGCAGCAGTTCAGAACCGATATTTTTCCCCCCTGCGGCTTCGACCAAACCACCCCAACCGCTGTGGGAATGGGTGAAGCAGCAGGCATCTTCAGTAATCCCGGCGATCGGTTCGATAAACACCAGCGGTTTTTTACTCGCCTGTTCGGCGGTCTGGGTAATCCGCTGCATATGCTGGTCATAGTAGTCAGCATAGGCGTTGGCATTCGCTTCCTGATTCAGGACTTTGCCTAACAGACGGATACTGGCCGCAGTATCTTTCACCGCATGCAGTTCATCATCCACGAACAGTACCGGAATTTTCAGCGCCGCCAGTTGGCGTAACACACCGGTTTGTTCCAGCGCAGGTTTAGCCCGCAGTTGGGCAATCATCAGGTCTGGATGGCGGGCAATCACCGTTTCCAGATTCACTTCACCCTGGTCGGAGAAGCCCATGTCAAGGATTTTTTCCGCTTCCGGCCATTTTTTGCGCAGCAGATCCCAGGTTTCACTGTCCTGCTTTTTCGGCAAGTTATTCCAGGCCACCACGCGCTTGAACGGGTCATCACGATCCAGCAGCGCCAGGCTAAGAATATCGCGCCCATCCTGCAAAATAATCCGTTGTGGCTCGTGCTCAATGGTCACCTGATGTTGGTCAATATCGGTGACGGTGAGGGGATAGGTCGTGGCGGAAGCCAGTGCAGGCAGCGCGGCGGTCAATGCCAGGGCAAGCGTGGTCAGCAGATGTTTTGCTTTCATAAGTGGTTAAGATCTACATGAGAAGAAAATGATAATTATTACGCTCAATACTAAACGGCGAGACAATGGCCCACAGATAACCCGCCGCCACACAAAGATGACGGCGGTATTTATTACTCTTCGTCTGAAGGGAACAAATCTTTAACCGCCTTCTCGTTGCTTGCCTTGTGCGCATCTTCACCGGGCACTTTCGGCGGTTCTGGCGGAGAGTCACCATTGATTTTTAATTCACCCCCGTTGGTGGTGATGTTGCCGTTGCCGTCCACGCGCAAATTAAAGGCTTTACCATAAAGATTGAAAGTACCATCCGGCGTCATCTCCAGCACGCTATCGCCACACTCCAGACGCAGCCCAGCACTGGAGCCGATCACATGAACACCGACACTCTCATCTAAGCGATTGCCGCCAGTCAGGTGCGTATCATCGCCCTGTACGGCTTCCCTTCGGTTGGATGCAATACGCCATAGCGCATCACCCGCGACGAAGTGGGATTCATTGCCCCCCACACCCCGGCTGGAGTTCTGCTTAACGTTGACGTCCATGTCGCGTTCGGCCTGCACCCACAGCTGCTCTTCGCCTTTCTTATCCTCAAAGCGCAACGCATTGGCATTTTCCGGCGTGCCATCTTTACTGCGGCTCAGGAAGCCCATCTGAGTGGCTGCGGCTGGCAGCGCCCACGGCGGCATTTTCGCGTCGTTATAGACGCGTCCGGTAATGATTGGGCGGTCGGGATCGCCGTTCACAAAGTCCACCACCACTTCATCCTGCACGCGGGGAATTTGAATGCCACCGAAGCCCTGACCAGCCCAGGCACTGGAAACACGCACCCAGCATGAGCTGGTATCATCTTCTTTGCCCAGGCGGTCCCAGTGGAATTTCACCTTTACCCGGCCATATTGATCGGTCCAGATTGACTGGCCTTCCGGCCCCATGACGCGAGCCGTCTGCGGACCATGGGTACGCGGCCATGGCGTGCGCTGTGCCGGGCGGAACTGGGTAGCCGCCGGGATCACGACAAAATCGATGCGGTGTACGCTTTCCGCATTACCGCTGCTGTAGCTGTTCTCCTGGAACTGATAGCGCGCGCTCATCACCAGATAGTTTCCAGCATCACTGGCAAACGGCGGTGTGGTTAACTCAAACGTGCAGCCCGGCACAACGCCCAGCGCTGTTGCCGTGGCATCCACCCGCTGATGCTCAGCCTGCCACTCCTCCTGACGGACCTGCGCGTAATGCTCTGCGTGCGAGTGATCGACAAAATGGCCTGGCCATTCGTAATAATCGATGTTGCCTGGCTGTGGCGACACGGGGTTCTGTCGCGCTTGCAGCATCCACGCATACGGTTTGCGGAAGTCGTAGTCATCCGTGCTGTACAGCCCTGGCGTCACCCGTTCAGAGATCGCCCACTGGCCAATCCCCTGCTCGCTGGTTGAACCGCCGGAGGGCGTAGCGTGATAAGCAATGGTTTCATAGCCGGTGAACGTTTTGTGTGTGGCGGGCGCATCCACCAGCACCAGCGTATGTTTGTCCGCGCTGTGTTCAAAGAAGTAGTAGATACCTTCCAGCTCCATCAGCCGCGAGATAAAGTCATAGCTCGACTCCTGATACTGCACACAGTATTCCCATACGCGATAGCTACCGGTCAGACGGTCTTCCAGATTGACGCCATAGTCGCGCAGTACGCTGGCAACAATGTCCGGCACCCGCTGATTCTGGAAGATGCGCTGGTTGCGGTCTCGCTTCAGCGGCCACAAATCGGACTCCACCTCGAGCTGATAGTGCACATAGCGCGCACCATTGACGTCAGCGCTGTTGACGCGTATCCCGGTCACCTTGCCGTTAAGATAACGTGTAGGGTTTTGCAGGTTCTGCGTCGGGATATTGATGGTGACCGGTTTGCCCAGCAGCGTGCTACGGTCAATCCGGGCCTCGGTACTGAGCAGGCTCAGCGAGAAAGTAAAGGAGCGGGAGACGATTTCATCGCCCTGTAATTGCCAGAATAACAGGGATTCAGCCCCTGTCGGCAGCGTGGCACTAATGCGATCGAACATGATCTTTATTCATCCTGAATAGAGTGGCGTATCTGCGCTTTAACTGATGACTTTCGTCAGAAAATGGCTCAAAGGTGCAAAGTTTGCATGTACCTATGTTAACTTTTTGCTCAACCGGGTGACAAGTCTGAAAGGCCTGCTCTGCGCGGTGCGACAAGCAAAAGCACCTGTTTTCAAAGAGTTATTTGCGCATTTTATCGTCTGAATTTGCAAGACATCACGTCTGCAATGCCCAGGTGAGCGGCACGGGTCAGACGGGGCGTTTTTGAGCAGGACAGGTCCTGTGCTCGAAAGAGGGTACTCCCCCTGTCTGAGTGCGATTAACAGCGACGAAATGCGCGAAAGTCAGACATCAAAATCATCGGGAAAGGTTTTTTGTAACTGGTGCTGTTCGGCTTCATAACCCTCTTCCAGCGTATGCGGTAATCTGACTTTCAATCCTCTGCCGATCTGATCGGCAATAAAACTGGCGCTGAACAGGCGATCGGCAAAGATTGGGTCGGTTTCGGCAAACTCTTTGGCTGCATATATTCCGATGGTCATGGTGTGAATTTTACTTTTATCGTTCTCCTGACCGGACAGCAGTGCACTGAGGAAAATAAGCTGATTCACAATTGAATCATACATAGGCTCAAGTGCTGCACCGCCGGTGATGGTTTTCATCATTGCCGCTCTTTTTTGTGCCAGGCGTAATGCACGCTCAACATAATCTACTGCGGTGTCATTGTTCATGATTATCTCCCTGCTTTCAGGCGTTTTTATACCAGGATCAGCCTGATCCTGCCCAGCGATTATTTGCCCTTCGCTACGGGGCACGTGAGAACAGTTGCTCAGCCAGTGAAAGTATTTCCTCTCTCTGAGCGACTTTTTTAACCCACTCTGTCGGGATACCGGATAACCCATACAGAGCTCCAGCCAACTGCCCGGCCGTTGCGGCTACGCTATCGGCATCATCAGCCAGATTCGCCGCCAGTAACACTGCATCTTTGAAGTTGTCCGTCTGCCAGACTGCCCATAGTGCAGCTTCAAGCGTATCAATCACATACCCGGAAGAGCGAATTTGATCGCGGGATTTCTGTTTGTACTCACCGGCATTAATCAGCGTGACGCGCAGCACTGCGGGCATTGAATGTGGCGCAAAGCTTTGCTGTTTATTCTGCCCATTGAGTAGATGATGCAAAATAACGTTAAACAGTTGGCAGCCGCTGATCGACTCCGTGGCACCGTGTGTGGCAATGCTTTGTAAGCGCGCATCATTCCAGCCAGCAATAAAAGATTTGCGGCGGAAAATGGCGGTAGGCGCATGGCGAATGACCGCCGCATTTCCGGCCGTTTCCGCTGCCGTATTCCCGGCCCAACCCGGCCCCTGTAGGATGAACTGATCTAGCGCATGGCGTGTTGCATTGCCGATATCAAAACAGACGCCGTTAACGCTGTTCGTGCCATGCTTATACCAACTCACCAGTTTTTGACGAAATAGCGTGATATCACAATCACCGGCTTCGAGGTAAGTTTGCGCCAGACACAGCGCCATGGAGGTATCGTCTGTCCACTCGCCGACTTGCAGGTTAAACGGCCCTCCTCCTACCATGTCATGGACATGTTGTTTATCGCGCGGTAGAAACTCCAGCGTAGTCCCTACCGCATCCGCAATCGCCAGACCGAGCAAGGCACCCTGGGCCTTGTCCAGCGCTTGTGCCTCACTGATCGATTGTGGAACGGATTGCATCCAGCGTGCGCCTGAAAATGCCAACGGTTGAGGCAGATACGCCAGTGAAGGGGCACTTTGCCCAGGTAATACGGGAATAGCTTGCAGATAGCGCTGCGCATAGGCAGTCAGTTCAGCTTCAGATTTTCTTAAATCAATCATGAGATTCCTTGCAGATTAAATACGATTAAACACAGCGAATGTCCGGAAGGTAACAATAATCAGCGGGTTCAGGTGCTATTTGAAATAAACGTGTTTATGCACACTGAGGGTTTTGCGATGAGCCACAGCGCCGAATGGCGTTAGCGTGGGGGCAGGTTTTATACAGATTGAGCTCTGCTTTTATCGTGATGTGTTAGGCAAGAAAATCGCAGCACCCTGAGGTGCTGCGTGATAGCGAGACTTACTGCGGCGTTACGATCCAGACACCTTCCTGATTAATGGTCAGTTTCTGTTGTCGTGTGGCGCTGTCGTGCGTCACGGCAATCAGGTAATCACCGCGTGGCAGTTGCAACTGGGCGAAACCGTTGGTCGCCGGTGTTGCTGACTGCTTCTCACCGTTAAGTAACAGCGCGTCGCCTTGCTGCATTCGTACATAGACTTGCGCCATGGGCTTGGCCGGTGGTGGTGGTACTTCAGCCGCAACCGGTGTGGCCGCCAGCGAACTGGCTGCTGGTGCACTCACTGGGGCAGCTGCCGTCGGCTCCGGTGCTGATTTGCCACCTCCGGCAACCAGGGCACCAATACCCACGCCAACCACCACGCCAGCGGCAACCAGCCCTGGCCACAGCCAACGCCGCCAGGGTTCGGTTTTCTCTGGCTGCGCCTCTGCGGGTTCTTCCTCTTTTACCGGCACCAGCATGGTGCCCAATCCACCAGGACGCGCCAACAGGCTTTCATTGATATCGCCGTCACTCAACTGGAGCAGATGCGCCAGCTGATCCATATCCTGAGGACGCCCGGCTGGATAGAGCGCCAGCATCTGATCGATGGCGTGTAACAGCGGCAGTGAGTAACCCTCTGGGCGACGCTGGGCTAACGGCTGATAGTTATCTTCGATACTGCGTACCACGCTCACTGGCGGTGGCGTCCCGGTAATCAAGGTATGCAGCACCGCACCCAGCGCATAGATATCGGTCCATGCGCCCTGCTCACTCTCATTGTTATCACTGTATTGTTCAATCGGCGCGAAGCCCGGCTTCAACATGGTTTCAGTTTCATCGTTCAGGTTGCCAATCGCCTTGCGCGCGGAACCGAAATCAAGCAATACCGGACGCATATTGGCCTGAATCTGAATGTTATCCAGCGAGATGTCGCGGTGAAGATAGCCCTCAGAGTGAATCACGCGGATAGCGCCAATCAGCGGTGGCAGCATATCGCGAATAAAGGCTTCATTGATGACCTCTGGTCGCTCCTGCGCCAGCTGTGACAGCGTTGTCCCGCTGTAAAACTGGGTACCCATGTAAGCGGTATCGTTCTGCACCCAGAAGCGCATCACGTGTAGCATGTTCGGGTGGTTAAAACGCGCCAGCAAACGCGCTTCCTGAATGAAGCTGTTTAATCCGGCATGGAAAGATTTGCTGAAGCGCTCGCTGCGCAACACCAGGTTCAGGTTATCGCTGCGCACAGCCAATGAGGCTGGCATAAACTCTTTGATCGCAATGGTGCGTTCCAGTTGATGATCCCAGGCGCGATAGACGATGCCAAACCCACCGCCGCCAATCACCTCTTTGATCTCAAACTCGTTGAAGCGGTAGCCCACCGGCAGTGCGTTAGGC
Organism: Candidatus Pantoea multigeneris; assembly: GCF_011752615.1. Classification (NCBI taxonomy): domain Bacteria; kingdom Pseudomonadati; phylum Pseudomonadota; class Gammaproteobacteria; order Enterobacterales; family Erwiniaceae; genus Pantoea; species Candidatus Pantoea multigeneris. Next base: position 238,957 of record NZ_VWXF01000001.1, read on the forward strand.
CGTGCTTTTTTATTATCGATTTCTGACATAGTAGACAAATCTCTTCTGGCTACAGGCCTCAGGCCTCAAACTGACAGTGAAACTCGCCCTGCTGCAGCGTGACATGTAGCTGGCGATAGGTAGTTGCCTGCACCGCAGCACTGAGCAATAAGCGGCTCATCTGTGGCAACAGAGTATTGGTAAGAATGGCATCGATCATACGACCGCCAGATTCCACTTCGGTACAGCGCGAGACAATTTGCGTAATCACCGCCTCATCAATATGCGCCTCGACGTTGTGGTTCTCCTGCAAGCGTCGGGTTATGCGCCCTAACTGCAGCCGCACAATTTCAGCCAGCATGCTGTCGCTCAGCGGGTAATAAGGCACCACCAGCAAGCGTCCGAGTAATGCTGGAGGGAACACTTCAAGCAACGGTGTGCGCAGTGCCTGAGACAGCGCTTCTGGCTCTGGCATCAGCTCTGGGTCGGCGCAGAGCGCACTCACCAGAGAGGTTCCTACGTTTGAAGTGAGAATAATCAGCGTGTTACGGAAATCAATACGCCGCCCTTCACCATCTTCCATCCAGCCTTTATCAAAGACCTGGAAGAAGATTTCATGTACATCCGGGTGGGCCTTCTCGATCTCATCCAGCAACACCACGCTGTAGGGGCGACGCCGTACGGCTTCGGTCAGTACACCGCCTTCGCCATATCCTACGTAACCTGGCGGTGCGCCTTTCAGCGTTGAAACCGTGTGCGCCTCCTGGAACTCACTCATGTTGATAGTGATGACGTTCTGCTCACCGCCATACAGGCTTTCCGCCAGCGCCAGCGCCGTCTCGGTTTTACCCACACCGGAAGGGCCGCACAGCATAAATACGCCGACCGGTTTATTCGGATCGTCCAACCGTGCGCGTGAAGTCTGTACTCTCCGGGCGATTGACTCCAGCGCATGACGCTGACCAATCACCCGGCTGTTGAGCGTATCCGCCAGTTGCAACACCGCATCAATTTCGTTTTTCAACATGCGACCTACCGGAATACCGGTCCAGTCGGCGACGACCGCGCCCACCACAGTGGCATCTACGGCGGCAAACAACAGCGGCGTTTCACCCTGGAGTTCAGCCAGTGCCTGTTGGGCGGTGCGTAACTGTTGTTGCACGGCGCCATCTTCCTGCTCGGTCAGTGACGCGCGCAGGGCGATGATCGCATCCACCTGATCGCGCTCCTGCTGCCAGCGCTGCTCGAGTGCCGCTTGCTCATCCACAACCTCAATGCGCGCTTGCTGCAACTGCGCAATACGCCCGGCATCACCACAACCCACTCGCGCTTCACGCGTGGCAATATCAAGCTCGACATCCAGGGCGGCAATCTGCCTGTCACAAGCTTCCAACTGCGCCGGACGTGCACTCTGGCTGACCGCTACACGCGCACAGGCGGTATCCAGCAGCGCAACGGCTTTATCCGGCAGTTGACGCGCCGGAATGTAGCGATGCGATAAGCGCACCGCTGCCGTAACCGCCTCATCTAACAACAACACGCGGTGATGTTTCTCCAGCGCGGCCACGGTGCTGCGTAACATCAGCACCGCCTTCTCTTCATCAGGCTCCTGCACCTGCACGGTCTGGAAACGTCGTGTCAGTGCCGGATCTTTCTCAATATACTTTTTATATTCAGCCCAGGTGGTGGCGCCAATGGTACGCAGTTGGCCACGTGCCAGTGCAGGTTTCATCAGATTGGCGGCATCTCCCGTGCCCTGTTGACCACCCGCCCCCACCAGGGTGTGGATCTCATCGATAAACAGAATCACCGGGACCGGGCTTGATTGCACTTCGTTAATCAGGCTTTGCAGACGCGCCTCAAACTCCCCTTTCATGCCTGCGCCAGCCTGCAACAGGCCAATGTCCAGTAGCCACAGCTGCACCTCTTGCAACGGTGGCGGGACTTCACCGGCCGCAATGCGCAATGCCAATCCCTCTACCACTGCGGTTTTACCCACACCGGCTTCTCCCGTAAGTAGCGGGTTATTCTGACGGCGACGCATCAGGATATCGATCATCTGGCGGATCTCATCATCGCGCCCTACCACCGGATCAATTTTTCCGCTGCGTGCCTGAGCCGTGAGATCCTGGCCATAACGTGCCAGGGCACTTTCGCTCTGAGGAACCTTGGCTGAAGGTTCATTACTGGCGGTAGCCGCTTCCGCAGACTCCGCACTGCTCGCCAGCAGCGTGGCAAACTGTGCCGCCAACTGCGCTGCATTGATACGGTTAAATTCAGCCGAAATCGCCGTCAGTTGGCTGGACAAACTATAGGTGTTCAGGATGCCGAGCAGCAGGTGGCCGCCCCGGATTTTGCCGCTGTTGTACTGCAGTGAGCTGTTTACCCAGGCACGCTCTACCGCACTGTCGATATGGGAAGAGAGATCGGAAATGGCCGTAGCCCCGCGAGGCAGGCGCTCAAGTGCCGCCACCACATCACGGGTTAGCGCCGTTTCATCAAGCTGAAAATGGCGAATCACAAGCTGTAGGTCACCCTCCGACTGCTGAAGCAACTGATGCAACCAGTGCACCAGCTCTACATACGGATTACCGCGCAGTTTGCAAAACGCGGTGGCACTCTCCAGAGCGCGAAACAGTAAGCTATCAAGTTTGCCGAACAGAACGGCACGGCTGATTTCTGACATGTAAGGTCTCGTTTTTAATTGGAATAAAGAATGATGTTATGCGGCGTGTGAGGTACTGATTTGTTCCGGTTGATACAGCAAATCGCCACGATCTTTAGCCTGTGACTGCTGCCCCAGCCATGAGCTGTACCCGAGTTGCTGCGCCCCTCCGAGTTGCACGCCACTGACCGCACTGGCAGCAAGCGTCAGGCGAACATCCCAGAGAAATTCAATACCGAGGTACTGGCGCAGCCAGTCGCGCAACTGCCGCGACTTATCGCCCTGCGGCAGAAAACGCCCATAATCCTCATGGGAGAGCGGCCCGATTTCGATGCGAATTTTGTGCTGCCGGTCGTGTATCGCCTTACCGAGAAAGGCATTCTCCCCCAACCGTGACACCCCGCGTCGCCCACGCAACTGCGCCTGGTCATTGGTTTCCAGTGCCATCCAGTGCGGTACGTTTTCAAGTACGGTGACCGGCACCTGGAAGAAATGGCGCAGGCTCTTTTCCAGTCCTTCGCGGTTGTGCGCCTGGCGACTGAGGTGCCCTGCCACACTGAAACGGGCATGGCTACTCAGATCGCTCTGGTCTAACTGCCCCGGTTGTCCCATACCAATCAAGCAGGCGAGATAGTTTTCGAAGCGACGATCGTCAGGCCGATCCAGTGACACCGTGGGTTGCGCATCGGCCCACGCGCGATAGAACAGCAGTGTGAGACGATGATGGAAGATATCCGCAAACGCCGTCAGGCTATGGTCCTGGTGATGCGTTTGCCGTTCACGCGCGTATTCCGTCATGTGCAGCGGCAGCGGGCCATTCGGTCCAAACAGGCCAAAGCTAAAGATGCTGATATCCTGCAACGCGCTCTCATCACGCTGGCTGACCGCCGCCAGTGTGGCTGGGGCAAACGCCAGTGACGGTTGCTGGCCGAGACGAATCGGCTCATGCCGTGGCAGCGGTGCCCGGCCTAACGGATAGCGTAGCCCGCCTTGTGCATCGATGCGGCGCAACAGCTGGAACAGGTCGTAGCGCCACGGTGCCGCGTGCCGCTGTGGCCAGAAATCCGGCGGGAGGCGATTCAGGGCACGAATCTGCATCGCATCTTTACTCATAGAAGGCTCCTCTTACCGCTGCGTCTGCGCCAGATACCCACCTGACCACGTTGCTGGCTTGTCATGTTCAGTTCGGTAAAACTGTTGATGGAGACCAGGCGCGAGAAGACCTGATCAAGCACGCTGCCTAGCACCCAAGGACTGATACCCGAAAAGGCCTGTTCATCCACCTGTAGCTCAATGCTGATGCCTCGGGCGAAAACAATTGGCCCCGGCTCAGGCACGCGGCGATTCACCGGTCGCAATGTGCAGCGACGAATGCCTTCAATTTGCCGTGCGATTTGCGCTTCCGCCAGGTTGGCATACAGCCCTAACATCTGACGCAACACCCCAGAGGCTTTACCCTCCTCCTGCTCCAGCAAACTCAGATAGTTCATCTGCAAGTGACTGATCAATCGCCAGGTTGAGTAACCTTCTGCCAGTGAGGGCCGAGGCATGGTTGGCCCTTTGCGTAAGGTGGTGTTCGCCACCGGCATGGAACTGGGCAGCGCAAAGCTGGCGCGATCGGGTTGCGCCAGTAACAGCGGTAAATCACGGTTGGTACACATCACTTCTGCACTGAATGTCTCCAGACCGTCAGCCCAGGGCGATTGCGCTTCATCCACCAGTGAGACAAACACTTCTGATCCCACATAGCCGGTGCGGGTGCCGTAACGGTGCGCCTGTTCAGACAGACGACGTGACTCGCGACGCACCGCAAAGTAGGCCCCGTAGTTGCCCTCATCACGGCTGTAGCTACTCCAGAATGGCCGGAATTCCCGCTCAACGTTATGGCCGCTGGCAACCAGTCGATCAACGCTGAAAATCTCAAAATCCAGTGGCTTAAGCGCATCCACCACCAGGTGATACTCATTGCGGCTTTCATTGAAGCGCTCGCGCCGGGCTTGCTGCGGAAACAAATTGATGACCGGGGTGCAGTTCAGCGCCAGATGCGATGCATCCACCACGCGTTCCAGCGCGACTTCGCGCTTATCCAGCAGGATAATAATGTCGAACTCACGCGCCTGTGGGCTGATGCGCTGTAAGGGCTTGAGGCCGTGCAGGCTGATGAACTGAAAGCGTTGGGGAAACGCGAAGTACTCTTGCATCAGGCGGTAGCCACTGAAATTGCGCATTTCATCGGGCAACAGCGCCTGTTCGGGCGCAAAGCCTTCCTGACGTAACGCATCATCGGCCAGCAGGAGCTGCTGTGGTTCTTCTTCCCGCGTCTGGCAATACTGGCCGATACCATGCGCCAGTAGCAATTCCAACAGCCCACTGGCTTCAATGTCCGGTCCACACAGACAAAACATCAGGTCATCGGCCCGCAGATGCTGTAACTGGACTTTTTCATCACAGGCCAGACGAATTCGCAACGCGCTGGCCGCTTCACGGGAATCAATCCCCATCCGGCTCAGGGGCGCATCCACCGGAACGCCACCCAGCTCGACGTGTTGAATCGACAGCGGATGCAGCACAACGTCCTGGGCTGTGGTGAAGGCGCAGTAGACCCCTTTCTGTTTCAGCGCGACATTTTCTAAACGCGTACCGCGCGCCACACAGAAACCATTGCCGACATCCCCTTTGCTCATGTCTGGATGCAGTTCAGCAATCGCCATGGAGGGCATCGGGGCGAGGTAGTTGGGGGCAATCATCTCCAGCAAATGCTGCGAGAAGCGCGGAAATTCCGCATCCATTTTCAACTGCACGCGTGAGGTCAGAAAGGCGAAACCTTCCATCAACCGCTCTGTGTAGGGGTCCGCTACGTCAATGCCGCGCATCCCAAGCCGTCCGGCGACTTTGGGGTAGCGTTCGGCAAACTCGGCACCCATTTCACGCAGCCACGCCAGCTCACGGTTATAGTAATCGAGCAGTTTTGTATCCATGATTTACCTCTACGCCACGCCAACATCTTTTAAGTCGAATGAGCCGCTTTCCAGGTCGACATCGGAGCGGAACAAAAACTCCAGTGGCCAGGGAACGCACCACAGGCGGCCACGAATCTCGATTGAGACCAGATTGTGCAGCGTCAAGCTGGTGGTATCCGACACGCAGCGCACTTCCAACCCTTCCGGCATGATGCGCGGTTCAAACCGCACAATCGCCTGGGTGAGGTTGTTTTGCATGTCGCTCCAGTTAATCTCCGAGACGCTGCGACCGGCCAGCGGTGCGACACCAAAGTTGAGCACCGATTTCTCTACCTGCGGCCACTCATCGAGGTCCTGCTGTCCATTCAGGTTGATGGTGTTAAACAGCCATTGCAGGTCACGCAACACGTTGCGGCGCAGCGTGGTGTGGGAGATGGCTTGCTGCCCTGCGGATTCTTCGCTCAGGTGCGGAGCATCATCAGTGAGGCGATCCAGCAACGAAGGCTGTAGCCGATCGCGTGCCGTGACCGTTTCACGCTTTTTGCGCTGGCGCACGCCCCCATAGAGCAGCTCAAGGCTGTCTTGAGGCTTATGCATCCGCCACATCTCCGGTGCTAAACACCACTTTGCTCAACGTCAGCAGCGGGAAATCCTGCTCTGCATCGAGCCAGCTTTTCTGTCCACGGCCTGTCCAGAGCTGTTCATCTTCGGTCTGCCATTCGGTCATTTGCCCCCTACGTTCAGCGTCTGAAGTCTGGCTATCAAACGGGTAGCGCACCGGGATCTGGCAAACTTGCTCGCTACCATCCACCAGCTGAATCCGGCTATGACGCCATACCAGGTCGGTGACGCTGGCCGGTGCCTGAAACTCAATTTCGGCAATGGCGGCAAACGGCAGCCAGTAGTAATGACCATTGACCAGCGTTTCACACACCGGGCCAAACCGGCCATCACCGTCACTCAGCCAGGCTACGTGAACCGGCTCCGCCAGCCCTTGCAGGTAGAGGGTTGCGGTGGTTAACGGTGCAGCGTCCAGTGCCGCTGCACGCAGGGCTTCGGCCGTTTGCCTGTCACCGGCGATTTGCGCCTGTAACCCCTGGTGCAGTTGCGAGACCCAGTGAAACTCTTCACCCGGCAGACGTGGCTGTTCCTGTCCGGCAAATACCCCGGCACGGCTGATTTCCCCGGCAATACACTGGTCCAGCAACGTGACCGTCGGTGCAGCCTGCGGTGCTAACGCCAGCCAGGATTTAAGCTGGGTACGCGCACGCTCCCAGTCACCGTTAAGGCACATGAGCTGTACCAGTGCCGCACGCGGGTCAGCACTGGCCGGGTTCTGGCGCACTTGCTGTTGCGCTTCCGTCAGTGTTTCAGCCAGCGTTCTCCCGCCTATCCATTGCGTCAGTGAGTTCATTTTTGCTCCTGGGTGACGGTGCGAAATGCCCCGGCGGTCGGGTCCTGCAACTGAGGTGACAGGTTAGCGATCAGCGCCACAGGCAGTTTATCGCCGTTGCTGAGGTAGCCGTTCCAGGCGTTTCGCACTTCAGCCAGACGGGCTTTTACCGCATCCGGGTCGGCCGCTTCCTGTGGGTTCATCTGTACCGCCAGGCTACCCGCACTGCTCCAGCTATGCTGCTGGGGCTGCCAGGGTAAAATCAGCCAGCTTTGCGGTGATTTATCGTTACTCAACACCATGCGTTGATTGTTGACCGTGGTGATGTGAATGGCATTGTCAGTTCGCTTCAACCCGCTGATGGGGAACCCTGCCAGGAAGGTGATGCGGCTGCTTTTTGCCGCGCCAGAACCCATCAGCGTGATGTTACTTTGTCCATTCAGCCAGCCATCATCACCACATTTCATCCCTGATTTGCCCGGCACGAACAGAGCTGAGCTGGCGCTGTCATCCATCCAGTAGGTGCGGAAATGGCAGCCGTTTAGTAGATCAAATTGCTGCCATGCGGTGGTGTCCGCCGGGGGAGACAAAGGTGCGGCAGGTGTCGGCTCTGGCGGCGCAGGCTGATCGACCGTCACCGCCCATTTGTTACTTTTCAAGGCTTCACCCGAAGCCAGTGCTTCACCGTGGCCGTCGTTCATTTGCCACTTCAGGGTGTTCAGCGTTGGGCACTGTGAGCTTAAGAGGCTCGCCAGACGTGGCAGATAGTCATCCAGCACATGGGGATCGTGGCTTTCATGAGAAACCACGCGCAGCGGTAATTCGGCACGGCACCAGCTGGCAACATCGGTGTTTTTGATGTTATCAACCCAAAAATCGAGTTTCAGCGCAGGAGAAGAGACCAGTTGAACGCCTTCTGCCGCAGCACCCGTAGCAAAACAGAGTGCCAGCGCACCTGAGATCCAGTATTTCATGTTTGTCCTTGAGAGATACGTCAATCATCCCCGGGCGGGGATAAACTGAGCGGTTTCAGCCAGTGAGTGCAATAACGTGGTGTCCTGGGGTGAACCCACCCACACCGCCTGCGCACTGAAGTTGTCCTGTCGTTCGCCGTTAGTGCGCGGCTGGCTGGCAATGATCTGCTGCATCAGCGTCAGCCACTCTTCCGGGGTGTTAACCATGTGCAGAGACTGCTCCATCTGGCGCTCATCAATGTCATGCCAGAAGCCATCCGTGCAGAGTAAGAAGGCATCGCCATCTTCAATCGGCACCACTTCGCTATAGCTGGCGTCTCGCCCTTCATCTTCCATGCCGAGGGCAAAATAGAGCATGTTGCTGTTGATGCCTTCAGTGGCATGTCCGGCATCGCGCATGCGTTGAACCAGGCTGTGGTCGGTTGTCACCTCACGAATGTAGCCACGGCGGAACAGATACAAACGGCTGTCGCCCGCATGTGCCCAGTAGGCCAGCTCATGGTCGCGGTCAAGAAACAGCCCCACCAGCGTGGTGCTCATGCGCCGGTTCTGCTGGTTTTGCTGTTGCTCATGGCGGATGGCCTGTTGCGCATCCGCCACAAAGGTGCGAATGCGCTGGGCATCCAGCGGCTGGCTGGCATCAAAGGCATTCACAATGGCGTTACGCGCAATCAGTGAAGCGACTTCACCACCGGGTAGACCGGCTACGCCATCACAGACGACGAAGCAGGCCGCACGTTCGCCGATGCGATCGCCGATGTGGTCTTGATTAGAGGCGCGGTCGCCCTGTTTTGAGATCGAGGCAGTTGTAATATTTATCATGTGTCCGATGCGTTCTGAGAGTCTTTATACTGGTTAACTTCCATGTCATAGGCGTGCAAGAAGGCCTCGCCGAACAGGGTATGAAAGTCATCTTCGATTTCGCCCGCAGTGGCTTTATAGCGTTGGGTGAAATGTTCCCACAGAGCAGCTTTACGGCTGCTGGCGAAGCCAATGCGTGAGGTCAGTCCCTCTTCTTTGGCTTCGGCTTCCAACTGTTCGGGATTAAACGATTGCAACATAGCGGCGATAATGGCGCGAATACCGGCGATCATCCCGAGCTGGTGCGCCTGCAAATCGACCAGCGCGTCACGTACAGACTGGTTCGGGGCCATAAAGCCTGGCATCCGGCTGCCATACATCTGCATCAGGACAGATTTGCCTGATGGCAGCAATTTAAACGGGTTGTTGGCTTCATCGAGAATGACCGTCATTTCCGCTTTCACCCCACGTTTGAGGATGGAGCGAGATGAGAGCAGAGCCACCGTGCCTTGTGAGAACATGCCCAGCATTTGCCCGAGCTGATGCATTTGTGCTTTATCAAACTGCGGTACGGGCTGGAGATCTTTGAGCCCCATTCCTTCGATCAGCGCATCCAGCAGCTCGCCATTTAAACGGCTGTCGTTGGTCTGCGGTGCGGTATTTTGCTCTGCGCGTGCGGCACCGTAATCAACCGGATCAATACGCAAGCGCCCTTTCGGCGGCGGTGTGACCGTGCGGGTGACGGTCTGCGGCGTTGGCAGCGTAATACCGGCGTAATCATTGCGTGGCGCTTCGCTTACCGGCTGGCTGGATGGCAGTTCAGCAAACAGCGGTGATGAAGCGAGATCGGCCAGTTCACTCTCGGCTTCTTTCTCTGCCGGTGAAACAGGTTCAGCCTGCGGTTTCGCTTCTCGCGCATGTGGCGGCAGATGCTTTTCTGCTTCAGCCAGGGCAGCCAGCAGCGGATCAGGGGTTTCCTCAGCCTTGTCGCTAGAAAGCAGGCTCAGCAGGCTCTCTTCCTCTGTGTGGGCAACGGGTGTTGCCACATTACCCTCTTCCGCAGTTTCCGTGCCAAACAAATTCAGCGGATCATTCTGGTTGGGTGTTTTGCTCAAGACTACAGTGGAAGGAGCCGGATTTTCAGAGGTTTCCTCAACTGTTTCCGGTGCGGCGGCTGGCGCGATAGTGCTAAGGGGTTTCGCGCCCTGGGCCAATATTCCCAACGGATCATCGCTGCTCAGCGCCGTCGGGACCTGCTGTAACTCAGCGCCGAAGAGTGCCAGTGGGTCCTCTTCTGTTTTTGCCTCGCTGACTACGGGCGTCACCTTCTGTTCACCGGTAGGACGCGTCAAGGCCGAAGGCGTGGCATCCGCAAAAATGCTCTCCCCTTCAAACAGGCTGTCTTCAGCAAACAGTTGGGTCGGGTCGGTGCTGCGATGCAGCTGTTTAGTCATTTCATCGCTGGCCACGATCTGGGCCAGCGGGTCTTCCGGGTTACGATCGGAAGCGACCGGTTGTGCGAACGGATTGACGAACTCTGGCGTTTTAGCGGCAGTTACCGCTGGCTCAGGCAAGGCCTGGGGTTTGGGCTGACGGCTGCTGGAGAGGTTATCGGAGATGGAAAACTCATCCACCAGCGTATCCCAGATTTCTGCCGGGATCGGCGCGGGCTTGTCCTCTTCTTCCACTACCGGGGCAACAGGCTGCACCGGTGCGGCTGGACGCGTGACTGGCGTCGGCTTGGCTGCTACTGGCTGTTGCCCTAGCTCACTGACCAGTATCACATATTCGCCGATACGCAGTTCATCGCCAGCACGCAGCTCGGCCTGCTGCTCTTCTCCCAGCGGGATATTATTGAGCACGAAATGGGTCACTCGTCCGCGTTCGGAAATACTGCATTCGCCACTGGCAGAGGTATGTACCAACGCCTGTAAACGCGAGATCATCCGGCTTTCATCCGGCAACTCAAGGGTGTTGCTGCCCCGTCCAATCGTGCCGCCCGGCGGGTAGAAATCACAAATCATCTGCGGCGGCTGCGGGCCGGGTTTGGTCGTTATAATGGTAAATCGCATAACGGGTTCCTGTTCAGGTCTGTGCGGCATCAATACCTCAGCGGTTTTAATAAAAAACCGCTGAGGTATTGATACGGAGATAAATGTGTTTGGGGCGATGAGTCGTTTAGATGTAGCGTCTTACCATTTAGCTCAGAGGGCACGAACATGATTGTAAGACGCTGCTGATCAGTTAATGGGGTCAAGATACTTACTCTCGATATATCCACGATGATCGCCAATGCCATTCGCTTTAGATTCATCATAGTTGGCGACATAAAACCACCCGTGTTCAAGTGACTTTATTTTTGTCAAACTATCTGAAATGAGATAGCTGTCTGGCGCATTTCCATCGGGTGCTGACTTCAAATAGCGGTTTTTATACTGAGATTTCAAGCTATAGCTGAGTAAGTAAGGCCATGATCCGCATTGTGCAATATCACCCTTTAATTTTTCATTTTTTCCTGCCGTAAATGAAACGAAGTCAGCCTTGGTTATTTTGCTATCGCACTCAGTAAATACCTGGATGTTTCTGTAGGCCAAGACGCCAGATTGGTTAACGTAGCCCTCTCGATATTTGAAAAATTCTGAAGGTACCTTCTGGAAATTTTTTTCGACAAATTCCTTGTTTAACGTTGCTTGTTCCAGGTCTATCGCGCCTATCTTGTCATGTCCTTTTTCCTGTCGCAGGAATCGTAACGACAGTATGGGATGGTTAACATTCTGCTCATCCCAGATAGGAAGCCAATACGCTTGCAATACTCCATTTATTTTCTCTACTGCAGCGGCTTGCAAAGAGTAAAATAACAAAACCGGCGCAATAATAAATAATTTTGAATTAACAACCATTGGTATTCACTCCATTTGTCAGTTCAACGGAACCACTTTGTCAGCCTCTATAAACCCTCTGATCTTTCCAATGTCATCCTTTTGGCTTTCATCATAGTCAGAGACATAGAGCCATTGGTCATTGATGGTTTTTATTTTTGTTATTGTATCCTCAGGAGTAAAGTTACCAATGATTTTACTTGATGCATTTGGTTCTTGTTTTAATGAGAGATTTTTAATCTCATCTTTTAATCTGTAGATAAGTTTGTAAGGATGCAGATCGCACTGCTCTGCAGAGGGTATTATTTCAACATTATCTGCAGAAGGCATAAATCCTACATAATTCGCGTTAGCAATCCTGCCACCACATTCACCAGACTGGATTAAGTGAGTGAATTTTAATTTCCCGTACTGGTTAACATAACCCTCATGATATTTGTAAAACTCAACAGGGATTGAATGAAAGTGTTCTCTCACAAAGCTCTCAGTTAGATTACTGTTTTTAAGGTACACTATGGATTCGAGATTACCTTTTTCATCTACCTTTAATAATCTAAGTAACAGCTCCGGATGATTGACGTTGTTCTCAGTCCAGTCTGGTAGCCAGTAAGCTTGCAAGACGCCTGTCATGGTTTCGCCGGCAAACACCTTTGAGGTAAGCCACAGAGAAATTAATAATGTAAAAAACACATTTTTCAAAATAATCACCTGGTCCCTTAATTTAATTATAGCCAGAAAGACATAGGGAATAGATGCTTACTAAAAAACCCTGCAAAGGACGATAAAAAATCGTCCTTATAATTTCAGAGGCATTACCTATTATCCAATGGGGGTTACTGATCAGCAAGCTTTTTCTTGATTTCAGCGATAGCGCTAATATTAGTCAATTCAACTTGCTCTGTATTTTTTGTGTCAACACTCAGTATCTTACTTTTTTCATTAACATTTAGAATAAAAGGAATGCTTCCAGCTTCGGCCCCTGAATATGCCTTATAAACAACAGCAAGCTTTATATTCCCGCTATCAGGTTTATCAATCAAACCCACTGCAGTGACTTTATCACACTGAGATGTTTCTAAATCACCTAAGCCTACAGTGGGAATAATAGTTTTAATATTAACTCCATCAAGCGTCCATGTGATGTAACAAACAGATCTTATATCATTAAATCTTGCTGTTACTGGAATTAAATAGCCTAAAGATTCATGGTTATTCACCACATCAAAAACCTGATCATCCTGTATACTCACTTGAGATATGGATTGATCATGATTATAAGTGATAAAGTTTTTTACATAACCAGGTATGACACCCACCTTCTTCAAATTAGCTGAGAATGAAAAGGCTGAGAATATCATTATGGAAATAAATAGTGGCAAACGCATAAAATCATCCGTTTAAAATTAGAACTAGCTAACAGTCACTATAAAAAACAACAACGCCACATAAGATTATACTTTACTGATAACGGTCATATTAGCCATGAATTCAAACCAGATTATTATCTCTTCCAAAACCATAGAAATCTAAGCGTTGTAATTTGTTAAGTATATTATCTAATAATTGTTGTCATCCCTCATTGTTAGTTACATCGGATAATTCACCTAGCCTTTCTATCATACTTTTTTTCAAGCAGGCTTGATCGCTATTACATTTATTCCTGCTTTTCAGCCATACCTTCTGATTTTCTTTTAATTCATCCAGCTTATCTTCCAGACCGACTCTTTGTAATGCTTCTTTTTGTGTATTCCATGATTTTGAAACACTCAAGTCATAAGCGGCCAGTTCAGAATTGCTACAGATGGTTTTCTCCGGTAATAAACTTGCTTTACTGCAATCATATGAAGCTTTGATCACATTGTTATTATCTGGCTTGAGAATGATTATATTATTCTCACCCCATAATGTATAAATATCATTATTTTTATCTATCGCAAGCGAAGACAAGACTAACTTATCAGAGATATTCCCCGCACACGATATTGAAAATACGGTTACCGTTTCCCCGGCCGCTTTTTGCAAATCAAAATCTGATGCAGTTGTCCCATAATCCTCTCCAGATGTTTCTTTAATGTATTGACCTAGAGTAGTGGTTTTCTTTTTATAAACTGGGTCAAGACATTTATCTAAAACAGGAATGTTCGTATTAATCTCATGTAAGCTTACTTTAAAGAAACGCCCCACAACTCTGTCATCATCAGACTGGAAATTCATGCGTGTTGGATTATTCAGATTAACACGAAGGCTGGCTACTTTCCAATCTCCCTGGAGGGGAGTGTTTTCATTAGCGAGGGCGATCAATGGAAAACTTAGTAAAGACAAATTCGTAATGATTTTAAACATCATCTTCAATAGCATCAGCAGTAATTCTGATGCCTTTGCCATGCAAATCATTTTGCAACGCCCGGACTGCATCTTCGCGATCACCTTTCCTTAACACTAACATCAAATGCTCCCAATCGGCGTTCAGTTCAATTTAACCATTGGTAAATTCATTTAGCGCCTCAAGTCTGTTGTTCATACTCTCTGTAAGACATTTTGATTCTGAACCACATTGATTTCTCTCTGTCAGCCATTTTTTCTGACTAACATCTAAATCAGAAAGACGTTTTTTTACATCGACCCCTTCTTGAGTAACGATGTTTTTTTGTAGCTTCCATGATTTAGCCACACTGCGATCCAATGATGCCAACGGGTAGTTATTACAAATGGCTTTCTCTGTCAAAGAACGTGCTTTCTTACAATCATATGAAGGGGTTATATCATCGGTATTTACTTTATTTAGAACGAGTATACTATCCTCACCCCATGACCAAAATATTTTATCAGCTTCAATAGCCATTGGTGGTAACTTGAGATTGTTATTTAATCCATCCGTACAACTAACAGATATAATACTCGCTTTATCATTTACATACGAACCTAACTTGAAGTCTTCGGCAGATGCATCATGTTTATCTCCTGAGATACCTTCAAGATATTTCCCTACAGTAGAATACTGTATTTGATACTTAGGTTTATCACACTGCTGCAATAATGGAATATCGCTTTTTATTCCATCTGAACTGACGACCAAAAAACGCCCTACAACCCGATCATCATCGTATTGATAATAATAACGTGATTGCTGATTCAGGTTCACTCTTAGACTTTTCACTTGCCAAATATCTTGGGGTAACGAAAAATCATCAGCTGCAATCACACTTTGAGTCAATGAAGTGATAATAGCCAAATTTAAAAAAAACAAAGTAATTTTTTTCATTAATAACGTCCATAAAGAAATAGATCAACTTCCGCTTTTCTTCTATTGATAAGTCCCTTTGACCTCTCTCCTCCAGAAAAAACAATGCTTTTCATATAATCCATTGCATCTGAAACGCTTCCTTTATTAAGGAAATTACAAACATTTATAACGCGATTACCCGCATTGTATGCAAAGGATACCAAGGTATCAAATTCATACTGCTTCAGCTGTACAAATGTATGGCTTTTAACTATTTTCACATAGCTTGGAACAACATTTCTAAATAATAGCTTCTCTTGTTCTACACTTAAGAAAACCAAACTTTTATTATTATAAACAAAAGTATTCGCATCATCCTTAGATAATCCCGATGCCTGACTGATTTTATCTGATATGTCTTCAGAAAGACCTATGCTCAGCATCACATTTTTAATCTCATTCTGCGATTTAGATTTCATGTCATAACCAGGGCCTAAAGTTACGCCACTACCACTGGTAGGATGATGTAATACATTACTAACGTTTCGTCTTGCTTCGTGATTGTAGATAAAATCAAACCCTGATGCTGATAAATTCATAGCACCGACAGCTTGTCGACCAGCCACACCGCCGATAGCAGGATGTGGTGGGCGAGATGTCACTGGCCTTCCTAAGGCAGCAAGAGTGTGTCGCCCTACAATACCGTCAGAATGCAGACCATGCTTACGTTGAAACTCCTTAACTGCGACTTCGGTTTTAAAACCAAAAATAGCATCAGCAGTAATTCTGATGCCTTTGCCGTGCAAATCATTTTGCAACGCCCGGACTGCATCTCCGCGATCGCCTTTCCTTAACACTAACATCAAATGCTCCCTTCACTCTGACCAACGAAGTTAAACTATCTTTAAGGGCAGGAAAAGCCCCCAGTTGGGGGCTTTAAAATCAAGATGCTTCGGTGTTGGTCTTGATGTTCCAGCCAGCGCTGCTTTCTGCGCCTTTGGTACCAGAAGTGCTCTGCTCCCAGTACTGCTGTTTCACTTTTGCAGCCTGGAAGGCATAAGTGATACCAACGGTGTCATCTGCTGCTGCACCGCTGTAATGTACGTTGGAGATCAGTACATCGGTCAGGGTGATACGGGTGTACTCAACCTGAGTACCACCTGCTTTACAGACAGAAACCTGAATTTCACTGATGTGGGCACCAGTAGCACACTTCTTCAGCATCGCTGTGGTTGCTTTGTCAATCTTGGCGTTAACGCTCAGATCGTCAAACTTCACTTTACCTGCACCGCCGCCGCCGCCGGTAGTGGTGTTATTCGGCTGAGTCGCGCCCCAGGAGAAAGAACTGATATCGATCCAACCCGTGTGGTTGGAGTCAGTCGATTCACCGGTTACGCCGTCAACCTTCAGGTACATATCAATAGCCATAATTATCTACTCTTGTTTAATGAACATTATTGCTTGTGGCAAGCATCGATATGGCATACAGGAAAGCATGGGGCTCAATAAAACCATCCATATTTTACCTCTGCCTTGCTTCTGAAAAATCCGCTACATGGACCGTTCAGAGGTGATGATTGTTCCATCGAAATGCAACAATCAAATCTTGATTTTCTACTTTCTGCTGTGATTGAATTTATCCGCCCGATATATGCACCAGACATGGCTGTATTAATCACATCAACAAGGACTCTGTATATGGGAAATAATTATCTAAGACGCATCCTTAAATCTCTGCTCTACATCCTGTTAGTTATACTCATCCCTGCAGTCATTTTAATGCTGGTGCAGAAGGCGCTGTTTCTGGCGATGGTGGACTATGTCCTCTCTGTCATCCTGACATTAGTGGTAGGAAAATTCCTGTTCCTGTTTGCAGTGGCTGTCGTGCTGATGTTTATCGCAGGCTTACTGTTTTAGTTTGGTTCCTGGCTTATTACCGCCAGTGAATGATTTTTATCTGTGCATCGACTTAACCGGGGCTCACTATACCAGAAAAAAACAAAAGCAAAAGTACAAATATCTTCTTTTGCCAAACCCCTCGATGAAATATTAATTAACGATTCAGGTAAATATTTCCACTAATAGTGAACTTGTTTTGAGCCAGGTTATTTCCTGGCTCAATGCAGATTATGCTTCGCTGGATTTCAGTGACGGAAGTTTAGAAACCAGACGCAGTGAAACCGTCAGACCTTCCAGCTGATAGTGCGGGCGCAAGAAGAATTTCGCCGCATAGTAGCCAGGGTTATCTTCCAGCTCTTCCACTTTCACTTCAGCCGCCGCCAGCGGTTTACGTGACTTGGTTTCCTGCGAGGAGTTAACCGGGTCGCCATCGACGTAATTCATTACCCAGTCATTCAGCCAGCGTTCCATATCCGCACGTTCGCGGAACGAACCAATTTTGTCACGCACGATGCATTTCAGATAATGCGCGAAACGGCAGCACGCGAACAAGTAAGGCAGACGAGCAGCAAGACGCGCATTGGCGGTCGCATCCGGGTCATGATATTCAGCCGGTTTCTGCAGTGACTGTGCACCAATAAAGGCAGCAAAGTCTGAGTTTTTACGGTGAATTAACGGCATGAAACCATTTTTCGCCAGTTCAGCTTCACGACGATCGCTAATCGCAATCTCCGTCGGACACTTCATGTCTACGCCGCCGTCATCGCTTGGGAAGGTATGGCAAGGCAGATTCTCTACCGCACCACCCGATTCCACGCCGCGAATCGACGTACACCAGCCAAACTCTTTAAACGAACGGTTAATATTGGTCGCCATGGCATAGGCAGCATTCGCCCAGGTGTAATGGCTGTGCGTTGCACCGTCGGTCTCTTCTTCAAAGTCGAAGCTGTCTACCGGATTCGTGCGCGCGCCGTAAGGCAGACGTGCCAGGAAACGCGGCATCACCAGGCCGAGATAACGCGCATCTTCCGATTCACGCAAGCTGCGCCACGCTGCATATTCCGCAGTCTGGAAGATTTTGGTCAGATCGCGAGGGTTCGCCAGCTCCTGCCAGCTCTCCATCTGCATCACCGAAGGGGCGGTGCCAGAAATGAACGGACAGTGTGATGCCGCACCAATACGCGCCAGCTCAGTCAACATCTCAACGTCTTGCGGGCTGTGGTCGAAGAAATAGTCACCAACCAGGCAACCGAAGGGTTCGCCACCAAACTGGCCATACTCTTCTTCGTAGATTTTCTTGAACAGCGGGCTCTGGTCCCAGCCCACGCCCTTAAAGCGTTTCAGCGTGCGGCCCAGCTCCTGCTTGGAGATGCTCATAAAGCGAATTTTCAGCATCTCATCCGTTTCAGTGTTATTCACCAGATGTTGCAGGCCACGCCATGCCCCTTCCAGTTTCTGAAACTCTTCATGGTGCAGGATTTGATTCACCTGCTTCGACAGCTTCTCGTCAATTTCGGCGATCAGGGACTGGATGGTGCGATAAGCATCATCCGAGACGGTAACCGTATTTTCCAGCGCCTGATGCGCCAGGGTTTTCACCGCATGCTCTACCGCTGAACGCGCCTGATCGGTGGCCGGACGAAACTCTTTATTCAGTAATGCGCTGAACTCGTCCTGGCTAAACGCCGCTGCATTTTCATTTTGTAACTGGGATGACTGGCTCATGGCTTACTCCTCCCCTTTCTCTTCATGGTGAGTCGCATCCGCCTGCGGCAAATGCGTCAATGACTTCAGCAGGGTAGGATCCTGCAAGATTTTGTTGATCAGCTCTTCTGCGCCGTTCTTACCGTCCATATAGGTGAGCAAGTTCGACAGCTGAGTGCGCGCTTCCAGCAACTGGCGCAGCGGCTCCACTTTGCGGGCAATCGCATCTGGCGCAAAGTCATCCATGCTGTTAAAGGTCAAATCAACATTGAGGCGTCCTTCACCGGTCAGCGTGTTTTCTGTGTTAAACGCTACGCGCGGTTTCAGCGCTTTCATTCGCTCATCAAAGTTATCGATGTCGATTTCGAGGAACTTACGTTCATCAACCGCAGGCTGAGCATCAACGGGTTTGCCCACCAGATCCGCCATCACGCCCATTACAAAGGGCAGTTGGATCTTGCGCTCGGCACCATAGATCTCTACGTCATATTCAATTTGCACACGAGGCGCGCGGTTACGGGAGATAAATTTCTGCCCGCTGCGAGAGGTATTACCTGCCATGTTGTTCTCCAGGAAGTAGCGCGGTAAGTCAAAGACGGAGGACCAAAGCCCCTCCGTCCAATGCAGAATGGTCAGCCGTTACGGCGGCCAAATAAGGTTTCCAGCTGATGGACACCATCCGGGGCCAGATCACGAACCATTTCCATAAAGTCCAGCGTCATCATGCGCTGAACACGTTCCACCATCAGTGGAGCCGGATGACCCGGCTCATGTTGGATAAAATACTGTTTTACTTTTTCCAGCATCAGTTGCGCATCGTCACGGCTTGAGAGCGTTGCGCTACGCCAGTCTTGTACGGCAGCACGGGGAGCAGCCGCTGCGGGTGCCTGGGATACCGGCCCCGCTTCAGTGCCTTGTTCTGCCTGAGGGATCAAAGCGGAGAGATCCGTCGCTTGATTTTCCTGCTGAACGGTATTCAGGGTGCGAAACAGCTGCTTCATTTCCGGCATCGCGCCAGCACCCAGCTTGTCGGTTACCAGAGCATGAATACTCTCCAGCGCCGGAAGAATCTGCGCCAGGGCTGTGACGCCAGGCTGTTCGGCTCGGGTCAGCTCATCCAGCAAGCGCGGTCGTCCGCCGGGAAACTCATCCAGCTCGGTTTTACTGCCATCCAGTAATGCGGCCGCATCGCGCAGGCTCAAAACATCCGCCGCACTGCGCAGTAATGGCGCATTGCGAATCGCCAGGCTCAGCGCAGCGCTATCACCCAGTTGGGCAAAGGCATTGATGCGGAACCAGCTGTCATCTTCTCCATCCACCATCAGCAGTGGATGGACCTGATCCCAATACTGCTGCAACGTCTGGTTAATCAATTGCAGCCCCATGGCACAGCCCGGTAATCCTTTCAGCTGTGTCCATGCGCGGGTCAGTGCCAGCATCACGCGCAGATCTTTACTTTGTGTCAGCAGCTTTTCCGCCAGCTTTGCCACGCGGTTCCAGTCCGCTGGCTCAGCCGGGATGATGGTGCTACCAAACTGCTGCTCGGCTTTGCCCTGCCCGGCTTGTTCCATCGCCTGGAAGTCATTGTCATATTCCAGATTAATGCCGCAGGGCATCTCTTCACTGACAGGAGCCAGTAAGGCTTCAATCGTCATAAGCTGGGTCTCTCAGATCATTCAAACATGGGTTTGTAGATGCCTTTACGCCCAGGTGCTGCATCACTGGACGACTCAAACAACAGCGAAAACAGCTGGCTGGTGAAGTTACCGCTGTGCACATGGGTATGGAGTGGTGTGCCATCAGTCTGACTGCTCCACCAGAAACTGCTGTAATGGCGCGGAGAAAAGTTCTGTGCCACCAGCGGCCAGCTGAGCGGCACGGCATTTTCACTACTCAAAATGACCGATGACGGCTCCGGCAGGGGCGCTAATGCGAGCAGATCGCTATCGAGCTGTTCCGGGCTGTGTCGGTGACGCACGGCCTCAACCAGCAACTGAGAAAGCTGACGATACCAGTGACCCGCAGAAAGTAACTGCTGCTGCGACCAGCTGTTCGGCGAAAAACTGCACAGCGCCGTTAAAGGCCAGAGGCGACCAACGCTATCCTGCGATGGCACCACACAGCCCATCTGCACCAGTTGGCTGCCTATCATCGGTGGCACGATAAAATTCCAGGCCACCGCCTGCATAAACGGCAGCGAGGGTTGTTCAACCTGCCGCTGCTGCATACCAACCTGAAACCACTGGCTCCACTGGTTCTTTAGCACCGAAGGAAAACGGCGCTGCAAAAAATCACCCGCCGAGGGCAATTTTCCATACCAGCTAATAAAAGGAGGCTGATTCATCGTCTTCTCCTCAAGGACAGCCAAAGGCCGGAAGCTGGAATGGATTACGGATGCTGTTTGGCGTGAACTCCAGCGTCAGATGATGTCCATCCACGGTGAAAGTCGCGAGCCGACTGAGGCTACTGCTGCCCGCAGCCAGTTGCGCCCGATCAAAGAAGCGGTTCAACGCCCAGGCCCCGTTGGTCACCAACGTTGAGGTTGTGCCGTTAGCCAACCCGAGGGACAAACGCACCTGGCTGGTGCCACCGCTGCCAGGCCAGCTCATCAACTGCTGGGCTTGCGGGCCATGGCTGTAACGCAACAGTTGACCATCCACATCCAACGTCATGGAAAGAATGTCATTGTCCATGCGCACGGTACGCACCGTGACACGAAATGCCGGCGTGGTTGCACCATTAGCAAAGAAAGCATCCCGGATATTTTGCGCCTGTTGGAAGGGACGTAATAACGCCTCACCGCCAGGTAACGTTTTGCCATCAATGCCCGGCGTAAAGCGCCAGCGGCTTTGCGTGGTATCGACTTTTCCAGCCAGATTATCGCGGAAGAAGCTGTCCATCAGGCCGCTGCCTGGCGCAAACATCCGCGCCAGATCGTCCGGAGTGACCTCATTACGCGCGCCTCTGACCAGCGGATAACGTCCGGCGATGGCCTGGCGGCAAAAGCCACCCACTTCCACTTCAATCCGTTTACGTACGTTATCCATATCGCGCTGCTGCGTATCGGCGCTGGCACCCACGGCGAGACTAGAGAACATGCCTTGCAGTGAACCCGGCAAACGACCCGCTCCTGCTTGTAATCGGGTAATGGCATCGCCCCCCGGTGCAGGCAGGCCGCTGTTCGCCGCATCCTGAACGGCGGTCAAATAGCGGTAGAGATCGTCAATCTGTTTGAGAAAATCATCAAAGGCGATGCTCTTCCCTTGTCCCACAGGATGCGCGAGATCCAGCAGCGCGGAGAAATGTTGATTCACCTGCTGTTCCGGAGAGGCTGCCGCAGTCGGCACTGCGGCGCTATTGTTGTTAAACAGTGAACGCAACGTCGAACTGGCGCTGCTATCCGGCTTGCTGCTCGCGTCAGTTTTACTGACGGGTTCTGCCTTGGCTAACTGAAGATACGGGCTGAGATTCGTCACCAAAGTACGCAACGGGGAAGTATTTCCCGACAGCAAACGAGCGCTGTTCACCCGTTGCGCTAAATTGCCAATATTATTCAGTTGTAGATCGCTGAGCAGCGCGTCCCACTGGCGAATATAGTCATCAATGTAGAGCTGACGTACCGCACTGCGCGTCTGGGTTTTATCGCCATCCTGGGTTGCGCTTCCTAGCACCCAACGATCCTCACTGTGCAGACCGTCAGAGACGCTGTCGATCTGCGCTGTGAACTTTCCCCAGTAGCCCGCCGGAGTAAACAGGCCAGGTACACCATCGTTAAGTGATTTACCGCTTTTACGGCTAAACACCAGGTCGCTTTGCGCGCCCCCCAACGCGGCCAGCGAGACAGGTTGCAAGCTGTTGTCATGCTCCATGAGCCGTTTCATGCGGCCATACACGCGCTCAGCGAGCGGCATCCTCGCGACCATCGCCTGCTCACGCCCGATCAAGGCATCATCTTTGGCATAAGGTGATGACTGAATCTGGGTTTCAAGCAGTTGCGTCAGGTGCCACTCAAGCTGACCCAACTGCTCACGGGTCACGTCCTGCGGTAAATTGCGTTGCAGGTTGAGCATCACCCAGGTTTGCAGGAACTTGCCGTCATAGTGTTTAGGCTGATACAGCATTTGATAAGCCTTCAGTGCCTCATAGCTGTAATCAGCGTCGCTGCCGTTGTCGTTACGCAACCAGTTAGTGATCTGTTGCGCCACCTGCGGCAGCAGTAACTGCTTCAACGCTTTCTGATAAAGCTCATTGCTTGCATCAGCCACTTCGTTGCCGCGATACAGTCCCATCCGGCGCGTCAATGGCGGATGATGAATATCAAACTCCGCGCTGTCTGGCAGATGCAGTAAACCGTTGAGATAAGGCAACAGCGCAAACAGATCGCGCGCCTGGCCCATCTGCAATGCGCTGCCTTGTTGATTCACCTGTGGAACCCGGGCAGAGACTTCATTCAGATAGCTGCGATTAAGGCTGTAGCTGGTGTACCAGAGGACAGTGGCGATAATAAGCACCGCACTCATCACCAGATAACCGGACCAGTGAATTACCCGGTTACGCAGTTCCCACCAGCGATTACTCCCCGCCAGGCTGGACTCCTCAAACACCACTTTTTCCAGCAGATCACGCAGGAAGAAGCTTTGACCTTTAACCGGCGGTACCGCATCGCCCTCTTGAGTAACGCGCGATGGCAGATTCAATGCGCGATTCAGTTCACCCATGACTTTGTCAAACGGCTGCCCTTCCTGGGTACCGCTGGCAAAGTAGATGCCTCGGGTGGCTAGCGGGGTTTCGAAACCTGAACGGGCAAAGACCTGCAACAGGTAATCACGCAGCAACGGCCGCAGCGCCATGAACTCCTGCGGGAACAGGTAACTTCCGGCGCGCGCTTTGTTATCACGCTCACCGATCATGACATCACTTAAGCCGGCATCCAGACGCTGTTGCAACAGCGCGTACTCCTGCTCAAAGGCCAGCGCCAAATCAAATTGCCCCTGCTTGACCTGCTCCCAGGGGAAGGTGAAGCCCCAGATCTGGTCGCGCAGTGACTTATCAAAATGGCTGAAATAGTCGGTGAAGCCCTGTAGCAGGTCAGTTTTGGTCACCAGAACATACACCGGGAAGCGAATGCCCAGCTGTTCATACAGTTCGAGCAAGCGCTGGCGCAAGGCACTGGCCTGTTGCTGGCGCTGCTCAGGGCTCTGTGTTAGCAGATCTTGTACGCTGATGGTGATGATCGCCCCGTTAATCGGCTGGCGAGCACGGAATTTCTTCAGCAGTGAGATGAATTTCCCCCATTCGCTGGCATCACGCTCTCGCTGGCTCTCCTGGGTGGTGTAGCGGCCCGCAGTATCCAGCAGCACCGCTTCATTGGTGAACCACCAGTCACAGTTTCGCGTACCACCAATGCCACGCAGCGCGTTCTTGCCAAAATGGCTGGCGAGAGGGAAATGCAGGCCTGAGTTCACCAGCGCAGTGGTTTTACCTGCACCCGGCGCACCGATAATCACATACCATGGCAACTGATAAAGGTACTGACGGCTGAAACGGCGCAGCCAGAAAGGCTTTTTACGGCCAGAGGCGTTATCAAAGTGGGCTTTTTTCAGCAGTTGAGAGGCTTCGTTGAAACGCTCATTCAGTTGCTGCTCTTCATCCGTCAGGCGTTTGCTGCTGTCTATCGCCTCTTCTTTGTGCTGCGCCAGGGTATCAACCATTTTACGGTTGACCCACGCAGCATGCAGACGTGGGATTAACTGCCCCAGCCCCCATACGACATACAGCAAAAGAATACTGACCTGACGGTTGGTTTCCGGCTCCAGCGGTCTGGCATCGCTAATGGAAAACACCGGACCGATCACCCAGATAATAAAAGAGAGAGCGGTGATACCAATAAAACCCCACAGCACCCGGCTGGAGAGGATGGCAAATAGCACGTTAAGCATCCGTTAATTTCCTTGCGACAGTCCGTTGAGTTGCGCCTGCGTGTTCCCCGGAGCAACCAGCAGTGTAATTTCAACACGGCGGTTGCGAGCGCGGTTGGCCGCTGAGTTATTTGGCACCAGAGGATTCGCATCGCCGCGCCCTTCCGCTTTCACACGTTGTGGCTGCTGCAAATACTGCTGTAACAATTGCTGCACGGACTGCGCTCGCTCAAGAGAGAGCTCATAGTTTGAAGCAAAACGCGCACTGCGAATCGGCACATTGTCGCTATACCCGGCCACCACGATCCGTCCGTTGACGCCGTTCATGGCACTGGCGATTCTCTGAATAACGGGCTGATAGTTACCGCGTACCGTGGTGGCTCCAGAAGCGAATAGCCCATCCCCTTTCAAGGTGACAACACTGCGATCGGCTTCATCTTTAACGGCAACCAGCCCCTGCGCGATTTCAGGTTGCAGGAAGCGCTTCAAATCGAGCGCGGCAGGTGCAGGAGCGGCACGATTACTGATAGTGACCTGCGGCACACTGCTCTGATACACCGAAGCCAGCACCGGGGTGGTGGCATCACCAAGACGCCAGTTGAATCCAATAAAGAGCAGGCAGCCAACCAATCCACTCACCGCTCCCCATGCCCAGAGCGGAATGCTGGGCCGCCATAGGGTGCGTTGCGTTGCCTGATCGAAACAGTGTGGCGATAAAGGCGCAGCGTAAGAGCCACGCACAGAAGCGATCATTTGCTGCAGGCGCTGGCGGATGGTTTCAAGCTGGGTACGGCCATTGTCGACAACGCGATAACGCCCTTCAAAGCCCAACATCAGACAGAAGTAGATCAACTCCAGCAGGAACAGATGATCGCGCGGCTTTTGCGACAGTTTTGCCAACAGCTGGAAAAACTTCTCCCCTCCCCAGGTCTCATTATGAAAGGTCACCAGCAACCCGCTGGCGGGCCAGACATTATTGCCGCCCCACGGCGTTAATGCTGCCGCCTCATCCAGAGCCGTACACAAACAGTAGCGCGCGCCGATAATGGTTTCATAGGCGTGCCCGGCCTGTTGGCTGCGCACTTCAAAACGCTGGATCTCAGCGATCAGTTTCTGTCGCAGCGCATCCGGCGAAGCGTGCTCCACCGAGTGACGAATTTGCGGGATCGCATTCAGCAGCGGGTTAGCAGCAGCCAGCAGAGAGTTATCCTGCCATTGCGAAGAGGATACGGCGTCGCTGCCGTGATAAACGTGTTCCTGCATGATGAAAATGTCCGTTGAATCAGGCTGAAGTTGCGCGAATCGACCAGAGCTGAATTTCCAGATCGCCATTTTGCCCTGCAAGGTGCAGTGCAATTGCTCCGGTTTGTTCCAGGTCATCCCACAAGTCGCCGCCCTGTTCCAGCTGGAAATAGGTGTACCCGGCGTTCCATGGGATTTGCGGTGGAGAACTTGGCATTACATGCAGTGCGATTCCCGGCAGCTGTAACTGCACCAGATCGCGAATTTTGTGCACCGAAGCCACTTTGCTGCGCGCCGGAAACTGCGTTGCCAGGTTGGCATTGGGTTGGCTAGATTTTACCCCCAGCACAAAATTGCCCTTGCGGATGGCTGGGCTGTCTGGAATGTAGCCGCTGTACAATCCATGCGAGCGATTATCAAGCTCAATCGCCAAGGCATCTTGCTCGATAACCTGAGAAAGCTGTTGTTGCAGTAACCATGCGACGCGGCCAAAACAACCCGCCAGATCGTCGTGATTGTACGGAGGCAGCAATCCGCTTTTTAACAGACGGCTTTCGCTCCAGGTCATCAGCTCCCCAGCCAGCCCGCATAAATAGCCGTAAACCACCTCAGGATGGAGCTTTTTGCGCTCGGCCAGGTGCGTGAACTCCGCCCTGGCACGATTCATAAAGGCCAACAGCATGAAATCCAGCGTATCGTTGTTGGTCATACGGCCCGCTTCACGCAGCTTGAAGGCAATCGCTTCATTGCGCGCTGCCATCAGCTTCAGCAAGTTGTTGACGAAGTCATGGAGCTTTTCAACCGCGCCTTGATGCAGGCAGGGCGGGATATATTCGCCATGGAAGACAAGATGCTTCTCTTTTGTCACGTCCGTGACTTTGGCGAGCGGCAGGGAGACCCACTCCGCCGTCAACTCGCTTTCTAACATGATGCGCATACGCAACTGACCGAACTGCACTGTCGCATCGCCAAGGGACATTTCATTATGATCGGCCACTTCTTGCTCAAAGCTTACGTATCGTGCCAGCGACTCTTTTTGTTCGCTGAAGATCACCTCATCTCGCCCACCACGCTGCGCGGGCAGTGCCAGAACCAACTGTTGACCAAGATGTTGCGGCGCGATAACCACGGGGGCGGGTGCCGCCTGGCCTCGTTCTAATGAGAACAGCGTACCGTCAGGAAAGACGCCGCAGACGGTGTCCAGTGCCAGCGTGCCGCGTTTTAACTGCTCTTGATCAAATTTCAGCGTGTAGAAACCATAGTTCCAGCTATGCTGCGCCTCGCCCCGGATACGCTGCTGGTTTAACTGGTAATTTTCGGCCTGTTGGAAATGGTGTGGACGAAGAAACATGCCTTCCGTCCATACAACCCTGGCTGTTTTCGACATTTCTGATATCCGTTTGTTGATTTAGTTTTGCGGGCTGAGGGTACGTATGCCGCTGATGTCGGCGATGATCTCTGCGTTCAGCTCACCGCTGTTGCTCTGCCAGAATTTCCAGGTACTGCCCTGTGAAGGATCGGGCAACGGCAGAGACAGGCGCCATTTTTTGCCATCAAGAGTTTGATATTCCGCCATGATGCCGATATAGCGCGCGCCAGGCTGGGTCTGCCCGCGCAGGAGTTTGTTGAGTTGACCGGGCATCAGGAAGAACTGATCGGCGTTGAGCAAGTCATTGCCCAGCACAGCGTCAGGTTTGTTTTGCAGCGAGTAAAAATCGGCCGACATGAAGTTCGCATCGGATTTCAGTAGCAAAACGCGCACCTTCAAAGGTGCGCTGTCGTTAATTTGTGGATGCGCCTGAAATTTCAGCTGATAGCGGGAAGCCGTCTCTGAGGAGGTAGCACCACACCCTGCCAGCAGGATGAGCGCGAGAGGAATCAGCATCCAGCTGATAAAGCGCGATAAAGGCGTTTTCGTCGTCATCGTTCATCCCTGCCGTACTTTAGTTAAGAATCCAGGTACCGTTGTTGCTGTTGCGACACGCTTTGCTGTCACCGTCCACGGAGACACAGGTTTTCTTCGCAGGGGCACGACGTACACGACGTGAATCCGCTCGTACCGTCGCGTCATAACGATCGGCAGCAACACCAGCTCGCAGCGGCACATAGCCGACCAGCTGATCGCTGTCACCTTCGGCAATCGCAAACCAGTTATTTTCAACGGTCCCTAACACGGTGTAGCCCTGACCGTTTTCCAGGTGTTTAACCAGGTTGCCGTTAAAACCAGGTTTGCTCATGACTGAGGCGTCGTATAGCGCACGATAGGGTTTGTTAACGGGTTCAAACTGGGCAGGCGGTGTGATGGCGTGGCGGTAGCTCAACGTGACGCCATCAACGGTGCTGCTCACAATGGAGTCATCCGTTAACGGCGGAGGGGGTGCTTTACATCCGGCAACCACCAGAACACAAAGCAGGGAAAACAACAGAGGGAGTTTTTGTTTAATCGTCATGATTTTTACTTTCCATTCAATGCTATGCAGATAACAGCATCATTCCCCGATCAGGAGTGAACTGTGTGGTTTTAATGACAAAGGGTAGGAGATGGCAGCAGTTTTGGGTGGTTCGAAATACGCCAGATTTCTCTTAGTCTCAGCATCATTTCGTGGCATTGCGGCCAGATATGCTGTTTTGGCGCACTGAATGTGCTCCAACAACCAGAGACGTTTTCATAACGCACCGTAAGCTATACATAAATTTACAGTCAGTAGAAAGTTAAGGCTAAGAAAAGCCTACATAACTTTAATCAAACTGATCAGTTAGCTGTTCGCGTAACAGCTAAACTTAAATTTTGTATTCAGGTGATTTTAAAGCCTATCGAATGATTGTTAAGTAAACAGCCAATAGTTCTTTCGACAGACTAAATAAGGAATGGGGAAACAAACGATCGAAAACAACTGGTTACGATCGTTTTGGCACGCTACCGCCCTTGGGAGATCGCTACAATCCCCAATAATCCCTTACCTGTAACCACCCTGCTCCATCAGCAGCATCATTCTACCCAATGCTGGTTCTTTTTCAATTTTGGCAAAATTAACAGACAAAACATTATCAAACATAAAGAATTATTTTTAAACATAATCACCCTGTTTTTTACATTCTTTTAAGATTACTCCGAAGGAAAAATAGAAAACACCAGCCGCGGATTGATTTTTAGAGAATATAAAATTAACTTTTTATTTCTAAATGATCTTAAAAATCAGATTTTAACGTCATGACGACAGGGAAAGAGGGAATGTGTGTACATACCAGGATATGTCAGAGTGTGTCTTAGAAAGCGGGCTGTTTTGATGTGGGGAGAGTTTTCGCGACTCAGTTGTCAGCCTTTTCCTCCACCAGTACCAATGGACACTTACGCACCTTGCAAGCCTCGTTATAGGCCAGGGAACATACCGTACAGTAGTCGGCATCGGGTGCGTGATACTCATACTCAAGGAAGTAGCGAAAAGTAGCGTCTCGCTCGCGGGTTTTACAAAAGCGATGTTCAGCCAGATGATCATCAAGCTGGCGCAGTGTTAACGCTGAGGGGTTATGGAAACCAACGCGGATACGATATGTAGTCATAAGCTTATTATTTTCCTGGCAAACAGAAACCGCCAGCGGGTTGTGCTTGTTGCTGAGATAGGTTGTACCTGTCGGCCGATTTTGTGCTGCTTTTCTAACCTGGTGCAGTGGTGCAGGAGAAATTTCCGCTCACTGAGACGCCAGCGGTCTCTGCCGATCCCACCTTCTCCATAGCTAGATGCATGAAGAGCAAGTACCTCGACGCGTTGAAATGACAAAGCATGGTGAACGGGGAGTTGCTAATGAAGAAGAGGAGAACCTTGAAATGGACACCGCATCACTCATTTTATTTGTTGGCGCGGAATCACTTTCAAAGGTAACTGGCCGGTGCATGTATGTTTCTGAATTCAAGATGAGAGACGGTGATGAAGATTATTTGTATAGCAAAAAGATAACAGAGGCATACTGCCAAAAAGATCTGGTTAGTAAAGCAATGGATATAGCTTAGGGTTAACGCTGCCGTTTATATTCATAAATAGCAGTGAAAAAAGCATGCGCCCCACCCGGCGCTTATCTCCGGCACTCGTAATGGCTTAGCTCTTGAAGGGGCGAGATAATCATCTCAGATTTTTCCGAGTCAGTTTTAACATTAATTGCCATTGTTATCATTAGCAAGCTAACAGTTTAATATCTCTATGATTATCAGCGCGGAATATTTCGCGTTGATGTGGCATGACTCGTTATAATAGAGCCCCTTTAACAGGAGCAAAGTCATGATCCTGTTGAAGTTTTACTTTTTATATACAGATTTATTATACGGGTTCAGTTTCAAACCTGTGACCTAAACCGCCTATCACAGGACGTGCTCTGGCGATGGCATCCTGTACCGCAAGCAGTTGCAAAGATGACACATGCGCGGCCTTCGAGTCCCAGACTTCATATATCCACAGGCTATCGGAATCAGCAAGATCCCTGGAGATGAGGTAGCTATGGCAACCCGCCATTCCCTGTTGATTTTCCTGAAGAATCGCAATCAAGGCATTTCGCTGTCCTTGTACCGCTTTAATCTGCGTTATTACACCATACATGCTCGTTCCCCCATCAGTTGATACTAAGGATGTCCCCGAACGTCTGGCAAACAGGATTAGATCTGCCGTAAATGATATTGTGCTACTCCACCATCTTGAGCGCTTCATCCTGATTACGAGCAAACACTTCAATTAGGCGGAAGCTCTAACAGCTTTCGTTGTAAATGATGCTGATGCATTATCCCCAACCGCTGTGCTTGTAATATCCCACAACCAAATATTCTGAGATGGGTAATTATATACTCGAGGTTGAAGAGTAAACCCAGCGCTAATTAATTTATTAGTGTCTGTCATTTTTTAATTTCTTCCTTTGTTAATTATACATAGTCTAAAACTATCATTTGCAAATGATAACGACTTTCATTACCATGCACTTGCATATCACATTTATCGCTAAGGGATTACATATGAGAGTGGTTATTGCAGGTTTGATATTATTAATTTCAGGATGTTCAGCACCACTTCAGTCTACTGGTAATCCTTCCGAAGGTCTTGTCTATGCTCCTAAACCTTTATACCCATCGCAGGCATACCAAAAGAGATTAACTGGAATTGTAAAAGTAAAATATGATGTTGATGCAAGTGGAAAAACTTATAATGTTGCAGTCATCCAGGAATGGCCTAAAGGTTACTTCAAGGAATCAGCATTACAATCCGTATCGAAGATGAAATATATTCAAAACCATCCTAAGCAAGGGTTGATTATCAATATTAAATATAGATTAGTTAAAATAATAAACTAACCAAAGGAATTAAGGCGTATATTACATTACGCCTTAATTCTAACGATACCGATTACGCCGTGCCACCAAATCCACCACAGCAGTTTCACCGAATACCTCAATACCGTGCAGCATCCACGCAACCTCTTTTCGAAGCCGGCTTTAAGTGCATCCAGTGTGCTGGTGGACGCAACGACTGGAACAACGTTTTTGGCAGTCACTGGCACCGCAAGGAACTCCGCGCTAATGGACTGCGCAGTACCGCCGCAGTTGGCGATCTAAGCCTTACGCACTCTGCCAGGGAATCTGACATTCAGAAAATCTTGACCGATTTACTACTGGCGTAATCCTTTCACCGGGCAGGAGTATGTGATGGTATAGACCGAATATAAGAATTTCGGGAAATTTCGTTACCACACAAAAAATAACCATAAAAATCAACATATTAAAAAAAGACCGAATACGATTCCTGTTTACAACCCATGACGATATTTCCGATTAATATCATCAAGTTAACTGAGAAAACAGCATGTTTTGATGGTGCCAATAGTTATCAATACAGGCTTTTAAGATCAATCAGTTACTTTGAAATTCGGATCGTATTCGGGATTTTTTCGGACTTAAACTCCCCTTTCCACATTATCTTATGTAAAAAGCCCACAAACAATCTCCCTGGCACAATCACCTTTTCCTGAACCTCAACTTCTATAGCTGTGCCATCTCTAGTACATAGACTGGATGCGTATCACTTTCGACTCAAAAAATGCGCCCCTTTATACAATCTCATCTATAGTTAACTCAGCTGTAGGTGTTGCTTATCTCTCCGTTGATATTTCATGTTACTGCCCGGCTGTCTCCGGGCATTTTTTTTCAAAGAAAATCATACTCCTACTGTCTAAAACCTAGTTTTTCCCTAGGCACACAACTGAGGTATTACTTATGACCACAAGACGTGGTGGAAAAGGAAATTTTGCTGAGGATACGGATAGAGCAAGAGAGGCTGGCAAGAAAGGCGGCGCGATGAGTGGAGGAAACTTCAAAAATGATCCTGCACGCGCAGCGGAGGCTGGCCGTAAGGGTGGCAGGAAGAAGAAACCTGATTCAACATCCGACTAACCACTAGGCCCGGTTCTGTCCGGGCATTAGCTATAAGTGACGACCTAATTATTGATAATCTTGCATGCTTTACGCAGAATTTTTGCGGCATCTAAGGTAAATGCTTTCATCTGCAAGTCTTTCGATTCAGCGGCAATCCTTTCAAGTTCATAGAGAATATTTTCATTGCTGACATAAATACCTCTACCTGCGAGCTGTAAGACCGCTGACCCTATAGCGCATCCAATCATTTGCGTCCTGTATGCTCTAACTTCTTTCATTTTTAAGCTTATGTTAACAAGGCTGAAACCTTACAGTAGACGCTTTGAGTAAATACTCAACATAAATAATGACACAATGTGCTACAAGGCTTTTATTAATACTCAGAAGCCAGGCTCATACTGGCCCTTCGTTTCGCTCCAGCGTAAGAATCTCACAAACAATCTTCCCCAACACGATCACCTCTTCCAGCGCTTCACCCTCTATCGCTTCGCCGTCTTCCGTCATCAGGTGCTTCGGGTACCATTTTCCGAGCATAGGGTTTCCTTCCCACTGGAACGCGACTAAATCGCCAGGCTTAATTCTGGTCACGCTATCAACCAGCATAAATCCCGTAGCCGTATCGATGCGGAATGTGCTGTTACGGTTGGACATACACAGCTCGTTCAGGTCGAGACGAGACTCGTCGTAGTCCCGTGCTGTAGAGGGGGTGCCCTTTTAATTAACCCTTAGATAGATACTGTGCATACATTCAGTACTATTGTTCGGAGAAAGTTATCAATTGGTTTGATGGCAATCCTTGATAATGCCTCTCAGTGATGCCAGAATCAGACGTAACTTTTTAAGAGAAAACTCATGGCAAAAATATTTGCTCGATACGCCACCATCGGCGTAATGAATACAGCTATCCACTGGATTACCTTCGCTATACTTGTGGAGCATGGACAGCCACAATCGCTGTCTAATTTCATCGCATTTTGCGTAGCCGTTACATTCTCGTTCTTTGCTAATGCAAAATGGACTTTCAGTTCTGAGGCCACAACAATACGCTATTTGATGTATGTTTTGTTCATGGGAATTGTAGCAGTCATGATCGGTTCGTATGCCGATCGACTAAAAGTCTCACCCGTAGCGACACTCGTCGTGTTTTCAGCGATAAGTTTTATTTGCGGATTTATCTATTCTAAATACATTGTTTTCAGGGAAAGAAAAAATAAATGAAAATCTCACTGGTTGTTCCTGTCTTCAATGAAGAGGAGGCGGTGCCTATTTTCTATCAGGCAGTACGTAAGGAACTGAAAAAATTTGATGTTGAGATAGTCTTCATTAATGATGGCAGTAAAGATGGAACGGAGGGTATCATTAATGCGCTATGCGTTTCCGACCCTCAAGTGATCTCGATATCTTTCACGCGTAACTTTGGCAAAGAGCTAGCTCTGTTTGCCGGTCTTGAGCACGCTACTGGTGAGGCCGTAATCCCTATTGATGTAGACCTTCAGGACCCAATCAGTGTAATTCCTAAGCTAGTCGAGAAATGGATACAAGGCGCTGATGTTGTGTTAGCAAAACGCACTGATCGCAGTACAGATACTCACCTGAAGAGAAAAACTGCTGAGTGGTTCTATCAGCTGCACAATAAAATCAGCTCCCCAAAAATTGAAGAAAATGTTGGTGACTTCAGACTGATGTCCAGGGAGATTGTAGACAACATTAAGCTAATACCTGAACGTAATCTTTTCATGAAGGGAATATTATCCTGGGTCGGCGGGCAGGTTGAAGTGGTTGAGTATTCGCGTGCAGAACGCGTAGCGGGAGTTTCTAAATTCAATGGTTGGAAATTGTGGAATCTCGCACTTGAAGGGATAACATCGTTTTCGACTTTCCCGCTGAGGATGTGGAGCTATATAGGGTTAGTTGTTGCAACGTTATCATTTTTCTATGGCGCATACATGATTATCGACACCATGATATTTGGCAACCCAGTTGATGGATACCCTTCAATTATAGTTTCAATACTATTTCTAGGTGGCGTACAGTTGATTGGAATAGGTGTTCTCGGTGAATACATTGGAAGGATTTACATAGAAACCAAACAAAGACCAAGATACTTAGTTAAAAGTAGGAAGTAAAAATGGATAAAGAGATAAGGAAGCAACACAAGCTGCATGTAATAGTTTTTACGATAGTCTTGCTCGCTTTCTCACCGGCATACTTATTTAACTATGCATTCAATGATGATTATGCTTTGCTTGGGCAAGTGATGGCTGGTTTTTGCGACACATTCAAGTGGGACATAATGTCTGGCAGACCGTTGTTTGCCTATCTTCGGTTGATGGCTTACAAAGTTAACGTTGATCTTGTTGACCTAGCTTATCTCCGCGCTTTCTCTGCAGTTTGCGCTGCAGGATTTTCCGTGCATCTTTTTACTTTTTTGAAAAGAAGAGAAGTTCTGGATTCAGATGTAAAGCGAGTTTTGTTGGCAACATCTCTAAGTATGCTGCCCACGTTTCAGGTTTACACCTCGTGGGCTACTTGCTCTGTGTACGTAATGGCGACATGGTTATCATTGATGTCATACGATTGCTTTTCCAGCAATAGATATCGTTACGTAGTCAGAGTTCTTGCATCCTTAGCACTGATTTCAGCTTCGTTCGCCATCTATCAGCCTGCAGGAATGGCGCTTCTAGCATTCGCATTTATTGATATTTGTCTATCAAATAAAACAATTGACATAAAAAAATGCATTCTTTCTTTTGCCCTGACTGCTTGCGGGGTTCTAAGTAGTGCTGTCATGACCAAAATCATTCCACTGATGATGTATGGCGAGACATTCCAGCGCGCGGCATTGACTCATGATCTTATTGGGAAGGCTAAGTGGTTTGTTATAGAACCAATGAGAATTGCCTTGTCCAACTATGACATAACCCTTTCCGTATGGTATCTGGCTATTAGCATCATAGTGACGATAACTGGTTTATTTTTTGTCTTCCGTTTGAGTAATGGTGGATGGAAACTGCTGCTTGTCGCAATGTTTGGTATAGGAAGTTTTAGCCTTAGTTTGATTGTTAGTGAGTCATGGGCGACATGGAGAACTATGCCTGGGCTAACAATTGTTGTCAGCTCAATATTTATAGTCGGTCTTCTTTCTTTAGCTGATTTATTCCCACGCTACAGATTTACGTTCATCTTGGGATTGGTAACTGTCATAGCTGCCAGTTGCTCTTACAATATTGTCCGTGGATTCGTTATACCACAACGCTCAGAGCTTCAGTCACTGGCAGCAGAGTTATCAAATAAAGTTAGTAAGAATTACTCAGGGAAAGTAATGATAGACATTACAAACCCCACTTATAATGCATTTTCAAACGTGCAGCGAACAGATGAATTCGGAAACATTTCATTAGCCAATGAATGGGCTCCATGGGGAATGGTTTTATATTTGAAGAATAAAAAAGGCTTTTCATTTGAAATTCCTTATAAACCCACAATTGACACCCCGAATCAGTGCGTTGAAAACTGTGTGATAATAAGTACAGGCTCTGCAATGTTGAAATCTACAACAGATTTTTAATGCTTTAGCGCAGTTTTTCTGCGCTAAATTATCATCTAGGGATGTACCGGCCAAATAATTTCCGGTGCTTTACTGATATCTATAGCTTGAACAGCCTGGTAATATTTCATCCAAGTTATTAATGAATCCTTGTCGGAGTCACTGATAATCCCCAGCATCAATTGAGTTTGCCATGGCTGGGTATTGGTATTAGCTTCTGCCAGTAAAGCAGACTTGATAGCTTTCGCGTTGTCCGCAGTAAGTTGTACGGGCTTAGGCTCGCCCTGAACCACCTTACCATCGACATATTTTGAGTCCTGCCCAATCGACTTGAAGACATCTTCACTCACTTCCTGAAGTTGTGCAGAAACATAACCCTCCGACTCCTGTTTGCTCACCGCTACCATCATTCCGGTGACGTAACCATCGCTGTCAGTCTGAATAAAATATCGAATAGAAAAAGGTGCAATCTCTTCTGTTGCCTGAACTTCAATGTTTTCATCTGTCATTTTCAATTACCACACTGCCAGGAGGTTTACGTTCAGGGATGAGCCGTTGTTATAGATTCCGCAGTTGCTTGGTCCGATGCCATTCAACCAGCACTGAAACGCGCCGTTGATCGCCGTGATGAATACGGCCGGCGCAGCTACAAAACTCGCCGGAAATGTCCAAGTGGTTGTGGCATTGGCAGCAAGAGTAAGGTTTTGGCGACACCACTGCCCACCTCCTGGCAGTTTAGTCCATGCCCCATTTCCATTGGTGCCGGATGTGAACTGATTGTATGCCACTGCACTGTTTGATGCGGTTCCCCCTGCTACAGCAAAATCCTGACCAGAACTTCCTGCTAGCGCTGCCTTTGAAGCCAGCCCGCTATTAAGCAGAGACACTGGAACTGCTGCATTGGTATTTGATGAGGCTGATTGAACCAGAAATGTTTGTGTAGCTGATCCGCCCAATGCGGCTTTTGCACCCAAGGCAAGATCCAGCCCCAGATTTGCCAGCGCAGCAGTTACTGCCGCCGTACCATCTGCTTTAATATCGGCAAAGGGATTGGATCGTGAAAGGTAAGTTTTAGCAAATGTATTTCCCAGCAGAGTCACAAACCCATTCAGATCACCGTTATCTAATACGTCAGTGCCATTTTTATTAACAAGAAACTGAGCCAGCGCCGCCGCTACAAAGGTTGACTGGCGTAATGCTTTATTAATCTGAGCCGATGATGCCTTACCCGCCTGGAATCCATTTATCAGAGCGTCCAGAGCCTCATAATCTGCCTGAGCAATTACGTTAGCGTTAATACCAGTTGAAAACGGTTTGAAGTTATTAGTTGCCATTAAAGTTTTTTCTCCCATGCGCCTTCATCAAGTCCGGCGATATATTCGTTATCCATGTCGAACCCAAAGAAGCGGTTCCCCACAGATGGGGTTTCTTGAGGGGGTTTGAATATCGCCAACCCAGACGCCAGCGGCTTTGACGGTTAAATATCCCTGCCTGATGGCGGCCAGTAGTTCGAGAGAAACCTGGCTGATATCTACTTCGGGGAAAACCCAGACAGAAATTGTCATATCCTGGTTATCGACGATCTGCATTTTCAGGCCTGAGCCTTCCAGTGCGGTTTCCAGAATTGGCGGCAGCGTATCGTTTTGTCCGTTCCAGTTGTTAATCGCTATCTTCGCTTTCAGGACAATGCGGTAGGTGTCGTCACTCAGGCTGGTGTAGCCTGCGTCCGGGTCATATGGCCCCTGCCACCCCCCCTGATCCCAGCCCAGCCCGTCCGTATCGAAAGAGAAATAAACGCCCGCGATTGGCTGGCTGACAATGCGAGTCCGGCCAATCCATTCGCCTAGCACGTCCAGCTGCACGCCCACCGCGCTGTCGATGTCGAATGCAGTAATAAGGCTTTGCAGCGATGTCGAAGCGTCGATAAGTGGACGGGTGGAGAGGTCAACGTGGGCTACAAACTTCGGTTTTCCAGCGTGGTAGTTGGTGATGAGTTCAGTGTACTTACTCATGATGTCACCGTCAGCGCGATATTAGCGGTGCTGCATGATGCTGATTCATTGAATGCGATAACTACGTTCGCCGCCGCTACAGCACCCGCGCTTTTGCCAATCTGAAGTAACGAAATGTCGTAATATTTCGCATTACCCCCGCTGACTACCCCGAGGTTTGCCGGTGAGTAAACCCGGCTCAGAAGCACATCATCACCAATCAGAAGGCTGTTGATGTAGTCAGCGATGGCCTGCTTGATCTGCTCCCCAATCTGCGTGGTGTAACCAGTGAAAACTTTCAGAGAAAGCGCGATATAAATTGGCACATCGGTTGAGCGGTAAAAATTAATCGCATGAGGGTTGCCGTATGTATCCGGTACCGTCACTGAGGTGGTGCCATATGTGGCCACACCCTGCCCTTTTTTGCCGCGAATGGTCTGGGCAATGACTGTTGCATCACCGCCATCGACAATTGCTGAAAGTGAGTGTGCTGGCAGGCCATTGGAATCAGCTGAGCCGGTATCGTTCTCATACAGCTTATGCCGCGTCACGCCATCAACGTTTTCCAGTGCACCATCAACAGCATCGAACGGAGTTAGCGAAGGCAGCGCCACGCTCTGCCCCTGACGGATGCGCAGTGCGGAGTCGGTTTCCACTGCGGTGCCGACTGTTGCGGTACTGGCGTTCGTGACTGATGTCCATCCCCGCGTTGGCGTGTTGATTTGGTTAACAGAGCCGATCACCGCCGCCACCGTACCAGAGTTGGCGCAGGTTGCTGTAGCAATCACTGAACCGCCAGTGTCAATCGTCACGCTTGCTGGCAGGTTCCAGATGATGCCGTTTGCATCTTTCACCGAGCCGTTAGTGATAGTGGTTCCCGCCGTACCGCTCAGCACCAGGTCAACCGTTGAGTTCGTGGCCCCGTTGCGGGTAATGCCGTTAATTTTGACGTTTCGCGTCAGGGCATCACTTTGCGCGGTGGACGGAGAAAACGAGTTATACACGGTAACCGCCGTATTGTTGGCATCGTTGATGGCAAGTGCCACCAGCGCCACCATCTGACCATCCTTACTGTCCGGCTCAAGGTAAGCGTCCGTGCCATAAATCTGCTGGAAAAATCCGGTGAGGGTACTCAGGACCGTCTGGTAGTCAGGCGCACTTATGCCTGAGGCGGTTACCGTTGCGGCAAGCCCCAGCGTATCAAGGTTAAGAGCCATTTAAGCCTCGCTGCTGACCGTCGTCGTTCCGTAAATGGTGTCGATCGTTGCCGTAAACGTGACGCGGCGGGTAGATGTGTTTTTGCTGGTATCGAAGGCTGTCACGGCATTCACGCCCTGCGTTTCGAGTATGTGCTGGCGGATAGCCAGGCTGTAAGTTTCCGGGCTTTGTTTGCCTAGCACAGACTGAATCCAGGGAGTGCCAGCCGTGGTATCGAGAAACCACTGGCCGTACCAGAGTTCAAATCGCGTTTTCACCGCCTGGGCGACACACTCGGGTGAGTTAATCAGCCAGGTGTTATCGCCCTGACCAAATGTGTAGTCGCCATCAGCATCTTCGCGCCGGTACCGCATATCAGCCTCCCAGCGGCGCTGTGTTACTGCCGCCATACTGCACGCCGCCATGGTTGTGCTTATCAACAATAGAGCCGTCAACCAGCTGCAGGCGACCATCGCTGAGGATTTTCAGTCCGTTCAGGTTAAAGCCACCCGGTGCCGTGCCGCTAATGGTGCCGTCACCCGGTGACAGGCTCAGCTTTGTTTCGCCGTCATCGCTGCGAAGCTCGACAGCAGTGGTACTGATACCGCCGATTTTCGTCGCGCCAGACTGCAGCCCGACAATGGCGAAAGCGTCCGACAGGTCGTGCATGCGGTCATCCACCGCTTCCTGCACGCCGCCACTTTGCCACCAGAAATCAATGCAGCGGTCGCTAAACACCAGCAGGCACTCATCGCCCTCGCTGATCGGGAACGTCAGGGAGCAACCCCCACCGCGCTGAAATACCACAGGCACATCGACCAGTAGTGGCAACGGTGCAGACGTGTAGTTACCCTGGTCATCACTAACCTGCCCTTTAATGGCTGGCTGAACGGTACAGGTAGGCGGGGTGCTGTCGTCACCCGGATCGAATGACTGGATGATGCCTGGCATTGCAACGCGGATCGCGGCAAGCGCTGAGCCGATAATGCTTTTCAGCGTCTCCTGCTCGCCGCCAGCAAGGGATTGCGGGGTTACTGCCATGTTTCCTCCGGGCATAAAAAAACCCGCCGAAGCGGGTTCAATTATTTTTCTTTTTTAGTAAGAGAGTAAAACTTATCATCTTGATATTTACTGCACTCTGATTTTTCTGACTTATTAAGCTTGTTGAATGCATCCTCTGCTAGATCGAGGTTTTCCTTAAAAGGCCAAGCTTCATATTCTGGGCTCTCTTTTACTGCTTTAACAGGGTCTCCCTGGTAGGCAGGATTTTCATATTTCATGCAGATTTCGCTGAGGAAATATGCAGCAGAACCACCTCTTGGCGTAGCATAAGCATTCCCAATACTAATACTTGCCACAAATAGCCCTGTAATCAGCTTGGTTTTATCTAACATCATTTCTCCTTAAAAGTTGAGATTAAACCTTTTTACAATCAAACGAACCAAACACCCGTGGCTGATCCATATTGCTACGGATAGCCTCAACATTAAGAACGGCTTTTCCGTTACGTTTTACGTAATCGAGACCAAGCCAGCCAGGCGCATCAGAGCGCGGGAGCATCCATTGAACTTGAATGTTGTCATAGCCCTCCTTCCGTTTTAAGAAGGTGACTTTTTGCGTATCAGGCTTCTCACCATTTATACGAAACCAGCCATCATTGGGGCCAGATGACAAAGTAAATGGGCCGCATATTGTTACTGCGAAGCATTGCGAAGTAAGAATAAACAGCCCCAAAAAAACCATGATCTTTCGCATTAAACAGTCCTGTTTTTAGCTGAGGCATTGAGTAGATCAGCCGATCCGCGCGCGAAGCACATCAAATCCATGTACCACGGCTGGCCCCGTGTATCGCCAGTATAGGAGATTGATTTAACAATATACACCCCATCAGCAGCGATACTCGCTGGCTGTTGCAGCGTACCATTCACTGTCAGATTACCGTTCGCATCAGTTTCACTGGTGCGTCCAGGCAGTGCCTTCACCTCATCAGAGGACAGGCTGGCGCGATAAACCGATGTTTCGTCTATCTGCACTAGCCCGTTTACCCGAATATTAGGGTTAATCAGGCAACGCACATTCACACCCGCGCTCATCGTCTGTTGCGGCATGCCGATCAGCCCGGTGTCACTGTTGAGCACAATTGCCGTTCCCAGATACTTATCTGTCGGTAGTAGCTGGAGTTGACCACCAATTAACTGCCAGGTAGCGCCGCATTGTGCCGCGACATTATCCATCACATCCCGGGTAGACTGATAAAGCACTCTTCCTCTGGGGAATACGGTAACTGGCATATCACCCGTAACGCCTTGGGTTATCCTAAAAGGACTACAGCTTTTTACGCATGCGGCATGCACATCAGCAACCGTATAGCCCGCAGCAATAGTTTTGGTGACCGAGGCGTAAAGAAATGCCTGATGCCCGTCAATGGCCTGAATGAGCACCCACGTGTCCGTAGGGTTATCCCGCCCCTCAATAGTAAAGCGAACATCCCCGCTAAATATCTCGCCGAAGTTGGTGCCGTTTACATGTCCTATCTGGGACTCATCAATTTCGGTTGCCTTGTTAAGCTGGCTGGAATCCACCGTTTGCGGCAAGCCATCGTACCCGGCAATGATTTTAATCCTGTTAAACTCTTTCCCCAGAATCTGAGTGGCGGTGTCTTTTGACAGGTTGTAAATTTTTACCAGGCCTACGCGCGGCCAGCGGGTATCGGTCCACTCGATTTCAAACGTGACCTTAAAATCACTGAAACTGATTATTTTTCCGCTATCGCTGATGAGTTGCAGTTCAAAATGCCGCATCCAGTTCTGAGACATAATTACTCCGTGACGACATACAGATGACTGCCTGTGCCGAGGTCTGTTTTAGTCGGGTATTCCTGGCTGTCATCATCACACAACACGATGAGCCCAAATCCCAGATTGAGATAGCTGTATTGCGCCAGCAGGTTCAGGCCGGTAATCAGTGGAATTCCGCTAACAATTGCGGTTTCACTGCCATCCATTAAATCCATAATCCATCCGGCATTGTCGCGCCAGAGCAGCCGCATAACGTAAGTTACGCCTCCGATCGCTACGCTGAATTTCTGATTATCTGCTGAAAGAAGAATCTCGCTGTAGTCCACTCATCCTCCTAAAAATATGATTTCAGCTTAGATAACAGTGACTGATTGCTGACAGGCGCAGTGGATTTTGTGCCTGCGCTCTGTACGGCTGAGGTGCTGGCTCCTTGGGTCATGTCAGCCTTATCAGCCACAGTGGTTGTCTGAGTGCTGGTGATAATGACCTGCCTCAGACTGAGCGTTGCGGAGAGCACATTTTCGGTGGTTTTATCCGTGACAACAGACAGCTCACGGATCAGCATATTTGAATACTTCCGCTTACCCGTCACCACATCAAAAGGAATGCGGCTGGTCTGTATATCAAGCAACTGCTGGTAAACCTCTTTCGGACTAAGGCCCAGGCTCAAACCTACTGACGACGTGTCCAGTAAATCCAGCAGCGAACCACCTCCGGAGAACCCGACCTCCATCACCACCTCAGAAGGCCGTTTAAAAGCGTGATCGGCAACCGGTGCACCCTTTTCAACCGGATGCTCAGTAATCTCCAGCAGGTCACTGTGCTTCTCTGAAATCACCACGTCCGGCACCACAACGCCGATTTTGCGGGTGCTCAGTTTTAACAGCGTTGAAACGATATCCATCAGCGCGGCCCTGTAGTTGCTGACTGCGCCAGGCGAGCATTAACCGAAGTCTGTTTATCCGCTATTGCCTGCGCTGCCTGGCGCGGATCATTAACGCCATGAATGTGAATGTTGGTTTCCTGACTGATGGATGCCCCACCCGTAGCGCCTGGCATATTGCTCAACACTTTAGGCAGGTATTCCCGCGTTTCCCTCGGCATCAACCCCATGCCATAGCGCTGTACGTTTCCCAGCCCCCAGTTATATGAGGCCAGCGCTTTCGACAGGTTGCCGCCGTTCGCTTTCAACAACTGGCTGAGATAACGCGCAGCTGCCTCTGCCGATTTAGCAGGATCGAAAACGTCATTGCCACGCAACCCCAAATCTCTGGCAGTACCATCAATGAGCTGGAACATCCCCTTGGCCTGACCGTATTTAGTTTTTGGTCCAACTGCAAACTGATTGCCCCCCGACTCGGTAATAGCCATGCCGCGAAGTACGCCAACCGGAAGGTGATAAAGCGCCTCAAGCTGGGCGAACTTAGGTTGCATCCAGCCCAGCAATGCAGCACCGGCCTGGGTGGGTTGAGGTCTTTTAACCGACTGTGCGTGCTGATCAGGAGTGTCCGGCGTACCATTAAAAAGGCTCAGCATATCGGTGGTA
This sequence comes from Candidatus Pantoea multigeneris, assembly GCF_011752615.1. NCBI lineage: Bacteria > Pseudomonadati > Pseudomonadota > Gammaproteobacteria > Enterobacterales > Erwiniaceae > Pantoea > Candidatus Pantoea multigeneris. Next base: position 282,082 of record NZ_VWXF01000001.1, read on the forward strand.
TCTTTCGCCGACATAATGTGGGCTTTTTCCAGCAGGTGCCAGAACGGGCTGTTAGCCAGCTTTTTGCCGAAGTCGGAGAAGAAACCATTGAATTTACTGTTAACGTAATTGATGGCCTCGTTAATGACCTGCGACCAGTCACCTTTCATGAAATCAGACAGGGATTTCAGCGTAGCTTTCCAGTCCAGCGTGCCGTTGTTAAGCTTATTGAGTTTATCGGTGAACCAGTCCAGCGCGCCCTTAGCGGCGTTAATACCCGGTTCCCAGGTGCTCCAGTCAATAAGTGACTTACCGCCCTCTTTCCACGTTTTGTAATCGTCGTAAAGGAGGGCCAGCGAGCCAATAAGCAGAGTCACGATCCCTAAAGGAGAGGCAAGAAAGGCGCTGTTCAGTATTCGCCAGGCAACGACAAGGCCGCCAACCGTGGCGATGAGTTTTTGCGTACTGCTATCCAGTCCTCGCCACCAGGTCTGAATATCTTGTGCCGCTTCAAATAGCCGGTAGACCAGTCGGCTAATCGCATCCGCCAGCCACAAAATTCCCTTAACGCCCGCAGTGATGGTTTGTTCAATCTTCGGGAAGTTATCGATGATTTGCTTTCGCAGGTTATCGATGGAGCCGGACAGCCCATTCGCAAGGCTTGAACCGATTTTATCCCGCGCCATCCCCGCCATTTGGCCGAACGAGCGCAGCGAAGTCATAAATTTGTTCGAGCTTACCGCCGCCGCATCAGCGTTGTAACCGATGGCCTGAGCCATTTGCGTATACTGGCCGCTGAATTGCCCCATGCCCCGCCGCATTGCCATCAGCGTGTTTTCATCAATGCCCAGCATTTGCGCATACTGGTTTGCCCGGTAGTAAGGCATTTTGCTGAGCTGCTGGCCTACACCTGAGAAAATCGAGGACATATCACGCATGCGGCCGCTGGCATCACGCGTCTGAACCCCCAGGCGGTTCAGGAAACCTTCTGCACCGGGGCTGTTACGTACGAAACGCGCCAGTCCTTCCAGTGAGCTGCGCGCCGCCTCTACGCTTGAGCCGGTCTGAGACGCGGCGTAGCCCAGAGCCTGAATACCCGCTACGGTTGCGCCGCTACGTTGACCGGCCCAGTAGAGGTTATCCAGTCCGCTGGCAATCTTTGCCGTGAAGGCGACAACAGAGAGCGCTGTCGCCTCCACTGCGCTGCCCAGCTTAACCACATTCAGTGTTGCGCCCAGAATGACGGATTCAAACTTCTTCGCGCCAGCACCATCTACCTGGAATCCCAGCGAGATCATGAAGTCTTTAATGGTATCAGCGTTCATTTTCCTGCTCCCATCGTCTGATCCGCGCTTCGTTATCGGCCTTTAAATCCAGCCAGTCATTCATTCGTGCCACGTCCGCCAGGTCAACCGTGCCATCAATCAGCTTGTCGTAGCTGATATACCCGGCATCCACCGGGCGCATCAGAAAGTCTTCGCCGTCTGGCAGTGACTCCAGCATTAACCCGCTGGCGGGGGCTGCGTCTCGTTGGCGGGGGCTGCGGGCAAAAAATTTCCCAGGCTGTCGCCTACCACGCGGCCCACCATCTGCAGCATGCTCATCAGGTCGATGTCATCAAACATCAGCTCGCCCTGAGAAAACACGGGTGACCAGCCCCGGCCATGCTGGCGCGCCACGCGCGCGAGGCAGGTATGAATGATGGCGTTCGTGTCTTCTTCGCTGAAACCCGACAGCACGTCGGCAATCTTCGGCAGCAGCGATTCCAGCAGCGTGTAGACCTTCTCTGCGGACTGCGGATCTTCAGCGGTAAGGCGCGCGCCGTCTCTGATGCTCTGAAAATCGGACATCAGCCCGGCCAGTACCGGCAGCAGCTTACGCGTGACTTTCAGCTGATCAAAAACGCTCAGCTTTGCGGTGCGGTACTGCACCCCTTTCAGTTCAAATTCCACTGTTAATACTCCCCAAGAACCTGATCGATTTTGATGACATCAAATACCCAGGCGACGATGCCGGCCACTTTTGGGTTGTTGTAATCCGGGTGTTTCTGGAACGCACATGACCGGGCCGTTACCAGATCGCCAGAGGCTGAGTTGTTGATCACAATCACGTTGTTACCCCACAGAGCTGAAGACAGGGTTTGCGCGTTGTACATCAGCGACAGTTTTTTATTCACCGGGGAGGTTTTCAGCAGGTTAATGGTGACGGTACCGGACTTCCCGGCGATCAGGCTGTGCTGGCCTTCGCCATCTGCCCCAATGGCCATGTTGTTTTTGTTCTCCGCCATCGTCACGGTGATACCTTCATCCGCGTTGGCAGATCCATACCCGAGATCGATAATACCGGTCGGCCCGGTCAGGGACGCATTTACGTCCATAAATGAGTAGGTAGCCATATTTTCCCCTTAGCGAACTACATTGATCTGCACGTCGGCATAATGCACCGCGCCAGCCAGTTTGCAGGCCACCTGAATCGTCGGCGCTTTACGCTTCTCACGATCGGCCTGCGCCTGAGAGGCCATTCCGGCGGAGTAGACGTAATAGCCTTTAGTCAGCGTGTCGCCTGATGCCAGTTGGCCGATTGCGCCACCGTTCCACACGCCCGGCGCGATTAGCCCGTTTGTAACGGCCTGGTCCATTGACGCCTCCACGTTCGCCAGCAGTCGGGTATTACCGCCATCGGTCTGTGGAATTTTGGTCGTAGAGCCGTAGAGCAGAGCAAACAGATTGGTCTGCACGTAGTTCTGCAGCCAGTCGAGGCCGTGACGCTCATCAAAGAAGTCACCGTTACCCATCACGCCCTGCTGCAGGATCGCGCTGTCGTTGGCGTAGTACACGAAGACGTTCGCGTTTTTCGCATCCACCGCCGCCGCCTGAGCGCTGGTCAGGGTTTCATAGGCCACACCCGGCTCAGTTTTGAATTTCAGTGTGAGGGTGGTATTGCTGCCGGTAAAGTCCACGGTAAACGCACGGCCAAAGGCTGAGAGGGCGGCGTATTCACTGGCGGTGGAATACTGCACGAAAGTTCGGCTGTAACCGGCGGCTTTCACTTTCGAGGCCAGGTCGTCCGTTGAAGTGGTGCTGATCACACCGCCGTCTGCGGTTGTCACGGCGAAAACGCGGGTGACCGTATCGGCCTCTATGGCCGCAGCCACAGACAGCACGTCAGCGGCGGACAGCGCAACACTGTCGGCAATCCCCAGCCCGTACCAGCTGTTATAGCCCTGCGCGGCGTTCACCGCCGCCAGCATGGTTTCAACCGAGCCGGATTCAGCAGTGGCCAGCGTCTTCGCCCAGCGCCCGATATACACCTGCGTAGGCGCAGGCGACTGGCTGAAATAGATAGTTGCCGCCGCATATTCCGGGCTGTCCGTACCGAAGTCCGTGCCGATATCCATCAGCGCGGTATAAAGGCGCAGACGTTCAGTCACAGGGATGATGGTAGAGGTGCCGAGAATAAGCAGCGATCCGAAATTGCGACCCGATGCCGCCACAGGCGACATGATCACATCAACGTTCACAACGTTGGAGACAGGTAAGCCCTGCGTCATGGTTATTCTCCGATAAAGGTAACTGGCGCTTCCACCAGTGACTGAATGTTCCAGGTGCTGACAACCTTGCGCCGCAGCTGCACGCGCAGGTCATAGCGCCGCACCCACTGGTTATTAAGCAGTTCAGGCGCAGAGCGGATGCTGTCGCAGTCAGCGAGCGTGAGGTTAAATTCGTTGAGCGCCGCGTTGTTCTGGCTGATGGCAATGCCATCGCGAAAACGTGACGCATACTGCTGGCCGGACGGCCCGTAAAATGACGCCAGGACGTCAATAAGTTCATGACGCCATGATTCGGTGGCGCTATCGGTCTGGTTGACCATCGCCGGGCCGCTGTCGGCAGTAATATCCATCACCCCAAAAGCGCACCAGTTCGTGGTGACGGGCGGCAACGCTGGCTGATCCGGCTGCCATCGCGCACGCACCATCCCGTCAGCCAGGCCAGAGACGTATCGCACCCAGCGGCTGAGAAGGATATCCAGAGACTGATCGTAATCCCCCACCACCTCAACCGGCTGAATCCACCCTGCCTGGCCGGAGGTGTTGTCACTCATCCGGCGTACCCCCGTCAAACGGCATCAGCTCACAGTGGGCCTGCACAAATCCGGCCCCATACTCTGTGTACGGGTCCACGAAAGAAACGCGGTAGTCTCGCCCCTGATAGTTGACGATATCCGCATCATGGCCCGTCTGGCCCTGCGTAAGGCGTTCCGCGGTCACGATCAGAATTGCACCGTGCACAACCTGCCCGCTTTCCATCCGGCGACTTTCCAGCGATTTATCCACCGTTACCACGCCGCTGAATGGCGCGGTAACCAGCGCGTTGTGACCGTTGCCGTCAGCATCCACCGTCATGGTGCGCCGCGTTACCTTCAGTGACGTGTTGCAGAAGTCAGGATCGAAAAGTACGTCTGAGACGTCTAAGTCAGGCATTTTTATCCCTCACAACGTAGGTGATTGAGCGCAGCAGCTGCCCGGTGTCATAGAGTGGTTTGGTACCGGTGCGGCCCCGGCTTCGCCGCGCCTGCAGGGTGCGTTCAGAGAGCGGCGTCAGCTGGTCACCAGCGGTAATCACCTGCTTTGCCGCCTGCGATGCCACCATACCGGCCCGGTTGAGCATGATTTCGGCCTGCGCGGCGTTACCGCTGAGCATTGCGCCAGCGGCCTGCTTTAACAGGTCGGTCGTTTTCACGCGCGAGCTGGCGATCCCCATTTCGAGAAACGGGCGCGGCGGCAGCGACACGGTGTAGGAGGCAACCTTGTGATCGGTGGCGAAATTGCTTTTCGACTGCTGAACAAACTTGCCGCCGTGTTTAAAATTGCCCTCACCGTCAACCTGCCGGTAAAGCGTGGTCGTGTGTTCCGGCACGCGGATCGTCCCGCCAAAGCTGTGCAGGTAGCCCAGCTCCGCGTTATTGATTTCCATGCCGTCCTGACGTTCCGCGCGGTCTGAGGGTATACCCACCAGCACATCCTTATTGCCCAGTTGCTTCAGGGCATCCAGCACGTCCTGCAGATTGTCCGCGCGGATAGTCAGGCCTGATTTCATAGCTGCCGACCTCCGGCCCCGAACATCATGATGAGCTGCCAGAACTCCGCGCCATAACGTGAGTTGTTCCAGAAACCGGCATCCGGGTTTAGCGTTGCGCCGGTGTCATAGCTGACGCTGACCTTGTCCACGGACTTCGACGATTGCACGCCGTTAGTTGAACCGCCCGCGCCGCCGGTCGCCATGGCCCGACTGTCTGCCGCCCATAGAACCATGTAATGCGCCACAAACAGCTTGACGAAATACGGGAACATCTCGGTACCGGTGACCTTCTCATTGAGCAGGTTATCCGCCAGGGTGAGACGTAATGTCACCTGCAGATCGGGAAATTTGGCTGTGTCAGCGAACTGGGGGTAGGCGGTGCGGAAATCGGCTACGGAAGGGAGTGAATTATTTTTTGCCATCGCCTCCTGCCTTAAGCGCCTCATTCTCGGCAGTTAACACCGCCAGCGCCTTATCTTTGGCCTCGATCTGCTCAGCCTGTTCGGTGATCAGTTTGGCCTGCTGTTCCAGCTGCGTGTTCAGGGTCTGAATCTGCGCCAGCAATTCCTCATCGCTGCCACTCGCCGTGACCGTCCCCGTCTGGTCGGAGTGCGCTTTCACGAACCAGTGCTCGGCAACGTCTTTGTCTACGGCGATCCGCCCGGTGCCGAATTCCGTCACTTCTCCTCCAGGCGCGTTGAACGTGAACGGGGTGTGCACCAGAATTTCTACCTGTGATTTTTTAGCCATGATGGCTCCTGCGAAGCCCCTTTCGGGGCTGAATCAGTGGATCAGATGCCGTCCATATAGGCCAGCGTTTCCGGGTAAACCGGTTCAACAGCACCCAGCTTGCCGTAGTAGGTCACCAGCTGGTACAGGCCGCGATACTGGATCGGGATGCTGCGTAGCGGTACCTGCGGGAAGCGGACAAACTTTTTGTCGTTGGTATATGCCAGCATGCGATCGGTACCGCCCACGCCACGGCCTTTCAGCCACTTCACGGCGCGGATGTTCAGCGGGAGACCGTTCTGGTGATAGGCAATGGTGTTGGTAGAGAGATAGGTCAGCAGTGACTGGTTACCCGCTTCTGACACAATGGTGCTTGCCAGCAGCGCGTACTGCTCCGGCGGCAACAGCAGGTCAGTCGGCACCATCGAGTAAGCCGAGTTTTTCCAGGCGGTGGTTAATACGGTATTCACCGACTGGCGGATCTCGTCTGCCGTTGACGTTACCCAGGTCTTAACCGCATTTGTCAGGCCCACTTTGCCGGTACCGGTTGCCAGCGTAAGCAGCCCTTTCAGCCCTTTGTCTGTGTCGCCGATGTAGACCTGCTCATCGTTGTCCATCTGCCATTTCAGCTGCATGCCGTCATATTTCTGGGCATCAATCGGACGACCGACCTGCTGCGCGGCGTTCAGTTCAATCACGGTCCAGCCCAGCTCCATGCCCCACAGGTTCAGCGGGAGGCCGAGTTTATCAATATCGATATTTACGCCAGCGATCGCAGTGGAGTTCGCGCCCACCCAGTTCTTACCGTTTGGGTTCGCACCTGAACCGGCAGCGGCAAAGCTGGTGTTGGTCCAGCTGGAGATGTCGTCGGCAATCGACACATCTTCGCGTAACTGAATGTCACGGCTCCAGGTGTACGCCACCAGCGGAGCGTTCAGGGTCTGGTCAAGGCGTTCAAGCTCACCAACCAGGAAGGCACCAGTACCGTCTACGGTGCGTTGGTCAAAAGTCTGCATGGTTGATCCTTAAATCTTGTAAGAAATTTCAGCGTTGCCGTCTGCATCACCGGCACCGGTAAAGACAGCGTTCGGAACGGCCACCACCGTGGCATCACCCTCGGCTGGCGCATCCGGCGTCAGCGCACCGCCAGCCAGCTTGCAATACACAGGGGCGTTACGGGTGATACCTGTGGCGTCTGCACCCACGTTCACGGTCATGTAACCGCGCTTGAGGATGTCGCCGGTACGCAGGCCGCCGGTCAGATCACCGCCTGAGGCCAGTTGGTGATTAAAATCGGCGTTGCTAGTGGTTGGATAAGGGCGCACCAGGAAGCCCGTAATAGCGGCTGCCGTATCACCGGCCACCAGCGGCACAAAGCTGTTGCCGGTGAATTTGCCCGGCAGGCCATAGTCAGGAAACGCCAGCGTGGCATCCAGCAGTGCTGGCTCAACGGTCAGGTCCTGCGGACGTGAAATGGCACCGGCAATGCCCACAGGCATCCGGAGAAGAATTGATGTCATAGTGATCCTTAGCGTTTAGCCCAGAATTCCTGGTTGCGCTGGTTGAGGGATGAGATGGAGTCGGTGGTACGTTGGGCGGCATCAGCGGTGCGCTGTGCGGCAGTATTGCGACTTTTCGCCAGCTCGGAGACAGCGGTAAACGCCATATCCACCACCGACTTATTCAACGTTTTGATTGCCGCATCGCCTACGATTTGACGTACCAGTGACTGATCGGCAGTAGCCAGAACGTGGCGTTTGAAGGCTGTCGGCTTCATCGCCTGTTTAAGGTCAATGCCCGGCAGGATGAGTTCGGCACGATACGCAGCATCACCGGTAGCGGTCTCCTCTTTCTCATCCTTCTCCTCGGGGTCACTGTCACCCGTCAGGTTCTTTTCCGGATCATTGCCATCACCGGTTTTCCCCTCCAGCGCATCGAGGCGAGCGATTAATGCCTGTGCCCAGGCGGGTACCTCTGCGTTGTCATCCCCGGTAGCCTGGCCGCCCATTTCCGGGTTCTTATCCGGCATAGGATTTTGCGGACTCAGGTTGATATTTAGGTTAACACCCTGAGGTAAATCGCCTTCATCGCCCGTCGGGGCCGATTCAAGCAGTTCATTCATGGTGTCCGCATCGCCGGTTTTCATCGCTTGTCTAAAGCGCGTGATCCAGCTTTTTTTGGTAGTTGCCATCGTGTTTCTGTCTCCAATTGCGCAACGTAAACCGGCCCTGCCGTTTGGGACTAGAGCCACGTGATTACCAGTGATCTGGTGTTGTTTCGCTTTACCCGCACCGGTCTGCTTATACTCAGCGTCATAACCGCATGACACCTCGCGCAGACCGCTTTCGATATAGCCGATGGCCGCCTCATCTTTGATGATGAGGTCAGCGATAGTGAGGTCTGACTGGCTGCCAGTGCCGCGCCTGACGTTCTGGACGTGGCCCACGGCCAGCTCGCGCCAGTTCTCCGGGTCCACGAACTTAATGTTTCCGGCGTCATCTTCCGGGTGGAGGATCGTCACCGTCATGCCTTCAAAGGAGGCCAGCGTCTCCGGGCTGAACACCTCATCAGGCGTGCGCTCAACCACGATTTCCCCATCACTGTCTGCTTCCAGATTCGGCAGGTCATCAGCGGAATAGAGCTGGCTACCGGTTCTGGCGATCGGCACATCCTTGCAAAGCAATGAGCCATCGCTCAGGCGAAAGCGGGTATCACCCAGACGGGTGTTAAACAGATATTTCATGCATTCCTGCCCGGTTCAGGCCAAAAAAAACCGCATTGCTGCGGCTCGTTATTTATCGGGGATGACGACTTCACACCAGCACCGGCAGTTAGGCAGTGCGCCAGCATGGCCGGTCAGACCGTCCAGCGTGGGTGGATTAGTCCAGGCGACAAACTTACCCTCCATCTCTTCGTGCGAGTGGCGTACATCGCCATCGTCCGCCGTGCGCCAGATATAGCCATCGGAACCGATAGCCAGTGCGCGCGCCTGCGTGAGTGCGGTGGTCGCCCTGCCTATTTCAGTTCGGGCTATCAGCCGGGCGCGTGACGCGGCCACATCACCGGAAGCGGCGATTTCTTTCGCAAACGGTGCAGCACGACCGCCAGCGGAAACAGCTTCAATGGCCCGGTTCTGGATGTCGTAAATGCGGTCAGCCGCTTCGAGCGGCAGCGATTTGATGTACTTGATTTGCTCGGCGACGATGCTCTGCATCACCTGGCCGGTAGAGGTGTTCTGGATGATATGGCGCAGCTCAGCGCTGATATGCTGGCTGTTCTGCTTCCATTCATGCTCGTTCTGCCTGGCGATAGTGTCCGCAAAGCGCGTGGCTACGCGGCCAGCCCAGCCTTCAATTTTTTGACTGTAAGCATCGAGCGCATCCATGATTTCCGTGACGCTGTCATTTGAACCATCGTAGCCGCCACTTACGATATCCCCCACGGCTTGCGCTATCTTGCGTAGGCTGGTTCGATACTGGATCTCCGCCTGCTTCGACAGGCTTTTCGTCGTCATCACCCCCGATCCCCGGCGGCGGTTCATCTGCGGCATTGTTGATATCCTCATCGGTAATCGATGCGCCGATGCCGGTCACATCAGAGGCTTCACGCAGGTCCGTCATGGCGGCCTTCTGCGTCAGCAGTCCATCATTCAGGGCGGTGCTGATGGCATTGGTCATGTTGACGGCTACGGTGGAGCGATCCACATCCGACATCTGCCAGAGCGGGTTAAACTCGAAAGTGAAATCATCGGGTAGAGGCTGGCTCAGCTCAGAGCGGTGGATGATATCCAGCAGCCTGCGCAACGGATGACGCAGGCGGCGTTCCTGCTGCGTACCAATTTTGTCGTAGTAGTTGGCCAGGTCAGCATCACCGGTTGAGAATCCTTTCGGCGACTGGCCGAAGAGACGCACCAGAGGGATATCTACCGCGCCGCTGATTTGCTCCGCGAACTGCCCGATCACATCATCCAGCCCGGAAAACGTGTACTGGTGCGTTTCAAAGTCATCCTCGCCATCGAGCAGCGTTAACCCCTCATTGCTCTGATACAGCCGCACCAAATCCATATTTTTCAGCAAAGCGTCATAGGCTTTGCCGCCCATCGCGATCAGCTCTCTGAGCTTCTTAATCTTCATGGTGCGCAGGTGGGCTTTGTAAACCAGCTGCGCCGCGCCCATGGTGGCGCTGTCGAACGCGGTGAGGCGATCCCAGATGCGTTCAACCACCGACATGCCCCACTCGTTTTCGGTGATAGCCTGCTGGTAAGGCAGCGTTACGCCGTCGAAGCGGATCAGGCGGCTGTGATGAATACGCCAGGAGGGAATGCCGGTAGCAGTCGTCACCACATCGTAAAATTCAGGCTTGCCCAGATTCGGGCCCATTTCTTTGATACGCCGCGTCAGGACCGGGTTAATCATCCAGCGGTCGAGGGGAAGCACGCCCTTGAATCGGCCATTCCCAATCGTCTCGAGTCGCAGCGGCGTCATCGGTGCCTGCCCCTCGATCATGATAAAGCCCACGGCACCACCGTAGAGGCGTGACCATTTGATGGTGTCGTTCAACCGGTCCCACAGCTCCAGCTCATCAAATTTTGACTCAATGATGCCGCGATGCTTGGGATCGATTTCTGAGGTGATACGGATGCCCTTGCGGGTCATATCATCCGCGATAGCATCCACGGCAGAGCCGATAATGGCTGATGAGCGGTACGCCCATTCAATCTGCAGTCGGTTGCGGCTGGTAAAGTTAGCCCGGTAGGTCGATGCGGCATGCTGGTTAGGCTGCTGCATACCCACGCGCGCCATAAAGTTATCGTAGCTGTCCGCTGTCGCCTGGGGAGCCGATGCGCTGCCTCTGTTCTTACGTCCCATCGTTTCCTCGTTACAGGCGCATCCAGATATCCAGATCCGCGTTCATTGGCGCGTAGTTGATCATGACGGAGTCAGCCAGGTTAGGTGATTTGGTGCCGTCAGGCTGTTTGTCCACGGTGACTTTCCCCACGCCGTTAATGGAGTAGGTTGGCTGGGACAGCTCAATGACCAGTTTGTCTTTGCAGGCCATCAGGCTGCTGATTGAGATAATTTCGTCGGGGTTGTAGGCCATGCCCTCAACCACCGCGCGGTAGGTGTTCTGAAATAGCTTGCGCAGATACCACCAGCTTTGTGCTTTAGCGTTGGCAAAGAAATCTTTGTTGAGTCGGGCCGCCTGGCCGTTATCGCCGCGCACCGCTTCATCGTCAGGATCGAAAACCCCGCCGCTGCCACGGAATGGCGTAGCCAGTATCATGGGCCGTCTCGCCGCTTTACGCAGCTCATTGATGGCGCGCGCGTCACCACGAACGCCAGCCCCCAGCCCGTCCTCATCGAAGCGGAATTCTTCGAGCCGGTCCTCTTCGCAGTAGCCGAACACCTTCTCTACCGATCCGTAGATATCGCTGCCCACGCCAGACCACTCGCGCACGTTCTCCAGCAGGAAGCCATGACGGGTAGACAAGGCGTTTTTATCGCGCCCTTCGTCGGCCACGTCCATTGCACCCAAGCGCTTGCCAGTGGGTTCAATGCCCAGCTTCACATGCGCATCGATGGCAGCCTGCACCCAGTCGCTCGGGATCAGCACGCCTTCCGCTGATGCAGCGTAATTCAGGTCAAGTTCCTGCGCCACAACAACCGGGTTATCAATCTTCTCGCACTCCTTCCGGTACCAGGCATCGTCTTTGCGCGGGTCGCTGCGCCAGTGGAAGGTGAATACCGGTATGCGGCCACCGTGGCGCTTCTGTGCGAACGGGTTCGCCATGCCGTTGACCGATGAGAGGTCGATGCGGCAGCGCGTGGTTTGTGAGAGTGACGCCTCAATAAGCATCGGGCGCTGCAGAAATGCGGCCTCATCCACGAAATAGAGCGTGGTTCGGTCACCACGTCCGATGTTGTCACCCGCCTCGCCTTTGAGCACAGCGCCGGTTGTGGGGAACTCAACACGCATGTAAGGCGCGTGCTTCTTCGCGTTCCAGTCGCCGCGAAACTCCACGGGCAACATCTCAACGAATTTACGTGCCTTCCAGAACAGCGCCTTTGGGTCGCCGGTACTGTCCACGTATTCCTCTTTACGGGAACCGAAGCCGATCACCATTTCTTTGTTGAAAAGGCACATCGCACAGGCCAGGCCGATCGAGGTCCAGCTCAGCCCCATTTCACGGCTCTTTTCGGTGATGCCGTTCTCATGGTGGCCGCGCCGGTCCATGATCCAGTGAATCCACTCCTCCTGTTTCGGGAACAGCAGAAACGGTATCGAGACGGGCAGCCCGTAATCGAGGTTACGCGGGTCGGTAGTGATGCCCCAGTCGATAATGAACTGCGCCGGGTCGTTACGGTAGAACTCTCGCAGCGCGGGCATCACCTCAGGGTTTTGCCTGATGCGCTGTAGCCTCTCCATGCGCCACTCGAACACCTGCCCGTAATCGGGATTACGGAAATCAAAGGGGAACGGGATAGGCATGAAAAATTCTCAGGAATTGCAGCGATTTAACATAATAGACGTATTGCGCCCCGGCCAAGATACACTCGCACCGCATACGCAGCGAGAGGCTTATTTGTCGGGGTTTTCTAGGGGGAAACCAGGTAAAATCGGGTGCATAAACCGTGCATAAAACCGGCCCAGAATTGCATAGCCTTTTTTGACGGCCAACGCCTCGTTTTCGGCAATCAGCCCATCATTTTGCGGTACGCCTCGGCGGCCTGCTCTGCCGTCATAGTTACCTGCTCAGTTTTGATAGGCCCACCATCAGGGCCGCTCAGTTCGGCTCTGGTTTTCACCATGCCCAGGTGCTGCGCCACCATCTTGAGAGCATCGTCCTGATTTCGGGTAATCACCTCGATACCGAACTTGCCCTCTTTGACTCCGGCAAATAATCGCCGGGCAGCGCCTGAGGTGTCGCGGGTATCGTGGATCACGGTGCGGCTCAGTCCAATGCCGTTGCAGCGGGGGCATTCTGGATTTGGATCGAGAACAGCATCATAACCGTAACCGCCCTGATCTGTCGGCTCACGCTGTTTGCGTGTGGCGGCTTCGACGCGCTGCTCTTCAAACTCCACCATGTCGCGCCACTGATATTGATGACCGAATCCCCAGCAATAGCGACAGCACCCACGGTGGTGCTCAGTCAGTTCGGAGGCGTCAGCGGTCGCGATATCCCACCACCATTGCAGCACGCCATCCTGGGTGATTGCTGTCCGCCGCGCTCGCGCTTCCATAACGTCCCGCACAGCTCGGCTCACCTTAGCATTTCTTAGCATACGCGAGGCGTTCACGTAGGCGGTATTACCCTCGCCTTTGTAACCTGCCCGGCGGTAGGCTGCCGTGCGGTTCAGGTCGATCAAATATTCCTCTACAAACAAGAGCTGCTGCTCGCTCAGCCCATAAATGCGCAGATCAATATCGTGCACATCAGTCTGCGCTGCGGTCGTAAAATTGGGCTGCGCTGGCGCAATTCTGGTCGGCTTTTGCTGCGCAATTTGCGCAGTTGAGTGCGCAGAATTTTGCGCAGATGGCTTTTTGATGTAACGGCGCGCAGATGTGTAATTCAGTCCCTGCGCTTCGCACCAGTCTTTGGGAGAAATACCGGTTTTAGCATGCTCGGACAGGAACCGTTGCTGAAGGTCTCCCCAGTCCGGTTTTGCCATTGTTGCTCCAATAAAAAACCGCCCGTAGGCGGTTTCAGTTAGTTAAGCTAGCGAACTTAAATAGTTTAGTTGGCCGTGAATAACTTGTTTCGGATCATCCTTAAGATGGCCTTTAAAGAGATAATGGCTTGTATGATCTTCAAATCTAATCTCAAGTTCTAAAGGCGAATGACCGTTAAAGGCTGTGGTGTCCTTATGATTGTGAGGCGTAGATTTGATAAAGGCTTGAGTTCCAATCACCTCACCCTTGTAGAAGCATACATAATCTCCGCCGTTAATCTTGCCAGCATTGACTACTACGATGCCATCCAGTTGGCCGTTCAAATTAACGTTGGTATTGAAAATTAACTTATAAATTCCGTCTTTCATGCTCACCCCAAGTTTTTTAGCCTTATGGCATGAGCAGTATATCACCACCTCAAATCGTTTTATTTCTGTTCGATACTCATTCATCATCGGGCGCACTCGCAAATGCGCCCTGTGATGATCAGCGGAACTTGTTACGCAGCGCCACCAGATCAGCCTCGGCAGCTTCGCCGAACACTTCAATGCCGTGCAGAATCCACTCAACCTCTTTTTCGAAGTCGGCTTTAAGTGCATCCAGAGCGCTGGTGGTCGCAGCTACTGGAACAACATTCGAAGCGGCCACTGGCACCGCCAGGAACTCAACGCTGATGGACTGCGCGGTACCGTCCGCCAGGGTAGCAGTCACCTGATAAGTGCCCGCAATCGTGCTGGTGAGGTCAGTGGTCGCCGCACCGTTATCATCGGTGGTCAACGCAGTGCGCGAGAAAACAACGCCATTGTCACCCGTCAGTGTCACGGCTTGCCCGGACAACACGCCGCCAGCATCGTTGGTAACCTGTACGGTCAGAGTGTTAGCGGTAGTACCATCAGCGAGCACGCCAGCCAGTACAGCCAGCGCTAATTTGATTTTTGACATCGGTGTTTTCTCTTCTTTGGTGTGAATAAACCAGCTTTTCAGCTAGGTTAGGAATCTGTTCATTTCTGCCGTTCCTGCTCAATTTTGCGGATCGCCGCTTTATCGAGGTTGCACTGACCTATCGCGCTGAATGCCAGCACGTTGAGTTGCAGGCTCTGCGACCAGGTCATGTTGTCGGGAATGGTGGGTTGTGGCGTGTCGGCTGTCAGCTCACTGCTGATCGGTACGTAAGGGACTTTGACGTAAACCGTCCGCGTACTGCCGCAACTGCTCAACAGCAGCACTATCAATACGGGTGTTAGCGCACGCATCGCTGGTGAGTTGATTTCGGATAGACACAACCCGAGCGCCAGCAGCCGCCGCAACGTTTGCTTTTTTTTCATGGGTGGCCCGGTAGATATCGTTCATGAGAGTGACAGCGGTAATCACATTGTCTGTGATGGCCTCTGCTGTGGTTTTATCCCGCTCAGCCTGCTGTTTCTGGTCTGATAGCATGATGTTGCTGGCGTGCTGAATCTTCACCGTGACGGCTAGGCCAACAATGACCAGCGCAAGCGCTGCAATAGTGACAGCGCCCCATTTGATATCGCTCAGGCTCATCGCATCATTTCCACAGGCAAATATCGCGCTCAACCTCGCGCCGGTTCGCCAGCCCTTTCCACTTCACGCCGTCCACATACACCCAGCGTCTGAGCTGATCACATGCGCCAGCCGTATCACCCTGATTGAGGCGGTAAAGCAGCGTTGAGGTTTTGAAGTTTTTCGCGCCTACGTTGTAGGCAAACGAGTAGAGCGCAGCACGGGTGGTTTCAGGAACGGGCTTTTTGATGTACGGGTCAATCTGAGCGGCCACGGTCGCCAGATCGCGATTAAGCAGCGCCAGACATTCCTGCTGGCTGTACGTCTTGCCGATCACGATATCTTTACCTGTATGACCGTAGCAGACCGTCCAGACCCCGCCAACATCGCGATAAGGTTTTGGCGGTTTCCCCTCAAGGCTGGGGATCACCGCTGTCGCGATAGCCAGAGCGCCACCGACAGATGCAGCGATAATTTTTTTTCTTAGTGCCGGTGACAGAGGCATATCTACTCCTCCTGGCCGGGTGGAGACAAGATGCCGCGCTCCACAGCACCCTTGTAAACCTTAAGCATCTGGCGCTTGTACCAGGCATTAACGATGAAAGTAGCAATACCGATCACGATACCGCTAATCACCGCCACCGTATTCCAGTCGAGGTTTTGTACCCACTGATACACGCTACCTCCACATACAAGCGCGCCAGACACGCAGTAGCTAGTTGCTGATGCAATTTTGTCAGGCATGAGTTTTACCATTTGATCACCTCCGGTTAGCCGGTTGGTGCTGTAGTAGTCAGATGAAAAAAGTGACATCGGGTAATTGACAGGTAGCACCAAAGGGGCTATTATCTTTCACATGAGGTAGCGAATAAGTCGCAGCCCGAACCCGAAAGGATGAACGATGAGTAACCACGAAATGACCCAGGCTGAATTAGCAAAAATCAACGCTGAGATTGCTAAGCTGATTGCTGAAACTTCAAAGATAAATAGCGAATCTCGCTGGTATCCGGTAGTTGTCGCATCTGGTCTGCTAGGTGCAGGGGCTGCAATAGCAACCGTGTTTCTCAAACTGATTTAACGAAAGCCCCGCAAGGGGCTTTTTTACAGGTGCGCTAATGAGACTGATTAACGACTATTCCCCGCCAACGACCGACGACCTGACGAATCTAAAAGAAACGCTGGGCTACACAGGGAACCAAATGGCAGATTTGGCAGGAGTCGCAAGTAATAGCCAGTGGCGAAAATATACTGGCGGCGAATCTCCGCGTGCTATCTCGCCACATATTCTTTTTTACATGGCCGCACAGCTCAGCCTTTCAGAGGATGAATTAACGCGCGTACTGAAAAAGATGCAGGAGATTGGCGCAGAAATTAAGTAGCCCAAAAACGACAAAACCCGCACAAAGGCGGGTTAGATATAATTTTGACAACATATCAAATTTGACCGAAATATAGCTGTTTCAATCTACTTTTACAAGAAGCGGTTGAAAGTTACCCGCTTTTTGCTTTGACCTCACATTCGATACAGCTTTAAGCGCATGGCTATCCATCTGCCTGAAAATGCCTTTCAACACCAACCAGTGTTCAGTAAAAGTTTTGGTCCATGCCATTGCAGTGATCCCCATCAGCTGCGCCAGCTTTTTGTACTCGAGCGTTTCACGACCCATGATTTCAGACCTTAAATCCTGCGCCGCCAGCCATACCAACGCTTTAAGTCGCGTTAAGGTTTTAGCGGCAATGCGCCGCCCTTCCAGTTGCACGCGGAATGCATCCCAGGCCCACTGAGTTATCGCTACCTGATAATCGAATCCGGTATTTTCGCTATAAATCCAGAGCAACCACGCTTTGTGCGGATCATCCAGTGCCAGCAGCGCACGCCGCCATGATGAGGTAGTGAATTCGACCGGCTGCACCAGCGCGATGGCTGACCCCTTTGCGCGGGACTGCTTGCCCGGAATCGGTGGGTTATCAAGCGTGATAAGTTGTCCTGTCACTTCGTCCTCAATCTTCGTTTTTTTGCGCTTAAACCGGCCTGTGGAAAACTGCGCATCTTCAAGCCATGCCTGCAACTGCCCCTTAGTTGCCCCACTCAGATCCGCAGTGGCAATAATCAGCTGCTGGCGGACAAACTCTAAATACTGTGCCGTCATGCTTTACCAGCCCTTTCTCTCTTGTGGCCCTGCTTGGTAGCTCAGGCACGGTTTATTAGCACGCAGCGCCAGCAATAGGGCCGCACTCATTTCCCTGATAAAATGCTTATGCTGATTACAGTGAATCAATAATTTCGATGCAGCCAGTTTCCCCCCATACTTTGCTAATCCGCACATCCCACACGCCGCTGTCGTCGTCCAGGATGGCATCCATTAGCCCCTTGTGCAGGTTGTCCACATCTGGCTTTTGCCTGTGTGGTTTCCCGTTTAATTCAGCCCGTTTACGTTTGCTCCAGCTTGCAGGCATTGGAATAACGAACCTGATGTGCTGCCCTTCTTCTGACAGCTGAATGCGGTTAAGCCGAACCTCTACGCAATAGGCACGGTACCGCATCACCTCCGGTCGCTTTATCCACTTGTCCTGTTGCGTCATTCGAGGTTTAGCCACTGGGCAGATGTTGAATGTCTGGATCAAAAATCATCTCTCCTTGAGTTACCCCCATAGGCTGGTTTCGCGCGCGCCAGTTGCGCCGCGATAGCCTGGTCGGTGTCTATGAAATGGCCGTTACGGAATTCCTGATACACCACGCCCTGCTCACCATGGCGGTTTTTACCCACGATGATTTCCGCCAGGTGGGCCGCAGGGCTGTCAGGGTTGTAAACTCCGTCCCGATAGATAAACCAGATGCCGTCTGCATCCTGTTCAATGCTGCCGCTGTCACGCAGATCCGCGTTTACAGGGCGTTTGTTTGGGCGCTTCTCTACGTCACGGGAAAGCTGACTCAGGCAGACAACAGGCGTGCGCAAATCCATCGCCATGGTTTTCAAGCCGCGAGTGATTTCACCGATCGCCAGATCATTACGTTCTGCAGATGGCTTGCGAATGAGGCCGAGATAGTCGGCCATGATGAGAGAAAGCCCCGGATAATTGCGTTTGTGCCTCGTGGCGATGGCCCGGATTTGATCAATACTCAGATCGGTAGCATCGACTACCCACACATCCAGGTTAGCCAGCTGAGCGACTCCCATAGAGATTCGCGCCCAGTCCTCATCCTCAAGTTGCTGCGCTTTGCGCAATTTAGAGATAGACAGGTTTGATGTGTTGGCTAGCTGGCGCTCAACAATCTGTTCGCCCTGCATTTCCATGCTGAAGATCAGCACACCGCGACTCACCTTTTCACTGCCCAGAGTGACGAAGCGTTTAGCGACTTGCTCCGCGATGTTCAGCGCCAGCTCTGTTTTACCCATACCCGGACGCGCAGCGATAATGATGAAATCGGTGTCATTCAGACCGCCGGTGAGATTATCCAGTCCCTCGATCCCGGTTTTCACCGTATGAGACTCATCTCCATCTGAAACACGCTTCTCCAGCGTGTCTATATACCCATCCAGCAAATCACCCAGGCGAACGGGCAACAGCTCATCAGTTGGTCGGCTGATGGTCATCAGTTTGCGGGTGAAGCTGTGAATGAGCTCCATCGCGATATCATGAGTGGCTGCCTCAGAGACTTTGTCGTAGTTTTCTTCCATTAGCGTGATGAACTGACGTAGCTGGTATTTTTCCTCCAGTCGCTTCGCGTACCCCTTCAGGTTTGCCGCGCTAGGCGTATTTCTGGCGGCTTCCATGACGGTGGCAAACACGCCACTGTGATTGCCCTGCTCTTTTTCCATCGCCTCGGCAACGAGCAGCGCATCGATCATCATGTTATGCGTGGCCTGACGTTTAATTTCGCGGTAGGCACTCTGATAGAAATAATTTTTGAATGCTTTTTCATCCAGAGTGTTGATCACGTCTACGGCATTTGGCGTAAGTCCACCGATCAGCAAGCTGCCAATAACACTGGCTTCGAGTTCAATCACAATGATTTCTCCCGAACTTTGCGCAGCGTTTCCAGCTTCATGACGTAATCGAAGCTGGCGCGCCAGCCAGAGCCATCAGGGCCGCCAAAGTGGAATTCGCGCGCATCACTCATGAACGCGGAGAAATACATGCGAAACGCTTCTACGGTTTTGTGTTTTAAATGGCCGGTCATCTCGCGGATATTCGCAGCGCGGTCATGATCAAGTTCAGCAGGAGGCAGGCGGCCTTCGGTAATTTCGTTCCAGGCTTCGACCACGGCCCCGCAGTCAATATCAACCGTATTTTGCTGCCAGATATCGGCATCGCTCAGGTAGCCATCAAAGCGGTTTACCCGGCAGATGTTGGCTGGCTTAGCAACACTGTTGCCGCGACGCGGCCAGGTGCGAGCCACCCAGAGCACCACCAGTTTTAAATCAGCGACGGTGTACGCCGCACGGGTAGGCTTTTC
Organism: Candidatus Pantoea multigeneris; assembly: GCF_011752615.1. NCBI lineage: Bacteria > Pseudomonadati > Pseudomonadota > Gammaproteobacteria > Enterobacterales > Erwiniaceae > Pantoea > Candidatus Pantoea multigeneris. Next base: position 301,522 of record NZ_VWXF01000001.1, read on the forward strand.
AGAGAGCAGAACGGCAAAAGGCTCTGCAGAACGACAGGTTGCGCCTGTGGTCTCGTTGTAATACTCCAGGACCTGTTTCGCCTGTGAGATTACCTCCTCCGAAAATTCCCCCTTGGGGGCTTTAGGGGGATCTGTTTTTACTGTCTTTGGAATAATGTCTATGGAGTCCCCCTGTTTTGAGGGATTACCGTCCCCTGCTTTAGGGGATTTTTTATCCCCTGATTTGAGGGATAATCCCTCGCTTTGAGGGATGTCCCATTCAGAGACGTTTTTATTGATGCCAATCTGATGACCCGCAGCAGTTAATACCTTCATTTTCAAAAGTTGAACGCGGGTTTCACTCACCCTTTTAACTGGCAATTTGGCAATCTCAGAGAGTTGAGAGTTGGCTATCTTGTCGCGGGATTTATTCCAGCCATAGGTAAGGCGGATCACTGCCAGCAGCACCTTGAACTGCCGCTTAGTTAAATCTGCTCCTGCTAGCTCTTCCAGAATGAGAGTTGCCAGCCTGACATACCCATCATCAAGATCGGCCACGCGATGCTCCTCACGCCGCACAGGCGCGCGAAAATTAATGATCTCCGCTGTGTTATTCATGCCCAGATTTCTCACGTTTAATCTGCTCAATAAGCTGGCGCATTTTCCGCCCCACTTCAGGGTTAATTTCCTGAGCAAAGGCTTCACGGGTTATGTCTTTATGTACAGTAGTTTCAGGTTGCGTCTTATGGCGTTTCTGTTTCATAATTGACCTCGCTTGACCAAAGCAATGTAGTACCCGGCTGTTCAGCTCCAACTGTTCAGCCTTCTTTCCCTGCTTTCTTGAAATACTTTTCGAAGTACCATTTCGGCACCATGCATTCGTGCGGGTAACCAGGCCGCATAAAAATGATTTGCCGGTTTTGCCTGTCATAACGAGTAACGCACACTCTGATACCGCGTCGATCGCTATAGGTCTGATTAGTCTCAACGAACCTTTCATCCATCGATTCCCTCGGCTGGCATTTTTAAATGCTCAAGCATGGAAAGCAGCTTCGCGGCTAACTCACCCCGCAATACAACGCTTTTACCCTCGTCTGCTGAGAATAAGCAGTCATCTGGCAAGCCAAGTTGGCAGATCAGTCGACATGCAAGACCAACCATTCGCATCTTTGTACGGCTCAAGCCGGATGGATGAATCCCCATATCCAATGCCAGTGGCTTATTACCTCGCGCCAGCACTTGTTGGTGAAAATAGCTCTCCAGTACTTCAGGTTTGCATTTCAGATGAACTGAATTGCTGGTTATTGCTGATGAACGCATTTAAATTTCTCCATTAAGTTATTCAGGTTCTGACAGTCCCGGCCTCAGCCAGAACAGTCAGCGCCGGATGTCTCAATCATTGGTCGGCTTTGTGTCCTTCGGCATAGCGATGCGGATAAAGAATCTGCATTTCGCTAATTTTTCGGTTGAAGAAATCAGCAATTTTTTCCGCAGTCTCGATAGAGGTAACCTGAATCCCTCGTTCTATGCGGCTCAGATTTCCCACATCAATTTGAACTGCCAAGGCAACTTCGCTGATTGTTAGGCCCTTCGCCTCACGCATAACGCGTAGTGGTGTTCGCATATTTTGCATTTCACGCCCTCATTAAATGCGCTGAACGCATAATATGGCATCCGGTAAATTTGCGCAACACGCTTTGCGAGGGACGCATAAATGGATTCAAATGTGCTCATGAATGTTGGAGATAAAATTCGCCAAATCCGCAAGGCGAAAAAGTTAACCCTGTCCGAACTGGCATTGCTTGCGGAAAGCGATGTGGGGAACCTGTCTCGCTTAGAGCGAGGTAAACAGGGATACAGTGACGCCCAGATAAAAAAAATCGCCGCTGCGCTACAAGTGCCTGCCGCAGAACTATTTTCTTCCGACAACTTAAATGATACTGTTGATTTATACAGTGTAAGATCTTTGTTAGATTCTCGGAGGAATGATGTGTTCAGGGTGGAAGTGCTCGAAGTATCTGCAAGTGCCGGTAGTGGTTCGCCGTCAAGAGATGTTGTTGAAGTTATTAGATCAATTGAGTACGAACCTGAACACGCGAAGCTGATTTTTGGTTCTGTCCCTCAGGAAATGGTAAAGCTAATCAATGTTCGCGGCGACAGCATGCAAGGGACGATTGAGCCAGGAGACCTGATTTTCGTAGACCAACGCGTTAATTATTTCGATGGTGATGGCATTTATGTCTTTGACTTTAATGGTGATACCTTCGTCAAGCGCTTGCAGAAAGTTAAAACTGACCTAATTGTCATATCTGATAACAGTAAGTACCGCGAGTGGACAATTTCGCTTGATGAAGCCGAAATGCTGCACGTTTCTGGAAGGGTCATGCTCAGCCAGTCACAACAGTTCCGCCGCCACGGTTAATACAACCGCCAAACTCCTAGCCCGCTGATGCGGGCTTTTTTGTTTCCCTCGCAAAAAATCTCATAATTTTTTATCTCAGACTTTTCAGAAAGTTAAGGCTCAAAACCCTCCAGAGAATAATCACATCTTGCTTTATGCGCTTGACGCATATGCGCTTGGCGCAATATATTTCAGTCACAGCACGACGCAGCCCACCGCATCAAGCTGATGCTCTTTAACAAACTAACCAACAATCACCGAGCTGGCGGCCGAGAGGTCCGAACTCAGCACCCAGGCATTCCCTGACCTCACGGGGTAAAGGCATCCCTGGCATGCGGCGGACAGAGCGGTGATTAAGTTTTCTTTGGGGTGCGCCAGCGCAGCATCAAAGAGAATTCGCGGCATGTTGCCGTAATAATTGGAGAAAACCATGGCTGCAAAGAAACCTCCCTACTCCGCAAAAGTTAAGTGCTGGCTCCCAACCTTCACGACTGAAATGGATGGCGGTATGCAAGGCTGTGCCGTTGAAATTTTCTACATGCTACCTCTTGAACAACAAGCGGAAGCTTTAGAAAAAATGCAGTCTCATCACGCAATCAAGCTTATCCGACACCAGGAAAAGCAGGCTCAAGTTTAACGCCTCACCAGGGCAGCCCGGAGAACCGCAGCAGTACATTGGGCTTAAAAGTAAAGGCGGCACGATGCCGGGCATCACCCCGGCGCACAACGGAAAGGGCACTGCAGTTCCCTATCAATCCCTGATAGCCACGCTGATCAGCCAGTGCCCTCCCCGTTGTGAACTCCCGTAACAACGTTATTGCTGTGTGTTGATTTGCCCCCGCCTCGGGGGCTTTTTTTTGAGCCAACGCAGCACAGCACTTACTGCGCCAGCGCGCCACACCTCATCAGCAAGGAGTGATTTCATGAACCCCATTGAACGCCTGCAGTTCAAACATCGCCTGACGGGCGCTGACTTCCACCCCCGCCGCCGTATCTGGCTGGCCCCGGTGCTTATCTCTGTTTGTGTGGTTGTCGGAATGTGCCTCGCATGGAACTAACCATTAATTACCTGGAGCGCTGATATGGGCACGCCTGTTTTGATTCTGGGGGATTCAGGTGCAGGCAAGACTTACAGCCTGCGCAACGTTCAACCCGACAACACCATTTTGCTGCAATGCATCCCTAAATTGCTTCCTTTCAGGTCAACTGGCTGGAAGCTCCACGGCAAGGTGCTGGGAGACGGAACGCGCCAGCATGGCAACATTTTCCGTTTTGATGACTGGAACCGTATTGGCGAGCTCATCACGCGGTTCGGTACCCACCCCACGAAACGCGTGCTGATAATCGACGATTTTCAAGTGGTCATGCAACACGAAAACATGATGCGCGCCTATCAGACCGGCTTTCAGAAGTTCACGGAAATGGCAGACCACGTATGGCAGCTAATTACCGCAGCAACCTTATTACCCGATGATTTCCGTGTTTACTTTCTTTGCCACACAGAGGAGAGCGACGGGAAAGTTCGCATGAAGACGATTGGCAAAATGCTGAATGAGAAGTTAACGCCGGAAGGCTATTTCTCAATCGTACTGCGCTGCATCAAGAAGGACGGAAAACACGTCTTTCTGATCAAAGGCGATGACCACGATACCGCGAAAGCGCCGCCAGATATGTTCCCTGCGCTGACTGAAATGGACAACGACCTCCACGCGGTTGATACCGCCATCACTGAATTTATGACCGATTTATAAGGATCAATGCAATGAATCAGCAACCTATACCTATGGGCTTTGTGTGGAATGCGCAAGCTGCAGAGCTGGCTAAAACAGCCGGCACGGCTGGCGGCATTTCCGAAACCGGCGCTTATGAGGGGATTATCTCCTCTGCTATTTACTCGTTCGGCAAAGATGGTAGCCAGTCGCAAGCGCTGGAAATCAGCCTTGATAGTAATGGAGCAAAAGCCAATTACCTCCGAATTAACTATTGCGGCAAAGATGGCGCGCCTACGTTCGGGCTCGGCCTGATCAGTTCGCTGTTATGGGCATGCCAGGTGAAAGATGCGCAGCCGGTGCAGCAGCAAACGCAAGAGGGCATCGTTTGGACTAACCCAGCGCTCATAGGTAAGAAAGTGGGCCTGATGTTGCAGAAGGTTCTCTACACCAAAACCGATGGCGGAGAAGGCTATAAGTTCGAAGTTCGCCATGTATTCCAGCCAGGAACCCGCAAAACCTATTCAGAGCATGCTGCCAACGAACCTGCCAAAACGATAGACCACCTTTGTGAAACGATGAAAGACAAAGATGAGCGCCAGCAGGGGGCAGCAACGCAGATGAGTCGTGGATGGGGTCAGCCGCAGCAACCCGCCCCGACGGGCAATCTCTCGCGACTTGCCCAGAACGCCGGTGCTAATGGCGCTCAACAGCCGCCAGCGCAAGACTGGGACGACGATATCCCGTTCTAGGATTTACCAACCCCAGTCACTTTTGTTAACCGTTCACCCCACCGCGTAGGCCTCTACGCGGCTGCCTCCCCTTTTGCCTTAGGAATATGTAATGAGCCTGATCCGCACGCTTTCTGGTAAGCATTTCGACTTTCTGAACATCGATCCTGAATCAATTTGCATTGAGGATATCGCCGCATCGCTTTCAAACATCTGCCGCTTCACCGGCCACCTCGATCACTTCTACAGCGTGGCGCAGCATTCTGTGATGACCAGCTATCTGGTACCGCCGCAGTTGGCGATGGAAGCGCTGCTGCACGACGCCGCAGAAGCTTACTGCAATGATATTTCCTCTCCGCTGAAAGCGCTTCTGCCGGATTACCAGGCAATTCTGGGTCGAGTAGAGGCCGCAATCATTCAAAAGTTCGGCCTACCTGAGGCTAAAAGCCGCGAGGTGAAATATGCGGATCTGGTGATGCTGGCGACAGAGCGCCGTGATTTCGACTTGGAGGACGGGCCTGTATTCACCCAGCTTGAAGGTATCGAGCCATCGCCCATGATGATCTCGCCGCTGATGCCCCGGCAGGCACAGGTTCTGTTCCTGCAGCGCTATCAAAACCTGAAAGGAGAGCAGCATGGTTACTAAGCGTCCCTCCAGCCTAGGCCATACCGTAAAGCGCTATTCCGTCGTCGGCCATGGCCTGCTGCATGATGACGATGGCCCGGTGGTTTACTTCAAGGATTATCAGGCGCTACTCACTGAACGTGAATTACTCGAGCGCCAGCTGAATAACCTTGCTGCTGCTTCACAGCATTTAGATGCCCAGGCCGAAGGTGTTCAGTCATTCCTCGAGTATTGCCGCAAGCTTGCCAGCGACTACCCGACATCGATGGTGGCGAAGTCTCTCGAAGTCATTGAGCTAAATGCCGAATTCCATATTTCTCAACTACGAGATCAAGCTACCGAAACAGATCAAGAGGTCCAGTGATGCTGAGTGAAGAAAAAGAGTTACTGGCAGCCCTGCTTCGGCTGTTTATTGTCAACCCTACCGGCAACCCGCTAACGCGTGGCCAGATGATGGAGGCTGCCAAGATAGCACTGAGTGCCCTAACAACAACGCCCCCGGAGGCACCATGCTGATCGGCTTTGTTCTTCTGCTAACCTCCGTCACCGTTGAGCCTATGCCCGTCAGCGAGCGCATTTATCCCGACAAAACCGCATGTAAGCAGATCAAAAAACGACTGCAGGAGCGGCGGCCGAACGCGCCGCTTGCATGCTCACCCGTTTATCGATAGCCGCGAAAGCGGTTTTTTTACGCCCCCACCAAATGAAAAACCACTTACGCGCGCACTATGCGCGCCACCAGCCTTACTACGAAATCACGGCAATAGCCGCGATCTGGATTGCGCTGCTGATTGCGGCCCTTGTTGCGGAGATTTACCTCGAATGACTGAAACCTCACTTTCGCCCTATGTCATGGCGCTCGAAACCTTACGCGCTCAGCCCACACACAAGCTAAAAGAGGTTGGGGATCAGTGGCGAACGCCAGACAAGCTCTGGTGGGGCATCAACACAAAATATGGACCGTTCGTCCTCGATTTGTTTGCAGATCAGGATAACGCCAAATGCGAAGATTTTTATAGCGCTGAGGACAACGCACTCACGCAGGACTGGAGTGCGCGATTGGCAGTGTTGCAGGGGGCTGGATATGCCAACCCGCCCTATTCTCGCGCCAGCAAGCATGATGGCGCTTATATCACAGGTATGCGGCACATCATCACTCATACCATGTCTATGCGAGAGGCAGGCGGACGGTATGTGTTCCTGATAAAAGCGGCTACCGGGGAGGTATGGTGGCCTGAAGAAGCGGACCATATCGCTTTCATACGCGGACGCATCAGCTTTGATCTACCTGATTGGTACCGCCCTGAAGAGGGGCAGCCGACTGAATCATCAGCCGGTTTCGGCGCTGCTATTGCCGTATTCGATAAAACGTGGCGTGGTCCCAAATTCGATTATGTCAGCCGGGATGAATTGGAAGCGCGCGGCGCAGCAATGCTGGCGCATGTGGATCGCGCAGCGGCGCGTCTAATTAAATCAATGCCAGCGCCATCGATCATCACTGAAACCATAAATGACGTATGGTCTGCCGAGGTCACATTGTTTGCTGACCAGATACCTGAGCTCGCCGCACTACCTCAGGAGCATGCGCGAAAAGTGAAGCATCACATTAACCGCATGCTGCTGGAGCGCCAGCCATCCACTGAAATTATCGCAGCAGCACAATCACTGACAGCCACGTTTGGAGAGCTCGCCCAATGAGGGAAATCATCGTTGATAACTTCGCCGGAGGTGGCGGAGCCAGCACCGGGATCGAGATGGCTATCGGCCGCAGCGTGGATATCGCTATCAACCATGACCCGAACGCGATCGCCATGCACACAACCAATCACCCGGATACGTTGCACTACTGTGAATCTGTGTTTGATATTAACCCGCTGGCAGCGACCGCTGGCGCGCCGGTTGGGCTGGCCTGGTTCTCGCCTGACTGCCGCCATTTCAGTAAAGCCAAAGGCAGCAAGCCAGTTAAAAAGGAGATTCGCGGCCTGGCGTGGATTGTGATCCGCTGGGCGCTGGCAAAGCGGCCACGCGTAATGATGCTGGAAAATGTGGAGGAATTTAAAACGTGGGGGCCATTGCTGGCGGATGAAGACCGGCCTGATCCTTCTCATACCGGTGAAACCTTCTCAGCATTTGTAGGCATGTTGAGCACTGGCATTGCTGCAGATCATCCGGCAGTGGATGAGGTTTGCGACTTCCTGCAGATTGCCCGCCATAGTGCTGACGCCCGCAGACTGATTGCCGGTCTGGGATATGCGGTCGAGTACCGTGAGCTGCGCGCCTGTGATTTCGGTGCACCAACTATCCGCAAACGCTTCTTTATGGTGATGCGCTGCGATGGTGAACCAGTATCGTGGCCACAGCCATCACACGGCGATCCAAAAAGCCTGGCTGTGCAGTCAGGTCATCTGAAGCCCTGGCGAACCGCAGCGGAATGCATTGACTGGTCAATCCCCTGCCCCAGTATTTTCGGCCGCAGTAAGCCGCTGGCAGAGAACACAATGAAACGCATCGCTCGAGGCATTCAGCGCTTCGTGATCGACAACCCCACGCCTTTCATTGTTAAGTGCAACCACACCAGCACCAAAACGAAATATGACTGCTTTCGCGGCCAGTCACTTGATGATCCGCTACAGACCATTACCAAAACCCATGGGTATGCGATCGTCACGCCGCACATGACTAAATTTCGGACCGGCGCAACTGGGCAGCAAATTACAGAGCCGGTACCGACAGTCACTGCTGGCACAGCAAAACGCCCCGGTGGGAACGGCCATGCACTGGGAATAGTGGAAGCCCACTTATCACCGTTTGTTTCCCGCCAGTTCGGTAATAGCGTCGGCCATCCGGTTGATGAACCAGCGGGAACGGTCACTGCTGGCGGCGGAGGTCATAGCGCTTTAGTCATGCCCACGATGATTCAAATGGGCTATGGAGAGCGCCCAGGGCAATCACCGCGTGTGCTCGACATTGAGAGACCTGTAGGGACAGTGACAGCGGGAGGCAATAAGTTTGCTCTGGCAACAGCTTTCCTCACTAAGCACTTCGGTGGCAACTACACCGGCCCCGGCGCTGCTATGGATGCGCCAGCCCATACAGTGACTACCACCGATCATCATGCGCTGGTTACGTCGAGCCTGATTAAGTTTCGCGGTACCAATACAGGCCAGCCAACCGATACACCGTTGCATACCATCACCGCCAGCGGCACGCACCTGGGCGAGGTTCGCGCTTTCCTAATGAAGTATTACGGAAACGAGAAAGGAGGCGTTGGACTGACTGAACCCCTTGGTACCGTCACAACGAATGACCGTTTTGGCTTGGTTACGGTAGATGGCACTGATTTTCAGATTGTCGATATCGGCATGCGCATGCTCCAACCTCATGAGCTTTACGCCGCCCAAGGCTTTCCGTCTTGGTACGTAATTGACCGTGATTTTCGCGGCACAAAATACGCCAAAGACAAGCAGGTTGCTCGATGTGGAAACGCGGTACCGCCGCCATTCGCCGAAGCACTCGTGCGCGCCAATATGCCCGAATTATGCCAGCCGAAAATCACTAGCAAAAAAGCCTCTTAGCATCCTTACCCCTTCCAAACGCTGAATTGCGTTTAATTGCAGTTTATCTCAGTAAACTATCGGAGAACTTATGGCAAAGCTTCTTGATTTGCAGGAGTGGGCCGCACTGGTCTACTCACAACCCCCATCGCTTTCTACGCTTCGCCGCTGGGCGCGGGAGGGTCGCATATACCCATGCCCCGAGCTTCACGGCAAAAAATACCAACTGGTAGCAGACGCTATTTATGTCGATCCGCGTAAAAGCAAAATGGTCCGAAAAACGACATCAGTTAGCCCCCCCAAAAAGGGATCGTTAGTGGAGAAGTTAAAACATGTCGAACAGGCCGGACCGCTACAACGCTAATCTGCCAAGGAATCTGACATTCAGAAAATCTCGACAGAGTTACTACTGGCGTAATCCTGTCACCGGCCAGGAGATACCTCTTGGCCGGATTTCTCGCAGAGAAGCGGTATCGCAGGCTCTCGAAGCTAACAACTACATTGATGAAAACTATATCCCTTCATCCCTTCTTTTACGGCTTAAAGAGAAACCAGAATTTACTTTTTCACTCTGGTTGGATCGGTACGCAATTATTTTGTCTCGCCGCGAGCTGAAACCAAACACGATGAAAATAAGGAATAATCAGCTTAAGACTTTGTGTGCAGAATTCGGCACCAAAGCCATTGAGAATATCACCACACGAGAAATTGCCATCTTCCTCGATTCATATATTGAATCAGGGAAAAAGAATATGGCAGCAGCTTTAAGATCACTCTTACTGGATGTTTTCAGGGAAGCAATTGTTGAGGGTGTAATAGAAAGGAATCCAGCGGAGCCAACCCGAACGCCCACGCCTGATGTCAAAAGGGAGAGGATGTCGTTAGAGCAATTTACTGTAATCAGAAGTGCAGCACAAAGCATGAGCAACTGGCTCGCTAACGCGATGGATATTGCTTTACTGACAGGGCAACGAAGGGAAGATATTTCGAAGATGACCTTTGATGACATTCGTGACGGTCGCATTTTTATTACTCAGGGAAAAACAGGGCATATGCTTGCGGTTCCTCTAAGCCTGACACTGAATGTCGTTAGTCTTTCACTGGACCAGGTTGTAGAACGTTGCAGAGCGGGAAACCCCTCTGAATTTCTCATCTACTCCACTGTGAGAAAAGGTGGCCGTAAACCTGGTGCAGTTCTGCCAGATGCAATCACCAGTGCATTTGCAGATGCACGGGATAAAACAGCCCTGGAGTTTGCACAAAGCCCACCCTCGTTCCACGAAATCCGTAGCCTTGCCAGCCGCCTCTACGCAGCAGAAAAAGGAGAGGAATTCGCACAACGATTGCTCGGCCACAAGAACATGTCGATGACGAAAAAGTACCTGGATTCCCGTGGACAGGAGTTCGATATGGTATAGACCGAATATAGAATTTCGGACATTTTTCGGACATTTTCGGACAAATGAAAATAAGTTCAATAAAATCAACGAATTAAAAAAAGACCGAATACGATTCCTGTATTCGGTCCAGGGAAATGGCTCTTGGAGAGCCGTGCGCTAAAAGTTGGCATTAATGCAGGCGATTACGCCTGGTTATTTAAGGGTAGAACAGCTGCGGGGTTTTGCCAGCAACGGGCGTGGTGTGAGGGGGGAAGCTGAACGATTTGTGATCGCAATGGCAGAAATCTGAAGTTGAAACGGTGTGGCAGGCGTGCCACACCGGGATAGAGGAAACTTAGTTAGCGCACAGCTTCTGAGTGCGTTCGATCAGTGGTTGCAGGCTCATTTTCTGGCCGGGATGATCGGGATCATCGCGCTGGATAATGCTGATCGGCTTGCCGTTGGACTGGTGCGATTTAACCTGGGCTTCGGCCAGGTCATTCAGTGGGTATTGCACCAGGGTGCCATCATTAATGGCGAACATCGCACCGCTTTTCTCGCAGCTCAGCATGATCTCTTCGCGCGTCAACGGCCATTTGTCTTTGCCAATCTCAAAACGGCTCACGGTGATGATCTCAGCGGCCATGGCCTGACCACACAGCGAAAGTAACAGGATTGCAGGGAGGGCTTTCTTCAGCAAAACAGCTTTCCTTCTTAAAACGTACCAGTGAAATCTCAGGTCGGCGTCAGAGTGGCAAACACACTCACCAGACCTACCACGCCTAACGACAACAGCAATTCATACTGCGTCAGGCGTAAAAAAAGTTGCGGGCTACGGCTGCCAGCCTCGTGGAACTGCGGCACCAGGTAATAACGGTTATACACCGCAATCGACACCATCAGGCTGACCAGTAAAATCTTAAACAGCAGCAGCGCGATGTAGCTATTGAACGTCCAGAGGAACGGCGGACCAACGATCAGCATGGTATCGATCGTACCGGTACAAAGCGCCATCGCCACGGCAAGATGACCATAACGCGAGAAACGCATCATGGCACGAATAGCATCGATGCGCTTTTCCATCTGCCGCGCATCACGCATCAACAGCAACAGCGGCAACAGGCCTCCGGCCCAGAAAGAGACACTCACCAAATGCAACGTCTGGTTCAACTGGTGGAAAATCCCTAACAGACCATCATGCATAGCCGCATGACCAATCCACGCCAGCGGCATCAGCTGGAGCAGTCCCGCCACCAGCAAACCTTGCTGACGCGGCAATCCACGCAGTCGCCACACCCACAGCCCGAGCAAACTGAAACCGATTTCCCACTGCCAGGCGAAACCAAAACGCGTTGAGCGCACCGCCTGCCAAACCGATGCATCACCGATACTGCGCCAGTCACCGCTCATCAGTGCGGTTTGTACCAGCGCCATCGCAACGGCACTCGCTACGCTTATGACACTACAACTGAGTAGTAGTGGGCGCAAACGTTGCGCCAGCCAGGGACGCAAACGCACCGGGGCAAGCAAGGCAGTGTAGAATGCACTACCCACCAGCAAAATCAGCGCTAAAAAGTGCAGCGCTCGCAGCACAATCCATAAGGTGGTCAACCGGCTTCCTCTTCGGCTTACAAAAATGGCCTCATTATCAATGGCGGCCAGCATACGCTCCCCGTTAAGCGGTGTCGAGGGCACACAATGCGGTGCACAGCGCTTGATCCCGGCTCGGGAAACCATTACTTTTGCCGTTCAATATCAGGAGAACAGCATGAACCTCAATCTCGCCCTTTTGTCCCAGGAAGAGAAAGATAAAGTGAATGTCGATCTGGCTGCGGCCGGGGTGGCATTCAAAGAACGATATAATATGCCGGTGATTGCCGAACAGGTCGAAAATGATCAGCCTGCGGCACTGCGGGAATGGTTCCGTCAGCGTCTGATGCACTACCGCCAGGCCTCCCTCTCCTTATCGCGTCTTCCTTACGAACCGAAGCAGAAGTAAGCCATGTTCCGCATTATTGATACCGAAACCTGTGGTTTACAGGGTGGCGTGGTTGAAGTCGCCTCTGTGGATGTGATTGATGGGCGCATCGTTAACCCGATGAGCGATCTGGTGCTACCCGACCGCCCTATTAGCCGTGAGGCGATGGCGGTTCACAGAATCACTGAAGCGATGGTGGCAGGCAAACCGCCGATTGAAGTGGTGATCCCCCGCTATCATGGCAGTGCCTTTTATGTCGCGCACAACGCCAGCTTTGACCGCCGCATGTTGCCTGAAATGCCCGGTGAATGGATTTGCACCATGATGCTGGCGCGCCAGCTCTGGCCGGGAATTAAATACGGCAACCAGGCGCTGCGCCACAGCCTGAAACTCGACGTCACTCCCCCGGCGGATCTCCATGCACACCGCGCGCTGTATGACTGCTATGTCACCGCCGCTCTGCTGATCCGCATTCTGGAAACCTCGGGGTGGGATGCACAACAGCTGGTCACACGCAGCCAACCTGCGGCCGCTCAGGGTGATGTGCTGCCGTTTGGCAAGTATCGTGGTCAAAGTGTTGCCGTGGTAGCCCGCAAAGATCCGGGCTACCTGCGTTGGATGCTGGACAACGTCAGCGATTTGCGCCCGCCGTTGCGTCAGGCGCTACGCAAACACCTCAGTAAAACGGAAGAATAACCGCCCCTTCGGGCGGTTTGTGCTGTCAGGCGCTGGTGCCGCTCAGCACACCCTGCGCCAGCGCAATCAGGAAGGTGAACTCCATCGCAACGCCTTCATACGCTTTGAAACGCCCCGATTTTCCGCCGTGACCGGAATCCATATCGGTGCACAGCAGCAACAGATTGTCATCGGTTTTCAATTCACGCAGCTTCGCTACCCATTTGGCCGGCTCCCAGTATTGCACCTGAGAATCATGTAGCCCGGTGGTCACCAGCAGATGCGGATAGGCTTTTGCCTCGATGTTGTCATACGGGCTGTACTGGCGAATGTAGCGATAGAAGGACTCCTGCTCGGGGTTGCCCCACTCATCATATTCCCCGGTGGTGAGTGGAATACTCTCATCCAGCATGGTGGTCAGCACGTCAACAAACGGCACCTGCGCAACCACGCCGTTAAACAGCTCCGGTGCCTGGTTAATCACCGCGCCCATCAGCAAACCGCCCGCACTGCCACCCATCGCATAGAGCTGATCCGGCGCACCGTAACCCTGCGCCACCAGCGCCTGTGTCACATCAATAAAGTCGTTAAAACTGTTTTGCTTGTTATACAGGCGGCCATCGTCATACCACTGCTGTCCGAGTTCTCCGCCGCCACGGACATTCACCAGCACATAAATAAAACCACGATCGAGCAGGATGAGGCGGCTGGTGCTGAAATCCGCATCCATGCTGCTGCCGTAGGCACCGTAGCCATACACCAGCATCGGGTTTTTGCCCTGTTGGAAATGCTGGCGATGATAAACCAGTGAAACCGGCACTTCGGTGCCATCACGTACCGTAATCCAGTGGTGCTCACTTTTGTAATCATCACTGTTGAAGTTGCCGACCCGCGTCTGTTTGAGGATGACTCGCTCACCGGTTGTCATATCCAGTTCAAACAGCGTTGAAGGCATGGTCATGGAAGAGTAGCCATAACGCAGCTTATCGCTCTCCGGCGTGGGGTTGTAGGCCAGCCAGGTGACGTAAGTCGGGTCGTCAAAGGCGAGACCCACCTCCTCCCCGGTTTGCCAGTTGATACGGCGCAGGCTGGTCAATCCACGCTGGCGCTCTTCCACCACGAACCAGTGGCGGAACAGCTGGAAGTCTTCCAGCACCACGTTATCGCGCGGGGCAATCAGCGCTTCCCAGCGATTTTCCGCCAGCCAAGTCGTGCGATACAGACCGAAGTTCTTACCCTCACGGTTTGATCGAATGTAGAAGTGATGATCGTAGTGATCGAGGCTGTACTCGTGATCGCGGCGGCGCGGGCAGAACACCTGCGGCTGCGCATCCGGGTACTCCGCATCAATCAGCTGAATTTCGCTGGAGGTGGTGCTGTATAGCGCAATCAGAATAAAGTGCTCTGAAGTGGTTTTATGCAGGCTGACGTAAAAGGTGTCGTCCTCTTCTTCATACACCAGCTGATCGCTACTTTGCGGCGAGCCGAGTTCATGTCGCCACACCTGATAGGGCAACAGCGTCTGCTCATGTTTGCGCACGTAGTAAAGGGTGCGCGAGTCATTCGCCCAGGCAAAGCTGGAAGAGGCATCGCTTAACACTTCGGGATACCAGCTTCCGCTCTCCAGGTTGCGAAAACGAATGCCAAACTGGCGGCGGGACAGAAAATCTTCCGCCAACGCGATGACCTGGTTATCCGGGCTAACGTGCAGGCTACCCAGAGTGTAAAACTCACTGTGCGAGGCACGCTGGTTGGAGTCCAGCAGCAGTGTCCACTCGTCGGACTCCGCGCTGTCGGCTGGCTGGCGATAGAACGCCGCATACTCATCGCCCTGCTCATAACGGCTCTGATAGCGGTAGCCATTCTTCACGTAGGGCACCGAGTGATCCTGCGGCGGCAGGCGATCGATAATCTCTTTCAACACCCGATTTTGCAGCGGCTGCTGCGTTGCCAGAATCTGTTTGCCGTAGCTGTTCTCAGCGCGCAGGTGATCGAGAATTTCCGGGTCTTCACGTTTGTCGTCCCGTAGCCAGTAATAATCGTCAATGCGGGTTTCACCGTGCAGGTGGAGTTCGTACGGGACTTTTTTTGCCACTGGAGGTGCCATGATGCTCTTCTCCCTGAAGAAATTTTCTTAAGCGTGGCATTTACTGCGTCAGAAGCCAAGCCGCAACGATAACTCCGTGCGCAAAGCGCACAATTCGCGTGAGCAACGTCGCTAAGGATGAGAACGCAAACGTTTTCGTATATACTGCGCGCGCAATTTGACTGACAGGTGAACTTATGACGATTCTTGGAACTGCGCTGCGTCCGGCGGCGACGCGTGTGATGTTATTAGGCTCGGGTGAGCTGGGTAAAGAAGTGGCGCTGGAGTGCCAACGTTTAGGTGTGGAAGTGATTGCAGTGGATCGCTACGCCGATGCCCCGGCAATGCATGTTGCCCACCGTAGCCACGTCATCAATATGTTGGATGGCGAAGCGCTGGCGGCGGTCATCGCCGCTGAAAAACCGGATTTCGTCGTACCCGAAATTGAAGCCATTGCCACCAAAAAGCTGCTGGAACTGGAGCAACAGGGCCAACGTGTTGTGCCAACCGCACGCGCTGCTCGCCTGACCATGAACCGCGAAGGCATCCGTCGTCTGGCCGCCGAAGAGTTGGCGCTGCCAACCTCGACCTATCAGTTTGCTGACAGCAAAGAGAACTTTATTGCCGCCGCTGAGGCCATTGGCTTCCCGTGCATCGTGAAGCCGGTAATGAGCTCGTCTGGCAAGGGGCAGAGTTTTATCCGTGAAGCCAGTCAGCTGGAAAGCGCCTGGGAATATGCTCAACAAGGCGGACGTGCCGGTGCGGGACGCGTGATTGTTGAAGGCGTGGTGAAGTTTGACTTTGAGATCACCTTACTGACCATCAATGCCGTCGACGGCATTCACTTCTGTGCGCCAATCGGCCACCGTCAGGAAGATGGCGACTACCGTGAATCCTGGCAGCCACAGCAGATGAGCGCCCTGGCGTTGCAGCGTGCTGAAGCCATCGCAGAAAAAGTGGTTAAAGCCCTCGGCGGCTTTGGTCTGTTTGGCGTTGAGCTGTTTGTCTGCGGCGACGAGGTGATTTTCAGTGAAGTGTCTCCGCGCCCACACGATACCGGCATGGTCACGCTGATTTCACAAGATTTGTCAGAATTTGCTCTGCATGTGCGCGCCTTCCTCGGCTTGCCGGTCGGCGGGATCCGTCAGTATGGCCCTGCCGCTTCAGCGGTGATCCTGCCCCAGTTGCACAGCGAAAACGTACAGTTCTCTGGCCTGGAACAGGCACTGACCGGAGCCGGTCTGCAACTGCGTCTGTTTGGCAAACCCGCCATTGAAGGCCAGCGTCGTCTGGGTGTTGCGCTCGCGACCGGCGCAGATACCGATGAAGCTATCCAGCGCGCCGTTGCCAGCGCGGCTGCGGTACAGGTTCAGGGTTAATCCTGTGCGGTGGGCTGCGGCCCGCCGCCTTACAACTCGCTCCAGCTACGCAGCAGGTTGTGATACATATTCAGCAGTGACAAGATCTCTTCGCTTTCGCCAAATTTCCCCTTCAATCCCTGAATATTACGATCCAACTCAAACAGCATCGCACGCTGCTTGTCATCGCGGATCATCGACTGGATCCAGAGAAATGAAGCCACTCGCGCGCCCTGAGTCACGGGGGTGACGCAGTGCAGGCTGCTCGAAGGGTACAGCACCAGATCGCCGGCCGGTAACTTCACTTTGTGCTGCCCGTAGGTATCTTCAATCACCAACTCGCCGCCTTCGTAGCTGTCTGGCTCGCTCAGAAACAGCGTGGCGGAGAGATCGGTGCGCATCCAGCCCGCTGCGCCATTATTGCGCACCGCGCCATCAACGTGAAAACCGTAGGTTTCCCCCTGTTCATAGCGATTAAACAACGGGGTGGAGATAGTGCGTGGCAGCGCAGCGGCAAAGAACAACGGGCTGTTATTCAACGCCTGCAATACGGATTTTTGCAGCGCATCGTATAAGGGTGTACGGGTATCGATTTGCTGGTTGTTTTTGACCTGTGCGCCCTGGTTACCCACCGTCGCACGACCATCAATCCAACTGGCTTGTTGCATATGCTGACGGAAGTTAGCCACTTCTTCGGCAGAGAGCACAGCAGGAATGTGATACATCATAACGAAAGTCTCGCAAATAAAGGTGGGGCTTTAATGCCCCACCGGTGTGCTATCAGAAGTGTACGTTAGCCGTTAACAGGAACGTACGTGGCTCACCCGGATGATAACGGTAGCCGCTCTTGTTAATTGAGGCAACGTAGTTGGTATCAAACACGTTGTAGACGTTGAGTTGCAGGTCCAGGTTGTTGTTCACCTTGTAACCCAGTTTGGCATCCGCCACCCAGTAGCCTTCGGTGTACGCTGGTGTACCCACTGCGCCATCGGTACCACGATGCATGCTGCCCACATAACGCGCGCCTGCACCCGCAGAAAGGGCGTCCGTGACCTGATACTGCGTCCACAGTGAGAAGGCGTGTTTTGGCGTGTATGGCAGGCCATCGGTGCCGTCCTGCGCAGTGTTAGCCCCCTCTTGCACTGTTGCATGCTGTAAGGTGTACCCGGCGATAACCTGCCAGTCTGGCGTGATGTTACCCTGCGCCGAGAGTTCATAACCTTCAACACGCTTACGGCCATACTGTGAGTAGGTGCCATCGTCGTTGGTCGTGACTTCATTGGTGATGTCAGTACGGAACAGCGTGGCGTTCAGCAGCAGGCGCTTATCCAGTACCTGCCATTTGGTGCCCACTTCGCTGGTTTTAGCACGCTGTGGCTGGAAGTCAGTACGGTTGGCGCTGTTGCCAGAGCCGCTGGCGGCCAGGGCAAAGGTGCTGCCACCCGGTGGTTGCTGAGAAACCGCGTAGTTAACGTAGACGTTGCCGTTA
This sequence comes from Candidatus Pantoea multigeneris, assembly GCF_011752615.1. NCBI lineage: Bacteria > Pseudomonadati > Pseudomonadota > Gammaproteobacteria > Enterobacterales > Erwiniaceae > Pantoea > Candidatus Pantoea multigeneris. Next base: position 319,486 of record NZ_VWXF01000001.1, read on the forward strand.
CGCGTCAGGTGATACAACGCACCCGCTTTCCAGTTCACCAGGTTACCGGATTTCGCCGTATCAACGGTGGTGACCGGTGTATTAATAGCAACGCCCGTCGGACACGCCAGCGCACCGCGACCCGTACCACCACACGCGGTGGCGCTGTCATACTCGGTGTGGTAGCTGTCGAGACGAATGCCGCCATTCAGCTCAAAGTCCTGCGTCAGTTGCAGCGTATCAAATGCATAGATCCCCGCCGTATCAGTCTGACCGTTGGCGTTAGCGCCGTTACGCGTCAAACCACCCACGGTAAAGTCCGTGACCGGGTGATAAATATTCACCGCCGGTGCGGTAATCGCATTGACGCCGTAGTTGGTCTGGTTCTCACGCGTAAACTCAACCCCTGCACTCACATCATGGCCAATACCCGCGGTAGTGAATTTTGACGTGATGTTGGTTTGGTTAGTCAGGATACGGTTGCTGACATCCTTCAGGTTCATGTTGCGCGAGAAGGTCCAGCTATCCACGTTGTTGGGATCGGGCTGGGTGATATTGGTCGCACCGCCCATAAATGCGCTCAGCATATATTGCTGTTTAATGCGCGACCAACGAGTGATGTTACGAATGGTGGTGTCTGGCGTCAGATCGTGCTCGAAGCGAATCGTGGCGGTATCCGTATCTGAATTATCGAAATCGGAGTCGGTGCCGTAGAAGTTGTGGGAGTTAACTTTGCCTGAGCTGCCCAGCGCTGCGGTGCCAGCAGAAGGCGCGGTGTAGCCTGGCAGACCCACGGTAGGAACTCCGCCATCGGGAGTGTTGTGCTGATGCACATGCAGGTAATCCACATACAGGCGCGTCGCGGTATCCAGGCCAAAGGCGATGGACGGTGCTACACCGTAGCGCTCATTAGAGACATCACCACGACCGGCATCATGGGACTTCTGCCCCATCAGATTAAGACGGAATGCGGTGTTGTCGTTGATGGCCTGGTTGTAATCCAGCAGGCCGCGACGGAACCAGGCGCTGCCCGCGCTAATGGAAGCATCCAGGCTGTTATCCAGCGTTGGCTGCTTGCTGATCATGTTGATGGAGCCGCTCGGCGCACTACGACCATAGTCAGTGCCTGCCGGGCCTTTGATCACTTCAATACTTTCGGTATTGAAGGTATCGCGCGTGACGCTGCCGATATCACGTACGCCATCAACGTAAATGCTGTTGGAGGTATCAATACCGCGCATATACACCGCATCACCGGTAGAAGAACTGCCGTTCTCCCCCGCATAGAACGCCCCAACGCCTGGCACGTTTTTCAACGCGTCGGTCAGGTTATTGACGCCCTGATCTTTAATGACCTGCTCTGGCACCACGGTGATGGTACGGGTGGTGTCCACTAATGGGCGGGTAAACTTCGGGTCCGAAGAGTGGGTCGGTGCATACAGTGAAGGCGTTGTCGCCTCTACCACCAGGGTACTGTCCTGGTTTTTAGCGCTAGCGTCAGCAGCTAGCGCGGCGGCGGCTGGCGTCATACCAATCGCCAGGCCAGTAAACAAGGTTAAAGAGTTAAAGCTACTAAAAGGCAAATTCCGATTTTTTTCCATTTTCGATGCGCATCAAATTTATTGTTTTTTTTCAGTTCCACACAGCCTTGTTGGCACCGATGCAACGCATCAGCTCAAAACCACGGGCCGGTGACTTAAAATGATAAGAAGAATGATTATCATTTATATTCCTGTTTTATCACGCGTTGCTGCCGAAATAAATACATTTCTTTACGCAAAAAACACACTCCGCATACATTGAGAAATGAACGTAATGAAACGGCGGGATTTCGTAGGTTTTTAGCTAAGCGACTGGCAGGAAAAGTCAGGGATAAAAAAAGGCCCGCATCTCAGAGAGCGGGCCTTTCAGTGGTCAGGTATGCTTAAACAGTCATCATCTTTCATGATAGCGATGAACCGCCGGATAATACTCAAATCCATAAAGTTGGCTAATCGGAATTAACAACTCAATATCTAACACAGCTTCTGCATCGTGCCCGTTATCGCGCACATGCGTGACCAGCAGACTGTCAAACCAGTTTTTGAGTAGTGTTTTCATGTTCGTCTCCTCGAAAAGTTGATAACCGCAGTAAACCCTGTTGTCGGGCAAAACAGAACCCACTATTTCTGCGCTCCAATGCAGAAATCCTGCTAAGGGCGCTGGCTGCGACTGTCTAACGCATCGCGTAGCCCATCGCCGATGAAGTTAAAACTGGCTACCGCCAGGGTGATCGCCACACCCGGCACCAGCGCCAGCCAGGGCGCACTCAGCAGATATTGCTGCGCCCCGTTCAACATATTGCCCCAGCTCGGCAGCGGCGGCTGAATACCGTAACCCAGAAAACTGATATAGGCCTCCAGCAGAATGGCGCGCGCAACGGTCAAGGTCGCCGCCACAATGATCGGCCCCACCACATTGGGCAGCAGCTCACGGAACATGATCCAACGACCAGACAGCCCGAGCATTTTTGCCGCCAGAATGTATTCGCGCTCACGCAGAGATCGCACTTTAGTCTCCACGATGCGCGCCACTTCCATCCAACTGGTTACGGCGATGATCACCGTGATCATCATCGGGCTGGGTTTAATAAACGCGGCCAGCGCCAGCAGTAGAAATACGCTGGGGAAAGCCAAAAACGCATCAACTACGCGCATCAATAACGCGCCGATTCTGCCGCCGTAATAGCCTGCGGTAATGCCGACAACCGTGCCCACCAGCATACTGAGCAGCATCGCGCAGAAGCCAATCAGCAGCGAGATGCGCCCTGCCATCAGCAACCGCGCCAGCAAATCTCGACCCAGGGGATCGGTGCCAAGCAGATGCCAGCCGCTCAGCGGCGGCGCAAAGCGAGCGCGTAAATCGATATGCAAGTCATCGAACGGCAGCAGCCACGGGCCGCACGCGCAGGCCAGCGCCATCACCAGGATCACCACGAGACTGCAACACGCCAGACGCTGATGCAGGAAGCGTTGCAGGGTACGGTTGTGCCACCAGCGGGCGTGGGCGCGTGGCGGGGTCAGTACGGAAGAGGTCATGTTGTCTCCTCAGACAGGGCGAATGCGCGGGTCAACCAACGCCGTCACCACATCAGCCAGTAAATTCCCCAACAGCACCAGAATGGCTGAACACATCAGCAGGCCCATCACCACCGGGTAGTCGCTGTAGCCAAGGCTATCGAGAAATAACCGCCCCATTCCCGGCCAGGTAAACACCGTTTCGGCCACCAGGGCACCGCCTAAAATGGTCGGCAGCTGCATCCCCGCCAGCGCAATCATCGGTAGCAGTGCGTTACCCACCACATGTTTTAGCAGCACGCGACGCGGCGTGAGCCCTTTGGCACGGGCGGTTTTAATGAACTCTTGCTGCATCACCTCCAGCGTGGCCGAACGCATGTAACGGCTCCAGATCGCGACGTCGACAAACGTCAGCACTAACACCGGTAGAATCAGATGGCGCAGGATATCCAGTGCCGATCCATCCCCCACGGTGTACATGTTGCCTGCGGGGAGCCATTGCAGCTTCAGCGAGAAAAAGTAGATTGCGACCAGACCAAACCAGAACGTGGGAATCGACAGTGCCACCATGGAGCTCAGCGTCGAGACGCGATCAAACAGGCTGTCGCGCTTCACGGCACTGCGGATCCCACTCCATACCCCAATCGCGATCGACAACACCATGGCACTCACCATCAGCAGTAACGTGGCTGGCAGATGAGAAAAGATAATGCTCAGCACGGGCTGGCCGTCACGGTAGGAGCGGCCCCAGTCGCCACGCAACAGATGCATCAGCCAGTCAACATACTGCACCGGTAAGGGGCGATCTAACCCCATTTGATGGCTTAGCCGCTGTAACGCCTCCTGCGTCATCCCCGGCGTCAGCGCGTATTGCGAAAGCGGCCCGCCTGGGGCGAGATTCAACGCGGAAAAACCAATCAGAGAGACCAGCAGCAGTAGGATCAGGCTCTGCCCACCGCGCCGTATCAGAAAAGTCACCATCAGAATCCTCCCTGGCGAGCCGCCTGGCCCGCCGGTTTATGGGTCAGGCTTTCTGCCAGCCCCAACGGTTGACGTTCCAGCTATCGATACGCACATTGATGTTAGGCGTGATGTTTTCAGCGCCCTGCTTATGACCACGCACGTTGGCAAAGGTAAACAGATTCAGAAATGGCATATCCTGCCGTACCTGCTGCTGAATCTTGAAGTAGACCGCTTTACGCGCTTCAGGAGAGAACTCCGCGGCCCCCTGCGCCAGCCATTGATCGACCTGTGGGCTTTTATACTGGAAGACATTCTGACCAGCGCCGCCCTGCACCGGGATGGCATCAGAACGCAGATAGTCGGCCGTATCCGGGTCAGACCCGGTGAGGAAATTGAGGCCGACAATCGCCGTGTCATATTCCGACTTCATCCAGTAATCACCCCACATCACGGCAGGAGGCAAATTCGCGATTTTCATCTCAATGCCGATCTGCTGAAAGCTCTGCTGTAAATATTGCTGCATCTGCTCGCGCAGGTGGTTGCCTGCCGTGGTGGAGTTAGAGAACGAGAGCCGTACGCCATTTTTCTCGCGAATACCTCCGGCCCCGGGTTTCCACCCGGCTTGATCGAGCAAGGCCGCCGCTTTCTCCAGGCTAAATTCATGTTTAGGCAGATCAGGATTAAAATAAAACGACTGCATCGGCATGTAGGTTTCTGTCGGCTTCGGGAGGCTGTAATAGAGCGCATCGATAATCGTCTGTTTGTCGATGGCATAATAAATCGCCTGTCGCACCGCCAACTCCTGAAACTGTGGTTTGCCTAAATTGAAGGCGAAGTTTTCGATGGTGGCACTCTGGAAGACATCCACCACTTTGCCCGGCAATTTTTTCGCTTCGCCATAGTGATCGGCGGAGATCCACTGTAGTCCAACTACGTCCAGATCTCCGGCCACAAACTGGGTATACATGACATTCAGGTCCGGCACGTACTTATACACCAGGCGTTCGATGCGCGGTCCCTCCAGGAAGTAGTCTTTATTCGCCACCAGTTCAATATGATCACCGGGCACACGTTGCTGCCAGCGGAACGGCCCGGTGCCAATCGGGGCATTATTGAATGGCGCCGTATTTTTATCGGCAACGCCCGTGAAAGCATGTTGCGGAATAATAAAAGTGGCCGCGAGAATCGAGGTGTACGGCGCAAAGGCTTTTTCCATGCGCCAACGGATTTCCGTAGGAGAGATGACCGTGACATCGCGCACTAACTCGTGCCCCGTACGGCTGGTGCTGCGGAAATGACTGTCCACCAGCAGTGCCAGAGTGAACTTAACGTCCTCTGCGCTGAAGGGCTGACCATCATGCCATTTGACGTTATCCCGCAGTTTCAGGTGAAACTGCAGGCCATCCTGCGAGATACCGCCATTCTCGACTGTAGGCACCTCAAGCGCCAGTTTCGGGAAGAAATGGCCCTGTTCATCCACGCCAAACAGCTGATCGAACAGGCTAAAGTGCAGCCCGTCATCCACCTCAATGTGTGGCATCAGGGGATTAAAGACCGTGGGTTCTTGCGAAAAACCCACGACCATCTGCCCACCACTGCTGCTCATGGCGGCGGCAGCAACCCGGCTACCAAACAGGCCGGGGAGCGCCACGGCGGCGGTGCCAGCGGCCAGCAATTTCAAGGTTTGCCGCCGGGAAAGCGGGGGTAAGTTATCGGTATAGCTCTCGTCCATTCTCTTTCCTCAGGTGAATACACCGATCAAAACCGATCGTAATTTCGTCATGTGAAAGCGCTGAAAACGGGAAAAACACGTAGAAAGAGGTTAAGACTCAGTGACAGTCCTTCAGTCGCCTGCGTGGCCGGGGATCGCTGCCACCAGTTTTGCCGTGTAGCTGTGCTGCGGCTGGCGGAAGACCTGCTGTGGCGTTCCCTGTTCAACAATTTGCCCCTGATAAAGCACCGCAACCTGATGGCAAATCTGACTGGCAACGCGGAGATCATGGGTAATAAAGATCATCGCGACCTGCGTTTTGGCCTGGATCTCCTGCAACAGCGTTAAGACCTGCGCCTGTACCGAAACATCCAACGCTGAGACCGACTCATCGGCTACCAATAGCAGCGGGTCAAACATCAAGGCACGGGCGATACCAATACGCTGCCGCTGTCCGCCGGAAAATTCATGGGGATAGCGATCCAGCACGCCTGGCTCCAGCCCCACCAGGCGCAGTAATTGCCTGGCTTTGCGTTGGATCTCTTCAGCACTCATTCCCCCGAGCGCACGCGGCCCGGCGGTGAGGATCGTTTCGATGGTGTGGCGCGGATTGAGCGAGGCAAACGGGTCCTGGAAAACCATCTGGACCCAGCGGCGCAGCGGCCGAAAAGCCTGTTCGCTCAGTTGCAGAATATCGCGTCCGTCGAACAGCACTTCTCCGCTGTCGGCAGGTAAGAGGCGCAACAGCACGCGCCCAAGTGAAGATTTGCCGGAACCGGACTCGCCGACAATGCCCAGCGTTTCCCCTTTTTTCAGGCTAAAGCTGACCTGATTTAACGCCTGCACTTTACGTGCCGCGCGCCAGCCACCTTTGCTGCGATAGGTTTTACACAAATTGGTGACGCGCAGCACCTCAGGCGCACTCTCCGGCAGGCACTGCGCTTCCTGGCGCAGGCGTGGTACGGCCGCCACCAGCTTGCGCGCATAGGGATGACGCGGCTGATGCAAGACCTGCTCAGCCACACCGGACTCCACCATGTGCCCCCTTTCCATCACGATCACCCGGTCGGCAATCTCTTCAACCACGCCAAAATCATGGGTGATAAACAGCACGCTCATGTTTTTCCGCTGCTGCAAACGGCGAATCAGCTGCAATATTTGCGCCTGAGTGGTGACATCCAGCGCTGTGGTGGGTTCATCGGCAATCAGGACATCGGGGTCGAGGGCCAGCGCCATCGCAATCATCACGCGTTGGCGCTGGCCGCCAGAAAGGCGAAAGGGATACTGGTGCTGCATTTGGCGCGGTTCGGGCAAACCAACCTCCTCCAGTAGCGACAACACTTTGTCACTCTGGCTGGCGCTGTCACCCACATTGTGCGCCTGGAGAACTTCACGGATTTGAGCACCCACGGTCATTAGCGGGTTCAGTGCAGAGAGCGGGTCCTGGAAGATAATCGCCAGCGATTTTCCCTGCCGCTGCCGCAGTTGCTCCGGTGTCATTTGCAGTAAATCGTTGCCGTGCAGGGTAATGGTTCCGCTCTGGATGCGTAACGCCGCCGGTAGCAATCCCATGGCAGCATGGGCCGTGACCGATTTACCCGAACCGGACTCGCCAATAATGCACAGGATTTCCCCTGCATACAGCGAGAAGCTGAGATTCTCCACCGCATTCAGGCGGTCCATCCCCTTCGGCAGAGCAACAGTAAGATCGTTTACGGCAAATACCGGCGTGCAGTTTTCCATACCAATCGACCTCTTAGTGAAGTGACGGACAGTTCAAAACAGCTTGAGTTATAAGGTAATTTGATCAGCGACTGCGGGGTAAACCATGACATAAGTCAGAAGGAAGGAACTAATAGCTTTTACTTATTTACTAAAAGCATAAGGGCGCAGCCTGCTGCTACGCCCCTGTGTTTTACGACTTTTTTGCCACCATCTTTCGGTAGTTATTGAGCCATTTGCCGCTGGTTAATCGCCACCAGAAACAGACGCCGCGCACCGCCCAGTCAAAGAACATCCCAAGCCAGACGCCATATACTCCCATGCCAAACTGAATCCCCAGCAGGTAGCCCGCCACAACGCGCATGCCCCACATGCTGAACATCGAGACGTACATGGTGTAACGGGCATCACGCGCGCCTTTTAGCCCTGCGGGCAGTACCCAGGATGCCGCCCAGAACGGCATAAAGGCGGCGTTAAGCCAGATAAGATGCTGTGTCACCGTAATCACTTCGGGATCGCGGCTGTAGAACCGCGCCAGCAGGCCGGAGAGCGGCACCGTGGTAAACGCCAACACGCACAGGAACAGGTTTGCCAGCCAGAAGACGTGCATGATTTGGCGACGCGCCTGGAACACCTGACCTTTGCCAAGGCGCTTGCCGGTGATAATGGTAGAGGCGGACCCCAGCGCATTACCGGGTAAATTGATCAGTGAAGCCACCGAGAAGGCAATGAAGTTACCGGCAATTTCACTGGTGCCCATGCCAGCCACAAACACCTGCGTCAGGAGTTTACCGCCGTTAAACAGCACCGATTCGATGCTGGCGGGCACGCCAATGCCCAGCACTTCACGCAGAATATTGATGTCCCAACGGCGAAAATAGCTGCGCAGCGTAATACGCAGCGAGGAGTTCACCCCCGCCATCAACACGGCGATCACCGCAATCGCCCCGATATAGCGCGAAATGGTGAGCCCCAGCCCCGCGCCGACAAATCCCAGCCCGTGCCAACCCAGACAGCCATAAATCAACACGCTACTGATGGCGATATTGAGGATGTTCATGCCGCCGTTGATCAACATGGGGATTTTGGTGTTGCCTGCGCCACGCAGTGCCCCGCTGCCAATCAACGCGATTGCCGCAGCAGGATAGCTCAACGCCGAGGTTTGCAGATAGCTCAGCGCCAGCGCTTTCACCTGGGGATCGGCGCTGCCCGCAATGCCATCAATAATCAGATGGCCCCAGACTTCAATGCCGACCACCAGCAGCACAGAGAGCACCGTCATCAACCCCAGCGACTGACGTGCTGCTGCCCTGGCGCGCTTCCCGTTACGTTTTGCCAGACTAAAGGCCACCACCACGGTGGTCCCCAGATCTATCGCGGCAAAGAACGAGATAATCACCATGTTGAAGCTGTCGGCTAACCCCACCCCGGCCATCGCTTCCTTGCCAAGCCAGCTCACGAGGAAGGTACTGAGCACCCCCATGAGCATCACGCACAAGTTTTCCATAAAAATAGGCACTGCCAGCGGCGTGATTTCGCGCCACATCAACGTGCGAAAGCTACGGCGTTTCGGATACCAGGCCGTGCGCTTGATCGCGCGTACCACTGCTACACCAGGATTTTGCAAGGGAATAACCAAATCATCAGAAAGATGGGAAGTGAGTTCTAATCATGATAGTCCGCAGGCAAACTGGCAAATAATTTCCAGCACTATTAAATCCTGATTACAAACTTTTTTTCGTCTTACACGGAAACCAGATAAGCTGTTAAAAAGCCACTGAACTGCAAGGAGTCACCTATGCCTGGAACCCGGCAACATCTCAACAGCCAGCAGGCGCTGGATGAACTGGAACGCTTGTATGATAACGCGGTGGCTGCACTGCGCGGTGCCATCAAGACCTTCACTGAACAGGGAACCTTACCGGATGAGGCGCAACGTGCTGCGGGGCTGTTTGTTTACCCGGAACTGCGTATCACCTGGCTAGGGGAAGGCCCGCAGCAGAACCGTACCCGCGCCTGGGGGCGGTTCACGCATACGGGCAGTTACAGCACCACACTGACGCGCCCTAAACTGTTACGTCCTTATCTCAGCGAGCAGTTAGCGATGCTGGAAAAAGAGTACCAGATCGAAATTAGCGTTGGCCCTTCTAAGCAGGAGATCCCCTACCCGTACGTGATAGACGGCTCCGACCTGACGCTGGACCGCACCATGAGCGCGGGTATCGCTCGCCACTTCCCCACCACGGAACTGTCGTTGATTGGGGACGAGACGGCGGATGGTCTGTTCCATCCTGATACTGAATTCCCGCTGTGCCATTTTGATGCTTTGCGCACCGATTTCTCTCTGGCGCGTCTGCGTCACTACACCGGCACTGAAGTGCAATATTTCCAGCCGTTTGTGCTGTTTACCAACTACACCCGCTACGTTGACGAGTTTGTCAGTTGGGCGATTGAGCAGGTACGCGATCCCGCAACCCCCTATGACAGCCTGGTGTGCGCCGGTCAGGTGGTGATTGATCCGGCTACCCCAGACAGCGATGCAATGCTTTCTGACCTGGCATGGAAAAAACACCAGATGCCTGCCTGGCACCTCACCGCCCCTGGCCGTCGCGGGATTACGCTGATCAATATTGGCGTTGGACCGTCGAATGCGAAAACCATCTGCGATCACCTGGCGGTGCTGCGCCCGAATGCCTGGCTGATGATTGGTCACTGCGGTGGCCTGCGCGAAAGCCAGACCATCGGCGATTATGTGCTGGCCCATGCTTATCTGCGTGACGATCACGTTCTGGACAGCGTATTGCCGCCGGATATCCCCGTGCCGAGTATCGCAGAAGTCCAGCGCGCCCTGTATGACGCCACCAAAGCCGTCAGCGGTATGCCCGGCGAAGAGGTCAAACAGCGGCTGCGTACCGGTACGGTCGTCACCACCGACGACCGCAACTGGGAACTGCGCTACTCCGCCTCTGCCCTGCGCTTTAATTTGAGCCGCGCGGTCGCCGTGGATATGGAGAGCGCCACCATTGCCGCTCAGGGCTATCGCTTCCGCGTCCCTTACGGCACTTTGCTGTGCGTATCGGACAAACCGCTACACGGCGAGATCAAGCTGCCCGGCCAGGCAAATCGGTTCTATGAAGGCGCGATTTCCGAGCATTTGCAAATCGGTATTCGTGCGGTAGAACTGCTGCGCGCCGAGGGGGACAAGCTGCACTCACGCAAACTGCGTACCTTCAACGAACCCCCGTTCCGTTGAGTTAATTAGTCGGGCTGGCCGTCCATCTATTCTTCCCGAAGGGCGTATGGATGGACGGTGGAAAATCGTCATCGTGTAGGCATTCACCTCAGCGCAAAAAAAAACCGAACACCCAGAGGGCATTCGGTTTCTTGAAACGCGGGAGGAGCGGCGAATCAGGCGCTCAACCAACCCAGCTTAATCACAAACAGCAGCGATAAAATCACCAGCGCAATGTTGATCTCTTTCAGGCGGCCGGTCAGCAATTTAACCACGGTCCAGGTAATGAAACCGAAAGCGATACCGTTAGCAATCGAGTAGGTCAGTGGCATGGTCAATGCGGTGACGGTCACTGGCGCTGCGGTGGTGATATCTTTCCAGTCGATTTCGGCCAGACCGGAAGTCATCAGCACTGCCACAAACAGCAGTGCAGGCGCGGTCGCATAAGCAGGTACGCTAGAGGCCAGCGGCGAGAAGAACAGGCTCAGCAGGAACAGAATCGCCACGACTACCGCTGTCAGACCAGTACGACCACCGGCACTCACACCGGCAGCAGATTCTACGTAGCTGGTGGTGGTTGAGGTGCCTAACAGTGAACCGAACAGCGCAGCCGCACTGTCTGCTACCAGAGCACGGCCCATTTTTGGCAGGTTGCCCTGCTCATCCGCCAGTCCTGCACGTTTGGTCACACCCAGCAGGGTGCCGGTATTATCGAACACGTCCACAAACAGGAAGGCAAACACCACACTCACCAGGCCAACGTTCAGGGCGCCTTTAATGTCCAGTTGCAAGAAAGTCGGTGCCAGTGAAGGCGGAGCAGAGAACACGCCCGCAAACGGGGTCAGGCCCAGCAGCATCGACAGAATGGTAATCGCCAGAATACCGATCAACACCGCGCCAGTCACGCGACGTGCTTCCAGTACCACAATGATCAGGAAACCGAGGATCGCCATCAGTGGACCCGGCTTGGTGAGATCGCCCATACCGACCAGGGTCGCTGGGTTATCTACCACCACACCCGCACCTTCCAGGGCAATCAGCGCCAGGAACAGACCTATGCCTGCGGCAATGCCGGCACGCAGTGGCAGTGGGATACTGGCAATAATCCATTCACGAATTTTGAAAATCGACAGGGCGAAGAACAGCACAGCGGAGAGGAATACCGCACCCAGCGCGATCTGCCAGCTGTAGCCCATGTGCAGCACCACAGTGTAGGTAAAGAAGGCATTCAGGCCCATACCCGGTGCCAGCGCGATCGGATAGTTGGCAATTAAGCCCATCAACAGCGAGCCAATCGCCGCCGCGAGACAGGTCGCGACAAACACCGACCCTTTATCCATCCCGGTTGCGCTCAGGATCGACGGGTTCACAAACAGGATATACGCCATCGCCAGGAAGGTGGTCAGCCCGGCAATCACTTCAGTACGCACCGTGGTGTTGTGCGCTTTAAGCTGGAATAGTTTATCTAACATCATCATCTCTCATTCGAGGAGACGGCACACAGGTGCTTTCTCTCTTGCCAATAGGGAATATGCATACGCATTATTGTTTTGCGCTAAAAAACGACGCCGGGACGGTATGCTCGCCTCGGCTATCGCGCGGGGAGAACCCACATCATGGGGTCAGCGCTGCTGTCCGTTGCGACTCTCCCGGTATAACTCCCTGATAGCATAGCAAGCGCTATGCCATTACAGCGTTTGCAACGAAAACGGTTGCGTATCCTGATTCAGAATCCTCTGAACCAAATGAAAGCGCGATTATGGTGCATCGCCCGGTAAATGTGCAACGGATTTAATCGTTTGCGTCGGGCTGAGAGCGTAATCACGCAGGCCGTTTTGACCTGCGTGCTACGTAATGGGAGGGTTTTTTAATCAACGCTTTGCGGTTGCCATAACGGCACCGGCTTACCGGTAATGTAGCGCTTGCGCAGACGACTGGAGATCACGTCCATCGTCATGACCACCACCACCAGCACTAAGGTAATGAAGGTGACGACATCCCAGTTCCATAACCGCATGTTCTCGGCATAGACCAGCCCGACACCGCCCGCACCCACAAACCCTAACACCGCTGCCGAACGGGTATTGGACTCAATCTGATACAGGCTCAGGGCAAGAAAACTGGGGAATGACTGGGTAAAAATGCCGAAACGGTGCTTTTGCAGGCTGTTTGCGCCCACCGCCCCAAGTCCACGACTGGGGGAACGCTCTACCGCTTCATGGCCTTCGGCATACAGTTTCCCCAGCAGGCCAACGTCCTGCATGATGATCGCCAACGCCCCAGCCAGTGGCCCCATACCCACCGCACGCACGAAAATCAGCCCCCAAATCGCCATATCGATGCCGCGTAAAATATCCAGCAGACGCCGCACCACTAAAGCCACTGGGCGCAAAGCAGGCTCATGCATCACGTTGCGTGCCGCAAAAAACGAGAGGGGCAACGCCAGCAGTGAGGCGGTAAGGGTCCCGGAGAAGACGATCGCCAGGGTGATACCGATCTGCGAGAAGTAATAAGCAAACGGCCAGTTGGCGACATCCTGCCAGATAAACATGCGGACAAAATAGTGCCCGAGCTGCTCCATACCTTGCGCAGCGCGCGCCCACGGAATGCCGAAATAGAGAAAGAACAGCAGATAGTAGACGGCAATCGCTAATGCCACTATGGCCAGGCGGCGCAGATAGCGCGACTGCGCGCTGAACAGTGCGGCATGCTCCTGCTTAATTTTGTCGAGATCGGGAACCAGCGTCATCATTGTTTAACCCTCAACTACGCGACGGCGTAACCAGCCAGACAGCGTATCCAGCAGTGAAACCACAATTATGATCAGCAGCATGGTGATGCTCACCTGATCAAAACGGTCGAGTTTGATATTGGTCATCAGCTCCTGACCGATGCCCCCTGCTCCCACCAGCCCGAGAATGGTCGATGAGCGGAAGTTGATTTCAAGGCGCATAAAGCTGTAGGAGAGAAACAGCGGTTTCACCTGCGGCCAAAAGGCAAAGCGCATCCGTTGCAGACGTGAGGCACCACAGGCAGCCAGCCCACGCACCGGCTTGTCAGACGCGCTTTCGATCGCTTCATAAAACAGCTTGGTCAGGCTGCCTACGGTGTGCAGCGCTAAAGCCAAAAATCCCGGAATCGCACCAATGCCAAACGCCATGACGAACATTACCGCCCACGCCAGTTCCGGCATGGTACGCAGAAAAGCCACCAGAGAGCGAATGGCGAACCGAAGGCCTGGTGGGGATTGGGTATTATCGGCCGCGAAAAATGCGAGTATGCCCGCGATAAAGACGGAAATGATGGTGGAAGCCAGCGCCAGTTGGATGGTTTCCCAAATCAGCGGCAGTTGGAAATGCAGGCGATAGCCCCAGTAGGCCAGTGAGCCTTCCGTTTTGCCATCGGCAAACAGCAGCGGCAGATGCAAGACCGGCATGATTTCATACAGGTAATCAAAAAAGTGCGGCAATGATTGCCAAATGGTGAGGAGATTGAACTCCGCCACCTTCCCCGCCGCCAGGTACAGGGCCACCAGCAGTAACGACCACAGCAGAGAATCACGTTTCTGCTGGCTACGGATACGTTGGTAATAGCGTTCGAAATCAGTCAAGAGTGTCTTCTCTGGTTTTAAGGTCCCCTCACCCTAGCCCTCTCCCACAACTGGGAGAGGGGGCAGATGCATGCACCACTCAGCTCCCTCTCCCGTTTACGGGAGAGGGTTGGGGTGAGGGAAAGGGAGTAGGAAATTAGCTGCGGCTGTCTTTCATCAGGTCACGCTTCATATCAATGATGTTCTGATAATCCGCCACGGTCGCAGGGCCGATATGCTGTGCGCCGCCCACGGCTTTCATGAAGCATGCGTGATCGTTCTTATCCAGATCTTTAATCGCCTGAACCAGCTTCGCTTTGAATGCCGGTGGCAGGTTATTGCTCACCAGAATCGGGCCGTTAGGGATCAGCGGTGAAGACCAGATAATGCGGATTTTTTTCATCAGGTCAGGCTGGTCCATACGCATCATGCGTGTGAAAGCGCCTGAGGTGTATCCCTTGTTGTAGTCACCCACCAGTGAAGTCCAGGTCACCGCGCCTTCAAACTGACCATTTAAGACGCCGAGAATGTCCTGCTCGTGGCCGCCTGAGAAGGTTACGCTGGAGAACGTGCCTTTGTATTTATCGTCTACGCTGCCACCAAACTCTTTCTTAAACGCCTGGTTAGGCATCAGGAAGCCTGAGGTTGAATCAGGATCCGCCATACCAAACGATTTACCTTTCAGATCTTCCAGCTTTTTATACGGGCTGTCGGCTTTAACAATCACCACCGAGTGATAACCGCGCGACTGATCTTTGTCATCAACCACCAGGCCCACAACGTCCACCGCTTTTGGATCCTGGAGGTAAACAGAAGCATAAGAAGCAGGAGACATGCTCAGCACCATGTCGATTTTTTTACCTAACAGGCCCTGAATCACCCCAGAGTAGTCAGAAGAGTTGTTGAGTTTGGTATCGACATTCAGCTCTTTATCAAAGAAATCTTTCACACACTGATTATCACCAATCTGCTGGGTGGCATTTTGGCCGCCCAGAATCCCCAGATTCAAGGTCTTTGGAGCATCTGCTGCGTGCGCGCCAAAAGTCACCAGAGCGCCAGTCAATAAAGCTAATGTTGTCAGTTTCATTCGAGGTTGTTCTCTTGTCGTAGGCGTTAATGGAGCTGGTTGATTTCATCACCGTACAGCGCATGTAACAGGCTGTCGGTAAGGTCTGAAGGATGTCCGTCGAACAGGACTTTGCCGCGCTGGATACCGATCACGCGGGTGCAATACTGCTTGACCAGTTCAATCGAGTGCAGATTGACCATCACGCTGATGCCCTGCTCGCTGACCTGACGCAGCACATCCATGATGCGCTTGGTATTTTTCGGGTCGAGAGAGGCAACAGGCTCATCTGCCAGCAAAATTTTTGGGTTCTGCATCAGTGCGCGGCAGATGGCAACGCGCTGCATCTGGCCACCAGAGAGGTTTTCCGCTCTTTGCAGCGCCTGGGGTAACATGTTCATCCACTGCAACAGTTCGATGGCACGGGCGCGGTCAGTATCGGGAAACACTTTGAAAAAGGACTTAAGGGTCGAGGTCTGGCTCAGGCGTCCCAGTAGCACGTTGGTTATCACATCTAACCGGGGTACCAGACAAAAATCCTGGAAGATCATGCCGCACTCACTGCGCCATGCCCGCATCTGGCTGCGGTTTAACTGGGCCACATCCTGCGGCTGTTCGCGATTACTGAGGTTGTAAATGGCACCCTGCGAGGTACTGATAGTGCCATTCAACATGTGCAGCAGCGTCGATTTTCCTGCGCCGGAACGGCCAATCACTGCCACCAACTCACCCGCATGAAGATCGAAACTGACGTCATCCAGCACGCGGTTTTCACCATACGCTTTGCACAATCCCTGGACCGACAGCACCTTATGCCCGCTGGGGCTAAACGGCTGAGGGTTATCAAAAGCCGTTTTTAATATTGCCTGCGCCATACTCATTCATCCGTTTACGGTAGTCTGAAATTGAGGCCTATTACGGGCAAGCGGGATGAAAGCTGAATGACACTCCAGTGATCAAACTGTGACAGGTTGAACTACCCCTAATGACAGCGTCATACCATCCCGTGCGGGCAGTACGTTGTCAGGCAAAGGGTTGTCCTGGAGCCAGTTGTCCATTTCGTGACTGAGGTGGGTCAGCCAGGCAAACCGTGGCTGGAGCCGCTCAATGATCGCCAGTGCCCGCGTAATATCGTTATGATTGCCCGCCGCTTCGCGTGGCGGGTCATTACAGTCAATCACCAGGTGTTCAATGCGCTGCCCACGCAGGAAGTCGGCGGTGTCAGGCGGGAGCCCGCAGGTATCGCACAGCCATGCGAGCCGCGCCCCTTGCCAGTTAAACAGATAGCCGTGCGTGAGCTTCGAGTGTTGCAGCGGCAGCGGGGTCACCTGCAATTCACCAAAGGCGTGCGGCACGAAAGGGGTTAATGAGGGGCGGAAATCCAGCAGGCCCGGATGCTTATACAGATCATCACAGCCCTTCTCATCCGGCGGCCCCCACACCGGGATGGGTCGCCCAATGCCCCAGCGCAGGGCGAACAGCCCCTGCACGTGATCCATATGGTAGTGGGTCAGCAGAATGCGCGACAGGCTGCCTGGCGGAAAACGCTGTGCCAACTGCGGCAGTCCGGCATCGAGCAAAATGCGCTCCTTCCCGGCCTCAATCAGCGCACTACAGGGGGCACGATGCCAGCGACGATCGCTCAGCGCCCGTAAACACGCCAGACAGTCGCAGCCGGGCACCGGTGCCCCCGTCACACCGCCAGTACCGAGAAAAGTCAGTTGCATCCCGAACCCTCCAGAAGCTGGCGCAGTTGAAGCACGGTGTCACTCAATGCGCCATCGTTGTTCAGTTGATAGCAGCCCGGCGGCAGCGGCTGTGCGGCACGCGCCAGCCGTCGGGCAATCTCTTCCGCCGTTTCCCGGCCACGCTGTTGCAGGCGCGCCGCCAGTACAGGTGCAGATACCGTCAGACAAACCGGCACCAGTTGTTCGCCGTAGCGCGCCTGCGCCTCGGGCAAGTGCAATCGGGAACCGTTAACCAGCACGTCCAGCCCGCGCTGGAGCCACAGATCCACTTCCACACCAATGCCATACTGATGACCGTGCGCCTCCCAGCGCAGTGCAAACAGATTGCTGGCGGCACGCAGGCTAAATTCAGCGGGCGTCAGGGCGATGTGATTTTCCCCGCCCGCATCGGCAGCACGGGTAATGTAACGATGAGCGATCAAGAGTCTGGCTGGCGGCACTTCCCGCAAGGCGTTGAGCAGTGAATCTTTGCCCGCGCCAGACGGCCCGGTAAGCCAGATCAGGCGCGCCATCAGTACACCTGCCTGCCCTGATTCCACACATGACGAATGTGTGGATGACCATGATCGGTATGGACCAGCACCAGATCCGCACGTAATCCTTCGGCAATCACCCCGCGATCGTTTAACCCCAGCGCCCGAGCCGGGTTACGCGTGACGAGAGCAACAGCATCTGCCAGGCTCAGCCCATTGTGTTCATCTGCCGCCAGACGGAATGCTGCATCCAGCAAGCTGGCGGGATAGTAATCCGATGAAAGGATATCCAGCAGTCCTTCAGCGGCCAGTTGCCATGCCGCGACGTTGCCGGAGTGCGATCCCCCCCGCACGATGTTCGGTGCGCCCATCAGAATCTGCATACCGCAGGCGCGTGAAGCACGAGCCGCTTCCAGCGTGGTAGGGAACTCCGCAATCTGGCTGCCGACCTGGTGGGATTCGGCCACATGGGCGGCGGTAGCGTCATCGTGGCTGGCAATGGCAATGCCTTTTAGTCGACACAAACCGGCAATCGCCTGGCGATTGGGCTGCGACCATTCGGCGGCAAACGCCAGTTGTTCTCGCTCGAACGCATCCATCTGCTCATCGTTCAAATGATATTTGCCCTGGTAGTAATCGCGGTATTTCTCCAGCGAGGCATACTGCCGTTGGCCTGGTGAGTGATCCATCAGGGAGACCAGTGCCAGTTCCGGCGTACTCATCAACCCTTCAAACAGCGGTAACGTACTGAAGTGCGGCAGTTCACAACGTAAATGCAGCAGGTGGTCCGCCCGGTTCAGCCCTTTGCGGTTGCTGTCACGGATGGCATCGATCATCTTATCGAGGTTTTCCCGGCGGTGGCCGCCATCGCGCACATCACCGACGCCAATCGCATCCAGCACTGTGGTAATACCGCTGGCGACCATCAGCGCATCATGGCTGCTCATCGCCGAGTGGGCTGGCCAGTCAACTTTGGGGCGTGGGGTAAAGAATTTATCCAGGTTATCGGTATGCAGTTCAACCAGGCCGGGCAACAGGTATGCGCCTGCGCCATCCAGTGCGGCCGGGGAGCGGCTGGTGCTCTCGCTAAAACTGGCAATGCGCCCATCCCGCATTTCGAGTGATCCATTGACCACTTCATCCGCCAGCACCAAAGCCACATTATTGATAATCATACTGCTACTCCTGCATTCACCGGCAGCATGACGTGCAGGCGATCCGCCACCCGTTCACGCACGCCTTCATCATGAAAAATACCGACAATGGCGGTGCCGCGAGCACGCGCCTGTTCAATCAGTTCGACGACCGCTGCGCTATTGGCGCTGTCGAGTGAAGCCGTGGGTTCATCCAACAACAACACCGGATAGTCGGCGATAAACCCGCGCGCAATATTGACGCGCTGCTGTTCACCACCGGAAAAGGTCGACGGTGCCAGCGCCCACAAACGTTCTGGCACATTCAGTCGCGTCAGCAACTCTTTGGCTCGCTTCTCACAAAAGGCGCGTTCGACGCCTCTTTCCAGCAGCGGTTGCATCACAATGTCCAGCGTGGTAACGCGAGGGATCACGCGGAGAAACTGGCTGACCCAGCCAACCGTATGGCGACGGATCGCGATGATCTGCCGCGCCGGAGCCTGAGCCATATCGACCCACTCCCCCTGATGCTGTAACCAGATATGGCCGCTGTTGGCCTGGTAATTACCGTACAGCGCGCGCAGCAGGGTCGATTTACCACTGCCGGAACGGCCATGCAGCACCACACATTCACCGGCAGCCACTTCCAGCGAGGCATTCTGTAATACTGGCAGCATCACACCGTTCTGGTTATGTAACACAAAGGTCTTGCACAGCTTTTCTACCCGCAGTTGTGTTTTCATAATGAGCCCCGTTAATTAAGCACTGAAGAGACCAGCAGTTGGGTATAAGGATGATGGGGATCGTCCAGCACACGGTCGGTCAGCCCATTTTCCACAACGCGTCCTTGCTTCATCACCAGTAGCCGGTGGGCGAGTAACCGTGCCACGCCGAGATCGTGCGTCACAATCACCACCGCGAGGTTGAGTTCCCGCACCAGAGTACGCAGCAAATCGAGTAAACGCGCCTGCACCGAAACATCCAGTCCGCCGGTCGGCTCATCCATAAACACCAGTTTGGGTTGAGTCACCAGATTGCGGGCGATTTGCAGGCGTTGCTGCATCCCGCCAGAAAATGTCGTGGGCAGATCGTCAATACGGTTGGCGGCAATTTCCACTTCCTGCAACCAGTGCGCGGCGGTCGCCCGAATCTCGCCATAGTGGCGCTGCCCAATGGCCATCAGCCGTTCGCCAATATTGCCGCCCGCCGTCACCTGCGGGCGCAGGCCATCCAGCGCATGTTGATGTACCACGCCCCATTCAGTACGCAGCAGACGACGGCGTGCGCTTTCATCCTGCTGATAGAGATCGTTACCCTGGTAGTGAATCGTGCCTTGCTGCGGTATAAGTCGTGCCGAGAGGCTTTTGAGCAGCGTGGTTTTGCCGGAACCCGACTCCCCGACAATGCCTAACACCTCACCGGGATAGAGATCGAAACTGACCTGTTCAAAGCCTTTGCCCGGTGCGTATAAGTGGGTCAGGTTATTGACGGCGAGCAGCGGTTGTTCATTGTGCATTTTTCTGTTCCTGCTGCTGATGGCAAAAATCGGTATCGGAGCACACAAACATGCGCGTGCCCTGGTCATCCATTACCACTTCATCCAGATAACTGTGGCGCGAGCCGCACAGTGCGCAAGGTTCTTCCCACTGTTGCAGGGTGAAGGGATGGTCGTCGAAATCGAGACTTTCCACTTTGGTGTAAGGCGGCAGCGCATAGATGCGTTTTTCTCGCCCGGCCCCAAACAGTTGCAATGCCGGCATCATGTGCATTTTGGGATTATCAAATTTCGGGATCGGCGAAGGGTCCATTACATAGCGATCGTTCACTTTGACCGGATAGGCGTAGGTGGTGGCGATGTGACCATAACGGGCAATATCTTCATAGAGTTTCACCTGCATTACGCCGTACTCCTCCAGCGCGTGCATGGTGCGCGTCTCGGTTTCACGCGGTTCGATAAAGCGCAACGGCTCTGGGATCGGCACCTGAAACACCAGCACCTGATCCTCTTCGAGTGGTGTCTCCGGGATACGGTGACGCGTCTGGATCAGCGTAGCGTCCCGCGTACGCTCAGTGGTCGCCGCGCCGCTGACGCGCTGGAAGAAGCGGCGAATCGACACCGCATTGGTGGTGTCATCTGCGCCCTGGTCAATCACCTTCAGCACGTCCCCATCGCCAATAATACTGGCGGTGATCTGAATCCCCCCGGTTCCCCAGCCATAGGGCATGGGCATTTCTCGTCCGGCAAACGGCACCTGATAGCCTGGGATCGCCACCGCTTTCATTATTGCCCGGCGAATACTGCGCTTGGTCTGCTCATCCAGATAGCCGTTGTTGTAGCCCTGTAACTCAGCCATGTTGGCGTTCCTCATACTCCTGACGCAGTTTTTTCAGCAGTTCCAGTTCGGCCTGGAAATCGACGTAGTGCGGTAATTTAAGGTGAGAGACGAAGCCTGCGGCCTCAACGTTATCGGCATGCGACAGCACAAACTCTTCGTCCTGCGCCGGGCTGGTGATGCGTTCAGAATATTCACGAGTCTGCAACGCGCGATCGACCAACGCCATCGCCATGGCTTTGCGCTCTGCGCGTCCAAACACCAGACCATAACCCCGCGTAAACTTTGGTGGCTGGCTCTCCTGATGGGTGATGCCATTCACCATTTCGCATTCGGTCAGCAGGATCTCACCGATCTCAAAGGCAAAACCCAGCTCTTCCGGGCAGATTGACACGCTGAGATAACCCGTGCGGATCTCGCCAGCAAACGGATGGGTACGGCCATAGCCGCGCTGGGTTGAATAGCCCAATGCCAGCAGAAAGCCTTCATCGCCGCGCACTAACTGTTGCAGGCGAGCTGAGCGTTCGGCAGGAAAATCCAGCGGCTCCCGCGTAATGTCGCGTGGTTCGCTGCCATCATCCTGTTCGGCAACCGCCAGCTCCTCTTTGCTCATCATGGTGAACACGTGAGGGCAGGATTGCGCCAGCGCGTCTCTGTCCTGGGGGGAGACCGGGGCTTCGCCGTTGGCAAGCAGCGTGAAATCCAGCAGGCGGTGGCTGTAATCGTAGGTGGGTCCCAGCACTTGCCCACCGGGCAGATCTTTATAGATGGCCGAGATGCGTCGCTCAATGCGCATCTCACCGGTTGGCAGCGGCAAACTGTCTGCCAGGCGTGGCAGCGTAGTGCGGTAGGCGCGCAGCAGGAATATCGCCTCCACCAGATCGCCGCTGGCTTGTTTGATCGCCAGCGCGGCCAGTTGTGGATCGAAAATGCCGCCTTCGGTCATCACGCGATCGACCGCCAGCCCTAATTGCTGTTCAATTTGGTCACAACCCAGTTCATCCACCTGGCGTTCACCGCGCCGTAAATCTGCCTGCAACTGGTGGGCGTTGGCTATCGCCTTTTCGCCCCCCTTGACCGCAACATACATCAGCACACCTCCACGTCAGTGGTCCGTGGCAATGCCATCATCGCTTCACCACAGGTGAAGATCAGGTCAACCCCCTGCGGGAACGGATGGGGACGGTTGCGCAGGTACTCAATCACGCTTTCGGGTAACTGTGGGGCAATGGCTCTGACTTCACGCAGGCCAGGACCACTCAGGCGCAGGGTCAGCCCGCCATTCAGTGAGGGGACTTCGACGATAAGCGTAGTGCTTTTTTCCGGAGAGAGGTTGTCACCTGCGGCAAAGCGCGTCGGGGTGGGCGCAGCCTGATGATGGCTGAGCGCAAACAGAGCATCGGTGCTGTCGGTGATCGGCGCGCCGGTATGAAAACGGACGTTATCACGCAGCTGATCGTTGTCTACCGCCGGGTCGATCCATAACGAGCTTTCCTGATCCACCAGCGTTAGCAGGACCGCCGTGGCGGCCGGGGACAATGCGCCCCATCCCTGCTGGAGCGGCAAAGAGACCATCACTCCGGGTTCGCTCATCGCTTTGAGAATACGACGAAAAGCACGTTGGGCATCAGCCACCGGATGGTTAAAACTTGCCAGTAATGTCATTAATTATCTCCACGAACCAGGGTAAAGAAATCCACTTTGCTGCTAGCCACTTCGCGAGCGCGTAGCTGACGCTGCTCCGCCTGAAGTGCCGCCAGCGGCGTAACAATTTTTTCCATCAGCAGCGCGCGGGTTTCCACCTGCTGTAGCAGCGCATCCAGCAGCGCACAGCGCTCTGCATGGGCTTTATCACGGCCTAAAATGTAGCTGTAGCCCAGGGTGCCGTCTGCCAGCACCACGACGGCACGCGTCAACGTGGCATCGCCCATAATAAAACGCTGACCGGTGGCACCGGCGCGTGCCTGAAGGCGAGTCAGGCCAATTTCAGCCGGGCGTACCAGGGTGAAATCAGGTTTCAGTTCCAGCGTTTGCCAATGGGCATCCAACTGCTCTGCCGTACTGTGTGACAGTACAGAGAGCCAATGCTGGCGGGCGGTTTGCTGTTCCATTAATGCTCCAGAGTGAGTTCAATCATGTCACCGCGCGTCAGGCTGATGGAGTACTCCACCGGCAAGCCGCGCGCGTTTTTATTCAGGGTGCGTACACAAAGCAGTGGCGCATGCAGGGCAATCTCTAGCTGCTGGCACTCTTTGGCCTGTGCGCGGCGGGTACTGATGCGGGTCTGGCTGCGCTGGAGTGGCAGATCCAACTGTTCGCGCAGGAAGTCGTGCAGCGAGCCATGCTGAAAACGCTGGAGTGTTTCCCAGTGATCGAGATTGCCGAGGTAGTGATTGATCACGCTGACCGGAATGCCGTTGACCCGGCGCAGCGTACGCAAATGGATGATCTCATTGCCCTCGGTTACCCCTAACGCGCTGGCAATATCGCTACTGGCGGGGCGCAACACAGCCAGCAGGCGTTCACTGGTTGGGCAACTGCCCTGCTCCAGCAGGTTCTGGCTGAAGCGCGCCTGAGCGTGCAGTGGATAATCAAAGGGCCGCATCAGTACCAAAATCCCGACGCCGTGGCGGCGCTGGAGCAGGCCTTTTTTCACCAGCTCATCGACTGCACGGCGCAGCGTGTGTCGGTTAACTTCATAGTGATCGGCCAGTTGTTGCTCAGAAGGTAAATAGTCACCGCTGCGATAACGGTCGTGCAGCGTCTGTTCCAGTTGCGCTGCAACAGCCTGATACACAGTGGTCGGATGTCTGGATATCTCCATCACTGACAAATCTCCATCGGTTTTCGGGTGGAGTAATGCAACACGGGATGCTGCGTAATGGCGGTTAGCTTGCAGCAGTGAAATGACAGAACCGTGACTGACCAGTGACGGCTTAGTGAATCTACCTGAGCGGGGAGTTTGCCCGAATAAGCCAACAAAATGCGGCCGCAACCGCAAGGGTTTCGAGAGGGATCGCAAAGCGAGAGAGTGGTAAGTGAAGTTAACCCATTCTCGTGGTAAAAAAACCACAGCCGATAAAAACGCAATAAATTTTAAATTAAGAAAACAGCTAATTAAAAATTCTGAAACCGTCAAATAAACGCAGTTTTTAATTAAGAGAACAGCTAACACAATCTCACAGGAAAAACAGATGGGGTTAAAGAATCAGAGCACAACGCAACAACATTTGATCGAAGGTAACATTGGTATTAATGATGCGCGTGTAGATAATGCTATTGCTTCTCTCAGTGAAAACACTGCGCATAGCAAGGTTATCATTCGCTTTTATCATAATGCTGGCGGTGCAATTGAAACCACGCTCCGTCTGACAGAAGCAATTAAACGCTGTCATCCACATCGTCAGGTCATACTGGTTTTTAAAGGCTACGTAGCCAGTGCTGCTGCCTTTATCCTGGCGACGTTCGCCTTTAGGGCCACCCCTGCACCGAATGTTATCGTGATGAATGAGGGGCCAGTTTGCGTAGTGTTTCATAAACCGCGAGTCGTAGCAGGAAAATACCTCTACTTTTCAAATTCTCTTTACGCCAGCCAGTTATACAATGACACGTTAGAGTTTTTAAAATTGATTACACCACGTTTTGACGAACTGTTTTTTCGAATGATGAATTATTGTGAACGAAAGAAAATCCCGCTTGCTCCGCATATGTCGTCCGTTTACGCTATGAACGGTGATGTAACGTTAATATTAAAGTCAGGTAAATTATGAAGAATATTGACACCCGAAGTCCGATCAGCCCTAAACGTTATCGCAGGAAAATGAGAAAGTTAATTGCCGAAGGCTGCTCACCCGCCCCAGAGCCGTTAAGCCCGGAGATATTACGCCTGTTGGACATTATTTATCAGGAGGCTCAGGAGCAAATCAGAACCACGGGAAAATGTGACTTCCTGATTTGTTGAAGCAAACAATGATGCGCGTAGGGGGGGATTCCGTGATAATCCCCAGGCGTGGTTTTGCGCCGTACTTGACGGTACGACGCAAAACGTATTCTCAGTGGCTCTTCTTCTGCGCAGCCAGCTCAGCCAGACGCAGAATCACCTTCACGCTCTGCTCCATCACATCCAGTGAAGCGAACTCGTGTTTTCCATGGTAGTTATAGCCGCCGGTGAAGATATTCGGGCACGGCAATCCTTTCCAGGACAGCAGTGAGCCATCAGTGCCGCCACGAATCGGTTTCACTTTCGGCTCAATGCCGCAATCACGCATCGCCTGAAGCGCAAGCTCAATAATGTGAGGATAGGGTTCCACTTTCTCACGCATGTTGAAATAGCTGTCGCTGAGCTTCAGCACCACCGAACACCCCGCCGGTAGGCCGGTATTCAGTTGGTCAGTGATTTGCTGGAATTTGGCTTTGCGCGCCGCAAAGCCGTCACGGTCAAAATCACGGATGATGTAAAAGAGTTCGGCGTGCTCAACGCTGCCGCTCAGGCTATTGAGATGGTAGAAGCCTTCATAACCGTCAGTAAACTGCGGCTTTTCCTGCGCAGGGACTGCTGCATGAAAACGCGTAGCAAGATCCAGCGCATTGACCATCACCCCTTTCGCGGTGCCAGGGTGCACATTGTTACCGGTGATATGCACTTTAGCGGAAGCGGCGTTGAAGTTTTCATATTCAAATTCACCGAGGTCGCTGCCATCCATGGTGTAGGCCCAGTCGGCGGCAAACGCTTCGACGTCAAAGTTCGCTGCGCCACGGCCAATCTCTTCATCCGGGGTAAAAGCAACGCGAATAGCACCGTGTGGAATATCACTCTGCGCCAGCGTGGCCAGCGCGGTCATAATTTCCGCTACCCCGGCTTTATCATCCGCACCGAGCAGCGTGGTGCCATCGGTGGTGATCAAACGGTGTCCATGCAGCCGGTTCAGCACCGGGAACACAGCGGGCGAGAGAATTTCACCGCTGGTGCCGAGTGCAATGTCGCCACCCTGGTAATTCTCAATGATTTGCGGTTTAACATTTACCGCAGTGAAATCCGGTGAGGTATCCATATGCGAGATGAAGCCCACCACTGGCGTTGGCCAGTCAACGTTCGCCGGCAACGTGCCCATCACCACACAGTGCTCGCTGAGCGTCACATCAACACACCCTATTTCCTCCAGTTCTTTCTGCAACTGACGCGCCAGCACCCACTGATTATCGCTGCTGGGTGCCTGCTTTGAGTGCGGATCAGACTGCGTTTCTACCGCAACATAACTAAGAAATCGATCGAGTAACTGTTTCATGCAGGTTCCTTGTTCCGCGCCGATCAACAGGCCGTTGATCGTAAGTTTTCAGAGCATCCGTTTGAAAATACACCTTTTATCACGCCGGTTTAACTGCAAAAAAACGATTAACGGCAAATAACCCGTCTGTCACCGCATCAGGGAGACGTTTTAAGCAGAACAGATCACAGAACTTCTGCAAAGGTGATGAAACACAACTCCCGTCGGCACCGGAGTGCCCACTTTCAATGTTTCACTTTTCCCCTCTTTACCAGGAGATGCAATGCCAATCCTCGCGAATCCAGGCCATACGGCCAGGTTTTCTCTCCCAACCTGGTCTGACGCCACCAGGACACCACACAAAAATAACACCCTGTCCCACCGCTCACCTGCCACAGGGTCAAAGAGCATCAGGCGCAACACTCTGCTCGCGAAACCGCGCCTTGATTTCGCCGCAACACAGCTGCGCAGCCACAATGTCAGCGTTATCCGTCCGGGGGATATTCTTAACCGTTTACAGCAGGAACAGCACGACAGAATGCAACTTGCCGCACTGTTACCGGTGCCTGCGGCCGTGATTAACCAGTGGGTTGAACAAGCCATTGTGCGGCATTTTCCCCCCTTACCTGCGGATGTTGCCCCACTTGCTGTTGGCATACATTTACCTGCGCATAATGGCACAGCATCACGCTACATGCTGCTGACAGAGCTGATAACCAGGCGCTTGCTAGGGGAAGCGTTTCCTGGTGTTTACGCGCGAGAGTGTGTTTTTTACCAGCGTAAAGCAGAGAATGCAGGGGACATCCTGCACGACTTTACTTCCCCCGCGTCCAGAGCACAGCTCGCTGCGCTGTATGAACAGACTTCAGCGACGCAATTTGTCCAGCATTATGCCGTTGAGCTCAGGTCGCTGTTGAGCAAACGCCCAGGGCAGGCCGGCTGGAAACTGGCAGAGAGCTTATTAATGGCATTGCAAAGCGAGGTCATGCTGCGGGAAAAAATCGATATCTCTTACCTGCGTTACAGCAAGATCATTAACCGCTTGCCCCCGCTGAAACCTGGTACGGATCAACCCTGTTGGCCTGGCGTTTATCGCCTTGTGGCGCATCAGGAACAGGCTGAACAGAGTGCTGTTTTAAACGGATACCTCGCACTGGCGGAGCGCCCCTCATTGTCACACCCAGGCCGCATGATGCTGTGGCATCCCGGTGAAGCAACACAGTTTTTCAATCATTCTCGCCAACTCTTGCGCTATTTGGATCAGCATGATCTTGCCCCCTGGGGATTCAGATTGCAGGCCATTGAACAACATCCGGCGTTGGCGCTCGTCGAAGATTTAATCCTGTTACACGTCGATCGGTTGCGTGAGACGCTATCACGACTGATTCATCCCGACCAGGCACAATTGGCACTGAAAAAGAAAATCGCACAACTCAATGCAGCCGCAAGACCCGCCTATATTTGGCTCGATCTGAGCCGCCTTACCACCGCGTTAACAGAAATTTCTGCTGAGTATTCGCTTCGCCGCTGGTTCAATGCACCGGATGGCGGAGAACGGCGCAAAAACTGGTTAAAAACATTACAACAGCTGCATGCGATCCCTTCTCGCCATGCTCTGCCACGTGTGCAAGGCCGCGTCAGTGCGGAAGGAATCAGGCTGTTTGCCAAAAAACGGGTTGAGGAAACCGCGTTGCGACTCTTCAATACTTCACTGGATGCCAACAAAGCAGAGTTACGGATTAGCACAGTCGTAGCCAGCACCAGTGTGTTAGGCCACTCTGGCCGTCCCATCATCCAGACCCAGGAGATGTCACTGATCGAGTGGTCGCTACAGAATATTGGCTGGCTTGATCGGGGACACTCACGCAAAGTCTGGCACTGCGGCGAACTCACACCGCTTCAGGTGATTGCATTGATTCGTACAGCCGATGTGGCGAAACATTATAAGCAACACATTACACGCGAGTTGCAACCCGAGGTGGTACCGTTAGTCGCCGCAGGCTTTCGCTCCATGGCGTATACCGATTATATTCGCCAAAGTATGCTGCCCGCCGCCAACCGGACCATGGACGAACGCGCGCTGGATAAAATCATCACCGCCATTGACTTCCCTGATCCCGCAACTCGACCCCGCACGAACCAGAAGGAAGTCGAGATCTGGCAGCTGAAAGTCGGTAATACGCCGATCTCTGAAACCCTGATTTTCTGCCACCCAGGGTTTGTAGAACCGGTGATTTATATTCCAAGATCGCCTGATGGCATTGTCTGTCGCACCGCGGGTGGGAAACACAGAAGCCTGACTCGCTTACTGCATACCGTCATGGCAGTAAAAGGCATGCGGGATCATTTGAGTAAGCGCATGGCCGTCGGCACCGATGATCGCGCGGAAATAGAAAGGAGCTACTTTAGGCCACAGCAGTTTGAGGTACAAAAAGTATCGGGTGATTTCTATCAGCACCTGTGGGACACCCGCATCGCGACCATTCAGGCTGAAATTCCGGCCTTTGCCCGTTCCACATCTGAGGCTGACCGGACTTCATCCATCCAACTGGCGAAACAAATCTCTATGTTAGTCGCCTCACTGGTGACACCTCTACTCCCGACATCCGCCATTATTTCTTTAACACTGGCGCGTGTTGTCTTGCATACCCACTTCGCCATTGAGGACTTCAGCCGTGGTCGCACTGAGGAAGGCATCTTTTCATTGGTAGATGCACTGACCGCTGTGGCTGATGGCGCACCTGGCGTATTAAAAAACCGCCTGTCGCCGCGCAAAATGTCGCGCGCGCCCAATCCCTCGTTAGTGCCATTAACAATAGGAGGCTCTGCTCCCCCCGGACTGGTCGCCACGGCGGCGAGCGAAGGACCAGTGTGGCAGAACCAACAGGGGCAACAATACCTCAACATCACCGGTTTATGGTTCAAAAGCAAAGTCAGCTTCAATGGGAGGATGATTTACCATCCGCGTAATCGGGGCGATATGTACCCGGTTTATTATGTCGGGCATGAGTGGGTAGTCAGTGAAGATGGAAAACTCGACCCCAGGCTGCTGTTTATTAAGGATAGCCACGCACTGGATGAAGATGAATTCTCCGACTTTATCGCCCTCCTCAACCAACGCTATCCTACCGCTGCGGGGCGCAATAGATTTCTGCAAAGCCGACAGGGCAACTACGGTGATGTAGAAATACTCAGCATGGTCGCGGAAAGTCAGAAAAGCCGGTTGCAACAACGAATCCAGCGATTACAACAGCGCTTTTCCTCCGCAATACCCGGCGCTGTACCCGCCGTTACCCCCTCCCCGTTTAGCGCTATTCACCAGGTGAAAAACACCGGTTTGCTGTTAAGTAAATTCCGCCAGCAAAATGACATCACAAGGCTCAAGGTACAGTATCCCGATACGCAGCCCGCCTCACTGGCAAAACTGATAGCCGAAGTGAAAAACCACTACGCGATATCCACCCCGGCAAAAATGCGCCAGATACAACGCGCGCAAAAGCAACGTAACGACTTGCTGGAGCAGCGCTATCGGCAGCAGTCGCAGGCATGGCACGCCAGCGCTGAGCGGCAGCCGTTTGGGCCTCTGTTTTTCCATCCTCCCAGCGAAAAACAGATGATTGATATGGCGTTACAGCGGAGTCGGGGCATCGTTTTCGGCCAGCGGCAGGAGGAAAATAGCGCGCTGGCCTTGCTCATCCACGCGATGCCGCAATTGAAGTCACAAGGGGTAAAACATCTCTTCATGGCACAACTGATCCCCGAAATCTGGGGTGCTGAATTGCAGCAATTTAATCAGCAAGGTCGGTTAGACCAAAAACTGCTGGATTACCTGATGATCCATCGTCGCTATTGGCTGAATAATCGTCTCCAGGAGAGCCAGAATGATGAGCAACAGGTCATGCTGAGTGCTCACCAGCAGGGAATAAAGCTACATGGGTTAGGGTTACTGGCGATAGCTTCCTACCACAGCAGCGCAGCACGCTGTAATCGGTTTAATTTTATTGCCGCACAGCAGATTAACCAGGTCGTCGCACCGGGGGAAAAGTTCGTGGCGCTAGTGGGTCTTGCGCATATCGATTCGTGGCACACCAACACCGATGAAGAAGAATTTAGCGTCACCGGGCTGGCACCGGGCACCCAGGCAACCAGTGTTGCTGTTATCGCTGCGCGCTCAGGAAACCAGAGCAGATTGATTGTCGATTACCAACGCAGCACGGCACGCCCTGAACAGGCTGACCTTTCATTAAACCAGTGCAATTTCCTGCTGGTAAAAGCCGAGCCTGGCCTGACTTCTCGTCCTGTAACCTCCGGAGCCTAAATGTCGACTACCCTCCCCCTGACGCATCTGACGCCGCCTGCGGCAACATTCCCTGTTAAAACGGCCACACCGGTCCCGAGGGCTGAAACAGCCACACCCCCGACTTGCGCCGCTGTTCAGGCCACAAACCCGCACGTCAATGCCCTGCTACTGCAGCTAAAGCAGGCGCAAACGTTACGCCAGTCCCTGATCAACCCGCTACCACTGCCGGGAACGGCTCTCGCTAATCTCTCATCCTCGCCCGTCCCGGTTGATTTTCTCACCCTGGGAAAGCGGGACTTTATTTCGCATTTTGCTGAACAGACTCGCGCCTTTTTTCATCCCCAGCAAGCCACCAGCGCTGCGCTGGTTCAAAGTCTGCTGGATGTGATGGCAGTAGAAATGCGTATGCTGGTGAAGCTGGGAAAACTGAATACATCATGGCTGGCACGGCTTAATCATCTCTGTACCACCACATCTCAGGCGTTTCAGATCGTCCCCGAACACGGCACTGCCCGCCCTTCCCACCCCCTGCCGGGGAAAATCGCCCTCACTGATCAACAGGGGGGAAAACTGTTGCTCTGGCAGCCCGGCTCGCCACTGGGCTATTACGCCTCATCCGCTGAATTACAGCAGGCCTTGAGCGAACAAGGCGAAGTGATGTGGGGAATGACGCTGCAACCTTGCTCATCACCACCGGCACAGCAACTGGTGAGAGATTTCGCCGAACAGCACATCACACAATTGCAGTACGCCATCAGTACAGCCATGCAACCGGCCAATGCGAATCTGACCCTGAGCGAACATATCACCCGGCTTGATGAGGCCGCTAAGCCGACCGTTGCACGGCTTGATCTGGGTGAGATCATCGCCCATTACACTCAGCAGCGCGATGAACTGGCGCTGTACAACTGGTTTAATCGCGCCGCAGAGGCACCTCGCCGTAAAGCCTGGCTGCACAGCCTAAAGCAACTACACGGCATACCGGCGCGTGAAACGCTCGCGTCGCTGCCTGCTCGCGTTAGCGCCACCGCGATTGAGACATTTGCCCGTAACCGATTAGAACAGCTTGCGGCGGAACAACATAACGTCACGTTATCCGCCTCCAATGCCACATTAAGCATTACCACTGTCACCGCTGGCACCAGCGTTTTGGGCAGCATCAGCAAAGCCATCAGCCAGACAGAGACGCTGACGCTGACTGAATGGTCACTGCAAAATATCGGCTGGCTGGAGAGAGGCCACAGTCGCAGAGCCTGGAACGCTGGCGGCTTAACGCCTGACCAGCTCATCAACCTGATCAGGCGTGCCGATGTCGCCAAACATTTTAGCCTGTCGTTGTTCCGTCAGTGGCAGCCAGAAACCCTGGCGTTGATTGCCACGGGGTTAAAGGCGATGGCGTTGACCTGCTATATCAACCAGGGTCTCACTGATTCCCCCCGCGCCTTACAGCCTGATGCACTGGAAAAGGTGCTCACCGTGCTTGAGCATCCCGATCCTGCTACGCGGCCAAAACTGCAGGGCCAGGTGGTGGATGTGTGGCAGTTTAAACTGGGGCGAACGCCGGTGGCGGAAGTGCTGCTCTTTGCCCAGCCCGATCTGCATGACCCGGTGATGTTTATTCCGAATGCGCCAGATGGAAAAATTTTTCGTGGTGCCCGCGGTAGCGAGAAAACCGTGCAGGCGCTGCTGCAAGAGTTACTTGCCGTTCCTGGGATGCGGCAGCATCTGGCCGATCGCATGCCACAGGGCATTCACGATCGACAAAAAATGCTGGGCCATACGCATGACCGACGCGGTTTTGATCCCGAGATTATCCGTACGGATTTGTATCAACACCTGTGGAGCACCCGACTCGCCATCGCCCAGGCGGAAGTGGCTGCTTTTGCACGGACCACCGCCTTAGCCGATCGACTGTCCAGTGCGCAACTGGGACAAAATATCGTCTCTTCCCTGCTGTCGTTGATTACGCCTTTACTGCCTTCTGCCGCGGTGCTCAGTCTGACCATCAGCCGGGTCGCCGCGCACAGCGCAATTGCGGGAGAGGCGTTTCAACATGGCCGAACGGAAGAAGGGGTTTTCGCGCTGGTCGATGCGCTATCCGCCGTGGCAGACGGCATGACGGGCGGCAGTAAAAATGCCGCTTTGCGTGTACCCCGTACACCATTGCCCGATCCCAGCTTAGCGCGCCTTGCCGTTAGCCAACGAAAACCTCAAGGACTGGTGTTGGCTCGAGGTCGTGAACCCGCCATCTGGCAGGATAGCCAGGGCCAGCAATACCTCGAGAGTGAGGGGCGTTGGTTTAAAACGGCCATCGAAGCCGGTCAGCGCATGATTTATTCTCCGCGCAATCGCGGCGATCAAAAAAACGTAATACTGCAAGCGCGGCGCTGGATTGTGCTGCCGCAAGGGCTGCCAGGCGGCGCGCCAGAGAACGACTATCGTCTGGTATTTATCAAAGCCAGCTTTGGGCTTGATGACGAAGAGTTTCGCGTCATGATGCAAAAAATTCGGGTTCATCACCCTGCTGATGCGGATATCTTACGTTTTCTCTCCAGCAAACAGGGCCATTTGGGGGATGCTGAAATCCTTGATTATGTGCTGCGCAGTCAGCAGCAGGTGGCAAAAAAACGCCTACGCCTGTTGGAAAGGAGGCTGTCGCGCTTGCAGGAGGATTTTCGTCCGATGTCTGATGTACCGACCAACCTTCAGCCACTTTACATCAGCGATGCGCATGCGGGGCTGATCATGCGCAAAAGTGCGGAAAGCGCCTGGATACATCGTTTGCACAACCAGTATCGGGGGAAGTCCAGCGAATTTCTTCAGGCCGTCATCCAGTGCATTCATAACCACTATGGCATCAATACCCCTGAGCAACAGCAGGCGCTGAAGCAGGCAATGCTGGCACAATCCGAAAGATCCGGTGAAGATTATCGTCAGCACTCCGCTGTCTGGAAAGCCAGTGCGCAACGGCTAAACTATGCCGCCTTTGCCAGCACTGTCACCAATGAACAACAGGTTATTCGCACTGCCCTCCAGCATAGCCGGGGGCTAATCATTGGTGAGAGCCATCATCAACGTGCCGCACTCCAGTTCATGATAGATAATATGGCATTACTCTATGCGTCTGGAGTACGTCACCTGTTTCTGGAAGATCTGCATCCCGAGATTTATCATCGCGATATCATCGTGTTTAACCAGCGAGGCGCATTGACCTCGCAGCTGCAAAATCATGTGGATAGCGCGACCCAAAGCACGCAATTCAACCCGCCAATGACCGCAGAGGCTCGCCAGTACAATACGGAAAATTTGCTGCGTGAAGCACGTAAATACGGCATCAAGCTGCATGGATTAGGCTCTTTAAGTGCCAGCATCTGGCGCGAAGGGGCGGAACGGACCGAGAATTTCAACTATGTCGCCACAAGGCAGATTAACAACGTGGCGGGTGTGACGCAAAGCGGCGAGAAGTTTATGGCGCTGGTGGGTTATTACCATGTGGATAATTACTGGGACAACATGGCAGACGGAACGCCCTTCGCGGTCACAGGCATCGCCCCTACTACCCAGGCGACCAGCGTTACGTTACTGGAAACCACACCGGAATCGCTACCACGGGTAGTGGTGGACTACCAGCAGCAGACGCCGCTGGCAGAACTCACCGGGAGTAAACTGACGCAGAGCAACTTTGTCATCATCAAAGACCCTGCCACCGTTTACGCCCCACACCACCCAACAGCGTCAGGCACGAATCAAAATAGCTGACCCGCCTGATAGCGCTGAAGCTTGCGCACAAAGTCAGGGACGACTTCACTTGCCAGCCCGTAATGGCGCTCAGCAAACTCATTGCCCACCTGACTCGGCTCAAGGTTGAGCTCGACGGTATGTGCACCCTGTACTTTGGCTTCATGGACGAAGCCTGCCGCCGGATAGACATGACCCGACGTACCGATAGCGATAAAAATATCCGCCTCATTCAGCGCCTGATAGATCTCTTCCATACCCAGTGGCATTTCGCCAAACCACACGACGTGCGGGCGCAATACCGACGGGAACTGGCAGCAGGTGCAGCGATGTTCCGGCGTGACATCTTCGGTCCACTCCACCACCTGACCACTGGATACACAGCGCAGTTTCAGCAACTCACCGTGCATGTGCAGCACTCGCTGGCTCCCGGCACGCTCATGCAGGTTGTCGATGTTCTGCGTCACCAGCAAGAAGTGATCGCCCAGCACTTGCTCCAGCTCTGCCAGCGCCAGATGCGCCGCATTCGGCTGGACTTCGGGCTGCTGCAACTGGCGGCGGCGTGCGTTATAAAACGCCTGTACCAGCATTGGATCGCGCCGGAACCCTTCCGGCGTGGCGACGTCTTCAACCCGATGCTCTTCCCACAGGCCGTCATCGGCACGGAAAGTGCGAATACCCGATTCGGCAGAGATTCCCGCGCCGGTTAATACCACCACATTAGGCAGTGGATTTTCTGCTAAATCTGCTTCACGGTCGCGTTCGAAAATACGCTGGCGAAAGCGCTGTTGTACCTTACGTCGGTTTTTCTTGTAGCGCGCAAGGCGCAAGCGACGTCTGGGTGTTCGCATATCAACTCCTGTATTACTGTCCGCTTAGTACGCGCGCCGGATCAATCCGACTGGCGCGTCGCGCCGGATACCAACTGGCCAGCAGGCTCAGCACAATCGAGGTGGCTAGCACAATCACCACATCCAGCCAGTGCAACTCGGTAGGGAGGAAATCGATAAAGTAGATATCGCCCGCCAGTAAATGCCGCCCGGTCAGATGTTCAATGCCCTGCACCAGATGCGTAAGATTCAGCGACACTAACACCCCCACCACGACCCCGCTTACGCTACCCAGTAGACCGGCTAGCAAACCGTACCAGATAAAGATGGCACGGATAAGTCTGTCTTTGGCTCCCAGGGTACGCAACACCGCGATATCACTGCTTTTATCCTTCACAGCCATCACCAGTGTGGAAACAATGTTGAAGCAGGCCACGCCAATCACCAGTACCATCGCCAGATACATGATGGCGCGAATCATTTGAATATCGCGGTACATGTAGCCGTAGGTGCCGATCCAACTGCGAATATAGACATAGGACCCGGTGGCTTCACCCGCCGCGCGGACCAGCTTTTGCGCCTGGAACGGATCGCTCATTTTCAACGCAATACCGCTGACCGCATCCCCCATATCGAGGTAGCTTTGCGCATCCTCAAGGGGGACCAGCGCCAGGCTGTGATCGAGCATGCCGCTGAGCTGCAATATCCCTTCCACCTGCAAACGAATCCGCTTGGGTTGCAGCAGCTTATTCGCGCCGTCATTGTTCGGGATCAGGATGGTTATCCAGTCACCCTGTTTGACGTTAAGGGCCTTGGCGATACCACCACCGAGAATGATCTGCTGCTTACCGGCGCTGAACTGTGACCAGGCGTTGCCCTGCACAAACTGCGGCAGCGCACTTAAACGCGGCTCCTGAGCCACATCCACACCGCGCACCTGTAGCGCCTGTAATTTACTGCCGCTGTCGATCAGACCAGTAAAGGTGATGTAGGGTGCTGCCGCCGCAATACCCGGTACTTTCTCAACCGGCGCAATCAGTGGCTGCCAGTGGCGAAACGGCTGTTCAACCGCGCTGATTTCACCGTGCGGTACCACCGCCAGAATGCGACTGTTTAGCTCACGTTCGAAGCCATTCATCGCACTCAGGCCAATAATTAACACCGCCACACCCAGCGCAATACCCACGGTGGAGATCACCGAAATCAGGGAAACCATGCCACCCCGTTTGCGCCCACGACTGAAGCGCAACCCCAGCAGCAGGGAGAGAGAAGACCCCATTAGCGCACTCCCGTCAGGGTTGACTCAGCGCTGAGCTGCCCGTCACGCATCTCCATCTGACGCGACATGCGCTGTGCCAGATGGAGGTCGTGAGTCACCACCAAGAATGCGGTGCCTTCACGCTGGTTGAGATCGCCCAGCAGCGAGAAAATGGCATCGGCGTTACGCGCATCAAGGTTACCGGTGGGTTCATCGGCCATCACCAGACGCGGACGATTGACCAGCGCACGGGCAATTGCCACGCGCTGACGTTCACCGCCGGAAAGTTCAGAAGGACGGTGATGCCCACGGTGTTCCAACCCAACGGCGGCCAGCATTTCACGCGCCCGCTGTTGCGCTTCGGTTTTGCTCTTTCTGCCAATCATCAACGGCATCGCGACGTTTTCCAGCGCGCTAAAATCCGGTAACAGATGGTGGAACTGATAGATAAAGCCCAGTTCACGGTTACGCAGATCGGCCTTAGCTGAAGAAGAAAGCGCATTCATCGACTGACCATCAAACACCACATCACCGGAGGTGGGGGTATCCAGTCCGCCTAACAGATGCAATAAGGTACTTTTACCGGAGCCGGAGCTCCCGACAATCGCCATCATTTCACCAGGCTGCACCGAAAAGGCCACGCTGCGCAGCACATCGGTCTGTACGCTTCCTTCCTGATAGCTTTTGCACAGGTCGCGACACTGCAACAAGGGGGTATTACTCATAACGTAGAGCCTCAGCGGGTTGAATGGCGGCAGCGCGCCATGAAGGATAGAGCGTAGAAAGCAGCGCAACGGCCATCGCCGCCAGCGCAATAGTGACCACCTGCCAGACGTTGATATCCACCGGCAGTGCGGCACCATCCAGGAACAGGCCAATCACTGGCATCAGGTTATTTAACTGGCTGGCCAGCAGCACACCCAGCCCAGTCCCCAGTAAGGCGCCGATAATACCGGCACCCGCACCCTGAACCATAAACAGCAGCAGGATCTGACGGCGTGTCAGCCCCAGCGTTTGCAGGATCGCCACCTCGCCCTGTTTTTCCATGATCAACAGACCCAGCGACGTAATAATGTTAAATGCGGCCACTGCAACGATCAGGCTCAGCAGCAGCCCCATCATATTTTTCTCCATGCCCACCGCCTGGAACAGGTCGCCTTTGCGCTCGCGCCAGTCCTTCCATTGCAGGCCTGCGGGCAATTTCTGCTGGCTGAGGCTGTCAACGTCCAGCGGTTTTTGCAGCCACAGACGCCAGCCGGTGATATTCCCCAGCGGGTAGCGCATGACGCGCGAAGCGTCCTGGAGATTGACCAAAATCTGATAGCTATCCACTTCACTGTTGGCGGCATAGGTGCCCGCCACGGTGAACAGGCGCTGGCTTGGCACACGCCCTACCGGCGTGAACTGGCTCACCGAAGGCACCATCAGGCGCACCTGGTCCCCTTTCTTCACACCCAGTTGGCTTGCCAACTCTTCGCCCAGAATCACGTTCCAGCCGTTAGGTTGCAGTACCGATTGCGGCGTATTCACCAGATAGGGGGTGAGCGGGTCTTGTTCGTCCGGGTTGATGCCTAACATCACCCCGACAGAGACGTTGTGCGCACTTTGCAGTACCACGTCAGACGTTGTTAACGGCGCGACACGGCTCGCACCTTGCAGCCCCATATTTTGATAGGGTTGTTGTTGCGGATTGATGCTGCCTTTGTCGCTGGTCACCAGCGCCTGCGGCATTAAGCCGAGAATGTTGCCCTCCAGCTCTTTTTCGAAGCCGTTCATTACGGAGAGCACCGTCACCAGTGCCAGAACGCCAAGCGTAATACCAATAGTGGATAACCAGGAAACAAAGCGACCAAAACGGTCCGATGCTCGTCCGCGCATGTAGCGAAGACCAATATAAAGCGCAACAGGTTGATGCATAGCGTCCGTCTTAAGCTTTCCTCAATAAGTACCGGGATGATAAAGGAGCCGCCCTGTTTAGGAAACCTCAATCAACCGATTGCTGAGCGCTGTTTGTGCAGTCAGGCAGCTATACTTACTGTATGTCCAGTTACTGAAGGAGGGAGTATGACAAAATTTCCCAAAGGCAGTCTGGTGAAACATAAAACCGGTGAAGTAAAGGGTGAAATTCTCAATGTGTTCGATCAAGGCGATGCCCCGGCGGCCTATTACGTCAAATGGGATGATGGCAATCACAGCTATCACCTGGAGAAAGAGCTGAGCTGGGCCAACATCGATCGACCGCGAATGTACTATCGCGAACCTCGCCAGGGATAGCGCAATGCGGAAAAATCCGTACTAAGTGATGACCCCCAGGGCGGAATGTGGAATCATGACGCCCTGGTAAAAATGGAGAACAGCACGAGATCCCATGTCCGAACCAACCCGCTACGACCTGCCCGTCAAACCTGGCGATCACCGCCAGCTCGGAGAACTGATTGGTGCCGCACACGCGGTAGAGTGCGCCAGCATCACTGAACGTCACACCGGCCCGGTGGTATTAATCACCCCGGATATGCAAACGGCGCTGCGGTTGCAGGATGAGATTCGGCAGTTTACTGACTTTCCAGTGAACCATTTGCCGGACTGGGAAACCCTGCCCTATGACAGTTTTTCTCCCCATCAGGATATTATCTCTGCCCGCCTGTCGATTCTTTATCAGCTCCCGACGCTGAAGCGTGGCCTGTTGATTCTGCCGGTGAATACGCTGATGCAGCGCGTCTGCCCACATACCTTCCTGCACGGTCATGCGCTGGTGATGAAACGCGGTGAAAAACTCTCCCGCGACCGCCTGCGTGACCGGCTAGAGCAAGCGGGCTATCGCCACGTGGACCAGGTGATGGAACACGGCGAATATGCCACGCGCGGCGCACTGCTCGATCTCTACCCGATGGGCAGTGAGCAGCCGTATCGCATTGATTTCTTCGATGATGAAATCGATACCCTGCGCCTGTTCGATACCGATACCCAGCGCACCCTGGAAGAGGTGGCGGAAATTAATCTGCTGCCCGCGCACGAATTCCCGAGTGATAAAGCCGCAATCGAGCGTTTTCGCACCCGCTGGCGTGAATATTTCGATGTGCGCCGCGAGCCGGAGCATATCTATCAACAGGTGAGTAAAAACACCTTCCCTGCCGGGATTGAGTACTGGCTGCCGCTGTTCTTTGATCAGCCGCTGGAACCGCTGTTTAGCTATCTGCCTGACAATGCTTTACTGCTGAGCAGCGGCGACCTGGAAGCGGGCGCACAGCGTTTCTGGCAAGACGTCGAAGCGCGCTATGAGAACCGTCGTATCGATCCCATGCGCCCCCTGCTGGAGCCGGTGCAACTCTGGCTGCGCCCGGATGCGCTGTTTGGCGAATTGAAACAGTGGCCGCGCGTGCAGCTTAGCAGCGAAACGCTGCCCGACCGGGCTGCCAACCGCAATCTTGGCTATCAACCGTTGCCAGAACTGACCGTGCAGGCACAAGCCAAGTCTCCGTTGGACCTGCTGCGTCAGTTCCTGGAAGGCTTTGCCGGTTCGGTGGTGTTCTCGGTGGAAAGTGAAGGACGCCGTGAGAGTTTGCAGGAGCTGCTGAACCGCCTGAAAATTAAACCGCAGGCCGAACAGCGACTGGAGCAGGCACGTCAACAGCGTGTCGCGCTGATGGTCGGGGCCAGCGAACGCGGATTTATCGATAGCCAGCGCGGCTGGGCACTGATTTGCGAAAGCGATCTGCTCGGGGCGCGCGTCAGTCGCCGCCGCCAGGATAGCCGCCGCACCATCAATCCTGATGTCCTGATCCGCAACCTGGCAGAGCTGCATCCCGGCCAGCCCGTGGTACACCTTGAGCACGGCGTAGGCCGCTACATTGGGCTGACCACGCTGGAAACCGGTGGCATCACCGCCGAATACCTGATGCTCTCCTATGCGGGTGATGCCAAGCTGTATGTCCCGGTTTCCTCACTGCATCTGATCAGCCGCTATGCCGGCGGGGCCGATGAAAACGCGCCGCTGCATAAATTAGGCACCGATGCCTGGTCACGCGCACGGCAGAAAGCGGCCGAAAAAGTGCGTGATGTGGCCGCCGAGCTGTTGGACATCTACGCCCAGCGCGCGGCCAAAACCGGTTTTGCGTTTAAGCACGACCGTGACCAGTATCAGCTGTTTTGTGAAAGTTTCCCGTTTGAAACCACCGTCGATCAGGCCCAGGCCATTAACGCGGTGCTGAGCGACATGTGCCAACCGCTGGCGATGGATCGTCTGGTATGTGGTGATGTGGGCTTCGGTAAAACCGAAGTGGCGATGCGAGCCGCTTTCCTCGCCGTGGAAAACCACAAACAGGTGGCGGTGCTGGTGCCAACCACGCTGCTGGCGCAGCAGCACTACGATAACTTCCGCGATCGTTTCGCTAACTGGCCCGTTCGCATTGAGATGCTCTCCCGCTTCCGTACCGCCAAAGAGCAGGCTCAGGTATTGCAGGACGCCAGCGAAGGTAAAGTGGATATTCTCATCGGGACGCACAAGCTGCTGATGAGCGACCTGAAATGGCGCGATTTGGGGCTGCTGATTGTTGATGAAGAGCACCGTTTCGGCGTGCGTCACAAAGAGCGCATCAAAGCGATGCGTGCCGACGTCGATATTCTGACGCTCACCGCCACGCCCATCCCGCGTACCCTGAACATGGCCATGAGCGGAATGCGCGATCTGTCGATTATTGCTACGCCACCTGCACGCCGTCTGGCGGTGAAGACCTTCGTGCGCGAATACGACAAACTGGTGGTGCGTGAGGCGATTCTGCGTGAAATTCTGCGCGGTGGTCAGGTGTATTACCTGTTCAATGACGTGGAAAATATCGAAAAAACCGCACAAAGGCTGGCCGAACTGGTGCCCGAGGCGCGCGTGGCGATTGGTCACGGCCAGATGCGCGAACGTGAACTGGAACGGGTGATGAATGATTTCCACCACCAGCGTTTCAACGTGCTGGTGTGTACCACCATCATCGAAACCGGGATCGATATTCCCACCGCCAACACCATCATCATTGAGCGTGCTGATCATTTCGGCCTGGCGCAGCTCCATCAGTTGCGTGGCCGCGTAGGCCGTTCGCATCATCAGGCTTACGCATGGCTGTTAACGCCGCATCCCAAAGCGATGACCACTGATGCGCAAAAACGCCTCGAAGCCATTGCCTCACTGGAAGATTTGGGTGCGGGTTTTGCGTTAGCGACCCATGACCTGGAGATCCGTGGTGCCGGTGAGCTGTTAGGCGACGAACAGAGCGGGCAGATGGAGACCCTCGGCTTCTCGCTGTATATGGAGCTGCTGGAGAATGCGGTAGACGCGCTGAAAGCCGGACGCGAGCCTTCACTGGAAGACCTGACCAGTAATCAAACCGAGATAGAGCTGCGAATGCCTGCTCTGCTGCCGGATGATTTTATCCCGGATGTGAATACCCGGTTGTCGCTCTACAAGCGCATCGCCAGCGCCAGCCATGAAGATGAACTGCAAGAGCTCAAGGTAGAGATGATCGATCGTTTCGGTCTGCTACCGGATGCCGCACGTAATCTGCTGGACGTCGCCGCCCTGCGTTTACAGGCGCGCGAGTTGGGCGTGAGAAAGATTGAAGCCAGCGAGAAAGGCGGTTTCTTCGATTTCGCCCCGCAAAATCAGGTCGACCCGGTGTGGCTGATTGGCCTGCTGCAAAAAGATCACAAACAGTGGAAGCTGGATGGGCCAACCCGTTTACGCTTCACGCGCGATCTGCCGGACCGTAAAGTGCGGATGCAGTGGGTACAGGAGTTTGTGCGTCAGATGGCGGACCACCGCGTCTAACGGTGTCCGGTGTGCGCTGCCAGCAACCCTGGCAGCGCAACGTTTCAGGCATTCAGAAACTTATCGAGGAACTGGCGGGTACGCGCCTGCTGCGGCTGGCTAAATAGCATTTTGGCCGGCCCCTGCTCCACGATACGTCCCTGATCCATGAAGATGGCCCGGTCCGCGACATCGCGGGCAAAGCTCATTTCATGGGTCACAATTACCATGGTGCGCTTCTCTTCAGCTAACGCGCGAATGGTGTTCAACACTTCCCCCACCAGCTCCGGATCGAGTGCTGAAGTGGGTTCATCAAACAAAATGACCTGGGGTTGCATGGCTAACGCGCGAGCAATCGCCACACGCTGCTGTTGCCCGCCAGACAGACGGCGCGGGAAACTCGCTTCTTTGCCCTGTAATCCCACTTTCTCCAGTAAGGTGCGCGCACGGGCTACCGCCTCTGCCTTTGGCTCCCCCTTCACGATCACCGGCCCTTCAATGATGTTCTCCAGCACCGAGCGGTGCGGGAACAGATTGAAGTTCTGAAACACAAAGCCGACCTGCTGACGCAGTTGACGCACCTGCTCTTTCTGGCGCGCCAGCGGCTGAGCGGTATCAATAGTGATCTCACCGACCTTCACCGTGCCACTCTCCGGGGTTTCCAGCAGGTTAATGCTGCGCAGCAAGGTGGTTTTACCCGATCCGCTGGGGCCGATAATGGCCACCACTTCACCGGGTGCCACATCCAAATCGATGCCATGCAGCACCGTTTGCCCGTTAAACTGCTTAACCAGGCGACGTACTTCAATGGCGCTCATTTCCCCTCCTCATCCTGGCGGTTCACATGACGCTCCAGGCGGTTTTGCAACGCAGACAGCAGAGTCGCCATTACCCAGTAAATCGCCGAGGCGGCCAGATACATGGTGAACACTTCGAACGTGCGCGAGGTGATCAACTGCGCCTGACGGAACAGTTCTGGCACCTGAATGGTCGCCGCCAGCGAGGTGTCTTTCACCAGGCTG
This sequence comes from Candidatus Pantoea multigeneris, assembly GCF_011752615.1. Classification (NCBI taxonomy): domain Bacteria; kingdom Pseudomonadati; phylum Pseudomonadota; class Gammaproteobacteria; order Enterobacterales; family Erwiniaceae; genus Pantoea; species Candidatus Pantoea multigeneris. Next base: position 362,694 of record NZ_VWXF01000001.1, read on the forward strand.
ATAAAACTGTTCCCCAGCGGGGGCAGCGCGGTACGTGCCGCCTGTGGCAGGATGACGCGGCGCAGCGTTTGCCAGCGCGTCATGCCAATACTGGCCGCCGCTTCCCATTGACCACGCTCGATTGCGGCAATGGCACCGCGCAACGATTCAGACGCATAAGCCGCCGTATTCAACGACAGGCCAATCATGGCCGAAGGGATAGGATCGAGTTCAATGCCGAACTGTGGCAGGCCGTAGTAGATCATAAACAGCTGCGCGATCAGCGGTGTACCACGAAAGATCGACACGTAGATACGCGCCAGCCAGCTCAACGGCCAGAAGTGCGACAGGCGCATCAATGCCAGCGCAAAGCCGAGTACCAGGCCAAAAAACATCCCGCCGATACTCAGCTGTAGCGTGAACAGCGCCCCTTTCAGTAAAAATGGTGCTGAATTCAGCACCAGTTGCAGGCTGTCATGCATTATTTAGTAACGTCCGCATCAAACCATTTTTCAGAGATTTTTTTCAGAGAGCCATCTTGCTGCATCTCAGCAATGGCTTTGTTGATGGCATCCAGCAGGTCCTGATTGCCTTTGCGCAGCGCAACGCCTGACTCCAGTTTAGAGAACGCTGGGCCGGCAACGGCCATGGTATCACCGGTTTTTTTCACCAGATCCAGCGCGGCTAAACGGTCTACCAGAATGGCATCAATACGGCCTGAGCGCAGGTCCTGATATTTGGTCGGGTCATCATCATAGGTACGAATATCCACACCTTTCACATTGGCACGCAGCCACTGTTCGTAGTTTGTCCCCAGACCCACGCCGACTTTTTTACCGGCCAAATCTTCTGGCTTCGTGATGCTGGCCGCATTCTTTTTCAGGGTCAGTGCCTGCACGCCTGAAACGGTATATGGCGTTGAGAAGTCATATTTTTTCGCACGTTCCGGGGAGATGGTCACCTGATTGATCACCACATCAATACGCTTTGAGTCCAGCGCGGCTAACATCCCATCCCATTTGGTTGGTTTGAGATCCGCCTTCACGCCAAGATGCTGAGCTAACTGCTGAGCAAACTCCACCTCAAAGCCAGTGAGCTTGCCGCTTTCATCCTGAAAACTGAATGGGGGATAAGTCCCTTCCAGGCCGACGCGCAGCGTACCGCGATCTTTAACTGCCTTTAGCAAATCTTCTGCCGCAAACGCTGGCGCGCTGAGACCGGCCACCAGCGCGACTGCCATCATGCCCGTCACCAGTTGGCGACGCAGTTGTGAAAAAGTCATGTTAACTCCAGTTTGTGAGAGATGTTGTTTTGGGTCAAACCAGCATTACACTAACGGATGGTAAGCAAACAGCGCCGGAGCACCGCCGGTGTGGACGAACAGCAGCGGTCCTTCACGGCGGAAACGGTTCTGCGTAATACCATCAAGCAGGCCAGCCATGGCTTTTCCGGTATAAACCGGGTCCAACAGAATCCCTTCCAGACGGGCTAACAATTTCACCGCCTCCATACCTTCTTCATTGGGTTCGCCGTAACGTGGCGCAAAATAGTCATCCCAGAGCGTCACAGGCGCATTCGCGGTGAGCTCTAACTGGCTGGCCAGTGGCTGACGCAAACGCTCCACCACCGGCAGCTGATCGGCTACTTTACGCGAAACCGTTACGCCGACCAGTTCAGTCTCTGGCATCAGATGCTCCAGCCCCACGGCTAAGCCAGCATGGGTTCCTGCGCTGCCCGAAGCGACAACCACCGCCGCAAAGTCGACCACGCCTTCACTCTGGTGAGCAATTTCTTGCGCGCACTCGACATAGCCCAGCGCACCCAGCAGATTCGAGCCGCCAACCGGCACCACATAGGGGCGGAAACCTTGCGCTTCCAGCAACAGCGCCTGCTCAGCCAACTGCGCCGCCGGATTATCCAGCGTATCCACCATCACCACTTCAACATTAAACAGATCCAGCATCAGCCGGTTGCCGTTGGTGAGGTAGTTTTCCGCGTCGGTGCCAATGGGGTTCTCCAACAGCGCCAGGCACTTTAGGCCCAGTCTGGCCGCAACCGCCGCCGTCTGGCGTACATGGTTCGACTGAATCGCCCCGGCAGTGATCAGCACATCAGCGCCTTCACGCAGCGCATCTGCCGCAAGGAATTCCAGCTTACGCAGTTTATTACCGCCCAGTGCCACCGGCGTAACATCGTCACGCTTGATAAAAATATCGCGTCCGACATAGCCGGAAAGACGTGGAAGATGCTCCAGCGGCGTCGGCGCGCCGAGCAGTTCAATGCGAGGAAATTGGTGCAGTAAGTGTAAGGACAACGGAGCCTCCATCAGGCGTCATTCAGTCATCCTTACAGTGTTGCAGAAGTTGGCCTAAGGATCACGCTCAAACCGTTGATAGAAGGTGTGATCCAGCCCAGAAAAATCAGGCAACGCGTGGCTCTGGTAGCGCATGGCGACGCCAGCCGAGAAACTGATCATATTTGCGCAGCGCAATGCGGTAGTTATTGGTCCCCGCATCAGGCAGATGGCTTTCCAGACACTCTGACCAGACATCCCCTTTTAGCCTCTCCGCCGGGAAGTGTTGCGCCTTTAAGGCATCGTCCAGGCGGCGTAACCGCACCACGTATTCACGCACCGTACTGTGGTTCATATCGGTTTGCTCAAACAGGTACTGTTTAAACGCCATAATATCGAAGTAGTCAGGCTGGCTGTTGCAGAAGATATCGCTACAGAAGCGACACAACGCGGTCAGTTCAGGTTGCAGCTTGAACCAGAGTTGCTCATCAATCATCTGATCCATTCTGGCAATGGCTTCTTTATTAATGATCTGGCCACGAAACACCAACGCCATGCGATCAAGTACCTTGCCACAATGTGAGCAGTTCGTCTGGCTGTGCTTATAGTCTTTAAGATAACGACTTAACGGTCTGGCTTTGGATTTGGCTCCCATTGCTGAGTCCCCGGATTATTATTTTTAGGCCGCCAGAAGTAGAGTCTGTCAGCGCGCGCCGGTTAAGCGGCCGCGCAGGCGTTTGATCGCCTGACTGTGCAGTTGGCTGACGCGGGATTCACCGACATCCAGCACTGCGCCAATCTCTTTCAGGTTCAGCTCCTCCTGGTAGTACAGTGTCAGCACCAATTTTTCACGTTCAGGCAGTGCCTCAATCGCTTCAATTACGCGCTCACGCAGATTCCCTTCCATTAACTGATGAAGCGGATTGGCCTCTTCGTGCCCTTCCGTCACCAGTTCCGCACTGTCGCCGTGTTCTTCCCGATACTCATCGTAGGAAAAGAGCTGGCTGTTATTGGTATCGAGCAGAATCTGCCGATACTCCTCCAGCGAAAGCTGTAGTTGCTGCGCTACTTCCAGTTCGGTGGCAGCACGCCCCAACGTCTGTTCCACCTGGTGCAGTGCGCCAGCCACCTCGCGTGCATTACGTCGCACACTGCGCGGTGCCCAGTCACGGCTGCGTAGCTCATCCAACATCGCCCCACGAATGCGCTGCACGGCATAGGTGGTAAAGGCTGTGCCTTGCAAGGCATCGAAGCGCTCTACGGCATTGAGAAGTCCAATACCCCCAGCCTGCAGCAGATCGTCAAGCTCAACGCTGGCAGGTAAACGAACCTGCATGCGCAATGCTTCATGACGCACCAGCGGAACGTAACGCTGCCAGAGCGAATGCTTATCCATCACGCCTTCGGCGGTATAGAGATCGTTCACGTTGACTACCCTGCGTTAATTAAGTTATCGGCAAGATTATCCCGTCCTGTAGGGTGTTTAATTGACGGAATAGACAGGAAAAACAGAGGTTATTTCAGGATTGTGTGCTGACACGACAGATAAATCTGCGGGGATAAGCGCGGCGTAATTTCGCAAAAAAGCCCTTTTGTATGCTTATTCCCGGCTTTGCCCTGGCCCTGCTCTGCGTATTCTGTCGGCATTGTGCTGCGCCAGCAGCGTCTCTGATATTAAGGCAAGCCATGAAGGGCATTATCCTGGCGGGTGGCAGCGGTTCGCGCCTCTACCCCATTACCTGCGGCGTCTCGAAACAACTGCTCCCGGTCTATGACAAACCGATGATTTACTACCCACTTTCCGTGCTGATGCTGGCAGGCATCCGCGATATTTTGCTGATTGCCACACCGGAAGATCTGCCCTCCTTCCAGCGTCTGCTGGGGGACGGCAGTGCATTTGGCCTGCATTTGCAGTATGCCGTGCAGCCCAAACCCGAAGGTCTGGCTCAGGCATTTATCATTGGCGAGCAGTTTTTGGCGGGCGACCGCGCGGCGCTGGTGCTGGGTGACAACATCTTCTTCGGCCAAAGCTTCGGCAAAAAGCTGGAAGAGGTCAGTAAGCGCCGTGAAGGCGCAACCGTGTTCGGCTACCAGGTGATGGACCCCGAGCGCTTTGGCGTGGTGGCCTTTGACCAGCACAAACGCGCCATCTCCATTGAAGAGAAACCACAGAATCCGCAGTCTCGTTATGCTGTTACCGGCCTCTATTTCTATGATGAACACGTCTGTGAGATGGCAAAACAGGTGCAGCCCTCCCCACGCGGCGAGCTGGAGATCACCACACTGAATCAGATGTATCTGGCGCAGGGATTGCTCAACGTGGAGCTGCTTGGGCGCGGTTTTGCCTGGCTGGATACCGGCACCCATGACAGCCTGTTGGAAGCCTCGCATTTCATCCATACCATTGAAAAACGCCAGGGCTTTAAGGTCGCCTGTCTGGAAGAGATCGCCTGGCGCAAAGGCTGGATCAGCGCCGAAGACTTACTCCAGCGCGCCCGCCTGTTCAGCAAAACCCAGTACGGCGAGTACCTGCAACTGCTGCCAGAGGAGGCCTCATGAAGGTCAGCGCCCTGGATTTGCCCGAGATTAAGCTGATCGAACCTCGGGTCTTTAGCGACGATCGCGGATTCTTCCTCGAAACCTTTGAACAGCAGCGCTACCAGCAGTTGCTCGAAACAGACCTGTGTTTTGTGCAGGATAACTTCTCCCGATCCCACCGGCACGTGCTGCGCGGCATGCACTTCCAGCGCACCCGCCCACAGGGCAAGTTGGTGCGCGTGGTTCACGGCGCGGTATTTGATGTGGCGGTGGATGTCCGCCCTGAATCTGCCACGCTGGGCCAATGGGCCGGTGCGGTGCTCTCCGCCGAGAACCGGGCGCAGCTGTGGATCCCGCCGGGCTTTGCCCACGGCTTTGTGGTGCTGAGCGAGCTGGCGGATTTCGAATACAAGTGCACCGACTACTACTGCCCGCAAGATGAAGCCTGTCTGCACTGGGCGGATGCTGATGTGGGTATCGCCTGGCCCGTCAGCACGCCACAGCTGTCAGACAAAGACCGCGCCGGGCTTTCGCTCCAGGCGCTGTTGGCCTCTTCGCAATATCCCACCAAATAGCCGCTAAAAAGGCGGTTTATTGGCGTATTGAAACGCCAACCGCCCTTTGAGCTTTTTCACTTAATCTCGTGTGCGCGGACGCAGCTAATGCCCATTTACGTCATATGCCATCAGGAATTACCCTGCTTTCCCCTGCCTGCTGAGGCAGAAATTATCTGGCTGAATGCCACTCCTCCCGTGAATCCCGACGGGAGAAAGATCCATTACGGCTACGACCTGATCCCGGAAGGTCCGACGTTACATCAGAAACTCTCTGGCGGTTTTGGCCCCATGGTGATCAATCACTTGTTACAGACAACCACGCAAAGTGATGAATGCGTGGCCCTGTGGCAATACCGCAAGTTCGTCACGCGCGAACGCTATGGTCGCCCTTCAAACGTCTATGGCGGCACTCATGAGCTCTCGGTGGCTGAGGCCGCATCCCTTGCGCTGTCGGCAGATCCAGAACCAGGGTAGAGCCTGTTGTTCTCCTCTTTATTACAGGTCGGTTCCATTTATCAGCAATATGTCGAGTGTCACCACATTGCTGACCTGCTGCGTTACACCGCGCTGGCGGTGGATCTGGGCGTACTGACGGCAGCCGAAAGCCACACCTTTTTACAGTGCCCGTGGCTGGTGATTGGCGGTATTGAGCTGGGAACCTATCCCCTGAGCTGGTGGCAAGAGACGTTCAGCGCGCTGGAAAAAGTCGCCACTGCCTTTATCGCTCAGCATCAACCGGTGAATCCAACTGACCCTTATCAAAAGCGGGCGCTGGCGTTTTGCCAGGAGCGTCTTGGCAGCTTCCTGTTACTGCGCGACGTGACGGCCACCTGCAACAACAATATTCCCAAAACTCTTTTTGGCACGGTGCATAGCGTAACGTCATCCGGCGTTTATCAGCGTGGTGTTTAACTTCTCTTACTCAGGGTTATTTTTATGAAAGTCGTTATCCTCGCGGGCGGGTTAGGCTCCCGCCTCTCAGAAGAGACCGTTATTCGCCCCAAACCGCTGGTCGAAATTGGGGATAAGCCAATTCTGTGGCACATCATGAATATTTACTCCCATCACGGCTTTAACGAATTTATCGTGTGCGTGGGCTATAAGGGCTATCAGATCAAAGAGTATTTCGCCAATATCGTGCTGCATCACAACGATATTACCGTTGATCTGGCGAAACACACGGTGGAGTACCACCACTGCGCTGCGCCTGACTGGAAAGTGACGATTGTCGATACCGGCATCGGGGCCATGACCGGCGGCAGAATCAAACGCATAAAATCTTATTTGCCGCCAGACGAGCCATTTATGCTGACCTATGGCGACGGCGTAGGTGATATCAACCTGCGTGAAGAGCTGGATTTCCACCTGTCTCACGGCCTGAAAGCCACCATGTGTACCGTGATCCCACCGGCTCGCTTTGGCACGCTGCATTCCGACGGCTTCCGGGTCACCAACTTCTCGGAAAAACCGCGCGATCCCTCCGCACGCATCAACGGCGGTTTCTTTATTCTCGACCCTTCCGTCATCGATTTGATTGAAGATGACAGCACCGTGTGGGAAACCGGGCCGTTAGAAACCCTGGCGAACAGTGGCCAACTCGCAGGCTATATGCATAACGGCTTCTGGCAACCGATGGACACGCTGCGGGAAAAAGTCTATCTCGAAGAGCTGTGGCAGGGAGGAAAAGCACCATGGAAGCTATGGTAGACCGCGCTTTCTGGCACAACAAACGCGTGCTGGTCACCGGGCACAACGGCTTTAAAGGCTCGTGGCTCACGCTGTGGCTGACCTCGATGGGGGCGCAGGTTTACGGCATCTCGCTGGAAAACCCACACCCGGATGCGCACTTCCACCGGGTGGCCATGACGGGCCTGACACAGCATCACTGCGATATTCGTGATGCTCAGGCATTAACTGCGCGCATCCTTGAGAGCGAAGCAGAGATTGTGTTTCACCTCGCGGCACAACCGCTGGTTAACCACGCCTATCGCGATCCCAACTACACCTGGCAGTGCAACGTCAGCGGCAGCGCCAATGTGCTGGAGGCGCTGCGCCAGCTCCCCAGCGTAAAAACCGTGGTGGTGATCACCACGGATAAAGTGTATCGCCATGAGAAAGATAAAGTGGTGGCGTTTACCGAGCAGGATGCACTGGGGGGGCACGATCCTTACAGCGCCTCCAAAGCCATGACCGAACTGCTGTGCGCGTCCTACCGCGACAGCTACTTTCGCCACAGCGGCGTTGCCCTCGCTACCGCGCGCGCAGGTAATGTGATTGGCGGGGGGGACTGGGCCGAAGAGCGGCTGATTCCTGACTATTATCGTGCCCGCCAACAGAACCAGCCGCTGGCATTGCGCTATCCGCAGGCGGTGCGGCCATGGCAGCACGTGCTGGAATCGGTGCGCGGTTACCTGCTGTATGCGGAATATCTGCACCACCATCCGGTTGATTACCCCGTGGCACTTAACTTTGGCCCGCGTGAGAGTGACCAGCTCACCACCCACGACCTGATCGCGGCGCTGAATCGGCTGGCGGCGGAGACACCACAGGCGGTGGAGACCGTGGCGGCTCACTATCATGAATCGCCTCATCTTTATCTCGACTCCACGCTGGCTGACCGCACGCTCGGCTGGCGCTCTGCGCTGTCGATCGGTGACACCCTGCGTCTGACCCATGCGTGGTATCAACAAGCCTGCCAACAGCGGGATATGCACGCGTTTAGCCTGCAACAACTTGAATTCTACCAACAACTTACGTCTGACCAGTGAGATAACCTGATGGAACTGATCCCCACCCCGATTGCCGGCGCTTTTGTCCTGCAATCCCGCGCTTTCCGCGATCAGCGCGGGGCATACACCCGCCTGTTCTGCCAGCAGGATTTTACCGCTGCCGGTCTGCATGGCGATTTCCCGCAGAGCAACCTGTTACAGAACCCTCAGCGCGGCACGCTACGCGGCCTGCATCGCCAGCGCGATCCCCACGGTGAAGTCAAAGTGGTACGGGCACTGCATGGGCAAGTGTTTGATGTTGCGGTGGATATGCGCCCCGATTCGCCCAGCTACCTGCAATGGTATGGCGTCACGCTGTGTAGTGAGCAGCAAAATGCGTTTTATATCCCCGCTGGCTGCCTGCACGGCCTGATCACGCTGACCGATAATGCCACCCTGTTCTACCAGGTTTCACAAGGCTATGCCCCGCAGTTTGAAGAGTGCTACGCCTGGAACGATCCGGCCTTTGGGATTGAATGGCCGATCGCACCCACGGTGATCAGCGACAAGGATCGGTCACAGCCGTTTCTTGCGCAGCGCGAGGCACTCTCATGACCCGACATATTCTGCTCACCGGCGCGAACGGGTTTGTTGGCCAGGCGCTGGTGCAACAGTTGCTGCAACAGGATGTGAAACTTACGCTGGTGGTGCGTCGCCCGACGCCGCTCGCGCTGGCCGGAGAGGCTAAAATTGTGCAGACCCTGGTGACCGACTCGCTGTTTGATAAGTCGGTTGCGTGGTGGCGCACGCAGTTGCAAGGCATTGATACTGTGCTGCACGCGGCCTGGTACGTCGATCCTAAAGACTATCTCAACACCCCGGCGAATCTGGAGTGTATGCAGGGCACGCTCAATCTGGCGCAGGCCTGTATCGCGGAAGGGGTGCAGCACTTTGCCGGGATTGGCACCTGCTTTGAATACAGCCATGACAGCTCACCGCTGACCGTTGACTCGCCACTGCGCGCCAACTCACTGTATGGCACCAGCAAAGCCGCCACCTATTCGTTGTTGCAACAGCTGTTCTCGCGCAGTGAGACCCGCTTTGCCTGGTATCGTCTGTTCTACCTGTTTGGGGAAAACGAAAAGTCCGGGCGCCTGGTCAGCTACCTGCATGAGCGGTTTGCCAGGGGAGAGACGGCCACGATTGATTACCCCGATATCCAGCGCGACTATCTGGACGTCAAACAGGCTGCGGGCATGATCGTGAATGCGCTGATGCAGCAGGCCACCGGTGCGTTTAATGTCTGTTCCGGTCAGCCAATTGCCCTGCGCGATCTGGCGTTGGGGGTGGCCGCTGGCTATAACGCCGAGCATCTGTTACTGCTGGGCTCACCGGATAACAAAGCCGCACTGCCTCCGGCACTGTACGGCGTGTGTAACCTTCCGCTTTAACCCTTTGGGCAGCCCGCAGGCTGCCCCTGTTTCACTACTCCGGCGTCCAGGCTTGCGCCCATTCCACCACATTGTTGCCGGTTAACATCCAGTGCTGATGAATCGCCTGCTGTAGGGCCAGACCCATTTTCTCACTGGCCGCGCTGTCATCAAGGTGCATGCGAATCGCATTGCGCCAGTCACTGAAGCGGTTTTTCACGCGCGTTACTGGCAAATCACCCTGATAGCAAGCCACATCACTGCACACCACCGGAATCGCACAGGCTCCATACTCCATCAGGCGCAGGTTACTCTTACAGGCGTTGAACAGGTTGTCTTCCACCGGTGCCAGCGCCAGATCGAGATTGAGCGAAGCCAGTTTCTGCGGATAGAGGCGAATATCTACCGCTGCGTGCAGCTCATGCACGTAAGGCCGCAATTTAGGCGGACACATGCCGAGAAACACCCACTCGACTTCACCGGCAAAGGCTTTCACCACATCGGCAATCATCTCCAGATCGCCAGTGTGGCTGGAACCCCCTGCCCAACCGATGCGTGGCTTGCGCCCCTGGTTACGCAGGCTGTGTAACGATCCCCACCACGCCACCGGCAGGCGGTTATTCACCACCCGAATGTTGCTGTGCATGTTGGCCAGCGCCTCGGCTAACGGCGAGGTGGAAACCACAAAGCGATCAAAGAAGCGCAGCGTCTTACGTAATAGCCGGTTGGTATCAGCGGCGAAATCTTTGCGGTGATGGTTTTTCAGCGGCAGATTGATGAGATAGTCATCTAACTCGAACACGCGATAGGTTTGCGAAATGGCCCGCACCTGGCCCATCCACTCCTGGAACGACTCGCCGTAACGACGCTGGACGATCAGAGTATCGGGCTGATAGCGCGCCAGTTCAACGTGGGTTGGCAAACGTTCGATCAGTTTCCCTTCACCGCGCCCCTCCTCCTGCATCGCTTCCAGTGGCGTAATCATGCGGTAGTAACCACACCCAAAGCGGTCCCCCGGACTCACCATAAACTTCGGCAATCCCGGACGATTAAGCGGGTCCCAGTTCAGGGCGCTGTCGCTGCTCATTTCAAACTGACGGCTGCGCACCGAGAGGTTCGCGTTAAACGCCGGATCGTGGATGATCTGTGATGCCCAACGCCGGTACATCACCGCGTCGTGCTCCTGCTTCTGCTGTTTGGCCGACATCAGCGACTGGCTGGCATAAGGATTATGGCGCGCTGCCGGACGGTAGGCGCGACTGCGCGGGGTCCATACGGTTAAATATCCAGCCTCGCGACTGCGTAGGCAGAAGTCGACGTCATCAAACTGTGCGATCCCGGTGTCAAATCCGCCTAAAGAGGCAAACAGTTCCCGCCGCACCAGCATAAAGTCGGCAGAAACCGCACTGAGGTTTTGATCCTGCTGATGACGCCCCATAAAGCTGGCTTCGCCATCATTTTGCCCACGGAACGCCTCGGTTGCCGCGCCATTTACCCCAAGAATATAGCCCGCATGGCGGATCTTATTGCCCGCTGCCAACTGTTTGCCGCCCACAATACCCACTTCCGGACGCTGCGCATGATTGAGCAGCTGCGCCAGCCAGTCCCCCTCGATCATCGCCAGTTCACTGTGGATAAACGCCAGATACTCACCCTGCGCCTGCTGTGCCGCGAGGTTCGCCATAGCACTGCGCTGGAACTCACCTTCGGCATACAGGATACGGATACGTTGTGGATCAATGGTCGCCAGATCCGCCAGCCACTGACTGCGCTCAGGTGAGGACTGGTTATCGGCAACCACCAGCATTTCGTAATGCAGATAATCGGTTTTTTCCAGCAGCGAGGTGACGCAGGTGATCAGCGACGCCAAGTGCCAGTTGGCGAGGATAATCAGGCTGACTTTCGGCTGCTGGCCGTGCTGGTAATTGATGCAGTGGTTTTGATAGCGATCGCCGCTGATTTGCGCATCAGGATAGCCGCGCTGCTGCAAATGGTTACGCAGTACCTGCTGGTCCTGCTCGCTGTTACGCGGAGGCAGTGGCGCTTCCAGCAACGGTTCAGCAAGGTGCCCGATACCGCTACCGCCCTGGGTGGCAATGAGTTTCAGGATCAGATCGTACTCGGCGGCCTGCGGATAAGCGGGGTCTAACCCTCCAGCGGCGGCCAGCAGCTCACGCCGGAACAGCCAGTGGCTGGCCATCGTCCGGGGCGCGCTGAGGATCAGATCAAGGTTAAAGTCCGGGCGGAACGCCATCCCCAGCGGTTTGCCCCCCAGCGGGAAGAAACCATCCGCATACAGCGCATAGCAAGACTCAGCCTGTGGCAATACGTTACTCAACGCCACCACGCCGGAAGAGAGAAAACGATCCCCCGCCTGAAGGAAGATAAACCAGGCTTCTTCACGCGTGGGCAGGATCGCGTTCAGCGTGGCAATACGCTGCTCTACGTCTGTCTCGATGTGTTCAACCCCAGACTGCGTCACACAACCCAGCGTCAAGGGGACAAAACAGCAGCCGGTTTGCGCCGACTGCTGAATGGAGGCCAGCGTCTGCTGGAGAGCGGCTTCACTGCCCTCTGGCGTGGTGATTATCACCGCGACGCTGATCTCCTCCCGCTGCTGCTGCTGTAGCCAGGCGTGTTGATAGGGTGCGAGGGTACGCTGTGCCAGCCAGCGATCGCGCTGGCTGAGGTTATAGTTCGCGAAGTGCTGCATGCTGAGGTTTTGCTCGCGCCAGTGCGTAGGCTGCGCCAGCGCGGCAACCTGTACCAGATGCAGATGCGGTTTTTCCCCTGTGGCACGCTGACGCAACCAGCTATGCACGACGGCCCGCTCGGCCCGGACTTCCCCGATGCCTTCGCGCTGGCCTGGCTGTTGCCACACATCTGACACACGAATCTGGCAAAGCGGCGCTTGCAGCCAGATAAACGGTGAAGCATCCGCCAGACGCGCATACAGCGCCAGCGCACTCACTTCAAACAGCGGTGCTTCTTCGAGGGTAAACAGGTCCGGCTGTAGCGGTTGCAGCGCGGTACGGCGGATCACCGAAGCACTCAACTCCCCCAGCAGGTTAAAGTGCAGCGTTGACTGGAACGCTAGCAGATCGGCCCCTGCAATCAGGCTGTCTTCATCCACCACCGGTGAGTTAGAGAGGATATCCGCTAACGGCGCACCGGTAGGATCGATACGCTGGCGGCGTGAGATCAAGACGTTGCAGTCAGGATGTTGCTCCAGTGCCTGCACGCTTTGCGCAATCGCTTCGGGCAACAGCAGGTCCGCACTGGCAAGAAATTTAACATAGTCGCCTTCGCTCTGACGCAGCGCAAAATCATAGACCTTGTCCGCCGCCTCCCGATAAGCGTAATAGCGCATCGCGTGTCCCGGCTGGGTCAAAAACGGCTCGACCACCTCACGGACAAAGGTTTTTTCGCTGCTATCCACCACCACGATTTCGCAATTTGGGTAGCTTTGCGCCCGCACGCACGCCAGGGCTTGATCGAGCCAGTGGGGATGAGAACAGAGGATAATCAGGGAAACAAGGGGGGGCTGTGACATGAGAAATCATTGCTCCTGGTGTTAAACCACATAACAGAGGGAAAACACCATTTTAAGCGTCTTGATGCAGGCCAATCGGCCAAAGTCAGGGGGCAATCGGGGTTATACCGGGGGATGAATGTTGGGGGAAACCACCGACTGCGAAAGGATTAAAAGATAGCCTGTCCAGCAGCGGTAGCCACGAGGGCAACCGATATTGAATAGCAGCAATGAAAATACCGTTGTCTATTAATAATAGATAAACCATTCCCTGAAACGAAATTAAAAAATCAGTCAAAAATTAAAATATTACACTGACGGTGATGTATAGCGCACACAAAGCAGTAACATTGCGTTATTTATCACTTTATTTTAACTTTACCCTCATAATTTAACTGAAACATTCTGCCATTTATATCAAAGCAGTGTTAAAAGTAGCACACCTGCATGCTGCAATCCGGACGTAGTGTCTGCTCATTTTCAGCATTGATTTTTCCCGTGGGCCATAACCTGATCTGCCAATATTCACATGATACTTAAAATGAATCGTTCGATTCACAAATCGTCATGATCCAGTACTGACAATGCCTTACGCCAGGATATCCCCCGCATTGTCAGCAAAAGTTACGGCAAAGAGGGATTTTTGTAAAAAATTGGTTTTGCTATCGCGCCGGTATATCCACTATATTACCAGGCGAAATATCTCTGGGTGATGTAGTAAATGATTGGTGATTTTAATCAGTTACGTTGTTTTATCACGTTAGCTGAAGAGCTGCACTTTGGGCGAGCGGCTGCGCGTCTTTTTATGACTCAACCACCGTTAAGTCGGCAAATACAACTGCTGGAAGAAGCGCTGGGCGTGCGGTTGTTCGAACGTAACAGTCGAATGGTACGCCTGACAGAAGCCGGTGAGGATTTTCTTGCATCTGCGATAAATATGCTGGCGATGGCTGAACAGTCAGTAAAAAAAGCACAGAAAATCCAAAGTGGTTGTGCTGGCCATGTAACCCTCGGATTTACTGCGGTGTCTGGTTATAGCCTTCTGCCTCATATTATTAATCAGGCCAACATTCACCTGCCTGATATTGAAATCACGCTTAAAGAGATGATTTCAGCCAAACAGGTTGCAGAGTTGAGTGCCGGGACTATCTCTCTGGCGCTGATGCGTCCGACGATAATGTCAAAGAGCTATCTGTCCCATCGTCGTTTTCATCGGGAACCGGTGGTACTTGCCATGCCCCGGGATCATGCATTGAGTGCGTGCGAAAAAATTACACTGTCGGATTTACGCCATCAGTCATTTATCAGTTACTCTCCTGATGATGGAAGGTATTTTTACGAATTAACATTAGATCTGTTGGCGGATATCAATCCACCACCAAAATTCATTCAATACCTTGGGCAAACACACAGTATTCTGGCGCTGGTGAATGCGGGTATGGGTATCGCCCTGGTGCCTACCTCTGCAAAAAACATCGGATTTTCCAATGTTTGTTTTCGTCCATTATGGCCCTCTTCACGCCATTCTGAAGTGTGGTTGTCCTGGCGTAACGATCAACAGACTGCTGCCGAAAGAACCATGAGAGATTTTATTCTGTCGTTAAAATCAGAATAAAAAACCAGAGCATTCACCGCTGTTTTAAATCTCGTTATTTCATACGGGGGGTAATCCCCTGCTTTATTTTTATGATTATTAATAATCGTAAACATGTCGTTTATCTTTTTTAAATGTGAGGGAAAATGAGCAACTATGGTTTGACCCGAAGGCGTTTCCTGAGTGGAACCTTTGTCGCGATCGGCGCACTTTCTGTAAAATATGGAACATCAAATGTATTTGCAGCCGTATCTGCGCCTTTACAGGATTTGGCAAGTTATCAACCAAACTTTTTTACTGCTGATGAATGGAAGTTCATTCTGTCATTATGTGACCGCCTTATTCCTTCTGATGAAAATGGGCCAGGCGCACTTGAAACGCACGTTCCTGTTTTCCTTGATAAGCAATTACTTACCTCGTACGGCCTCGGCCACGACTGGTATATGAAAGGTCCATTTAATAGCCAGGCCAGTCACCTTTTCGGATATCAGATGCCGTTTAACTTACAAGTGCTTTATCGTAAGGGCATTGAACTGACCAATAAGTTTACCCATGAAAAGTACAGTAAATCATTTGCTGCGCTCAGTAACCAGCAGCGAAATGACGTTATATCCGCACTTGAGAAGGGTAACGTAGACTTCAAACAATTAGGGGAGAATGATCTTAATTCATCTTTCTTCCTTACGCGCGTCCTCGAGAATGTCAAGGAAGGTTATCTGTCCGATCCCCAATATGGGGGTAATAAAGATATGGCAGCCTGGAAAATGATCGGTTTCCCCGGTGCACGTGCAAGTTTCCCGCAGTGGATTCGCATGCATAACATTAAATATCCATTAGGTCCGGTTTCTGTTAAGGGCGATCAGGCTTAAGGCCTGGAAATAAAATATGAAAAAAATTAATGATGCAGTAGATGTCGTAGTCGTCGGACTGGGATGGACCGGCGCAATTATGAGTATTGAGTTAGCGAAAGCAGGTCTTAAAGTTCGGGCACTGGAACGCGGAGCCGATCGTCCCGCTTCTGAATGGGGATACCCAAACCCCGCCGATGAGCTGGCCAATACCAAACGCCATGTCCTGATGCAGAAACCGTCTCAGGATGCTTTTACGGTCAGGCACAATGCCGGTGAAACGGCTTTACCTATGCGTGAGTTAGGTGCTTTTCGCCTGGGAGATGGTGTCGGCGGTGCTGGGTTGCACTGGACAGCAATGCTCATCCGACCCACGCCAAACGACCTGAAACTGAAAACCTTTGCGGATACGCACTATGCTAAAGGCCAGCTGGACGAAGAGTTACGGATCATGGACTTCCCGTTCACCTGGGATGAAATTGAACCCCATTTCGACTTCTTTGATAAAGTCTGCGGCACCTCAGGGACGACGGGTAATCTCAATGGCAAGATTTTGCCTGGCGGCGACCCCTTCGAAGGCCCACGCTCGAATCCCTTCCCGACAAAAGCATTAGAGGATAGCCTGCAGAGTTCGATGTTCAGAAAAGCAGCGACTGAATTAGGCTATCACCCCTTCTCTAACCCTTCTGCCGCGGTTTCAGAAGCATGGACCAATCCGTACCGTCAGCAAATTGCGCCTTGTAACTATTGTGGCTTTTGCCAGTTCTATTCTTGTATCAATTATTCTAAAGCCTCACCGCAAACCACTATTCTGGATGCACTCAATTTGTATCCAAATTTTGATTATAAAACCCATGCTCATGTTATCCGCGTCGAAAAACACGCTGATGGTAAAACAGCGACGGGCGTAACCTATATAGATGCAGAAGGAAATGAGGTTTTCCAGCCGGCTAAAATTGTTATTCTGGCCTCCTTTGCGCTGAACAACGTACGCTTGCTGCTTAATTCTAAAATCGGTAAGCCTTATAACCCCATCACCGAAGAAGGTGTTGTCGGTCGAAATTATGCTTATCAATATGGTGGTGGCTTTACCCTCTTTTATGACAAGTTAGACTTCAATCCTTTCGCAACGGCCGGACCCACCGGAGTCATGTTCAATGACTTCGGGCCAGGTAATTTTGATGCCTCACAACTGGGCTTTATTGGCGGTGCTAAAATGCACAGCTCTCAGGCCACAGGAACACCGATGGCCAGTGCTTTGAAAGGCGGCACGGATAAGTGGGGTGCAGGCTGGAAAAAAGGCATTAAAGAAAGTTACGGCCATTCAATGGGCATGAAGATGACGGTATCAAACATGTCAACGCGCGGTAATTTCCTTGATCTCGATCCGAATTATACCGACCAGTATGGACTGCCATTATTGCGTATGACGTATGATTTTGTGCATAACGATATCAAATTAATGCGCTACCTCCGTGATAAAATGATGGATATCGTTAAACATCTCAATCCGGATAGTTATACAGAAAGCATCGCGAACTTTGACAGCCATTTTAATATTTCACCGGCCTATAGCTCAACCCATAATACGGGTGGCGCGGTAATGGGCGACGATCCTAAAACATCGGTGGTCAATCGTTATCTGCAAAGCTGGGATGTTCACAATGTGTTTGTGCAAGGAGCCTGCGCCTTCCCACAAAACTTCCAGGCAAACCCAACAGCACTGGTGGGTGCTTTGGCCTACTGGTCAGCAAAGGCTATCAAAGAACAATATATTGGCCAGCCGGGTCCATTGGTACAGGTATAGGTGAAATAATGAAGCATATTACGAAAATTTTATTATTAACACTCCCGTTATCCTGGGCGGCAATGGCAAATGCAGATCAGAACCCGCAGGATTTAATCGCAAAAGGCGCTTATCTGGCCCGTGCTGGTGACTGCACTGCTTGCCATACTGCCAGTGGCGGTAAACCTTTTGCTGGTGGATATAAAATTGTCAGTGGGCTAGGAACTATTTTCTCTACGAATATTACTCCATCCAAAACCGCGGGTATTGGTAACTATTCAGAAAAACAGTTCGCGGATGCAGTGAGAAAAGGTATACGTGCCGATGGTGCTTATCTCTACCCAGCGATGCCATATCCCGATTACAGAGGCATAACGGATGCAGATATTCATGCGCTCTATACCTACTTCATGCAGGGCGTTGCCCCGGTTGATAGTGCGGCACCCGCAACTGATTTAAGTTTTCCATTTAGTCAGCGCTGGGGAATGCGTTTCTGGAACTATGTCTTCACCGATGACAAAAATTTTCAGGCTGCCTCCCCGGCCAACGAAGAGATTAATCGTGGAAAATATCTGGTAGAAACATTAGGTCACTGTGGCAGTTGCCACACGCCTCGCGGTATCGCAATGCAGGAGAAAAGCCTGAACGATAGCGATAGCACATTCCTCGCTGGCGGGGATCTTAATGGCTGGCCTGTTCCTTCCCTTCGTCATATGGACGGCTGGAAAGATAAAGATATTGCTGATTATCTGGGCGCTGGTCGCAACGATTTCGCTGCCGTAGGCGGTGAAATGACCAGCGTTGTGCAGCATAGTATGCAATATATGTCTGATGCAGATCTGATGGCGATTGCGCACTATCTCAAATCGTTACCGGACGATAAGCCTGTCGGCAATAAAAAGCCTGATGCCGTCCAGGCTTCGAGTGAAACAACTAAAATCCTGACCGAAGGTAAAAACCTCAGTTCAGGACAGTTGCTTTACCTCAACAACTGCGAAGCCTGTCACTGGACTGATGGTAATGGTGCAAAAGGTATTTTCCCGCATCTGAATGGGTCAGATCTTGTTCGGGCTGATAATCCCAATGCCCTAATTGGCACGATTCTGAAAGGGGCACAGACACCTTCAACCTCAAGGTCTCCCTCTGTGCTGTTCATGCCAGGCTTTGCATCACGCCTGACAGACGAACAGGTCGCCGAACTGGCTACCTTTATTCGTGGCGGCTGGAGTAACAATGCTCCCGCAGTCACCACGGATCAGGTTAAAAAAGTTCGCGATAAAGAGTAAGTCAGGTTGATTCAGGGGGCCACTTGGTGTTTAGACATCGGTGGCACCCGTTCAATAATCATGTCCAGTATTTGGGTTTGCTTAGCCATTTAAGCATCTTCCACAAATTCTTGCTGGTTACGTAAGAATCGGGGCCCTGTCGGGGGATACTTCGTGTTGAACTGTTCAGCTTTAACAGAAGAGTTCAACTTATCCTGCCAGCCGCCCTGAGCAATGCGAGGCACCCTGGCAAAAAATCATAACCGTGCTGAACGAGTCCATCCGGACAGGCTTGTATTAATACTTTCACGAGATCTTCGGTGTTGTCGGTACGGATAAATTTGTTATCGAGATAAAGTTGATACCATTCATCCTTTAACTGGTAGATGAGTCGAAGTGTGGGTAATGCCACAAGCGTGACGGTTTCTGCATTCTTTTCATAGATTGTATTAATGGTGTGTAGTTGCTCATCCAGCCACAATTTCGCCTCGGATAAATCAGCTTCTGCATAATGGCGAGCCTGATTATCAATTCGCGTTCGATAGAAACAGGGGCTGAATAATAAACGCTTTCCTGCCCGTAAAAATCGCGAAATTTTCATGGCGCTATACGAGTAATCGGATGTGCCTTGCGCCAGTTTCTGGCACTCATCCCATTCAGCAGTTAATAACTGATTAAATTCCCCACTTAAGGAGTGCGATATCACGCCATATAAACCGCATAATAACTGCCACAGTCTATCATTATCAGGGTTGGCATATTCGCAATCATTATTATCCCGGGTATCGACTTCAGCCCATCCACTGCGGATTTTTTTATCTAACGTTAGCACCCGTTCAGTCGCAGCAGCTATTGTATATAAGCTCGCGAAATGGCTTTTATACTGCCTTAATACCCCTGGTGTAAGTCCTAGCATTTCAAGGCTGGCGGCCAACTTTTGCTGTTTCCACTGATGCTCGTAGAAGGTCATAAACTGCCCGGCATCAACCTTGCTGTCATTAATTTTGTTGTAGAGATAAACCATCTCCAGTGCTATCTCAAGAGGCATCTGATATTCCGCGAAAAATGCAGGAGAATCAGGAGCTGGCTTAAAATTTGCGCCGGTTGGCAGTATTGATGTACTCATCAAATCCAACCAACGACCATCCATAGTGAGGTTGGAGGGAGAAAGCGTACCGTGAATTAAACGACTGCTGCGCGCTACGGCAAATTGAGAAGCACAGCGTGCCAGAAAATTAAACAGCATCTGCTCAAAGGCTAAATGCCCGCGCGATAAGCTCGACAGCTCCTGATAGAGTTGGCGAATCCGCTGTGTATCATCCATGAGTTCAGGCTGATGCTTCCAGGGAATATAAAACTCGGCTCGGAGAAAATGTGCCGGGCGCAGGCAAGGCTGACGCAATAGTAAAGCGGCATCCGCATTTTCTCTCCAGTTACGCATCACCGGATCGTTAAATCTGATGCGGACTCCGGTAGCAATAACGCCGTGGACCTGCGCACAACCATAGGGAAGTATTTGCTGAACAAGGTTTGAATATAACGCTTCCGTCAAAGCCTGTTCGAGAAGTAAAGCGCCATAGGAGTGCTGAATATTGGTGTCTTTACCCACCATTGGCGTTTTACCAATCCCTTTTATCTGGACCCCTCGGAAAATACCGACGCGTCCACCTCCTCCGTTGGCTCCAATCAGGCTGCCACCATAGGCCTCAGCCCAGGCAACTTCACCCTCAACCTCTTTAAAGGCATGACGCTGGAATATCGCCTCATCTGGCGTGGCGATCCCCCAGTAAACCGCCATTTTCTCATCCATCACCCTGTCATTCTCAATACTGTCATCAGGCCAAGGCGGTGGACATGCCGGATTCCGCCATACACTTTTCGCCTCAGCGAATGGCAACACGCTAAACGGAACATAAAGGGGTAAAAACTGCTGATTATCGAGATGGCAGGAGACTTTAGACATCGTCCATTTTCCCTTTTGGCCGATGATAGCGAAACAGGCGATCCCGGTGTAGCCCATAGATCGCTGCATGATCTCGTCGCAGCCTGAGAAGCTGGAGATTCAGCGATCCCCGCCATTCAGGGATAACGACGACATCCAAAATTAAGCTGAGTTTACCCTCAGACCATTCATGGCGGTAAACGGGTAATCTCCCGGTATTTTTTAACTGTCGCCAGGTATCCCGATTGACCGAAGCCCATAACACATAACCCACGGTTGCTCCCTGCGGGGTTTGCAGGAAGCTCACTTTGTCGGCTGATGCACTAAAATAGGCCCATTTTTGCACTATTAAGGAACTATCAAGGCCAGCTACCATGCGCATTAAATGGATTTTACCTATACGAGCATGAAGAGCAGTTTCGTCCATTATCCCTCTCTGTCAGTCTCATGCGTGATACCCCGCATCAGAACTCTTCTCTGATCCGTTGTGCCATAAGGCTCCCGTTCATGTAACAGCACCCGGTTATCACAAATTAACAATTGGCCTTGTTTCCATTGATGTCGATAGTAATAACGAGGCTGTCGATAGAAAGCCTGTAGTGCGCGGTAATATTCATGGCACTCTTCCGGGCTCAGTCCCTCGACAGAACACTCCCAGCTTGAACGCTGCCCAGCTTCAAAAGGAAAATAGATCATCATCCGTTGTGAACGCCCTACGCCGCTGAAAACAGGGATTGTTTGCCATGTATGTTTCGCATCGGGTGTAATAATGCGCATGTAGTGCCGACGGCCAAACAATATTTCCCGCAGATGCTCTGGCAGTTCCTGATTAGCCAGCCGATGGTTGGTCAGACAGGTTGCTCCGCCCTGAGCCATGCCACTGACTTCAGATGCATATAAAAACAGATGATCAACAATAAAGCTTTCTGTACCACCATCAGCATGTAAAGGCAGCTGACCACATCCTGCAACCACATCATCCGGATTCCCTTGCAGCAATGTCACATCGCTGGTTTCGTAGCCAGGAGCATGCGGATCGGAGATAAAGCGAATCACATCGCCAAAGCGGGAAAAAAACCGCGCAAATGCTTCACGGGTAAAGGCAATATCATGTACAACGATAAATCCACAGTGATCCAACCATGCTTTTATTGTCTTAACTGACTGATGCTGTATCTCATCAGCCGCCAGAAACTGACCAAATGCAGAATTATCAGGCGTCATGCTGCTGAGTCTCTCCGTAAAAACGCATGAGCGAAGCGTCGCGCTCATCTGCCTCTAGTGGCTGATAACGCCCCTTGAGAACACCGGCAAGAAATTGCTCGGCTTGTGCAAATAACACTAACCGGTTTGATTGCTGATAAATTTCATGCCCTTCATCCGGAAACAGCAGGTAGCTAACCTGTTTGCCTGCTTGTTGCAGGGCATTAAAGATTTGCTCACTCTCACTTTGGCTGACTCGCGGGTCAGTGGCCCCTTGCACAATCATGAGTGGGTTAACCAGGGATTCTGCACGGTATAAGGGAGAGCGGGCTTTGAGCAATGCCAGTCCCTGCTCGGTATCGGGATCGCCAATCGCCCGGATAAACTTTGCCCTGACCGTGCTCCACCAGGCAGGTAAAGCATTCATCAGCGTCAACAGGCTGGAAGGCCCACAGATATCAATCCCGCAGGCATATTGCTGCGGGAAGCGAGTCATACCGGACAACACCGCAAATCCACCGTAGCTGGCCCCCATAATGGCTATCTTATCTGGGGAGGTAATACCAGCAG
Organism: Candidatus Pantoea multigeneris; assembly: GCF_011752615.1. NCBI lineage: Bacteria > Pseudomonadati > Pseudomonadota > Gammaproteobacteria > Enterobacterales > Erwiniaceae > Pantoea > Candidatus Pantoea multigeneris. Next base: position 384,939 of record NZ_VWXF01000001.1, read on the forward strand.
AAATAGCCCAGCGCACGGCATCGCTGAGATCGTCGTCCATGCGCCCTCCCCACTCTCCATCCGCAGCATTGATGAACGCCTTACCAAATCCAGTAGAACCACGAAAATTGACACTCAAGCAGTGGTAACCGCGATTGGATAACCACTGGTGCAATGGACGAAAGCCGAAGCTGTCTCTGGCCCAGGGACCACCGTGTACCAGTAGTACCAACGGCGCACAATCCGCATAAGTGCGGGTCAGATAGCTGGTTAAAGGGAAACCATCGCGTGAAATAACGGTAATGGCCTCCATGCTGGCAAGCGTGTAATCGGCTAAACGTGGCAACATGTCGAAGAGTTTACAGGCTTGCTGCTTAATACGATCCCAGAGGAAAAACTGGCCTGCGGAGGTATCGCTATCATGTGCGATCAACCAGAGATCGTCTTTCTCAGTGCGACTTACCAGCGACCAGTTACCCGCAAAGCGATCGTTAAGAGCACCAATGTCCTCAGCCCATGCGAGGGAATGTGTATGATAGGTACGATGATTTTTTTCCGTCACCCACGCCACAATTTCGCTGCCGCTCACATCAGTTAGCACCCCTGTGATGTCAGTCTCCGCTGTGGCTATCACTTCACGCTGAGCATTTGTCGGGTCAATGAGAACCAGCGCCGTGGTGTCGCGCGTTCTGCTGTCCAGTGCAATCAATTTCTGACTTTCAGGGACGATACCTACAAGGTAAAACCAGCTCGCATCCAGAGCCGAAATACTGTCAAAAATTTTCCAGTGACCATGGCTGTCTTTTTGCAACAGTGTCAGTGCCGCATCCACTTCATAGCGAAGCGCATAGCGAACATTGAAATCTTCATCCGTGACGTACCCTATCGCACCAGACTGATTCTCCTCAATCATTACGGCTTCGCCGCTAACCAGATTAATACGATAAAGATCAAAGCAATAAGGCGTTCTTTGATTCATTAGCACGAGAATTTCATCTGGCTGCGTTCTGCTCTGCCGGAGTAACTGTGCCCTGACATGGTGTAAAGGTGTCAGCGCAGTCATGCTGCCATTTCGGGTATCAACAAGGTACAGGACGTAATTCTCGTCACCTGTATCGTCAATCATGCACACCATGAGTCCTGGCAGAAACGTCCACAGGCAGCTGCGAATATTCCCGGTAACATCAGAGACCGGCACCGCACGTAGAGTGTCCCATACTGGCGCGGTCCATAGCGCCATCCCTGTTTCGCCGGGAGTGAGCCAGGCAAGGTGTGTCCCTTCAGGATTCAAGCTAACTGAGGACCGTTCCGGGTCGCTAAACAGAACATCACGCGGGATCAGCGCAGGGCTCTGTGAGATTCCTGACATTAGTGCTCTCCTTGACCGATACATATTGCTAAATTATTCATCCTTTCACGCCCTGGGTGTCATCAGCACACGGCGATAATTCATCACGCATCCCAGCAAGGCGATAAATAGGCAATAGGCCAAAGCAGAGAGCACAATAGTAAAGGTCAGACTGGCGTGGAAAACCATTTCTGCCGGACCAGCAAGCGTTGAGAAGGTGAGTTTGTTGGCAAACACGCGATAAAGCACCACGCCGATGATTGTTCCCGCTAAGCTACAAAGCATGATCGGGACTGAAAAAGCTAAAAACAGCGGACGCCCGAATCCCATTAACCTTAGAGCTCGGATATCAGTCGACACATTCACCAGCAGTGACTCAATGAGTACGGCAACACCACTCAGGACCATGATCCCCCCCGTCGCGGCAAATGCCCCCGCGAATATTCCAGACAGTTTTAGCAGATCCTGCCCATGGCTGGCGTAATGCGCCCGGCTGTCTGAAATGGAGAGTGTGCCTTGCTCAATGCCCTGAAGTTCATCATTGAGTTGGGTCAATGTGGCATCTGCTGTGCCATAAAACACCACGACATTGACAATGTTACCGAGACCAAAGTCATTACGCAGCATGTCCCGATCGGCAAGTATTTCCGATTCACGAACAGACCCCCCAGAAGTAAATACCCCTGTGATTTGCCATTGTGCACCATGAATTTTAAGCGCGTGGCCGGGTTGCAATTGAGGGTAGCGGCGCAGCAGTTCTGCCCCGATCAGAATTTCCCGCCGACCAGCAGTAAACATTTTTCCCCGGATGATCGAGATATAATGCTGGCCATTTCGGGGATTAGTCATTGCGAAGGCTGCCGGGGTTACCCCCCGTATAATCAAATCCGTCTGATTCTCAGCGAAAGTCTGGCGCGTCAACAAGACCAGTTCGGCTGAAAACGGTGTATTCCCCTGCTGCTGCGCGACACCCGACATCATTGCCGGATAGCGTTGCTGGCCGGGGTTTAACAGGCTGGTCAGCTCAGTATTTCCCTTACCGTTCATTAAGAAATAGAGACCGGATTGCTGGTTAGCCTCAATCACGCTACTCAGGCCACCTCTTACCGCGAATGTCAGTATCGAAACGCCAGCAATAACAACAAATGCCAGAATAATTGCGACAAGGTAGAGTGGCCGCCGCAGGTAATGTTGCAGAGAAACTCGGGTAAGCATCACTGTCTGATGCATAAATGAGGACGAGGAATGTGCCACCGGTGTCGTCATACACTCCTCCCCTTAAGCGCCATGACGCGCAAGATGGGAGCGGGTAAAGCCAATACAATCAACCCAGTAGCCACCGCGAAGGTCAGCCCAAAATCCACTGGTGTCAGCCGCAATCCGGTTAATGCCAGGGGTCCCCAGAATTTACCGGCGATCACCAGGGCCAAACCAATAAGGCTACCCACGATGCTCCCAGGCAGAATGAAAGCACATTGTTGTAAAACAGCGGTGACCATAATCCATTGTTTCTGATAGCCAGACAGATACAGTAATCCATACTCTTCGGCATTCTTTTGCAAGATGACAATAAGGTTTGCTATCAGCAATATAGCCAGCAAAATAAAGACGCTAATGTTGATAAAGGAGATGGCGCGACGGATATCAAACATTCTTTTCAGCAATTGCTGCATATGAATATTCTTCGTCGCCGTCTGGGTAATACCCTGATAAAGATTACTATCAAACAACGCATCTATCGTTTTTGCCAACTCAGAAGCGTGGGTGTTGGCGTTGGGTGTGACCATGAAATAACTGACCAGCCCTTTACTGTTGCTGCTGAGCCGGTCCTGAAAATAGTCATAGTGAAAATAGAGCCCCGGAAAAGCATTACTGTCACTGTTACTGACCAGACCGCTAATAACAAGATCAAAGATTCCGCTATCGCGAACAGGCCAGATAGCAGACTGCAACGGTAGACGGCCGCCAACCTGCAGATCATAACGTTCGGCAAAACGCTTATCCACTAACACCCCGTTCTTCTGCTGATGCCAGGTACTGAGTGCCTGGGCAGAGACATGCAACTCAGGGTTCATAGAAAAGAAGTTTTGCTCATCGACCGCAAGGGCCGGTACGGTCCAGGCTGGATGACGAAAATAGGCACCGGTCCAGGCAGCAAAACTCACTTTGTTGACCCCCGGCACCACGGCGATTTTTGCCTGATAATATTCCGGCAAAGGCATCTGCGAGTTGATGCCATTAAGAACCAGTAGCTGTTTATCGGCATCCTGATCCCTGTCCGGGCTTAGGGCGTGAGACAGCCCAAGTGACACCTGCAAGGTCGCAAACCCGGCAATGACGAATACCGAGATTAAAAACAACCGCACACGATGCTGGCAGACGCTCTTGACGATATAAACCCACCTAATCATCTTTACCGCCCTGCGCTTTAACGGGGTTCTCTTCCTTCAAACCGCCGTTATCAAGTCGATAATGCCGATCGGCATATAATGCGACTTCAGGATCGTGCGTCACGACTACAATGGTTTTACCGTATTCATCACAAAGCTGGCGCAATAAATCCATGATCTTTTTGCCCATCTCACGGTTTAAGTCACCCGTTGGCTCATCACAGAGAATAATGTCAGGATTGCCCACAATGGCGCGAGCAATAGCAATGCGCTGCTGCTCGCCGCCTGAGAGTTCTGCCGGAAGGTGCTGACGTCGGTGCCCCATCTCAACCATATTAAGTGCAGCATCAATACGATGCTGTCGCTCTTTTTTAGACAACTGCCACAATCCAAGCGGTAGCTCAATATTCTGGCTGGCACTTAAAACCGGAATCAGACAGTAAAACTGAAAAATAAAACCAATATGCCGCCCACGCAGCGCAGTTCTTTGCCTCTCACTCATTAGAGTGAAATTATTATCCGCCAACAGCACCTCGCCGCTGTCAGCACGGCTGACACCCGAAATGATATCCAGCAGCGTCGATTTACCCGCGCCTGATGGCCCCATAATACTGACCATCTCTCCCCTGTGGACTTGCATATCCAGATTTTCCAGCACCTGAATATGTTCCCGATTACGCGAATAGGTTTTTTTGACCTTTGTCAGAGCAATAACGATGCTATTAGCTGTTCCTTCAACCTGCATTATTCGCCTCCTGGTTGTGCTGAAAATCTACGTGCACGGTCATATTGTGTTTAAGAACCGCCGGACTGTTATGCAGCTCAATCTGAACCAGTACCGCTGCACGGCTCTCATCTACGACAGGTGAAATAAAACTGACGGAGCCAGGCAACGTAACATTACGGAGTGCGTCTGGCATCACCTTCACAGCTTGCCCATATTTTATTCGCGCAAGGAAGGATTCCGGCACCCAGACATCAGCATGGAAAGGGGATGTCGACACGATGGTCGCAATACCGGTACGCGCGTAGCTGTCTGCTGAGGACACCGGCGAAACGATTTCACCCAATGCCGCATCGAGTGACACCACCCTGCCATCGAACGGGGCGCGAATAATTGCTTTACTTAGATTAATCTGGTTACGCTCCAGCACATTCTCCGCATCCCTGACCTGAAGCGTGGCGTTACGCAACGCTGAATCCGTTTTCAGCCAGTCAACTCGGGCATTATCAACGTCCTGAGTGGATGTCAGATGGGTCGCAGATAACTTCATTTGCCGTTCGTATCGCGCCTTCATTAAAGGCAGCAGTGCTTGCTGATATTGCATGGCATTTTGCGCGGAATGCAGTTGGATTATCGCCTCATCAACGGCATTTTGCTGGTAAGTGGTGTCCAGTTCCGCCACCTGGTCTCCCCGTTTAATCAGCTGGCCACGCTTGACGTAAATTTTTGCAATCGTTCCGGTTACCTCTGCAGATACCGTGGAGATTTGCTGGGCTTTAATGAGCCCTGCAGCTGAGAGGCCTTTTTCCTGAATGGAGCCGGGCTCTTTTTTTGCAACTAAAGGGGGCTGAATCTCCGATGCTGCCGTCGGCACCTTCGCCGTATCCACAGCGTTTTTTAACGGAGCCGTTGCCCACCAGGCTCCCCCTTCCCAGGCGCAACAGAACAGCACCAGGCCTGTGACCACCCAAAGAACAGGATATTTATTGAGACGTTGCGCTTTCTGCGAGGCAACAGACTGGCCTTCTATTGCGCCAGTGATCACTTTAAGCGCCGCCTCTCGCTGCGACGATTCCTGGCTAGAACCACGGCTATCATTCATCCTGGGCCCCGTCCGTTGCGCTCTGTCTCGTGATATTCATTTCCAGCATAAATTCGCTGACATAAGTGCGGTTATCCTGCTGACACCAGGAGGGTGATGACGGTGAAGGTAAGGCCTCGCGCAACACCAACCATTCGGCATCACGAGCCAAATCAAACAGATAGCTGGCACAGCTGGCGACACTGACCCGACACCACATGGGTTTACGCATACTGGTAGCAGCTAACGCCTCCCAGCTGAAAAAATCGCTATGCTGACCATGTACGTAAATTTCCTGGGGAATTGCGCATTCTTCAAAGAGATCAAGTAAAGCCGCAACCCGCTCTGCTGCGTTTTTTGCCGGATAGCGCTTTTTTAGCCACGAGGCGCGTATCCACCAGGTTTCCCTGATAAGCACACAGTTATCAATTTCCAGTCTTGGCTGGTGGCGAAGATGTTGATTCACCGTTTCTGGATTGTCAGAGGCGATGATCATATCCGCGCCAGGGCGTCCAATCTGGACCGGCTCTGACAGCGCAATAAGCAGATATTTCGGCCCCCAGGCAGCCATCGGCGTACTCCCGCCGATATAATGCAGGTGCAACGGTAGGTTTTGGTGATCCGTCAACTCAAGCAGGCCGTTTACGGGATTATGGCGAATACGAAGTTTACTCAGGCACAAGTCTGCTTCACTCTGCGCCGTTTCATCAAGACACAGAGCCCTTTCACTGAGTCGTGCATGGGCCTGTAAGTTGCTTGACTCTCCGCTGACGGAAAGGACAACGGGATGTTTTTCCCCCGAGACCTGTTTTAACCAGTTATTTAATCCTCTTGCCAACGACACTTCGTCACCTCCAGAAGTGCTGCGAGCTGACTGCCACCCAGACCGGCTATAGGCCAGGTTAACGACGACACGCGGAGTCCCCTCCATCACTTCTTTGTAATCTCTTGCATCTGTCTGGCAGTACACCGTCAGAGGCAGCGCGGCATTTACGACTGCGATATCCTGCGACATTGCGTGCAGCGCCTGCCAGGTCTCTGGGTTATATCCCATACTGAACTGGATAAATTCTTGCCAGGCTGAATCAATAAAGTCAGCCACATTGTGGCATTCACCCCCGATCCCAAAACGCTGTATAAATCGCTGATGCAACCAAAGGTAATCCATTGAAAAATGTGCACAAGATGCCAGAACACGCGCAATCCGTTTACCTGTTTTCTCAATAAACTCAGCGGATAGTGTCATGACCGACTCGGTAGATTTTACATCTTCAAAAACCAGCGTCCGGATTGCTGGGCGCGAGCGGGTATCTAACATGCGATGCAACTGTTGCCATTGCTGCTGAATACTCTGTAAACAGGCGGGGCGGTCATCGGCTGGGCAGGCGCTAAATTGTCTTCCTTGCTGTTCCAGCAAAGCTATGCCCCTGGTGATCTCATGCCAGGGCAGTATCGGAGGTAACTCAGGTATCAGCTGTTTTAACGCATTGGCCAGAGTTGTTGCTGGCGCAGGATCATGCGCGTTCCACTGAATAGCCGGGCGAATAGCATCCTGCCGTAGCATCTGGCGAATCAGGCGCTTAGCATCATCAACCGTGTAACCGTGAGCTTCCAGCCGTGCTAATAAGTCGGCTGGTGAGAAAATGGTGTCCAGCTCAACCAATACCGGCTTAAGCATTCGGACTGGCACACGGCTGACCGTTAACTCTTCGGCCCACAGCATGCCCTGCCGCAACTGATACTGTCGCGCACGGCCCCTTGCGTGAGACTCATGCAGTAAACCAGGACTGATCACCAGTGGCAAGTTACGTTCAAACAGAGCAACCGACTGATATAGCGCTTCACGTAAGCTCACCACAATGCTGCGATTCAACACGCTGTGTCGGGTGAGCTCGGTCCGTAAGGCGGAATTAACATCGCATGGCGTGTTGCCCGCCACATTGATTGCCGCCGTAATGCCAAAACTGCTGAAAGGGCTGGTTTTCATTGTGGCTCGGATAAAAAAGCTGAACAGGCTTTTTTCCAGAGCATGGCGCTTTTTACGTGACATTGCGTTCCAGTCACGCGCGTTCAGACTGGTCACCAGTGAAGGTGCCGCCAGCGCCAATGCTTGCCGAAAATCAGGTTGTGTTGCTACCTGTCGTAACAGGCCGCTGGTCACTTCAATATCCTCTTCAACAGCCTGACAAAACCGCTGCTGCAAATTCTGAATTTTAGCCTTAATCGCGGCATACTTTTCTAAAAGTCTCAGCATGTCGGGGGCATATTGCCTCAGATAGCACAGGGATTCATTAGCAAGATCTACCTCGCGTTGATTATAAATGGCCCGTCGAAGATTGAGCAGATTCTGACGTACAGAAATGATTTGAACAGAGGCAATCACATCATAGAGTTTATCGGTACACATTTGCGCCAACTGTGCACCCTCACGCTGGTGCTGACGTAAGCTGGCGTGAATTTCGCTGCACTGGTTACCGTTTAACGCGCTGGCGTGGTCCACAGAGAGACCCGCGAGCCGCAGGAAACTAAAATCAGCAAACTGAACATTAATGCGTTGGGTATCGAAGATGCCAGCATGTGAGGTGGTCACAAGATGCTCCCCGTAATGCGCGCCAGCAGTGCCAGCACCAGTAAGATGTATATTGCCATCCACAGGTTGAAAACCAGACGAGCAACGGTAACACCTAAAACCTTCCCGCTGGCAGAGCCAAACTGTTTTGCTGGAGAGAACAGGGAATAATACATACTGCTACCATCTGATGCCCTGAATGGCGTCAGGTTAAAAAACAGTCCCATCATCATCCCCAGAGAAGCATATTCTCCCGTCAGGTACAGTGGCGTTACTGGGCTAGCTGTCAACATGATTGCCGCACAGCAGCCGGCGAAGATGAGATCCACTAGCGGACCCGCTAATGCGACCTGAAAATGCAAATTACGTTCTGGGGAGAGCTGGACTGTGCTGGTATTAACATACACCGAGGGAACAAAGAACCCGCGAAACATTAACCCTGCCCCAGCCACTGGAAAACCATAGAAGCGGCATACGGTCGCATGAGCCATTTCATGCGTAACTATCCAAATAAGCCAGAGACTCACGACAGCAACGCAGGTACCCGGTGTTAGCGCAAAGACATGATCAAGCGGCGCATACTTAGTGGCAGACTGGCTCAGACTAAAGAGTGACAAAGCCACCATAAAATCCAGTAACAGATGGCGAAAAATTGCCGGGCTAAGTCTGATAAGCTGAGCCACGTTCAATGCCAGTTTGTCTGGATTAGGTAATTTCCAGCGCTCTACTCGCCAGCTTTGCGGCCGCGAAGGTTGAGACAATTTTAAACTGCTTAATGCATCACGGTCGGCCTGAATAAATCCGGCATCATTAAACTTTGCTAAAAGTGTACGTAGCGCCAGCGCCAGTTCACTTTCTGAATGACGCGGGTAGTGATCCTGCAACTGTTGTAGCAGGTGGGCGTAGCACTGCGGCTTAGAGAGTTGCGTTGCCATTAGCCTGCCCAGCCCGGTTAGCTTTAGTGCCCGTTCAAACTGACCGCCAGCGATCACCAGGGTGTAGCTATCAATTTCGCTGCTGACAACATCCTGCCGCAGTGCCCAACGGTTGCTACTCTGTTCAGGGGTGAGCATCTGTCTCTCCAGCAGTACTGCCCGGCTGACCGAGAACCAGAGAAAACATCACGCTGTTATGAAATCCGTCAATATCCAGCTGTCTGAGCCCATGCTCCAGAAAACCGCCGCACGGTGCGCCAATCAATCCTGCATCCGTTGCCCCAAGCCAGGCAAGCGCTACCGCCGCGCCAGCCTGACGCTGCAGGTCTAAATAGCCTTGCTTACCTCTTGAAGTGAGTATCGAAGCCAGAGGTGCCACTACCAGTAAAATAACGCCAGAACGGGCAAAACTCGTCTGGTTGACACAGGCAGTCAGTTGACGGGCATTGAGGCTTCCTTTGTAGACCCATTGCGCCCTTTCAGCGCCTGTACAGGCAAACACGCCTGCGCATCCCGATTCACCTTCACCGGGCAAAATCACCCACGGCTGCCAGTCAACAGCATCGGAGATTTGTAACGAATGTCTCTCCTTCTCCGCCAGCATGAGGGCCACCAGCCTTATCACGACATCAGCCGGAACGGATTGTGTTCCGAACCCATATTGAGCACGACGGTTTAGCATCAGAGATTCCAGCGTGACATCAGACTGCAATAACTGTTTTAACAGTGATTGTTGCCAATTAAAGGTACTGGTACGTAATTCCTGCGACTGGCCAACACCACAATACCCCTGATAACTCAATAACAGCTCACTGCTGCTGACCTTCCTCGTCAGCAGGGGATTAACGGCTATAGCACTAGCGGGTATGTCCGAAGAAAACAGATGAAAAACAGAGGCAACAATATGTTCGTGTCCACCTTCAGCCTGAAATAGCGCGTCCGTCATGCGATCGTAATCATTTACGGTCGCTTCACAGATATGCCAGCCCATTGCCGCAGCAGAAACGTTGAGATAGCTGGCCGCGACTCCGCTATCCAGGAAAGCAAGGTTAAGACCAAAATCATCATATTTATCGCGCAGCCTGGCGAGGTAACTGCTTATCAGAATCGTAGCGGCTGGTGTATCAGGCTCCTGCACACCCAGAGGCCCATATAACTGGCGTAACAGAGCGCTATATTGTGCGATGGTAATACGCTCGAGCTGATGGTTTTCACCGTTGTAGTAATATATGCCCGGATTCATTCCCTCCACTGCGTTGATAACAACATAGAAGGAGACTGATTGCAGGCTGCCTGCTGAGGGGGCAATACGTCGTAAAGACCCGTCAGCCAGCTTTTGCTGGCCACCTGAAAACTGCAGCAGATTGAATAATTGCGCTGGCGTAATATCAGCACTCTGCTGGCGGAGAGACAAGGTATTGTCTTCCGTCGGCGCAGGATATGAATCACCCTCAGAGGCGGGTAATAGTGCATGGCCCGATTCAGCATATAGCTTGATATTTTTCAGTGCAAAATGCGTCTGAAACAGGGTAGGAGCAAGATATTCATGCGGCGGAGGCCGAGTGCTGACATGGTGTAGCCAACTGATATATGCACCCTCAGTGGAGGGTGAAATCACATTATTTTCCCAGCAGGTCCCCCACAATCGTGCGATGCGCACACGATGGATGTACCCCCCCTTACCACTTAAGTCATGCAGACGCAGCGTATTAATATAAAGCTCACGTGTCAGCCCCGACAAAAGTTGAGTAAATTCATGTAGCGCTAACACCGCCCACCACGCTGCAACCAACTCGTCATTTTGATCGCCAGGCGCTACAAGCTGGCGTGAAGCGCAACGGTGGGTGGCGCTGTAGCCAGGAACCACATAGGGTCCTTGCTGCACCTCTTCAAGGCCGATTCTGACACAGAAGTAAGGAAGTCCCGCTGCCAGCCAGGCATCCATGAATATCTCGACTGACTCAACCTGTTTTTCGCCGGTGCAAATAAACAAGGCGTGCGTGGCATTGGTTGGGAAAGCTGACAACGCCTCCAACGCTATCACATGCGCATCGGCAAACGGGACATTGTCGAGGGCACGATCCAGGGCGTCGCACAATGCAGCCGGCGCAATGACCAATGGCACAATCCGCTGCATCGCCCCAACCACATTCGCCCGGTTGCTGTACTTGCGGGTGTTACCAATAAACCGGCCATACCACGCAGCGATGGTTTGGTTTCCGTTAAATTCTGATAACGTGCTGTCACTCTCTTCCAGTAGACCATAGCGGAATAGCAATGAGATGAAACCTATTGCGCCCCCTGCGACTGCATCGCCTGTTAGCCTCTCAAGCTGATCAAGCGTTTTGCTACCGTCCAGCAGGCTCAGCAGTTTTTTGAGGACAGGAATACCCTGGGCGCAATGCAGCGTCCTTGGAATCTGTGAACCGTAGAGCGTCAGACTGGTAGGCGAAACCGGCACCCAAATGAGTTCGGGTATCAAACGCGGTTTCTGTGGCAGGCCAACCTGTAAATCTTCATTCTGGTTAAACTGGTTGGCAGACATGGCAGTGCTGACCAGGTTCTCAGGCAGCCCCCTTTTTGGGTTCTCTTCACTCATGCAAAATGCCCTCCAGCCCGCGGCGCAATGCCTGAGTCCAGCGTTGTTCCGTCGAGGAAAACTGCAGTTGCCGACAGTCACAGCCATGTAATGCAAGTATCCGGCTTTCAATCGCGTGCCCATCTGCCAGGCTAAAAACCGACATGACTCCGGCATCTTTCAACTGGCAACGTAAATGTTGCAACATTTTAATGACTGCCATTTCAATAAGTGCAGGCATGTATCCCCGTAACTCAGCGCGAGGAGTGGCTTCAAGATAGGCGTGGAAATCCCGGTCCTGTTTAGCCGTGCGCGGCTTCTCGACCATACTGGCACTGCGTTTGGACGCACAACCAAAACAGACCGACTTGCCTGGAATGACTAAGGGGCCGCAGGTGAGAGCATCATCGCTTAAGATGACGGCAGAATGCGGAATTGCAGCCAAATGCAGCTGTTGAGTGAGCGCCGGAAGCGATGCCGGGTGGCGGCCAGATAATATCATGACAACAAAAGAAGGTTGAGTTACCTCCCATGGGTGTGCACGGGCTTCATCAAACCGCATAAGTGTGGCTGAAGAAACCCGCTGCTGCAGTGCCCGAGCGGTTATCGCATCAAATTCCCTTTCGTAAACAATGATCATCAGTGTCTCAGGCAAATGGCTGGGGATAAGGATTGATGGTCCGTTGACGTCCATCACGCTGTTCTAATCTATTTCTGACATTCTGAAGACGACTGTGCCCAAGATAGCGAGCAGTATGGCAAGCGGACATGGGCATCAGGCCTGGGATCACTGCGCGTACTACATGCAACCCTACATCTCGCAGCTCATCGGTGGTTAAATCCACCATAACGATATCCATTCCCAGTGCAGAAAAATGGCGGGTGAGGTAACGTAGCTGGTTTTCCGGGTCTGCTGGCATCCCTGAACTAAGCTGATCCAGCGTCACTGCCTCACCGATGGACTGCCTCTGAGGATGCAACAGGAAATCGAAAGCTGGACGTTGCTCACGCCTTCCCATATAAATCGCACCGTGTTCAAGTTCGATAAAGTCCTGAATATCATCGGGTATGGGCAAATTATGCTCAAGAATGGTGCGGCCTACCGCGCTTTCGCGAATTAATTTGGTGTATGAAGTCCAGGGGTCAAAATGCGTCGAGCAGTTTACAAATTGCGCGGCATGCTTGCTGCCAGCTCTGAGCTGAACGCTGTAGAGTGTGGGTACACCCGTATCCAGCGTGACATTGAATACCCGGTGTTCAAGACAACTATTGCGTAAACGTCTGACCTTTTCAGCATGCTCTTCCGGAACAGAGTCTCCAGTGAGAACACCCGGATGCTCCATTTTCAACAGCCAGGTAAGCGCTATCGCGTCGCGCTCAATCACTTCACAAATGGCAGAGACTGCGGCCTGAGCAAGATCAACATGCGCGGCAACCCCGGTTGAGATAGGTAGCCAGAAGTGTTCACCCGGCCAGGCGCGCGCAAATAAATGCGTCATCATAAGAGGGACCCAGCAGGTTCTTTGCTGTGTTAGCGAATAGCCTGCTACCCAGCGCAGAGGTGCCTGCGGATCGATTGGTCGAATAAAACAGCGCGGGTTCGCATATTCTTCAGCGGAACAGCGTGGGATATCCTCAGCCTGTATGCCTTCATTAGCCATTTCATTGAATGAGGCGACTTTAATATCACGCTTATCATAAACACAGGTGGCGTAGCGTTCGGCAGCTTCTGCTACCGAACGAACCAATGCCAGATCCAGCGACTCATCTGCTCCACAACCTGTCAGTTCGACCTGGCCTTTGGTTGCACCAGCAAGGTCGGCAATATGTGGATAGGCTAAAGAGATTAAACCTGTACCTGCGATAACGGAATGGAAACGCGGGATATGCAGTTCCCGGCTACGTAAAGCTGTAGCACTTTTGACAACCCCACCAAGAGGAGAAACCAAAGAAAGAAACGGGTATCGCTGCAGACGCTCAGGTGAGAGCATCAAATTATGCAAGTTCATAGTGATAACCTGACTCTTCTGCAGTGGCAAGCAACGTGGCAATGTAAGCCTCTTCCAGCGTGTTAAAGCCAAGGCGGTTGTTCATCAGATGAATAAAATGGAATGCAATTAATTCCAATATGTCCTTCGGAAACTGACCTGCTTTTTTAATATAATCATCACGGCCCTGAGCTAAATGCTCCCGCCATGTCTGGATGAGGTGCTGCTCAGTAACACTCAATGATGATAAGCCCGGCACCAGCTCTTCCCCGGCATCCAGCAGGTTGTATGCCTGTTCGGCAAAAGCCATTTTGAGCGAACCGATGGCCGGATTACCGGAAAGCCAGAACGTGGCATAGCGGGTTAAAAAAACCTGCCTGTTTTCGGGTTTAATAAATACCTGGAGGCCAGTGAGGAAAAGCGGTAATACCAGGTCCTTACGATTCAGATCGCCTTGCCGTTCATGCTTAATAATCTTTCTTGCCAGTATGCTGGATTGGCTGAAGACTCTTTCCGCAATGGCGATGCCCTCCTCACCACCGTATTTATCATACTCTGGCACGTAATCATCTTTAATACAGAATGCAGAAAACTGCGGCCCTGTGTGCAGTGGCTCTGAATGCCCGGTAATTGAAATTAGCGGTTCATAGGTATTATAGGGCGCAGTATCAACTTCAGTCATTCCGTCATGTAACAGCGAGAAAATCTCGGTATCGAGCGATTTCTGCCCTACAGGTAATTGAATACGCAGCCGTAAATGGGTGCCGTTTTCATCAATATAGCGCAGATAGAACCAGGGATGATTCAGGAGCAGCGAGTCTATTTTATTCAGAATGTCCACAATGACATAATCAAGTACATCATGACGCTGACCGACATAAAGCTTGTAATAAACCCACTCCCTTGAATTCAACATTTGATACTCTCCCTGATACAATTAGTTTTTTTTAGGTTCGAAATTAAAAAGTCTGATGCCGATTAAACCCGACAGTACCAGATAAACAAAGATGCCCGTCATCGATTCTGCGATGGTGAACATGGAGGAATAACCCGTGGTAACATAATGCAGAGCTTCACTGATGAAGCCTACAGGCGTAGTAAAGACTAAGACTTCCCATGGTGAACCGTTAATATCACTAAACATCTGACCAAAAAAGATACAATAAAAATTCAGGACAATCAGAAACGCAGAAGCCACCGACATTCGACTAAAAAACCCCGCGATTGCATAGCCATAGCTGACAAGCGTCAGTGCTGCACTGCACACTACTCCAATAAATAATATGGGGTGTTTAACCGGTACTTTGAATATAAACACAGCAATACTGGTAAGTATCAACAGTTGCAAGACAGAAATCAGAAAACGTACCGCTATCTGTGAGCTCAGTAAGCTTAAACGCGGCACGGGAATGACTTGATAGAGCCGATACAGGCCTTTTTCTTTGGCCATCACCACGGGTGAAGCTGTACCAAATAAAGCGACCTGAAGTAAAGACAAACATAAAATAGCGGCGAATGAATAATCCAGCCCGGTGTGGCGGTTATTAGAAACAATTCGCGTAGCAATATCTGGCCTGCTGTTTTTTATCGCACTATCATGTTGTAAAGTCGTTTTAATCAATGTCGTCAGGTTAAGGTACTCACTTGAAGAAGCGACCATTGGCGGGGAATTATCAGAAACACTGACAACCACCTGAAACTTCCCGCTACTAATAAGCGTATTTACAGACTCATCTCCATCAAGCCTGGTCGTGTTAAATAAACTAATCTCTTTTAGCCTGTTTTCTACCACATTGGCACCTGCCGAAGTGCCGACAATAGCCACATTTGCCGTGAACGCTTTATCTACATCTTGCTCATTTTTAGACATGCCATAAGCCACAATAAAAAAAACCGGCATGATGAATGAAAATAGAAAAGGCAGTATGTCACGAGTATACTCTTTGAGATTAGCCCGGAACATTGCGCAGAAAACTGACCAGTGATATGCCACAGTTATTCCCTGAGTGTTTTTCCCGTAAGTTTAATAAATACATCTTCCAGGCTGCTTTGAGAGACCTGAAGACTATTCATCTTCAGATGATGCATTTTTTCGAGTTGCTGCAGCTGATGCATCGTTTGACTAATATCCGTCACTTCCAGTCGAATATCTGAACCTTGTATGCTCAGTTGTTCAGGACTAAAAGCAGCCCGTAATTTATCTTTATGAACATCATCTACAGTAAAGCGGATGAGATGTTCTGGGCAGTACCGGCTAATGAGATTTTGCGGCGTATCGTTATCAAGGATTTTACCGTTATCCATAATCACGACGCGGGTGCAAAGCGCCTCAACTTCATCCATCTGGTGGGTGCTCATTACCACAGCACGCTCTTCTCGCACCTGTTTTTCAAGCAACAGCGACCAGATGTAGCGACGGCTCTGAGGATCGAGATCACCTGTGGGTTCATCAAGGAATAATAGTTCGGGTCTGCCAACTAACGCTACAGCCAGTGCCAGCCGTCGCTGCTGACCTCCCGAAAGCCTGGAGAATCTGGTCCTGCTTTGTTGCTCAAGGCCAACCCGACTGATGACTTCATCGACAGCCATAGCACGATAGTACAGAGCGTGGTACAGAGTAACCATTTCCCGCACGGTGAGCAGTGGAGGAAGTGCAAAGAATTGCGGAGCAATGCCAATGCGCTGGCGAGCCGAAAAAGAGAGCCCGCGGCAAACATCTTCCCCAAACAGCGAAACCGAGCCCAGATCGAACTTTATTAATCCCTGCAAGCACTCCAGAGAGGTCGTTTTACCTGCGCCGTTGGGGCCGACAAGCCCAACAATTTCCCCTTTGCACACCTTAAGGGAGAAATTGTCTACGGCCAGAATATCTTTAAAAGATTTTCTGACTTTATCGGCATCAACAATGCTTTCACTCACCCGCAAACTCCCTTTGCCATATAAGGTCTGAGATCAGGAGCTTGAGCCTGTACTCGCAACGCTACCCATTGAACCTGCTGTTGCGGCAGACGATGTACATCCCCCCAGGCAACCACCTGAAGTGCTCAGGCTTAAGGCTGAAGAAGCGCAATCGCTTAAGTAATGTAATGTTTCGGTGATTTCTTCAATGCCAAGATCCAACGCCTGATGGTCAGGAAAATCTTTTTGAAGAGTTAAATCAAGACGATGTGAAGCTTTTCCTGCTGAAACAATCGAAAACATGCTGGCTCCTTTAGCGCATTTACAGAAAAAACATTAAACAATCACAAACTAATGAGAATCATTACACAAAACTTACACGACGACAACCAGATACTGTGTCAGCCAATGCAATAAGCATAAAATACGTTCGGTTGAGAAATCGCGACTCTATATGTCGCACACAGATGAGCGTTACTACTGATTCGTGACGAAATTCGTGCGTGAGGATGGGGATTTTTTTGTCATTTTTGCGCGCTGGCTAGAAGACAAAGTCTGTCCGGTGGTGCTGGTATGCGCTGAGATCGGTCTCAAACAAAGATCAGGGGATTTCAGAGAGGGATGCCTCTTTTTAATCAACGGTAATTCTCA
This sequence comes from Candidatus Pantoea multigeneris, assembly GCF_011752615.1. Taxonomy (NCBI): domain Bacteria; kingdom Pseudomonadati; phylum Pseudomonadota; class Gammaproteobacteria; order Enterobacterales; family Erwiniaceae; genus Pantoea; species Candidatus Pantoea multigeneris. The sequence continues at coordinate 402,080 of NZ_VWXF01000001.1, forward strand.
TAGAGAGCGCATCAAAGAAGGCGTTATGATGGGTGTAATATGCAGGCACAGCGGGTTTCTCATTGAATAAAAGTACTCTTCAATGATCACATCACACTGTGCCTGTTTTTATTTCCCGCCTGTTACCTGAAATAACTCAGAGCCAGACGGGATTACGGGACCGATTAGCCCTGCAGCAGTGACAGAACCTGCTGTGGAACCTGGTTCGCTTTCGCCAACACGGAGTTACCTGCCTGCTGGATGATCTGCGCTTTCGACATGTTCGACACTTCGGTCGCGTAGTCCGCATCCTGAATACGCGACTGCGCTTCAGACAGGTTGGTGGTGGTGTTGTTCAGGTTGGTGATAGCAGAGTCCAGACGGTTCTGTACCGCACCCAGGCTTGAACGGAAGGTATCAACCTGAGAAATCGCTTTGTCCAGCAGCGCCAGTGGATCGCTGGTGGCCACACCGGTGTACAGGTTAGAGTTGTCTGCATCTGCGATGTCGTCGATGTCGCTCTTACCGGTGGTCGCGGTTGCGCCGCCGTTCACGATTGCAGAAGCTGCTACAGAGTAGTCTTTGCCCTGTACAGACACGAAGCCCACTGCGCCGCCGCTGGCGTCTGCGCCGACTTTGATTGGCTGACCAGACATTACGCCTGAAGATACGCCGTTTGCAGTATCTTCGTAATCCACTTCGGTGGTGTTCAGTTTAACTGCGCCGCCTGAACCAACAGATACAGAGTAGTTATCAGTACCGTTGCTCACGACATAGGTAGAAGTCGCGTCGCCGTTGCTGTCCAGTACGCTGTGCAGAGACAGGTTGCTGGCATCGGTTTTCAGTGCAGTTGCTACTGAGCTCAGGTCCACATCTTTCATTGCGGTGCCAGAAGAAGAAGCATCGCCGATGGTGGTGATATCGTCGCTCAGTTTCAGCGAGTTGCTGTCTACTGAGAAGCCTTTCAGGCCCAGAGAAGAGGAGTCGATTTTCTGCAGGTCGATAGAGATGGTTTCGCCATCGTTAGAACCTACCTGAATTTTCATTGAACCGTTTTTCGCCAGCACGTTCACGCCGTTGAACTGGGTCTGACCTGATACGCGGTCAATTTCGTCCAGACGAGATTTGATTTCGTCCTGGATTGAAGTCTGGTCAGAATCGGAGTTGGTGCCGTTCTGAGACTGTACAGTCAGTTCACGGATACGCTGTAAGTTGTTGTTGATTTCTGACAGTGCGCCTTCAGTGGTCTGCGCAGCTGAGATACCGTCGTTAGCGTTACGTGCAGCCTGAGTCAGGCCGTTGATGCTTGAAGTGAAACGGTTAGCAATTGCTTCGCCAGCCGCATCGTCTTTTGCGCTGTTGATACGCAGACCTGATGACAGACGCTCAATCGAGGTAGACAGTGCAGACTGGTTTTTGTTGATGTTGTTTTGTGTGATCAGCGAGAGGCTGTTAGTATTAATGACCTGTGCCATGGTTTCAGTTCCTGTTATTCAAGTCTACGGTTACGTTGTGGGTTCAACCCGTCGGCTTCATCGCCGTCAAAGTTGTTATCGTCTGTCCCCCAGGAACCTTTAGATTTTTTTTCCTGTCGCCGCAAAAAACCTGACCCGCCGAAATACCCCTCTTTATTGCAGCTGTTCCCGACATTATCTCCCTGCCCTGCACCGTAAACTTTTTTTCAGAATGGCCGATAACCCCGCTATTCCCTTTCCGTGTCGACAAGATAAGGATCTACTATGGCAGCAACGATAACGAACCTGGGAGTCGGTTCTGGCCTCAACTTAAGCGATATTCTGGACAGCCTGGAAACCGCTGAGAAAGCCTCTCTGACCCCCATTTCTACCCAGCAGACCTCTTACACCGCTAAACTTTCCGCGTATGCCACGCTGAAAAGTGCGCTGACCACGTTCCAGACCGCGAACACCACGCTGAATAATGCGGACCTGTTCACCGCCACCTCGGCCACCAGCAGCACCTCTTCCGTGAGCGCGACCACGTCTGGCACCACCGTTGCCGGACGCTATACCATCAGCGTTTCCCAGCTGGCGCAGGCGCAGACGCTGACCACAGCGGTGCAATCCAGCAACTCCACCGCCCTGGGCGACAGCTCGGCCACCAGCCGCAGTCTGGCGATCACCCTGGCCGATGGCACCAGCAAAAGCATCTCCCTGACCACTGCGCAAACGTCGCTGACCGGTATGCGTGATGCGATCAACGGTGCCGATGCGGGCGTCAGTGCCAGTATCATTAAAGTGGCTGATGGCAGCTATCGCCTGTCATTAACCTCCAGTGAAACCGGCACCGATAACGCGGTCTCTTCACTGACCGTGACGGGTGACGATACGCTGCAAAACATCATCGGCTATGACGCAACGGCCAGCAGCAACCCGATGACAGAAAGCGTTACGGCGCAGAATGCCAAGCTGACGGTGAATAATGTTGCCATTGAGAACAGCAGCAACACCATCGACGATGCGCTGGAAGGCATTACGCTGAACCTGAATGATGTCACCACCGGCAACCAGACGCTGACCATCACCAAGGACACCAGCAAAGCCGAAAACGCAGTTAAAGGCTTTGTCGATGCCTACAATACGCTGCTGGACCAGTTCAGTTCACTGACCAAGTACACGGCGGTGGATGCCGGATCCGACTCACAGGACTCCAGCAACGGCGCACTGGTGGGTGACAGTACCCTGCGTACCATTCAGACCCAGTTGAAGAGCCTGCTGACCAACTCCTCCAGTACCTCCAGCTTTAAAACACTGGCGCAAATCGGGGTCACCACCGACCCGACCAGCGGTGAACTGGAACTGGATACCGACAAGCTGGAAACGGCACTGAGCGATGACTCCGATGGCGTGAAAGCGATGATCATTGGTGATGGTAAAACCACTGGTATTGCAACCACCGTGGCCAGCAGCCTGACCACCTGGCTCTCCAGCACCGGTATTGTTCAGGCTGCGACCGATGGCGTGAGCAAGACGCTCAACAACCTGACTGAGCAGTACAACAATATGAGCGATCGCATCGATGACCTGATCGCGCGTTATAAAACCCAGTTCACCGCGCTGGATGTGACGATGAGTAAGCTGACCAGTACCAGTACTTATCTGTCACAGCAGTTCTCGACCACCTCTTCCAGCTCCAGTAGCTCATCCTGATAAGGAGTGACTATGTACAGTGCGACAGGCACCCAGGCCTACGCAAAGATTGGCGTAGAGAGTGCGGTAATGAGCGCCAGCCAGCAGCAGTTAGTCACAATGTTGTTTGATGGCGCATTAAGTGCGTTGATTCGCGCGCGTCTGTTCATGCAGGAAGGTAACCTGCAAGGCAAAGGCAATGCGCTCTCGAAAGCAATCAATATCATCGAAAATGGCCTAAAACAGGGTCTGGATGAACAGAGCGGCGATGAGCTGACCACCAATCTGGTGGCACTCTACGCCTATATGGTGCGCCGTCTGTTGCAGGCAAACCTGCGCAATGAAGTGGCGGCAGTAGAAGAAGTGGAAGGCCTGCTGCGAAATATCGCTGATGCCTGGCGTGAAGTTGCGATGCCTGGCCAACTACAGGATGCGGTGTAATGAACACGACATGGCAACAGGTGCTACAGCAGAGCAATACGCTGTTACAGCTTGCCTCCATTGGCGAGTGGGATTCATTGATCGCATTGCGCCCGGCCTACAGCGAGGCCGTGCAGGCACTGCCGCTCACCGCCCTTGATACACGAGAGCAACTGCTGTTCACACAAATCCGTGATAACGATCAACAGCTTAAACAGTTGATGGCAAACCGGATGAACGAACTGACCACCCTGATTGGACAGTCCTCTAATCAAAAATCCGTGATGAACGCCTACGGTAAACAGGGCGGACAGATGCTGCTCCCGCGCGATAACGGCTAATTCCCCCCACGATAAACGCCCTTTTTTCATCATTGGGGCGTTTTTTTTTGCACTTCATCCATACTCAGTATTCCCTCTCTGTGGAGTGCATGAACGATGTCTAACCCAACATTATTGCAGTTTTTCCACTGGTACTACCCAGACGGCGGCAAACTCTGGCCTGAAGTGGCGGAGAAAGCGGCCTGGCTAAGTGAAGTGGGTATCACAATGGTATGGCTACCGCCGGCTTACAAAGGCGAATCAGGAGGGTTTTCGGTAGGTTATGACACCTACGATCTGTTTGACCTGGGGGAGTTTGATCAAAAAGGCAGTGTTGCCACCAAATATGGCGATAAAGCGCAATTACTGGCAGCCGTAGACAGCCTGCGCAGCCATAACGTCGGCGTGTTGATGGATGTAGTGCTAAACCACAAAATGGGGGCCGATGAAAAAGAGCGCGTGCAGATCAATCGCGTCAATCCAGACAACCGCGAAGAGATCAGCGAAGAGGTGATTGAGGCCGAGGCCTGGACACGTTTCACCTTCCCCGCGCGCGGCGGGCAGTATTCGCAGTTTATCTGGGACTATAAATGCTTCAGCGGCGTCGACCACATTGAAAACCCCGATGAGAACGGGGTATTTAAAATCGTTAACGACTACACCGCAGAAGGCTGGAACGATCAGGTGGATGATGAGCTGGGAAATTTTGACTACCTGATGGGCGCCAATATCGACTTCCGTAACAACGCCGTCAGTGAAGAGTTGAAATACTGGGCGCGCTGGGTGATGCAGCAAGTCCCCTGCACCGGCTTCCGCCTCGACGCAGTCAAACATATTCCGGCCTGGTTCTATAAAACCTGGATTGATCACATTCAGGAGGCGGCCGAACAGCCGATGTTTATCGTGGCGGAATACTGGTCGTTTGAAATCGACAAGTTGCAGGAATATATTCACCAGGTCGAGGGCAAAACCATGCTGTTTGATGCCCCGCTGCACATGAACTTCCACCACGCCTCTACCGCCGGTAGCGATTTTGATCTGAGCACCATTTTCGATGGCACCCTGGTGCAGGCGGATCCGTGGCACGCGGTAACCATTGTCGCCAACCACGACACCCAGCCACTGCAATCACTCGAAGCCCCGGTGGAACCCTGGTTTAAACCCCTGGCTTACGCGCTGATCTTATTGCGTGAGCAGGGATTACCCACCGTGTTCTATCCGGACCTGTTCGGGGCGCATTACGAAGATGAAGGCGGCGACGGTGAAATTTATGCTATCGATATGCCCGTTATCCCTGAGCTGCAAGCGTTGATGCAGGCACGTCAGCAGTTCGCCTGGGGCGCGCAGACCGACTACTTTGACCACCCCAACTGCGTTGCCTTCAGTCGCAGCGGCACCGAAGAGCATCCGGGTTGCGTGGTGGTGATGTCGAACGGCGAAGCGGGAGAGAAAACCATCACGCTGGGCGAAGGGTTTGCAGGCAAGCAATGGCGAGATTATCTGGGCCACCGGGAAGAGACGGTTACCCTGGATGAGGCCGGTGTGGCGGCATTCTATTGCAATGCGGGTAGCGTTAGCGTTTGGGTATTAAGCGAATAAACGCCTGGCCCTCTTAAACCACTTAAGAGGGCCAGCCATCATCATTAACAGCCAGCGATTAACCGACCAGCATCAACTCACGTTCTGCTTCCGCGGGTGCGCTAAGCAGTGACATCAACACATCCTGCACCGCCTGCGCGGAAGCCGACATGGGCAGACGCGATGAGACATTCAGCGTTAATGGCAGATTCAGCGAAGGCGTCGTAATGCGGGCCATCCATGCCTGGGTTGATGCCACCAGCGCACGCGCGGCTGACTCCGGCAACAGTGTGACACCCATGCCACTGGATACTGCCGCCGTCAGGGTGGCAATCGACTCAATCTCACCGACAATGCGGGCGCTCAAACGGCGCAGCGAGAAAGCTTCATCTACACGCTGGCGTACCGCACTGTAATCTCGCGGCAGGAAGAGGTTCATCTGCGCCACATCGGCCAGGTCCACCGAGCTGCCTGGGCAGTCCGTCGCACCAACCAGATAGAGATCTTCCTTTAATAACGTGGTGCTGTTGAGACCGGCAATCACGGTGCGGTCATACAGGATAGCCATATCCAGTTGCCCGTTAGCCACTTTCTCATTCAGCGTATTGCCGCTGTTTTCATGCAGATACACCACAATCTCTGGATACTGTTCACGGACTTTTTGCAGCAATGGCATGGTCAGTGATGACGCCGCCGTGCCCGGTGCCAGGCCAATCGAGACCTGACCATTCAGTGTCTGGCCGGCATTAATCACGGCCGTTTGCGCCTGTTCGCACTGACGCAGAATGGTACGAGCATGGGAATAGAGGATCTTCCCGGCTTCGGTGGGGGTTACGCCACGTTTCGTGCGGATCAGCAGTTGTTGATCGAGTTCGCTTTCCAGCGTCGCCACCTGCTGGCTCAGCGCAGGTTGCGCAATATGCAGCACTTCCGCCGCCTGAGTCAGGCTGCCGATATCGACGATTTTTACAAAATACTTCAGCCGTCTTAAGTTCATATTGCCTCCATCACCTGTCGCAAAAAACTTTGTGAGTGTTATGTGCCGCTGTGCAGCTTGATGAATAAGAGATTGCAATATGCAGGCCAGAAATTGGCGCGGGTGTAAATTTTTGTCATGAGCCGGGCTAATTGGGCGGAAAATAAGCCTTTCTGATTATTTCTGCGGCGGGATTAATCCCGCTAACCGAGATTACCTGATGCGAGCGGGTCGCTGCTGCACGTTGCTGGTGCAAAAAATGCCTGTCAGGCGTGCATAAAAGTGATGGCTCAGGAGCCATTCTGGTGCATGGGATCACATAATCGGGCAAAAGTTGACGCAAAACGGTGGAATAGTCATCAATCTGCGGGGGGCGTCAGTAGGAAAACTTATTGTGCGAGAAAGCCTCTTCACCCGATGCAGCGCCGATGAAGAGGCCTGGAGAACTTAACGTTTTTTGCGGTTGCGACGCATATCGATTGTCACGGCCGCGACGATGATGATGCCCTTAATGATGTCCTGCACGTAAGCATCAACCCCGACGAAGGTGAATCCGCTTTTGATCAGGCCAAGGATCACCGCACCAATCAGCGTACCGGTAATGCGACCCACGCCGCCCATCAGGCTGCTACCACCGATTACCGCAGCGGCGATGGCATCCAGCTCATAGGCCATACCCATGCTTGACTGCCCGCTGCTCACCCTTGCGGCCAGCACCACCCCTGCCAGGCCAGACAGCGCACCGGCAATGGTATAAACGATGATCAGGTACTTATTCACCTTGATGCCAGAGACTTTGGCCGAGGTCATGTTACCGCCAATGGCATACACATATTTGCCGTAGCGGGTGTGTTTGAGCGCCACATGGAACAGCGCCGCCACCACGAGGAAAATAATCACCGGCATCGCGCCCTGGCCGATAGACGTAAAGCCATCAGACAGGAAGCTGATCGGATTGCCCTGAGTGTAGTACTGTGCCAAACCGCGTGCTGACACCATCATGCCGAGGGTGGCAATAAACGGAGGAATGCCAGTACGGGTGATCAGGAAACCGTTGCACAAGCCGCAGAGCAAGCCGACCCCAATCCCCGCAACAATTGGGATGACCGCAGGCAGGTTCACCAGTGAAGGGAACATCGGCGACAGGCTGTCGGAGGTTTGCGCCAGGCTGGCAGCCACTACGGCGGTTAAAGCAATCACCGAGCCGGAGGAGAGGTCGATCCCCGTGGTAATAATGACCTGAGTCACCCCCACCGCGATAATGCCGATAATCGCGACCTGAAGCACGATTAACACCAGACGGTTGGTGTTCATCAGGAATGACTGATCGCGCACATACCAACCGGCAATTTCGAACACCAGCGCAATGCCAATCATCACGATAAAGATACCGGTGTCTTTAGGCAGTTTATGCCGCAGGTTACTGAAGAAAGAACGCTGCTCACTATTCGTAGGTGTTGCTGTAATTTTCATATTGCTCATGGTGTGCGCCTCAGTCGGATGCCAACGACAAGATGGTTTCCTGGTCGGCTTCTTCTTTATCGAGGATGCCGGTAATTCGCCCTTCATGCATGACCATGACGCGGTCACTCATACCGAGAATTTCTGGTAATTCAGAAGAGACCATAATGATGGCGACCCCACGGTTCGCCAGTTCACTGATCAAACGATAGATTTCAGCCTTCGCGCCAACGTCGATACCGCGCGTAGGTTCATCAAGGATTAATATTTTTGGCTGTGCCAGTAACCAGCGCGCAATCAACACTTTTTGCTGATTCCCCCCGCTGAGGTTATTAATAATCTGATCCATGGTCGGGGTTTTAATATTCAGGCGCCGTATCTGTTCCATACAGTCCTGCGCCATTTTGACATGGCTGACAAACCCGGCCTTGCCGATATATTCCGGCATATTGACGATGCTCATGTTTTCTAATACTGACAGCACAAGGAACAGCCCCGATTTCTTACGATCTTCGGTTAAAAACGCCATGCCTTTTTCGATAGCCGTAGAAGGTGCATCGATCTTGACGGGGACGCCGTCGATCAAGACTTCGCCGCTATCGAAACTTTCCATCCCAAACAGGCTTTCCATCACCTCACTACGGCCGGCCCCCACTAGCCCGGCCACCCCGAGGATCTCGCCCCGGCGCACGCTAAAGCTGACATCATGGAAGCGATCTTTACTGCACAGATTGCGCACTGTGAGGACATCTTCGCCGATGGCGTTGTTGAATTTAGGAAACAGTTGGGTCAGTTCGCGTCCTACCATCTGGGTAATCAGTGACTGACGCGTAAACTCAGTGGTGTTTTTGCTGCCGATCCAGGTGCCGTCACGGAACACGCTGATCTCATCGGTGATGGCAAAGATCTCATCCATTTTATGGCTGATATAGATGATGGCTTTACCCTGCTCGCGCAGGTCACGAATGATGGTGAACAGATGGGCGACTTCACTCTCGGTTAAAGCAGAGGTGGGTTCGTCCATGATCACAATGTCTGAGTTCCAGGATACTGCCTTGGCAATTTCCACCATCTGCTGAGCGGCAATGCTGAGTTCGCCCACCAGACGGTCCGCTTTAAGCCGAATATTCAGGCGGTTGAGCAGTGCCTGGGTCTGCGTATTCAGGGTGGCGTGGTCGACAAACCCATATTTCATCGGCTCACGGCCCAGCCAGATATTCTCAGCGACCGTCATATACGGCACCAGGTTTAACTCCTGGTGGATCATTGAGATCCCGGAACGTAACGCATCCATCGTATCGTGGAACTGTACCTGCTCGCCTTTAATTCGGATGGTGCCCTGATCGGGGGTATACATCCCGATCAGGCATTTCATTAAAGTCGATTTGCCCGCGCCGTTTTCGCCCATTAAGGCATGTACTGTTCCTGGACGCACACGCAGTGAGACATTATCCAGTGCTTTGACTCCAGGGAAGAACTTACTGATACCTTCGGCTTCAAGCGCAAAAGCATTCATGATTCACCTCCGTACTTCGCAACCGGGATTGGTTATTTCAGGTTTTTATTTTCGAACTCGGCCATATTGTCTTTGGTAATCAACTGGTAAGGGATGTTGATCACTTTGTCGACCTTCTCGCCGTTTGCCAGTTTCACCGCAGCGTCTACTGCACCTTCACCCTGCCCTTTTGCGTCCTGGAATACGGTGGCCACCATTTTGCCGTTTTTCAGCATCTGCAAGGCATCTGGCGTGCCGTCCACACCTGCAATCAGGATGTGATTCGGGTTTTTACCCAATGCCTGGAGTGCGCCAATCGCCATCTCATCGTTATTTGACGCAATTGCCTGAATATCATCTCCCGCAGTTAACCAGTTACTCACCACATCTACTGCGTCATTGCGCATAAATTTCGCGGTTTGTTTCTGCACCACTTTAATGTCCGGATATTTCGCCGCGACCGCCTCTACGCCTTTGGTACGGTCACGGGTCGATTCGTTAGCCAGATCCCCCATTAAGATCGCTACGTTGCCTTTACCGTTCATTGCTTTTGCCAGCGCTTCCATTTGTAAGCGCCCCGCTAACTCAGAATCCGAACCGACATAGGCCATTTTGTCGCCCAGTTCACCGGCGGGCTTACGGTTGACGAACACCAGCGGAATATTGGCTTTTTTCGCCGCATCGACGATAGGTTTTACCGCGTTGGTATCCACCGGGTTAACGATGATGGCGTCAACACCCTGACCAATGAAGTTCTGGACCTGCTGCAACTGCTGTGAGACATCACCCTTGGCATCTTCGACCTGACCTTTGACGTTGTCTTTGGTCATCTCTTTTTGCATCGCCGTGCGTAAGATGGTCAGGAAGTTATCGTCGAACAGCGCCATAGAGACGCCTACCTGAAGATCTTTCGCCATTGCGGCGGCAGGCAGCATGCAAACTAACAGTGAAGCAACGATGGTTTTTTTGATGTTCATAAATGACCCTTTATTGTTCGTTAACTTGCCCAGGGTGGCTGCCACCGCGAATGAAAAAAAACTTTCATTCATGCAACGCTGCTGGTGTTTTTCATCTGTAGGTAAAGAAACAATCTATCAATGCCACGGCTTTCCTTTGCGAGAAAATCACCCTATCTGTCTGTAATTAAATCATTTTATCCTGATATCCTTTCCTGTTCGGTGGGGTTGTTCACGTCGGTGATAGTTAGCAGTTCATTTATTTCACCAAGTGATATTTTGAAATTTTCATCATAAAAGCACTGAAATGATTGTTTTAGAATCACCGAATAACAAAAATTTGACACGCCTCTAACATCTGCGCAGAAATCAGAGAAAAGTGAGATCCTGGCAGCAGTTTGAAAAGCCACCGATTCTGTTGAAAAGTCATCAGATTGCTGGTTTAAACGGCACTTGAACGCTAACAGTAAAATTTAGCTTTGACACAACCGGGGGAGGTCGATACTATGCGCCCCGTTCACACGATTCCTCTGTAGTTCAGTCGGTAGAACGGCGGACTGTTAATCCGTATGTCACTGGTTCGAGTCCAGTCAGAGGAGCCAAATTAGAAAAGCCCGCTCAGGGAAACCTGAGCGGGCTTTTTGCTTTTTATCAATCGGTCATTCCCTTCCTGATGTCTTCACTCATCGGTTAAAACACGCGAAGCGACACCCTTTGCGGGTAAAAATACGGGTAAAGCTGACAGGGCTGTAAAAGCGGCTGAAAGCGTTCAGGAAATTCCAGCCCCCTGATAAGCCACTGTCACTGACAGATCCTGACCACAGGGCGCACTTCTTCTTTTCGGCATTTAGTCCGTAATATCGATGATGTGAATCTGCTGTTCATCAGAAGCCTTCACGCTGCTTTTCTTTTCCCGACGGTTTTTAATCCATGTATCAACCTGATGGGTAAATTCAGCCGGTGATTTGCGTCCGACTTTTCTCGCGAGATCGAGCACAGTTTGTTGAGCAAGGGCGTCTTCCATACGTTTCTGCGCTGTCATCATGGCTGCATGTACTGAGCAGTATCCGTCCATGGCCCATTCGGGCGGCGTTCCGTCGAACAGGGCGCAACGGCTGCGAATTTCCCGGCAGTCAAAAATGAGTTTTCGTCCATCAATGGCATTAACAATATCCAGCAGGCTTATTTCGTCGGCAGGCCTTGCTAACTTGAATCCTCCCTTCACCCCCTCTGTGGCGACCACTAATGCGCTTTTGGCAAGTTTAGTGAAAATCTTGGCAAGGTAATCTGCGGGAACGCCTTGTAGTTCGGCAAGATCGCGCACGCTGGCGTCACGACTTTCCCCACCTTCGCCCACCAAAAAAATAAGGCAGTGAATACCGTATTCAACACCTGCGCTGTAAAGGGACATGCTTATCTCCGACTGGATTGTTCGCATAGGGTATCGAAAGCAGTCAATCGAGACAATGCTAAAGCCCTGCTTTTATCAAGGAATAAAATTTCTTCCCGTCAACGCCATTAAAATTTAATTTGATTAATATCAATTACTTGCATGGGTACTACTGTTGTTTTTTTGCCGCCTGAACGCTTCATACGCCAGAATAGCGCTTGCGCAAACAAACTACCACCAATATAGTCGCAGTTATTCGGTGGACAACAGTTGCCGCCAGCAGTAAGGGGTGATGCCCGTTAATCCAAAAAATTACCTCTTAATTATCAACAATATAAATTCACACCAAGGCGAAAATGAAACATAAGATTATGATTATCGGCGCTGGCTTCGGCGGCATGTGGGCAGCGGTGAGTGCAACGCGCCTGTTCAATATTCATGGCTATCAGGATGTTGAAGTGACGGTTCTGGCTCCTCAGGCAGAATTGCGTATCCGCCCACGTTTTTACGAGCCTGATGCGCACACGCTGGTAGCCCCTATCGATGCACTTTTCGATGCACTGGATATTAAATTTATTCAAGGAACGGCATATTCCATTAACGTTGAAGAAAAATCTGTGGATTACAGAGATGCATCGGGAATGGAACAGAGAGTCGGCTACGACAAACTGGTCTTAGCTAGCGGAAGTTCCCTGGCAACACCGTCAATCCAGGGCGTTGCAGAACATGCGTTTGACGTCGATCAGTTAGAGCAGGCTGTTCGTTTAGAGCAGCACCTGACATCCCTGGCCAGCCTTGCAGAAAGTAAAGGGCGTAATACTGTCGTGGTGGCGGGCGGCGGCTTTACGGGTATCGAAACGGCGACTGAGATGCCCGCGCGTCTTCGGAAAATCCTTGGTGAGCAGGCCAATATCGAGGTGATTATCGTTGACCGGAGCACGGAAATTGGTGCTTCAATGGGCGCTGAAATCAGCCGTTCAATTGCTGAGGCGTGCGAAGAGCTGGGCGTAAAATGGCGCTTAAAATCATCGGTCGTTGCTGTCGATGAGAATGGCGTAGTACTGGATGATGGCCACCGGATTGAAGCCAAAACCGTGGTCTGGACCACAGGCGTTCGGGCAGACTCGCTAACGTCACAGATTCCAGGTAAACAGGATGCGCTGGGACGTTTGCACGTAGATTCAAACCTGGCGGTTATTGGTCAACGTGATATTTATGCCACTGGCGATGTTGCCTACGCTGCCACCGATGATATCGGTAATCATGCGCTGATGACCTGCCAACATGCCATCGTCATGGGGCGTCATGCCGGAAATAATGTGGCCGCAGAAATTTTGGGCATTGAGCCTGTTGCCTATCGCCAGCCAAAATACGTTACCTGCCTGGACCTGGGTCAATGGGGCGCGGTGTATACCGAAGGGTGGAACCGTGAGGTCAAATTGACCCGTCAAGAAGGGAAATCCCTCAAGACGCAAATCAACACCGTCTGGATCTATCCTCCGGCGGCGAATCGTGAAGCTGCATGGGCAGCGGCAGATCCTTTAATTCCCATTGCCTGACGCTTAAGAATTACCCTGTCAAAAAATGGGGGGTTGTGACGTGTAAAGGCTTTATACAACAAGGCCGCCAGTGATCCGGCGGCCTTGTTGTAACATGTTACGGAACCGATTAACGCTGGAGTGAAGCGGCCTGTTCCAGCGTCATGCCTTTGGTTTCTGGTGCCAGCCACAGGGATGCCAGCAGGCCAATCAGTGAAACTATCGCTGCGGCATACATGGTGTTACCAATGCCCAGGCTTGCGAGTGAGAATGGCACTAACCAGGTGCCTGCCGCAGATCCGATACGGGACAATGAAGAGCCCATACCCACCGCGAACGCACGTACTTCAGTCGGGAACAGCTCATTCGGGTAAACCAATTCCAGCACCTGCGCACCACCGATGAAGACTGCATAAGCACCGAACAGCACCAGCACCAGCATAGGCGAACCGTGGGAGAAAGCGCCTAAGCCGAGTAACGCCAGGCTTGACCACAGGAAGCTGTGAATAATCAGGCGGCGACGGCCCAGAGTGTCAATCAGACGTGTTGCGATGATGCAGCCAATCACAAACAGAACGGTAATCGCCACTGAACCTAATGAGGCCCACTCACCGGTTAAATTCAGCGCCTGCAAGACAATTGGCGCGAATGAGTAAACCGCGAACATCGGCACCACCGCCGCACTCCAGAACACCGCCACAAACAGCATGCGTTTGCCGTAACCAGAAGCCATCAGGTCGCGCAGTGAAACTTTCGCCTCTTCATTCTCTTTTGGCATATTCGCCAGCGAGAAAGAAGGACCATATACCTTCTTGATGATTTTATCGGCTTCCGCCAGGCGGCCTTTGCTCACTAACCAGCGTGGTGATTCAGGTGTACCGAGACGAATCAGGAACAGCAGCGCACCCAATACCGCCGGGCTTGCCAGCACGTAACGCCAGGCGTTGTCACCCGCCTGAGCCAGGATGGCATTACCGACGATATATGCCAATGCCGCACCGGCAAACCACAGGATGGTTAATGCGGCAAGACGTGGGCCACGGTTTTTCTGCGGTAAGAACTCGGTGAGTAACGAACCAGCCACCGGGTATTCCAGACCAACCCCGACACCGACCAGGAAGCGCAGGAAGAACAGCATCGCGGCAGATTCAGTCCAGAAAGATCCGATGGAACCGATGATAAACAGAATCGGCCCAACGAAAAACAGCCGCTGGCGACCAAATTTATCGGTTAATAGCCCGCCGAGAAAACCGCTAAAGAAAGTACCGAACATCGAGGAAGCGGCAATCAGCCCTTGCCAAAATGAGGTCAGGTGCAAATAGCCAGAGAACTGAACGATAGCCACGCCAATAATACTCAGGACATAGCCATCAAGTATCCAGCCACCGCCGGCACGTAATGTCATTAACTGGTGAAAGTTATTTAAAGGGACATCTTCAATCGAAATTTTATTGTTATTCATCAGTGAGTATCTCCTGGGTAATTATTTTTTTGGATACAGCATTCCCCTTTCGAATCATGTGCAGGATTCAAAAAAAGTTAGGCAGCTCTGAATGTGGTCAACAACGCTCTCAATTACGCTAGCAACAGCGGTAGTCATAGGCAAAGCTATACCTCCCACAGCGGAGTGTAAATACCCTCAGCGGGGTGAAATCACAACATTGTGATCACTATCCGATCACAAAATAGAAATTTACCATTTGCCACCACTAAAATAACTAATTGATTTTAATCATAAAATAAAAAACACCCTGAAAATTTATTCTATTTTTTAGTATTTGCTTTGTATACTTTGCGTATTCATACAAAATCTCTATAGTTCGATCTTAGCCGGGGTTCGCCTCCTGACTTCGATGCTTTTGCGTCATTGAGCACTGCCAGGCAACACGGCTCGCCAGGGTAAAATGCGCGTTCAGATGCCGCCAGACTCTGTTATTGCGAGAGTAAACACCGGACAGGATTGACGTTGATTAGGTGCATCACATTTACACCTCACCCACCACCTGATATTTTATTAAAAAGTTAACGGCAGCAGGCAATTAGCGATGACTAACCTCCTTATTTCTAACCAGGAATATAGTGATGAAGATTTCAAAGACATTAAACAGAACGAGGATGAGATAGTTAATACTCGCTTTGATAACTGTACTTTTACCCACTGTAATTTCACTGAATCGACCTTTCGCAAGTGCAGTTTCTTCGAGTGCGAGTTCAACAAATGCAATCTCAGCCTGTTAAATGTCTCGTACAGTTCGTTCAGAGACGTGACGTTTCACGAATGCAAGCTGGTGGGTATCGATTGGACCCGTGCCGCGTGGTCCACGCTCAACTTCCCGGCAGCACTGAATTTTCATCACTCTGTACTGAATGATTCGGTGTTTTTTGGTCTGTACCTGGCGCAGTGCAGTTTGATTGAATGCAAATTACAGGCGGTAGATTTCAGCGAAGCACAGTGTGAAGAAGCAGATTTCAGCGGTAGCGATTTAACCCACGCCACCTTTCATCATACCCGGCTGACCGGTGCTAATTTCGCCTGGGCGCACGGCTACAATATCAACGTGTTGAACAATGAAGTGAAAAACGCACGCTTTACCCTGCCCGAAGCCGCTACGTTACTGACTGGCCTCGGGATAGAGATCATCGATGAATAGATGTTGTCAGTAGCAGGGGACGAGACTGGGTGCTGGTCATGGTTGTCACCCAGTCAAGACCGACAACTCACATCAATAATTTATTGCGCTTTTAGAGACGAGATAACTATTTACTTGGCTGATTGAGCATTCATCATCGGATGCCAGATTCTGCGTGATCACCTCAAATTTCCTGCCGTCTTTCGCGTGAAAAACAAACCTGAAGATGTTGGTGTAGATATGATGATGATTTTTCTGGGAGGCAAGGAGGGTGACTTCGGTTTTCGATTCATCCAGGTCTGGAATATTAATGATTCCTGCATTTTTCATCCAGACTTCCGCCATGCTCATTGGCCATGAATGGCAATCATTTTTGACTGTTTTTGCATTAGCAAATACTGGCGTTAATGCCAGAAGTAACAGCGCTGTGCTCAGCTTGTTCATTAACGTACTCTCCCTCTATCCCTGTGTGATCAATCATGACGTTTGGCGCTCTCGTCCGATAGCGGACATCAATACTAGACGCAACGCTATGCTGAAGCCAGCAGATCACACTCAGCGCTGGGTGTTCCTGCGCGCAAGTATTGGGGGGCAATGGATGATTGTGCGTTTCAGTTTGGGAAAGTGAGGTTGGTGTCCGTGTGTCAGTCTCAGATGGTGGGGAGTGCCGTAAAGACGCCGTGAATCCTCCCTGGAGGCTTTGCCGCCGCATCCCTGTGGCGGAAACTTTACTCGACTCACCGCCGTCATATCAGTGAAGTGATAACCTCTGAGCATGTCCGAATCTATTAAGCCACGACAAAATCGCGTGAAATAAAACGCATCAGTTATAGGTCATCGTGAAGGTTGCGGTAGCATTTGCCTGGCCTGCGGTAACACGGGCCTGGGTCTGATAATAACGCGCTGCCAGGGGGATAGTGTATACCCCTGAGGTCGCCACAGTACCGACCTGAAGGGCGGAGCCGAGGGTCACCGGAGTACTGTTGCGCAGTACCTGCACCCCCACGCCGCTGGCCACCTTGTCTGACGTCGACGGATTCAGGGCTATCACCCCAGGAATACCAGAGCTGTCGGCTGTTGCATCCAGGGTTATTTTAACGCGGGTGTTTTCATCACAGTTCAATGGAATACTGAAGGCCTTACTTGTCGCCACACTCCCCACCCCGGTAAACTCACTGCGAAGCACATCCCCCATGGGAACGCTGATGGCAGTTTGTGTCACCGAGCAGGCGACGGGCGTTATCGTGTTAACGCCTGTCAGGTTAACATTGAATACAGACAATTTATCGTATGAATGGTTTGCTACTCGCCCCGTACTAATCCTACCACTGCCTACAGCACCGGCTGCGGTTTTTACCAATGTTGCGATGACCGTCCCACCCGTGGCCGCTGTGACTGGATTAAGATCCTGACTTTTATACGGAAAATATCTTTGTAGCCCTGCCCCAAAATACAAAGTTAGACCGATCCCATCAATATTCGTGTCGTAGGTATGATTCCCGTAAGCGCTGAGGGTGGTGAACCGAGTTAATGTATTGTTATAATGCCATCTGGTAGTACATGTTACGCCATAACCGGGAGTCAAATACGACCTTTTGGCCAGTTCGGTCCCCACCGGTGCATCTCGCTGAACCGTTATGTTACCGAAGTTAAAATTCACTTCTGTGTTTTTCCCCGTTCCGACGTAGGTACATGCAGCCTGTGCCCCCTCTGAAAGCAGAGCGAACATCCCCACAAGCACGGGAATAAGTGCATTGATATTTCTCATTAATTGCTCCCGTTATCGACAAACACTATCAATAGTGGTCACAGAGGATTGTTTATTTGTTGATGGCAGGATGAATGACACACTACATCGCGTGAAATTAAACGCATCAGTTATAGGTCATCGTGAAGGTTGCGGTAGCATTTGCCTGGCCTGCGGTAACACGGGCCTGGGTCTGATAATAACGCGCTGTCAGGGGGATAGTGTATACCCCTGCGGTCGCCACAGTACCGACCTGAAGGGCGGAGCCGAGGGTCACTGGAGTAGTGTTGCGCAGTACCTGCACCCCCACGCCGCTGGCGACCTTGTCTGACGTCGACGGATTCAGGGCTATCACCCCAGGACGACCGGAGCTGTCGGCTGTCGCATCCAGGGTTATTTTAACGCGGGTGTTTTCATCACAGTTCAATGGAATACTGAAGGATTGACTGGTCGCCACACTCCCCACCCCGGTAAATTCTCTGCGAAGCACATCCCCCATGGGAACGCTGATGGCAGTTTGTGTCACCGAGCAGGCGACGGGTGTTATCGTGCTAACGCCTGTCAGGTTAACATTATAAATATTAAGTTTATCCCAAAATACCCTCCCTATTCTCCCCGTACTAAGGGGGCCACTTCCAACCGCGCCGGATTTGGTTTTTATCAATCTTACGATGACCGACCCACCCACTGCCCCTGTGCCTGGACTCCTATTTTGAAGTAAATACGGAAAATAGCGTCGTACTCCCGCCCCAAAATACAAAGTTATACCGATCCCATCAATATTCGTGTCGTAGGCATGATTCCCGTAAGCGCTGAGGGTGGTGAATTGGCCTAGTATCGCGTTATTATCCCATGTGGTAGTACATGTTACGCCATAAGTGGGAGTCACATACAACCTGTTGGCCAGTTCGGTCCCCACCGGAGCATCTCGCTGAACCGTTATGTTACCGAAGTTAAAATTAACTTCTGTGGTTTTACCCGTTCCGTTGAAGGTACATGCAGCCTGTACCCCCTCTGAAAACAGAGCCAGCATCCCCACAAGCACAGGAATGAGTGCGTTGATATTTCTCATTAATTGCTCCCGTTATCGACAAATACTATCAATAGCGGTCACAGAGGATCGCATATTTGTCGATGGCAAGATAAATGTCACATTACACTGCTGACTCACAGCATTGCCCCATTTGACCTGCAGTTTGCCTCTCTCCGGCACTCCACTCAGATACAGCTGCCCATCAGGACCCACTATCCCGCTGTTTTCTAATGCACTGTCGTCCTGCACCAGTGATGCTATCGCGCCAAACGGCACTGGCTTGCCCTGATAATTCAGCGTCATCAACACGCGACTGCCTACCCGCGTTTTAAAATCGGCCAGCACCAGCGCGCCTTTGGTCGGAATAACCGTCTGGGTGTTGGTGTCGATGTCCACATTCTCAGCCAGTGTCCCGGTATCCAGGGCGATACGGTTCCGGCGATAAGGGCTGACATACGGCACCACGGCGTAACCGCGCCAGTCGGTCTTCACCCCGGTATTATTCTGCACCACCGCCTCTGTCGCCCCCGGAGCCCGCACCAATGCCAGCGTATCCCCCTGCTGCTGCGAGAACGTTATGCCATAAGGGTGCCCCACCACACCGCCCTGCAGACCGTAGTTCAACTGCTGCATGCCTTTAGCGTAATTGTACCCCCCCAGCAGCTCCCCATAGGTGCCCTTATAGCTGGCATTAGCGTTGCCGCTGCCACTGGCTCCACGGTTGGCGTAGCTTTGCTGCACGTTGTAGCTCAGATTATTATTCGCCAGTGCCGTCCCGCTCAGCCCCGCCTGCTGGCTGGTATTGCCGCGTTTGTTGGTATTCATGCTGTAACTGGCCCAACTGCCAGGCAGCCATTTACTCAGCGGTACCTGCACGTTAAAGGCAAACTGTTGGTCGTTGGCGTTATTGCCCGACCGCTGGCTAAAGGTGTAGTTGACCCCGTAGCTGATAGCGTTGTAACTCAGGTTGTAACCGGCGCTCAGGTTGCGCTCAATGCCCGTTTGCCCCCAGTAATCCTGCTGATAAGCCGATACATGGAAGTTGCCATACTCTTGCAGTGACTGGTTGACGTCGATATGAGCCTTACTACGTTTGTTATAGTTCAGGCGCCCGGCATTCCTGTAAGCCCCCGATTCATTCGCTTCCTGGAAATCATAAAAACCTCTGGTTGAGTAACGGTATCCTGCCAGCCTAAAGGTGGTATTGGTCGGTGCCACATTTTTGGCGTACTGAAAACGATATGACTGACCGCGATGCACGCTGTCATCATGCAACTGTGTTTGCGCCAGGGTCACGTCCGCTGACAGGGATCCGAAATTGCCAAAACCGTGCCCAAGTCCCAGTGCCTGAGCATGATAATGACTGGACACTAGCAAGCTGCTGTACACCGTTGAACCTACAGGCAAGCCGTAAATCAGTGAACCCAGGCCAAAGGCAGGGGTCTGTGCACTGTCATTGGTGGATCGATATTCCCCGGCAGTGACGGCATATTTCAGACGGCCTTCACGCAGCATCAGAGGAGCAGCCGAAAAGGGCTGCACAAAACGTCGTTCAGCACCGCTGGCTTCCGTAATGATGATCTCCAGGTCTCCACTGGATGCGGTCGGGTAGAGATCGGTAATGGCAAACGCACCGGGTGGTACGTAGGTCTGGTAAATAATGTGACCATTCTGTCGTACTGTCACCTGGGCATTACTGTGTGCTATACCACGCACCACCGGCGCAAATCCTCTCAAACTATCTGGATACATGTTGTCGTCCGACGCCAGCTGTATTCCGCGATACTGTATGCTGTCAAAAACATCACCTGGTGAGGTGCTGTCCCCCAGCGTCAACTGGGCTTTCAGTTCCTGAACATCACGCTGCAGATAAGTGTTGACGTTATCCCAGCGTTGGTGACCATTACTGCTGCTGTAGGTTGAATAGTTTCGTAACCGCCAGGCGCCCAGGTTAGCCCCGCTGCGCAGATTGAGGTAATAGCTATCATCCGTGCCAGGGCGATTGTTGCGCCTGGTATTGGCACCGCTAAAGCTGTAGTTGAGTAAGGCTGCGGGTACCCCCTGATCCCATAATGCCGGATCGACATATCCTCTAGCCTCAGCGCTCAAGGCGGCCTGTGGAATACTCAGCTTTAATTGCTGCTGGCTGAAATTAAACTGGCTGTCGGCATTGTGGATATACCTCCCCAGATTGGTTAGCGTCGCGTCTGCGGGCAATTGTTGCAAAGCAGGGAATGCATCAAGCTTTACGCCCATGTCACCCAACTGGCCTGGGGTCAGTTGAGGTAACAACTTACCGTCGCTTTCCACAAATGTGACGTCCCTTGTCTCGACCAGGTCGTCATTGAGGTAAATATCGACCCGGTAGGTGCCTGGCATCTGTCCACCACTAACGGAAAACCGCTCCAGCTCCAGCATGGACGACGCCTCGGCAGTTAATTCCAGCGCCGCTGGGTTAAAATAGTCCTGCGCCATCGCCGGGAAGATAGCGAGGGTAATACCCAGCGCCAGCAGTGATGGCATCAGTGAGTTTGAGCTGGTTATTTTTTTTGGCGGTAATAACGCAAAAGGAGCCGGATGATGGGGGTGATTTTCCATAACAAAAAATTCTCCGCCAGAAAATGATCTGGTAACTTGAATCAGGCACTATCCTGGATAATGACCTTATAATGAGTGTCAACGAAGGGTTGCGGGATGCGCTAAAACGAAACCTGCCTGGCGATACTGGTAATGCCGCCGTAATCATTGATGGCTGACCAACTAACGGAACTTCCGGCACCAGCAGGTAGCGCCCAGCTTAACGAACTCATCGGTTCGACCGTGCCAGCATCCTTCACTTCCATATCCCCTACTTTTACGCTAAAAAACGCGATGTAATAAGGCGTGGGGTTTGTCACCTGCAGTTGATTACCTTGACGGGTAAAGGTTAGCTGTTTGTAAGCTTCCGCAGCCTTGCTATTCAGGGCCGAAGGACGATAAATCAGTTTGATCTGCGTTTTCACAGAAATTTGTAGTTGATTTTGATCTGTCTTCGTGGTCGACGGAATAGACTTGATATTCAGCCAGTACAGCGATTCTTTATCGCTCGGCAGCGGGCTACCGGTGTGTACAATACGCAGCACATTTTCCTGGCCTGGATCAAGACGAAACAGCGGAGGCGTAATAATAAAAGGTGTCTTTCGCGTATCGCTCTCCTGTTCGTTTTCCACCCAGGACTGAATCAGGAAGGGGTTTATTTTTTCCGGGTTACTGACTGAGATCGACGCTTCCCGTTTAGCACTGTCATAAATAACCCGGGTTCCCCCTACCACGACCCCGGCCCAGGCCGATTGAGTCATACTGAGTAGTAACGTGCTGAGACAGAAAATTTTACTCCATGGAAACATGCCATTTTCCTCCTGTATTTCCGGCGAGGCTGAACGACGGCGCCATAATGACGCCGGAATTAAAAAGCAGCGATATCTACGTATTACCGCAGCCTGGATAGCATCAACGCTTAGGAAAAATTAGTTGTATACGATAGTGAAGTTGGCGACGGCATTCGCCTCACCAGCGGTCATCGTTTTTGTGGTGGCGACATATTTAGTAACAAAATTAAAAGTCGTGTCGGCACTGTCTGACAAGGCTTTGGAAGCAGATTCAGCATTAATCGGAAGAAATTTACCGCTTTCTTCGTAGAAGCCGATGGCGACGCCCGTCGCAGCATCTTGGCCAGTAGTGATCGCCAACAGCTTGGGTTCATCTTTGTCCCCATTACCACCGAATTTGACCTTTGCGGTCGTCATGGAAGCAGGACAGGCGCTCAAAGTGATACCAAACCTGGTTGGGCTAGAGGAGCCAGTGGCAGAAAACGCTTTATTAGAAATCGTTCCCAGTGCTATGGTTTGCTTGACGGTGCTTGCCGTAATGGTACAAGCGTCCTCAGTTATATTACCGGTGAAATTTATAGTACCGTCTGCTGCCTGCACAGAAGAAATGAATGCAGTGCTTCCCAGAATAGCCATTGCAATGAGTGTTTTTTTCATCGTCATATTTTCACTTAGATCCTGTGGTAGTTAAAGGTCGCCAGAACCCCACCTTTTCATAATGGTAGAGGGGTATCCCTGACGATATTTCCGGCTCAGTCAACCTTGTAATAAAAGCTAACAACAACCAAACAAAAACCCGCCGAAAAAACATTGGGCTTTATTTTTACTTCTTAATAAAAAATAAAAATCAAAACCTAACAAATCAAAAAATGTCTTTTAGTGAAAGATTTCACGCACTGCTAATAGAACTCATTCCATGACGCTTATAGCGATTGGTGATGAAAACCGAAATATTTATAGGTTTAGGCGATATGGATAGGATTAGTACCACTCATCATTTCGGCTAATAATTTCCATCCAATAAAAAGACCCATCCTACATCCATCCCTGTGAACCTTAAATTACCATAAATCACCATGAATCATACGACGGACCCATTGTGCTGATTAACGAATAAAAAAGATATCATAGGAAGATGATTTTTCTGTAGGTTCTGGATGTTTATTACGTAAGGGAAATATGACAAGAACATTAACTTTAATAAACCATGTAGTTTTATTAAAATTAATAACCAGAATATAAAATAATGATTCAGTTTTACCTCATCAATGGAGGCCAGAGTGAAAAAAGTATTAATTGTGGATGATTACCCGGTAACCAGGATGGCTATCAAAATCTTACTGGAACAGGTCCAGTTGACCGTTATTGGAGAAACCGAAGATGGCCTTGAGGCCGTTCATCTGACCTGGCAACTGGTGCCCGAATTGATCATTGTTGATATCGATATTCCTTCGCTCAACGGTATCGAAGTGATACATCGCCTGCGTGGCAATGGTTATACCGGAGGGATTCTGGTCCTGACAGGTAAGGACGATGAGCATTATGTCCGACGATGTGCCAGTGTGGGTGCGGATGGTTTTATCAGCAAGCGAAACAATCTGACTGAGTTGCATAACGCCATAAGTGCCATCAAGGGAGGGTATGGATACTTTCCCTTAAAACGTGCCCGTCGGGACATGGCTCTTCCCATCCCCCTGAATGACAAAGACAGAATAGCTTTACTTTCCACTAAAGAATTGCAAGTGCTGCACTGCCTGGCGCGAGGGATTAAAGTGGTCGATATAAGCGTCAGGATGAAAATCAGTGATAAAACTGTCAGTACCTATAAACGGCGGTTAATGCAAAAGCTTGAATTAGAAAGCATGGTCGAGCTGTATAACTTCACCCAACGCAATAATTTGGGCTAAAAAAATATTAACATTCATTAATACACATCCCGCAGATAGCGCTTCTCTTGCGCCAGGCGAGTCACCCACTCAGCGGCGGCAGCGGTGCTCATACCGCCATGCTGCTGGGCAATCTGACGCAGGGCCGCGTCCACATCTTTAGCCATACGGCTGGCGTCCCCACAGACACAAAAATAGGCCCCGTCCTGCAACCAGCGCCACAGTTCAGCCCCCTGCTCCTTCATGCGCTGCTGAACGTAGACTTTCTCTTTCTGGTCACGGGAGAAGGCGGTATCCAAACGCTGCAAATAGCCCTCGCTCTGGAACGTCTCCAGCTCTTCCTGATAATAAAAATCAGTGGCGGCGCACTGTTCACCGAAAATTAACCAGTTGCGTCCGCTGGCACCGCTGGCCTGGCGCTGCTGGAGGAAAGCGCGGAACGGCGCAATGCCGGTGCCAGGCCCCACCATAATCAGCGGGGCATCCGGGTTGGCTGGCGGGTGGAAGTGCGCTGACTTGTGTACGAATATCGCCACCGCCTCCTCACCCGCCCGATCAGCAAGATAGGTTGAACATAGCCCACCGCGCTGCTTATCGTAGCGCACGGTTGAGAGGGTGATATGCACCTGATGCGGAGTGACCAATGGGCTGGATGAGATCGAATAAAGCCGGGGCTGCATACGGCGCAGCACATTGACTAAATCTTGTGCGGCGATCGGCAAAGAGAACTGCTGCAAAACATCACAGACATTACGTCCCCACAGCCATTGCTGGAGCGCATCGCGCGATTCCGGGCGTAGCCGCTGTGCCAACTCTGCATCACCGCTGCGTTCAGCGACCATTTGCAAGAGTTCAGGCGTAATACGACCAATCTCAACGTGGCGTTCCAGCACCACACTGAGCGGCAGCTCATCACCCTCCTTCAACATCACCGGGTGATCGGCGGATTCAGGCAGCCGTTGTAAGAGCGCAGCAACCTGCTGTGGGCAGTTTCGTGGCCATACGCCGAGCGCATCTCCCGCCTGATAGGGAAAATCATGCCCCTGTAAATCAAAGGCGATTTGCCGGGTCTCTTTGGCCGAACCGGGCTGATTCAGCACACGGTTAATCACGATATGCGTCGCCAGTGGGTTGTTGCGACTGAAACCCACCTCGGCAACCCGCTTTTCCACCCCCTTCTCCTCTACAGATGCACCCTCGCCCTTAAGACGGGCAGCGATCATCTCTAGCCAGGCCGCTGCGCTGGCTTGATAGTCGGCATCGCAATCTACCCGCGCCGCTAATGCCTGCGCACCCAGTGCAGCAAAGCGAGCATCTAGCTGTTTGCCAAAGCCGCAGAAGCGATTGTAGTTCGCATCCCCCAGCGCCAGCACCGCATAGGAAACCCCTTCCATTCGTGGTGCATTGTCCTGCTGTAGTGCCTGCCAGAACGGCGTGGCGGCATCGGGTGCATCACCATCGCCAAAGGTACTGGCAATGAGCAGAAGGCGTTTGGTCGCCGTGAGATCGGCAGGTGTCACGTCCGCCATTGCCGCCAGTTTGACTGTCTGTCCCGCTTGCTTAAGCTGCTGCGCACACTGTGCCGCCAGCCCTTCGGCATTACCGGTTGAAGAAGCCCAAAGGATCAGCACCGGATCGGTAACCGGTACGCTCGCTACCGGCAACGCGACAGAATCGGACAGCGGAATGCGAGCAAACAGCCCGGCTAGCATCCCGTCCACCCGCAGACGTTTATCATGAGAAAGCGGCGCGCTGGCAGGTAACACCGGCACCCCCAGCGCCTGCTGCACATGTTCACTGCCTAATCCGGCAAGAAACCCTTGCATATAGTGCTTCTCATCCGCTTCCAACTGCATCACGGGCGTGGTCTCAAGGCCCAGTAAAGCCGCAAATGCATCAATCGGTTTCATTAAAGGCTCCTGAGCGCGCTGCGCGGTGGGGTTCACTGGCGAAGGGGTCATGCGGGTCACGGACACCGCAGAAAACTTGAATTCTGGTTGTTGGGAAACGGGATCAACCGCATCACTGGTCACGGCATTCACCGCCAACTGCTCACCAAACACATCATTCCAGTGAAAGGGGGCGAAACAGTTACCTGGCAATACCCGGTCGGTGATCACCGCGGGCAGTCTTGCACTGCCGCGTCGTGAGCGAATCTCCAGTTGATCCTGAGGTTGGATGTTCAGCCGCTGTGCATCCTGCGGGTTGATCTCCACAAACGGGCCGGGATTGAGCTTGTTCAGGGTCGCCACTTTGCCGGTCTTGGTCAGGGTATGCCACTGATGTTGTACCCGGCCCGTATTGAGTACCAGCGGGAACGTATCGTCCGGCAGTTCGGCGGGTGGCATATCGGGGCGGGCAAAAAACTGCGCTTTACCGCTGGCTGTCGCAAAGCGAATGTCGTTATCCCCCTGACGGTAACGTAAGGGATGGCGGTCATCCCTGTCCCCGGGCGGGCTGGGCCACTGGACGGGCGTGGTACGCAGGCGTGCATAACTCACGCCGCGTATATCGTAGCCGGTGTGGGGATTGGCGAACGCGCGGATCTCGTCGAACACCGCCTCCGCCGAGGCGTAGCTAAAGTCCGCGCTATAGCCAAGCGCACAGGCGACGCGGGCAATGATCTGCCAGTCCGCCAGTGCTTCTCCGGGTGGGGTAATCGCCTGTGGCATCAGGGTGATATTGCGTTCGGAGTTAATCATCACCCCTTCTGCTTCTGCCCACAGCGCAGCCGGTAACAGAATATCGGCATAGCGATTGGTTTCGGTATCAAGGAAGGCGTCCTGGGTGATCACCAGCTCGGCCTGCTGTAAGGCATCAATCACCGTTTGACGATTAGGGGCGCTGGCAACCGGATTGGTACAGATTACCCAGCACGCTTTGATGCTGCCTGCCGCCATCTGACGAAACATCTCTACCGTTCCGCCCACCAGATCGGTGCGCAGCGTACCGGCAGGGACTCCCCACTGCTGTTCAACAAACTGGCGGTCCTCTGCCACCAGCACCGAGCGCTGGCCGGGAAGCCCCATTCCCATATATCCCATCTCGCGGCCGCCCATGGCATTCGGCTGCCCCGTCAGCGAAAAGGGTCCGCTGCCACGCCGGCAAATTGCACCCGTCGCGAGGTGCAAGTTACACAGTGCGTTGGTATTCCAGGTGCCGTGAGTGCTCTGATTCAGGCCCATAGTCCAGCAGCTCATCCACTCCGACGCCTCACCGATCCACGTTGCCGCCTGCTGGATATCCGCTACCGCCAGGCCGGTGCGTTCGGCAACCTGCTCGGGGGGGTAATCCGCCAGAAATTCGGGCATCGCCTGCCAGCCTTCGGTGAAACGCCTGATGAAGTCATGATCCAGCGCGTTGTTTTTTACCAGCAGCGCCAGCAGCCCATTGAGCAAGGCCAGATCGCTGCCAGGGCGGATCTGCAAAAACAGCGACGCTTTTTCTGCCGTTGCGGTGCGGCGTGGATCAACCACAATCAGCTTCGCCCCGGCTTTCACCCGATCCATCATGCGTAAGAACAGAATCGGGTGGCAGTCGGCCATATTGGAACCAATGACGAAAAACAGCGAGGCGTGATCAAAGTCCTGATACGAGCCAGGGGGACCATCAGAACCCAAAGACTGCTTATAGCCACTGCCGGCACTGGCCATGCAGAGACGCGAGTTGGACTCGATATTGTTGGTACCGATAAAGCCTTTGGCGAGTTTGTTGGCGAGGTATTGCGCCTCCAGCGACATCTGTCCAGACACATATAACGCCACAGCATCCGGGCCATGTTCATCAATAATGGCGCGCAACCGCATCGCACTGGTGTCGATGGCCTCCTCAATGCCAACCTGTACCGGCTCCTGGCTGCGGTCGCTGCGCATAAACGCCTGCTCCAGCCGCCCAGAGTCCGCCAGCGGCTGGTGGCAACTGTTGCCTTTGGTACACAGACGGCCAAAATTACTCGGATGCTGCTTATCACCGCTGATTTTAATCACGCGGTTAGCTTCTACCTGCATCATAATGCCACAGCCCACACCGCAGTAAGGGCAAACGCTTTTCACCTGCTTCATCAGTACCCCCGTCAGGCTGCGGCAGAGTCCGCAAGTTGCGTGGCTAAAGGGGGAGTTTCGATACGCAGTGCTGGATGGCGGCAAAAACGCACCACTTCTCCCACAATCAATAAGCTGGGAGATTGCGGCTGGTAGTGCGCCAGCAGCGCAGGCAAACTCGCCAGCGTCGCCGTGAGCAAACGCTGATCGGGCTGCGTACCGCGTTCGATGATTGCCACGGGGGTAGTGGCCGCCATGCCGTGTTCCATTAAGCGCTGACACAGCCCGCTGCTGTGGCTCAGCCCCATGTAGAACACCAGGGTTTGCTGGCTATCCACCAGCGTTGGCCAGTCGAGTTGCGGTTCTCCCTCACGCCCGTGGCCGGTGATAAAACGCACCGACTGCGCACAGGCGCGATGGGTCAGCGGCAAACCGACGGCGGCGGCACAGCCGATGGCCGCCGTGATGCCCGGCACCACGTGGCAGATGATGCCCGCCTGCTGGGCAAACGCCTGTTCTTCTCCCCCGCGTCCGAAGATAAACGGATCGCCGCCTTTTAACCGCACCACCCGCTGCCCGGACTGCGCCAGCTCAACCAGCAGCTGATTGATCTGTGGCTGTGCCAGACGATGACAACCGCGCGTCTTACCCACGTCAATGCACAGTGCGGTGGGCGGGACTAATGCCATGATCGCACTGGAAACCAGCCGGTCATACACCACCACATCCGCCTGCTGGATAGCGCGCAACGCTTTTAGCGTCAGTAACTCCACGTCACCAGGGCCTGCGCCAACCAGCCAGACCTCACCGGCCCGCAGCGGCTCACCCTGTTTGATCATCGTCTCAAGCGTCATCGTCTACTCCTCCCCTTAGAACGCTTCTGCCAACTGCACGGCCAACGGATGTGCCAGCGCCAGAGTGTTAACCCAAATGTCACCCTGTTCGATCTTCACCGGCCAGGCACGGACGCGTAAGGTGTTGTCATCCGGGCTAATCCCGTCGCTCAGGCGGAAGCGCTTTTTATACAGTGGCGAGAACACCACCGGTTCACCGGCAATATCACCGAGCAAACCGCGTGATAACACATTGGCCCCGGTGCCAGGCTCAAGATTATCCAGCGCGTAGATCCGGGCCTCACTGTCGGGGAGATGGAACAGCGCAATCTGCTGCTGGCCGAGGCGTGCCGCCATCCCCACGTTGGCAGGAATGTCAGTCAGTGCTGCAATCCGCACCCACTCACCCTCTGCCATCACTTGCGCCGTGGAGACGGTTTTTTCCTCTGGCTGCGCCGGGCGGATCTGGCCGCGCTGTGGCACCATCACCACCGCTTCGTCTGGCGTTGCGTCATTCAGGAAGGGGCGGAACAGCGCCAGTCGCTCTGGGCTGGCCAACGTGGTCTGCCACTCACACTGGTAGCTGCCGACCACATGGGCCATTTCACTTTCCAGCTCCGCGCCGAGGTTGAGGCTGTCTTGCAGGATCACCTCACGCAGGTAGTCGATGCCGCCTTCCAGATTATCCAGCCAGGTGCTGGTACGTTGCAGGCGATCGGCGGTGCGAATGTAGAACATCAGCAGCCGATCAATGGTGGCAATTAAGGTCTCGCGATCGAGATCGCTGGCAAACAGATCGGCATGGCGCGGTTTCATGCCCCCGTTGCCGCATACATAGAGATTCCAGCCTTTATCCGTGGCGATCACCCCAATGTCTTTACTCTGCGCTTCGGCACATTCGCGGGTACAACCCGACACCGCCATTTTGATTTTGTGTGGTGAACGCAGCCCCTTGTAGCGCTGTTCCAGCGCCAGCGCCAGGCCGGTGGAGTCCTGCACGCCGTAGCGGCACCAGGTAGAACCGACGCAGGATTTCACCGTGCGTAACGACTTGCCATAGGCATGCCCGGTTTCGAAACCGGCATCCACCAGCTCACGCCAGATCGCCGGGAGTTGTTCTTGCCGTGCGCCAAACAGATCGACCCGCTGTCCGCCGGTGATTTTGGTATAAAGCTGGTAGCGTTGAGCCACCTGCCCAATGGCAATCAACCCCTCAGGGGTGATTTCACCCGCAGGAATGCGCGGTACCACCGAGTAAGTCCCGTCTTTTTGCATGTTAGCGAAGAAGCGATCGTTGGTGTCCTGCAACGGCAAGTGCTGTGGCTCCAGCAGGTAATCATTCCAGCAGGATGCCAGCAGCGATCCCACCAGCGGCTTACACACTTCACAACCGGAACCCTTGCCAAAACGGGCGATCAGCGCGCTAAAGCTGCGGATCTGATGCACGCGGATCAGATGGTAGATCTCCTGGCGTGAGAAGGCGAAGTGCTCGCACACATCCTTTTTCACCTCCACCCCAAGCTGGGTCAACTCATGCTCCAGCACCTGTTTAAGTAACGGGACACAGCCACCGCAGCCGGTACCGGCTTTGGTGCAGGCTTTCAGGCTACCCATTTCGCTGCACCCCGCCACCACCGCCGTGGAGATATCGGCTTTACTGACGTTATGGCACGAGCAGATCTGCGCGCTGGCCGGCAGTGCTGCGACGCCCAGCCCTTTGGGTTCACTGCCCGAAGGTTGGGGCAGAATCAGCATTTCAGGCTGGGCGGGCAGCGGCATGCTGTTGAGCATCATCTGTAACAGCGTGCTGTAGTCACTGCTGTCACCAATCAACACCGCGCCCAACAGCAGTTTGCCATCGGCTGAGACCACGATTTTTTTATAGATCTCATTGGGTCCATCACGCCATTGATAGCTCTGACTGCCCGGCGTGCGGCCATGTGCATCGCCAATAGAGGCCACTTCAACGCCTAACAGCTTGAGTTTGGTGCTCATATCGGCACCGGTAAACAGGTTCTCTTTGTCGAGCAGGTGATCGGCCACGCAACGTGCCATTTGATAGCCCGGTGCGACCAGGCCAAAAATTTTCCCGTCCCACAGCGCACATTCGCCAATGGCAAAAATGGTAGCGTCGGACGTCTGGCAGCGATCGTTAATTTCGATGCCACCGCGCGGGCCACGGATCAGACCGGCGCTCTCCGCGAGGTTATCGCGTGGGCGAATCCCCGCCGAGAACAGCAGCAGATCGGTTTCCAGATGGGAGCCATCCGCAAAGCACAGACGATGCTGCGCCTGTTCTCCATCAACAATTTCGCGTGTCTCTTTGCTGGTGTGTACCTGAACGCCCAGCGCTTCGATTTTGTGGCGCAGCATCTCCGCCCCGCCCTCATCCAGCTGTACCGCCATCAGGCGCGGGGCAAATTCCACCACGTGAGTTTCCAGCCCCAGCTGGCGCAGTGCATTCGCCGCTTCTAACCCCAGCAAGCCTCCGCCAATCACGACGCCGCTGCGCGCAGTTTTGGCCTGTGCCGCAATCGCATCCAGATCGTCAAGGGTGCGATAGACCAGGCAGCCGGGACGATCGTGACCGGGCATCGGGGGAACAAACGGATAAGACCCGGTCGCCAGCACTAGCTGCTGATAGTGTGTCTCTTCACCGTGCTCATCAATCACGCACTGACGCTCAGCATCCACCGCGCAGATACGGCTAGAGGTCCGCAGCGTGATACCACTGTTGGCGAAGAAATCGGGCTTCACCAGCGACAGCGACTCCGCGCTGCGGCCAGCAAAGTACTCTGACAGGTGTACGCGGTCATAAGCTGGCAGGCGCTCTTCACCAAACACCACCACCTGGTAGTGCAGATGAAGCTGGCGTTCTACCAACTGCTCGAGAAAATAGTGGCCGACCATGCCGTGTCCGACCATCACTAATACGGGCTTTTGCATTTCGGCTCTCCTTATGCGGCTTT
This sequence comes from Candidatus Pantoea multigeneris, assembly GCF_011752615.1. Lineage (NCBI taxonomy): Bacteria > Pseudomonadati > Pseudomonadota > Gammaproteobacteria > Enterobacterales > Erwiniaceae > Pantoea > Candidatus Pantoea multigeneris. The sequence goes on from NZ_VWXF01000001.1 coordinate 433,845, forward strand.
CGGCTGTTTTTCATACAGAAACTGCAGCACCTGCTGACGACACTGCTGGTAATGGCTGTCATCCGCCAGCGCAACGCGCGAACGTGGGCGCGGTAAGTCAACCCGCATGATTTCGCCTACGGTGGCCGCCGGGCCATTGGTCATCATCAAGACCCGGTCAGAGAGCAGCACGGCCTCATCCACATCGTGGGTGATCAACACAATGGTGGTGTTGAGGCGCTGCTGAATTGCCATCACCGCATCCTGTAAATGGGTACGGGTTAAAGCATCCAGCGCACCAAAGGGCTCATCCATCAGCAGGACTTCCGGTTTCATGGCCAGCGCCCGGGCAATGCCGACACGCTGTTTCATGCCGCCTGAGATCTCCCCAGGACGTTTGTTGTGGGCGTGCGCCATCTGTACCAGTTCCAGGTTGTGCATGATCCACTCGTGCATTTCGCTTTTGTTCATCTCGCCACGAAACACCTGCCGCACCGCGAGCGCCACGTTTTCATAGGTTGATAGCCACGGCAGCAGAGAATGGTTCTGAAACACCACCGCGCGTTCTGGACCGGGTCCGGCAATTTCGCGGTTATTGCACAGCAGCCCACCGCTGCTCGGCAGGGTCAGACCGGCGATCAGGTTGAGCAGCGTCGATTTGCCACAGCCGGAGTGGCCAATCAGGCTCAGGGTTTCCCCCTGGTGGATATCAAAACTGACGTTGTCGAGGGCCAGGAACTCACCGCTGGCGGTGTTAAAACGCTGGCTCACCTGCTGCACACGAATAACGGGTTGATTACGCATCATCCTCTCCTTAACGGTTGTCATAGCTGAAACGACGGGCGATCCACATCAGCCCCTGCTCGAGTAACAGGCCAACGGCACCAATCACCAGGATGGCAACGAGAATGTGTTCCACATTGAGGTTGTTCCACTCATTCCAGATCCAGAAGCCAATGCCCATGCCGCCGGTCAGCATTTCGGCCGCCACAATCACCAGCCAGGCGATGCCAATCGACAGACGCATGCCGGTCAAAATGTTGGGCAGTACCGCAGGCAACAGGATTTTGCGCATCACGGTAAATTCCGACAGGCGCAACACACGGGCCACGTTCAGGTAGTCCTGTGGGATATGGCGCACCCCTTCGGCGGTGTTGAGGATCATCGGCCAGATCGAACAGATAAAGATGGTCCAGCTGGAAGCCGGTTCTGCACGTTGAAATAGCAGTAAACCAATCGGTAACCACGCCAGCGGACTGACCGGGCGTAGCAGCGAGATGATCGGGTTAAGCATGTGAGCCACAAAGGTAAAACGGCCAATCAGGAAACCGGTTGGGATCCCCACCAGCGCAGCCAGCCCAAAGCCCATCGCCACACGCTGTAACGAGGCCAGCACGTTCCAGCCAATCCCCTGATCGTTTGGCCCGGCAATATAGAACGGATCGGCGAACAGGCTGACGGCGGCCTGCGCGGTGGACCAGGGAGTGGGAAAACCTTTACTGGTAATGGCCGCAATCTGCCAGACACCCAGCAGCAGTGCGATACCCAGTACAGCGGGAAAAACCCGTTGCAGCAGCGGACGTAACCACGAACGGCGCACGCGCGGTGCAGCCGTGGAATTCGGCAGCGCGACAATCTCGGCGCTGGTGTGACTTTCTGCCGTCAGCGGAATGATCTGAGCCTGATTTTTCATTGCTACCTCGCTTATTGCTTAACACTGAAACTGTTGGCGTAGGCAGCGGGGTTGCTGCCATCCCAGCGCTTGCCATCGATCAGCACGCTGCTGCGCATTTCGCTGTCTGGAATCGCAATGTTGCCTACCTGGGTCGCCGCCTGTTTGTAGATATCAATCCGGTTAACCTGACGCGCCACGGCAAGGTAGTCTGGCTCCTGCTTTAACAAGCCCCAGCGCTTATGCTGCGTCATAAACCACATGCCATCGGAGAGCCACGGGAAGCTCACTTCACCATCATGGAAGAAGCGCATGGCGTGATCGTCCTGCCAGCTTTGGCCGATCCCGTTTTGGTACTGGCCAAGCATCCGCCCGACAATGGTCTCTTCTTTGGTGTTGATCCAGGCGCGTCCGGCAATCACCTGCACGGTTTCCCGGCGGTTCGCCTCTGAGGCATCGATCCAGCGGGCGGCTTCCAGCACGGCTGCGGTCAGTGCCCGCGCGGTATTCGGATTGCTGTTGACCCAGGCTTCACGCGTACCCAGCACTTTTTCCGGGTGATCGGGCCAGATCTGCTGACTGGTGGCGGCGGTAAAGCCGATGTTGTCGCTAATGGCGCGCTGGTTCCACGGCTCACCCACGCAGTAACCCACCATGTTGCCGATTTTCATGTTCATCACCATTTGCGGCGGCGGCACCACCACGCTGCGGATGTCAGTGAGCGGATTAATGCCTGCGCTGGCCAGCCAGTAGTTGAGCCACATGGCATGGGTGCCCGTGGGGAAGGTTTGCGCAAAGGTGTAGGTGCCAGCCGGGTTGGCGGCGACTTTTTTCTGTAGGCCTGCGAGGTCGCTGACACCGGCATCGTGCAGTGCATTCGCCAGGGTGATCGCCTGGCCGTTCTGGTTCAGCGTCATCAGGCAAGCCATGTTGCTCTGCGGTCCGGCGAGGCCCATTTGCAGGCCATAGAGCTGCCCATAAAGGATGTGTGAAGCGTCCAGTTCACCGGAGAGGAGTTTGTCGCGCACCGCTGCCCAGCTCGCTTCTTTGCTTGGCACCAGGGAGATGCCATGCTTTTTATCGAAGCCTTTTACTGCGGCCATCACCACTGAGGCGCAGTCGGTCAGCGGGATAAACCCCACCCGCACCTCTTTTTTCTCGGGGGCATCGGAGCCTGCCGCCCACACGCTGTTCATCAGCCCTGGCAGTAAGTAACTGCCCCCTAGCGCGGCGCTGCCCAGCAGAAACTGACGGCGGTTTATCTGGTTTTTTATTGTGCTGTTATCACTCATCCACGACACCTTCACGCTAATTCTGACGAAAAAAAAACGGCGTCCATAAGCCCGTGCAAAGTGCACGCTTATGGACGCCGTTATCCGGTTACTCTGCGCTGACCGCCGTTGGCCAGGCTGAGTAAGTTATGTTGAGTTTAATGAAGCAACTGCTGTGCCAGGTTTACCTCCCCTTGTGAAACGCGTGATTCTGGCGTTTTTCTCCCCCTGAGAGGTTTCCCGCCAGCACATCTTTGCACCGCCAGTGCACATACACGCACCTTTGGTGTGCATATCTTGCTTAGGGGCTTTCCTGCAAAATGTCCGCTACCGCCAGCATCGCCGTGGCAATCTCTACCAGCTTCTTGTTCTGATTCATGGCCATCCGCCGCAGGGTTTTATAGGCTTCTTCTTCTGACAGCGCACGGTGCTGCATCAGCAGGCTTTTCGCCCGGTCTATCGCTTTGCGTTCGTTGAGCGTTACACGCAGGGTAGTGAGCTCATGGTCCAGCGCCTGTAAGCGCCGCGCCTGCTGTTGCACCAGGCTGAGTAAAGAGCGGCTGAGCTGCGGTGTGACCCCCTCATCATTGGCCAGCCATTCACCTTGTTCATGGCCTGCATGCGGCATAAATACCGCATAGCCGCCCTCGTCCTGGATTTGCTGCCCCATCAGACTGGAGATATCAGCCCGTTGTTCATTGTTAGCCTGTTCCTGGACCGCAATGCGTGCGCGGCACAGATCCATCAGGCTGGTCTGTAGCTCATCTTCCAGTTGTTTCATGCCATCGATGCGTTGGGTAGCGACACTGAACCAGCGCAAGCTCTCCGCCTCATCTGCGGCCTGACGGGTGCGCCGGGTGCAGGCAATACGCCGCAGCCGTTCAAATTCACTGTCCGGCGTGAGATCCAGCCAGCGCTGGCGATGGGCCGCATCACAGAACTCAGCAAAGGTCGCAAAGCAGCGATCCTGGCGTTCAATCAAATCCAGCAGCGTGTGCTGTGAATGTTCATCAAACTGCCCGGCGGCCAGGGCGGCCACGCCCGCGGCACGCTCCTGCCCCGCCAGCTCTTTGCCCTGCATAAAACTGAACTGGGCAATCAGCGCACGCGAGATAGCGGGCTCTGCGGCGGCATCCGAAAGTTCAAAAACCAGCGCCAGCAGATGGCGAATGGTGTCATTGAAAAAGGCGATGGCATCCTGTGCCGTGAGCTGGCGCACCTGCTGACGCAGCGCGGGCAACAGGCTCAGGGCGTAGACCACACTCGCGACTCGGCTGAGTAAACGACTGGCCTGAGGCAGAGTCGCCGTGAGTGTTTCAAGTTGGTCGAGGTGGTGTAACAACGCAACCTGCGCCGTGAGAGCATCCTGTGCGCGTTGCGCCAGTTGCTCGCCACACAGGCGGCCCTGAGTACAGAGATAGAGGTTACTGGTGCCGCGTTCACGTTGCAGCATATGCACCATCTGGCTGATTTTCCCCACCAGTTCGCCGGTTTGCAGCAGGTAACGCAGGCTGTTGAGTTCACACTGGCGTGATGCCAGCAGAAATCGCACTGTGGTAGCAGAATCAGCGTTCATCGCGATCGTTCCTGAAGAGATGATGACGTAATCCCATGCAAACGCTGCGCCAGGCTAACTGTAAACGGTACGAAACAGGGCGAAAGGTTCTGCTTTTTTCCTATTAACAAACAATTTACACCTGGGCTGTGCTACCCTGACGCCGGCTTAATTACTTTCAACTGAGTTATGTCTGAGACTACAAAACGCAAAAACGACCCCGAAGGCTTAAAAAAACGTATCATCGCAGGCGCACTGAAAACCTTTGCCGAGTTCGGTATGCAAGGTGCGCGGCTCGAACAAATTGCGGAATACGCTGAAACCACCAAACGCATGGTGGTCTATCATTTCGGTAATAAAGAGCAGCTGTATATTGAGGTGCTGGAGCAGGTTTATCAGTCGATTCGTGAACACGAAACCAGTCTGAACCTCGCGTCCCTGCCGCCAGAAGAGGCACTGACCCGGCTGGTAGAAGCCAGCTTTGACTATCACGCCACGCATCCAGATTTTATCCGCCTGGTCTGTAGCGAAAACTTGCTGCGCGGCCGCTATATCAGCCAGTCTGCCCGCATTAAAGCCTTGAATAAAAGTGCGTTAGATCTGCTGGACGATATTCTCGCGCGCGGTCAGCAACAGGGCGTGTTTGTGAAAGAGGTGCAAACCATTGATGTTCACCGGCTGTTGAGCAGCATCTGTGTGCACCATGTAGCAAACCGTTACACCTTTAATACCCTGTTTAGCCCGGACCACAGTGAAGCGGATAATATCCGCCGTAACCGCCAGTTAGCGGTCATTGCCACACTGCGCTACGTGCAAAAAACCGACTAGATTACCGTATCGCTCGCTCTCAAGCTGTGATGGTCTACGCTTTATTAGACATTGAGACCATCACACTTTTGTTGAGGAGCGCTACCGTGAATCACGATTCTCTGCTCTACCCGCTCCGCCATAGCGACAATCCCGACGATGGCAGCTTGTGGAACTGGGCGCAAAATGCGCGTCTGGCCCAACACTTCCAGGTAAAAACCCCGCAATCTGAAGCTGAAGTCCAGCAGTTGTTACGCCAACATTCCGGCAGTGTGCGACTGGTGGGCAGCCGCTTGTCCCCGGGACGCATGTTGAATGTGGCAGAGGATGATCTGCTGCTGGATCTCAGTGCGTTGCAGGGCATTCTGCATCACGATGCGGAGAGTATTACCGTGGCCGCAGGCACCCGGCTGGAAGATCTGTTTGATCACCTCACCCGCATGGATCGTATGCTCGGCTGTTCGCCGGGGGTGATCGCCGTGCAGACGCTGGCGGGTGCTATCGCCACCGGGACACACGGGCAAGGTATGCAGCAAAGTTCGCTGGCAGACGAAGCCCTGGCGATTCGTATGGTGCTTGCCGATGGCAGCATCCGCGAATTTCACCGTGGAGACCCTGAGTTTGCTGCCGTTCAGGTAAGCCTGGGGACGCTGGGTGTCGTGACGGCGATTACGTTGCGCACCGTGCCGTTTCGCATTTTTACCTGTGAGAAGCACGCCGTTCCGGCGGCAACGCTGGAGCAGGATCTGCTGCGCTGGAACCAGACCTATGAGTTCAGCAAGGCCTGGTGGTTTGTTGACGACGATGTGCTGCACGTCTGGAATATTAATCCCGCCAGCGCGTCATTGCGCGAGCAATATTATGCCCAGGGCCGGGCAGTGATTGAGCACGCGGATGAGGGAGATACTCGCCTGAATCGCACTATCGATCAGACACTGGCGCATATGCACCGAGATACCCAGGTTGAAGGGAAAGGCGGTAAACAGTTTCGCACCGTAACACGCTTTCGCGATTTTACTGACGTCACAGGCGATGTGTATCAACTGCTGTGCCGTGGTATTGCGGTCCCGCAAATCAATGTCGAGATCGGTGTTCCGCTGGATCGCACGCCAGCCATTATCAGAAAGATCAAGCGCTGGTACGCCGAGAACCGCCCACATATGCATTATCCCATCATTTTGCGCTGCACGGGCCCTTCTGCTGCCTGGCTAAGCCCGGCCAGCGATCGCGCCACCTGTTTTTTCGGGTTTGTGGTGTATTACGCCGATGATGGTTCGCTCTCTCAGGAAGGGCTGCATTTTCTGACCGAGGTAGAAAAGCTGTTGGCTGCGGAAGGGGGCCGCCCACATTGGGGGAAATATTACGATCCCACGCGTTATCAATGGCGTGAGGTTTATCCCCACTGGGATGATTTCCGCGCGTTGCGTGCCAGCCTCGATCCGGCTCGTCGGTTTAGCAATCACTATGTGAACACTCTGTTTGATTAAGGGATAAGGAGAGCACCGTGTACGCCTGGGCTACGCTTTTAACACAACCGAATTACCTGATTGGCGTTCGTGCCTTGCAGCGTTCTCTGCGTCAGAGCAAAACGCAGTGGCCGTTAGTGGTGATGGTGACTGACGCCATTAGCCATGCCGACCGTGAACTGTTACAGGAGGAAGGCTGCCTGATCCATCCGGTTGCCCCGTTGCAACCGCCTTCGGGTTTGAGTGAGCACTATGCTTCGGCGCAGTTTGGTGAAGTGTGGACCAAACTGCGCGTCTGGCAGTTGCCGGATTGCGAGCGCGTAGTGTTTCTCGATGCCGATATGTTGGTGTTGCAGAATATGGATGAGCTTTTTACCCTGGATCTCGGGGATAACCTGTTGGCCGCCTGCCATGCCTGTCGCTGTAATCCCAACCGCATCGCCTCTTACCCCGCCAGCTGGCAACCTGATTATTGCCACTATACCTGGCAGGAACGGGGGCAACCGGCACCGGAAAATGTCGATTTGTATCTCAACGGCGGCTTTTTGGTTCTGAAGCCTGACCCGGAAGTGTTTAAGCAGCTTTCGGCACGTATTGCGGCGATCGATGATTTACGCGCCTACCCCTTTTCCGAGCAGGATCTGTTGAACGAAGCGTTTGCTGGCCGTTGGCTGCCTCTGCCCTACATTTATAATGCGTTGAAAACGTTACCCTTCCAGCATCCTAAGCTCTGGCACGAGCCGGAGGTGAAGAACTTGCACTTTATTCTCGCCAAGCCCTGGGTCCGGGACTTACAGCAGCCTGAGGCCGAGCGCGACCGCTACTACGCGCTGGATAAACGCTGGTGGGATCATTACAACGGCGAGATTTAGCTGCGTTTCAGGGGCCACTTCTACCCTCACCCCACCCCTCTCCCGCAAGCGGGAGAGGGAGCACGCTCGGCAATCAATGGGCGTTGTGCAGCCACAAATCGCACGGGCAATGGTCTGCACATCTTCCACATAAAGGCGGGGATGGTGGGGAGTAGAGTAAAGCTTCCGCCGCAAGGATGCGGCGGCAGAGCCTCCAGGGAAGGATTCACGGCGTCTTTACGGCACTCCCCACCATCTGCGACTGGAACGCACGAACACCAACCGCACCACCTCAAACTGAAACGCACGGAAAAAGCTCTGCACATTATCCACATAAAGGCGGGGATGGTGGGGAGTAGAGTAAAGCTTCCGCCGCAAGGATGCGGCGGCAGAGCCTCCAGGGAGGGATTCACGGCGTCTTTACGGCACTCCCCACCATCTGCGACTGGAACGCACGAAGACTACCCGCACCACCCAACTGAAACGCACGAACACTACCCGCACCCTGCCACTGAAACGCACAAACACTACCCGTACCACCCCAAACTGAAACGGAATTTAAACCCTAACCCACTGGCGTTCTACGGCGGAAATGGCGATCGCCTCTAACACCTTCTGCACCTGCAACCCTTCGGCAAAATCGGGCCACATGCGATCGCCTGCGGCAATCCCGTTGATTAAATCGCGAATCTCCACCGTCTTCTGATCGTTAAAACCAATACCATGACCGGCGGACACGCAGAAATTGGCATAGTCAGGATGTGCCGGGCCAGTCAGGATGGTCTTAAAGCCCTGCCGTCCAGCAGGATCGTCATGCAGATACAGCTCCAGCTCGGCCATGCGCTCCTGGGTATAACGCAGCGTACCTTTGGTCCCGGTCACCACATAAGTCAGCCCCATCTTACTGCCGCAGGCGATACGTGAAGTCTCAATCACCCCATGCGCGCCATTATTAAACCGCAACAGCGCACTGGCCTGATCCTCATTCTCCACCGGTAACATCTGCCCTGGATTCTTAGCATCGGGACGCTGCTTAATCACGGTCAGCATATCGCCGCTGACTTCATCGATATCCCCGACCAGGTAGTGCGCCATATTCACAATATGCGCCGCAAGATCGCCTAATGCGCCAAGGCCCGCCAGCGCCTGCTGGCAGTGCCAGTCACGCGGGGTACTGGGGTTGGCGAGATAATCTTCATTATGGGTACCGTAAAAGTGCACCACTTCGCCAATCTCACCGCGGCTGATAATCTCCTTCGCCAACTGACTGGTCGGGTTCTTCATATAGTTAAAACCGACCAAAGTCTTCACGCCTGCGGCCTGTGCTGCACGAACCATCTCCTCAGCATCCGCCACGCTCAACGACAACGGCTTTTCAGAATAGACGTGCTTACCGTGGCGAATAGCCTCCAGCGCCATCTCCTTATGCAGGAAATTCGGCGCGCAAATATCCACGACATCAATCTGCGGATCGCTCACCAACTCACGCCAGTTCCCGGTTGAACGCGTAAACCCAAAGGTCGCCGCTTTCTCTACTGCCAACTCTGGCGTCACCTCTGCCAGCATCTCACGCACAATCTCACCTTTCAGGGCAAAAACCGTGGGGGCCTGCGCATAAGCAATCGCATGACAACGTCCAATATAGCCACTGCCGATCATACCGATTCTGACTTTGTTCATACCGTGCATCCTGATGTGTGGGGAGGTTTTTGCGGAATATATATTTCGTTTTGCCCCATCCACAATTGGCAAATGAAATATGTGTGATCACTAATGCGATCAATTCGAGGTTTACGACAAATCAACATGATGGTTTGCATAAAATAGGTGACACACATCACGATTCACACAGCAGTGAACGGTTGAAATAGTGTACGGACAATCCCATTGAACACCCTGTTTCAGTCACTGAAATGGCACCAAAACACGCAAGTGTTGAATAAACCAGCAATCGAACCCATTTCTGCAAAAGAGTTTTGACAACACCCAGCAGGGTCGATACTATGCGCCCCGTTCACACGATTCCTCTGTAGTTCAGTCGGTAGAACGGCGGACTGTTAATCCGTATGTCACTGGTTCGAGTCCAGTCAGAGGAGCCAAATTAGAAAAACCCGCTCAGGGAAACCTGAGCGGGTTTTTTGCTTTTCAAACGCATGTTCCCGGTGGCCAGACCAAGGACAACGATCTGACCGCCAGTGCCGAAACCCGTGATTACGCCTCGTTGCAGTAAATGATCTCGTAGCCGGACTGATAGCGACCCACTCGGCCAAAACCCTCCGGCCCAAAATGCATTCCGCCAATCAAAAGATTATCAGCGCTCACCTCATCAAGCAGACGACGGCGCGTTTCTGCAGCTAAGACAGCATCATAATCAAAAGCGATGGAGACTTCGGGCTTGAGTAACTGAATATGGGGAAAATGCACAATATCCCCCCAGATTAATAACTGATCCTGACTGCCTTCAATTCGGTAGCCCAAATGCCCCGGCGTATGGCCCGGTAACGGCACCGCAAAAATACCCGCAATCACCTCTCCCTGATCAACAAGCCGCAAATGACGCTGATAGCGGTCAAACACCCGACGCGCCAGCGTAAAGTTGCCCTGAATACGCTCGCTGGCTGCACGGAAATGGCTGTCGTCATTAAGATAGTGATACTCTTTGCTACTCACGACCAATTCAGCATTCTGGAACACCGCCTCACCCTCAGCCGTCAACAACCCGCCGATATGGTCAGGGTGTGCATGGGTTAACAACACGGTATCTATATCGTCCGACGTGACACCCAATGCAGCCAGATGCATATTCAACTTGCCACCCAACCCCCGAATGCCACCAATACCGCTATCAATCAGAATATGCTTGCCCTGATGGCGCACTAAAAACGTATTGATATTAATACCGCTCGGCTCCAGAACCTGCTTGTGCCGCTGAATTTGCTCACACTCGGCCGCCTCTATGGGGGACAACAGGCTAAAATCCACCTGCATTGCACCATCACTAACGGCGGTTACTGTGGTATTACCCAGATCCCTGGTAGAGAAATGCGTTTCCATGATTGATCCTCTGCTCTTCCTGCTCATCAATATCTGGCCACAAAGCGCCGCCGGATTTCCCTGTCAGCCAGAAATATCGCTACGCCGCTGACTCACCCGGTAATTATGCTCACAATCTCTGCCAGGCTGTGAAGACATTTTCCTGTTCCCGCATGAATTGATACACCGATCCTCAACCGGTGTTTTTTGATCCTCCTCTAATAATAAGAAAGTCATATACTCCCAGTGGGAAAAACATAACTATCTGTTTTATCTGACCTTAATAAATATCCTTTTCGCAAATATGCTACTTTCAGGCCATTTTATACTATTACCCCCACCGTCATAAAATTGACACCACCCCACTTTGAGTGCAACTTTTGATTAACAAAGAAAAACGTAAATGCAGGATGAGGAGACGTTATGACGACAACAACATCATTGCTGAAAGTGATTACGCAGCTGGCGGATAAATTATGTGAACCCTATTTTTACGCCAACACCCCAGCGGGAAATGCGTGCGACGATGAGAACATTGTGTTTTGTGCCGCCGGTGACGGGCTGATTGACTGCCGTGAAGATACGCCGCAGAAACAGGCCAGTAATGGCCAGGTACGCAACCCTTGCCACTTTGTGCAGGTTACCCCTTATACCGACGATGCTCGCACCACAGACCGTGTGATGGGCTACAACAGCTTCTTAAGAAAATAATGCCCGGCATCTCGCAGGAATAACTGATATAGATTTATTTCCCCGTCAGCACGGGCAGCGGAAAATATATCAGTTATTCACTGCACGCTTTATTTTATTCCCCGGCTTCACATCAACCGCTCTGTCTCACGCCGCCGACGGCGGAAACTGGCGGGCGTTTCTCCATACTGTTTTCTGAACCACGCAATCAGATGCGACGCATCGGCAAAACCACAGGCATTGGCAATTTCCGTCACTGAGAGGTCGCTGTTCGCCATCAGCTTACGCGCCTGCTCCAGACGAAGATTACGCCAGTAGACCACTGCCGTATCGCCGGTATGCTTGATAAAGGCCTGATTAAGCTGTCGGGGGCTCACGGCGAGAAAAGCGGTGATATCGTTGAGCGGTGCCGGGGAATCCAGATGTTGCTGCATATACTCCACCGCGGCACTCACCAGGCCATTTTGATAGGCCGGTGGCGCGGGCGCTACAGACACTTTTTTCGCCCGGGGCTTTTTCGTTTTCTCATCGGGTGCGAGCAGATACTGACGGACTTTATCCGCCCGTGCCGTGCCGCAATGGCGGCGTATCAGGTCAATCGCCAGATCGATGGTGGTTCCACCCGGGCTGGAGATAATCCCGCCGTCAGCAATATAGGTTTGATCGATCACCGGGATCGCCTCGGGAAAACGTTGCCTGAACTCATCGCGGGTGGTGAAGTGAATCGCACAGCGCACCCCGTTGAGCAACCCGGCATGACCGGCGACAAACACGCCACTGCACAGCGTAATCAGCGTAATGCCGCGTGCATGAAGCTGCTGAACCAGTTGCACCAATCCGGCAGGCGGGCTGCGCGTCTCTTCCAGCAATCCGCCCGCTAACACGACATAGTCCCACGGCCTGTCGAGGTCGAGATCCGTGGTTGGCGTCATCCGCATCCCGCAACTGGCGGTAACGGGCTGGTTATTCCACGTCATCAGCTCCCACTGGCAAAAGATCTGCTGGCTGGAGAACGACGCATCGGCTGCAAAGCGCAAAGATTCGACCAGTCCGGCCACAGAAATAAGCGTGAAGTGATTCAGTAAAATAAACCCGACTTTGATGTCGGGTTGCAGGGGTTTAGCGGGAGAAAACAATCGTTTTCTGTCCATATAAAAATATCCGTCGTTCCACATGGCAGGAAATAGCATGGGCTAAGGTTTGTCGTTCAATATCACGCCCTAAATCAACCAGGTCGTCGGGATAATTGGCATGACTCACCACCTCAACTTTTTGCGTAATAATCGGGCCTTCGTCTAAGTCGTCGTTGATATAGTGTGCCGTGGCACCCACCAGCTTAACGCCTTTTTGATAGGCCTGATGATAGGGTTTTGCTCCCTTAAAGCCGGGTAACAGTGAGTGATGAATATTAATCGCCCGGCCGGACAGGGTATGCGCCATCTCGCTTGAGAGCACCTGCATATAGCGCGCCAGAATCACCAGCTCAGCCCCGGTCTCCTCAATCACCTGCAAGACCTGTGCTTCCTGCTGCGCTTTGGTCTCTTTGGTAATCGGGAAGTGGTAGTACGGCAGATCGTGCCAGCGCACCAGCGGCTCCAGATCCGGGTGGTTGGAGACAACCGCTTTGATCTCGATGGAAAGCTTACCGGCACGGTAGCGATACAGCAGATCGTTGAGACAGTGATCGGTCTTCGACACCATGATCACTACCGGCATCCGATAGCCTTTTTCTGACAAATTAAACGTCATGCCAAATTCAGCGGCACGCGCGGTAAACACTTCCTGAAAATCCAGGATATTAAAATCGCTGGCCTGCGGCTGAAACTCGGTGCGAATAAAAAACTGCTTCGCCAGTTTGTCGTCAAATGAGTGTTGCTCGGTAATGTAGCACCGCTGTTGTTTTAAAAAGCCCGTGACCACATCGACTGTGCCAAGCTGGCTGGGACATTGCGCCGTTAAAATCCAGGTATCATTGTTGCGGGCCATAGCACGACTCCAGAAAAAGGTGCCGCTTGCGCGGCACTTAACAGATTACACGTTTACAGCGATGTGATACTCGCGTCCGGCATCCAGCAACCAGCGGTAGCTGTAGTCGGCAAAACTGCGGCGCACCACCAGTTGCCACACGTCCGCCGCAGGACGGCGAATATTGACCGTGGTTTTCGCAAACACGGTAATCACGCCTTTGCCCACCGGGAAGCTTTTGTCATCCACATCGTAGATCACGGATTTCATCAGCAGGTTGCGCACATCTTTACCGGTCAGTTCCAGCAGGGTCTGCCCGCCGCTGACGTTGGTGATGGCATAATGCGCATCGCCCAACGCTTCACGCAGCTTATTCTCCACCGCGAACTCTTCGCCCGGCGGCACAATCAGCAGCCACTCATCCGGTGAGAGCCACTGGGCGCTGTAGTTACCGCTGCTGTCCTGAGTCATGGTCAAGGGTTCGCCCGGCAGCGACAGGTTTATTGCATTCCGGAGAGCCCCATCCAGAGCAATAGCACCGCCGCGAAGCACAAGATGACCAAGCATAGGTCTTTCATGAAGCGTCACCCCAGCTGGAAGTCGGGACTCTGGCCGCCCGACGTGTTTATACGACAGGACAAACGGCGATTCAGCCAGAGCAGGGTTGTCAGGGTGAGTATCAAACGTTTTTGCTTTAGCTGAATCAGACATTCTGGCGCTCTCCTTTAGGGTCGATAAATACCGTACTCACAATTTCTGCCTGATGAATTTCGCCATCTGAACCGGTGAAGAAAATGGTTTCACCCATACGCTCATGGCCATTTTTCACCACTGCCAGCGCAAAACCGCGATTCAGGGTGGTGCTGTAGTAGCTGGATGTCACATGGCCCAGCATCGGGACCGGCAGCGTGCGCTGTTCCGTCGCGATGATCTGTGCCCCTTCTTGTGGGATCACCTGTGGATTTTTCGGCAGCAGGCCCACCAACTGTTTACGCCCTTTCTGCTTAGTGTCTTCACGCGTCAGAGCACGTTGACCAATCCACGAGAAGGCTTTGTCATAGCCCACACACCACTGCATCCCTAAATCTTCCGGCGTCATCGAGCCGTCGGTATCCTGACCGGCAATGATAAAGCCCTTTTCTGCACGCAGAACGTGCATGGTTTCCGTGCCGTACGGCGTCAGCTGATACTTCGCGCCATGCTCAAACAGGGCTTTCCAGACGTGCAGGGCATAGTTAGCCTGAACGTTAATTTCGTACGCGAGTTCACCGGTGAACGAGATACGGAACACGCGTGCCGGTACGCCCGCCACTTTGCCCTCTTTCCAGTCCATGAATTTGAACTTCTCACGGTCGAGATCGATATCGCACACTTCTGCCAACAACTGACGCGCTTTTGGCCCGGAGATCGACATGGTGGCCCAGTGGTCGGTCACGGAGTTAAAGTACACTTCCAGATCTGGCCATTCCGTCTGCTGCCACAGTTCCAGCCACTCCAGCACGCGGGCTGCGTTGCCGGTACTGGTGGTCATCAGGAAGTGGTTCTTACTCAGGCAACTGGTGGTACCGTCATCGAAGACCATGCCGTCATCACGGCACATCAAGCCATAGCGCACGCGTCCTACCGGCAGTTTGGCCCACTTATTGGTGTAGACACGCTCCAGGAACTCACGCGCACCAGGTCCCTGAATGTCAATCTTACCTAGGGTAGACGCATCCAGAATCCCTACACCGCTGCGCACCGCGCGGCACTCACGCGCCACCGCCTGGTGGATGTTTTCACCGTTACGTGGGAAGTACCACGGACGTTTCCACTGCCCGACATCCTCAAATTCCGCCCCGTTATCCAGATGCCACTGCTGCAACGCGGTGTAACGTATCGGGTCGAACAGCTCCGCAGCGTGACGACCGGTAATCGCACCGAAGGCGACCGGCGTATAGTTCGGACGGAATGTAGTGGTACCGGTATCAGCAATCGTGCGGCCAAGGCAACGTGCCGCAATCGCCATACCGTTGATGTTACCCAGCTTGCCCTGATCGGTACCAAAGCCCATCACGGTGTAACGCTTGATATGCTCAATTGACTCAAAGCCTTCACGCGTAGCCAGTTCGATAGAGGCCGCCGTTACGTCATTTTGCAGATCAACAAACTGCTTCGGTGCACGCAATGTCGGTTTCGGGTGTGGCACCTGATACAGCGCCAGGGTTTCGCCTTCATGGCGCTGGTTGCTGACCGGCAGATCCACTTTCACGACATTGCCGCCCATATCACTGGCCGCACGTTCACCCGCTTCCAGGCCGTCACTCAAGACATCGCCCAGCGCATAGGCACCGCGTGCGCCGCCCACAATCAGCATCCCTTTCACTTTGCCGGCAACGAAACCGAGAATATCTTCACGCCACACCGGACGAGCACCGGTATGGGAAGCCAGGTGGATCACCGGGCTGTAACCGCCAGAGGAGGCCACGGTATCGCACTCCAGCGTGATCGGCTGGCCTTGAGTGGTAAAGTTGTGCAGGTTGATGCGGTCAACCAACACCTTACGTACGCGGGTCGATCCCTGTGATTCAATCACCGCACTACCGGTAATCACCCGAATGCCTTTGGCGCGTGCTTCACGGACTAAAGTGCCTTCTGGTGCGGTACGCGCATCGACAATCGCTACCACGTTAGCGCCGCTGTCATGCCAGTCTAATGCGGCACGATAGGCGTGATCGTTGCTGGTAGAGAGCACCAGTTTGGTGCCCGGCACCACGCCGTAACGCAGGATGTAGTTAGAGATAGCGCCAGCCACGAAGTTGCCTGGGATATCGTTACCGGCATACACCAGCGGGCGCTCATGGGCACCCGTGGCGAGCACCACACGTCCGGCACGCACACGGTGCATACGCGTTCTGACTGGCTTCTCACCATTTTCTCGTGGCGAAGTCGCTGCCAGATGTTCAGTACGGCGTTCCACCAGGGTCACAAAGTTCTGGTCGTGATAACCGTTTGCGGTGGTACGCGGTAATAACAGCACATTCGGCATGGCGGCCAGCGCCTGCAATGTCTCTTCGACCCAGTGAACGCTGTTCTTCCCGCCTAACGTGTCACGGCTGTCCAACAGGCTTCCGCCCATCTCTTCCTGTTCATCGGCGACAATCACCCGCACGCCACTTTTACCGGCTGCCAGCGCGGCTGCCAGTCCGGCAGGTCCGGCACCGATCACCAGCACGTCACAGTGACGGTTCATATGGTCGTAGGTGTCTGCATCGCGTTCCAGCGGGCTGCGTCCAAGGCCTGCGCCTTTGCGGATGTACTTTTCATACGTCATCCACATCGAGGCGGGTTTCATAAAGGTTTTGTAGTAGAAGCCCGGTGGCATAAAGCGACCACCGACTTTGCCTACCATGCTCATCAAATCGATTTCGACACCCGGCCAACCGTTGGTGCTGCGCGCTTCCAACCCGGCATACAGTGCCTGCTGCGTGGCACGCACGTTTGGCACCTGCTCAGATTCAGCCGCGCCCAGCTGGACTACCGCATTCGGCTCTTCTGCACCTGCGGCGACAATGCCGCGTGGACGGGAGTATTTAAAGCTGCGGTTAACGATGTTGACACCATTCGCCAGCAATGCTGACGCTAAAGTATCCCCTTCGTAACCTTCCAGCTCTTTGTTATTAAATTTAAACGTGATCGGACGTGAACGATTAATACGCCCGCCGCGTGCCAGACGATGAACCTGTTTCATACATTGCCTCCGACCAGCGCTTTATCCTGCTCAGGCTGCTTTACAGCCGTCTCTTTTTGGCGCGGCAATTCCACCACATCAGAGTGTTGCGTGTGGGACGGTTGCTCACCAATTTTATAAGTTTCAAGAATTTCGTACGTCTGGGTATTGCGCGTCATATTAAAATATTTGCGACATCCGGCTGCATGCACCCACAGCTCGTGATGAATACCGCGCGGGTTTTTGCGGAAGAATAAATAATTCCCCCACTCTTCGTCAGAACAATTTTCTGGCGATTTAGGGCGCTCAATATGCGCCTGTCCTTTAGCGTGAAACTCTTCTTCTTCGCGATATTCACCGCAGCAAGGACAATAGATATGAAACATAGGCCTCCCGTCACTCAGAATAAAATCTGAGTTAGCTCTCGCATAATATGGTTTACAGCGTTATTTAGTGCGCTACTGCGGCGGCACCATGTTCATCTACCAGCGCACCGGTATGGAAGCGGTCAATGGAGAACGGCGCTGCCAATGGATGCATTTCACGTTTCGCCAGGCTGGCGGCAAACACATGGGCGGAACCTGGCGTGGCTTTAAAGCCCCCGGTTCCCCAGCCGCAGTTGAAGTACAGCCCTTCAACGCTGGTTTTCGAGATAATCGGGCTGGCATCCGGGGTGGTATCCACAATGCCGCCCCACTGACGATTCATACGCACGCGCGAGAACGCCGGGAACATTTCTACAATGGCCTGAATGGTATGTTCGATCACCGGATAACTGCCGCGCTGTCCGTAGCCGACAAAACCATCAATACCGGCACCGATCACCAGGTCGCCTTTATCCGACTGGCTGACATAACCGTGTACGTGGTTCGACATCACTACCGTATTCACAATCGGCTTCAGCGGCTCGGAAACCAGTGCCTGCAACGGGTGTGACTCCAGCGGCAGCTGTAAACCGGCCATGTTGGCGATGACGCTGGAGTTACCCGCAACCACACAACCCACGGTTTTCGCTTCGATATCACCACGGTTGGTGTGTACGCCGTAGATTTTACCGTCGCGGATCATCAAGCCTGTGACTTCGGTCTGTTGAATCAGATCGACACCGTGTGCGTCCGCACCACGAGCGAAGCCCCAGGCCACCGCATCATGACGAGCAACACCACCGCGCGGCTGCCATGAAGCGCCAATAATCGGATAGCGCGCATTGGCGGAACAATCCAGCATCGGTTCCAGCTCTTTCACCGCACGTGCATCCAGCACTTCACCATCGATCCCGTTCAGGCGGTTGGCATTAACACGGCGTTGAATATCACGCATGTCCTGGAGGGTGTGGCCGAGGTTTAATACCCCGCGCTGGGAGAACATTACGTTATAGTTCAGATCCTGCGACAGCCCTTCCCATAATTTCAGCGAGTGCTCAAATAAATTCGCTGAGTCATCCCATAAATAGTTTGAACGAACAATGGTGGTATTACGCGCGGTATTTCCGCCGCCCAGCCAGCCTTTTTCAATCACGGCGACATTGCGAATACCAAACTCTTTAGCCAGATAATACGCCGTGCCTAAACCATGTCCGCCACCGCCGATAATAATAATATCGTAGGATTTTTTTGGCGTTGGGTTGTGCCACAGTTTCTGCCAGTTCTCATGATACGTCAGGCCATTTTTAATCAGGCCAAATCCTGAATAACGCTGCATAGTGCTCTCCCGCGAGTGTCTGTATTTACGCCGTAGCGAACTGGTGGTCGGCTACCTGCTCGGCATCGCCATAAACCGGATATTCGCTGCAAAGTTCAGCGACCTGGGCACGTACCTGCTCTTCAATCGCCTGGCTGTCTTCTTTTTTCGCCAGCACATCCAGAATGTCGCAGATCCAGTTAGCTAACTTCTCGCACTCCACCTGACCAAAACCACGGGTGGTGACGGCTGGCGTACCAATACGCAGACCGGAAGTGATAAACGGACTTTGTGGGTCGTTAGGCACCGCATTTTTGTTCACGGTAATGTGAGCACGGCCCAGTGCAGCATCCGCAGCTTTACCGGTAATGCCCTGATTAATCAGAGACACCAGGAACAGGTGGTTATCGGTCCCGCCAGACACCACATCGTAGCCACGTTTCAGGAACACATTCGCCATGGTGCGGGCGTTATCCACCACCTGCGCCTGGTAGTAAACGAAGTCCTGCTCCATCGCTTCACGGAAGGCGACAGCTTTGGCCGCAATCACGTGCATCAGTGGGCCACCCTGCTGACCAGGGAACACCGCACCGTTTAATTTTTTGTACAGCGCTTCATCACCCAGCGCGGAGAGGATCAGGCCGCCGCGTGGGCCACGCAAGGTTTTGTGGGTGGTTGTGGTCACAACGTGCGCATAAGGCAGTGGGCTTGGGTAGGCTTTTGCCGCAACCAGACCAGCAACGTGTGCCATGTCCACCATCAACCATGCGCCTACGCTGTCAGCGATTTCGCGGAAGCGTTTCCAGTCGACGATGCGTGAATAGGCAGAGAAACCGGCAATAATCAGCTTCGGCTGGTATTCCTGCGCCAGGCGGGCAACTTCTTCATAGTCGATCTCGCCGGTTTTCGGGTTGAGACCATATTGCACCGCATTGTAGTGTTTGCCAGAGACATTAGGTGCCGCGCCATGCGTCAGGTGGCCACCGTGTGCCAGCGCCATCCCGAGAATGGTTTCGCCCGGCTGAACCAGCGCCATCAGTACTGCGGTGTTTGCCTGCGCACCCGAGTGGGGTTGTACGTTAGCGAAATCGGCACCGAACAGCTCGCAAGCGCGCTGAATGGCCAGGCTTTCCACCACGTCTACGTGCTCACAGCCACCGTAGTAACGCTTGCCCGGATAGCCTTCGGCATATTTGTTGGTCAGTTGGCTACCCTGCGCCGCCATCACCGCTTTACTGGCATAGTTTTCTGACGCAATCAGCTCAATGTGGGCTTCCTGACGTTTCATTTCGCTGACAATCGCCGCGTTAAGCTGCGGATCATTATGCTGCAATTGGTTCTCACTCATCCGTTTACCCTTCAATATTGATTAGTTGACCCGACAGCTCTCAGCAAGCCCGGAAGATATCCGGATTACCTCCTGCGTCTACAGTGATTGCAGCATAGCAATCCGCCTCTATTGTGACTTGAACGTTTGCGACAAGATTTTAGCCATTTTCACGTCAACACCAGTAAAAATGCGAGATTGGTCAAAAAATGAAAGGGAGATTATTTGTCTGTTTGCGCTAATCGATAAGAAAAGGTTATTGCTGGATGGGCTATCAGAAGACAGCCTGATGGGGCTGTCAGCAGAGGGGAAACAGGGGGAAGAAAAACTGGCTACCGTCTGAGCATAGCCATTACGCCAGCAATGAACAGTGGCTTATCACCACTTTGTGGCGTGGCTATCAATATGTAAAAAGAAGGGGTCGACCTGATTTTCCGCCAGCGGGCTGCCGGATTTGCGCACGCTGGAGGGCGCATAGCCAAAGTTTTCGCGGAAATGCCGGGAGAAGTGCGCTGAGTCCGCAAAGCCACAGCGCTCGCTGATGGCAGTGATACTGCGATCGGTATAGTGCAACAGCCACAGGCCATAGCGCAGCCGTAGATTGCGCGAGAAACGCTGCGGCCCTACGCCTAACTCATCCTGGAACTTGCGTTCAATATTACGCCGAGAAGTGCCGATGCGCTTCGCCAACTCCTCAACCGAGATCACTTCTCCCAGATGCTGCGAAATAATATCAATCGCACGGCGTACCAGACGATCCTCCACGCGTTCGAAAATCACCGGCTGCGGCTGCGGATGTTCACCGCGCCGTACTTCATCAATCAGCATGATGTGCAGGCTTTTCATCGCCCAGGCTTTACCCAGATGGCGCTCAATCAAATAGGCCGCCACATCCGCCGCCGCAACACCGCCTGCGCAGGTGATTAAATGTCCTTCGTCGACAAACAGCCGATCGGCCACCGGCGTAACATCCGGGAAGCGGCGGGTTAAATCGCCGTGGTGATACCAGCTGACGCAACAGCGCTTACCGGCCATCAGCCCGGCATGAATCAGGGTAAACACCCCGGTACACAAACCAATAATTGGTACATTGAGCTGTGCCGCCTGGCGCAAATATTCTACTGCGCGCTGATCGGCCTTTTCCCGCTCCTCCTGCACCCCACCAATCACCACGATATAATCAAACGCCTGCGGATCGCGCAGCGTTTTACAAGGTGAGATGATGGCACCACAGCTGGCAACCGCACTTTCACCGGAGCTGGTCATAAAGGTCCAGTTGCAGCGCAGCGGGCGGCTGCGATCGCCCTCATCCGCAGACAGGCGTAAGCAGTCCACAAACGCGGCAAAAGGCAATAAGGTAAAACGGTTAAGCAACACAAAGCCCACCGATAAAGGGCGCTGTGCTTCCGGTAGTGTCATCGCGTGTTCTCGCCAGGCGCGTTCATCTATTTCAGGGGGACTCACGCTAGCATACTCTCCCCCTGTTACTCCACTGCCCTTAGCATTCAACATAGTTAACCGCCAGCCCACCGCGTGAGGTCTCTTTGTACTTCTCGTGCATATCTGCGCCAGTGTCACGCATGGTGCGGATCACCCGGTCGAGGGAGATAAAGTGTTCACCGTCGCCACTCAGCGCCATTTGCGCGGCGTTAATCGCTTTCACTGCGGCAATCGCATTGCGCTCGATGCACGGGATCTGTACCAGGCCACCCACCGGATCGCAAGTCAGACCGAGGTTGTGCTCCAGACCGATCTCCGCGGCGTTCTCTACCTGTTCCGGCGTGCCACCCAACACTTCTGTCAGACCGGCCGCCGCCATGGCACAGGCAGATCCCACTTCGCCCTGGCAGCCCACTTCTGCGCCAGAAATAGAGGCGTTCTTTTTACACAGAATGCCCACTGCTGCTGCCGCGAGGAAAAACTTGCGCACATCCTGCGCGGTCGCCCCCGGTGAGAACTGCATGTAGTAGTAGAGCACAGCCGGGATAATCCCTGCGGCCCCGTTGGTCGGTGCGGTTACCATGCGGCCACCGGCAGCATTCTCTTCGTTAACCGCCATGGCGTATAAGTTGACCCACTGCATCGCCGAGAGCGTATGGGTAATGAGGTTAGATTTAGACAGCGTGACCAGCTGCTGATGCAGTGCAAACGCCCTTCTGCGCACGTTCAGTCCTCCTGGCAGAATGCCCGGCTGTGATAATCCACGCTGGATGCAGTCGGTCATGGCTTGCCACACTGAAGCAATGCGTTGGTCAATCTCCTGCTCACTGCGCCAGACGCGTTCATTCGCCAACATCAGGTCCGAGATGCTCAGCTGATGCTGCTTGCACAACGCCAGCAACTGTCGGCCAGAGGAAAAATCATACGGCAGCTCGCTGTTGTCGCTGTCCAGCACGCCGCTGGCGACCTGCTCCGCGTCCAGCACAAATCCGCCGCCCACCGAGTAGTAGGTCTGTTCGACGATCTCACCGCTGGTCAGCTGCGCGACGATGGTCATACCATTGGGGTGATAAGGCAGCGAGCTGTCGAGCAGCTGCATATCGCGCTGCCAGATAAAGCTGACTTCCCGCTCGCCCGCCAGCAGGATTTTTTCCCGCGCAATGACCTCATCCACCTGCATCGAGGCTTCTTGCGGATCAACCTGGTCCGGCCAATACCCCATTAAGCCAATCACGCTGGCACGATCGCTGCCGTGACCGATGCCGGTGGCAGAAAGCGAGCCATATAAACGCACTTCAACCCGTTCAATCTGATCTAATATTCTATTTTCCTGCTGTTTCGTTATAAATAACGCAGCGGCACGCATTGGACCCACGGTATGAGAGCTAGAAGGTCCAATGCCAATTTTAAAAAGATCGAACACGCTGATTGCCATGATAGCTATCTCACATTAAGTTAAGGGTTACTTTATTTTCTTAGCGTGCGACACAGCACCCTGTTGTGACAATCGATATATTCTTAACCACGGTTTAGTTGAACTAAAGAATGCGAAAAATAACCACCTCTCAGGTCCATGCTCATTTACAGGTTTTTGCCTGCGCGGCGCGACATCTCTCTTTTACGCGCTGTGCAGAAGAACTCAACGTCACACCCGGTGCAATTAGCCAGCAAATCAAACAGCTGGAAGAGAATCTTGGATTCAGTTTATTTCATCGCGCTGGTCGGGGTTTGCAGCTCACGGCGCAGGGGCAACGTCTGGCGTTAGTCGCAAATGAAATACATGAACGGGTAATGGAAGAGCTACGCGATCTCAACTCCGCCGGGATTAGCGGCGTATTTCGTCTGCGTTGTATTCCTTCATTTTTAAATAAGTGGTTGATGCCGCGCTTGCCGGCCCTGGCAAAAGCCTTTCCTAACATTGAACTGCGTATTAATGCGGAAGACAGCAGTGATTCGCTCCGTGGCGAGGAGTTTGATCTGGCGATCGACCTCAACGATGGCAGCTACGCTGGGCTGCTGACCACGGTATTATTTGAAGAGCAGATCTTCCCGGTTTGTTCGCCAGCACTGCTGTCGGGCAGGCCGCCGCTCTCTGATGCCAGCCAACTGGTGCACTATCCGCTGCTGCATGATGTCACCGCATGGCGCGGCAGCTACGAGTATGCCGAGTGGGAATTTTACCTCAAGGAAACCGGCGTCAAGGGGATTGATGTCCGCCGTGGCCACTGCTTTAACCGCAACTATATGACCATTGAAGCGGCCAAAATGGGCATGGGCGTAGCGATTGCCCGTAAGTTTCTGATACAGAAAGAGCTGGATGAAGGCACGTTGATCATTCCCTTTGGCGAGCTTATCAGCGCCCGCAAACGCTATGTTATCGCCTACAGTGACGGGACATTAAACAACCCAGCCAAACGCGCTATCTTCGACTGGCTCATCGAGCAGGCTGAACTCAGCCAGTCGCAATACACCTGAAGATATTCGTGACCAGGCGCACATTAAACAGTGCGCCTGGACGCTGATAATAACTGCCACTGATTTTGTCCAGTCGGAAATGTATTAGCGTTCACATAATAAGAAAATAATATTACGTGAAACGGTTGCCTTTTTTTCATTTCGCCACCTTCCTTCCATAAATGCCATTGCGGCGCGAACAGCCTCAAATAATGTCGCAAACATTCAAGCTGGAAAAAAAAGCCACTGTTACGCTCAATTTAAGCCAGCAACCGTTTAATGGGAGGAAATATTTACGTTCAGTCCGTTAATGTGATCGCTATCGTGTTCCGGCACTAAATGAAAACAAAATATGTAACCTTCATCACAACAAAAAACTGCGAGCATAATTAAACGAGTAAACACAGCGTTAATCATAATTAACCCCTATCGCAAGCGGGAAGGAATGACTATGCCTGATTTAAAAAGTGAGCCAACATCTTTGGGCGATGGTTTAACCAATCGCCAGGTCACCATGATCTCTATCGCGGGTATTATCGGCGCCGGGCTTTTTATCGGTTCGGCGAATGCCATTGCCACTACCGGCCCTGCCATATTAATTTCCTATGCCATGACCGGCGTACTGGTGCTGTTAGTCAT
The DNA here is from genome assembly GCF_011752615.1 of Candidatus Pantoea multigeneris. Lineage (NCBI taxonomy): Bacteria > Pseudomonadati > Pseudomonadota > Gammaproteobacteria > Enterobacterales > Erwiniaceae > Pantoea > Candidatus Pantoea multigeneris. The sequence continues at coordinate 458,383 of NZ_VWXF01000001.1, forward strand.
GCGTATGCTGGGTGAAATGGCCGTTTTGCATCCAGACTCGGGATCGTTTTCCACCTACGCCTCGGCTGCACTGGGCCCCTGGGCCGGTTTTACCATTGGCTGGCTCTACTGGTGGTTCTGGGTACTGCTGATCCCGGTAGAAGCCATTGCCGGTGCCAACATTCTCCATGCTTATTTCACCGCCGTTCCCGCCTGGGCCTTTACCGTCGCCATCATCGCCCTGCTTACCGTGACCAATTTATTCAATGTGAAGAACTTTGGTGAGTTTGAATTCTGGTTCTCGCTGGTGAAAGTGGTCGCCATCATTGCCTTTATTGTGGTCGGTCTGATGGCGGTGCTGGGATTCTGGCCGTTAGCCAATGTCAGTGGCGTGGCGCATCTGTATAACAGCGGCGGATTTATGCCACACGGCTTCGGCGCAGTGCTGGCAGGCATTCTGGTGACGATGTTCTCCTTCTTCGGCGCAGAGATCGTGACCATTGCCGCCGTGGAGTCCAAAAACCCTGGCGAGAAGATCCGCCGCGCCATCAACATGGTGGTGTACCGTATTGCCCTGTTCTATATCGTCTCTATCTTCCTCGTGGTGTCGCTGGTGGGCTGGAATAATCCAGGACTGCGCGAACAGGGGACTTTCCAGTTTGTGCTGACCACGCTCAATATGCCGGGTGCGAAACTGATGGTGGATATCGTGGTGTTTATCGCCGTCTGTAGCTGCATGAACTCCGGCTTATACACCGCGTCACGCATGCTGTTCTCCCTTGCCCGCCGTAAAGATGCCCCTGCTGCCTGCGCCCGTATCTCCAGCGGTGGCGTGCCACGCATGGCGGTGATTGGCTCAACGCTGGCAGGTTTCGCGGCCTGCGTTGCAAACTACGCTTTCCCCGGCAAGGTGTTTGACTTCCTGATCTCCACCACCGGTGCCATCGCGCTGATTGTTTACCTGGTGATTGCCATTTCCCAGCTGATCATGCGCCGTAACGCCGAACGCTTGGGCATGCCTCCGGCGTTTAAAATGTGGCTGTTCCCCTGGCTCACCTGGGCGGCGATGTTCATGATTGTGGCGGTGCTCGGCTATATGTTCGTGCTGGATGAGTATCGCGAGCAAGGCCTGCTGACGCTGGCGGTGACACTCGGTATCTTTATCCTGAGCCTGTATGTCACGCGGGACAGAACGCGAGTGGTCAACGGAGTGATGAGCCGCAACAGTAGCTGGTAATGCTGCAAAGGTGAGGCTTCAGGCCTCACCTTTTTATTTCCTCCTGCCAATTCCCGCACCACTCACCTAATCTGTAATCTGATTAAAGAAATTCACTCCTCTCACTTCGGACACACTAACCAATTTACGCTATACCGCATCCACTATATAACTGTGACCTCAGCGGTTAATTATTAACGCTGTGACGTAAAACAGAAAATCGCCGGTTCTACGTCATTAAATATAATAATTTACTATAGCAATAGAATAAATGCGCTCTTACTCCTGCTACTTTCCGTCAGCTGTTGATATGTATTCGAAAACAATATTCAAAGGGCCTCGCTATGAATTCCGTTAAAATTCTTGATGTTACTTTGCGTGATGGTGGATACAGAAATAACTTTAACTTTACCGAAGAATTTGCCTGCCATGCTGTTTCTCAACTCGCCGCTGCAGGAATACCCTACTGTGAAATTGGTTACTGCAATGGCTCATTTATCCGTAAACCGGAACATGGCTTGACCAGCGCAGTGAATGTGTCCTATCTCCGTGCCTTAAAAGCGGCAGCGGGTACACAATTAGCGCTAGCGGTGATGGTGCACCCTAAAAATGTTAACCAGCAAGACCTGGAGATGTTGCTGGAACAAGGTATCTCAATGCTAAGAATTTGCTTGCGCCGTGACCAGTTGCAGGCAGGCCTGCACACTATTGCGCTGGCAAAATCTTTAGGTTTCTTCGTCAGTGCCAACGTCACGCATGTCACCATGCAGACCCTCAGCGACGTCACCGATACCGCTCTACAGGCTGAAGCCGCAGGTGCTGATCTCATCTGCTTTGCGGATTCGAATGGCACCATGATCCCGGTTGACGTTGAACGCTTGATCAGTCGCGTATCTAACCGCGTATTAGTGCCTCTGGGCTTTCACGCCCATAATAATCTTTCCCTTGCATTAGCCAATGCTGCCAGCGCAATTGAAGCAGGTGCAGAATATATTGACACCTCAATTTGTGGCATGGGGAAAGGTGCTGGAAACTTACACCTTTCAATATTAATTGCCTATTTTGAGCGCATCGGTGCGCGACACCACTATGACCTGGTTAAAGTAATGGAATTATCTGAGCAGACCTCCGCTCGCGTCACCAATAGCCACATTGCCACACCACTGTTAGATATTATGTTAGGTGCATATAATTTCTCTTATGACGTGAGTGCACGTATTAAAGAAACACTTTCCACCTATCCACTGCCCACTGAATTTCATGCTTTACAGGTCATGTATCAACAAGACCAGGCGACATTTCACCGCCCTTTGACACCCAATCCGGTAAATAAGAACGCCACCTTCAACACGACTGCACAGGAAAATGTTCGATGAATCAGCCGCTGACAAAAAATATCTGTGTTTTACCCGGTGATGGCGTAGGTGCAGAGGTGACTGAATATACTTTGCCGGTGATTAAAGCACTGAATATTCCGCTTAATCTCGAATTTGCCCGTATTGGTTGGGAATGCTGGAAGGAAGAAGGGAATTCTGTTCCCCTGGCCACATGGGAAGCGATCAAACGCAATGACACCACGCTATTAGGCGCGATTACCAGCAAACCGTTACGCGAAGCAGAAGCGGCGTTGCCAGCGACACTGCGCGGAACCGGGCATAAGTTCGTCTCTCCCGTCATTCAGTTGCGACAGAACCTTGACCTGTTCGCTAATGTCCGACCGGTGACTGATATTCTCGGCAATCATCGCTTTCGCTTCACCGTTATCCGCGAGAATACTGAAGGGCTGTACGCAGGACTCGATTTTGGCAGTATCCCCGATGAAATCGAACCTTTGTTGCAACGGCGTGAAGCAGAAGGGGCTGGCTGGCAGCGCCACGGGCAGCAAGATGCGGCCATCTCGATTCGCCTGCAAACACGAGCAGGGCTTGTGCGCTTGTTCCGCTTTGCTTTTACTTATGCCCAGCAACACAGCTATTCCGTTGTTACCTTTGCTGATAAGCCAAACGTGCTGCGTTACAGCAGTGCATTTGCACGCGACATCCTTGATGAAGTGGCCGCAGAATTTCCTCACATTGCTTATAACGTGGAAAACATTGATGCCATCGCACTGTGGATGGTACGACGCCCGGAAAAATTTGGCGTGATTGTGGCAGAAAACATGTTTGGCGATATTTTGTCCGATCTTGGCGCGGGCATTATGGGAGGGCTTGGCTTTGCTCCAAGTGCCAATATTGGCCATCACAATGCCTATTTTGAACCGGTACATGGCAGTGCACCTGCTTATGCCGGGAAAGATAAAGCCAATCCCAGCGCGATGTTCCTGACGCTGTCGCTGCTGTTAGATCATCTGGGACTGAATGACGCGGCACTCGCCATTACCCAGGCCGTTGAGAAAGTAGCCCGCTCAGAGATCCGCACCTATGACCTCAAAGGCACTTACGGCACGCGGGCAGTGGCGGAGGAAATTATTCAGTCTGCACAATATTACTTTGATTCAAATAGACGTGGAGTCGCTTAAATGGGATATCAGCAACAGCCGTTCAATAATGACCAGGATTTTCTTAACGCCTTAGCAAAATTCGATACTGCCTCAATTTCTGATGCGCTCGACAGTATTGGAATTAGCGGTGGACTGGCGGGTATTGCTCAACAAACGCCGGGCACACGTACCTCCGGCTTTGCATTTACCGTGCAATATGAGCCGGTAACAGATCAGCGAGAATTTAAAAATGCAGCCAATTATATTGACCAGGTACCGCCCGGTGCAATTATTGTCTCTTCCAATAATGCACGCACCGATTGTACCGTCTGGGGGGATATTCTGACCCACTTTGCCAATCTGAAAGGCATTAGCGGTACGGTGATCGATGGTGTTGCCCGAGATATTCACACTGTTCTTGAACTGAATTATCCACTCTTTACACGCGGTCGTTTTATGCAGTCAGCAAAAAATCGTGTGCAGTTAAAGGCGGTGCAGGTCGCGGTAACGGTTTCCGGCGTCACAATCAATCCAGGTGACGCTATAGTGGCCGATGCCAGTGGTGTCGTGGTCATTCCGCGTCAACACCTACAGGAAGTGTTGGAAAAAGCGGCCAGAGTGGAGGAGACGGAAAGCCGTATTATTGCCAGTATTAACGCCGGGAGCACGTTAGAACAGGCACGCTTACAGCATCGTTACGATCAACCCTGGCTTGAGCAAGAGGCACAACCTCAGGCGTAAAACCAGCACAATACTTATCAACTCTCTATGTGTATGTAATACATCAGGTGCAGGCAACACGGTTTACGTTTGCTGCGCGCCATTAATACTTTAAATCAGGATGAATATTATGAGTAACCTTACTTCGTTTGATAACCAATCCATCAATGATGCAGATGCAATTTATCTGGTTAATGTCGTTCAGGTTAATGAAGGATTACAGGACCGTGCTATTGCCATATTAAAAGACACGGTGGAGTACGTTTCTGAAAATTACCCAGCATTTCGCTGGAGTCGGTTATTAAAAAGTGTTGATGGAAAAACTGTGATTAATCAGGCGCAGTGGTCTAGTCGTTCAGCCTTTGAAAAGCTGTTTAGCGATGAGGATTTCTTATCCCGCTATTCGCAACTCAAAGAGACCGGCACCTGGGAATATCATCTTTATAAGGTAGATGAATATATTCAACTTAAAGCCTCCGCGGGCGAGCCTGTTTAATCTTGCTACAGTGAATGAGAGGTTTGTGATGAGTACATTATCTACCGCATTAACGCGTCTGCTTAATATTCAACATCCTCTGGTTCTCGCCCCCATGGGGGGCGTTTCAGGCGCAGAACTGACGCGTGCCGTAAGCCAGGCTGGCGGATTAGGGCTACTCGGGGCCAGCTATGGTGATGCCGACTGGATGCGTCCGCAGTTAAGTGCATTACGCGATCTTGAACAGCCATGGGGAGTAGGCCTGGTCATGTTCACTGTGGCCAGACGCATGGAGCTGTTACATCTGGCACTGGACTATGGCCCGGATGTGGTTGCACTCTCCTTCGGTGAGGTTAAGCCATTTATCCAACCGATCCACAGCAACGGTGCCAAAGTGATTGTGCAGGTACATGATGTTGATCAGGCGATTGTCGCACATGAGGCTGGCGCAGACGCGCTGATTGTTCAGGGCGCTGAGGCCGGTGGGCATAGCCTGAAACGGGCCTCACTGCCACTGTTTCCGGCAGTGCGTGATGCATTAGGTGAAACCGTAATTCTGATCGGTGCCGGTGGGATCGCGGATGGGCGTGGCGTTGCAGCGGCATTTGATCTGGGTATGGACGGGGCCATGCTGGGAACCCGATTCCTCGCCAGTGATGAAGCTATTCCCTCTTTGAAGGTTAAGCAGCGCCTGGTAGACGCGGTGGCCAGCGATACTGTGCGAACTCGCATCTTTGATGACGTGCGAGGTATTAGTTGGCCTGCTCCTTATAGCGGGCGGGCAATTGCCAATGCGTTCTCTACAGAGTGGATAGGTAAAGAAGCGGCTCTGGCGGCGGATGTTGAGGCTCTTGGGCAGGCTTACAGCCAGGCACTTGCAGAAGATAATGTCGATATTCGCGCAATCTGGGCGGGTGAAGTCAGTGACTTAATCACGAATGTACAAAGTGCTGAAACGATTGTTCACACCACCATCCGCGAAACGGTGGCGCAGCTACAGCGTCAGCAACGTTATTTAATTAATTGATTTCGCCATCTGCCGCCGGTCACTCAGATCGGTGGCCCTGTCATAAGGGATGAACACCATGAGCAACGCGCCGGTTATTGTCAGGCTCGGTTCCGGGCAGAAAAAAATTCTGGTTATGTCTCCCGTGATGCCAGTCTGGGATCACGGAGCTTTTTTCGCCCCACTCAGTGACTATTTTCAGTCACGGGGATATTCGTTGTTAATTGTCGATTCGCTTTCACTTCCGATTCAGACAGGCGAGAAGATTACCGGGCTGGCACAGCGGTGGAAAACCGTGCTCGCTGAACATGCTCCGTTTGACCTTATTGCGGGCGGAGCCTTAGGGGGTGCTCTGGCGCAGTTGCTGGCCCTGGAGTGGCCAGAGACTCCCCTGTTACTGATTTCTGCACCCAGTCGTAGTACACCGGCACTCGAAAGATCGCTGTCACGGATGATAGAACTGGCACAATCTGGTGACCTGCTACAGGCAGAAAAACGCCTCGCCTGGTGCGTATTACCTGAGTCAACCCAGCCAGAACCTGCGCTCAGGGCGATTACGGTTAACGGTGATGCACTCAGTCGCCTTCGTCTTGTAACTGGATTTACTTACCTGCTCGGGCTGGATATCCAGACACAAACCGCCTCCCACAGCGGACCGCTGCTGAATCTTATCGGCGAGCGATCGCGTCTGGTTCGCGCAGAGAATTTCTCGCTACCACCTGAGCCCGAACGACAAATGAAACTGATTCCCGCTGGAGGCATGCGTCCATTAAACGATAACCTTGCTCTGGTGATTCAGCATATTGAAGCACAACTCCTTCAGCCAGCCGCCGCAGGGGGGCATTTATGAGCCACCAAGACCATGCTTTTATTGACGTCCATTATCACGTTAATCCAGATGCCTATATCCGACGCCATAGTGCAGTCCAGGTTGGCAAGCTGTACGCAAAATTCAACGGCAGTGTGATCCTGAAAAACCATCTGGGTTGTACAGCAGCACAGGCTTATGAAGCGCGCCAGCTCGGCCTTCCGGTTTACGCTTCGGTGGTTTTGAATGAGATTTCTGGCGGTATTAGCACCCGCGTGGTGGAGAGAAGTCTGGCGATCAATGGTGAAACGCCCTATCGTTTTATCGTTCATCTCCCTACGGTGACCGGGCGTAAACATACCAGCACGCTACAGCGTGCCACCAGCCATCCCGTGCTTTCTGCTCATCCGGTGCGCCCTCTCACCGTGAGCGATGAGTCAGGTAAACTGACAGCCGCAACGCTGGATATTCTGCGTATGGCGCGTGATTATCCACTGGTGACCTCAACCGGGCATGCGAATGCTAATGAAGTTCGACATCTGGTGGATGCCGCAGTCAGGTTCGGTGTGCGTTTAATGTTGAACCAACCCGCTAACCCAATGACGGGACTGTCTGCCCGCGATCTCGCCGAGATCGCGCAGGCTCCACAGGTCTACATCGAACAAACCGCGCTTACCTACTTGCTCGGCTATCAGTCCAGGGACGATTACTTTCAGGTGCTGAGTGAAGTACCACAGGTGATATACAGTTCCGATTTAGGGCAAACCAGCCAGCCGGATATTCCCGAATGGTTGCAGCTTTCGCAGCAGTGGTTTGAGCAAAGCAACACCACAGCCGCCAGACAGCGCGAGGTTATATTCACTACCGCACAGCAGATGCTGAGCCTGTCCTGAAAATCGTTGCCGGTCTTCACCTCCGCGTGGAGACCGGCATTTGATTACTCGGCGGTAAAAGGCTGACGCAGCCCGCTTTTTTCCAGCGCTGGCAGTACGTGCTCAACAAAATCTTTAATACCCGAGTGATAATCCAGCCAGGTCAGGGCAATACCATCAATACCCCAGTCTGAATATTTCTGGAACTGCTCAACAATACTGTCGACCGTACCTACCAGTGGAACGCCTGCAAAGCCCGCTTTAAAGTGAAACTTAAACTCCTCGGCCTCCGCCGGGGTAAAGATGCCGGTCTGAATCCCCAACTCACGCGTCAGATTATCCACACCTTCATCATCCCCCTGCTCTACCGCATAATAGTTCAGGTAATCCTGAGCTTCCTGCTCCGTTTCTTTTTGCACCACATATCCGTAACACCAAATTTTAAGATCGCGCCCGAACTCGTTTTTCGCCAGTTCTTTATACGACGCAATTTGCTCGCGTACTGCCGCTTCACCTTGCTGATGTTTGATGATTAGAAATGCAGCATCACAATATTGCGCGCAAAAACGTTTGCCGCGTGGTGACCCACCCGCGTTAATCAAAAACGGTTTATTCAGTGGCTTCGGCTCAGAAACCGCCTCCACCACATTGAAATACTCCCCCTTAAAATTAAAGGGTTCAGTGTTAGTCCAGGCTTTCTGTGCAATGCCAAGCCACTCGTCAGCATAGTCATAGCGTTTGTCATGTTCCATCATCTGCCCGTTGAACATGCGCATCTCTGCCCCATACCAGCCACACAGAATATTCAGACCAAAGCGACCGCTGCTGATGTGATCAATAGTGGCAGCCTGCTTGGCAGCAAACAGCGGATGTACCGTGGGTAAATGTGAGGTGGTGAAAACCGCGATGCGATCGGTAGAAGCCGCAATCCCTGCTGCCCAGGTGTAAGTTTCGAAACAGACCCCGCCGGTGTTATTTTTACCGCCAAACCCTTTCCAGCGCCCAACGGGGATAAATGCCTCGAATCCCGCCTCATCTGCCATTTTTGCAATCGCGAGGTTGCCATGCCAGTCATCCCCCTTCAGGCGTTCTGGTGCATTAGTCACCGCACATCCCCCTTCCGTATTTGTCGAGAAAACCCCAAGCTTCATGACGTTCTTCGTGGACCACATGGGGTTAGTCTTGACCTTATTCGTTGCAATACGACTCATCTGTTTCTCCCAGTACGTCACCTGTATTAAATACACAATGACAAAAGTTGATAATGAAACGCAGTAAGCCACCCCTGTAGTGCAGGCGTTTATCCCAAAAAAGTGTTTGCATAGGTAAAATTTCACTATTACCTGATTGATGCTACAATCTTTCGCTTAACAGAATAACCAGACTTTATTTAAATGGAATAAATCAACATGTCCGAATACTTCGGACAAAGTTGATAAACCGAAGAACTGGAATTAATTATTCATTCTATGCAATAAGATTTGCCATATGATTGATTAATTATTAACACCTGGTACTTCGGGAAATAAATGACTGCTCATAAAATCGATAAAAGCGCGCAGCTTTGGCGTTTGATAACGGCTTGAAGGCCACAAAATACGAAATACACCTTGATGCTGGGTGTAATCCCTGAGCACCACGATCAGCTCACCCGCCGCAATGGCCTGTTTCACCATAAAATCCGGCAGACATGCAATCCCCAACCCCGCTCTGGCAACATCGATCAGCACTTCGGTGGTATTGCAGATCATAGAGGCAGGCAGTACCGGTGCCATCTGTCCCTCAGGTATAACTAAAGGCCAGTGCTCAAAGCGTCCCGTGCTGGGAAACTTATGTTGCAAACAGGCATGCTGCTGCAAGTCTGCTGGCACCAGCGGCACCGGATGTCTGGCAAGATAGGCGGGCGAGGCAACTAACTGGAGTTGAAATTTACCTAACTGGCGTGACATCAGACGTGAATCCGCTAGCTCGCCGGTACGAATTACTGCATCAAACCCATCGTTGATCACATCAACCAGGGTGTCAGTGAAATCAAGATCGAGTTCAATGTCCGGATAACGAGCCATAAATGCCGTCATTGACGGCATCACCAAAGCACTCACCAACGGCAAACTTACTCTGAGCCGCCCTTTAGGATTTTGCTGCGTTTCTAACAGTTCCTGCTCGGCGGCTTCCAGCTCCTGTAATATGCGGCGGCATCGCTCCAGAAACATGGCACCTTCAGCGGTTAACGTAATGCTCCGCGTGCTGCGATGTAATAGCCGGACGCCTAATCGCTGTTCCAGCCGGGCGATACCTTTACCTACCGCGGAAGATGAAACACCTAAAATTCTTCCCGCCGCTGAGAAACTGCGTGTTTCAGCGGCATGAATAAAGAAGGTCATACCGGTCATTGATTCCATCTTATTTCCATTTAAGAAGTTTTGTCCGAATTGTAAGGAACATTAACCTATTTTTCTTTGTTCCGCACCCTCTTAGCCTGTGCTTCTGTGCAGAGAATTATGCTGTGAACAGAGAATAGATTAGTGGCTTTTCTAACCACTGAATTAACTTATTTATGGATGGTATTTATGACGCAAAATAAGCTTGCTCATGGCAGCTCAGCCGCGCGTAACGGACTATTATTGCTGGCAGCTTGTCTGACCGGCATTTTAATTCCACTGTGCTTTACTGGCCCGGCAGTTGTGTTGCCTGCAGTGAGCCTGGAGTTGGGCGGCAGTGCGGTACAATTAAACTGGGTGGTCAATGGCTACATTCTGACATACGGCAGCGCCATGATGGCCGCCGGTAGCCTGACCGATGCCTATGGCAGAAAACGCGTGTGGTTAATTGGCCTGCTCCTGTTCACGCTGGTGACTTTATCTATCCCGTTGGCAACGTCAGTGACTGGCATTGACATTTTACGCCTGCTACAGGGACTCGGCGGTGCCGCAGCGTTCGCCGGCGCAATGTCTTCATTAGCACAAACCTTCCATGGCCCCAGTCGACCCCGAGTGTTTAGCCTGCTGGGCACCACCTTTGGTATTGGGCTGGCGTTTGGCCCGCTTGCCGCAGGTTGGCTGGTAGAAATTGCTGGCTGGCGCTGGGTATTTCTGGCAACGGCACTGATTGGCGTGGTCGGCCTGATTTTAGTCGTCTTCGCCGCACGCGAGTCACGCGATCCTGCTGCAACAGGGCTCGACTGGGCTGGCGCGACCAGCTTTACCGCTGCGCTTGCCTTGTTTACCTACGCCGTGCTGCTGGCCCCGGAAGCGGGCTGGCAAAATGGGATCGTTCTCGGCTCACTGATACTGGCCCTGCTGCTGTTTGTTGCTTTTGTACGGATTGAACGTCGCGTCACGCGACCCATGCTGGATTTGAGCCTGTTCAGTCAGGCACGTTTTGTGGGTGTCCAGGTGCTTGCCGCTTCACCCGCGTTCTTTTTTGTCACGCTTATCGTCCTTTTACCCGGCAGGTTTATTGGCATTGATGGCCTCTCGGCTTTCGATGCGGGTCAGATGATGATTGCACTGGCGGCCCCGCTGTTACTGGTGCCCTTTATTGCTGCCTGGCTCTCTCACTGGTTTACCTCTGGCGTGCTCTCCGGCGTCGGACTGTTGCTGGTTGCGCTGGGGCTAGTCTGGCTGGGTGAGGTGATCTCAGGTGGCGCGGGTCCAGCCTTGATTGCGCCACTGGCGCTTACAGGCATCGGTATTGGACTCCCCTGGGGGCTAATGGATGGCATGGCAGTCAGCGTGGTGGAGAAAGATCGGGCAGGAATGGCGACTGGAATCTTTAACTGCGTTCGCGTCTCCGCAGATGGTGTTGCCATCGCCCTTGTCGGTGCGCTACTGGCCTTTCTGATCCAGAGCGGGCTCATCAATGCTCTGCCCGCCTCCCCTGTAGAGACCGTTGTCTCAGCGGCTAACCGTGCCGCGCTGGGCGAATTGCAGCAGGCCACCGCACAACTGGCAGATACGCAAAATCTGGTGCGACAAACCTACGATGCCAGCTTCCGCTGGGTGCTGTTCATCCTTGCTGCGCTCGCTGCCCTGACCGCACTGTTGGTATTCATTCTGCTGGGGCGGGCTCGCGCCCATGAACCCGTACACATTCAACATGAAGCCTGAACACCGTTTGCGCCCAGGCGCTGATTACTTTTACCGAGGTATGCCATGAAAGGTCAGACAGCCCTTCCCCCGAAAACTGCGTCATCGACGGCAATGTTCAGTTCGGCGTGGCTGGTTACCGCCGTATTTATGCTTTCTAACTCGCCTACCCCGCTCTATGTGCACTGGCAAGCTCAGTCAGGATTTTCCACCGGTACGTTGACGATAATTTTTGCGCTTTATATAGCAGGGTTGTTGGGTACGTTACTGATTGCAGGGCAGTTGTCCGATCGGTTTGGCCGACGTCCAGTGCTGCTGCCCGGACTTTCGTTAGCCCTACTGGCTTGCCTGCTATTCGCCACTGCGCATTCTGTGCTGGCCCTGGCGGTTGCCCGCCTGTTGACCGGTGTTTCGGTCGGTGTGATGGTGTCTGCAGGCATGGCGGCAGTGAGTGATTTTGCCAGCAGTGACCGTCGCCGTCAGGCAGCATTACTGGCTTCCGTATCGATGGTACTGGGGGCCGGTTTAGGCCCGCTGTTGGCGGGTGGTGTTGCACAGGCGTCCGCTGCTCCCATTCTGCCGGTATTCATTACCGAGTTTATTGTTCTGACCAGCGCATTAGTAATTGCATTACGCCTGCCTTACTCGCCACCGACCGTTGAGCGGACGCAACGCTTACGTTTGCGCTTGCCCAGCGTGCCACTCGCCAATCGACGCCATCTGGCTTGTGGTATCGCGACATTTGGTCCTGGTATCACGGCAACGTCTTTCGTCCTCGCATTAGGGCCATCCCTCCTTTCCCATTTACTTAATGTACAGAGCCCAATGATCGCGGGTGGCATGGCCTGTGCCATGTTTCTGACCGCAACCGGGGTCCAGTTCGCCCTTCGCCACTGGCACATTCGTCATCTTTTTCTTGCCAGCGTAAGTTCGACCGTTCTGGCGATGGCCAGCCTTGAAGCAGCGGTGCAATTTTCGTTCGCCCCCTTGTTAGTGCTGGCTGCACTGTTAGCCGGTGCAGGTCAGGGGTTAGGCCAGTTGGGAGGGTTAACCCTGATTGGCCTGCATGTTCCGGACAATCGTCGTGCAGAAGCCAACGCGGTGATGAATATTGGCGGGTATATTCCGGCAGGATTATTGCCGGTAGCAGCGGGCTTTCTGATTGATGCATTAGGGCTGGCTTCTGGAGCAACAATTTTTGCTGCTGCACTGGCCATTGCGGCAATTTTGGGGGGGCTATTTGTGAACCGTACACTGGCTGCACTTTTTCCGGCCATCAACGCCCACTCAGCCCCCATTGTCCAGGAGAACGATTGACGCGAAATGATAACGCCAGGCTCGAAGATTGAGCCTGGTTCCTGGCACCGATTCTCTTTTTTCAAAAATGCAGGAGGATTAACGACCCTCACACCCGGCAGATTGAGCCGCCTCTTTCCCTGACGCATCCCAGGCTACTTTACCCTCCCGCTACATCCCCCCTTCTCGTTCTGGCATACCTGCCGCAGCATGCCGCTATTGGGGGCATTCTCCCCAGACATCCCCGCCCTGAAATGTAGTGAATGCAGGGATCTTTTTAGTGTACTACTACATTTGCCTGTGATTGAATGATTATCAATAACATCAGAGGTTCGTTCTCATCTGCGCCTAACGTTGAGCAGTGCGGAATACGCATTTTTCTTAACCATTGCCGTCAGTAGATTGGGAATGCATAAACACATCATCTCATCACCACTTGTGTGATTTTTGGAAAATACAGGGAAATGAAAGAATATAAAAATTCTTACAGCCATAAACGTCACTTTGGGAAACTCTGGTTTGTCGTTTACAGCGGTGCATTAATCTCTTCAGCATCCAGTTATGCCGCAGGCGAAAATAACACGCTTATCGTGAGTAGCACTGAGCCAACAGACAGCGGATATTCCAGCTCTTCTGCGTCAATCGCCAGCAAAACACCGACCAATAAACTTAATGAAGCACAATCAGTTAGCGTAGTAACACAAAAACAACTTAATGATTATCAAGCCACTAGCCTGTTCGATGCGATGCGATTTGTCAGTGGCACTGCACAATCAAATACCTTAGGCGGGACCGAAGACAGTATTACCCGACGTGGCTTTGGTAATAATGCTGATGGTTCCGTGTTTCGCGATGGAATTCGTAGTAGCCAGGGCCTGAATTTTGATGCCACAACCGATCACGTTGAAGTATTAAAAGGCTCATCGTCATTATTGTATGGTATTTTGAACCCCGGCGGGATGATCAATGTGGTCAGCAAAAAACCGCAATATGAATGGCACACGATTGTTGGGGGACACTACAACAGTACGGGCGGTGGTGCAGGCAATATTGATATCACCGGGCCACTGGGTAATGGTTTTGCTTTTCGCCTGATCGCTGAGAAACAAGCACAAAACTATTGGCGTGGTTATGGCAATGAAAAACATAACCTGGTCGCCCCTTCTTTACAGTGGTACGGTGATAAAGCCAGCTTCGATGTTAGCTATGAAAGTTACAACTATGATATTCCCTACGATCGCGGCACGGCTTTCATAAATGGCAAACCGATCAACATTGGTTATAAAACCCGTCTGGATGATTACTCAAATCATGCATGGGGACGCAATCAGACATTCAGTTCACACTGGGATTACCAGTTTAACGATACCTGGTCTACGCGTGTCACTTTTGGCATGAACCAGAGACAGTATAATAGTAACACTGTTACCGCAACGGCCATCAATGCAACAACCGGTGTGGTGACGCGCCGCCCGGATGCTTTCCGAGGGTTTAACCATAAAACAAAATATGTTTCATGGGATGCCATTGGCACGCCTGAAATATTCGGCATGACGCATAATGTCGTTTTTGGTACTGATTATGAAATGAATCAAACCTATCGTGCTAACGGTTATAATGGGACTAAAAATAATGACTTTACCATTAGCAATCCAGTCTATGGCCTTGAAACCATTACCGACAGCACGACGGTTAAAGCCTCACAAAGCAATTTACTCAACCGTATTCATAACCGTTCCGTCTATTTTAAAGACAATATTGAACTGACGTCGAAATGGATTGCGGTGCTCGGTGCACGTTATCAGCATTATGAACAGCGAGAGTCAAGCGGCAGTGCTTCTACTTTGGACTACAGCGATGTGGGTAATAAGTTTTTGCCGCAAACGGGCGTTATTTACAAACTGACGCCTGACGTGTCGTTTTACGCGACCATGAGTAAATCATTTACGCCATCGACCACACCTGACGACAATGGCAATGTTGGTGCACCTCAGCAAGGCACAACGTACGAAATCGGCAGCAAATGGCAGATGACGCCAAACCTCTTTGCTACCGCAGCGCTATATCGTATTGATGCCAAAAACTTCGATCTCCTCATCAATGGTTCAACCTATCCGGTTGATAAAGTGCGGTCTAGCGGATTGGAGCTGGAGCTAAATGGAGAGATTTACCCTGGCTGGGATCTCAACGCAAACTACAGCTACGATCAGGCAGAAATTGTTGAGGATAAGAACAGCACTGAAAATAATGGTAACCGCCTGCAAAACACCCCAAGAAATTCAGGTGCGGTATATTTAAGTCATAAGGTCAGCTTTAATCCTCTGCCTGGTGATTTCCGTATTGGCGGTGGTGTCAGATATGTCGGTGTGCGTGCGGGCGATCCGGATAATAGCTTCTCACTGCCAGCATACACTGTCGCAGACAGCTTTATTGGCTGGGACAATAACCTGATCGGCAAAAAAACGCATTTGCAGTTAAATATCAACAATTTATTCAATAAAAAGTACTACCCATCCAGTGGCGGCAATTTACGCGTTGCTGAGGGCGAAACGCGTAATCTGGTGCTCAGCGCTAGCGTAGAGTTCTGATACAGGCGTTTGATCTGTCAACTCCCCGGCCAGGGGAGTTGTCTGTCAAGGCGATAACCTCGCCTGTGAGTGATGAGTTTACGTTACTAGCGGTAATTAATTTCTATTTTGCCGCGCTATGCCTTTTATGGGTGTGCCCACGATGAGTAACAAGATGAAAAGAGTGCTAATGACATTGCTGTTGCTTTTACCCCTGGTATCGCAAAGCAAAACCCTCACTGACAGTCTGCATCGGCAGGTCGACGTTCCAGACAACCCGCAGCGAATCGTGATCGGCGAAAGCCGGATGATTTATACCCTCGCACTGGTAGAAGAGGGTAACCCGGCGAAACGGGTGGTCGGCTGGCCGGCGGATCTGCGAAATCTTGATAAACAAACATGGGATCGTTACGTCAAAGCGTTTCCCGCCATTGGCAAAATCCCCCAGATTGGCAATTCCAACTTCTCGCAGCTTAATGTTGAAAAGGTTATCGCCCTGCGGCCTGACTTGGTGATCCTGCCCGTCTATGCACGCACCCCGCCCAATAACGCGCAGTTTATGCAGCAGCTACAAGCGGTAAATATTCCGGTGCTGTTTCTCGATTTTCGCGTGAACCCTCTCGCCAATACGGTTACCAGCCTGCGCACATTAGGTGCGGCGCTCGGCGATGAGGCGAAAGCTGAACGCTTTATTGCTTTCTATCAACAACATATGCAGCACATTCGCGATCGCCTTGAGCAGTGGCACGGCACCAGACCGAAGGTCATGTTGCAGTTACACCTCGGTAAGAAAGCGGAGTGCTGCACCACGGTCGCGCACGGTAATCTGGCTGACTTGATCGCCTTCGCGGGCGGGGACAACATTGCCGCAGGGCGTTTTCCCGCCGTATTTGGTCAGTTGAATCCTGAAGCCGTGATTGCCGCCAACCCTGATATCTACATCGCCACCGGATCGTCTGGCCCGGATGACGCCTCCGATCTGCAACTGGGTCCGTTGGTGAATGCAGATCAAGCCAAAACCACGTTCTTGCATGCCTTAGCGCAAGACACAATGGCTTCAGCTTTGCCCGCAGTGCAACAACATCATGCCTACGCCTTCTGGCAGAATTACTATATGAGCCCGTGGCACCTACTGGCGGTGGAATTCTTTGCTAAAACGTTCCACCCGCAACTGTTCCACGATCTCTCCCCTGAAGAGACGATAAGGGAGATGAATCAGCAATTTCTGCCGATTCCGGAAACCGGCACCTACTGGACACACAATTGACTTTCAGAGCCGCAGACTAATGCGGCTCAGTTGCTGAACGGCACCGCAAGCTGCCAGCCTGGCAGCGGTGCCAGTTCGAGGTTTGAACGGAAATCCGCCCCTACATAGTCGCTATCCAACAGGCCGCGCCGACGCAGCTCAGGCAGTAATCCATTGATCAACAGATCTTCCTGATCGGGGTTGCCCAGTCCATGTAGCGAAATGACATCCAGCACGCCCGCGTTATAGCGTTCTTCAATGGCATCGGCGAGCTGTTCTGGCACACCGGCAACAAACCAATGCCCGGTCTCTTCCGCCTTGATAATCAGTTCACGCAGCGTCAAACCTTGTAGGGCAAAGTTGCGGAAAATCTGCGCTCGCCCCTGACGACGATAAACTTGTGACACGTCCGGTATCAGCGTAGGGGGGATCGGCGCATCCAGCTTCAGCTCAGACAGATCGACTTCACCACCCAGCATATCCGCCAGACGTAAGCGCCCTTGCTGATAGTCGATGCGGTCATATTTTTCCTGCAAACGACGTTCTACCCCGGCCTCACTTTCTCCGATGATGGCATGGAACGAGTTCATAAACAGCGGTAGCCGCCCTGCCCGACCAAAGCTGATGGCACGACGCTGTACCTCTGTCACAAACTGCTGTGCGTCCGCCAGCGTGGGCTGAGAGGTGTAAATGACCTCTGCATAGCGCGCACCGAGATTGATACCCGCTTCAGACTGACCCGCCTGGAACTGGACCGGGCGTCTTTGCGGCGGCGGTGGCACATTCAGCGGACCAGCGACCTGAATGTAGTCACCGCGAAAATTGATGGGATGGAGTTTCTGCGGATCAATACTGATCCCGCCGCTGGATTTACGCTGCACGGCGGCGGGGTCGTTGGCATCGAACAACGCATTGTAGGCACGAATAAATTCACTGGCACGGGCATAGCGTTCATCAGGCGCTGGCAGTGGCTCATTGCCAAAGTTCTCTTCACCCACCGATGAAGTCACTGCGTTCCACGCCGCCCGGCCACCACTCAGGTGGTCTAACGTCGCCATTTGCCGTGCCAGATGATAAGGATGCAGCCAACTGGTGCTGACGGTGGCGACCAGGCCAATATCGGCGGTGGCCTGGCTGATAGCCGCCAGTGCCATCAGCGGGTCCTGACTCCCGGTCACCCCCGCGAGCCCCGCCGGATCGGCCTGGAGCAAATCGGCAGTAAACAACCCGGTGATTTTCTCCCGTTCGGCAATCTGTGCCAGTTTGGCCGCCCGCGCCACGCCATAGCCGCGTTGCAGATCGTTGGTTGCCGTGACCACGTTACCCGCACCCACCAGCGTCTTTAGACGCCTGCGTTTCTGTTCGCTCAAAACCTGTTCCTTAACAGAGGTAAATTATCCCCTCAACATAATTCGCCGCGCAGATCAGACACCACCAACAAAAAGCGCAGAGTAATATCACTCTGCACATAAGCGCCTTTCGTTTGCCGAAAATCGGGTTAAATCTGTGCAAAGTGGTGATTTTTAGCCTTATTTGCTGGCAAAAGCAGCACTTGAACACACCAGAGTAAAATAGCCTTTGACGCCTGCGTCTCGCATCGCTAATATGCGCCGCATCAACCGATTCCTCTGTAGTTCAGTCGGTAGAACGGCGGACTGTTAATCCGTATGTCACTGGTTCGAGTCCAGTCAGAGGAGCCAAATTTAGAGAAACCCGCTTAAGGCAACTTAAGCGGGTTTTTTGTTTTCTCTCCACGGGTTATTCGTTCCCGCTTGTCGACATACGTCACTAAAAACTCAAAGCAATATCTCGTTTACGGGTAATAAATGTTAGCAACGCTGTGTAACCATCCCACAAATAAAAGGAAATCATCATTCAACTTACTGATACTAAAGTTCAAAAATACAAAACCTTCTCAAATAGCTATAAGGCTCGCTGGCATATACAGTCCTATCTGCTGGAACATCCTAACCGCTAAAAATACTAGTAGTTATCAAAGCTAAAAAGTATGAGTTTCCTTAAATATCTCTCTTGATGTGTCACTGGCAGACACAAGGAAACATCACGACGAAGCCAAAAATCTATTATCATTCGGAACAACTGGAAAATAGTAATAATTTCCATTTTTTGAAATAATTTCCCAATGTTAGTTCGCGACGAAAATACCATGTTGAGACTTTTATCAGCGCTTGACTTAGACTCGTCTTGAAGCTTACCTACTCCCTAATGTTGGTCTAACGCATAGCCGCTCTAACGCTGTGTATTAGTTACCCGCATAAAGAAGAAATGAGTACCGTGACAATCCCAATATTAGCAACAAAGTAGTCGTAACATACTTTTTATATGAAAATAAATTTAATAATTATCTCAACCATTAAATTGGTACTGACTAATAGCAACGCGGTCAGCAATAACGCTTGATCACACTGGGAGAATGAAAATACTACCTGGCTGGAGCGCTGAACAGTAGCACAGGCTGAGCCAAACATATCGGTGGCTGCAATTAAAGATCATTCATATTTATCTGACTGCCGATACATCTCAAAACGAAATACAGACTGGCAATAAACATCAAGCTCATCGTCAATAACTACATCATCCATAAAAGCTGAGATACGTAGCATCTAGTTGAAAGAAAATCTTTAATACCGGGCCGTCACTTCATGAAAACCACCAGCCATTCCTGGGAGGGAGGCATGGATTAACCAAAGTGGAGCGGTATTAAGATCACCTGTTTAGGAAATAGCATTCATTACATATATATTGGCTATCTCCTGATATATCAGTATTTATATATTCACTTAACTCACAAAACTTGAATAAATAAATTAAGAAAATATAGATTTTTGCCCAATCACCTTCCCTCCGCTCAATCCATATCCAGGTCCTACCTCAACGATATAGTCAATGTAATTTAAAGCTTCCGACTTATGCTCAATTAAAATCACTGCTTTAAAAAATGATGATTTTTTGTATATTAAATCTAAAACCTTGGATGCAGTTTCAGAGTCCAGACCCGCTGTAGGCTCATCAATTATCATAATTTTATTAGTTTTACGGCTTTTATTTAATAGCTCACAAAGACGTATTCTACGTAACTCACCGCCGGACAAAGTCTGAGTCCTTCTTTTCATCGCCAAATGGGAAAGACCAAGTTCATGCATTGTTTTAAGGATGCTGTGAAACCTAGTACCAGTGAAAATATCAATCAAATAACTTATTTCCTTCGAGTAAGCATCTATAATACTAACACCTCTAACCGGTATTTTAGTTTCAACGACCTCCCGATCAAATAGATCACCATCACAACTTTGACAAGTTATATAAATGTCTTTTTCATAACTCCTTTCATATTTAACCACACCTAAACCTAAGCAAACTTTGCACGCACCCAATTTAGTCGGAATGAAATTATCAATGGGGCGACCTGTCTCTTTAGCATAAAATTCTGCAATCAGGATATTTAGCTTTGTAATTGTTGAAAGTGTTGATCTAGAGGAATAACTTGGGATTTTTTGACTTATATAAATGGATTCTTGCTGCTTACATATTGCTTTAGCGAGGGATGACTTTCCAGATCCTGATTGCCCCCGAAATAAAGTTACACATCCTAACGGAATGTTTACACTCTGATTGATTACGTTATTACAACTTAATGACTCAATTAATTCCAGATCTATTATCTTATTTCTCTTGTTGTTATTTTTAAATGGAAGTATTAATTCATCTTGGCATATATACCCCCCTCTTTCTCCAGCATGTGAGCCAATATGCAATTTAATGTCGGCCATTTCAATAAACTTATAATTATGCTCAACTAATAAAATTGTGTTATTTAAAGAAAGATATTTAATGTACTCTATGAGTCGATCATGTTCGAGCTCATTAACTTGAGACGAAATTTCATCCAACACCAAAATAATTCCATTTATATTTGATGTCAATAGCTTGCTGAAGAGTGTTTTCTGTAATTCCCCACCAGACAAACTAGGGATTGACCTACTTAGATTTAAGTACCCTAATCCCATTTTAACCATAGATGATAGTATTTTATATAATTGCTCCCCTTGATCTATAATGATTTCTTCTTGAATAAGCTTTGAAATCGGAGTTACCAAAAAACTTTTAAAACTGATATTCAATACATTTAAATTTGAAGTTCTTTCATTAATTCTTGAACCATTACACTCATCACAGATTTCATTACTGGTAAAAGGTGTACTAGACTTCATTTTAATGTTTTTTTGTGAATATATCATGACACCAATATAAAATGCTCTTCTTTGTTTCATTACCCCTTTGTGCTTGCACCTAAAAATTAATTTTTTATCACTTTGACCAAAGAAAATTTTCTCCCGTTCTAAGTCACTTAACTGATCTATTTTCTTTGACACGTCTATTTTTTCATTGTTGCAAAATGCAATTAGTAATTGATTGTAATAATCAGATAGCTCGCCATTACGCCAACAATAAAAAGGCGAATCATCTAAACTCCGTGAGTGATCGATCATTTTTGTATTTTCAAGTCGAATGATTTCTCCCAGACCATCACATTTCAAGCAAGAATTTTTCGCATTGTTAATTTTCAAATCATGAAAGTCAGGTATGGTATTATTATTTTTTAATAGTGACAATAACAATGAAATATTCAAGTAACTATATAATGTTGAGCGTGGGTTATTATTAGCATTTCGCTGAGATATAGCAGTTGCGGGAATTACCCCGTTGTATCCTGATAATTCATAATCATGACTATCAATTGAACCATTTTCAATTGCATCAAATTCATTTTTGCACAGTTGATAAATAGTAGACATCGCTAAAGATGATTTCCCGGCACCAGATCTACCATAAATTGCCGTAATTTTATTTCGAAGAATTTCAACATCAATATTCTTCAAGTTGTGGGTTTTTATTCCTGAAAAAATCAACTTATCCATTTTTCTCTCCACACCATTCACACTGAGGATGTCGTTCGACATTGACATTATTAAACTTTGATGTACGTAAGCTAAATTCAATCCTTTTATTTGCTTGTTGTAAATATTCTTTTTTTCCTGATAGTAACTTTATTGAATCTAGGCATGCCAAGCTAGCGGCAATTCCTGACAGTGGTGAATATGAACCTAACTTTCGACTCTCTCTATGTAGTTTTCTGACGCCGGCCAGCTCCGAAGTATTAATTGAATCCAGATAAACCCTGAAGCAATTAAAACAAGCAGTTTCATATGGAATAATAGTTTGCCCGATCAAAGTTTGGTGCAAATTATATCCCCCGCCGACTATGTGAGGGATTTTGTAGTTCATACAATGCTTAGCTATTATTTCACTTGTAAAGTCTACTGAAGGTTCATCAGCACAGTTTATAATTAAATCCACCTTTGATAGAGGACATCCATCATCTAGTTTTATGTCGGTAAGACGTTTATTTATCTTCTCAACACTTTTAGCACCAAAGTTATAAAGTTGATTTGATAATGCATCTACTTTAAGTTCTGATATTTCATTTTCGAAGTAACTCTGCCTATGCAAATTGCTTAACTCAACGATGTCACAATCAACTATCACAAAAGATTCAACGCCAGATTGAGCTAGTTGAACTGAAATATTACTACCAACTGCACCTAGCCCAATAATTGCAACTTTTGATTTTTTTATTTTATTAATTATTGACAACACTTCAGAAGTTGAAATACAGTAATCTTCCAATAGATTAATTATCCTATAGTGTGTCTCAGCCAACTCATGAGGATATTCAACGTCGCTCTCGATAAGGATGTTATTTTCATTAAGGAAATTGACTAAGTTGATTAATTGTGATCCCTTAATCAATGGATTGTTATTTAAAATGTCGTTCAATGATTTCTCTCCATTGAACTGTTTTAGCAGTTCACTTATGTGTCCATGTTTCATCTTTAATTTAATTCCAACTCTTACATTAGACTTGTAAAACTCCACAAGATCTTCCAGTTGTATTATGCCTACACTTTGCCTCATTCGATATGATTTATTCATTGCAAATTTTACACTTTGGTTGTTGTTCAAATTTAAAGATCGTCATCTCCCCTTTATTCGGGAGGTATTCAAGTCTTTCATTATCATAACTAAAAGCAGAATCATCTAAAAGAAAATTAACCAGCTTTAATGCGGATAGATTTGCAGAAAATGAGCTCATTGCCGATAACCCCCCTGCCCCTCCGGCAATATAGTTTGACCTTTTCACCAAATCTTTACTTACTAATTTAGCCGGTAGATTATCGAGTGATGTATATATTGGCTTCCAATCTTTTAGAGCATTTGAGAAAGTATTCTGTATGCAATCTATGCACGGCGTATGCGGAGGATTAACTATCTCACCGGAGCTCATAAGATGTGCATCAAAACCACCACCTACATAAAAAGGAATCTTTTTAATTTGAGCATATCTTCCAACTTTAAGAGAAGTGTGTCCAATATAGGGTTCATCGAGCGTATTGATTATAAGGTTAGAATCATCTGGAATCCACTTGGAAATATCCGTGTGAGGAAATAGTTTTTCATTAAATGGATTAACTTCAATATTTTTATTTATTTTTAATAAAAAGTCCTGAAGTGCTTCCACCTTAGGCTTTCCCACGTAGTTTTTATCATAATAATTATGGCTAGTCCTATTACTTTCGGATAGATTCTTATAATCTACAATTGTTATATCATTCACTCCAGATCTAACCAGAACTTCTAAAAGTTTAGACCCAGTCGCTCCGCAACCTAGTAAAACAATTTTTTTCCTTTCGAGTATGAGCTGGGATTCAGTACCACTACGGTCTAATACAAAGTCATCCCAAAAGGTTGTTTGTCTAATGAATCTTGAGTTTGAATTATCAACTTCAGACACATCGAAAATTAATCGATGATCTAACAGAAACTTAAGTATCCCATCTAGATTTTCTTTGTTTTTAATGCCCATTTGTAACATTATATTCTCTATGCTTCTACTACCATCCAACATAGCCAAGAAGTTAGAAACATTTTTTTTGCCTTTATCTCTATTCTATCTCTGGTTGTCATTATATGAAAATTAATATTTACACTATCATCCTCATTGTTTTCTGAAATATAAACATCAACAGTATCTTTAATTTTAAAAATTTTTCCAATCATTATTAACCCTTAAAGACCGCCTCTTATGAGGCGGTGCAAGATATCAATATTGTAAAACCCCAGCGTTGATTTCAAGATATTTGTCCCAAGCTTCTAATGAAGATGTTTGTTCGTCATCAGAAGCGCGCGTGCACGTACGAGTACAACACTCACTTCGGCTCCCTGAGCAGCCACCTGTATACTGGGATGCTGCATTAGTGTTGCTAATGACCTCGAAGGTTAAATCTTGACTATTCATAACTTTATCCTTTAATTACAATATCTTGCGCACAAGTTTAAATAACGCTATCTTTCTTTCCAAAAGAATAGGTTACAATTATTAACTAAATCTTTATAACTCATATGGATAGCGCTTCATATTGGATTATGATGAATTATATTCAATGATCTGCCCTTGGCCCAAATCGTGCATCATTAAGAAATAGAATTCTTGCATTAATGACGGGGCTGCACATCAAACACTATCACTCAATAATCCTGATTGTTATCAACACCCTACCGGATCGTGAGGTACGCAAAACGTTCCTACCCATGATGATTTACATGTTTCAGAAGAACAATTCGTAGAATTTGCTAACGCAATAATCCCACTCTGGAAAGCGGTTCCAGATAATTGCTATTACTTAGGTCTCAAAAAAACCAAATAATTTATTTGTATTGTTTCCTACCCTAAGTATTAGATACAATCTTAGTTATTAATATCAGTTGGTTTTTCTTTATGTTTCCCGTTTCGCCAGTATGCTGAAAATTCAAACGGCGCCTTGTAATTCAGCAATTAATTAGGTCTGGACTCGTTATAATCCTGCCGCCAGTCATTAATGATTTTCCAGGCATGAAGAATATCGTTGAGCCAATGCTCATTCAGGCATTCATCTCGAAAGCGTCCGTTAAAAATCTCAATAAATCCGTTCTGTGTTGGCTTACCCGGCTGGATAAGTCGTAGTTCTACAACATGCTCAAATGTCCACTGTTCAAACGCACGGCAGGTAAATTCCGAGCCCTGATCAGTTCTTATCGTTGCCGGATAGCCACGAAACAGCGCGATGCTGTCCAGAATACGCTCGACCTGAACGCCTGAAATACCGAAAGCGGCGGTTATCGTCAAACACTCCTTCGTGAAATCATCCACGTAGGTTAGGTACTTAATCCGACAGCCCCTGGCAAGTGCATCCATGTCAAAATCCATCGACCATGTCAGGTTCGGCGCATCCGGGCGAAGAAGCGGAAGCCGCTCAGTCGTCAGATCCCGGCGTCGCCTGCTTCTGACACCGAGACCGTTAAGATAGTAGATGCGGTAAACCCTCTTGTGGTTGACATCAAGGCCCTCCCGGTGCAATAACTGCCAGACGCTCCAGTAACCAAACCGGCGACGTTCATGTGACAGCTCAGTGATACGCAGAGATAGTTGCGCGTCAGCAGCCGGACGCTAAACCGAATAACGGCAGGTTGAGAGGGGCAGACCAGCCAGGCGTTATAACAGTCCCGTTTTCTCACACATGACTTCCACGGCTTCCCACTTCTGGTCTGTCGTCAGAACTTTCGGCAGAGCCACCTGAAGCGCCTCCTTATCCAGCATGGCTTCAGCGAGCAGCTTCTTGAGGCGCGCGCGCTCCTCTTCAAGTGACTTGACCCGCTTCACTTCGGGGACTTCCATGCCGCCAAACTTCTTGCGCCAAGTGTAGAAGGTAGCGTCTGAAATAGAGAGTTCCCGGGCCGAACCCCCGGCTTCGGCCTCACGGAGAATACTGATGATCTGTTCGTCGGAAAATCGCATCTTCATAGGGATGTCCTCATGTGACTTATGAAGACATTACTAACATCACGGTGTATTAATCAACGGGGAGCCAGTCAACGAGTTCAGTCAGAGAAGCCAAATTTAGAAAAACCCGCTTAAGGCAACTTAAGCGGGTTTTTTGTTTTCATCGCAAGCAACATCACAAGCCATTCGACGGGACGGCTTGATTACGCGCCGCCTTCGTCCATAAGACTTGAGTACCTGCATAGCCTGCTACCTGTGCAATCACTGATCCTTGAACAGGATACCGTCATTGCAATGTTTTCTGTCCGCTAATGAGTTCTGTTTCACCAGTCGCCAATATGCTGCTGACAGTGGATTGATTCATTATTCAACATATTTAAATCCATCAATTCAGGGATGAATTTCACATTCTCACATCCGCCGTAAAAAACCTCTGCAAACGGCATGCATTATTATGAGAATAAAAATGTGTGAATATGGAAAACCGCATCAGAAAATTCTAATTGCTTATTAGAGATAGTCTTATTCAAAAGAATACATTGCGGATCGTTAGACATTAATAGTGCAATAGGGGCTATGTCGAACCCACTGCGTGCCGCAAGCGGTATCAATATTGATTGCCTGAGCCCAATGGGATCGCGATGTAGGTAGATCAGCTTTCACCTGAGAGAAAAAATTTTACTGTGAGTACCAGGATGGTCACTGTCAATCTGATGAGAAACCGGACGTTTGCTGCCTACTGGTCTGGGACGCTGGCGCTGCAACTTGTTAATCAGGTTCAGACCCTGCTCTTCGCCTGGAGCTGGAGTCAGCTTACGTCAGACAACGCCTTTTGGGTTTATTTTGCCACCAATATCCCTTTTGCTCTGCTCACTCTGTTTGTGGGTTACTTAGGCGATAAATTTTCACGCAAAGGGTTACATCTCATTGGGCAAGTTTTTGTGTTGGCCGGGCTGATTCTTGCCTATGACTATTTTAGTCATACTGTGAATTTTGCGCTGGGTTTGCTTTCTCTGCTCCTGATGAATAACGGCATTGCGATTCGCGGTCCCTCCTATCAGGCGACCATAGTCTCGCTTTTTCCCGTAGAGAAAACCGAATCCGTCCTGTCAGTACACGGCATGGCGGTGAATATTGCCCGCGTCCTGAGTCCGCTGTTATTAGCACTGGTTCTGAGGTTTAACCTTCCGACACTTCCCGCCGCGATAGGCGCTATCGCTACACTGTGGGCAGCCTTTACCATCGTAGTACTAGATCAGGGGGCATGGTTATCATCACATTTGAGAGAAAAAACATCTCCCGCATTGCGGAAAATACCTTTCAAGTTGATCGGCATCGCTTATGCCGTGGCCTTCTGTTGTTGCAGTTTACAGGTGCTCACACCGTCAATCGCGCAAAACTACACGTTATTAAACCCACAGGTTCCTGTGCTATCTGCTTTCTCAATGATGATGGGATTAGGTGCGATAGGCGGAACGCTGTTCGTCCACAAATTACCGCGAATCTCGGCCAGTTATCAGGTTGCAGCGTTACTGATGCTCTACGCATTGCTGTTATTGATGACATTCCCGGCTGAGTTGACCTCCACCAGTATCAGTATGTTGATATGTGGATTATGCACCTTTGTCATTCTGGTGAAATTGAATGTTCTCTTTACAAGAACGTTTCCTCCACAGCAGCGCGCCTTTGGGCTCTCGGTCTATTTCTTCTCGGTTTATCTGGGAGCGGCATCTGGTTCGATCTTTTGGGGTATGCTCGCGCATCGTTATGGTATTAACCATTCACTCTTCATTTCTGCTGTCGCTGGAGGTGCACTTAGCCTCTATTTTTACCGCTACTTTAAGGCTGACGTTGCTGCAGTTAATGCTTAGTGTGTGTCTATCGGGAGCCGCCTAAGGTCACTTAAGCGGTTTTTGCTTTCTGATTTGATCTTGATGCTGACATCGCCGCCCCGGCAATAATCCCCCTCACCCCTTTTTAATGGGATACGTTACCAGCGGCTTAATCTCTTTCAACACAAACATACTCTGCATCTCTTTAATGCCTGGCAGCCTGCGCACCACGGACATGGCGAAATCGGCATAATAGTCGAGATCGGGCGCGACCACTTGCAGCAAGAAATCGGCGTCTCCGCCGATGCTGTAGCAGGCCACCACGTCTTCTAGCGCCGTGACTTCTTGCTCAAATTTTCGTGCTTCAGCTTCACTGTGGCTATCAATCGCCACGCGGATAAACACCATCACGCCCAAACCAATCTTTTTACGGTTGAGTACCGCGCGATAGCCCTGAATCACTTCATCTTCCTCAAGCTTGCGCACTTTGCGCCAGCAAGGTGAGGCCGACATGCCGATCTTTTCTGCCAGTTCCTGGTTGGTCACGCGGGCATCATCTTGTAGCAACTTGAGAATCTTCATATCTGTCGGACTAAGTGCCATGATGGGAAACTCCTTTCCTTTTTAAGCAAAAAACAGGTCATTCTCACCTAATTCCTGGCAATAAGTAAATAATATAGGTAACAATTTTCTATTTAGATGCCGCATACTGTTTCTGGTTTCTCAAGGAGTTATCACCCAAGGCATGGAGGAAGGCTTAATCGCATGCTAATGCATATCGTTATGTTTACATTTAAACATCCGTGGAACTGGTCTTCACTAGAGGCTATTGATGCAGAACGCGCAACGCGTGCCCATCCTCATCATATTAATGAAATAAAAGGGTGGAGTTGTGGCAGAAATACCACCAAGCGTGATATTGCGGCAGATTTCATCGTCATCGGTTTGTTTAATAATCGTAGTGAACTGGATGCTTACATTATCCACCCTGACCATCAAAAAGGCGCAGGGAAATGGAAATTCATTGCGGATTGGAAGGTGGTAGATATAGAGCTTCCCAGTGACTTTACTTTAAACACGGGTTTACTTTCTGTGTTGAATGATCTCCACAATGCAGCCCTAAACAATCACTAACTTGTCAAGGAATTAAGATGAAATTTGATGCCAGCCAACAACGCTGTACGATTATTATTGATAAAGATCTTCCTGCCGGCCTTGCTATGAATGCAGCCAGTGTTATTGGCATAAGTTTTGGCCGCACGGTGGAAAATCTTGTTGGTCCTGACATGCAAAGCCTGGACGATGTAAACTACCCAGGTGTAATTTATAGCCCTCTTCCTGTATTACTGGCATCAGGTGAATACCTGCAAGAAATACAAGCGAAGGTGGAAAATGACGATGATATCTATGTGATGCCATTTAGTGCACTGGCCCAATCCTGTAAAACGTACGAAGAGTACGGCGAAAAAATATCCTCAGTAAAAAGCAACAACATCGAATTGGTTGCTATAGGAATTATCGGACCTAAAAATAAAGTCACCAAAATGACTGGAAACCTTCCACTTTACCGCTAATCAAGACCAATAAGCAAACAGAAAGTCACCAGTAAAACGCTGCTGGCTTTTGCTTTTCTTCTGTAAAAATAATTTCGCAAGGAATATTAACATGTATGCCATTTTCAAAGAAGAACAAATAAAACAAGCAAAAGCAACCTATGATCAGCATTGTGATTTTTACAAAGGAAATATTAGCCTCGACCAACTCAGAAGCCATCAAAATAATAAACTGAGAGACGTAATTAAGTATGTTTCTGAAAACTCCCCCTTCTATAAGGAACATTTAAAAGGGCTAACTGCATCAGATATTAGCACATTGAAAATTAATGAACTGACAAATATCCCCTTCACCACAAAAGATGACCTAAGAAATCAGGGGGCAGCATTAGTGGCAGCCCCAATGCATAAGAGCTGGATTTATTACGAAACTACCGGCACCACCGGCAAACCCACCCCTTGCCCACGAAATGAAACGGATTCAATCCATAATAATACTCCGCTTATTATCAATTATCGCAGTATCTTTGAGCAATACGGTTCTGAACATATCGTCGGCGTTATGGGGCCTACCGAACTTCATTCAACAGGCGATACCTTTGAGGATGTATTTCGTAGCCTCGGCTACGGCGTAGTCAAAATGTGGCCTCGGTCACCGGTTGTAGGTATGAAACGAGTGATGGCATTGATCAATGAATTGCAAATCACTGCGCTGGTCTGTACTCCCGCCGTCGCGATTGCAATTGCACGTTTTATGCAGAGTTCAGGACAATCACCTGGCTCTACCAGCGTGAAGCTTATTCTCACCGTGGGTGAACTTACTACCCCCTCTCTCTTAAGAAATATTGGCGATGTATGGGGCGCAAAAGTCTATAGCTGCATGTATGCCTCGCAAGAATCCTCTATTCTTGCCGTTTGTGCAGCTGACAGTGAGCTGTACACCACACCGTTGAATAATTACTACGAAATTATCGACCCTGTCAGCGGTACAAGTTATGACATCACCCAAGGTCAGGTGATGGGTGAACTCGTCATTACTCATCTGTATGAGGGACAGAAGCCACTCATACGCTATCGCACTGGCGATATGGTACGTTCAACTTACCAGTCTGATGGCAGACAAAAAATTATTCCTGTTGGGCGCGTACGTGATGTTTTAAGCCTCAATGGTGTCGCTTATTGTGCCTGGGATTTAGAAGCCGCACTCCTTGAACAGCTCCACGGCTGTCTGGATTATGCTATTCGTATTGACACTAAAGACGGTATTGACTGCCTGGATATCACCGTTGAGATGTTTGATAAAGACGCAGATACCTCCATCGCTTCAACGCTCCTGACAGTTAAAGCACATCTGGAAAAGGTGATCCCTGGTGTAAAAATCAGTGTTGTCAGCGGCGAAACCAGCAATATAACAGCAACATCTGCGATGGTGAGTTGGAAGGCCGCACGTATTCATGATGTAAGGCACGCTGCAGATAATAGCGATCGCGAAGCAGCTCTGGCTCTCATTAATCAAGGATTTAAATCATGAGCAGTGCGTCAACAGAAAAGAAAGGACACCATCAATGGAGTTATCTTGAAGGAGAATTTGTTGAAGCCAAAGATGCCGTCCTCCCTATTACCACCCAGGCATTTAATTATGGCACCTCAGTATTTGAAGGGATTCGCGGTTATAAAAGTCACTCCGATGGTCAGGTGAATATCTTTCGCTTAGATGAACATATTAATCGACTTCATCAGTCAGCATCGATACTTATGATTAACGACTTGCCTGACCAACAGGCATTAAAAGAAATAATACAGTCGCTGCTACACAGAAATCATACCAGCGGGGATTGTTACATAAGGCCGATTGCCTATAAACGCAACCTTCTTCCAGGAAGTGGCTTTGGAGTGAAACTTTCTGGCGTGAGTAGCGGATTATCTGTTAATAGTCTCGATATGCAGACCTATGTGAAACAGGATGGCCTAACCTGTACGATTTCCGGATGGCGTCGTGTTGCGGACAATGCTATTCCAGCAAGAGCAAAAATTACCGGCAGCTATGTTAATTCTGCTCTGGCAATGGAAGCCGCCATGAATGGGGGTTATAACGATGCGATCATGCTCAACCATTCAGGTTATGTCGCAGAAGCCACGACTTCTAACGTTTTTATTGTTAAAAATAAAAAACTCATCACACCTCCTGTCACAGCGAACATTCTGGAAGGCATCACTCGTGACACCGTAATCACACTTGCCAAACAATATTTGGATCTAACTGTAGAAGAAAGAGACATTTTACCGTCTGAACTATTGACTGCTGACGAATGTTTTTTAACTGGCACGGGCGTTGAAATATCTCCTGTCTCTAAAATCGATTTTCATCATCTTAGAAGTACAGATACTGACAGTATTGCAATCAAAATAAAAACCGTTTATCAGAAAATTGTTCGTGGTGAGCTGAGTGATTACAATCATTGGTTAACATCGATCTATTCAATTAATAATCAGGTGGAAAAATGAACCATCATTTCTTAGATATGGGATTAGATAATGTCGTTAATTGCCCTATTCATACGCTTGGACCTTCCGGAACAAGCAGTGAATACGCATCAGAATTCTTTCACAGCTGGATGAGTAAAAATTACACCAATAGCTCACACGGTATTCACCTCAACGATTCCTATGAGTTAGCAAGAAATAATATAAAGGAAATGAAAGGGATTTTAATCGTTGCCAATGCCTATCCAAAAATTAATGACTTTTATATGGATACCCGCTTACAACTACTGGCCACTTTCCTTTATGACACGCCCCTTTATGGGATAGTGTCAAATAGCGCATTACCCCAAAGGCCGCTGAGCATTGCCACACATCCAGCCCCAATTCCATTAATTGAAGAGTTATTGCCGGATGGAATGTTGATTGAAAAAATCATAGAGATGCCTTCCACCAGTGCGGCAGCAAAGGCCGTATTATCCGGTGAGGCTGATGTTGCGTTAACGACAGAAATAGCAGCGAAATTACACAAATTGAAGTTCATCTCACGAACAAGACCGATTCACATGCTGTGGTCTGTTTTTGCTTCTCATACTCAATAATGACTAAAGGCCTAAAATGAATTTATTAACTTTGCATGATATCGACAGTGCACCCGCCGCCAGCCGCCCTTTACTTCAAAGTTCAATTGATGGTTTTGGTTGGATCCCAAGGCAAAGTGCCTTTATGGCGGAATCACCCGCATTACTTTCATCCTATCAGTACGCACATGATGCCTTTTCTCAGTGTTCTCTGAGTGAAGAGGAACGTGCAATTGTCTGGATCACCACTGGCACACTGAACCAGTGTGATTACACGGTTCAGGCGCATAACTGGATCGCCCAGCATAAAAATGTGCCTGAGCAAGTGTTACATGCACTTGCTCAGGATCCTGAATCACTTCCCGCCAAGTTGGCGGCGCTCTATCGCTTCACTCGCCAGGTCGTTTTAGCACAAGGCCAGATACCGCCAATAGCGCTAGAAGAGGTTCTGGCTGCGGGATATAGCGCACAGAACGTGCTGGATGTCATTTTGGGTGTATCGCAAAAGACCATGTCAACACTTCTGAATAGTCTTGCCCATACTCAGATTGAACCGCAATTCCAGTCCGCCCCGGCACGTTAATCACAGGGGATCTATCATGCAATTTATTGACCGTAAACGTGTTCAACAAGCGTTATCCTACGCAAAATGTCTACAATTGAGCCGGGATGCTTTCTCCCTGTTCAGCAACGGAAAAGTCAAACAGACATTACGCAGCGTTATTGTCTCTGAGCAAAGCAGCATGATGGGGACGATGCCCGCATATATTAGTGAAGGTCCCTATGCTGGCTTTGGCCTAAAAACGGTAAAAGTTGATTTCAGCCGAAGCCATCAACGCTCATCCCATGAAGGCTGTATTTTGCTGTATGGTGCTTCTAATCATGAAGATATGGTGCTCGTTGACGCAGCTTCGGTAACGGAATTGCGCACTGCGGCCGCATCTGCTGTCGCTACCGACATTCTGGCCCCAAAAAATGCCAGTCATCTCTCTATTTTAGGGACTGGCGTGCAGGCAAAAAAACACGTTTTACTGATGATGGAAATCCGCTCGCTACGTCAGATTACCGTTTGGGGTAGAAATACAACCAGCGCTGCCATTTTCGCTGACTGGTGTCGTCAGCATACTGGGCTGCCCGTGACGGTAGCGATGACACCGGCTCAAGCGGTTTCGGATGCTGACATTATCTGTACTGTCACCGCGTCAAAGGAGCCTTTCCTGCATGCTAACGATCTTCCCGATCATTGTCATATTAATGCTGTTGGCGCTTCGGCGTTCGGTTTTCAGGAATTAGGGCCGGATATATATTCTGCGACAAAATTGTATGTAGATTCACGGGAAGCGGTATGGAACGCCTCCAGTTGTCTGATTCAGGCAAAAGAACAGGGGTTTATCACCCCCACAGACATGGGAATTGAAATAGGTGAATTGCTCACCTCCGATTTAAAGCCATTTGTCGTTAAATTACCACGCACGTTATTCAAATCTGTAGGTCTGGCCGTTCAGGATCTGGTTTTTTCTCGTGCAATCGTGAGTCAGTTACAGCCTTTAATCTAATGAATTTTCAACAGGAATAATGATGTTAGGAACCGCACAAATACTCTCTTATGTGGCTGCTCTCGGCTTAGCGGCTGCCATTCCCGGCCCCGGCATGACGGCCCTTGTGGCGCGTAGCGTCAGCGGCGGAGCCATCACTGGGTTTACCATGCTCGCGGGATTAATACTGGGCGATTTAATTTATCTGTCGATTGCGGTATTTGGTTTGGCTGTTATTGCACACAGTTACACCTCGGTATTTACCCTGATTAACTGGGCGGCATCACTCTATTTATGTTTTCTGGCATGGCAGTTCTGGCGCTATAAACCTCAGGCGATAAGCATTGACCAAAAAGCGACGAAACAAGAGCTGGCCTCCGCCTGGTTGTCTGGTTTAACAATCACGCTGGGAAACCCGAAAACCATTGCATTTTATCTGGCCATTCTGCCACTGGTGATTTCGCTGGATCAAGTATCCATGCAGATTTGGGGAGGGATGTTAGTGCCGCTGACGCTGCTGGTGCTGCTGGTGGTGGGTTCGGCGTTTATTCTCGCTGCGCTTAAGATTCGCCGCTTCCTCGCCAGTGCTAAAGCACAGCAGGTGCTGTTCCGCACCGCAGGCGCGATCATGCTGCTGGCAGCTTTTGGTATGGTTGCAAAAACGCTATAACCGGGGGAAAAGCGGGCAGCCTCTAATCGTAGCGGCCCGCTTAAAGCAACAAAGATTATTCGTTGCCCCATTGATTGAGGAAGTTAGCCACGTCATCAATGTACTGTGCCGCCAGGCCCGCTTCCGCTGCCATCTCGTGCTGGGCTTCTTCGCTGATCTCTTCGTTGTTGTTTAAACGGGTGATCAGCAGCTCGAAATAACGCGCCAGCGCTTCACGCTCTGGCTCGCTGACGGGCTTAGCAGATTCGTCAATGTAGTCATCTGCGATATCAAAATATTTGATTGGTACCTGGTTGCTCATAGCGCGCCCCTAAAGTTAAAACGTCAATCTGTTACCGCCTGAATACTATCAGAGCTTAAGCATTTTCACGGTGCTGTCGATGTCGATCTCATCGGCGGTGAAGATCAGCGTCGTGCCCTGGAAGGTGTTGATCGCCAGTTTTTTCAGCGAACGCGTTTCATCCGGCTGTACCGAGGTTTTCGGCTTGATGCTGTTCATCAGAATCCCCACCGACAGCACCGGGTTTTCTTTATCAATACGCGTTTCTACTGGCACGTCTTCACTGTACACCAGGTAAGACTTAATTGAGGTGAGCTTCAGACGCTCGCCCGCAATGTAGATATATTTGCTGTCTGGCACCACTTTAACCGCAAAGGCTGATAACCCTTTGTTGTTGGTGGTCGGTTCAAACGTCACCGCTGCATCTTTCTTGATCAGTTCAGGGTTGGCGACCTTAATCACATGAAAATAGCGGTTTTCGCCCTCTTCATCTTTGATAAAGCCAAAACCTTTATCTGCAAACCAGGTTGTGATCGTACCTTTCATCGCCATTACCGCCTGTTTAATCGTTAATCTACTCAGTTTTTTGCAGCGCGCAGTGTAAAGCACAACGCCCGCGCAGACTACGCCTTTGCAGTAAGTCTGGACGAAAAATTTCAGCGGTGCGAGGAGCTTGATAAAAAAGCGACGACCGCAGTCTGATTCGCCAGGTCGCGCAAAATTGGTTATTATCCGCCCCCCACTTGCCAGCCTTGCAGCCTGATGTCGACGATCATTGATGACTTTATTGCCCCACCCTGCCATGCAGAGATAGAGATTCTCTATCAGGATGAACATCTGGTGCTGATCAACAAGCCGACCGGACTGCTAAGCCTCTCGGGGAAAAATCCGCTGAATCTCGATTCGGTGCATCACCGCCTGGTGCAGCAGTTTCCGGGCTGCACCCTGGTGCATCGCCTTGATTTTGGTACATCCGGGTTGATGGTGATCGCGCGCAATAAAGCGATAAATGCAGCACTGTGTCAGCAGTTCAGTCAACGGAGCGTAACGAAGGTTTACACGGCGCTGTTATGCGGCCACCTGACGGATAATGAAGGGGTGATTGATGCGCCTATTGCTAAGGATCCGGCGCTGTTTCCGTTGATGTCCATCTGTGCGCTGAACGGCAAACCGGCGCGTTCGCGCTATCAGGTGGTGGCGCGTGAGTTTCGTCAAACCGCGGGAGAAGCGCCAATGCCGTTGACGCGGGTGCAGTTAATACCAGAAACCGGGCGCACGCACCAGCTACGTATTCACTGCCAGCAGTTGGGCCACCCGATTCTCGGCTGCGACCTGTACGGTGGACTCATCAGTACCGGGCAGCAACCCCGTCTGATGCTGCACGCCAGCGCACTGGATTTTGTCCATCCGGTGAGTGGCGAGCAGATTCACGCCCGCAATCTAAGCCCGTTCTGATATTCAGCCCACGGCTGAGAGTGCGCCTGGCGATTTACCACATCAGATCGTCAGGCACTTTGAAGTCGGCGTACGGATCATCTTCATCCTCAGCTTCCTGACTTAATACGCTGTGCAGCACGATGCTGCTGGCATCACGCTGCGCGATTTTATCCGCCACCACGGCCGGGATAATGGCGTACTGCGCATCGCCGTTGCTATCGATGCTCAAACGGGCAATAGCCAGACGGCCATTCACCAGTTGGGACTGCGTCAGCTTATCAACCAGCATTTTTTTAATCAGATTGTTATCAGTGAAGTTGAAACTGATATCCCCTTTCGCCACGGTAATGCGGTTCATTTCGATCAGTTGTTTAACCTGCGCCTGATACTCTTTGGCCTGTGCGGCCTGTTTAATCTGCTCGTTGAGCTGTTTATCTCGCTCTAGCTGCGCTTTTTTATTCTCTTCAACCGCTTCACGCGCTTCACGCGCCTGAACACGCGATTTTTTCGCCGTCTTTTGCACTTTGGCGACTTTTTTACTCGAGACTAAACCCGCTTTGAGCATCTGCTCCTGGAGAGTAAGTTTTGCCATTTTTATCTGTAAATCCTGTGAAAAATTTGTCGGATTATACCCGCAAAGCCAGCGCCTGCGCGAGTCAAAACCGGCCACGCTGAGACGGTGATTTGGCCTGAACCTGAAGGGGTTAAATATAAATCCCCCTGTTGGGCGCGGTTATTTCACCGCTGCCACTGCGCACGTAATCTCATATTCGTTCAAGGTTTAGGCGGTATATCAGCTTTATGGATGATTCATCCACACCCTTTGCAAGCCCTTTCCCTACCCGGCTCGCAAATATGCCGTTAATGATCACACCTCGCTTCACCGCTTCCACGCTGGCGGGTATAGTGTTCGGCCTGGCAACGCTCATATCGCCTGCATATTCCTCGTCATCATCAGGGTATTGATGCCAAAAGCCGCCCTGGGTACGAGACATACGAGATGAGCCGCCACCACCATTTTGATACATAAAGAATTTGAGATACGGACAGGACAATTATGGACTCCACACTCATTACCCCTCGCCCTGATGAGGGGAATGCCCCTTCGTCAGACCGCGCCCGACGCGCTGCCCTTGGCAGTTTTGCCGGTGCCGTGGTCGACTGGTTTGATTTCTTACTCTATGGCATTACCGCAGCACTGGTGTTTAACAGTGAATTTTTCCCTCAGATAAGCCCAGCGATGGGGACTTTAGCCGCTTTCGCCACCTTCGGTGTCGGTTTCCTGTTTCGCCCACTGGGCGGTATTGTGTTTGGTCACTTTGGCGATCGTCTCGGCCGCAAACGCATGCTGATGCTCACCGTATGGATGATGGGCGGTGCCACCGCCTGTATCGGTATTCTTCCCTCGTTCTCTGCCATTGGCTGGTGGGCACCTGCCCTGCTGGTTACCCTGCGTGCCATTCAGGGCTTTGCCGTGGGCGGTGAATGGGGCGGCGCGGCCCTGCTGGCAGTAGAGAGTGCGCCATCAGGCAAAAAGGCGTTTTACAGCAGCGGAATTCAGGTGGGTTATGGCGTTGGGTTGCTGCTTGCCACCGGGCTGGTTTCCCTGATCAGCAGCCACACCACCAATGAGCAGTTTTTAAGCTGGGGCTGGCGTCTGCCGTTCCTGTTCAGCATTTTGCTGGTGCTGGTGGCGCTGTGGATCCGTAATGGCATGGAAGAGTCAGCGGAATTTGAACAGGCGAAAGAAGCACAGCCGCAACAGAAAAAACAGCGGCTGCCGGTGATTGAAGCCCTGCTACGTCATCCCGGTGCCTTCTTAAAAATTATTGCGCTGCGCCTGTGTGAACTGCTGACGATGTACATCGTTACGGCATTTGCCCTGAACTACTCCACACAGAATCTCGGACTGCCGCGCGAGCTGTTTCTGAATATTGGCCTGCTGGTTGGCGGCATCAGCTGCCTGACGATTCCGCTGTTTGCCTGGCTGGCCGATCGCTTCGGTCGCCGCCGCATCTATATTGTCGGTGCCCTGTTGGGCGCAGTGAGCGCCTTCCCGTTCTTCATGGCGCTGGAGCAGCGTTCGATTGTTGGTGTCGTGATCTTCTCACTGCTGTTGGCTAACATCGCCCATGACATGGTAGTTTGCGTGCAACAGCCGATGTTCACCGAAATGTTTGGCGCAAGCTATCGCTACAGCGGTGCCGGTGTCGGCTATCAGGTGGCCAGCGTGGTTGGCGGCGGGTTTACCCCGTTTATTGCAGCCGGGCTGCTGGCTCTGTTTGGCGGTGAATGGCACAGCGTAGCCATTTACCTGATGGCTGGCTGTCTGATCTCCGCCTTAACCGCCATCTTTATGAAACCCGCCGCAGCAGCTCATAACCCGTAACCTGCTCAGGTAACGATCGGCCCTTTCCGGTCGTTACCTGCCTCTCTTACTTCACACCGTAGCGAAACTTTCCAGATGCTGGCTGATGGTATTTTTGCGGTAAGCGCTGACCATCAACTCCTGCGTTGCCCGGGTAAAGGCCACATACAGGGCTGGAATCGCCTGGGTTTCATCCTCTGATTTACTCGGTACAAATGAGGCGTTAAGTACCGCGACAAACGGAAACTCTAACCCTTTGCTGCTCTGATATGTCAGTAAGTGCACCACATCGTCCTGGTGGGCATAGCGTTTCTTCTCCGCCGGTTCAAAGCAGGTCGCGAAAGGTATCCCCTCGGCGCTGAGCTTTTCACACAGCGGTAGCGCCGAGAATTTGGCGGGAAAGAGAATGGCAATGTCGCCCCAGCGGCCATGCTGTGCGCGTTTTTGCTTGATCCACATCAGCACATGTTGCGCCTCTTTTTCTACCGAGTCACAGCTGATGATGACCGGGTCAGCGCCCAGCTCACCACAGGCTTCGGGCAACACCTGGGGGATCTCTTTGTTGTGGTGCTTTTCGAAATATTCGCGGGAGAACGCATAGGCAAAATTCAGGATGCTTTGCGGATTGCGGTAGTTGACGCGCAGAATCGAGGTTCGCCCCTGTGCCTGAATTCCTACGCTGGCGAGAGAAAAGTTCAGCGCCCGCTCGCGACGATAGAGTGACTGCGCATCGTCATACATCAGCAACAGCGAACGCTGTTGATTATCAAACAGGCGTGCAATCAGCGTCAGCCAGCGGCTGTCAAAGTCATGCCCTTCGTCAATCAACACCGCATCATAACCGGCATCAGTAAAGGCACCGCTTTCCTGTGCCGCCTCCAGCGCAATAAAATGGCTGTCATGACTACCACGGCTCAGCATCTTCACACCTGAGCTTTCCACTGCGTGCTTACACCACGCATGGAAATAGAAGACGTGGACTTTTTCTGCCAGCCCGCGTGCGGCCAACTGTTCACGCAGATAATTTGAGAGCGTGATGTTGTAACACAGCACCAACACCGGGCGTTGCAGGGTTTCTGCCAGATAGAGACAGCGATAAATCAGAATCAACGTTTTTCCCGAACCCGCCACGCCATGAATAACCCTGTGCCCTTCACCAATATTACGCGCCAGTACCTCTTGCTGGATATCCATGACTTTTGCCAGCGAATTGGCCTGTTTTTTGGGCTGGATAACAATTTCAGGGAACAGATGCTGGCGGACAATATCGCGGATTTCCGGGGTGATGGTGGGTCGGAATTTCCCCTTGAACAGGCCGCTGAGTTTATTTCTGA
Source organism: Candidatus Pantoea multigeneris (assembly GCF_011752615.1). NCBI lineage: Bacteria > Pseudomonadati > Pseudomonadota > Gammaproteobacteria > Enterobacterales > Erwiniaceae > Pantoea > Candidatus Pantoea multigeneris. The sequence goes on from NZ_VWXF01000001.1 coordinate 498,105, forward strand.
ACACGGTGGCGGGTGTGGTTTCTGTCATTTCATCCTGACAGATTGTTAGCGCCGTGGGGAATATTGCGTCGTCCAGAGGGTTTGCGGACAATGACTGTAGCTGGCGTCGGGTTATATTGGTAAATACCACGCCGTAAGCCCAGGCCAGATTTAATTTCCCCTGATACGCCCCGGTTTGCTGCAACCGGGGTTCCTGCTCAAGCTTATTTACCGTCGCACAAGCATACTGTTTTACCTGCACCAGAGGATGACTGTGATGCACTTCACCTTTGTCAGTCTCCAGCGTGACGCTTTGTGGGCTGGCATAGCGCAGCGTTGAAGGTCGCCAGTCTTTAACTTCGAGGAAAATAAGCCCAAGCCCAGGATCAATAATAATAAAATCGGGGTGCAGATGGTCACGGCCAACGGGAATATCGTACCAGATCAGGCAATCATCCGGCAGTAGGGATTCAAGTCGTTGGGCTACACGCCGCTCTCCCGGTGTCATCCGGTCTGAGCAGGTAGAAAGAGAGGTAATAAGCTTTGCCATGAAATATCCATTTACCGATGCAGACGTCCTGTAATATTACGGTTCACAGGCATTCTTGTATCGTCAGCGGGTGGGAATGATAGCGCCTTATTATGGACGGAAACCACTGATTGTCTATATTGACCAGGCAAAATTCAGTTATTGGTGGGGTATTTTGTCAATATGCACGGCAAGGGGTTAATCAGCCAATTCCCCTGCGTAATTAAGCCAGCGCCTAAACCACTGGCTATTTATTCAGGAAAATCGAGCCGCAATGACGTTATTAAAATAATACCGCTCGGACTCAGAATACATTTAGCCTCATTCATCGACCCAGACAGGATGCGCGGGTAAATTAACCGGCTGGTAAGCGGGCATCGCCGCCATGCGCTGTTGCACCGAAGTGTGAATCAGCGCCCCGTCAGGAATGAAGCGCGGCTCCCCAAGCGGCAGATACCAGCCCAAAAAGGCGGTTCGCCCACGCCACTCACGGAAGCGTACTGCCTTGGGAAGACACTCCAGTAGCCACCATCCCCCGGTCAGTGAATCATGCAACTCGCCAACGTCGTCTGGCGCGACAAAGATCTCCTCGCTGTGCGGCAGCCGACCGCCGTGGGAAATGGCCTGTAGCGCAACCGCATCATAGGTGAGCCCCGCCTGTTGGGCCTGTTGTAGCATCCAGTTCAGTGGATATTTCGACAGCCCACTTTCGTTTTCGGGATAACCTCCCCCTACATCGGCATGTACGCCAGCGAACCAGATTTGACGAATATCCTGGGAGAGCTCACAGGCTTTGTCGTAGGGATCGGGGCGATAGTTTTGCGGGGAATTCCAGCGATTGAGGCGGAACATGCGACGACGCTCATCGATAGAGATCGCCTGACGGAAAATTTTAACTGCCCGATTGGTGCGCGTGAAGGGGAGCGTTTGCATGCTGGGGAACAGGCGGTCCATGCGGGGCACAATCACTGACGCCACGCTATCCCAGACGCCAATAAACTCAATGCGCGCTTGCCTTCCACCTGCTACACGCCCAAATGACCAGATATTCTCCAGCGCAGTCGCACGCCCTGCTGGGGGGAGATCTCCACTGGCTTTTTTATAGGTGGTCAGGCCATAGCTGGCGAGGTTGTACTGTTCCGGTGCCAGCACGCCGATGGTGTCAATAAGCGCGGCCAGCACCCGCACGGTATAAGCACCGCGACTGAAGCCAGTGAGGTAGATTTTGTCACCCGGCTGCCACTCCAGACACAAGAACTGGTAGGCGGCCAGGATGTCATCATCCATGCCGTACCCGGTCGCCAACCCAAACAGCGTGCGCCACTTCTGCCGCATGCGCTGCCAGGCATTGGAAAGGCTCAGGGTGCCGACGCCCGGTGAATAAAAGACTTTTTGCTGCTCATTTTTCTCGAGGATGCGGAAAAATTTGAGCACGTTCGACATGGTGGTGTTGATCTCATTGCCGGTGCCATCGCAGCAAATCACAATTCGTTTGCTCATTCACGCTCTCCGCTGACTTTTATCTTTAAAAAGTAGCACTTGAAAAGCCAACCCGCGCTGCGCTTAATTTTTAGATGGCGAAAGCAAAGTGTGAACCATCAGGCAGCTCAATATCCAGACGCAGCTTACCGCCCGTGGCTTCAACGTAGCGTTTCAGCGTGGAGAGCTTGAGATCCCGGCCGGGTTTTTCCATCCCTGCAATCGTTGGCTGCCGAATACCTAATGCATTCGCCATCTCTACCTGTGTTTTTTGTACCCGTTCCCGCAGCGTGGCGAGGTGAATATTGAGTAAAATATCCGTCGCCATCGCCTGTGCTTCGGCCACGACCTGCGGCTGTTCGTTAGCCAGCAGTTGTTCCAGCGTACTCCCCATAGCATTACTCCTTTTTGGTCAGACTCTGAAGATGTTGAGAAAACGCCTGGTCAGCCAGCGGGATCATCTCGCGGTAAAAGCGTTTCTCATTTCCTACCTTGTTACCTGCACACAACAGAATGGCCGTACGTTCAGGATCAAAAGCAAAGAATGCACGTAATGGCTCACCTCGGCTCTGGATACGAAGCTCTTTCATATTGTTGTAGCGCGACCCCTTAATCGTGTCTGCGTAAGGTCTGGGTAAGGCAGGACCTTTTTCTCGTAACACGATTAACGCTGCGAGAACGCAAGTGCGATCGGTCTCATGCAAAGCATGAAACCAACGATCAAAGCTGTCAGTGGTTTTAATAGCCCACACAGGATCTCCTTATCAATATAGGTCAAGTGCTATATAGGTGTAAAGCAATAATCCTGAGGGTACGCATTTTGCTGAATCACGGCAGCCTGGAAAAATCGTGGCTGGGAGAGGGTTTCCACGCTCAATTCTGGATTTGCATTCCTATAGGGGTTTTCAGAACCCACCTCGCAAAATTCACGCTCTGGGTTCTATAGTTAAGCGCGGACAACTGACACGGAGTAAAGGTGATGAGCACAAGTAACTATCTTCCGGTGAGAGAAGCGTGGCTGGCGAGCGGGACAGAGGCGGCGCTGGAGCCGGATTTACCCATTATCGATGCCCACCACCATTTTTATGATCGTCCCGGCTGGCAATATCTGCTGGAGGAGTATCTGGCGGATGTGCAATCCGGCCATAACATCACCGCTTCGGTCTTTATGCAGGCATTGACGCGCTATCGTACCGAGGGGCCAGAAGCGCTGCGTCCGGTGGGTGAAGTTGCCTATGTGGCAGACGCCACCGCCCATCAGCAGTTGCTTCGCCCCCGCGTTGCCGAGGGGATTATTGGTTATGCCGATTTACGCCTCGGGGCTGCCGTTCGGGAAGTGCTGGATGCGGAATTGGCTGCCAGCCATGGCCGTTTACGCGGCGTGCGACACCTGGTGGCATGGGATGAAGATCCCAGTCTGGTAAATCCGCTCTCGGCGGCACCTGCGGGCTTGTTACTGGATAAGGACTACCAGGCAGGCGTGGAGCAACTGGCCGATTTCGGCCTCAATTATGAGGCCTGGCTGTTCTTCACGCAGTTGCCGGAGCTCTTCGCGCTGGCCCAGCGTTTCCCGGAGACGCGCATCGTCATCAACCACTGCGGCGGCGTGGTGCGTATTGCTCGCTACGCCAACCACCCTGAAACCGTTTTTGCCCAGTGGGCACATGCCATGCGCCAGCTGGCACAATTACCCAATGTGTATGTGAAACTGGGCGGGCTAGGAATGCGCATTAACGGGTTTAACTTCGAGCAGGGTGAGCGCCCGCCCACCTCCGCCGCGCTGGCTGAGGCCTGGCAGCCGTGGATGATGACCTGCATTGACGCTTTTGGCGTCGAACGCTGTATGTTCGAGAGTAATTTTCCGGTGGATAAAGGCTCCTACCCCTACAGCAACGGCTGGAATGCCTTTAAACGTCTCACCGCAGGCGCAAGTGCAGCGGAACGCGACTGGCTGTTTCGCGGTACCGCAAGCCGGGTTTATCAGCTGGAGATGTAAGAACGTGACAGCAATCATGGAATTTAATTCATGTATGTCACATTTTTCCCCTGAAAACAGACTGGCGTCACATTTTCATGAGACGCTGGTCCCACTGCGCAAAATATTCAACAAACAGAGCACCGGCGGGGTCAGTAACGTCTCCTCACGATAGAGTACGCCGAAGGTGCGCTGCATCACCGCGCCAGCAATCGGCACTTCACGCAGGGGATGACCGGGCCTGCCGGGGCCAAGATTGCGCCGCGAGAGCACACTCAGCAGGTGATTGCGTGATATCAACTGCGGCACCAGCAGGATTGAACTGGTTTCAATTTGCACGTGGGCGGGAGGGAGTCCATGCAGCTCCAACAGGCCATTGAGCCAGCGGCGCGTCGCCACCGGGTTGGGGGCCAGCACCCAGCGCTGCCCTTCCAACTCGGCGATAGTGGCAGGCTGCTGAAAAATCGGATGTTCCGGGCCGGCAACAATCACCACCTCATCATCGATCAACGGGTAGGCGGTAAACAGCGGGTCGTCATCCGTGAGGGGTCCAAGCATTAAATCAATATGCCCTGCGTGCAGCAGATTGCGCAGGTGATCGTTCATGCCCAGCGTCAGCGACAGTGTGACGGCAGGTGCCGTGCGCATAAATTCTGCCGTCACCGCAGGCAACAGCAACTCGGCCATGGTGCTGGACACCCCCAGCCGGACGTGGCCGCGCACCCCACGGGCAAAATCCTGAATTTGTCGTTTAGACTCCTCCACACCGCGCTGGAGCACTTTCGCCCGCTCCAGCAACACCGCCCCCGCAGGCGTCAGAACAATGTTGCGTCCACTGCGGCTAAACAGTTGGGTTCCCAGCTCCTCTTCCAGCCGTTTGATGCATTTTGATAACGCCGACTGTGTCCGGCACAGCTTTTCGGCTGCCCGCCCTAAATGGCCCAACTCTGCCACGGTGGCAAAGTAATTCAGATCACGAAAATCCATCGATCTATTCCTGAAATTCAACAATCACTGAAAATTAGCAGATAGACCCGCGTTGAACAAATTGCACACAATGGGCGCATACCCACTCGTACCCAGGAGAACCGGATGAGCACTTTGCCTGATTGCACCGCCCAACAAACCGTTCACCTCAGCCAGCTCCGCGCGACCGTGACACAAATTTTTTCTGCCTGGCTTCCCCGCGAGGACGCCACTGTGGTTGCTCACTGCCTGGTCGATGCTGAAGCACGCGGTGTGGCTTCACACGGAATTGGTCGGATACCGGTTTATACCCAGCGTTTACGGTCTGGCGTGGTGAATGCGCACCCGCAGTTTCGCCTCAGCGCGGGGGACGGCGCTACCGCTCACCTCGACGGTGATAACGGCATGGGCTATCTCGTCGCACGCAGAGCCATGCAGGAAGCGATAGCACGCGGCCAGCAATACGGGATTAGCCTGGTGTTGGCCTCTAACAGCAATCACTTTGGGATGGCGGCCAGTTGGTTACAGCAGGCGCTCGACGCAGGATTAGGGGCGATGGTGTTTACCAACGCGCCGCCGCTGATGCCGGTGTGGGGCGGGCGCACGCCGTTCCTTGGTACCAGCCCGTTTGCGTTTGCGGCCCCAGGCGGTAAAACGCCGCTGATGCTGGATATGGCCACTTCGGTGGTGGCATTTGGCAAAATTCGCCGTGCCGCCAGACGCGGTGAGGCGATACCGCAAGACTGGGCGCTGGATGCCTCAGGCCAACCCACCACCGATCCACAAGCCGCGCTGGATGGCGTGGTATTGCCCATGGCTGGCCCCAAAGGCTCCGGTCTGGGATTGATGATGGAGCTCCTGGCGGGTGTGATGTCTGGCAGCGGCTACGGCGGCGAGGTGCGTAATCAAAACAGTAACTTCAGCCAGCCGCAGAACGTCGGCCATGCCTTTATCACCTTCCGCCCGGATATTGCCCTGCCGCTGGAGAGTTACGTTTCCCGCGCGGATGAGCTGGTAGCACGGGCCAAAGCGTCCCCCCTGGCAGAGGGCTTCAGTGCCATCCATATGCCTGGGGAATTAGAAAACCAACGCGCCGCCACAGCGGAGAGAGATGGACTGACGATCGGCGAGCAGGATCTCGCGATGCTGGAGCAACAGTTAACGCTGTCACAAGCCTGATATCGCCGTAGCCGCTCACAGAAGCGGCATTGGCGATCCCTACGATCCTGACGAGGTGCCCCATGACGTCTGAAATCCGTAACGATCTGTCACCACCAGCGCTAAGCCCCGAAGAGCGCCGCCTGTGCCGTATCGCCGCATGGCGGCTGATTCCGCTGCTCGGTCTGGCCTACTTCTTTAATTATCTCGACCGCACCAGCGTCGGTTACGCAGCGCTGCAAATGCGCGATCAGCTCGGTCTGACGGCCTTTCAGTTTGGTCTTGGCGCGGGGATTATGTTCTTTGGCTACTGCCTGTGTGAAGTGCCCAGTAATCTGGCGATGTACCGATACGGGGCGCGCGTCTGGCTGGCCCGCATTATGATCAGCTGGGGATTGGTTGCTACGCTGATGGCGGTGGTGGTCGGCCCCTGGAGTTTTTATACCCTGCGGCTGCTGCTGGGGATTGCCGAAGCGGGGTTTTTCCCAGGCGTGATTTTCTATCTCAGCCTGTGGTTTCCGCCCCAGTTTCGCACCCGCGTGCTGGCCTGGTTCACCATTGCCACCCCGGTGTCGTTTTTAGTCGGTGGCCCGCTCTCCACCAGCCTGCTGCAAATGCACGGCCTGGCAGGACTGGCGGGCTGGCAGTGGATGTTTGTGATTGAAGGATTACCGGCGATCGTGCTGGGGCTGTTCACCCTGCGCTGGCTGGCGGATCGCCCGGAAAATGCCCACTGGATGAGTGATGCAGAGAAACACACCTACCGTAAAATGCTGGCAACGGAAGCAGGGCATAACGACAAAAGCCACCACTTCCGCGCGGTACTGCGTGACCCGCGCGTCTGGTTACTGAGCGCCATCACCTTTAGCTATACGTCTGGCACTTACGGCATCGGCATCTGGCTGCCGCAGATGTTGAAATCTCAGGGCATAGAGCTGGGGCTGATCGGCTGGCTGGCCGCGATCCCCTACTTCTTCTCCACGCTGGGGTTGATCTTCTGGGCCAGAGCAGTTGATCGCGGGGGGCGTGCTGGGGTGCATTTGATCGCTGCCCTGCTGTTGGCCGCAGCGGCCTTAATGGTTTCCCTGTTTCTCACCAGCCTGGTGCCAGCCCTGATCGGGATCACGGTTGCGTTGGTGGGGACGATTTCCGCCAAAACCATCTTTTTCACCCTGCCCGGCACCTTCTTACGCGGTCAGGCGGCAGCGGGTGGCATAGCCCTAATCAACTCGATTGGGGCCTTTGGCGGCTTTGCCGGGCCGTTTATGATGGGCATCGCCCGCGAGATGACGGACTCATTCACCGCAGGCATGATGCTGATGGGCGGCGTGATCCTGTTTGCCGCCGGTCTGGCGCTGGTGCTGCTGCTGTTTATGCGTCAGCGCGAGAGCCAGCTTGCCACGGCTCAGTAAGCTGAAGGTAACTGGCGGCCTCCTCCTGCAACCAGCCGATCAGTTCACGCCGCGCATCACTGTCACGATCCGGCGTGGTGACTAACCAGTAGGGCCACGGATAGGCCACGCTAACGGGGCTTAGCTGCACCAACTCTCCGCGCTGGATCGCTGCCTGCACCACCGAACGCCGTTCCAGCGCAATCCCCTGACCTAAACGCACCGCTTCCAGCAGCAAGTTCGAGTCATTGATGCACAGCCCGCTGCGAGCGGGCGGCGCGGCGATCCCGGCTTTATCACACCATGCCTGCCAGGACTCCATGGAAAAGATTAATGCACTGTCGACAATCGCCTGGGGCGTGTGCGGCAGTACGCCGCCATTAAAGTGCGGAGCCGCCACCACCACATACTCATCGCGAAACAGCAGCTGACTTTGTACCCCTTCCCAGTCCCCTTTCCCCATGCGAATCGCTACGTCAATACCCTGCTGGGGCAGGTCGTTCAGGGTTAAACCGGCGATTAATCGCAGCGTGATGTGGGGACAACGGGCGCGAAAGCGCGGCAAACGCGGAATAAGCCAGTGGCTGCCAAATGAGGGCACCAGCGCCAGCGTTACTTCGGCGACACGTGGACGAGCCTGCACCAGCCTTGTCGCTTCTGCAATGCGTTGCAGCGCATCCCGCACATGCAGGGCATACAATCGGCCCTCTTCGTTGATCAACAACCCGCGCCCATGCCGGTTAAACAGCTTAACGCCCACCTGTAACTCCAGCGATTTCAGGTGCTGACTAACAGCAGAATGGCTGACGTGTAGCTCCTGCGCCGCCTGCGTCACGCTGCCTAATCGCGCCACCGCTTCAAAACTACGCAGCGCTGCCACGGGAGGATAATCGGCCATAGAACGCCCTGTTGCATGAATTGTCAGTAAAACTTACATAATCCGTGAGAAATCCGCAATTTTCTTCCCGGAATAGCTCGGTTATGGTGTCTGTGCATCGCAATAACGTCACTTTTACTTACAGGACTGCCTATGAAGCTGTACGGAATGCTGGATTCACTTTTTGTTCGTCGCGTCGCGATTTCACTGCACTATTACGGCGTTGCCTTTGAAAACCTGCCGCTGTCGGTGTTCAGTGATTACGCGGCGTTCCAGCGCGTTAATCCGGTGGTGAAAGCGCCAACGCTGACTCTGGCAGATGGCACTACGTTGATGGAGTCGAATCTGATTCTGAGCTATTTCGAAGCCCAGGCAGATGCAGCGCATCAACTGTTACCCACACAGCCTCAGGCGCTGGCAGAAGATCTACGGATTCTGGGCTCCGCCCTCGCCGCCGGTGAAAAAGCAGTACAGCACATCTACGAACATCGCGTACGCCCGGAAGAGAAGAGTCACCAGCCGTGGATTGCCCGAGTTGAAGAGCAATTACATGCGGCCTGTGCAGCCTGGAATGGTTTGATTGCCGAGCGCGGGTGGGAAACGCGAAAGGTGGATCAGGTGGCGATCACCAGTGCCGTGGTATGGCGGTTTATTCAATACATGTTGCCTGGGGTGGTAGCCAGCACGCAGTATCCCCATCTGCAGCGCCTCACGCTACAGATGGAGCAGTTACCGGTGTTCAGCCAGTACCCTCACGACTAGCGCTTAGCGCCAGCCCAGTTCCGGGGCAACGTACTTCAGAATGGCATCAATGGTGTGGGCCGCGTAGTCCACACCCAGCTGGTTTGGCACCGTCAGCAACAGGGTATCCGCTTCAGCAATCGCCTCGTCTTCCGCCAGCAGTTTGATCAGCTTCTCCGGTTCAGCCGCATAGCTACGACCAAAAATGGCGCGCGTGTTGGCATCCAGATAACCCACGGAATCGCTCTCCTGACCGCTGCGGCCAAAGTACATCCGGTCCATCTGATTCACCAGCGCAAAGATACTGCGGCTAACAGAAACACGCGGCTCACGCGTATGACCTGCGGCTTTCCAGGCTTCACGGTACAGACGGATCTGCTTCGCCTGCTGGATATGGAACGGTTCGCCGGTTTCGTCATCTTTCAGGGTGGAACTTTGCAGGTTCATACCCAGTTTTGCCGCCCACTCCGCCGTGGCATTCGAACCGGAACCCCACCAGATGCGCTCACGCAGCCCCTCAGAGAAAGGCTCAAGGCGCAGCAGGCCCGGTGGATTCGGGAACATCGGTTGCGGGTTAGGCTCAGCAAACCCTTCTCCACGCAGCACTTCCAGTAACTCTTCGGTGTGACGACGGCCCATGTCCGCATCACTTTCCCCCTCACGCGGAGAGAAGCCGAAATGACGCCAGCCATCAATCACCTGCTCCGGTGAACCCCGGCTGATGCCCAGTTGCAGTCGACCGTTGGAGATTAAATCAGCGGCACCCGCATCTTCCGCCATATAGAGCGGGTTTTCATAGCGCATGTCGATAACGCCCGTGCCAATCTCAATGGTTTTGGTACGCGCACCCACCGCGGCCAGCAGTGGGAACGGCGAACTCAACTGGCGAGCGAAATGGTGAACGCGGAAGTAAGCCCCGTCAGCACCTAACTCTTCAGCGGCTACGGCCAGGTCGATAGACTGTAACAGCACATCCTGCGCAGAGCGTGTGGCGGACTGATTGGACGGCGTCCAGTGGCCGAAAGAGAGGAATCCAATTTTTTTCATAATGAGGCACCTTTAAACAGTGATATGCCGCTAGAGTAGCCTGTCTCTGGCTAAGCTGCCTCCCAAATTGAGCTTCTTCCTGCCGCTTTATGCCACCCGCTGTGCTTTCGCCGCGAACTGATTTTCTGGCTCTGGCAACCCGAGGTTTTCACGCAGCGTTGTTGCCTCATATTCACGGCGATAAAGCCCGCGCGCCTGCAACAGTGGGATCACCTGGTCGACAAAATCATCAAAGGCCGTTGGCGTGCCACCGCGCACAATAAAGCCATCGGTCGCGCCAGAGAGGAACCAGTGCGCCAACCCGTCCGCCACCTGCTCAGCGGTGCCAAGGAATGAAGGACGCGGTGTCGCTTCTTCCAGCGCCACCTGGCGCAGTGTCAGATTGCCCGCGCGCGCTTTGTGCTTGATCGCATCGGTGGTGCTGCGGAAGCTGTTTTCGCCGAGGTTGCCAATGTCGGGGAACGGCGCATCGGGGTCATACTGGCTAAAGTCATGATGTTCAAAGTAACGGCCGAGATACTCCAGCGCTTTCTCCAGCGTCACCAACTGTGCCGTGGCCTGATAACGCTGTTCTGCGTCGGCTTCGCTGTCACCAATAATCACGCTGGTGCCCTGGAACACCAGCAGCTCATCCGGGCTGCGGCCTTGGGCAATCAGACGCTGATGCACATCGTCACGGAACGCTTTTGCCTGTTCCGGGGTCTCCTGGCGGGTATAAATGGCATCGGCAGCTTCGGCGGCCAACGCTTTCCCTGCATCTGAGGCTCCCGCCTGAAACACAATCGGTCGGCCCTGCGGCGTACGCCCTACATTCAGCGGCCCCTGTACCTGATAGTAGTGCCCCTGATGGTTCAGCGTGTGCAGTTTGGTCGGGTCAAAGTACTGGCCGCTGGCTTTATCCCGCGTGAAAGCATCGGCTTCCCACGAATCCCACAGCCCTTTGGTCACCTGCAAATATTCACTCGCCACCCGGTAGCGTTCATCATGTTCGGTATGCTTCGCCCGGGAAAAGTTTTTCGCGGTACCTTCCAGCGGCGTCGTGACCACGTTCCACCCAGCGCGCCCGCCACTGAGGTGGTCAAGACTGGCAAACTGCCGCGCCACGGTAAAAGGCTCGCTGTAGGAAGTGGAAAGCGTGCCGACCAGCCCGATATGCCGCGTCACCAATGCCAGCGCAGAGAGCAGCGTAATCGGCTCAAAGCGGTTGAGGAAATGGGGAATCGACTGCGGTGTGATGTATAAACCATCGGCGATAAACAGAAAGTCGAAGCGCCCTTGCTCGGCCTTGCGCGCAAGCTGTTGCACAAATTCGACGTTGATACTGGCATCGGCTACCGCATCCGGGTGACGCCAGGCGGACATATTGCCCGATGGCCCCTGAATAATCGCCCCAAGACGAAGCTGACGTGACTGCTGACTCATAGCTGACTCCCTGCAAAATTAACATGAGAAGCGGCAGGCAGATGTGGCAATGCCTGCAACAATTGGCGGGTCCACGGATGTTGTGGCGAGCGGAACAGCGTCGTCACTTCGCCCTGCTCGACCACTTCCCCATTGCGCATCACCATTACGCGATCCGCCAAATGCTGGATCACGCCGAGATCGTGGGAAATAAACAGCAGCGCAGTGCCGTGCTCGGCCTGCATCTCTGCCAGCAGATCCAGCACCTGGGCCTGCACGGAGACGTCCAGTGCGCTGACCGGCTCATCGGCCACCAACAACGCGGGCTGAGGCGCAAAGGCGCGGGCGATGGCAACGCGTTGTCGCTGACCACCCGAGAGCTGATGGGCATAGCGGGTTAAAAAGCGGTCGCCGAGTTGCACTTCATCCAACAGTTGCCGCACGCGGCGCTGCCGTTCTGCGCCGAAGATGCCGACGCTGTCGAGGCTTTCACCGATGATTTTCTCTACCGTGTAGCGCGGATCAAACGAGCTGAAAGGATCCTGAGCGATCAGCTGTAGCCGCGCACGCTGCGGCCTGCGTGCCGCCTCACTGAGATTATTCCAGCGCTGCCCCTCCAGCAGCAGCGTACCGCTGTCCGGCTCCGTTAAGCCCATCACCACCCGCACCAGCGAGGTTTTCCCCGAACCGGATTCGCCTACTACGCCCAGGGTTTCACCGGGGTGCAGGCGAAAATTGACGTTATTCAGCACCTGACGGCTGCCATAGGCTTTATGCAGACCTTTGGCCTCCAGCAGCGGTTTATCATGTTGGATCTGACGGTGCGGCAGCGGCTCCGGTTCAGCGGTTGCCAGACGTTGCCCACGGGTTTCCGGCGTCGGTACGGCGCGCAGTAGCTGACGTGTCCAGGGATGCTGTGGTCGACGCAATAGCTGCTCGCCCGGCCCCTCTTCAACCACTTCACCATCACGCATCACCAGTACCCGGTCCGCCAGTTCAGACACCACGGCCAAATCATGGCTGATCAGTAACAGAGCCTGTCCGGCAGCTCGTCGCTCTGCCAGCAGTTGCAGGATCTGTCGCTGCACCGTCATATCCAGTGCCGTGGTGGGTTCATCGGCAATCAGCAAGCCAGGAGAGGCAGCCAGTGCCGTGGCGATTAACGTGCGCTGCCGCTGTCCGCCGGAAAGCTGATGTGGATACTGTGACAGACGCTGTGCGCCATCGGCGATCCCGGCGGCTTCAAGCAGCGCCAGGCTGCGTGCCTGCGTCGGTTTCTGCCCACTGCCTTGCTGTGCATCCGCCAGTTGTTGCCCGACGCGCCGCAGTGGGTCCAGAGACACCAGCGCATCCTGCAACACATAGCCAATACGTTTTCCGCGCAGACCCCGCCATTCACCGGGTCTCGCCTGCGCCATCTCTTCACCCGCGATAACAAAGCGGTCAGCGGTGAGTTCAGCTCCCGGCGGCAACAGGCCCAGCAGGCTGCGCGCCGTCAGGGTTTTCCCCGAACCAGACTCCCCCACCAGCGCCACGGACTCCCCTGGTGCTATCTGTAACGAGAGATTTTTCACCACCGTGTGCGGACCAAAGCGAATGGTCAGGTTTTTAATGTCTATCAGGGGGCGGCTCATACTGATCTCCCGCTAAAGTGGGCCTGCCAGTAGCGGCCGACGGTATTCACCGCCACCACCGTCAGGGTAATAAATACGCCCGGCCAGACCGCAATCCACCACGCGTTGCGCAGGTAGTTGCGCCCCTCGGCCAGCATCAGCCCCCACTCGGCGGTGGGCGGTTGCGGTCCCATACCGAGAAAACTTAAGCCCGCCGTGCCAATAATCGCCGTGCCCAGACCCAGCGTGGCTAATGCCGGCACTTGTGCCATGGCGTGGGGCAATACGTGACGGCCAATCAGCGTCACTGGCGGCAGGCCAAAGGTACGCGCCTGTTCCACATAGCCCGAAGTCATCACCTGGTAGGTTTGGGTACGCACGACGCGCGCAAAGCGCGGCACCGAAGCCACGCCGAGGGCAATGATCAGGTTGGTGGTGCCGGGGCCAGTAAATGCAATCAGCATCAGTGCCAGCAGCAGATCGGGGAAGGCGGAGATCACATCTACCGTGCGGCTGATCGCTTCATCGATCACCCCACCCGCCAGGGCCGCCAGCAACCCGAGCAGCGTGCCGAACACCACCGCGACCGTCACCGCAGCGGTACTGATCATCAGCGAGTAGCGGCTGCCGTAGATCACACGGGCTAGCACATCTCGCCCTAACTGATCGGTGCCTAACCAGTGTTGCCAGGAGGATGGCAGCTGTGCGTTGACGGGATCGGCAAGCAACGGATCGGCATGGGTTAACCAGCCAGGCACGATCACCGCCAGCGCGATGATGAGTAAAAATAACAACGCCAGCCATAAACCGGTTGGCGGAACGGCAATGCGGCGCAGGCTTATTGCACTCATGATTTCCCCTCACGCAGACGTAAACGTGGATCAATCAGCAAGCTGAGAATGTCGGTCAGCGTGCTCATCACCACATAAATCAGGGCCGAAACAATGGCCACGGCCAGCACCACCGGCAGATCTTTTGCCAGCACCGCATCCACCGTCAGGCGACCTAAGCCCGGACGCCCAAAGACCTGTTCGGTAATGACCGCACCGCTGAGTAAGCCGCCGGTTAGCCAGCCGGTGAGAGTCACCACAGGCAACGCCGCATGACGCAGAGCATGACGCAGGCGAATGCGCCACTCGGTGACGCCCCAGGCCCGCAGCGTTAAGGCAAACGGTGCATCCAGCGCCAGTTCCATTTCGCGCCGCAACACCTGCGCCAGCACCGCCCCCTGCGACAGTCCCAGCGAGAGCGCAGGCAGCACCAGCGCGGAAAACTGGCGATCCCCGGCGACCGGGAACCAGCGCAGGGTAAAGCTGAAGATAAACAGCAGAACAATCCCCATCCAGAACGAAGGCGTAGAAGCCAGCAGCAGTTCCAGAGTTGCAGCGATGCGTCGCCCCCAGCGACGATGCGCAGTAAACGCCGAGATCAGCACGGCGAACACCACGCTCACCACCAACGCCGCCAGCGTCAACTTCAGGGTGGGCCAGATTTGCGACATCAACAGGTGGCTGACATCAGTATTGAGCATGTAAGAACGTCCCATATCGCCATGCAGTAACCGCCAGATATAGGACAGGTATTGCCACCACAGGGGTTTATCCAGCCCCCACTCCGCGCGAATCGCGGCTTCGATTTCCGGCGTGCGCACCTGCTCGCCAATCAACAGGCTGACGATATCGCCCGGTGCCAGGTAGACAGCGGCAAATGCCACCGATACCGCAGCCCAAAGTACCGCCACGCCCCCTAGCAGGCGCAAACCCACACGACGCGCCAGTTTCAGGCGCGGTGCAGGCCCCGGTCGCGCCGGGGTCGATGGGTTTACAATACTGTCTACACTCATGACTTACTCTCCCGTTAGTGGGCGCTTAACCAGATGTCATACGGGTTTTCTGGCATCTGCTTGAAGCTGCGGAACTGGATGCCATGTACATAGCTGGCCGCGGCTACCTGGTCTTCCGGTTCATACAGGGGGATCGCCACCGCTTGCTGCAACAGCGCATAGTTTTGCAGCTCACCATAGAAGCCACGGCGCTGAGCGGTATCCAGCGTACTGGCGGCCTGATCGAGCCAGTGATTGATTTTGTCGTCATTAATACGGCTATAGTTGATCGGTCCACCGGCCTTCACAGGACGGTAGTGGTTTTCAATATCGATGCCATCTGGCGGGGTGTTGGAGTTAGCAATCGCGCCAAATTTCCCGCTGTTGCGCACATCCGCATAGGTGCCGGAATCCACATAGCGCAGTTTGATATCCACGCCCAGACGCTGGCGGGCCTGCGCCTGAATGGCCTGCAATAACACGTCACGCTGGTCGCGTACCGTGGCCTGAGCCTGAATCACTTCAATACTCAGGCGTTGGCCGTCCCTGGTGCGATAGCCCTGCGCATCACGGGTTTTCCAGCCAGCCTCATCCAGTAACTGATTTCCCAGCTGCGGGTTATTGCCATATTTCCCTTCAATGGTTTTGTCATACAGGGGATCGATAGGCGAAGTGATGCCCCATACGCGGGTACGTTCGCCGCGATACACCGATTGCAGGATCGGCGCAATATCGAGCCCCTGTAGCAGCGCCTGGCGCACTTTGACATCCTGGGTCGGACCGTATTCCACATTCAGGAACAGCGAGTACGGCGTCCCGGTGTTAAGGGCATGTTGATAGCTGAAGTCTTTGTTATCCTTGAATTCACCGGCATCGTTGCCGGAAATCCCTTCAATCACATCCACCTGACCGGAAAGCAGCGCACCGGTACGTACCGAAGACTCTGGCAGGAAGCGGTAAGTCACGCGATCCAGCCAGGCCGGCCCCTGGTGATGTGCCGTTGCCGGTGCCCAGTTGTAGTGTGGATTTTTCACGAAGGTGATCTGCTGGCCCTTTTCGTAGCTTTGCAGAATAAAGGGGCCGGTACCGGCCAGCTCTTTACCCCCAGATTTGAGCTGGGTTGATTGCCAGCTTTTCGGTGACAGCAGCGCCAGCCCCGAAGAGAAGGCCAGGAACGGGCTGTAAACCTGCTTCAGCGTGACCACTACGCTGTAGTCATCCGGGGTGCTGATGGTGTCGATCAGCGCGCCTTTAGCGCACAGCGTTGAACCTGCGCAGTAGGCGGCATCCTGGGTGTGACGGAAGTTTTCCGCTACCGCAGCCGCATTGAATTTTTCACCATCAGAGAACGTGACATCGTGGCGAAGATTGAAGCGGTAGGTTTTCCCGTCTTCACTGACGCTGTAACTCTGGGCTAACCACGGCACATAACCGCCATCCGGCGTGCGGGCTAACAACGATTCCCATGAGTTACGTAGCAGCAGTTCCACTTTATCCTGGCCGTTGAGCTGTGGATTCAGGGTCGCGGGTTCGGTTTCAACTCCCCAGGTGAGATCGCCACCTGATTTAGGTTGTTCGGCGGCGCTGGTGTTAGTAGCAATAGCAGACAGGCTGGCAATTCCCAGCGTCAAAGCGAGCAGGCTCAGTTTCATAAAATCCTTCGTTGTTATGTTGAGTTGTTATAGTTCGGAATGACTACGTACGTTCCGGTATGGCTGCGCTCACGCTTAATGATTTGCGCAGAAATACCATCTCTTCCCCCAGAGGATTGGTACGCCAGAAAAAGGGTTGATAACCCCGGTTTTGATAAATATTGCTCAACCAGGGATGACGAATGGCCGTCGCTAAATAAACCGCAGGGGCTTTCAGCGTATCGGCCAGCAAATGCTGTTCTGCCCAGGTTAATATTTCCGTGCCATAACCCTGACGTTTAAAATCAGGATCTACCGCGAACCAGTGAATAAAGGGCAGATGAACCGGTGCGTTGTCATCCTGCTCCCATGGCATTCTAATGGTTACCGTGGCGACAGCCCGCCCTTCTCTTCTCAACAGCAGCACGGTTTCTGTGGCAATCACTGCACGCACTTTTTCTACCGTGCCTTGCAGAATGGTAAACCGAATATCAAACTCTTTTACTGCGGCATAGGCGCGTTGTAATAAATCAAAGACTTCCTCAGCATCCGTCTCACGCGCTACCTGAATCAATGAGGCCATTATTTTATCCGGCTAACTCTGTTGCGCTGATTATTAAAATTCCCCCTCCCGGATGTAAACCGACAATAGTGGCAATGGTTGTGCTGAATTCAGATATTCGCTTTGGTTAGCCATATTAAAACTATGGTTAGCGCAATAATGAATAATATCGGGCGAGAAAAAGTCTTTTTTTGCCGAAAAATATGAGGGAAATCAGTACCCGCAATGCTGGCATCCCGCAGCACAAAACCTTAAGGTGTTAACCTTCAGACACCACAAAGACAGGGAAACTATGCGCATTTTAATTGTAGGAGCCGGAGCAACCGGAGGCTATTTTGGCGCGCGTCTGGCACAGGCCGGGCGGGATGTCACTTTCCTGGTGCGTGAGCGCCGCCATCAGCAGTTGCAACAGTTTGGTCTGGTACTGCAAACGCCGGAAAGCACGGATACCTTGCGCCCGCAGTGGCTGCAAGCCGCAGAGCTGACCACGTCGTTTGATCTGATCATTCTGAGTGTGAAAAGTTTTGCACTGGAACAAGCACTGCAAGACATCGTCCCTGCGGTGGGTGAAGAGACGTTGATCCTGCCGCTGCTGAACGGCATGCGGCATCTGGATCTGCTGCGCGCGCGTTTTGGCGATCATCGGGTACTGGGGGGGATGTGTAAAATTCATGCCACGCTGGGTGATCAGGGTGAAATTATCCAACTTTCTCGCCTGCATCAGCTTTACTTCGGCACGCTGGATAACCGCGACGATCCGCGTCTGGCTCAGGTTGAAGAGGCTTTATGCACGCCGCATTTCGATCTGTTCCCCAGCGCCGATATTATCACTGAGCTGTGGGAAAAATGGCTGTTGCTGAGCACACTCGGCGCCGTTACCTGTCTGGCGCGCGGCAATACCCAACAGGTGCTGCGGTCTGAGGGGGGTGAAGCCTTGTTACAGGCATTGTTCAGTGAAATATTGAGTGTAATCACGGCTGACGGCTATCGTCCGCGTCCCGCGGTAACTGCCGGGATTTACCAGTGGCTGAATAATCCCGAGACCGCCATGACCTCCTCTATGTATCGTGATTTAACCCAGGGCTATCGCATTGAAGCCGATCAGATCATTGGCGATCTGCTGCATCGCGCCCGCCGCAATGGTCTGAACACGCCACTGTTGAATGCAGTGTATGTAAATCTCCAGGTTTACCAGCAGAGCTAATAGCACACCTGAGCCGCGCCTCGTTAAGGGGCGGTTCTGGTGCACAGCCTGATGTTTTTTCTTAACGAACCTTTAAAAGCACCTTTAAGTGACCTAAAATTAGAACTCTTAACCGGAGAAAACACTATGCCTTTTCAGATTTTAACCACTACTGCGGCCAGCATTACCGAGCTTAAACGTGACCCGATGGGGACTTTCAATTCAGGAGAAGGGGCAGCGGTAGCTATCCTGAATCGCAATGAACCTGCTTTTTACTGCGTTCCACCGGCTTTATATGCTCAGCTGATGGAAATACTGGAGGATCAGGAATTGGGCCGCATAGCAGATGAGCGAATCGGTGAGGCGATCATCGAGGTCAATATCGATGACCTATAAGCTGGCCTTTAATGAAACAGCGCTCAAGGAGTGGAAAAAACTGGGTCATACCGTTCGGGAACAATTCAAGAAGAAACTCGTTGAACGCCTGCAAAACCCACGAGTACCAGCATCACAACTCCACGGACGTAAAGACCAATACAAAATTAAGCTCCGTGGCGCAGGCTACCGACTGGTTTACAGTGTCAATGATGAGATTGTGACCGTCACCGTGATTGGTGTAGGTAAAAGAGAAAATGATGATATCTACCATGCAACTCAAAGCAGAAATTAATCGCTTCCAATACCGATACCCGTGATGTGACAGCTATTCCCGCCTCGAACGACGGCTGTTAAACTCAGGCCTTCCCGATATCGGAGCCGATAATGACAGCACGCAGTGCCACCCTGAATGACGTAGCTCGCCTTGCGGGCGTCTCCTATCAAACCGTTTCCCGGGTGTTAAATACGCCTCATCAGGTGGCTGATGCCACGCGTGACAAAGTGGCGGCGGCGATGCAGCAGCTCAATTACATTCCTAATCGCGTTGCGCAACAGCTAGCGGGCAAGCAGAGCCGCACATTGGGGCTGGCGACCAGTGATTTAGCCTTGCTGGCACCCGCTCAGATTGCCTCTGCCATTCAGCACAGTGCCGCGGCCGCCGGTTACCGGCTGGTGATTGCCATGGGCAGCCGGGGAACGGCCGCCGATACGGTAAGTGAACTGTTAGCCCAGCGCGTAGACGGGTTACTGATCAACCTGCCGCTGGCCGCAGGCGAGGCGGAAACAGTGCAACAGCGCTGTGGAGAGAAACCGGTATTGTTTCTGGATACCGAGGAACAAGCCACGGTCGCTAAGTGCCTCTACCCCGCCTGCGTTGGCGCGCAGTTGGCCGTTGACCATCTGGTGGCGTTAGGGCACAAGCAGATTGGCATTCTCAACGGCCCTGCGGATTCCGTTGCGGCCCAGGCGCGATTTGCCGCCTGGCAACAGGCGTTGGCTCAACATGGCCTGCTCGCCGAATGTGTGCTGCAAGGTGACTGGAGTGCTGCATCTGGCTATGACGCAATCGCTGCTCACCCCCTGTTGCCGCAGGCGCTGCTGGTGGCGAACGATCAGATGGCGCTGGGCGCGATGCGCGCGCTGCATCAGCGTGGCGTTGCCATTCCACAACAGATGTCACTGATCGGCTACGACGACACCGCGGAAAGTGCGTGGTATCAACCGGCGTTAACCACCGTTCGGCAGGATTTACAGCAACTCGGCGCGGTGAGCGTCACGCGGATAGTGGCGCAATTGCAGGGGGAAAAGCAGACGGAAAAGGCATTGAAGGCGACATTGATCATTCGCGAGACCACCGGCAGGCCGGTGAACTGACAGCGGGTTGCCCCGCTGTCGTGGGAAGCTTACTCAGGCTTAGGTTCACCCATCGCTTTGAGTTTTTTCGACAGTTCACGGCGCTCTTTTGACAGATCGGCATTTTTGATGATGTATTCATCAACGCGATCTTCATAGTCTGCACGCATGCTGGCGATAATTTCCTGTACCGCTTCAATGCTCATGCCAGGCTTGAGGTATTCGCTGAGGTTGTCCAGCAGCAGTACGCGCTTTTGGTTATCGCGCACTTTCTTCTCATTATCGACAATTTCACGCTGCAGCTTGTTTTTACGGCGAAACATCCGCACAAACTCCAGCACGTCCTGAAATGATTGTTTGGCATTATCCATTGGGGCACCTTTTTCTATGCCTGTTGTACAGGCAGCAAGTCGTCACGTACAGCTTAGCGGCACCAACACCGCAAGGCCATGTTAACAGCGTAAATCGGACTGGGCCTTATCTTAGCGCAAACAAATCAATCTTCCCATTAAGTGATTGTCTTTGAGCGTTATTTGCGCAGCGCCAGTTTCATTAAGTCGGTGATGCGCTCCAGCTGCTTAGCCAGCTCCAGGCTAAGCCATAAATAGCCGTGAATCGGCGTCTCTTGCAGTTTGTCACTGCCGGCTTCGGCAATCAGGGCTTTGAGCTCGGCGCTCAATACCGCCAGTTCATGGCTGCTGGCGGTCACTTCGTCGCTTTTACCGTGTATAGCCAGCTGTGACAGCGCACGCAGGGTATTTTCGGTGGTTTGCTGCAAGCGACGTAACCCTGGAGCATTCAGCAACAGCAGGTGGCTCTCCCGCGAAGCCCACCAGGCATTCACCTGAAGTTCAATGGTGGTCACCATATTGCGATTCGTGGTTTGAATCGCCTCGAACACCGACTTCGGAATGCGCGTTTCTTTGCTGGAGGGCACCAGCAGCGCACGCATTTTAATGACGTTGGAGAGCAGCTTCTGAAACGGCTTATTGAGCCGGGGCTTCTCAACCAGATTGGCGGAGAAACCGGCGTGATAGATTTTCGCCATTTCACCGAGCGCATCGCTGAGCTGAATACGCCAGTGCGTGTAAGCCCGCTGCGCCCACACGGCGCTGAACATCAGCGCCATCAGTGACCCCAGAATCACGTCACCGCCGCGCCACAGCGCCATGGTGAAATCCCCGGCGGGTGAGCCAACCACCACGCTAAGCGTAATGCCGATCAGCAGCGCCATGTAGGGGTGTTTACCCAACGTCAGGAAGCCACAGGCAAACATCACCACCGCACACCACACCAACATGACCGGCAGGGAGATTAACTCTAACTTCAGGGCAATCAGACCCGAAATGGAACCGGCAATGGTGCCGCCAATACGCTGTACCGCACGTGGGAAAACGTTACCCCAGGTCGAGATCGGCCCCATCACCACCACCAGGGTAATCAGCGGCCAGGTGCCTTCGGGGATATCCGTGATACGGACAAACAGAAACGACAGCACAAACGCGATGGCAATACGCACGCCATGCACGCTGCGATAGTGACGATAAAACCAGAATTCGAGTTTTGAAATGGGTTTGTCGGGACGCAAAACGGTGTTCCGTGAATAAAAGCCGAGCCACTAGTGTAGCGGTTGCCTCTCTGAGAAATAACCGTAGAAACGAGAAAAAAGGCGTTTATTTTGTCAGCATGTCACTATTGTGCAAGCGTGAAACGCCTTTAACACAGCGGGGAAACGTTCAGATAACAATCTGTTTTCAAGTGGCAGCCAGTGGTCTTCACCAGCCGCCCAACGGATTAGATTTTTTGTTTCACGTAGTCAATCAGACGCGTCACAATGCCGGCTTTATCCACCGGATTCAGCGCGACTAACGGATAGCTGCCGATCTGCTTATCTTTATCCATCACCTGGATTTCACCAATGACCTGACCCGCTTTCAATGGCGCATCGAGCTCTTTGCCAGACAGGACATATTTGGCTTTGATGTTCTGCGCTTCACTGCGTGGTACGGTAATAGATTCATCGGCTGCGGTACCCACATCTACCTGATGCGGGTTGCCGTACCAGACATTTTCGCTACCGATTTTCTTCCCGGCGTGGAACAGCTGCACGGTCGTAAAGTTACTCTGGCCCCAGACCAGCAGTTTACGCGCCTGCTCTTCTCGCCCTTTAGAGCTCTTACCGCCCATCACCACCGCAATCAGACGCTGACCATCTACCACGTTAGAGGCCACGATGTTGAAGCCTGCGGTTTCGGTATGACCGGTTTTCAGACCATCCACATGCAGGCTGTTATCCCACAGCAGGCCATTACGGTTGTTCTGGTTGATGCCGTTCCAGCTCAGGGTTTTCTCGCTGTACATGGCGTAGAACTCAGGCTCACCGTTGATGATGGCGCGTGAGATTTTAGCGATATCCAGAGCGCTGGAGAACTGACCAGGAGCATCCAGACCATGTACCGTTTCGAAGTGGGTATTTTGCAGGCCCAGCTTCTGCACGTAGTAGTTCATCATGGTGACGAAGCTCTGCTGGCTGCCAGCGACATAGTCGGCCAGCGCCACACAGGCATCATTACCGGAATCAATGATCACGCCACGGCTCAGATCGCGCACGGTGATCTTATCGCCAGGTTTGATAAACATCAGTGAGGAGCCTTTGAACACCGGATTACCGGCCGCCCAGGCATCTTTACCCACCGTAACCACATCGTTCAGGGAAATTTTGTGTTGATCCACCGCGCGGTCGACCACATAGCCGGTCATCAGCTTGGTCAGGCTGGCAGGGTTGCGGCGCTCATCCGGGCTACCCGCAGTTAACACCTGGCCGGTGGCTGAATCCATCAGAACCCACGAAGCCGCATCAATGCCAGGTGGCGTCAGGGGGAAAGGCATGGTGTTATCATCCGCATGGGCAGCCGCTGCCCAAACCAACATGCCAGTAACAGTAATTAACAGACGCCTTTTCAACACTTCATCCTCAGTAAACGGGCTAAACAACCGCACTTTTTACGGCATATTGCGCTGAATAGGTTAGATAAATTGAAAAAAAGTGTGACTGCGCAAATTTACGTCGCCAGGCTGGATGATAGTGCGCAACTTCCGGGCAAGCGCTTTAGACCCGAGGCAAATTGGTTTACCATGACGCTTTGCCGATATTCAGCCACAGCGGAACCCTATTTTGCCGAACGCCAGCCCCTCGCCTAGCTTTTTGTTCCATGATTATGAGACCTTCGGGACCAGCCCAGCGCTGGATCGTCCGGCGCAGTTTGCCGCCCTGCGCACGGATTTAGCGTTTAATTCAGTAGCAGAACCCGAGGTGTTTTATTGCCGTCCGGCGGACGATTATCTGCCGCATCCGGAAGCGGTGATGATTACCGGCATCACCCCACAGGTCGCGCAGGCACGCGGGGTTAACGAAGCGGATTTTGCGGCGCGTATTCACGGGCTATTTACCGAGCCACAGACCTGTATTGTCGGCTATAACAACGTGCGATTTGATGACGAGGTCACGCGCCACCTGCTGTATCGTAACTTTTTCGATCCTTACGCCTGGAGCTGGCAGAACGGCAATTCGCGTTGGGATCTGCTGGATGTGATGCGCGCCTGCTACGCGCTGCGCCCGGAAGGGATTGTCTGGCCAGAAAACGATGACGGTTTCCCCAGCTTCCGCCTCGAACATCTGACCAAGGCCAACGGCGTTGCCCATGAAAACGCGCACGATGCAATGTCAGACGTACACGCCACCATTGCCATGGCGAAGCTGGTAAAAGAAAAACAGCCGAAACTGTTTGAGTTCCTTTATACCCATCGCAACAAAAATAAGCTGATCACGCTGATCGATATCCCACAAATGAAACCGCTGGTGCACGTTTCCGGCATGTTTGGTGCCGCACGCGGCAACACCAGTTGGGTCGTGCCGCTGGCGTGGCATCCAGAGAACAAGAACGCCGTGATTATGGTGGATCTGGCGGGCGACATGGCCCCGCTGCTTGATCTCAACGCCAGTGAACTGCGTGAGCGCCTGTATACCGCCAAAAGCGAGCTGGGTGATTTGGCCGCGGTGCCGGTGAAGCTGGTGCACATCAATAAATGCCCGGTGCTGGCGCCAGCCAACACCTTGCGTCCGGAAGATGCCGCGCGCTTAGGGATTGATCGTCAGCACTGTCTGGATAACCTTGCCGTGCTGCGTAGCCACCCGGAGCTGCGCGAGAAGCTGGTGACGCTGTTTGCGGAAGCCGAGCCTTTTACACCGTCAGAGAACGTTGATGCGCAGCTGTATGATGGCTTCTTCAGTGACGCTGACCGCGCAGGGATGAACATTATTCGCCAGACCGATCCGGCCAACTTGCCTGCACTGGATCTGAGCTTTAACGATGGACGCATTGCCCGTTTGCTGTTCCGCTATCGCGCGCGCAACTTCCCCGGCACGCTGGATGACGCCGAGCAGCAGCGCTGGTTACAGCACCGGCGTGAGGTGTTTACCCCGGAGCGGGTTCAGGCCTTTATGCTGGAGCTGGAGTCGTTAGCGAGCCTGCATGAACAGGATGCGGAGAAGATGAAGCAGCTTAAAGCGCTGTGGCAGTACGTGCAGGGGCTGGTGTCTTAACCACATTGGCTCGTCAGGGTTTGTTACCCACACAAACCCTTTCCCCCAATAAAAAAACAGCGGCTATAAGCCGCTGTTTTTTATTTTGCCAAAAGAGAATCAGATCTCTTCGCTGTACTGCGGAACCGGTTCGCGGAACACTTTGGTTACCATTGCCAGATACACGATGCCGACGGCTGCCCAGATCAGGCCCAGCACCATCGCGCTCTCTTCGAGGTTAACCCACAACGCACCCACTGTAATCACGCCACACAGCGGCAACAGCAGGAAGTTGATGTGATCCTTCAGGGTGTTACGACGTTTTTCACGCACCCAGAACTGCGCAAATACGGAGACGTTTACAAAGGTAAACGCGACCAGCGCACCGAAGTTACACAGCGCCGTGGCGGTGACCAGGTCGAAGTTGATCGCTAACAGCGCAATCGCCCCCACCAGCAACACGTTCAGGGAAGGTGTGTGCCATTTCGGGCTGATATAACCGAAGAAACGCTCCGGGAATACGCCGTCACGGCCCATAACGTACATCAGGCGTGAAACGCCAGCGTGTGCTGCCATACCTGAGGCCAGAACCGTCACCACTGAGAAGATCAGAATGCCAAACTGCAATGCACGACCGGCAACAAACAGCATGATTTCAGGCTGTGAAGAGTCCGGGTTCTGGAAACGTGCCACGTCCGGGAAATAGAGTTGCAGGAAGTAAGACACGGCAATAAAGATCACCCCACCAATCAACGCGGTCAGGAAAATCGCGCGTGGAATGGTACGCTCTGCGTCTTTGGTCTCTTCTGACAGCGAACTGATACCGTCAAAACCAAGGAAGGAGAAGCACAGGATAGTCGCACCGGTAATCATCGGCACCACATGTGCATCATCAGACCAGAACGGTTTTGAACTCAACAGCGTGCCGTCACCAACACCGTGGGCAACGCCATAAATCACCATACCGGTGATCCCTGCCATGACCACAACCTGCAGCCAGACAATCACACTGTTGAAGTTCGCTACGGTTTTGATCCCTTTCAGGTTCGACAGGGTCATAAAACCAACCAGCAGCACCACGAATATCCACGATGGGACACCGGGGATCAGCGTTTCAAAGTAACTTTTTGCCAGCAGGATGTTGATCATCGGCATGAACAGGTAGTCCAGCAGTGATGACCAACCCACCATAAAGCCAAGATGCGGACTGATGGCCTTTTGAGCATAGGTGTAAGCGGAGCCCGCAGATGGGAAGCGGCGTACCAGCTGACCGTAACTCACGGCAGTAAACAGGATAGCAATCAAGGCAAAGGCATAGGCCGTTGCAACGTGACCGGCAGTAAGATTCGTTACGATACCGAAGGTATCAAACAGGGTCATCGGCTGCATATAAGCCAGACCAATCATTACGACGGGCAGAAGCGTCAAAGTCTTCTTCAGTTGTGCACGCTGTGGTGCTGGGGTGGTGTTATGCGACATGGATCAGACCTCCCTGCAGGGCGCCGTAGTCATCACGAAAGCGACTGCTTACGTATGTAAGCATATGCGAATGCATTCCCATCTTTAAAATCCTCAATGCACGCCCTGAGCGTGGTTGTGGTGATTATCTACCCGGTTTAGTACCGGCCTCATTCAATTCGGACAAAATACATGCAAAAAAATAACCGACGTCATTAGCGTCGGTTATGTCTCTTTTTACAGGCCCAGTATTTTGCCCTGGTGTTTCGCTGAGGGCAAGCCTCAATTTATGTCAGGCGTTTTTCAGCATCCAGTCAATTTCTGTTGCTGTGATCAAACGCTCAAATTGCTGTAACTCATGGCTTTTACAGGCATACCAGACGGCGCTAAAACGCTCCCCTAACAGCAACTGTAGCGGATAGCTGTTCTCAAACTCATACAGCGCATCGCTTTGACGCACCGGCAAGGGGATTCCTTCGGCTTCATGACCATTGCCCGTCACCGGATTCGGTAAAGGAAGCTGAACATCGAGACCATGCAGCATTCCCGCCAGTACCGTCGCCACCACCAGGTAGGGGTTAGCATCTGCACCCGCCACTCGGTATTCAATCCGTCGACTCTCTTCATCGCCACAGGGAACACGCAGCGCCACTGTCCGGTTGTTATGGCCCCAACTGGCCTGCAACGGCACATAGGCTTCCGGCACAAAGCGGCGATACGCATTCACATTAGGGGCCAGCAACGCCATTGAAGCGGGCAGCAGATCTAACATGCCCGCCACCATCCGTTTCATCAGGGCCGAATCGCTGCCCTCTTCTCCGACAAAGGCGTTATATCCTGCACCATCCACCACGCTGACATGCACATGCATGCCGCTGCCCGCATACTCTTCATAAGGCTTGGCCATAAACGTGGCAGTCATGCCGTGTTTCTCAGCCACCTGGCGTACCAGTCTTTTCAGTAATACCGCATGGTCACAGGCCATCAGCACATCACGGGTGTGATGCAGGTTAATTTCAAACTGACCGGGCGAGGCTTCCGCCAGTGCGCCCGCGGCAGGAATGCCCTGCTGGCGTGCCAGCGCATCGATTTCATTCAACACATCGGCAAAGTGATCGAGATTATCCAGCGAGTAAACCTGGCTCTGCATGTTGCGTTCATCACTGCCGGGCGCACAGGGAGGCTGTATGTAGCCTTCGGCATCACGTTGTTTATCAACCAGATAGAACTCCAGCTCTACCGCTACCACCGGAAACAGGCCGCGCTGGCATAGCTGTTGCCATAGCCGCTCAAGGACATTTCGGGGTTCAACGTCAAAGGGAGTGCCATCTTGGTTGCGCATGGTCAGCAGCAGTTGGGCGATACGTTGTGGATCTGCGGCGGAGGGGCTTAACGTGCCGGGAACAGGAATGCAGATGTTATCGGGCTCGCCCAGCGACTGACCCAGACCGGCCTCTTCAACCGTGTTGCCGAGAATGTCCATCGCAAACACGGAAGCGGGGAAATAGCAGCCTTTTTCCAACCGGGTAAGCGCTGAGAGAGGAATCCGTTTGCCGCGAAAAACACCGTTGAGATCGTTAAGGAGAATATCGACATACTGCGTTTCAGGATGGCGTTCCAGCCAGGATTTAACCTCATGCTGGAACGCGCTGGTTCGTCTCTCTTCACTATGTCGCGTGAAGTCTTCTACTTCTACCAGGTTCGTCATAATCCACCCGCCTGTGACCGGTTTATTGATTAACGCGCTGCTCAAAATAACAGCCGTCTATCAACCATAGCTCTGGTACAAAAAGCGTGCAAATGTAACTTTGTTGTTTGAATTATCGCCAGTCGATTGCTAGATTGAAAATATATTGCACAGTTATGCCTCAGCAATGCCTTTTTGGTGAATATATTGAACGACGGTGCGAGGAGCAGTATGGGCATTATTTTTGACAAACCCTTGATTGGCGTAGTGATGTGTCAGAATAGTTGCGCCGGTCATGCCGTTCAGTCCGTGCATAATAAATATATCGATGCGATTGTTGCCTGTGGTGGCCTGCCTTTTGCCCTCCCCCACAGCCTGATGGATGCGCCTCATCTATTAGAAAATGCTATAGCCGTACTCGACGGCATTTTCCTCACCGGCAGCCCAAGTAACATCGAACCCTGGCAATATGGGGCCGAAGGCAGTGAACCCCATGCCGATCCCGGTCGCGATCGTCTGGTCTTTGCGTTACTGGGATTAGCCATTGGCAAAAAGATGCCGCTGTTCGGCGTGTGTCGCGGTATGCAAGAGCTGGTGGTGGCAAACGGCGGTGCCCTGTGGCGCGATTTGAGCCAGCAACCGCAGCTATTACCGCATCAGGAAGATAAGCACCTGCCGCTGGAACAGCAGTACGCGACACGCCATGACGTCATCCCCGAAGCCGGTGGGCTATTGGCCGAGCTACTCGGCAGCACCGAGACGATTGCCGTGAACTCTCTGCATAATCAAGGCGTTCAGCAATCAGCCCCACAATTACGCGTGGAAGCCCGCGCCCCTGATGGGTTGATTGAAGCGGTTAGCCTCATTCACCACCCCTTTGCTCTGGCGGTTCAGTGGCATCCCGAGTGGCAACTGCAACACTCCCCCCTTTCACAACGTCTGTTCAACGGTTTTATTGCCGCCGCAGCAGGTTATCACCAGAGTAAACAGTCATGAGCGATACCACGCTAGCGCCCGGACGTCGGCTGTCGGAGATTCGGCAGAGCCTGGGACTTTCTCAACGGCGCGTGGCGGAACTGGCCGGATTGACCCACAGCGCCATCAGTACCATTGAGCAAGACAAAGTCAGCCCTGCGGTGAGCACGTTGCAGAAGCTGTTGAAAGTGTATGGCCTGTCGCTGTCCGAATTCTTTTCCGATCCCCAGTCGCAGTCGCCCCAGGTGGTGGTGAAACCCGAGTCACTGGTTGAAATTGGCAGCCTTGGCGTTTCATTGCGTTTGGTGGATAACGGCCAACGCCCGCGAGCCCTGGGCATGTTACTGGAAAGCTATCAACCCGGTGCCAGTACGGGCGAGAAGTTGCGTCATCCTGGTGAGGAGATCGGCACGCTGCTGGAAGGTGAAATCATCTTACAAATCAACGGCCAATCTTTTCATCTGGTCGCCGGAGAGAGTTATGTGATCGACACCGGCTTGCCCCACAGTTTTACCAACCGTGCGGAACAGGTGTGCCGCATTGTCAGCGCGCATACCCCGGCCAACTTTTAATGATGCTTTTCCAGGGAGGTGATTATGGAACATACAGCCAGTTATTACGCTGCCACAACAAATGCGCATCAGCCCTGGCCGACATTGCAGGAGAGCATTCAGTGTGATGTGTGCATTATTGGCGCGGGCTTTACCGGTTTATCCTCGGCGCTGTTTCTGACCGAAGCGGGTTACGATGTGGTGGTGCTGGAGGCGGCGCGCGTCGGTTTCGGTGCCAGCGGGCGCAACGGCGGTCAGGTGGTGAACTCCTACAGCCGGGATGTCGATGTGATTGAGCAGCGCTATGGCAAAGAGATTGCCCGGCTGCTGGGCAGTATGATGTTTGAAGGTGCAGAGATCATTCGCGATCGTATTGATCGCTACGCCATCTCCTGCGACTACCGTCCTGGCGGTATCTTTGCCGCACTGAATGGCCGCCAGTTGCAGCACCTCAGCGAGCAGCAGCGCCGCTGGCAGCAGTATGGAAATACTGATTTAACGCTGCTGGATGAACGCGGTATTCGTGAGCAAATCGCTACCGAACGTTATGTCGGCGGTTTGCTGGACCGGCGCGGCGGGCATCTTCATCCGCTCAATCTCGCGCTTGGAGAAGCCGAAGCGATTAGGCGTCATGGAGGACGCATTTATGAACACTCTCCCGCCGTAGCAGTCAATTACGGCACGCCTCATCGGGTGCGGACGCCCGCCGGTGAAGTCAGTGCGACCTTTGTGCTGTTTGCCGGAAATGCTTATCTTCCGGGCACACTTGAGCCACGGTTAAGTCATAAAAGCATGCCGTGCGGCTCGCAGATTGTCACCACAGAACCCCTGAGCCGGGATTTAGCCTTAACGCTGCTACCGAATAATTACTGTGTTGAAGATTGTAATTATCTGCTCGATTACTTCCGTCTGACTGCCGACAACCGCCTGCTCTACGGTGGCGGGGTGGTGTATGGCGCGCGCGATCCTGCCGATATCGCCGCCCTGATCCGCCCGAAACTCCTCCGTACCTTCCCGCAGTTACGCAACGTGGCACTGAGTTTTAGCTGGAGCGGTAATTTCCTGTTAACGCTGTCGCGCATGCCGCAGTTTGGCCGACTGGAGAATAACGTGTATTACATGCAGGGGGACAGCGGTCACGGCGTCACCAGCACGCACCTGTCAGGCAAACTCATCGCCGAAGCATTACGCGGGGACGCCGAGCGCTTTGATGCCTTTGCCGGTTTGCCTCATCTCCCCTTCCCCGGCGGCAGACGATTTCAGGTACCGCTCACCGCATTGGGGGCGGCCTGGTATGCACTGCGCGATCGTTTAGGCGTGTAAAACAATAACGCCGGTCATGACCGGCGTTATGTTCAACAATAGCAATACTGTGCGCTATCAGGTCTGGTTGTTGAGGATCAACTGACCGTTACGATCCAGCGGGATGCGGGCACCGGGATCTTTCTCCATGCGGATTTTGCCCTGCTGATCGCCGATTTTGTAGGTCACGTCATAGCCCAGCATCTTCTGCTGCTTGTCATAGACGGTTTTACAGCGTTGCTCAGTGGTGGTGTAGGTATCACGATCCTGCAAGCCGCCCTGTACCTGGTTCCCGGCATAGCCGCCAGCCAGCGCACCTGCCACGGTGGCAACACTGCGACCACGGCCGCCACCAAACTGATGGCCCAACACGCCACCCGCCACCGCGCCTAATACTGAACCCGCGATGCGGTTTTCATCCTGTACCGGGCGACGATGCGTCAGGGTCACGTTGCGACACTCCTGACGCGGCTGTGATAGCGTCTCTTTGATCGGGCTGGCAGACAACACCTGCGCATACTGCGGGGTCGTATCAAAGACATTCATGCTGGCGACGGCAGCCACGCCCAAAGCCGCTGCCACACCAATACCGATACCGGCTAACATTGATTTGTTCACAGGAAGACCTCCTGAACTGTAACCGCGCATTCCTGCCGCTAACGCACCGCATAGCGAAAATTCAGACCCGTGTGCGCGTACCACAGGGTTTGTGGTGGTAAGTGTTACAGAGGGGGAGAAACAGCGACATCAGATAAATGGAAGAAAGCAGTGCAGGGTGAGATAAAAAGAGCGTTTTAAGAAATTTCTGACAGCGATCACGCGGTGAAACCCCGCCGGGAGTTTCACCGCTAGCGCTTAGTGCAGCTTCAGGCGCGGACGTAACACACGGTTAATGCTTCCGACCAACATCATCAGGCCGGTTTTGAAATAGCCGTGCAGCGCGATCTGGTGCATACGGTAGAGTGAAATATACACCGCACGCGCGATGCGACCTTCTACCATCATTGAGCCTTTCATCAGGTTGCCCATCAGGCTACCGACGGTACTGAAGCGTGACAGTGACACCAGTGAGCCGTGATCTTTATAGACGTAGGCTTTCAACGGTTTGCCATTACGCTGCGCCAGGATGTTGCCCAGCACGCGTGAGGCCATCTGGTGCGCAGACTGCGCGCGCGGAGGTACAAACCCGCCGGATGGCAGTGCGCAAGAGGCGCAATCGCCAATGGCATAGATGCTGTCATCTTCGGTGGTCTGTAATGTCTCTTTTACCACCAACTGGTTGATACGGTTAGTCTCAAGACCCCCGATCCCTTTCATGAAGTCAGGTGCTTTAATGCCCGCCGCCCAGACCATCAAGTCCGCATTGATGAACTCACCGCCTTTGGTATTCAGGCCGTTCTCATCCGCGCTGGTGACCATGGTTTGGGTCAGTACTTTCACGCCCAGTTTGGTCAGTTCGTTTTGCGCAGCGGTAGAAATACGCGGCGGTAACGCAGGCAGAATACGCTCACCGGCTTCCACCAGCGTGACGTTCAGCGCTTCACTGCCAAGGCGTTTCAGACCATAGCTTTGCAGCTGTTTTACCGCATTGTACAGCTCAGCTGAGAGTTCAACGCCCGTAGCACCCCCGCCAACAATGGCAATATTCACCTGATCTTGTAACTCGTCATTGGACGAGTACTTCAGGAACAGATTGAGCATTTCATTGTGGAAACGACGCGCCTGATGCGGGTTGTCGAGGAAGATGCAGTGATCTTTCACACCCGGCGTACCGAAATCATTCGAGGTACTGCCCAGCGCCATCACCAGCGTGTCGTAGCTTACGTCGCGCTGAGGCATCAGCAGTGTGCCTTGTGCATCGCGCAGTTCAGCCAGTTGGATCTGCTTCTTCTCGCGATCGATACCCGTCAATGAACCCAGCTGGAACTGGAAACCGTGCTGGCGAGCGTGTGCCAGATAGCTCAGTGCATCAATACCTTCGTCCATTGCGCCTGTGGCGACTTCGTGCAGCAGTGGCTTCCACAGGTGACTGTGGTTGCGATCGACCAGGATAATCTCCGCCTTTTTTTTACGGCCGAGCTTATGCCCCAACTGAGTGGCTAACTCCAGTCCACCCGCACCACCACCAACGATGACTATTTTTTCCATAGATGTCGTCAAAAAGACCCTCTTAAAGTTGTAAACCAACAGTTAACTAATGGTTATCTAAAACCTTATTAAACATAGGGTTGGCGAAACTAAATCGCGATTAAAATCAGGATAACATGCTGGTAAAGCGAGTTCATGAGAAAATTGATGCACATCAATCTTTGAAGTATAGAAGGTGGAAAATACGCTGTAAAAACAGTGAGTCACCGAATATCTGAAAATTTAACCCTATGATTTTCAAATGATATTTATTCTATCATAGTAGAATAAACCGGCATTAAAATAGGTGAGAAATGGAACGTAGCGCCTAATTTGCAGACATTTAGCCGCGTCGCTGCCATTTTGGTCGACGCGGCTAAAGAAGAGTAATGCCGGAAGGAAATCGTTAACAACTAGCGAGTATTTTGCGCAGTAGATTTATATTCCAGCCAGCGCATCTGCAACTGACTCAGGCTTTGCACATTGTTTTTCCAGCGATCGCTATTAAACAGCTGATCGCGGCTAAGATTGCCGCTGTGATAAAGCGCGCTGACACGTTCGGCACTCTGCACCGGCAGATTGTCCAGCACGCTAACCGCCCCTGCTCGCTCATTGCACACCAGAATCATGTCACAGCCTGCGGACAGCGATTGCTGTGCGCGCTCCGCATAGCTACCCATCACCGCAGCCCCTTCCATGGAAAGGTCGTCAGAGAAGATAATGCCGCCAAAACCGAGCTGTTTACGCAGCACCTGCTGCAGCCAGTACGGTGAACCACTGGCGGGGAGATCGTCGCTTTCGCTGTAGATCACGTGGGCGGGCATGATCGCATCCAGCAATTTCTCATCGATCAGACGCTGGAAAATCGCCATGTCATGGGCACGAATCTCCGCTTCAGGTCGATCGTCACGCGGCGTCTCTTTATGGGAGTCCGCGCTGACCGCACCGTGGCCTGGGAAGTGCTTACCGGTGGTTTTCATGCCAGCCTGATGCATACCGCTGATAAACTGCCGGGCAATTTGTAATGCGATTTCAGGATCGGCATGGAATGCCCGATCGCCGATCGCCGCGCTGATATGGCCAATATCCAGTACCGGCGCAAAGCTGATATCAATGTCCATGGCGATCATCTCGACCGCCATTTGCCAGCCCGCTTCCCGCGCATACTGGCCTGCGGTTGTCATATCATGCAGTGCTGCAAATGACTGCATGGCAGGCAACGTGGTGAAGCCCTCGCGGAAACGCTGTACGCGTCCTCCTTCCTGATCAACCGCAATCACCAAACGCGCGTGCGACGCCGCGCGGATCTGACGCACCAGTTCTGCCAACTGCGCCGGATCATGGTAGTTGCGACTGAACAGGATCAAACCACCCACCAACGGATGGCGCAGAATTTCACGCTCTTCGTTGTCCAGTTCGAAGCCTGCGACATCAAGCATTAATGGGCCGGGAATAGGTGTTCTCATGAAAAAAACCTTCAGAAAGGAGAATGAAGTTGTTGCCAGTGTTGGCGGGCTAAATGCCGCATTGCAGCACTTTGAGTCTGTTCGGCACGCAGTTGATACCAGCTCGCCATGAGTAAACGCAGCCAGGGCTGCCAACGGTGGATCTGCTGCTGCAATACGTCGGGTGAAAGCCGATAGCGTTGAGCGAAATCCGCTATCAATTGCGCTGTATGTTGCGGCAGCGTGGCACACAGGGTCGCTAGCTCCAGCGCGATGTCGCCATCGCCCGCATATTCCCAGTCGATTAAACTCAGTTTGCCCTGTTGGCAGATAAGGTTGCCCGCATGGACATCCATATGCAAAAAAGCCAGCCGCAGCGGTTTAGGCTCCCCCTGCTGTTGCAGATGACGTAGCGCGCGCAGCCATGATGGATGACGCTGCTGGCACTGCTGCCAGTAACGCTGTAACAACGGTAACAGGGATAAACGGTAGCCACACAGTGGCTGGCGATGTAAACAACCGAGCAACGCAAGTAGCTGGGGCAAGTGGCTCGCCAGGGCTTCCGGTGCCACCACCTCGCCAGGCTGCCAGCGCAACAACAGCCAGTCGCGACTTGCCGCCAACGGCTGCTGCGCCAGGCCGGTGCCACGCAGGCGCAGTAGCTGGCGAAACTCGCGCAGGCGGTTCACCTGTGGCATAGCGGGTGTGGGGGTACGTCGCGCCAGCAACGTCCCCGCCGAGGTTTCCAGCCGCCAACTCTGCCCTGACAACCCAGTCACCGCTTGCATCTCGTGTAACCGGGCCTGAGGCAGAACCCGGTGCAGCAATTGTTGCAGGGCAGGATCAGTTTTGTGCAACACCGTGGCCCGACCAGATAATTTCTCCGGTCTGCACCAGCATCAGTTGCATTTGCAGCGTAGGCGACTTCACATCACCTTGCGCAGTGCTATACAGCACGTACTGCGCATTCAGAATACGCGCCAGTCCAATCGCTTTACTGCGCGAATTCAGGCTGTCTTCTGGCGACAGGCCGAGGCTCTGCTTCGCCTGATTCACCTGCGCATCGGTCACGAGCGTAAACTTACCGTTGTTGTTTAACGCATTCTGAATCGAGCCGGTGGCTTTTTCACTTTGCAGTGCGCCGTTGGTGCTGTTTTTCACCCGATCAACCAGTAACACGGAGCCTGGGTTGGCGTTAGCGGCACCCAGCATCTGTGCCACCAGTGGCTGCACGGTTGCGTCCCAGTTCAGGGTTTTCAGCTTCGGTGGCGTTGGCACACCTTCGCTGGGTACAGGCACCGGCTGCGGAACAGGCTGCGGTTGCACAGGCTGCTGTGGCTGCGGTTGAGGCTGCGGAGCCTGCTCAACCGGGGCCGGTTGCTGCTGTTTCAACACACAACCTGTCAGCAACAGCGCCACGCCCAGTGCGCTTATACGGTTTACACTACGAATCACGTGATACTCCTCAGAGATAGATCCACAAACGCACCTTACTGGCGGTCAAATTTCCCAACTGCGATGCCGCTAACACACTGCCATGGCCTGCAACCGTGATGGTCTGGGCTGGCTCGCGCGGGGTGATTTCCAGTCCTTTATCGTCATACCAGAAGAAACGATAGTGAACCGTTACCGGCGTGGAACGCTGGTTGTAAAGCGTACTGGCGGCACGCAACTGCCCTTCATCACCGCTGATGGTTGGCTCATCGGTGATGATGCCAGCCGACAGCACCGCAGACTCCATCACCAGCGACTGCGATGTATTAATGGCAGGATCTTTACTGCTGCATCCCGCCAACAGGCATAACAGCTGAGCTGCAATTAACCAACGTCCCATCGTTTCTCTCCTGATGGCGTCATACTGACAGCAGTGGCCCAAGCGGTTTACCGCCCAGAAGATGCATATGAATGTGATAGACCTCTTGTCCGCCATGAGAATTGCAGTTCATGATCAGACGATAGCCATCTTCAGCAATACCTTCATCGCGGGCAA
The DNA here is from genome assembly GCF_011752615.1 of Candidatus Pantoea multigeneris. Classification (NCBI taxonomy): domain Bacteria; kingdom Pseudomonadati; phylum Pseudomonadota; class Gammaproteobacteria; order Enterobacterales; family Erwiniaceae; genus Pantoea; species Candidatus Pantoea multigeneris. Next base: position 534,307 of record NZ_VWXF01000001.1, read on the forward strand.
TTTTTGCCGCCACGGTAAACAGTCGCCCCAGAGCCTGCTCATGCTCGGCTTTAACATCATTCGCGGTTGGAATGAGTACGTTAGGCACGATCAGAACGTGCGTGGGTGCACGAGGTGAAATATCACGAAACGCCGTGACCAGCTCATCCTGATAAATCACATCTGCCGGGATTTCACGACGAATAATCTTACTAAAAATCGTTTCTTCTGCCATGGTGCTTTTCCTTGTGCTTTTGTCAGTAAATCTTACGCGCCTGCGAGTTTCAGGCCGGATCGGTCAGACGGCTGAGCGGAACCCGGAACAGGCGAGAGAAGTTTTCCGTGGTCGCAGCGGCCAACGTTTCCACATCAACACCTTTGACTACCGCCATGTAATCGGCCACATCACGGGTGTACGCAGGCTGATTTTCTTTCCCCCGGTTAGGGACCGGAGCCAGATACGGTGAATCGGTTTCGATGAGCATGCGATCCAGTGGCACATAGCGCGCGGCTTCACGCAAAGCTTCGGCATTACGGAAAGTCACAATCCCCGAGAAGGAGATATAAAAGCCCATGTCCAGTAGCTTCGCCGCTGTTTCTCTGTCTTCCGTGAAACAGTGCAGCACGCCACCGCACTTCTCAACCTGCTCTTCTTTGAGGATCGCTAACGTATCGGCGCGCGCTTCACGCGTATGCACGATGATCGGCTTGTTGAGACGAATACCGGTCTGAATATGGTCTCGGAAACCGGCCTGTTGCGCCGCTTTCGTCTCCTGCTGATAGTAGTAATCAAGACCGGTTTCACCCAGTGCAATAACGCGATCTTCGGCAGCGAGACGATGGAACTCGTCGACGTCATACGGGGTTTCATGATTCAGAGGATGAATGCCCACCGCCAACGCGATATTTTGCCGATCGCCCACCAGGGTTTTGAGTCCGTGGTAGCCTTCCAGTGACGTTGCAATCGCCAGCATGAATTTCACATCTCGCGCGGCGGCTTTCGCAATCACATCATCGAGGTCACGATGGTTCTTTTCATAATCCAGGCCATCGAGATGGCAATGAGAATCGACAATAAACATAACTTTACTCGCTTAATACATCAGGTATGGTGCTGCATCTGCCAACGTAGCAGTTGGTCAGTCAGTAATAATTCGCGATTTACCGCTGCCACATGCAGCAGTTGTTCCCGGCACTGCAACCAGTCCCGAATCCCCTGATCCAGCGCGAGTGGCGTAAATAACTGCGCCAGTTTCTGCACCAGTGGCTGTTGGTCACAGTTGCTCAACCACTGCACCGCGTTTTGCCGCCATTTTAAAGCATCAACTAATAACGACAGCAACCAGCCAATTCGCTGGGGGGCATCGTCGCTGTTGAGTACCGGCAGTAAGTCTAACAGCTGTTGCCCTGCATGCTGATTCAGGCTGTCACACAGTTGCTGACGGCGCTGCCAGGCTTCGGGTTGGAGCAGTTGGGCTGCCGCAGCAGGAGCGCCACCACTGAGCCGTAAGGCGGTCTGTAGCGCGGTTTGTGGCTGGCTGGTCTGCCGGGCCAGCCACTGCACGCTGAGGGCTTCATCGGGTGGTACCAGTTGCAGCGTCATACAGCGGCTGCGCAACGTGGGCAACAACCGGGCGCTATCGCGGCTGCTAAGGAAAAACCAACAGTTACCCGGCGGCTCTTCCAGCGTTTTTAACAGTGCATTTGCCGCCGCTTCCGTCAGCGTGCCCGCATCCGGTAGCCAAACCACTTTCGCCCCACCCTGTTGGGCAAAATGATAGAGCTTTTCGGTGACAATACGTATCGCATCGATGCCTAAGGTGCTTTTGCCTTTTTCCGGCTCAAGGCGATACCAGTCAGGATGGGTTCCCGCCTGCATCAGTTGACAGCTGTGGCAATGACCACAGCTTTTCATGTCATCGGGCTGCTGGCACATCAGCCAACGGCTCAGTCCCCACACCAGTTCGGCATCCCCCATGCCTTCAATGGCCTGGATCAGCAGCGCATGATGACCACGCCCGCTTTGATGCTGGGAGATAAGCTGTCGGTAGGGCTGGTTCAGCCACGGATACCAACTCACGCGTGCTGTTCCTGTAGCCACTGCAACAGGGTGTGTTTAATGTCTTCCGCCACGGCGCTTACCGTTTGGGTTGCATCGATGGTACGAATTGACGCATCCGCGGCCGCCAGAGCCTGATAACGTGCACGCGTGCGGGCGAAGAAATCCAGTGATTCTTGCTCAATACGATCCAGCTCGCCGCGTGCACGGGCTCGTGACAAACCGATCTCGGGCGTCACGTCCAGGTAGAGGGTTAAATCCGGGCGGAAATCGCCTAATACCGCATCACGCAGCGTTTGCATCAGTTGTGCATCTAACCCACGTCCGCCCCCCTGGTAAGCCTGTGAAGAGAGATCGTGACGATCGCCCACCACCCAGGCACCACGAGCCAGCGCCGGTTTGATCACTGTTTCAACCAGTTGCACACGGGCGGCATACAGCATCAGCAGTTCGGCCTGGTCGGTGACCTGCTCTCCTTCGATGCCCTGCTTAACCAGTTGACGCAGCTGTTCTGCTAACGGCGTCCCGCCTGGCTCCCGCGTAAAGACCACATCGTCAATCCCTTGTTCACGCAGCGTGGCGACGATCACCTCACGCGCGGTGGTTTTTCCTGCGCCTTCAAGCCCTTCAATGACAATAAACTTACTTTTCATTTTTTTCCTTCATTGTCAGTCGATACGCCTGAACGGCCACGTTGTGGCTGCTGAGGTTTGTGGTAAAGGTATGCCCACCGCTGCCATTCGCCACAAAGTAGAGATAATTGGTTTTTTCCGGGTGTGCCGCTGCATCTAGCGAAGGCTTGCCCGGCATGGCAATCGGCCCTGGCGGCATCCCGCTGATAGTATAGGTGTTATACGGTGTGGCAGTTTCCAGATCTTTGCGCGTTAAGGTGCCGTGATAGCTGTCACCCATGCCGTAAATCACCGTAGGATCGGTCTGTAAACGCATACCAATGCGTAAACGATTAATAAAGACGGACGCGACTTCCGCACGTTCACCGGCGACACCGGTCTCTTTTTCAATCATTGAGGCCATGGTGACCAGATCGCGCGGGGTTTTATACGGCAGGTTGTCCTGACGCCCCTGCCACACCAGGTCGACCACGCTGTTCATACGCGCGTGCGCACGCTCCAGCACCGCAACATCGCTGGTGTTGGCCGTGTACAGATAGGTGTCAGGATAGAACCCCCCTTCCAGATCACCTTCCGGCAGTTTAAGCGCCGCCGCCAGGGTCGCGAACTGATCATCTTTCAGGGTATGACGCAGATAAGGGGCAGAACGCAGTTGGCTGAGCCATTCGCTCAGGCGTGACCCTTCGACAAAACGCAGTGGAAACTGGGCTTCTTTGCCACTGGCCAGCAGTTGCAACAGGCCGCGCACCGTCATGTTGGGTTCCAGACGATAAGTACCCGCTTTGAACCGTGCGAGTTCCGGTTCCAGCTTGAGTAAGGTGCCAAACCACAGGCTCTGAGGGATCAGGTGTTGGCCTTCCAGTTGTTCTTCCAGCGCCACACGACCGGTGCCGGCTGGCAGGGTATAAAGCGTTTCCTGGGTAATCGTCAATGGCGTATCCGCCAGACGTTTAATTTGCCAGTAGCTGGTGGCTCCGGCAGCGACCAGTGCCAACAGTGCACCGGTGATTATTTTTTTACTTCGGCTCATTCGGCTTCCAGTTGTTCGCAGACACCCAGCAACCGGTGAAACAGACTGCGATCATGATAGTGCACATGTTGCAGTTGCCGCACTGGAAGCACCGGCATCAGCGCATTACAGATGACAATTTCATCGGCCATTAGCAGGCGTTCTGGCCCACAACGCACGATGTGACACACGTCACCAGCGGATGCCAGCTGCGCCATAATAAAGCGCCGCATCACGCCGTTTACGCCTGCCTGTTCGACATCCGGCGTGAAGATCTGTTGCCCTTCGCGCCAGAATAAATTGGCCGCACAGCATTCCACCACCTGCCCTTCAGTGTCAAGTACGAGGGTGTCATCTGCGGATTCTTCGTCCAGATGGCGACGAATCAAGACCTGTTCCAGTCGATTAAGATGCTTAATGCCTGCGAAGAGTGGGGAACGCGCAAGGGGGATTGGGCTAATGGAGAGCTGTACGCCATCCACGGCGAGTTGCTGATAATGTTTCGGCCAGGCAGTAACGGAGATTATCCGGGTCGTGGGACCACATCCCTGGCGACTGTAGCCACGGCCACCGCTACCGGCAGTTAAGATCACTTTTAGCACTGCCTGTTGCTGGCCGCGTGCCGCCTGTCGCATCTCAGACTCGAGCTGCATCCAGTCAGGCTCTGCTAATTTCAAGCACAGACATCCCTGTTTGAGGCGCTGTAAATGCGCCTCAAACAGCTGAATTTTGCCGCCCGTTATAGCAGCAGTAGTGAAGCATCCGTCACCGAACTGAATAGCGCGATCGCTGGCATTGATTGTGTCTGCTGGCAGACCGTTAATCCACATAAAGCCTCATGACTTTCCTGTCACTGGTGGTGTGTTGGGAGAGAATGAGGCTCGTATCCTGAGCTTACAAATGCCGGGAACGTGCGTCTTGTTTGTTCTGGCTGCTATCTTTGAAGATAGTAAGACCAGGTTTAACAAGCTCTCCTCTCTCGTTATACGTTGCGCACCCTGATAGCAACAGGGTCAGAATAATAATTCTCGACATCTTTTTAAGACTCCACAAGTAAAACCGCAAAAACTAGCATAAAGCGGGCGAAATGCTATCCAACCCCGTCTTGTTATCAGGAATTTGTGAGATGACGCAGAATGACAATGGAATGTTTTGAAAGGGATGTCTTGAAAGGTAAGAAACTGCCCCACCAGGCAAAAGGTGGGGCAGTTGACCCGTCATCACAGCGAAGATGCTGTCTTACAGGTTAGATTTTACGGAAAATCAACGAGCCGTTGGTGCCGCCAAAACCAAATGAGTTACACAGAGTGTACTCAAGGCCAGAAACCTGACGCGCGGTGTGCGGAACAAAGTCCAAGTCACAGCCTTCGTCTGGGTTATCCAGGTTAATGGTCGGTGGAATCGCCTGGTCGCGCAGCGCGAGCACGGAGTAGATAGCTTCTACCGCACCCGCCGCACCTAACAGGTGACCGGTCATGGATTTGGTTGAGCTAACCATGACTTTGTTCGCCGCAGCGCCAAACACAGACTTAACCGCCTGGGCTTCCGCTTTATCGCCCGCTGGGGTTGAAGTACCGTGTGCGTTGACGTAGCCGATCTGTTCAGCGGAGAGCTGAGCATCACGCAGGGCGTTAACCATGGCTAACGCTGCACCCGCGCCATCTTCTGGTGGTGAGGTCATGTGGTAGGCATCGCTGCTCATACCAAAACCAACCACTTCAGCGTAGATTTTCGCGCCACGTTTTTTCGCGTGTTCGTACTCTTCCAGAACTACCATGCCAGCACCGTCACCCAGCACGAAGCCGTCGCGGTCTTTATCCCACGGACGGCTCGCCGCCTGCGGATTTTCATTGTAGGTTGAAAGCGCACGTGCAGCACCAAAGCCGCCTACACCCAGAGGGGTACTGGCTTTTTCTGCGCCACCAGCGATCATCACATCGGCATCATTATAAGCAATGATACGAGCTGCATGGCCGATGTTATGCACGCCAGAAGTACAGGCGGTGGCAATAGAAATGCTTGGACCTTTCAGGCCGTACATGATCGTCAAATGACCAGCTACCATGTTAACGATGGTAGAAGGTACAAAGAATGGACTGATTTTACGTGGGCCGCCGTTAACCAGTGAGCTGTGGTTTTCTTCGATCAAACCCAGTCCACCGATACCGGAACCGATAGCCGCACCAATACGCGAAGCATTCTCTTCGGTCACAACCAGACCCGAATCCTGCATCGCCTGGGCACCAGCCACAATGCCATATTGGATGAAAGCATCCATTTTGCGCTGTTCTTTGCGCGAAATGATTTCATCACAGTTAAAATCTTTAACCGTACCCGCAAAACGTGTTGCGTAAGCACTGGTATCAAAATGGTCAATATTAGCGATGCCGCTCTGACCGGCAAGGAGAGCACTCCAGGTAGACTCTACGGTATTGCCGACAGGAGACAACATGCCAAGACCAGTCACTACTACACGACGCTTTGACACGTTCGTCCTCCAGGAAAGGGGGAATATGAACTGTGGAAATAATAAAACTCAGGCGGTCAAATGACCGCCTGATGATATTCATTAGCCGTTGTGGCTATTGATATAATCGATCGCTGCCTGAACGGTAGTGATTTTTTCAGCTTCTTCGTCTGGAATCTCAGTATCAAACTCTTCTTCCAGAGCCATTACCAGCTCAACGGTGTCAAGAGAATCGGCACCCAGGTCTTCAACGAAAGAAGCAGAGTTAACGACTTCGTCTTCTTTAACACCCAGCTGCTCAGCAACGATTTTCTTAACGCGCAGTTCGATATCGCTCATACTATTTAATTTCCTATCAAAACTCGCTTTCGCGACGGTTTTCGTAGTGTATAAAATGTTGAAAAAGATGCAACTAAATCCCGGCTGGTCGAACCACGATTCTGCACTATTGTGCGGTGGTTACCGCGTATAATGCAAATTATTTCGTGGTGCTTAGACCATGTACATTCCGCCATTTACGTGCAGTGTCTCGCCCGTAATGTACGCAGCTTCATCAGAAGCCAGGAATGCAACCGCATTGGCAATTTCCTGTGGATCGCCTAAACGGCCCGCAGGAACTTCAGCCAGAATGCCCGAGCGTTGCTCCTCATTCAGTGCTTGCGTCATGTCCGTAGCAATAAAGCCCGGTGCAACGACGTTAACTGTAATACCACGTGACGCAACTTCGCGCGCCAGTGATTTGCTAAAGCCAATCAAACCCGCTTTTGCTGCCGCGTAGTTTGCCTGGCCCGCGTTCCCCATGGTTCCAACTACAGAACCGATGGTAATAATGCGTCCCACACGTTTTTTCATCATGGCACGCATTACCGCCTTGGACAGACGGAAAACAGAAGTGAGGTTGGTATCAAGGATATCCGCCCACTCATCATCTTTCATGCGCATCAACAGATTGTCACGGGTGATGCCGGCATTATTGACTAAAATGTCGACTTCGCCAAACTCAGCACGAACGGTATCCAACACGGCATCAATGGATGCGCTGTCAGTCACGTTCAGCTTCAGGCCTTTGCCTTTATTGCCCAGATAAGCACTGATCGCTTCTGCGCCGCTGTCGCTGGTTGCAGTGCCAATAACTTTAGCACCACGTGCTGCCAGCGTTTCTGCGATCGCACGGCCGATACCACGGCTCGCACCGGTCACCAGCGCTACTTTGCCTTCAAAGCTCATGATTGTCCTCTTATTCCTGTGCAAGAGCAGCTTGCAGTGAAGCAGGATCGTTCACTGCTGCCGCCGTCAGGCTATCAACGATACGTTTTGTCAGACCGGTCAGGACTTTACCCGCACCGATCTCCAGCAGATGAGTCACACCCTGCGCCGCCATAAATTCAACACTCTCAGTCCACCGCACCGGGCTGTAGAGTTGGCGGATCAACGCAGAGCGGATCGCTGCAGCATCGCTTTCAGTTTTCACATCTACGTTATTCACTACCGGCACCACAGGAGCGTTAAAGGTGATCTGCTCCAGCGCTACCGCCAGTTTCTCTGCTGCTGGCTTCATCAGCGCACAGTGTGAAGGCACGCTGACCGGCAACGGCAGCGCACGTTTCGCGCCTGCTGCTTTACAGGCCGCACCTGCACGTTCTACCGCTTCTTTGTTACCAGCAATCACGACCTGTCCCGGTGAGTTAAAGTTCACCGGTGCTACAACCTGACCCTGAGCGCTCTCTTCACAGGCTTTGCGAATGGATTCATCATCCAGGCCGATAATCGCCTGCATGGCACCCGTACCTTCCGGTACCGCTTCCTGCATCAGTTTGCCGCGCAACTCTACCAGTTTAACGGCATCAGCGAAATTGATTACGCCAGCACACACTAAAGCAGAGTATTCACCCAGGCTGTGGCCCGCCAGCAAAGTTGGCTGTGCGCCGCCCTGCTGCTGCCACAAACGGTAAATAGCGACAGATGCGGTCAGCAACGCAGGCTGTGTCTGCCAGGTTTTGTTCAGTTCTTCCGCCGGGCCTTGTTGCACCAGCTGCCACAGGTCATAACCCAGGGCTTCGGAAGCTTCAGCAAATGTTGCTTCAATCAGTGGGTACTCAGCAGCCAAATCGGCCAGCATGCCCACAGTCTGGGAACCCTGTCCCGGAAAAACCATCGCAAATTGCGTCATGTTCTGTTCCTGTCAATCAAAAGCGAACCAGTGCTGAACCCCAGGTGAAACCACCACCAAAGGCCTCCAGCAGAATGAGCTGTCCGGGTTTGATACGGCCATCACGCACCGCTTCATCCAGCGCCGTCGGGACCGATGCCGCCGAGGTATTGCCGTGACGATCGAGTGTGACAACCACTTTGTCCATACCCATACCGAGTTTTTTGGCTGTTGCGCTGATGATGCGCAGGTTGGCCTGGTGAGGCACCAGCCAGTCCAGCGCTTCGCGCTCAATATGGTTAGCCTGTAACGTCTCTTCCACAATGTGGGCCAGCTCAGTCACCGCGACTTTGAACACTTCATTGCCGCTCATGCCAAGGTAAGCTGGGTTTGCTTGTGGGTTACGCTCCTGGTTTTCCAGCACCAGCAGATGGCCGTAGCTGCCATCCGCGTGCAGATGCGTAGAGATGATACCCGGCTCTTCGCTTTGACCCAGCAATACCGCACCCGCACCATCACCAAACAGGATGATAGTGCCGCGATCTTCTGGATCCAGCGTACGGGATAAAACGTCTGAGCCTATGACCAACGCATGTTTCACTGCACCGTTTTTGATGTACTGATCAGCAACGCTCAGGGCATAGGTGAAACCTGCACAGGCGGCAGCAAGATCGAAAGCTGCGCAGTCTTTAATGCCCAACTGCTGTTGGATCATGCAGGCTGAACTTGGGAATGCGTGACTGGAGGAAGTGGTGGCGACAATGATCAGCCCAACATCGCTGGGGGCGACATCCGCCATCTCCAGTGCACGTTGTGCTGCTGCTGCGCCCATGGTCGCAACGTTTTCGTTCGCTGCGGCAATACGACGCTCACGGATGCCGGTACGGGTAACAATCCACTCGTCCGTAGTCTCCACCATTTTTTCCAGATCCGCATTGGTGCGAACCTGGCTGGGCAAATAACTGCCCGTACCGATAATTTTGGTAAACATCTTAGGCTTTGTCACTCCTGGCTAATACAGTGTTAAGGCGCGCGGCGATTCGTTGAGGAACCTGCCGTCGCACCGCCTGCTCTGCCTGTCTAATCGCCACCGCAAAGGCCTGCTGATTGGCAGACCCGTGGCTTTTGATTACTGTTCCGCGCAATCCTAACAGACAAGCGCCATTGTACTGGTCGGGGTTGAGATGGCCAAAGCGCCTCGACAGGCGTTTCTGAATCCAGCGCCCCAGCAACCTAAGCCACCATGACCGTTTTGTCTCATCGCCTGACTTCAGCAGGGAGAGAAACACTCTTACCACGCCTTCCATGGTCTTCAGTGTGACGTTACCTGTGAAGCCATCACATACCAGCACGTCCGTTTTGCCCGTCAGGAGGTCATTGCCCTCCAGGTAACCGATATAGTTGATCTGTGGCGTCGCCCGCAATATTGCGGCGGCTTCACGGATCGTCTCCAGCCCTTTTGTCTCTTCCTGACCAATGTTCAGGAGGGCGACACGGGGCTGCGAGATTTCAAGCACTTCTTCCGCCAGGACCGCACCCATAACGGAGAACTCAACCAGCATTTCGCTGCTGGCATTCACGTTGGCACCGAGATCCAGCACCACCGTTTTGCCTCGATGCTGATGAGGCAATACAGACATTAACGCCGGACGGGTAATCCCATCCAGCGGTTTTAACAACAATTTTGCCAGCCCCATCAACGCGCCGGTGTTTCCGGCACTGATACACGCCTCTGCACGCCCCTCCTGGACCAGCTCCAGCGCAATGCGCATTGAACTGCCACGACTCTGACGAATCGCGATGGATGGCCTGGCATCACTTGCAATAACTGACTCGGCAGGGATCACCTGCACACGCCCCACGAGAGAGGAGTCCGCTTTGGCAAGAAATGGCGAGAGGATGTCGGGATCGCCGACCAGAAGAAGAACCAGATGCGAATGAGAGGCCAGTGCCTGCAAGGATGCAGGCACTGTCACGCAGGGACCGAAGTCCCCGCCCATGGCATCAACTGCCAGGGTCAAACGTTTCAAGGTATCGCCTTGCGTCACCGCAAAGTATTACTTGGTGATAACCTTGCGACCGCGGTAGTAACCATCCGCAGTGATATGGTGACGCAGATGAGTTTCACCAGAAACTTTATCTACAGACAGAGTTGCAGTGGTCAGAGCATCGTGTGAACGACGCATACCACGCTTAGAACGGGTTGGTTTATTCTGTTGTACGGCCATGGACCTTACTCCTATTACTTACGCTTTAAACTGGCTAATACGGCAAATGGGTTTGGTTTCTCCGCCTCTTCAGGCAGTTTGCCAAACACCATGTCCGCGTCGGACACTTCACAGTGTTCAGATTCATGAACCGGAACGACAGGCAGTGCAAGAATGATTTCATCCTCAATCACCGCCAGCAGATCGATTTCACCATATTCGTTGACATCGATCGGCTCGTACGCTTCCGGCAGTGCTTCCGCCTGCGCCTCATTTGACACAGGACTGAAACAGTAGTTTACGTGGACATGATGAGGGAAAACCTGGTTACAGCGTTGGCAGCGCAGGGTAACCTGCACTTCAGCCGAGCCTTCAAACATTGCAAGGCGCTGGCTGTCCACTGCGAACATCAGCTTACACTCAATTTCACTGTCCACACTAACGACTGAAGCCGCTACACGCTCCGCCTGTTCACGGGTATAAATACCTTCATAATCGAGGCGTTTTTGAGCTGTGCGGACGGGGTCCAGCGTTAGGGGTAATTTTACCTTTTGCATAGGGCGCGCATATTAACTTTGTAACGTCTGAGAGTCAAAGAAAAAGGCCGTGAAGCAGCATCTTTCACCCACTATTCGCATCCAGTGCGGCGCACAGTTTAAAATGACTCTACCCAATTCGCTATCACTATTATGAAAAAATGCCACTACCGATTCTTTTAGCTTCAACCTCACCCTTTCGCCGTGCGATTTTAGAAAAGCTACAGCTGCCTTTTAGCTGTGCTGCACCGGAAGTGGACGAAACCCCCTATGCCCATGAAACCGCCGAGGCGCTGGTCACAAGGCTGGCCATCGCTAAAGCGCAAGCGCTGGCAGAGCAGTGGCCCGATCACTGGATTATTGGTTCCGATCAGGTTTGCGTCCTTGACGGCGTCATCACCGGCAAGCCACACACTGAGGAGAAAGCGTGCCAGCAGCTACGTGATGCCAGTGGGAAGTGCATCACCTTTTATACCGGGCTGGCGTTGTATCAGCCGCGCACGCAGCAGCTAATGCAGTGCTGTGAGCCCTTTCATGTTCACTTTCGTACTTTGAGCGAGGCGGAAATTACCGGCTATGTTGCACAAGAGCAGCCGTTGCAGTGCGCCGGAAGTTTTAAGAGCGAAGGCCTGGGGATTGCCCTGTTTGAACGGCTGGAAGGGCGCGACCCCAATACATTGATTGGCTTACCGCTGATCGCGCTGCTGGAGATGTTCAGGGAGGCGGGTATCAATCCCCTGACCGATTGATACCCGTGATAACTCAGGCCTTTTGCTGACGCAGCCAGGTCAGACAGCGCTTGAGCTTCTCATCCAGTGGGGCTTCCATTCGCAGGGTTTCGCCATTGGCTGGATGGGTAAAGGTTAATGCGGCGGCGTGCAAGAACAGACGGTTCAGGCCGCTGCCCGCCAATTGGCTATCAAAAGCGCGATCGCCGTAGCGGTCATCAAACGCAATCGGGTGGTCTGCATGCAGGGTGTGTACGCGAATCTGGTGCGTACGTCCGGTGACTGGGCTGGCTTTCACCAGTGTGGCAAAGCTGAAACGCTCTTCGACTTTAAAACGCGTTTCAGAGGGTTTGCCTTCTGCACTGACGCGCACCACGCGCTCACCGCTTTGCAGGATATTTTTTAACAATGGCGCCTGCACCACTTTTACGTGGGAAGACCAGTTGCCGCGTACCAGCGCCAGGTAATCTTTCTGCATGCCTTTATCGCGCAGTTGCTCATGCAACGAGCGCAGTGCCGAACGTTTCTTGGCAACCAGCAGCACACCCGAGGTATCGCGGTCTAAACGGTGGACTAATTCCAGAAAACGGGCTTCAGGTCGCAGCGCACGTAAACCTTCAATTACGCCAAAGCTCAAGCCGCTACCGCCGTGTACCGCCGTGCCCGAAGGTTTATTCATCACCAGCAGGTGATCGTCCTCATACAAGATGCAGGACTCCAGGGCCGCGACTTTATCCAGTTTCGGTGAGACGCTCTGCTCTTCACGCTCCGCAACGCGCACCGGTGGAACGCGAATTTCATCGCCCTCTTCCAGTTTGTATTCCGGTTTGACGCGTTTTTTGTTTACCCGCACTTCACCTTTGCGCAGGATGCGATAAATCATACTTTTCGGCACACCTTTTAACTGGGTGCGCAAAAAGTTATCGATTCGTTGTCCGGCATTCTCAGCCGTGATGGCGACAAACTGTACGCCAGGATTCTCTGTTTTCATGGGCGCGATTCTAAATAGTGTACTCAGATAGCGCCACCTCTTTTTCTGTGCTTAACTCACTGCCTACAGCAGAGAAAAAAGTGCTGACGGAGGCTTTTTTCACCAATGCGTCTATTTGCCCAACATCTGTTCAGGCAAATGACAATAATCTTCATTCAGTGACGAAAGTCACCTTGCTATATGAAGGTAAGCAATGGAATAATGCTGGGGTTCTGCCCTGAATTCATTCAGAGTGGAAAAAAGAGCTAACACCTTATTTTGCCGGATTGTACAGAGACGCAGCAATGGCGTAAGACGTAATGTTAAATCAGGCACTTAGCGGGCTGCGGGTTGCAGCCTGGACGACAGGATGGGATGCACGGGTTCATAGACTTCTCTCAGGCATTTCCCCAATCTGGCGCTGTATTTTCCTGGGAAAAACAGGCCACCGACGCTACTTGCGCCCCTCAAGCGTTCGACAACCGGGAGGTTGACGTTATTGCACTTAAGTCACGGGGCCATCGGCTGATACTCGTCCAGGGTTACTATGCCCGCAGCTTTGTCACTCATGTGAGAATAACGAGTAAGTCACGATGAAAAGAATGTTAATCAACGCAACTCAGCAGGAGGAGTTGCGCGTAGCCCTAGTGGATGGACAGCGCCTGTACGACCTGGATATCGAAAGCCCAGGGCACGAACAGAAAAAAGCTAATATTTACAAAGGTAAGATCACCCGTATTGAGCCAAGCCTTGAAGCCGCATTTGTTGATTACGGTGCTGAGCGTCACGGTTTCCTCCCCCTCAAAGAAATTTCCCGCGAATACTTCCCCGCTCATTACAACGCACAGGGTCGCCCCAATATCAAAGAAGTGCTGCGTGAAGGTCAGGAAGTTATTGTTCAGATTGATAAAGAAGAACGTGGTAACAAAGGTGCCGCGCTGACGACCTTTATTTCTCTGGCAGGAAGCTATCTGGTTCTGATGCCGAACAACCCGCGTGCTGGTGGTATTTCTCGCCGCATCGAAGGGGACGATCGCACCGAACTGAAAGAGGCGCTCTCTTCGCTGGAACTGCCAGATGGCATGGGCCTGATCGTACGTACTGCGGGTGTCGGTAAATCTGCCGAAGCGCTGCAGTGGGATCTCGGCTTCCGCATCAAACACTGGGATGCCATCAAAAAAGCCGCTGACAGCCGCCCTGCACCTTTCCTGATCCACCAGGAAAGTAATGTTATTGTGCGTGCCTTCCGCGACTATCTGCGTCAGGACATCGGCGAGATTCTGATTGATAACCCGAAAGTGCTGGAGCTGGCACGTCAGCACATCGCGGCGCTAGGTCGCCCTGATTTCAGCAGCAAAATCAAACTGTACACCGGTGAGATCCCGCTGTTCAGCCACTATCAGATCGAGTCACAAATCGAGTCCGCCTTCCAGCGCGAAGTGCGCCTGCCGTCAGGCGGTTCGATTGTTATCGACAGCACCGAAGCACTGACGGCCATTGATATCAACTCCGCACGCGCAACCCGTGGCGGCGATATCGAAGAGACGGCCTTCAACACCAACCTCGAAGCGGCGGATGAAATTGCTCGTCAGCTGCGCCTGCGTGACCTTGGTGGCCTGATTGTTATCGACTTCATCGATATGACCCCTGTTCGTCACCAGCGTGCGGTTGAAAACCGCCTGCGTGATGCGGTGCGTCAGGATCGTGCGCGTATCCAGATCAGCCATATCTCACGCTTTGGTCTGTTGGAGATGTCACGTCAGCGTCTGAGCCCTTCTCTGGGTGAGTCAAGCCATCACGTTTGCCCACGCTGTAGCGGTACTGGCACCATTCGTGATAACGAATCACTGTCACTCTCCATTCTGCGTCTGATTGAAGAAGAAGCGCTGAAAGAGAACACCAAAGAAGTTCACGCGATTGTCCCTGTACCGGTGGCCTCTTACCTGCTGAACGAAAAACGTGAAGCGGTCAACGCGATTGAAAAACGCCAGGGCGGCGTACGTGCGATTATCGTCCCGAACGACCTCATGGAAACCCCACACTACTCCGTATTGCGCGTGCGCAAAGGCGAAGAGACGGCGACCCTGAGTTACCACCTGCCGAAGCTGCACGAAGCGGACATGGCGCTGCCTTCTGAAGAAGAGCACGCTGAGCGTCGTCGCCCAGAGCAGCCAGCACTGGCCGCCTTCGTGATGCCGGATGCCCCTCCTGCACCAGTAGAAGTGGCACCTGAGCCGTTGAAAACCGTCGCGAAAAGTGACAGCAAACCGGCAGCACCGGTGGCTGCGGCAGAAGCAGCGAAACCGGGCTTCTTTGGTCGCCTGTTCGGTGGTCTGAAGAAAATGTTTGCTGGCGAAGCCACGCCTGCGCCTGAAGTGAAGGCAGAAGAAGCGGCAAAACCACAGGCAACAGAGCAAAACAACGAGCAACGTGGCGAGCGTCGTAACAACAACCGCCGCAACAATAACAACCGTCGTGAACGTACTCCGCGTAATGGCGATAACGCTCAGCGCGAAGGTCGTGATAATCGCGAAAACCGTGAAACGCGCGATAACCGTGACAACCGCGATAACCGTGAAGCGCGCGACAACCGCGATAATCGTGACAATCGTGACAATCGTGATAATCGTGAAACCCGCGATAACCGCGAACCACGTGAAGGTAACGAGAACCGCCGTAACAAGCGCCAGTCTGGTGAGCCACGCGAAGATCGCAATGCACCATTGAGCGAAGAGGCACGTCAGCAGCGCGAAGAGCAGCAGCAACAGCGCCGCGAGCAGCGTGCTGAACGTCAGCGTCGTCGTGAAGAAGAGAAACGCGCTCAGCAGGAAACGCAAGTTGCCGAGCCGGTTGCTCAACGCACTGAGAACGTTGAAGAGAACGCGCAAGATGATGAACGCGTGCAGACTCTGCCACGCCGTCAACCGCGTAAACTGTCACAACGTGTCCGTATTGAAGATGGCAACGCGAACGCCGAGCCAGCCGCAGGAGAAACCCCTGTTGCTGCGCCGATCGCCGCTGAACAACCAAAGGTTGAACGTCAGTCAGAAAACAGTGCGGTAGTTGAAAGTCAGGATGAAGCAGACAGCCGCGATAACGGCAATATGCCACGTCGTTCGCGTCGTTCACCGCGTCATCTGCGTGTTAGCGGTCAGCGTCGTCGTCGCTATCGTGACGAGCGTTATCCAACCGAGTCAGCGATGCCGCTGGCAGCCGCTTCAGCCTCGCCAGAAATGGCTTCCGGTAAAGTGTGGATCCGTTATCCAGTCGCCAGCACTCACGAAGCCGCGGTACAGGAAGCTCAGACACCTGACTACAACCAGCAGCAAACTGCCGCTGCCGTAGCTCAGCCAGCAGTGGAAGCCGTGCAGGAAGTTGCAGCACCGGTTGAAGCGCAGCCTGTGCATCAGGTTGAACCTCTGGCCGCAACGCCAGTCCCGGTTGTCAGTGTTGAAGACAGCAGTGCCATTGATGTTCCGGTTAGCGAAGCGCCTTCGGTGATCCCAGCCGCGCAAGAAGCTCAGGCGGCAAGCATTGCCGCTCAGGCTGAAAGTGCAGCACCGGTAGCCAACGCGCCAGCGACTCGTCCTGCGGCGGAATATGCGTCAGCCCCTGCGACGCGTCCGGCAGCGGAAGCCTATTCGACACCAGCAGCTCGTCCAGTAGCAGAAACTGCGGCACCGCGTCAGGCAACGGAAGCGTATGCTGCACCCGCAGCACGCCCGGCACCGGTAGTGTCAAGTGCACCAGCAACCCGCCCGACAGCAGTTGAGTCGGCAGCGCCGGTAGCCGCACCAGCCCCTGAAGCAGCAAAACCGCAGGTGGCAGTAGAAGCTTACACCTCACCGGCTGCTCGCCCTGCGGCTGAAGTTGCCAGCGCGCCAGCTACCCGTCCAGGTGCTGAAGCCGTGACTGCTCCAGTGGTAGAACCTGCGCCAGCAGCAGAAGTTGCCCCTGCGCCGACCGTGTCGGAAGCCGCAGAGCCAGCGCCTGTTGAAGCACCTGCTCCAGCGGAAGTGGAAGCGCCAGCACCGGTCGCAGAACCTGCTCCAGTGGCACCGGTTGCAGCACCGGTTGCAGAACCGGCTCCAGTGGCAGTGGAAACGCCAGCAGTGGTCGTAGAATCTGCGCCAGCAGCAGCAGAGCCTGCACCGGTTGAAGCAACAGAACCTTCTGTAGCCACCGATGTTGCGCCAGAAACGCAGCAGCAGGTCGCTGAAGTGCTGAATGCTCCGGCTGTCACCGAAGCCTCAGAACCACACGCACCGGTTGCAGCACGCGATGTTGCCCCGCAGGAAGCGGCTAAACCGTCATCGGAAACCTTGTGGAAGCACTATGCTTCAGCACCGATGACCAAAGCGCCAGCTCCAGCCTGGCAGCCAGAGCCTGCACGCCACAGTGACTGGGTACGTCCAGACTTTGGCTTCGAAGGCAAAGGCGCGGCAGGTGGCCACAGTGCTACCCACCACGCGACTGCACCAGCGACTCGCCCTGAGAGTTTCTAAACCCTCAGCGTCTGAGTAATGAATACGGCTTCTCCCATTTTGGGGGGAGCCGTTTTTTTTATATCCGCCCTTCCCCTCAGGTATTTCCCCAATAACGCGCTTAACGGCGTGCAATATAACCTCTCTTGCCGCTGTAGACTGTTTCCCGCGCGGCTGGCTTTGCGGTTTACGCTATTCGCCGCTAATGGGTACTTGCCCTAAACGGCAAATTTTGACCCGGTATTTCCCGCAAATAAAAAAATCCCGCAGCCCTAGGCAGGACGGCGGGATTCTTTATTTCCAGGACATGGCGTAGCCGGTTAAGTACGCTAAAGCGGAACTGAATCAGGAATTCAGTTTAAACAGTGACATCTGCGACATATCAGTGAAGGTTTTATAGGCGGCCTGCAATGCGGTCTGCTGCATGGTATAGCTGGAAATCGCAGAGGTATAATCCACATCCACCAGGTTACTCATTTCGGTGCTGAGAATGGTATCGCGGTCATCGCCCTGAGAATCCAGCGTATCCAGCTCGGAAAGTTGTGTTCCCACATCCGAACGCACCCGCAGTACGTTATTCAAGGAGTTGCTCAGGCCACGGTTGGTTTTATCCATCGCATCCTGGAAGGTTTGCTGCGTGGTTGCATCGGCATCCGCCTGTGGCACCTTGAGCGCAGCAATGGCGCTGTCCAGCATATCAAACACGTTGGTTTCGCTCGCGCTGCCGTCGGGTTCGGTCTTGGCGTTACTGCTGATGCTCATGAACACATCGCTACCGGTGTTTCCTACCGTCATGGTGCGACTGTCATTCACTTTTTGCGTGATGGCGTCAGAACCGCCCACGTATTCTACGCCGTTGCCATTATCAACAAACGGTGCGGTTGAGGTGTTGTAACCCGCAAAAATATAGCGTCCGCTGCTGTCCTGGCTGTTCGCCTGGCCCAACAGTTGGTTACGCAACCCTTCCAACTGGGTCGCGATGGAGGCGCGGTCATCGTCGCTCAGGGTGCCGGTGGAACCGTACACGATCAAGGTCTGCGCATCCTGGATGGTGCTGGTCGCACTGGAAAGCGCGTTCTCTTCCATCGACAAACTCTGGTTGGCGAACGTGCGCGCCAGCTTGTATTGGCTACTCTCGGACTGGCTCTGTGCCACCACCACCGATTGCGCAGCGGCAATAGGATCGTCGGATGGATTCGTCACTTTTTTGACGCTGGAGAGCTGCTCGCCGACTTTCAGCCACGAGGATTGTGAATCACTGATCCCGCGCACCTGCTGGTCAAAGATCATACTGGTACTTAAACGCATTCCTTAGTCTCCGTTAGCTGGTGGCCTGAATCAGCGCGTCAAAAATAGTGCCTGCGGTCTGCAAGACCTGGGCGTTCGCCATGTAGTACTGCTGATATTTCGTCAGGTTGGCATACTCTTCATCGAGGTTAACGCCGGAAACTGACTGCTGACGATCGCTGAGCTGATTAACCACGCTCTCCTGAGTGGTGCTGCTGGTCTCCAGTGAGCTGGTTTTGTTACCCACGCTACTCACCAGGCTGGCATAAGCTTGCGTCAGGGTGGCGTTACCGTTCACCAGATTGCTGTCTTGTAAATCCAGCAGTTTCTGCGCGTTGCGGTTATCGCTCTCGCCACCGGCAGCGCTTGCCGCAGCAATCTGGGATTCATCGGTAATCGCGACTGACATACCGTTAATGACGTTCTGCACCGGCTTGACCAGGAAGCTGTCTTTGGCCGCAGGTGTCCCATCGACGGTGAGTTGCAGCCCATCAAAGCTCAGGGTTTGATTGCCGCTGCTGTCGGTACTGGTGGTGGGGGTGACCTGCACATTGTCCGCAAGGCGCGTCACACTCCAGTTACTGCCGTCATAGCTGACGCTGTAGTTGGAGGCTTTCACCGCTGAGGTATCGGTCCAACTGGCGCTAACCGATGCCGTACCAGTGTTTTTGGTGTTGCTGATGACGTCCGGGCTGCCAATGTTAAAGAAGTTTTTGCCGGTGTCGCCGTTGCTGTCATAACCCTGCGCGTGCACGCTGTTAAAACTGGTGGTGAAAGCCGCCGCCAACTGGCCGAGCTGGTTCTGCGCCAGATCGAGATCCTGGCTGCGGAAGGTCAGGACGCCGCCAAGGCTGCCGGTGGTCAGGCTGCTTTCCGGGATCTCAACATTTCCAGCCTGCTTATCCACATAACCGACCGTGGTACGGCTGGGATCGCTGGAAGCGGGCATCGCCACCAACGACGTGGTACGGCTGCCGTTCACCAGCGTAATGCCGCTCATGCTGACGGTGTAGCTGCTGCCCTGCTGCGTGACCGATACGCCCGCAATATTGTTCAGGTCGCTGACCAGTTGGTCACGTTTATCCAACAGATCATTGGGGGCTGCGCCATCACCGGTGGTGAGTTTGCCAATCTGCGTGTTCAGGTCAGCAATTTGTGAAGCGTAGGTGTTGATTTGATCAACACTGGAACTGACGCTGCTGTTGACGCTGCCCTGCATATTATTCAGGTATTGTGCATTGGTCTGGAACTGGCTCACCAGCCCCTGCGCATTACTCAACATGGCCTGACGCGATGAGGGATCATCGGCATTGCTGACCACGTTCTGAATATTGGTAAAGAAGGTCTGAATCTGGGTCGACAAACTGGTGGATGTCGAGGAGAGCATGTCGTCAATATTGGAGATCTGGCTGTATTCCGTATTGGACGCGCTGTAGCTGGCGCTGGCGCTGCGGAGCTGATTGGTAATAAAGGCGTCGTATTCGCGCTGTACGGTCCCCACGTTTACCCCATTGCCATAATAGCTGTTGCCTGAGAGCGTGCTGTTGCCCTGTTCCAGGATCGTGGTCTGGCGGGAATATCCCGTCACCGCATAGTTGGTAATATTATTACTGGTGGTGCTGAGCGCCGCCTGAGCGGCACTTAACCCGCTCATGGCGGTATTAATTAAGCTGGACATATTAGTGAATTCCTCTCTTTCCCGTTGAACGCGCGGTTGGCACGTTCAACGGGCTGGCTCTGATGTAATTATCGACGTGTGTCAGTGAAACTTGAGGGGATGGGTCAGAACAAATTGCTGAGATCGTGACTGTAGGCTTTCACCGCTTTGTCACCCATGTTTTTGAACTGCTGAATCATACCCACCAGCTTTTGCGCATAGTTGGGATCGGTAGCGTAGCCCGCTGCCTGAAGTGCCTGAGCGCCCTGCTCCGCGCTGCGAGCGTTAGTGACAGCGGCATAGCGCGGGTTATTCCCCAGCAGTTTGACGTAGTCGCTCAGCGCTTCGAGATATGAGCCGTACACGCGGAAACTGGCACGCACTTTCTTCGCGATACCATGTTCATACTCGGTGGTGGTGACATCGGTGGTAGCCCCTTGCCAGTCCGCACTGGCCTTCACGCCAAACAGGTTGTAGCTTGGCTTGCCGTCGCGGGTCATGATCTGGCGCTGGCCCCAGCCGGACTCCAGCGCCGCCTGCGCCAGAATCAGGTGATGGGGAATGCCACTTTGCGCACTGGCCTGCTGCGCCGGTTGGGTGAGCTGGGCAATAAAGGCCTGGCTGTCCACCGGCAATGCCGAGCCGCCCGCAGGCAGACGCAGCACGGCTTTGCGCACCATCTGTTCCAGCTCCATCGAAGCCATGTTGTGGCTAACGATGTAATCGCCATCGAGTTTCATCGGCACGGTGCCCGCAGTTTCTGACGGTGCCTCAGCGGGCATCATCTGTTTAACGATGGTGTCCGCCAGGCCCAGCCCACGATTGCCGATCTGCTGGGCGATTTGCTGATCCCACATTGAGCTATAGAGGCGCGTCTGGTCGTTATCCAGCATGCCGCCCTTTGGCAGGGCTTCGCGCATACTTTTCATCATCATCTGCACGAACATGCCCTCCACCTGCTTCGCCACCTGAAGCGCTTTGCCTTTTGGATCGCTGCTGACTTCACGTTTGAGCTGATCCAGCGCGTGACTGTCCCACGCTGCACCCGCCATCGCCTGCATATCGCTCATCAGATAATTTCCAGTTTGGCGCGCAAACAGCCTGCGGTTTGCATGGATTGCAGAATCGACATCAGCTCAATTGGCGAAGCCCCCAACGCATTTAGGGCGCGCACCACACTGTTCAGATTGGCGCTGGCGTTAACGTGCTGCAATGAACCGCCGCTCTGGCGCATATCAATTTGCGTCTGTGGCGTGACCACGGTCTGCCCGCCGCCAAATGGCGTGTTTGGCTGGCTGACGTTTTGGCTCTGATTCACCGTGACCGACAGGTTGCCTTGCGCAACCGCACAGGTGCTGAGCGACACTTCGCGGTTCATCACCACGGTGCCGGTACGCGAGTTGATGATCACTTTGGCGTCTTCCAGCGGAACCGCAACGTCAATGTCTTGCACATCCGCCAGCAACCGCACCTGAGAACTGTTGTTGGCGCTGGTGCGAATTTGCACCGTGCGTGCGTCCAGTGCCTGTGCGCTGTTGTAGCCCATGCGTGCATTGATGGCGTCAGCAATGCGCTGCGCCATGCTGAAGTCTTCGTTGTTAAGCTGCAAATTCAGCGTGTTCTGGCTACCAAAGTTACTTTGCAGTTCACGTTCCACCGTGGCACCGGAAGTGATGCGGCCACCATTTAACTGGTTGACCTGCACGCTGCTGCCACCGGCAGAAGCGCCTGCACCGCCCACCAAAATGTTGCCCTGAGCCAGCGCATAGATCTGATTATCCACCCCTTTTAACGGCGTCATTAACAGCGTGCCGCCGCGCAGGCTTTTTGCATTACCCAATGAGGACACCACCACATCCAGCGTTTGTCCCTGACGAGCAAACGAAGGCAGTGAGGCCGTCACCATCACCGCTGCCACGTTTTTCAGCTGCATATTGGTGCCGGTTGGCACGGTGATCCCCAACTGTGACAACATGTTGTTGACCGTCTGGGTCGTAAATGGCGTTTGCGTGGTCTGGTCGCCAGTGCCGTCCAGCCCCACCACCAGGCCATAACCGATCAGCTGGTTATCTCGCACGCCTTGTACCGTCGTGAGGTCACGAATACGGTCTGCATGGGCCACCAGGCTTACGCCGAGCATCAGTCCCACGGTCAAACGCAGTAGCGTTAACAGTTTCATCGTCACCCCTTACATCGGTGAAATATTCAGGAAGAAGCGTTGCAGCCAGCCCATGGTCTGCGCTTCGTTGATATAGCCATTCCCCACGTACTCGATGCGCGCATCCGCCACGGCGGTGGAGAGCACGGCGTTGCTGGCGCTGATGGTGCGCGGGTTAACCACGCCAGAGAAGCGGATAAACTCGGTTCCCTGGTTGATCTCAATCTGTTTCTCACCCACCACGTGCAGGTTGCCGTTAGAGAGCACCTGATTCACCGTGACGGTAATGGTGCCGGTGAAGGTATTGGCTGCGGTCGCGCCGCCCTTACCGGCAAAGTCGTTTTTGCCTTCCCCGGCGAGATTGGCCTTTTCACCACTGGCCCCCAACAGGCCCGCGGCCCCGGTCGGCACTGCCGTGAAGGCCAGGCTGTTGCTGCCATCGCGGCTGGCGTTAGCGCTGGAGGTTTTGCTGGCGCTGACGTTCTCTTGCAGGGTAATGGTCAGGGTGTCGCCGATGTTACGCGGACGACGATCCTCAAACAGGGGTTGATAGCCATAGTTGAGCGGCGCTACGCCCTGGAAAATCGATCCATTCACCACCGGCGGCGGAGAAGGCAGCGGCTGAGCCGTGGTCGCGCCCTCGACCAGCGGTTTGCGTGGCACCAGCGCACAGCCATTAAGGGTGAGCAGCAGCAGCGCCAGCACACCCGGTGCTGGCCTGAAAATCACGGGCTTCGCCATTGAAAGCAACCTTTTAAACGTCCGCCTCTGAGCCAGCAGTCGCTGACCCAGCGGCGCGGAATTACACCTGAGTTAATTTCTGTAGCATCTCGTCAGAGGTGCTGATCGCCTTGCTGTTGATTTCGTAGGCGCGCTGCGTCTGGATCATGGTGACCAGCTCTTCCGCTACGTTAACGTTGGAGGTTTCCACATAGCCTTGATAGAGCATGCCCGCGCCGTTCTGGCCCGGCGTGCTGTCGGTTGGCGTACCGGAAGCCTGGGTTTCGGTGTAGAGGTTTTCACCCATGCTGTCGAGACCGGCATCATTCATAAACGTACTGACGGTCAACTGCCCTACCTGCGTCGGGTTGGTCTGCCCCTGTTGCGTCACGCTGACCACACCATCACGGGAGATGGTGATGCTGGTGGCGTTAGCGGGGATGGTGATCCCCGGCTGGACCGGATCGCCTGCGTTGGTGACCAATTGCCCGTTCTGATCCACCTGGAATGAACCATCGCGGGTATACGCATCGGTGCCATCCGGCAGTTGCACTTTAAAGTAGCCCTGGCCGTTGATCGCCACGTCTTTGGAGTTGCTGGTCTGCGACAGGTTACCCTGCGTGTGCAGGCGCTCAGTGGTCACGGGACGCACACCGGTACCGATCTGCAAACCCGAAGGCAGCGTGGTCTGCTCCGAAGACTGGGTTCCCGGCTGACGCAGGGTTTGATACATCAGGTCTTCGAATACCGCGCGTGAACGTTTAAAACCGTTGGTACTGACGTTTGCCAGGTTGTTGGCAATCACGTCCATGTTGGTCTGTTCGGCATCAAGGCCGGTTTTGGCGATCCATAAAGAACGAATCATCGTCTGTTCCTCTGCCTTAGCTGCTCATATTGAGCAGTGAATTGGCTTTCTGTTCGTTTTCATCAACGCTGGAGATCACTTTCATCTGCATCTCGAAGCGGCGGGCGTTGGCGATCATATCCACCATGGTTTCCACCGGTTTAACGTTGCTGCCTTCCAGCACGCCCGGCATCACCTGTACGGTGGGATCATCTGCCAATGTGGCGCCACGCGTGGCCTGAGTAGCGGCGGTCGGGCGGAACATGCCGTCATCACCACGCTGCAACTCCTTGCCGGTGGCGCGCACGTGTTTGAGCCGCCCAATCTGTACCGTGGCGTTAGGCGCATCACCCGCATTAAGCGAAGTGATGGTGCCATCCGCAGCGATAGTGATTTGCGCGCCTTCAGGAACCGCGATTGGACCGCCATCCCCCATCACGGG
This sequence comes from Candidatus Pantoea multigeneris, assembly GCF_011752615.1. NCBI lineage: Bacteria > Pseudomonadati > Pseudomonadota > Gammaproteobacteria > Enterobacterales > Erwiniaceae > Pantoea > Candidatus Pantoea multigeneris. Next base: position 558,635 of record NZ_VWXF01000001.1, read on the forward strand.
ATTGCCCTGAATGGTGAGAATACCGCTGGGGCTGATCTGCATATTGCCGTTGCGGGTGTAGGCTTCTGTTCCATCCGCCGTTTGCACCGCCAGCCAGCCATCCTGTTGCACCGCAACGTCCAGCGGACGTTCGGTGTAGTCCATCGCGCCGGGGCTCATATCGGCTCCTGGCGTTGAGGCCGCGACCAGGGTACGGGTCGGCAACGAATACCCGTTCACCGGCACGGCGCGCAACGCATTGAGCTGCGCGCGGAAGCCTGGCGTTGAGGCGTTGGCAAGATTGCTGGCAGTGACCGCCTGCTGATCCAGCGTCTGACTGGCCGCCCCCATGGCGGTATATATCGCGTGATCCATAAAACAATCCCGTTAGTGGATTAACGTAAGTTGACCAGGGTGTTGAGGATCTGATCCTGCGTTTTGATGGTCTGCGCGTTGGACTGATAGTTACGCTGAGCAACAATCATATTCACCAGCTCTTTACTCAGGTCGACGTTAGAAGACTCCAGCGCGCCGGAAGTCAGAGAGCCGAAGGTCCCGGTATTCGCCACGCCCAGTGCGGCCTGGCCGGAAGAGTCGGTGGCGCTCCAGACGTTATCCCCCTTGGATTCCAGCCCTTCTGGGTTAGAGAAGCTTGCCAGCACGATCTGCCCCAGCGTCTGGGTTTTCTGGTTGGAGTAAGTGCCGGTGATGGTGCCGTCATCCGCGATGCTGTAGCTGGTGAGGTCGCCTGGTGCATAACCGTTCTGCGTCGGGTTGCCGAAGCTGGTGGTGCCGGTGTTCTGCTGCAAGCTGCCCTGCATGCTGAGCTGGATAGTGGTGCCCGTTGCGCCGTTAATGCCGTTGATGCTGAGGCTGAGGTTCGGTGATGATTCGGTGCCCGCTGCGTTGGTGATGCTGGTCAGGCTGCCGCTGCTGTCAAACGTCAGGTTGTATTGCTGATCGGTTGCGCTGCTGTCCGAGCTGTCAATGGCGTGTACCGTCCACTTGTTGTCGGCGGTTTTGACGTAGTACATGTCCAGTTGGTGTTCGTTACCCTGGGTGTCGTACACCGTCATACTGCTTTTGGCGTTATAGCTGCTGGTGTTGGTTGACTCAAAGGTGGTGACGGTTGGCGTGCTGTCGCTGGAGTTGAGGTTCGCCACCTGGCTGGCGGTGGTGGTCGCGCTGGCCTGCATCTGGGTGGTTGGAATGCTCAATGCGACCGGGTTGGCACCGGTCTGTACCGTTGGCGGGGTGCCGCTGGCCGGGTAGCCCGTGACGTTCAGGCCCTGGGTGTTAACCAGGTTGCGGTTCTCATCAAGGGTGAACTGGCCGTTACGCGAGTAGTACACCGCGCCGCTGCTGTCCGTCATGCGGAAGAAACCGTTGCCGCTCAACGCGACATCCAGCCCACGGCTGGTGGTGGTGGTGGTGCCGTCGTTAAAGTTCTGGATCACCGCAGCGACTTTGGTTCCCATCCCCACATCTGAACCGGCAAACAGATCGGCAAAAGCAATGGTACTGGATTTAAAACCCGCAGTAGCGGAGTTCGCGATGTTGTTGCCGATGACGTCCAGGTTGCTGGATGCTGCGCTAAGGCCACTTACCGCCTGAGAAAATGACATGTTATGACTCCTGAGTAATTATTCAGATGATCTGTTTGACTTCATCAAGGGTGGCCGTGCCGGAGGTGCCAAGATCAAGTGTGGTGCTGTCGGTGCTGGTGTTGACGCCGCTGACATAGGCATAAGCCAATGGCTGGGCGACCAGTTGCGTGCTGCCGCTGCTGGCGGCGATAGCGACGGTGTATTTGCCATCCGGCGCGGTGGAACCATCGGTGAGGGTGCCATCCCATGAGAAGGTATGGACGCCCGCACTCAATCCACCCAGATCAATGGTTTTCACCACGTTGCCGCTGGAATCGCTGATGGTGGCGGTGGTCGAGGTTGAAGCCGTACCCAGTTCAACGCCAAACGGCGTGGTGGTACCGCTGCCGACTAACACCTGAGAACCGTCGATCATCACGCCATGGCCGATCAGGGTTGAACTCTGCAATGACTGGCTGGTGGTGATCTGTCCGGAGATCGACCCCAGCGTGGTGTTGAGTTTTTCCACGCCACTCAGGGTGTTGATCTGCGCCAGCTGTGTCGTCAACTGGCTGTTATCCATCGGATTGGTGGGATCCTGATTTTTTAACTGCGTGACCAGCATGGTCAGGAATTCGTTTTGCAGATCCGCTGCGCTGCTGCTGGTGCTGTCGCTGCTGGAAGAGAGGACCGTCTGATCCAGCTTCTCGTTAACGCCTACCGCGATACCCATTGTTGTTCTCCGTTACTGACCCATTGTCAGGGTTTTCATCATCATCGACTTGACGGTATTCAGGACTTCCACGTTGGCCTGATAGCTACGAGAAGCCGACATGGTGTTGACCGTTTCTGCTACCACATCCACGTTCGGCATCTTGACGTAGCCTTTGCCATCCGCCAGCGGATTGCCGGGGTCATACACCAGTTTGGCGGGGGTAGGATCGTTCACCACGCCCGCTACGCGCACGCCGCCGGTTGCTGCACCGGGGGCGGCATCCGTCTGGAAAATCACCTGTTTAGCCACGTACGGTTGGCCGTCTGGCCCGGTGACGCTATCGGCGTTCGCGAGGTTACTGGCGCTGACGTTAAGCCGCTGCGACTGCGCCGCCATTGCCGAACCGGCAATGTCAAAAATGTTCATTAAAGCCACGGTTATTGCCCCTGTAATACGCTCATCATGCCTTTGATTTGGCTACTGATAAGCGTGAGGTCGGTTTGGTATTTCAGGCTGTTGTCCGCGAACTGGGTGCGCTCACGATCCATATCCACGGTGTTGCCGTCCGCCGCCGGTTGGTCGGGAATGCGGTACATCAGGTCCATTGAGGGTTGACTGTTGGTCTGCGCTTCAATGTGGCGTGGTGAAGTGACTTTTAACGCCATGCTGCTGCCGGCGCTGCGTCCCTGCTCCATCACCCGACTCAGCTCACTGGAAAAGTCGATATCGCGCGCCTGATAGCCCGGGGTATCGGCATTAGCAATGTTGGACGCCAGGATCTCCTGACGCTGAGCACGCAGATTGAGTGCTTCACTGCTGAACTGTAATGCCGCATCCAGTTTGTCGAGCATGGTTACTCCGCGAATGAGAATTTCGAGCGGAAAGCTTAATTCGCCAAAAGCAAGGGCTATCGTCTGAATAGCAACAGAAATTGTGGCTATTCCTGCTCTTGAGTTTTTTTGCCGAGGCGTAGACTGCTGCCTATCAGTCAAAGAGGACTTTCTTCATGCGATTTCATCTTTCCCTGCTGAGCGGTTTACTGGTCGGCACGGTTTTGTCCGCTCAGGCGGCCGATCTCCCCGCTCAACTCACCCAGTTTTTTAAGGCTCGCGACCCACAACATGCTGCGGGCATGGTGGTGCAGGTACGTACGCCAGACGAGCAGTGGCCCACCTGTGCCACACCGCAGCTGATGCTGCCGGGCAATAGCCGTCTGTGGGGAAATATGAGCGTGGCCGCCAGTTGCGGTGAGAATCGTCGCTTCTTGCAGGTGCAGGTTCAGGTGAGCGGTGGATACCTGGTGGCACAGCATCAGCTGCGGCGCGGCGTGCAGGTTTCGGCCCGTGATTTCCGCCTGCAACAGGGACGATTAGATACCCTGCCACCGCGCACGCTGTTCAGCGTGGACAAGGTTGCCGATGCCGTGGTCCTGCGCGATATTGAGCCCGGTCAGCCCGTGACTCAGACCATGCTGCGTCAGCCCTGGCGGGTGAAAGCCGGTGAATCGGTGACGGTGGTGGCGAGCGGCAACGGTTTTAGCGCCACTGCGGCAGGCAAAGCGATGAGTAATGGTGCAGCTTCTGATTGGGTGCGGGTGCGGATGGATAACGGCCAGGTGGTTAACGGGCGCGTTGATGAACGTGGGAATATTCTTATTACCCTGTAAAGTGCTAAAGAGTGCGTCTGTTCTGCCGATACAAGAAACAAGAAACCCGTTAGGCTGTGCTGATTCTCCCGACAGCAGCCGCTGAGAGCACTGGAGCGAATATCATGAGTATTGAAAGAACCCAACCGTCAAAGCCCGTCAGCACGGTACAAACGCGTGACAGCAGCGACAACAGCAATAAAGTGCGCCAGAGCAGCGCCACCGCTGCCGCGCCACAAAGCGGTGCGCAGGTCAGTCTGAGCAGCGCTCAGGCACAGCTGATGCAACCCGGCAGCCAGGATATTAATACCGCGCGCGTTGAGCAGATGAAAACCGCCATCCGCAACGGCGAGTTGAAGATGGATACCGGTAAAATTGCCGATGCGCTGATTGCCGATACCAAAGCCTGGTTAGAGGACCAGTAATCCCATGAGTCAATTGCAGAGTACGCTGGAGAAAATGCAGGAAGTGTTGAGCACCCTGACCGACCTGCTGGCCGAAGAGCAGCACGCGTTGGCGGCGGGCAAGGTGAACAGCAACCTGCTACAGCGGATTACGGAAGATAAGCGCTCGCTGCTGGCGACCCTGAACTATCTCGATCAGATGCGTCTGACCTGCGAACGTAGCCATAATATGGCCGCGCCTTATCCGGCGGACCGCATGATGGCTGAACAGTGGCAGCAGCTACAGCACGCGACCCGTCAGCTACGCGATGCCAATGTGCATAACGGACTACTGCTGCAACAGCAAATTCGCTTTACCGATGCAGCCGTATCCGTGTTGAAACCGCATTTCAGCCAGGCTTTTTATGGCCCGGATGGCCTCGGCACTGGCCGCACCACCCTGAGCCACAAGGCCTGAACGTATAGTACGATCAGGCCGCTGTACTGCGGGCAAAGTCACGCAGGCGGAAACCTAACAGCGCCAGCATGACGAAGTAGCTACAGCCACCCACCACACACACGGCCGCCAAACGCAGCAGACGCGCGTACATCTCTCCCTCTCCCCAGGACGGCATCACGTGCAGAATGCCCAGCAGTGCCGCAGCCATAATGGCTACCGCAACCACCAGTCGGAACAGGAAACTGTACCAGCCCGGCTGTGGCAGGAAGATGCGCTGTTTGCGCAGTTGCCAGAACAGCAACGCCGCATTCAGGCAAGCCGCCAGACCAATCGATAGCGACAAACCGGCGTGCTTAAGTGGCCCAATAAACGCGAGGTTCATTAACTGCGTCATTACCAGCGTGATGATGGCAATTTTCACCGGCGTTTTGATGTCCTGACGCGAATAGAAGCCCGGTGCCAGCACTTTGACCACAATCAGGCCCATCAATCCAACCGAGTAGGCAATCAGCGCGCGCTGCGTCATTGCGGCATCAAAAGCGGTGAATTTGCCGTACTGGAACAGGGCGCTGGTGAGCGGGCCGGAGAGAATGCCGAGCGCCACCGAACAGGGCAACGCCAGCAGGAAGCAGAGGCGTAATCCCCAGTCCATCAGGCGGGAGTATTCATCATGATTCCCGCTGGAGAAGCTTTTTGCCAGCGAAGGCAGCAAAATCGTGCCCAGAGCCACGCCCAGTACGCCAGAGGGGAACTCCATCAGACGGTCGGCGTAGTACATCCAGGAGACCGATCCCGACACGAGGAATGAGGCAAAGATGGTGTTGATGATCAGTGAAATCTGGCTCACCGAGACCCCGAGAATGGCCGGTCCCATCTGGCGCATCACGCGCCACACGCCAGCATCTTTCAAATTGATGCGCGGCAGCACCAGCATACCGATTTTTTTCAGATGCGGCAGTTGGTAGCCCAGTTGCAGCACGCCCCCCACCACAACAGCCCAGGCCAGCGCCATGATTGGTGGATGGAAATGAGGCGCGGCGAACAGCGCAAAGCCCAGCATGCTGATGTTAAGCAGCGTCGGAGCAAAGGCCGGTACAGAGAAGCGGTTCCAGGTGTTGAGGATCGCCCCGGCCAGTGAGGCAAGTGAAATCAACAAGATGTAGGGGAACGTCACACGCAGCAGCGCCGTGGTCAGGGCGAATTTGTCCGCCGTGTCGGCAAAGCCCGGCGCAGTCACGTAGATCACCCAGGGCGCAGCCAGCATCCCGGCGAACGTCACCAGGGCCAGCACCAGCGTGAGTAACCCCGAGACGTAGGAGACAAAGATCTGCGTTGCCTCTTCACCTTGTTTGCTTTTGTACTCGGCCAGAATCGGTACAAATGCCTGAGAGAATGCGCCTTCGGCAAAGATTCGGCGCAGTAGATTAGGCAGTTTGAATGCCACAAAGAAGGCATCGGTGGCCATTCCGGCCCCAAATACCCGCGCCACAATGGCATCACGGGCAAAGCCCAATACGCGCGAAAACAGGGTCATCGAACTGACCGCTGCCAGCGATTTCAATAGATTCATAGTTAGCGGCGCTTCCTGAAAATAGTCGGCAAAATGCGGTACTTACGCGGGCACCTCTTGATGCCCGGCGATAGTCTACTGTCCTGGCGGGAAATCACCAACGTTGAGTGTTACAGAGCATTAATCACTCTGGGCGGGTAAAAGTTTTGCCAACTGCTGCTGTAAGGCGGCAACCTGCTGTTCCAGTGCGGTGACGCGCGCGGATAAATCAGATTCTTCCGCTGCTGCCACTGGCGTTTCCTCCACTTCGCCACCAAACAGGTGCATGTAGCGACTTTCACGTTTACCTGGCTCACGCGCCAGACGTACCAGCATCGGGCCATCGTCGCGTGTGATTAAGCCTTCCAGCGCCTGTTCAACTTCGGTCACATCACTGAAGTCATGCAGGCGTCCACTGCGACTGCGCAGTTCACCTGGCGTTTGTGCACCGCGCAGGAACAGTAAGGTGAGAATTGCCACTTCCGCGCTGTTGAGTTGTAAATTGCCGAAGGCAGAATTACAAAAACGCTGTTCGTATTTTGCCACGCGCTGGCCAAAGCCATTATTCGCGGTGACCAGATGCTTTTTCACCAGCGCGTCCAGTTGGTCCTGCGTTTCGCTGTCACTGAGGTTCATGACCGGTTCGCGGTTGGATTTTTGGTTACAGGCCGTGGTGACGGCATTGAGGGAGAGAGGATACTGCTCTGGTGTAGTGACCTGCTTTTCCAGCAGGCAGCCAATGACGCGCAGCGCCTGCGCAGAGAGTGCCATTTTCATTGTTATGAGCTTCCTTAGGGTTTATCCCCGGCGATCCGGTGTCCAGTCCGGGTTGGTCAGTGCGGTGAGGACGTGGTCCTGCCATTTGCCATCAATCAGCAGGTAGTCTTTGGCATAGCCCTCTTTTTCAAAACCGAGGCGTGCCAGTAAGTCACCGCTGCGCTGATTGTGCGGCATGTAGTTCGCCATAATCCGGTGCATGTGTTGCTGGCGTTGCATGTAGCGAATGGCAATTTGCAGCGCTTCGAACATCAGCCCTTGCCCCTGCCATTTTTCTGCCAGCGAGTAGCCGAGGTAGCAGGCATGGAAGGATCCCCGCAGGACGTTGCTGAAGTTAGCGACGCCGCGTATTTCATTTTCGTTTGGGTCCAGTAAGGCGAAGTAGTAGGCCGATCCCTGTTTGTGGAGGTCGTTGATCAGCCCGAGGCGAGCCTGCCAGCCAGAGGGGTAACAGTGGCTTTCATCGCGGATCGGTTCCCAGGGTTTCAGAAATGCCCGATTTTCCGCATAGTAGTCTGCCAGTCGCCATGCATCTCGTTCATGGACCAGACGCACCACCAGACGGTCGGTGATGAGGCGCACTTTGGGCGAGGCAGTTCGGTAGCCAAACATGGAGACTCCTGAATTCCATCAACGGAATAGTTCATGTAACTCACTATAACCGTAGCCGTTGTTGCGGTAAAACAGTTCGCACAGTTTGCCCTGTTTCTGCTTCTCTTCCATACTTTTATCAGGTTTTTCTCGGATGGCTGTTGATGCTGTCCCGTCATTTCAAGGAGATATCCAGTGAAGCTCTACATTTACGATCATTGTCCTTATTGCGTGAAAGCACGCATGATTTTTGGCCTGAAGGATGTACCGGTTGAGTTGGTGGTGATGTTGAATGACGATGAGGAGACACCGCATCAGCTGATTGGACAGAAGATGGCACCGATTCTGCAAAAAGCGGATGGCAGTGCGATGCCGGAGAGTCTTGATATCGTGCGGTTTATCGATCAACTCGATGGTGAGCCGCTGTTGACCGGGAAGCGCAATCCCGCCATTGAGGATTGGCTGCGCCACGTTCACAGTTACAGTAATAAGCTTTTGTTGCCGCGCATTGCAGCCGCGCCGTTTGCTGAATTTGCCACCCCCGCCGCACGCGATTATTTTATCCGCAAAAAACAGGCTAATTATGGCGATTTCGCCGAGTTACGGCAGCACTCTGCCGGTCTGATTAAGAATATCAGTCACGATCTGTTGCAGCTTGATAAGCTGATCGTGAAGTCCAACGCGGTGAACGGTGAGCTTTCAGAAGATGATATTCATCTGTTCCCATTGTTGCGGGCGTTGACGCTGGTGGCAGGGATTGACTGGCCAAGTCGCGTCCTGGATTATCGCGATAATATGGCGAAGCAGTCGCAGGTAAACCTGCTTAGCTCGGTGGCACAGTAATATTTTGCTGAAAAATGCCCGCTGCGTTTCTCAACTATCCTGGTGACACCAGCAGGTCATTCAGGCAGGCTATGCCTTTTCCTTCAGGATGAGAGTGCATGAAAAAGGTTGTTGCCAGTTTGCTGGCCCTGAGTTTTGCCCTGTTGTTGAGTGGCTGTAATCAGCTGACGCAGTACACCATTACTGAGCAGGACGTGAATAAAGCGCTGCAAAAGCACAATAACTGGGAGAAGGATATCGGGGTCTCTGGCCTGGTGAATGCCCATATTGTGCTGACCGATTTGACCAGCCAGATTGGCCGCGAAGAGCCTGACCGCGTGACGGTGTCCGGCAAAGCGACCATTAATCTGACTTCCCTGTTCGGGCCACAGCAGGCCGTCATGCAGTTGAAGCTGAAAGCGCAGCCGGTGTTTGATCAGCAACAGAGTGCCATTTTCCTGCATGATATGACGATTGTTGACGCTCAGGTGCAGCCAGAGAAGATGTCGGGTGCATTACAGGCGCTGACGCCGTATCTGGAGAAGTCGTTAAAAGATTACTTCAATAAGAAGCCGGCCTATGTGTTAAGCGCCGATCGCGGCGTGAAAGAAGCCCTGGCGAAGAAGCTGGTGAAAGGTCTGGAAGTGAAGCCTGGCGAGCTGATTATTCCGCTGACGGATTAAATGGGTTGTGGTGTAGGTCAAGGTCAAGGTCAGGACAATCGTCTGTGAAACCGAGATACCTCGGCCTGTCAGGGCAATCGGGCTGCGACGTGGCTCGCTCCGATTACCCTGCCCTCCGAAATCCGTAGCGTTGTGTTGTCTGTAAAGCAGATCAAGGTCAAGACAATCGTCTGTGAAATCGAGATACCTCGGCCTGTCAGGGCAATCGGGCTGCGACGTGGCTCGCTCCGATTACCCTGCCCTCCGAAATCCATACGGTTGTTTTGCCTGAAAAATATTGTCTGAAATCCAGTGCCCAAAGCGACAAGCCGCACGGGCTGCTGACAGCCGCATTGTTGCTTCTGGGAAGATGATGGGGGGTATGACAGCAAATGCCTCTGGCACATGGATGTGCCAGCGGATCGCAGGATGCATGTTCCTTTGCAGTCATACCCCCCATTGTCTGACCTGCCACCCAAATCCACAGCGGCTCACCAGCCCAGCGCCTAAATTCCCATCATTCGCTGCATAAACGCAAAAACCAGGTGCAAACGGTTGCCTGATTCCTTATTCTTTGTACCCGGCCAAAACGCCCATTACGTTTACCTTAATGCCGGAGCACTCTGCAATGACAGCACAACCCCAAAAACTCACAATTCGCCGCCCTGACGACTGGCACATTCACCTGCGTGATGGTGAAATGCTGCAAGCTGTTCTGCCTTACACCAGCGCGGTAAACGGTCGTGCTATCGTTATGCCCAACCTCGTGCCTCCCGTCTCCAGTGTTGCAGCCGCTATCGCCTACCGCGATCGTATCCTTGCCGCACTGCCTGCAGGCCACAGCTTCACCCCACTGATGACCTGCTACCTGACAGACTCACTGGACCCGGATGAAATTGAGCGCGGCTTCAAAGAAGGCGTATTTACTGCGGCGAAACTCTACCCTGCTCATGCCACCACCAACTCCAGCCACGGCGTCACCAACATCGCCTCGATTGCGAAAGTCCTGGACCGGATGCAGCAAATTGGCATGCCGTTACTGACACATGGCGAAGTCACCGATGCTCACATCGACATCTTTGACCGTGAAGCTCGCTTCATTGAAACGGTCATGGAACCGCTGCGTCGCCAGTTCCCACAGCTGAAAGTTGTGATGGAACACATCACCACCAAAGAAGCGGCCCAGTACGTTGCGGAAGGGAATGAGAAACTCGGTGCAACCATCACACCACAGCACCTGATGTTCAACCGCAACCACATGCTGGTCGGTGGGATTCGTCCACACCTCTACTGCCTGCCAATCCTCAAACGCAATGTCCATCAGGAAGCACTGCGTGACGTGGTTGCCAGCGGCAATCCACGCTTCTTCCTCGGTACCGATACCGCGCCACACCTGCGCCACGCCAAAGAATCTGGCTGCGGCTGTGCGGGAGTATTCAGCGCACTCAACTCACTGCCGGCGTATGCCACAGTATTTGAAGAGCTGAATGCACTACAGCATTTTGAAGCGTTCTGCTCTGAAAACGGCCCGCGCTTCTACGGCCTGCCGCTCAATGAAGGCACCATCACCCTGGTGCGTGAGCCATGGACCGTACAGGAAAGCATTATCGTCGGTAACGAAACCGTGGTGCCATTCCTCGCCGGTGAAACCATGAACTGGCAGATTAAAGCATAATCCCTCTTGCCTCCGTAAATCTTATACTGTAAATATATACAGCATCATTTACGGAGGCAGTCCACATGCGTGTTGAAATTACTGTTGCCAAAACCCAACCTCTTCCCCCCGGAGCCCTGGAAGCACTCAGCCAGGAACTCGAACGCCGTTTACTGCGTCAGTTCCCTGAAAGCGACCATCGCGTCTCTGTCCGTTATGCCAGCAGCAACCAACTTAGCGTCCTTGGTGCCAGCAAAGAAGATCGTGAACATGTCAGCGACCTGCTCCAGGAAACCTGGGAAAGTGCCGATGACTGGTTCGCCCCCGATTAACCGCCACTGCGTGTTTTTCCGGGCGTCGCCGCCCGGTTTTTTATTCTAAACGGCTCGCCAGAGCAGCTAACTGCTTCTACGCTTAACGTGCAAGATTGCGCGCTCAGGTCATGTTGCACAGGAGACGATCATGACAACAGAAAAAGCAGAAGAAGTAATGACCTTTGGCGAGCTGCTGGCATTAATCAGCGATCAGCAAAGAAGAATAACCGTCATGGAAACGGCCTTCTCCAGTCTGGCCTGGTGCCTTGATGAACGCGCCAGCCAACTGCTCATCCACCAACTGACGTTAGAATCCACCAGCCAAAAACATGATGCCGCACTCCAGCAACAGTTCGCCCTGTTGGTAACAGAGCTGGAAAAACGTCATCACCCAGCCCCGGATGTGCCCACGTTATAAAAAGTTATCCTGCTCGTGGCGATTAAATGTGGCTGCGAGCAAACTTTCATTGTATGTAAAATAACCAGCGCACGTTTTTAGTAATCTAAAGCTGGATTCCTGTTATAATTATTTCGCTAGTGGATAATAAGCTGCATTGAACCTCACCGAGCGCTTCGTTTAACGAGTAATAAGGAGGTTATAATGGATAGAAACAAAAATGTTATTCATACCCATCCCCTGGTGGGCTGGGATATCAGTACCGTTGACAGCTATGATGCCATGATGCTCCGCCTGCACTCGATATCGTCGCAGGAACAGAAAGAAGAAGAAGCGGATGTCGGACCTACTTACTGGATCACCACCGATGTTGCGCGGCAGTTTATCTCCATTCTCGAAGCGGGGATTGCCAAAATAGAGTCGGCAGAGATTTACGAAAGAAACCAGTCAAAACATTAAATCCTTCCGCCAACGAGGCACCCCACCGGGTGCCTTTTTCATCTCTGTCCCATCTGATATGCTACTGATAGTTCTGATTTATCACTCATGGTGACGTAATGATTTATGATCTGATTATTGTCGGCAGCGGCTCAGTGGGCGCAGCAGCAGGCTACTATGCCACCCAGGCTGGACTCTCGGTATTGATGACTGACAGCAACCATCCTCCACACAGCCAGGGCGCACATCACGGTGAAACACGACTGATCCGCCACGCCTACGGCGAAGGTGAACATTACGTCCGCATGGTATTACGCGCACAGCAACTGTGGGATGAGCTGGAAACACTCTGCGGTGAACGTGTTATGCATCGCAGCGGCATCATCAACCTTGCCCCGCAAAACTCCGAATTTATTCAGAACGTCATTCACAGCGCCCAGAACTTCAAGCTGGATGTTGAAATATTAACCGCTGAAGAGGTTCGTCAGCGCTGGCCGCAAATTAACGTACCGGATGGTCATATTGGCGTTTTCGAACCGCAATCCGGTTATTTAAAATCCGAAGTTGCCGTGCGCAGCTGGGTGCGCTTAGCCCAGGAAGCGGGCTGTGCGCAGCTATTTAATTGCCCGGTTACGGCTATTGAACGCGTTGGCGATCTCCAGCAGGTCACCACTATTGATGGCACCTATCAGGCACGCAAACTGCTGATCACCGCAGGCACCTGGGTCGGTGACCTAGTACCGGGGCTGCCCTTAACGCCAACCCGCAAAGTGTTTGCGTGGTATCAGGCTGACGGCCGTTACAGTGAAAATAACAAATTCCCCGGCTTTACCGTTGAAATGGCAGACGGCAGCCAGTTCTACGGCTTCCCGGCGGATAATAATGCGCTGAAAGTCGGTCGCCATGACGGTGGGCAAGTGATGCAAACGGCCGCAGACCGCAAACCTTTCGGTAGCTATGCCGCCGATGGCAGTGACTGCTTCAGCTTCCTGCGCCAGCTCTTGCCGGGCGTAGGCGTGTGCCTGCACGGCGAAGCCTGTAGTTATGACATCTCCCCCGATGAAGACTTTATCATCGACACGCTGCCGGATGATGCTAACCGTATGATCATCACCGGTCTCAGCGGCCATGGCTTCAAATTTGCCAGCGTGTTGGGGGAGCTGGGCAGTGAATTCGCGCAAGACCGTCCGTTCTCCCTGGATGTCTCTGCATTTTCACTCAACCGCTTCAAAGCCTAAGCGCATCACCGTAAAAAAACCCATGACTCAGCATGGGTTTTTTATCTCTACGGTCGGGCCTTATTTATCGCTATCCGGCAGCGGAATCGCCAACGTCATATTCAAACGACCACGGGATTTATTAAAAATCTTATTGCCGTTCTCACGACCCGCACGGCGCGTACGCTGCTCTTCGGGCGAGAGTTTTGCCTCTTCCATGCACAGTGGGCTACAGCACTTCTCATACTTCTCTGCACAGCTTGAACACTGAATAAACAGCAAATGGCAGCCGTCATTGACGCAGTTCACATGCGTATCACAAGGTTCGCCACACTGGTGACACTGCGACAGCACATCATCAGAAATGCGCTCGCCCATACGCTCATCAAAAACAAAGTTTTTGCCTTTGAAGCGTACCGGTAAACCCTGCTCACGCGCACGACGCGTATACTCGATGATGCCACCTTCAATATGGTAGATATCTTCAAAACCGTTGTGCTTCATCCATGCGCTGGCTTTCTCACAGCGAATACCGCCGGTGCAGTACATGACAATTTTTTTATCTTTCTGCTCTTGCAGCATATCCACTGCCATCGGCAGCTGATCGCGGAAGGTATCCGCCGGGATCTCCATCGCCTGATCGAAACGCCCTACTTCGTATTCATAATGGTTGCGCATATCGACAAACACCGCATCGGGATCGTCCAGCATGGCGTTCACTTCCGCCGCTTTCAGATACTTACCGACATCACTGGCATCAAATGTCTCATCTTCAATCCCATCCGCCACGATGCGGTCACGCACTTTCAGGCGCAGTACCCAGAAAGATTTACCGTCATCATCCAGGGCAATGTTGAGGCGCAGGTTATTCAGCGCGGCATCAAAGCCATACAGGAAGGTTTTCAGCGCCTCAAAGTTGCTGGCGGGAACGCTGATCTGCGCATTAATGCCCTCTTTGGCGACATAAATACGGCCAAACACTTTCAGTTCGCGCAGGGCAATGTACAGCGCATCACGGAAAGCTTTGGGATCGGCGATCTGAAAATATTTGTAGAAAGAGACGGTGGTACGCGGCTCTGTTTCAGCAAGCATACGTTCACGCAGCTCATTATTGTTTACGAGGTTATGTAACACTGGCATGGTGTTCGTTCCTGTGGCAATGAGGTAAATTTTTAGCGCGCACATCATACCCGAATCTCATGAAATGCCTAGGGGGTTCAGATCAAATCATCACCTTTTATAGGTCATTTTTTGCATTTTTTGCTCTTCCTGGGCCTCATTGCCGCCTGTTTATTCCGGCGAGAAGCAAAAAATGGCATAATGGTCTAATTTCAATGACATATTGTCACCTGGATGCGCGACTTTTTATGACTCAGTTACCTCAATTTTCACGACAGTTACTTCACCCCCGCTACTGGTTAACCTGGATTGGCATCGGGTTTCTCTATGCGCTGGTGTTACTTCCTTACCCGGTTTTATACGCCATTGGCTGTGCGTTGGGCCGTACTGCATTACGGTTTATGAACCGCCGCGCCAACATTGCGCGCCGTAACCTTGAACTCTGCTTCCCACAAATGCCAGAAAGCGAACGTGAAGCGGTAATCAAACGCAATTTTGAATCCGTGGGTATGGGCTTTATTGAGACCGGTATGGCGTGGTTCTGGCCAGACTGGCGCATGCAGAAGTGGGTAAAAACCAGCGGACTGGAACACATCAGCAACGCATTAGAACAAAAAAAAGGCGTGCTGTTGGTTGGCCTGCACTTCCTGACGCTGGAGTTGGGTGCGCGTATTTTTGGCATCTATAACCCCGGTATTGGCGTTTATCGTCCCAACGACAATGCCCTGCTCGACTGGCTGCAAACCTGGGGCAGAATGCGTTCCAATAAAAGCATGCTGGATCGTAAAGACCTCAAAGGCATGATCCGGGCGCTTAAAAACAACGATATTCTCTGGTATGCCCCCGATCACGACTACGGTCCACGCAGTAGTGTGTTCGCTCCACTGTTTGCGGTGCAAGATGCCGCCACTACGGCGGGAAGTTATGTATTAATTCGCACAGCGCGTCCGGCTGTGGTGCCATTTGTCCCTCGCCGCCTGCCAAATGGTAAGGGATACGAACTCATGATGCTGCCAGACGTTGGACCCGATATGCCACTGGACAGCGAACTTGCTACAGCTACGCGCATGAATAAAGTGGTTGAAGAGTGCATTCTGCTGGCACCAGAACAGTATATGTGGCTACATCGCCGCTTTAAAACCCGCCCAGAAGGGCAACCTTCCCTCTATTGAGTTCTGGCGGGATGTTAAACGCATCCCGCCATTCTTCATTCCTGCTTCATTATTCCTCTGAAAACAAAATATATTATTTAATTTTTATTAATACTTGCCATCCTCTCATAGGAAATGTCTTATTTAACTCCCTTAACAGTATCCTATTGCTGAAGTGTGAAAAAAAATAAACTTAATTTACAGTCAATTACTGGCACTAAGTCCTTAACAATTACTTTTTGTAACTGATAATCAATCTTTCTATTCCTTTTCGTGATTTGTAAAAGGTTAGGCGCCTAACTATTTTCAACTTGGGAATTAAAACATTCCCGCCACATCAATTTTTCACATCACAAAATCAGCCAGGAATAATAAATGACTAAAGGCATCTATTTTTATGTTAATACCGCTGCCGATGATAACGGCTATCACTATTTACATCGTCAAGGATGTAAACATATGCCAGATAAAAAGGATGCGCTGTTTATTGGCACCCTTTATACGTTACATCAGGGACTCACTATCGCCAGGATGAGTTTTAAAAAGGTAAAGCCCTGTATTAAATGTTGTATTCGTCACTCTGCCACCAGGATGCCAGCCAACGTCCAACCGGTGCATCACTTTCCGCGTTAATCACCTGTAATCCCGCCTCAGACGGAGTAACTCCACTCCGTCTGAGTGAGTCAGCACGCCGCAAATTTTCAGCTATTCTTCTCTCATCCCTTTCGCAACCACAATGGAGAACCTCCATGGATTTATACAGCACGCTGGAAGAAGCCATAGACGCCGCACGCGAAGAGTTTCTGGCTGACAATCCAGAACTCAATGAAGACGATGCCGATATCAACCAGTTTTCCCTGCAAAAGTATGTGATGCAGGATGGCGATATCATGTGGCAGGCTGAGTTTTTTGCCGACGAGCGAGAAGAAGGTGAAGGCCTGGTCATCAGCGTTGGTGAAGCCGCACAGGCGATTTTCGACGGCGACTTTGATGAGATAGAGCTGCGCCAGGAGTGGCAGGAGCAAAATACCCTGCACGAGTGGGACGAGGGCGAATTTCAGCTGGAACCGCCAACGGACACGGAAGAGGGAGAAGCTGCTGCCGAAGAGTGGGATGACGACAACAGCGAATCCGAACGTTTTTAACCGTTATTCATAAGGCCCGTGATGGATATCGACTGGCAACAACAGGGTATCCATCACCGCTGATAACGGAAGATCGATAATTGTCAGTGCACGCCAAGGACCATCGCGAACATCCCAACGTACCCCAGGATAATATTGATTGCCGTGTCCCTGGCCGGGCACAGTACGGCTAATAATGCTGCCACACCCGCTGACCAGCGTCACAGCCGCAAGCAGTAACGTAATGTTTAATAGACGAATCACAACATATTCTCATAATGAACTGCGGCTATTTTAACCGCAGGCCATGCAACTGACCAGCCAGTGGTGCTTCCCGGAAGGTAAAGGTTGCGTTAAACCCTTTAGGGCTCAATCGCTATGCGGGTTCCCGATTGCGCGCTCACCCGGGCGGCATCTAAAATTTCCAGCACGTGCACCGCCTGTTGGGCTGTCACCGGTGGCTCGGTTCCATTGCGCAGCGCATGAGCAAAAGCCGCGTAGTAATCATGGTAATTGCCCTGCTGTGCCGGGATTTTTTCCTGCTGCCCCGGGCTGTAAAATGTGCCCCAGTGCTGCTCGGGTTCATAGCCCCAACCGGTGAGATCGTCCGCCGGGCGTTTGCCTGCAAATATCTGCCGCGCCTGAATATCACAGCTGCTGGCAACATAGCTGCCCTTCTCGCCGTAGGCGCGCAGTTCACGCTGATGCAGGCCATTCAGTTTGGTGGCCGACACATAGCTCGTCACCCCAGAGCAATGGGTTAACGTGAGCAGAAAACTGGCATTCGTCGGGCCAGCAGGATGATCGATCTCATCCAGTTGCGCCTGCACCGCCTGCACCGGTCCCAGCAGCCAGACCGCCTGATCCACCAGGTGACTACCCAAATCACGCAGCAAACCACCGGATTCACCGCCTTCCAGCGTGTTCGGATCGTTAAAGTCCATACGGTTATGCAAACGCCACAGTTTGCCTAAGCGCTGTTGTTCCAGCAGCAGACGTAACGTCTGGAGATCGGAATCAAAGCGGCGATTGTGATAAGCCCCTAGCAGCACGCCTTTGGCAGCCGCAGCCGCCTCTAGCTCACGCGCGCCTGCGGCATCGGGGGCGAAAGGCTTATCGGCAATCACGGCAACACCGGCTTCAATCGCTTCCAGCACCAGCTCATGCCGGGTGTGCGGCGGCGTGGTAATGGTGACGATATCCACCCCCGCAGCCAGCATCGCTGTCAGGCTGGGATAAATAGCCACATGCGGGAAATCTGCCCTGGCTTTTGCCACGGTCTCAGGCGCTCGGGCGACAATCCCTGCCAGCTCCAGCCCCTCTGTAGCGACAATAAAAGGGGCATGAAAATGTTGTCCACCTGTACCATATCCAACGATTCCGACTTTCATACTCACCTCACAACGTGCGTGATAGAAAATTATCAGCGCTAAATCATAGCGTTAGCGCTGGGCAGAAAGTGAGTATAAGCGCTGCCAGGTGTTTGCCGTCAACGTCTGAGCGGAAGTTATTTAACATTTTGTTTACCGATGGCGGGATTATGCCGCCAGGGTGCGTTTGCTTTGCCGGAGCGATTATCGACATTGATGAGTATTTTCTGGGGTAATTCCGCCTGGCTGGCCTATCGGATCCTGCATCGTGAAGCGACCGACCTGCGGTTCGTACTAGCGGAACAGGCTGTAGCAGTCAGTTCCTGAGTGGAATAGATCGGATCAGTGATCCATTCAAGTTGATGCGTATGCACATCTTTTTCTGCATAGTCACGCCTTCTACCAATATGATATTTCTCTTTAGCATTTTATCGACCCCGATAGTTAAGGGAAATTTATTCGGGGTGTTTAGTATACTAAATCGAGGTTAAATGATAAAAAACCGGGAAGGTTTAATCCTTACCCGATGTTTTTACAAAAGATTTGTATTTATAAACTCTATCAACTCCTCTTTAGTTAATTCAAACTCTGGCCCGGCATCCATCCCGCCAATGTAATCAACAGCATATTCTAACTTCCTGTCTTCAATTCTATGATCCAAGGAGAATGAAAATGAGTATCTTGCGACATCTCGCGGATTATATTCCTTTTCAAGAAGGAAGTTTATGTTCCGTAGAAACTCTTGAGTCATTTCATTCATAATGAACCTCATAAATTAAACGAGATTGCTCGCCCTGACGGAGTAGCTATGCCTGCATCAATATCTGCTTTTGTTGGTGGATAGTGTGGCAAATCTAATAACTCACCATTTTTCATTTTGGGATGCACTCTGTTGACCTGCCCTGAGTGATTATAGGTCTCTTCCCAAATTCTCACATCTCCGTTTGTGGGATTCCATTCTGTTACATGAGAACGTCCCCGTGTTGGTCCTGGCGTACGAGCTAGAGCTTCTTGATTGTAATATCGGATGCGACCGTCTGGTAAAACTCGGGTACTCACCGCGCTCTTTTGAGCTTTTTCCAACGCACTTAATTTTCTGTTTAACTTTACAGCAGGGCCACTGCACTTTAACCCCAACGGATCAATCCACCCCAGCGCATTAGGCGCATACTGATACGGGTTGATCCCGCCCGCAAGGCCGATCGGGTCTGGCTGGGTAAAGCGGCCGGTCAGCGGGCAGAAGTACCGATGAAGATTGTAGTGCAGTCCGGTCTCGCGATCCACATACTGGCCCTGGTAGCCCAGGTTCTGCTGCCGCCACGGCTCCCTGTCTCCGTACCCCATCAGCTGTTCGCGCGCCATGCCGCCCCAGCCGCGTGGGACGCACCACCAGGTGACGTCGCCACGGCTGTTGGTCAGCGTTTCCGGCCGCCCGTTCAGTCCGCAGTGATACCACTCCACCGTTTGTACTGCGCCTGCGTATTCGCAGATAATCCGCGCCAGTGGCTCGTGGCTCTCCTCGTGGTAGAGGTACTTCACTGCCTTGTCCGGCCACAGGCTATTGCGCTCTTCTGCCAGCCGCGTGCCCTGCCAGATGAACGTCACCGTCTCCGGCGGGATAGGCACACGTCCCGGCGGCGTGTGACGATGCAGCACCTTGTGGCTGCGGCGGCCCAGCGCATCGTAGGCATACTCGGCGTGGCTGAACACCTTATCCCCGCTGAACTGCACCTGGCACAGCTGGTGTTCGGCGTTGTAGAACAGCCGCTGGCGCACACCGCCCGGCAGGGTGCGCTGCCACACGCGGCCAAAGCCGTCGAAGCGCTGCGCCACGTTACCCAGCCGGGTCAGCAGATTGCGCCACACGCGCTGGTCGGCGCGCTCCGTCTGGTTGCCCGCCGGGTCGTAGCTGAAATGCTCGTCGTCCAGCGCGCGGCTGTACAGTAAATCGCCGTCGGCGCTGTAGCGATATCTGCGATGCTCCGCGCCGCCGGGGGTCTCGAGGATTTCTGCGCCGAGAAGGCCGCCAGGACGCCAGTCGCTGCTGCGCGTCAGCGGCGCGCTTTTACGTTGCGTGATGTGGCCATCGACGTCGTAGCGCGTACAAAGGGTCAGCTCGCCCATGCTACGCGAGATTTCGCGATGCAGACGGTCACGCTGATACCCGGCGGTTTCGACTTTGCAGCCCTGATGCTCGAGCTGACGCGTCAGCAGATGGCCGCCGCCGTAGCGCAAAAAGTGTTCGCTGTTGCCGTCCGGGTGATCCAGCCGCGTCAGGCTGCCGAGGACGTCACGCTCTGCCCGCCACACGCCGCGCGGGCCGGACTCTTCCAGCAGGTGCCCGGCGGCGTCGTGGCTGAAACGCAGCGTCTCCTCCCATTCTGGTTCGCCCTCACGTGAGAATCCCGCCTGGCTGACGCGTTGTACGGTGACCTCGCGCGGACCATAGCGGTAGCGGGTATGGCTGTCGGCGCTGTCGCGGGTGATGAGCCTGCCTTCGGCATCGTAGCCAAAGCGCAGAGTCACTGGCGTCATCGTCGGGGGCAAATCTTCCTGCCATCCAGCGTACTGCGGCGGAGGGGGTGGCAGGACAGGACGGATGTTCACCGGCTCGTGCGTCCAGGCCCACGGGTCCGGCGGCGGCTCCGCGCCCGCTGCGATGGCGATCTCTGAGGGCAAATCGGTGATGTCCGTTACTCGCCCGCAGGCGTCATAGCCCAGACGCTGACCGATGCCCGCGTAGTGGTCTGCCCGGTCAGGCGGCCCGCCGCGTCGCGCGCCAACTGCCAGCGTTCGCCGTTCGGGTTAATCACCGCGCTGAGTTCCCCGCTGCTGTCATAGTGCCAACGGGTAATACGCCCGGCGGGACTGGTACTGGCCGTGACCTGGCCGCGCGCGTTGCGCTCCAACGCGGTGACCAGCAAACAGGTCTCTTCCCCGCAGTAGCGTCCCGCGCTGTCGTAGCGGTAGCGGGTCTCGTTATGGGACGGGGGTTCGGTGCGCAACAACCTGCCAGCCGGGCTCCATTGCCAGGTGTAGATATTGCCCGCCTCGTCGCTGGCCTCGCTCAGCCAGCCGTGTGGATCATAGCGCCACCAGACTCGCTGGCCCGAGCAATCGGTACGCCCGGTGAGACGGCCGCGCAGGTCGTAGCGGAATTCCCGTCGATTGCCCAGCGCATCGGTCTCCGTTATGACTTCACCGTAGCGGTTGACGGTAAACGTGGTGGTGGCGTCCAGCGCATCCGTCATGCTGATAATATCGCCGGTGGCGTTGCGCTCGCAGCGCCATTGCCCGCCACTTTCATCCACTTCGCACAGCGGCAGCGCCCACAGCGGATGCCAGCGCGTGGTACGGGTGCGGCCCAACGGACTGGTGACGTCTTCCAGCCTGCCGCGCGTGTCGTAGCCGTAGCGCCAGCGTGTACCATCCGGGGTATGGGTGCTTAGCAGTTGCTCTTCGTGCGTCGCCCAGACGTAGCGCCACTCGTGCTGCCATGGGTCCAGATAACGCACGATGCGCCGCTGTGTGTCCCAGTAGTGGCGGGTTGTAGCACCGCCTGCTTGCGTGACGGTGGCGCAGCGGGCGTTTTCGTCCACGGTGATGAGCCAGCTTTCCAGCAGCCCCCGGCTGCCGGGCCGCGCGCCGGAGGCTGTGAGGACGCCGGGAAGAGCAGGATATTCTGATGCTGGCAGAGGCTGCGTATCCTCACCCTCTTCCGCCGCCGTGTCGTCATACACGCGGTAGCCGCAAACGCGCCAGCTCTCGCCCGGCTGCCAGTCGTAACTGACGCGCAGGCCACCCGCGTAGCCGTGCGTGGCAAGCAGCCCGTTGCCGTGCCAGCTGAAGGTGCGGGTGGCGATGCCGTCTGCGTCCGTGACGCACAGCAGCTGCCCCTGGCTATCGTAGTCATACGTCACCAGCGGGTGTTCGCTGCCGTCTTCCTGCATCACCTGATGCACCGAGACCAGCCGCCCATGCGCCGGGTGATAGCGCAGGTGCACTTTCATTGCCTCGTTGTCGCCGGAGATAAATTCCAGCTGTCCGGCGTCGTTACGGTCGAGATACTGCACGTTGCCGTGGCGGTCATGAATTTCCACCACCTGCCATTCACCCGGCCGCTGCGGGTCCGGGGCGTAGCGCTGGCTTTCCCCCAGCGCGTCCTGCAACAGCAGCACACCGTTGATGCTGCAAAACAGCGTCAGGTCGTCCGTCGGGTACTGCACCACGTCGCCGGGGGCAATGTCGCCCAACTGACACTCGCGTCCGGCTGGATCACGCCAGCGCAGATGCAGCGTACCGTCTGCGCGACGTTCTCCCCATAGCCGGGTCTCAAATGCCAGCAGCCAGCCGCGTCCCAGCATGCCTTCCGCCTCGTTGTGGCTGTGGTAGAAGCGCTGCCAGCGCAGCGGAATACGGTCATCGAGGGTGAAATCCAGTTCCTCTGCTCCGGCGAGGATTTTGGCCCCGGTGGCAAGATTTACCGGGTGTGCCGTCTGCATGGCACGAGCCGGCAGCTGCGCCCGTTTTGCAGCCGCCGCCGCCGTGCCTCCGGCCCCGAGCGGACAGGGCATATTTTTCAGCATGCGTGCCGTCCGTACCCGCCGATAGAGGTGCTGTACCAGCTCGGTTGCCCGCTGCAGCGCCTTGCCGCCGGATAGCGAGCCGATGAACCACGCCAGCGCATTTTTTCCGCTGCGGATGTCGCGCACCACTACCGGATTGCCGCCGATGCGTACGCGGTGATTTTCCAGCACCTTAATCGTGGCCTCGCAGGTGCTGCGGTCGCCGTGCCGGGCGGCGGGCTGGCCGTTGATAAAGACCTTGTCCGAGCCTTCTGCCAGCCACAGCGGGCCGGGCATGAGATGCAGTTTGCTGCACTCGATGCGATCCTCCCCGGCGGGCGTGGTATGCGGGGCCGCACTCGCCACCAGCGGCTGCACCATGTCGGTCAGGATGTTTTCCAGCAGCGCGGCGCCGTCGACGTCACTCAGCCCGTCGCGTACTGCCGCCACCAGCGCCTGCGGATGCATCACCACCGCGCTGATGGCCGCCGCCATTTTCAGCGCCTGCCCCAGGGCAGTGTCGTCTCCGTCGGCGGCAGGTTGGCTGAAATGGGCCGGATCAACTCGGCCCGCCGCGCGGGCTGCCGGTTTGCCGCCAATCATCACGTCGGGCGACCCGCTAACGATAATGCCGTCTGGCGTGGGCGTCACCCCGAGCAGGCTGACCAGGCTGTCGACTGCCTCCGCTGCGGCGTTACCCCAGCGCTCGGGGAAGCCGTCCACCGTGGCGCTGACCACCAGCGCTACGCCAATCGCCGTGCCGACGCCGCTGGCGGCCAACGCGGTGCCGCCAATAAAGACCGCCGCGTAAATCGCGCCTTCGGCCAGGCCGCTAACAAAATCCGCCAGCGCTGACGGGTGCTCCAGCACATCCCCGGTACGGGCTGCGAGCAGGTTGTTTTCGCTCATCACACACTCCCTTGCTCAATTCAATCGGCTCAAACGACCCGAGTATCCTGATGCGGCTGGAAGCTGGCACAGATCTCGCGCCAGCCCTGTAGCTGTTCCGGGGTGAAGGCTTCCGGGGCGCTAAATGCCAACGTCAGCAGATGGTCACCGACCCACGCCAGCAGCAGTTTCTGCACCACTTTTATCTGCTGTCGGCGGAAGCAGGCATCCACCTGCTGCGCCGCAAACTCGCCCAGTTGGGCCTCTTTGATCTGCTCTGCGGTAAACTGCGGCAGCTCCTGTGAAAAACGTTCAAGCTGTTGTGGCAGATAGCGCTCAACATCCTCCGCCATGGTTCCCCATTCGCGCGTGATGGTCAGCGTGGCATTCAGGCTGGTGAGCCGCAGCAGGGTGATGCTTTCATCACGGACAGCCACGGGAAGCGAAAGTGAACCTTCGGTAAGGTGATAGTGCGTCATCAGCTATGTTCCTTTTTTTGACTGAATGCCTGCTGTACCGCAGCCGCGATTTCATCGGGGGTCGCCGACATATGGAGGGTGAAGCTCGTTCCGGGGGTGTTGAGATTTAGCAAGTCACCGGTTTTAACGGCGGCTTCGCCCTTGACGTTAACCTCCAGCTTGTTGCACTGCAGGGTGATGGTGCCGTTGGGGTTGAGGGTGATCAGGCTGTCGCCACTCGCCAGCGACAGCAACCCGCCGGAAGCGACCACAACATGATTTTTAACCTGTAAGAAGTAATCACCGCCGATCAGATGATTTTCAGTGAGTTGCGTCTGTTGCAGGCGTTTGCCATCAACGCGGCTGTGCACGTTACCCGTTACATCAAAGGCATAGTTACCGCCCACTGCGTGCTGTTCATCGTTTCGCACGGTGGTGTCCATATTGCGCTGCGCGCGGATGTAGACCTGCTCTGCGCCCTTCTTGTCATCGAAGCGCAGAATGTTGGCATGGTCGGTCACGCCATCTTTGGTCTGGCTCATAAAGCCCATTTGCGTGGCTGCCGCCGGGAGTTGCCACGGCGGCATTTTCGCTTCGTTGTACACGCGCCCGGTGATGATCGGACGATCGGGATCGCCATTGATAAAGTCGATCACCACTTCATCCTGCACGCGCGGGATCTGAATGCCGCCAAAGCCCTGGCTGGCCCAGGCACTGGAGACGCGCACCCAGCAAGAGCAGGTATCGTCCTCTTTTCGGCTGCGATCCCAGTGGAATTTCACTTTGACGCGCCCGTATTTGTCGGTCCAGATCGACTGCCCTTTAGCGCCCATGACGCGCGCGGTTTGCGGGCCACAAGTGCGCGGCCAGGGCGTGTCTGCCTTCCGCCGGAACGGGGTACTCGCCGGTATCACCTCAATCTTCAGCTTATGCACGGGAGGCGTTCCGCCGCTGGCGTAGCTGTTTTCCTGCAAATTATATTTTGCACTCACCACCAGATACTGCCCGGCATCGGCAGGAAATGGCGGGTTAGTGAGGGCAAAGGTACAGCCTGGCACCAGCCCAAGCGCCGTGCCGCTGGCGTTGATGCGCTGATGCGCGGCCTGCCATGCCTGCTGGCGAATACGGGCGTAATGCTCGCCGTGCTGATGGTCGGTGTAGTGTCCTGGCCAGTCGTAGTAGTCGATGGCACCGGGATGGGGAGACGCGGGATTGTGCAAAATATGGTCGAGGTGGGCATATGGCTTACGAAAATCATAGTCATCGGTTGAGTAGCGCCCCGGCGTGACTTGCCCGGTAATGCTCCACTCCCCAATGCCCTGCATCAAAGTGGTTCCTCCGTTTTCCGTCGCGTGCCAGGGGACCGATTCATAGCCGTGCCACGGTTTATGTTGCGCGGCATCATCAATCATCACCAGCGTATGGCGGTCGGCCTGATGCTGGAAGAAAAAGGCGATACCTTCCAGCTCCATCAAACGCATGATGAAGTTGTAGCTCGATTCCTGATACTGAACGCAATACTCCCACAGGCGATAGTGGCCGGTGAGTCGGCTTTCCACTTCAACGCCATACTCTTTGAGGATTTTACGCACGATTTGCGGCACGTTAACCGCCTGGAAGATGCGCATATTGCGGTCATGCTTTAACGGCCAGAGATCCGATTCCAGCGTCAGGCTGTAACAGGTGTAGCGCTGTTCAGCGATCACCGTCGGTGCAACCGTGACTGTGGTGATTTTGCCGTTGAGATAACGCACGGGGTTGAGCATACGTGAGGTAGGAATATTGACCGTCAACGGCTGGCCAAGCAGCTCAGTGTGATCGATGCGTGGTGCCAGGCTTAATAGTTTTACGTTGAGCTGAAACGACTGCGATATTTCTTCACTGCCTTCTAGTTTCCAGAATAACAATTCCGCGCCAACATCCGGGAGCGAAACAGAAATACGTTCGAACATACTTAATCCTTTAAGATTATTATGTAGGGGGCTGTGTACTGAAGTTTGCGGCGCAGATAGTGGCAAAATAAAAAAACGTTCGCCACTGTTATTTTTGCCCCTCGGCGAGCTAGCGGAACCGCTCATTACGCCAGGGCAGAGCCAGCAAGGCGTAGCGCCTGAAAATAAGATTAAACGGGGAATATCAGCATGGTCTTGAATATATTATTAGGGGAACCACTAATTATTTAGCACCTGAAAATCGATTAATAATGAATAGTTCACCTGGTAAGAATATTTTTATTGTGAATTCACGCATAAAAAAAGCCCGGACAGAAATGTCCGGGCTTTTTTAATTACGACAACCTGTCATTCAACTGCGCGGAGGCAGCGCCTGAGGATTGATTGTCAGTTTCTGATAGCTTTCCAGCCACTGATGATACTTCGCCCCGTTCTCCCACAAGCGGGTGTGTACACGCGCCAGTACCACGGGATCGCTGATCAGTTGTAAACGCTGCTCGCGGCTCAGTTTTTCAGGCGCATCGCTCAACGCCTGATCAACACGGCGGTCACGGGCGTGTTCCAGCAACTCACTTTTCAGGTGACGAGAGGTTGCCAGAGCCGTTGCCAGTGCGTTAAACGCCGGGTGGAACAGCGCATGCATAAAGCCATTTTTCAGCGCACGGTCACGGTTGAGGTGCAGATAGCGATCGGTATCCAGCAACTCGCGCGGGGGATCGTACTCTTCCGGGATCAGGAACAGGCGCGCTGCCTTGCTTTTGAGGCCCAGGGTCGCGCGGCTCGACATCACCGACACCAGCGGCGACAGGATCAGGGAGAAGACGATCGGTGCCAACCACCAGAGGAAGTTGAGGTCCAGCACACCCATGCCCGTTGCCCAGACCACGCCCAGCAGCAGCTGCGAACCATGACGACGGAAAGCTTCTGCCCACGGCGTGGCATCATCGTCACGCTGCGGTGAGTTCCACACCACTTCCCAGCCGAGGAACGCACTGACCACGAACACCGTGTGGAACAGCATGCGCACAGGTGCCAGCAGTACCGAGAACAGCATTTCGAGGATCAGCGAGAACAGCAGACGAATCGGTCCACCGTAGGCTTTCGCGCCTTTGCACCAGATCAACACCACGCTGAGCAGCTTCGGCAGGAACAGCAGCACCAAAGTGGTAGAGAACAGCGCAATCGCCAGGTCCGGTCGCCACTGCGGCCACACCGGGAAGAGCTGGCGGGGTTGCAGGAAGTAGGTCGGTTCCATCAGCGTATGCACCACCTGCAAGGCAGTGGAGAGCGCAAGGAACATGAACCACAACGGCGCAGAGAGGTATGACATCACACCGGTCAGAAACACCGCACGGTGTACCGGGTGCATCCCTTTTACCAGGAACAGGCGGAAGTTCATCAGGTTACCGTGGCACCAGCGACGGTCACGCTTCAGCTCATCCAGCAGGTTTGGCGGGAGTTCCTCGTACGAACCTGGCAGGTCATACGCAATCCACACGCCCCAGCCGGCACGGCGCATCAGCGCAGCTTCGACGAAGTCATGGGACAGGATCGACCCGGCAAATGAACCTTCGCCTGGCAGTGGTGCCAACGCACAGTGTTCAATAAACGGCTGCACGCGGATGATGGCGTTATGCCCCCAATAGTGGGACTCACCCAACTGCCAGAAGTGCAGACCGGCGGTGAACAGCGGACCATACACGCGGGTGGCAAACTGCTGGCAGCGTGCATACAGCGTGTCCATGCCCGAGGCTTTTGGCGAAGACTGGATGATCCCGGCTTTCGGGTTCGCTTCCATCATGCGCACCAGCCCGGTGAGGCAGTCACCGCTCATGACGCTGTCGGCATCCAACACCACCATGTAGCTGTAGTTGCTGCCCCAGCGACGGCAGAAGTCATCGATGTTACCGCTTTTGCGTTTCACACGACGACGACGGCGACGATAGAAGATTTTGCCTTCCCCGCCAACATCACGGACCAGCTCCATCCACGCTTTCTGTTCAGCAATGGCGATGTCCGCATCGTAGCTGTCACTGAGCACGTAAACGTCGAAATGTTCGGCGTTACCGGTACGTTTGACCGATTCCCAGGTAGCACGCAGGCCCGCGAAGACGCGTTCTACGTCCTCATTACAGATGGGCATAATCAGCGCGGTGCGATGTTCCGGGTTAAGCGGTTCATCTCCCGTGGTTGAATACGAGATACTGTATTTATCGCGGCCAATCAGCAGTTGCAGGAAGCCCATCAAGGCGGTCCAGAAGCCCGCCGAGACCCAGCAGAAGAGGATCGCGAACAGGAACAGAATCCCGGTCTGCAAGATGTAAGGCAGAATCAGCTCCACCGACTGTAACCAGTTCTGATTGAACAGCGACAGAGGATCAAGCAGCGTCCAGCCCTGATAAGGCAGAATGGTTTTCATGTACCAGGTGGCGACCACGGTCTGCAACACGGTCAGGATCAGCAAAATGTAGCGACGCAGAGTCCCCACGTGACGCCACTTCTCTTCCGATCGGGCACGTCCGCGCGAGGTGCTTTTTTCGCCGCGTACCGATTTCCAGGCGCGCACAATCGGGTTGGTGCGCCAGGCTTCCGGGAACATCAGCGAGCGTTTGACCTTCGGCATCGCTTTTAAGGTGGTGCGCTCGAGGTAGTCCTTGCCGAACTGTTCGCCGTTGGCGACGGAATCCGGCCAGGCCATTTGCACGCGCGCAGAGACCGATTTCAGTGGTGCGTCATCGGGTCTGTCGCTGGCCGCCTCATCATGGCCCAGCGTTTCATGGACGAAATGAAACGCCGTGGCATTGTGGAGCGAGGCGCTGAGATGCGCCCTACCCTCCGCGTCGAGCGGGAGGGCCTCCACATAATTGTCGGGAACAAATGTCGTATTATTCATTGGCAGGTAACTGATAGCTCCAGGTTTCCGTCAATGTTTTGTCACCACTGACCAGTGCGGCACGCATCTCGGTTGGCTGCTTGTTATCTTTGACACGCAGACGCAACACAAGACGCCAGCCTTTCGTAACCGGGTTATAACGCACGCTCTGTTCTACCACATCGGCGTTACTGCCCACGCTAACCTGCGGTGCTACCTGCGTATCTGCTGCCAGTTGGCTCATGGCTTTACCCACGAAGTCCACGGTAAAGGCAACAGTGCCGTCAGGCTGACGCACCAGGTTTGATTGTTTGACGTCGCCCGCAGAGCGCAGCGTATCTTTTACCCATGCAGTGTCCGGCGAGTGCAGTTCGTTCTCGTCACGGGTAAAGTGCAGGCGATAGCTGAAGTCCAGCGGTTTACCGGTATCCGGCAGTTTTTCCGGCGTCCAGAACGCGACGATGTTGTCGTTGGTTTCATCGGCGGTTGGGATTTCAACCAGCTCAATACGCCCTTTGCCCCAGTCGCCCTGGGGTTCAACCCAGCCGCTTGGACGCAGATCGTAACGATCGTCCAGATCCTGATAGTGGCTGAAGTCACGGCCACGTTGCAGCAGACCAAAGCCTTTCGGGCTGTCGATGGTGAAGGTGCTGACCGCAAGGTGTTTCGGGTTGTTCAACGGACGCCAGATCCACTCACCGTTACCGGCGTGAATCGAGAGGCCATTGGAGTCGTGCAGCTCATCACGGAAGTTAGTGATGTTAGAAGGCTGGTTGGCCCCGAACAGGAACATACTGGTCAACGGTGCGATGCCCAGTTTGCCGACCTGATCGCGCAGATAGACTTTCGACTGGACGTCAACCGTCGAGTCTTTGCCCGGATGGATCACAAAGCGATAAGCACCGGTGGCGCGCGGGGAGTCCAGCAGGGCATAAATGACCAGCTGTTTGTCTTGTGGTTTTGGACGTTCGATCCAGAACTCTTTAAAGCGTGGGAACTCTTCACCGGAAGGCAGCGCGGTATCAATCGCTAAGCCTCGCGCGGAGAGACCATAAACCTGGCCTGCACCAATCACGCGGAAATAACTGGCGCCGAGGAAGCTGGTGATCTCGTCGCTTTTGTTTTTCTCGTTAAGTGGGTAAAGCACTTTAAAACCGGCAAAGCCCAGATTTTTTGTCTGGTCTTTATCGACTTTGACGTTGCCAAAGTTAAAGTAATCAGGATTGTATTTAATTTCATGAACCGCGTTAGCCGCGACTTCATTGATTTTTACCGGATACTCGAAATACATTCCCTGATGATAAAATTCCAGTTTAAACGGCGTGCGCAGTTTGCCCCAGTAGGCTTTATCATGGTTGAACTGAATCTGCTGGTAGTCAGCAAATTTCATTTCACGCAGCTGAGAAGGTAAGTTGCTTTTTGGTGCTTCAAAGCCTTTCCCTGCCAGGTTTTTCGCCTGTTTCGCCACATCATCAAGGTTGAATGCCCAACTGTTGTTCGCATACAACGCAAGCAAAACGGCTGCGCCGATCCAGCGCATTTTAGACATTTTGCTTGTATTTTTTTCGTTAATCAGCACATCTCCCCCTTTCGTGTGCTTTACCCAAACCCACATATCTTAAAGGAATATCCGGATTTCCGACAGCATGTGGATCAGATTGTTCCCGGATTTTAACATTCCGGGCGCATGTTTCGGATTTTTAACCGACACAGAATCCACTGATAGTATACGCTGTTTACCGCAGGTAGAATTTATCTCTGACAGAATAGGTGTTTCAGGGTGAAACACTGGTGATACAGCTGTAAGTGGAACGATATGACTCAAAACAAAGCACAACGTGAATATTTTCTCGACTCCATTCGAGCTTGTCTGATGTTACTTGGGGTTCCTTTCCATGTTTCCCTGATCTACTCGATGCAGTCATGGGCAGTGAACAGCGCTGAGCCTTCGGTGTGGCTGACGGTGTTTAACGATTTTATTCACGCCTTTCGTATGCAGGTGTTTTTTGTTATTTCCGGTTATTTTTCCTATATGTTGTATCTGCGCTATTCGCCAGGTCGCTGGTTGAAGGTGCGTCTGGAGCGTGTAGGGATTCCGCTGCTGTCGGCCATTCCGCTGTTTACGTTGCCGCAATTTTTTATGCTGAAGACCTGGACGGCGAAGATGGCCAACTGGGACAGCCTGAGCCTGTACGATAAGTACAACAATGTGGTGTGGGCGTTGATTTCCCATCTGTGGTTTTTACTGGTGCTGGTGGTGTTAACTACATCCGGCATGGTGATGTTCCGCTGGTTGCGTAATCAGCGTCATAGTCACGATTACGATCAGGTTGGCTGGGGCAAGATTACGCTGGCGTTTATGGTGTGGGCCCTGTTGCTGGATCTGTTACGTCGGGTGATTTTCCTGACCCAGCCGCAGCTGTTGCCTGATGGTCTGTTTAACAATGTGGTGATGGTGCCGCTGTTTTATTTGCCTTTCTTTATGTTGGGCGCACTGGCGTGGAAGCATCAGGCGTTGAAGCAGTTGTTTATCCGTTTTAATCCGTGGATGTGTTACGGCACGATTGCGGTGTTTATTGCTTATTCCCTTAATCAGCGTTTTAGCAGCGGTGCCGGTTGGTTATATGAGATCGATAATGTTATTTCGACGCTGATGGGCCTGTGTATGCTGAATGTGTGTTTCTGTTTCGGTTATAAAGCGCTCAATTCTCATTCACCGCGCATTATGTATCTGGTGAATGCTTCACTGTTTATTTATTTGGTGCACCATCCACTGACGCTGCTGTATGGCATTTTTGTCACCCCGCATATCAGCAATAATACCCTGGGCTTTTTACTCGGCCTGACGACCGTGTTTGCCGGCGCATTTATTTTGTATGAGATCCACCTGCGTATTCCGTTATTACGCTTCCTGTTTTCCGGCAAACCGCAGCAGCGTAAAGTGGCAACGGTGCGGGGATAGTTCGGGTTCTGGTCTGTTCAAGGTCAAGGTCTGGACAATCGCCTGTGAAATCGAGATACCTCGGCCTGTCAGGGCAATCGGGCTGCGACGTGGCTCGCTCCGATTACCCTGCCCTCCGAAATCCGTAGCGTTAATTTGTCTGTAAAGCAGGTCAAGGTCAAAACCATCGCCCGTGAAACCGAGATACCTCGGCCTGTCAGGGTAATCGGGCTGCGACGTGGCTCGCTCCGATCACCCTGCCCTCCGAAATCCATACGGTTGTTTTGCCTGAAAAACACTTCCTGAAATCCAGTGCCCAAAGCGACAAACCGCACGGGCTTCTGACAGCCGCACTGCCGCTGTTGGGAAGATGATGGGGGGTATGACAGCAAATGCCTCTGGCACATGGATGTGCCAGCGGATCGTAGGGATACAGTTTCCTTTGCAGTCATACCCCCATTGTCTGACCTGCCACCTGAGCCCACAGCGACCGCCTACAGCAACCACTCGACGGGCAGTCGCCACACTAAGCGCACTTGCAAACGCTGCCACCAGGTGCAGCCGGGTTCGTGGGTATGCACCACTTCATGCTCTTCGCCGGGATACTCAACCCAGTTCACCCGCCGCCACTTGTCTAACCGCAACGTCCAGGCGCGCTCGCGCATCGACTGGCTAAAGCGCTCATGGGTCTGCCCGGCAAGGGCCTCGCACTCAATCACAATCCCCATTTCGGTATTCAACATCGCCGAGCGGGGATCAAAATTAAACGAGCCGATAAACAGGGTGTGATTATCCACCGTAAACGTCTTGGCATGCAGGCTGGAGCCGGAATTCCCGGTCAGGCCGCGATCGTGCGGCACTTCGCCAGGAGCGTCCTGCGGCTTCATCTCATACAACGTCACCCCGTGGCGCAGCAGTTTCTTGCGCCACTTGGCATAACCTGCATGCACAATCGAAACATCATTCGCGGCCAGGGAGTTGGTCATAATGGCAATTTTAACGCCGCGCCGGCGTAGAGCCAGCAACTGTGCCACACCCGCGCGCGTCGGCACAAAGTAGGCGGAAATAATATCGAACTGACGCTGTGGCAACCCAATCACCTCCAACATCCGTTGAGGTAACAGCGATCCCCGGCGGGCTTTGCCCAGTCCCTTGCGCGGATCATCACTCAGCAAACGCGCTTTGGCCCACGTCATGGCTAAGGTTCCCAGCGCAATGTGATGCATAAACTCTGAAGCCGCCAACCGCTGCTGGTAAAGCTGCACCGCCTCGCACTCTCGCCACTCCAGCGGCAGCACAATCGGCGCGTGACAGTCAACGTGAGGCGCGACCACCGCCCGAAGCGGGTGAACCGGCGAACTGTTCCAGTAGCGATCAAAATCAGTGGCAACCTCATCCACCACCGGCCCAATCGCCAGCACGTCCAGATCCGCAAACAGCGGCGCGTCACCGGCACCAAAATACTCATCGCCAATATTGCGTCCGCCCACCAACGTCGCCACGCCATCCACCGTCAGGCTTTTATTGTGCATGCGACGATTCAAACGGGCAAAATCGGTCAAATAGCCCAGAGCCCGCAGGGTTCGGAACGAAAATGGATTAAACAAGCGCACGCTGATATTTGGATGGGCATCCAGCTGCGCCAGCGTATCATCCAAGCCTGGCGTATTATTATCATCCAACAACAGACGCACCGTAACACCGCGCTCAGCGGCGGCGAGCAGCGCATTAAACAGCATCCGCCCTGACATATCGTTGTGCCAGATATAGTACTGCACATCAATGGTGTACTCGGCGCGCTCCAGCAGCAGATAGCGCGCGGCAAACGCATCTAACCCCTCCGCCAGCGGATGAATGCCGCTTTGCCCCGGATGCTGCGCACAGCGCGGTTGTAATTTATCCGCCAGCCAACTGCGGCTGGCAGTTTGATAATCCACAGCTTCGGTCATGGTATTTCCCTGTCAACATTGCCCACTGCAAACCCCTGGATCAGGCTATTTCTAGTCTAGACTTATGCGGACACTCTGTATCCGCGCTTCAACGGAGGGCAGGAAAAAAATGCAGGATATCCCACAACGCCATCAGCCCCGACTGTTCCGCAGTTTTTTTCAGGGTAGCTTTCCCTGCTCCACCGCCTGCCGTAGCGAAGGTAAGCGGCTGGACATGGTGATCAGCAGCGGACACGATATGCTACTCGACCATGATTATGCTGCGCTAAAAGCGCTGCGTCTGCTCAGCGCACGCGACGGGGCGCGCTGGCACCTGATTGAACAGGTTCCCAATCAGTATGACTGGAGCAGCTTTTTACCCATGGTACAGGCGGCGCAGCGCCATGGATTACAGATT
Organism: Candidatus Pantoea multigeneris; assembly: GCF_011752615.1. Lineage (NCBI taxonomy): Bacteria > Pseudomonadati > Pseudomonadota > Gammaproteobacteria > Enterobacterales > Erwiniaceae > Pantoea > Candidatus Pantoea multigeneris. The sequence goes on from NZ_VWXF01000001.1 coordinate 592,610, forward strand.
ATCTGGGAACTGGCGCATTTCGGCTATCCCGATCATCTGAATATCTGGAAAAGCAGTTTTGTCGATCACTTTAGTCGCTTTGCCGGGGCGATGGCGCAACTGATGTATGACGAAGGGATCCGTTTGCCCTTCTTCACTCCGGTGAATCAGATCTCCTTCTGGTCATGGGCCGGGGCGGATGTCGCCTGGCTCAATCCCCACAGCGCTGCACGCGGGCGCGAACTAAAACGTCAGTTGGTAAGAGCCTCGCTTGCCGCGATACATGCCATTCGCGAAGTCTACCCCGAAGCCCGCTTTGTGCTGACCGATCCGCTGGTACAAATTGCCGCCGAACCGGACAATCCCGACAGTAAGCCCCATGCAGATGCGCAGCATCAGGCGCAGTTCGAAGCCTGGGATATGCTGGCAGGAATCCAGGCCCCCGAGCTGGGCGGATCGCTGGACTGTCTGGATATTCTGGGGCTCAACTATTATCCCGATAACCACTGGTTTTTCGCTGGCGCGCCGATGCCGGTTGATCACCCCTCGCGCCTGCCACTGCACCAGCTTCTCGCCCAGTACTGGCAGCGCTATCAGCGCCCGCTGCTGTTGGCTGAAACCGGAGCCGAAGGTGATGCGCGCGCGCCGTGGCTGCGTCAGGTGAGTGAAGAGGTCACGCTGGCGTTAAATCAGGGCATTGCGGTAGAAGGAATTTCGGTTTATCCGGTGGTGGAATACCCGATGTGGGCAGATGACCGGCGTTCGCCGGGGGCGCTATTGGGGCTGGGCGATCCTAACGGCAACCGCACGCTGCATGAAGCGCTGGCGCTGGAGTTGCGCAGTCAGCAGATCAAATTACAGAGCCGCTATCAGGAAGTTTAACGGTGGGGTTTTGCCGCGTAGCAGTTTTGCACATCAAGGGAAGATTCAGACGGGCGGCGCACATCAGCCAGCCAGGTCATGGCAGACAGAAACACCACGCCGATCAGGCAAGCGGTCAGTAAACCGATAATAGCAATAAGTTTGTCGTCTCTGGCTTCCATAGCAATCTCCCTGACGAAGGTGTGCCTGCCGATCTGTTCAGCTCATCCACAGCGTGATCAATAACACGAAGATTATAAGCGTCACCGAGGTGACTGCAAGCACCATGATGGCAAAGTGAGCATCATCCATGCTGTGGTGTGGCGGTTCCTGCGGTTCAGAGGGTGGTGACATAGTGTGGTTTGAGCAGGAAGGCCAGCAAAAGATGGGGTAGTTTAAGGGATACGGGGGTTTTTGCCAGCAAATTCTGTAGTGGGTTGGGTGCAAGGTCTGGGAGGTTTCGCGGTGGATTTGGGGTTAGTGCTCAGGTCTGGGAGGTGTCGCGGGGGATTGGTGTTAGTGCTCAGATCTCAGGGGTGTCGCTGTGGATTTGGGGTTAGTGCTCAGGTCTGGGAGGTGTCGCGGGGGATTGTGCACCCAGGTCAACCAAGGGGGGTATGACTGCTCGGGAAGATTGCTCCTGCCGATCGACCACGACGTCCATGTCGTGGACGCACTCGCTATCATACCCCCCTTGGTTTCCCCCATAAGCTACATTGCGGCTGTCAGAAGATCGTGCGGTGGGTGGATTGCAGAGGTAAGACAGACAAATTCTGGTGGCGGTTAGAAGATCGTGCGGTGGGTGGATTGCAGAGCTAAGACGGACAAACTCTGGTGGCGGTTAGAAGTTCGTGCGGTGGGTGGATTGCAGAGGTAAGACAGACAAATTCTGGTGAACGAGGGAAATCCCCTCTCCCGCAGGAGAGGGTGAGATGGCTTAGAAATCGTAGCTCATCGAAACTTTCAGCGTACGTGGATCGCCCTGAGTCAGGTAGGTGCCTGAGTAGTCGATATTCGCCCAGTACTTCTCATTGGTCACGTTCTCAACCGCTACGCGCCAGGTGACGTCATTCTGGTTGATTTTGGTGTGATAGCGCACACCCAAATCCAGCGTGGTGTAGCTGTCGATACGCTTGGTGTTAGCAGAATCCGCCCACTGTGGCCCGGTATGGCTTAACAGTGCAGTAGCAGTAAGGCCATCAATCGGTTTGATGTCGTACTCTGCACCCAGCGCGTAGTTGAAGCGCGGCACGCCGATTGCCTCTTTGCCGTCGTAAGTCCCGCCAGACGTTTTCGCCATGATCGGATCGATCCAGGTGGCGCTACCGTTGATACGCAAGCCCAGTACCGGTTCACCGAAGACGTTCAGTTCCACGCCGCGATGACGCTGTTCGCCATCCATACGGTAGACATTGTCGCTACCCAAAATGCCGGAAGGCTTTTTGATCTCAAACAGCGCCAACGTACCGCCCACACGACCAAAGTCGGTTTTCACACCCACTTCGTTCTGTTTGGAGTGAGCAATACCGGTTACAGAACCGTAGTTGTCTGAGCCTTTTGGTGCCGCATCGCCCGGCAGCAGAGCTTCGGTATGGTTGGCATAGAAAGAAACAAACTGCCACGGCTTATAAACGATACCGTAAGTAGGCATCCAGCGACTGTTGGTGTAACGCGAAGTGGTATCTTCTGCCTGGGTGTTGTAATCGTAATTACGTACCCACACTTTCTGATGGCGCGCCCCTACGGTCAGCAACAGGCTGTCATTCAATACGCCTAAGGTGTCGCTCAGCAGGTAGCCCTGTGAACGGTTACGTTGAGTGGTTTTGGGATCGTAGTATTCGCCACCCGCGTAAGTAGGATCTGGACGTCCCACATTCACCGGATCGTACATATTGTAGTCGTTGCCCGCGAAGGACATGCGATAGGCATTTTTCGCATTGCTGGTCAGGGCGGAGTAACCTACGTTGACTTTGTGCGAGACAAAGCCGGTATCAAAGTTACCACGCAGGCCAAACATGCCGCTCATATTGTCCTGACGACGGTTGGTATCAAAGGTGTTGATACTGAGGTCGCCGTCGGAATTCAGCAACTTCGGCGTTGCATAGTTACCGATTTCATGGCTGTGCTGTGCACCCAATGCGCCATAGGCGGTCCAGCTATCGGTGAGGTCATACTCGGCTTTTGCCAGGCCCCACTCGTTTTCAATGTTGCTGAACACCCACGGCTGGCTGTAATTGGTCGAGTTGGACGGTACAGCGGGCAGAGAATCCACACCGCTGATGTTGATCCCCATACGGCCATCATGGAAGGTCTTTTTCTGGTAGCCGACATCCAGTGAGGTACGGAGGCGCTCACCGCGATAATCCAGGCCGATTGAGGCGGCGGTGGTGCGTTTCTTCTCACCGTCTACACCGGTTTCACCTTCACGATGAACGGCATTGAAGCGCACGCCGAACTGGTTGTTATCACCAAAGCGGCGACCGATATCCACGTTTCCCCCCACCTGGGATGATGAGGTGTAATCCACGCCGATGTGCGTCAGCGGCGTATCATCCGCGTGTTTGGGTTCGAGGTTAATCATACCGCCAACCGCTGCGGTAGTGGCACCGTTGATCAGGCCGTTAGCCCCTTTGAAAATTTCGACGCGGTCAATCAGCGAGGCATCCATGACCTGACGTGGCACAACGCCCTGCAAGCCACCGAAGGTCATATCGTCGCCATCCATCAGGAAACCACGGATGCGATAGCTTTCCGCAAAGTTACCGTAACCTTTTACGTTTTGTACCGTGGCATCATTGCGGATCACGTCAGCAATGGTCTGTGCCTGCTGATCCTGAATGGCTTTAGAGGTAAAGCCAATCACGTTAAACGGCACGTCCATGGCGTTTTGCTCGCCGAGCATACCAAGACGACCACCGTGTGCAATCTGCCCATCAAGGTAGGCTGGCACCAGCTGGTTACCGCCTGGCTTGAAGTCCTGCTGTGGACTGGCAGTAACGACTAACGTTTTGTCAGTTTTGGCTGCTGCATTCGCATCCGCTGCGGCATTGGCAGTGACATTAGGTTGAGTAGTGGTTGTGGTGGCTGCCGTCACTGGCAAAGAACCGGTGCTAACCAGTAAGGCAAGCAGCGTCGGTTTGAATCCGGGCGTTGAGAACGTACGGCGCATAATGTTGATACCTGATGAGATGAAAAAAAATGAGAATCATTATTATTGACGTTGCGATTATCCTGAGCGCATCGGCGATTGCAAGCGAATTATGAGAGAACGTAACGACGTTTTATCGTGGTGGGGGCATGAGATATATCTTAGATCGCCAGACCGCGATGACTTGATGATCCTTACATTCTCCAGCGAGCCCATTAGCGCATTGGGCGGCAAATTTTAGTGATATAGCTACAAACTGCGCGGTCACGGGTCCGCACAGTATTCACATGAAGGCGGGGATGACGGGGAGTAGAGTAAAGCTTCCGCCGCAAGGATGCGGCGGCAGAGCCTCCAGGGAGGGATTCACGGCGTCTTTACGGCACTCCCCGTCATCTGCGACTGGAACGCATAAATGCGGACCGCTCCTTCTAACTGAAACGCCCCCATTACCAACGCAAACGCAACCCAAAAAAAATCCGCTACCTCAGAGAGATAACGGATGCTTTTGCAACGGCGGGCGGCCAGAGGCGAATTACAGCGTATCGAGCCTTTTTAGCATCTGCCCTAATACCCCTTCGGTCACTTTTAGCGCTTCGGGATCAACATCTTCCAGCAGCCTTGCACGCAGTGCATCGGCTTCGGCCTTCACGCGGAGAAAGGCCTCTTTGCCCTGCTCGGTCAACACCAGCAGGCGCTTGCGCCGATCTTCCGGTGGCTGTACACGCGTCACTAACTGCTGTTTCACCAGCCGGTCGATCAGCGGAACCACGCTGGCATCTTCCAGCCCGAGGAGCTGGGCCAGGGCAGTTTGGGTCAGGGGATGTTCCGCATTTTCCAGCGTCGCGATGGCAAGCCAGGCGCTCATGCTAAGCCCGCTCTCTTTTAAATGCCGGTCAACGGCCAAACGCCAGGCGTGGGCGGTGGAGTGGAGTAAACGGGTGAAGGTCCAACTGGTGGTACTCAAAATGGTGGTGCCTCAACGATGGGTAGAATAACCCTGAGAAACAAGTGACAAAGCATAACAGTTTGCTCGCGAAGCGCAATCCATCTGGCGCGCTACGCTACGGGTAACATGCGGCTGGCATAAAAGGCGTTTTTAGTGCTGTATAACGCGGTTCAGACACGTTTTTGTCTCGGCTTCGATCCACCAAGCGTTTGATTTTCCACCCTGAGCGCGCCGCCACCCAACCAAGACCTTGCTGGTTTTTCTGGCATCCCCCCGCGCTTCCCGCTACCATCAGGCGGTGACTATCCCCTTCCCGCTTCGTGCAGTGCCAACGCGAGCAATATAAAAACGAGAAACTATGAGCAAAACAGAGACTATGTCCGCTGGACAGACGGACGACCTGCGCGTTTCGCAGGTGCTGCGATCGCCCAAACTTCTGACGCGGGAAACCCTTGCCGGGGTGATTACCGCGCTGGCCCTGATCCCGGAAGTGATCTCCTTCTCGGTGATTGCCGGGGTCGATCCCAAAGTCAGCCTGATCGCCTCAGTGGTGCTGTGTCTGACGTTATCCCTGTTGGGCGGACGCCCGGCGATGGTCACGGCCGCTGCGGGTTCGGTCGCACTGGTCATCGGCCCGATGGTACACACCCACGGCGTAGAATACATTCTGCCAGCGGTGGTGCTGGGCGGCGTGATTCAAATCCTGTTCGGCCTTGCCGGGCTGGCGCGCATGATGCGCTACATTCCCCGCTCGGTCATGCTGGGCTTTGTCAACGCGCTGGGCGTATTGATCTTCTTTGCTCAGGTGCCGCACGTCTGGGGCCAGTCGCCGCTGGTGTGGGGGCTGTTTGCCGCCACGCTGGTGATTGTGCTGCTGCTGCCGCGCATATTTAAAAGCATTCCTTCCCCGCTGGTGGCGATTGTTGTAGTGACCGCAGTTGCGCTACTGCTGGGCTGGCGCGTGCCGAACGTGGCGGATGAAGGCCCAATGAGCGCCGGACTGCCAGGGCTGACGCAGTTGCTGGTGCCGCTGAACCTCAACACCTTACAAATCGTCTGGCCGACCGCGCTGAGCGTGGCCTTTGTCGGGCTGATGGAATCATTACTGACGGCAAAACTGGTGGATGATATTACCGATACCCCATCCAGCAAACGGCGTGAATCCTGGGCGCTGGGCATCGCCAATATTCTGGCGGGCTTTTACGGTGGGATTGCGGGCTGCGCGATGATCGGCCAGACCATTGTTAACGTGGAGATGGGCAAAGCGCGTTCGCGCGTCTCCACCGTGGTGGCGGGTTTGGTGCTGCTGTTGCTGGTGACCGGGCTTTCCACGCTGATGGCGCAGATCCCGATGGTGGTATTAGCGGGGATCATGATGGTGGTGGCGGTGAAAACCGTGAACTGGCACAGCCTGCAACCGGCGACGCTAAAACGCATGCCGTGGTCAGAAACGTTGGTCATGGTATTAACCGTGGCGATCACCGTCTGGACCAGCAACCTGGCACTGGGGGTGTTAGCCGGGGTGATAGTGGCGATGATGCTGTTTGCCCGCCGCATCGCGCATGTGATTCGCGCCGAGCGCGAAGTCACGGGTGACATCGCGACTTACACCGTGCGCGGCCCGCTGTTTTTTGCCAGCAGTAACGATCTGTTTGAGCACTTTGACTATGCCCACGATCCGAAAACGGTAGTGATTGATTTAACCCATGCGCAAATCTGGGATGCGTCCAGCGTCGCCGCGCTGGACGGGATTGTACACCGCTACGGGCGTTACGGGGTGCAGGTAGAGGTGATTGGGCTGGAAGGCTGGAGCGGCGAAGTGCATAACCGGTTGAGTGGGAAGTTGGGGTAAAAATAGTGTACGGCTATGGGTTCGGGTAGATAACTCATAGCCGTGATGGCTTGCCACCGTGAAAAACGGGGGGATTAAAATGCCCATCGGGCAGGAGGTAAGGTGCACCGAGTGGGTTGCCGGACCTCATCCCACCTCTGCTCCCTAGGAAAATCCCCGTTGATTTTAAGGTTCATTGCTTGTCGTAAATCCACACCCGGCCTGCATTTTCTACCTCCTCACTGCAGTACTGCCCCTCGCCGATAAACAGCCGGTTGGCGGCATAATCTGTCGCCAGGCTCGAGGAAAACGTAAAATCTTTATCCTCTGGCGCACTAATCGTCTGTTTTAACGTCCACTCCCCTTCCCACAGTTGGAAAATCCAGACCTTTCCGCTGTAATTGGTACCTGATTGCCCTTTGGCAGATGAAGTATGCACCACGAAGGTGTTGCCATCGGGGGAGAAAATACTGTACTGACCAAAATAGTCCCCCGCAGTCTGTTTAGCCTCCAGCAGTTGGCCCGCAATCCAGCCCTCTCTCTGCAGTTGGTAGAGCTGTAGCTTACCGGTATTATTTTCAAAATCCCTGTTTCCAATCGCTATCAGCTCGCCAGAGGGATGCAAGCTGGCAAATGAGGTTCCCGAGGCAGGAATTCGTGCTGAATCCTGCCGGGTTACACCGGTGTCATCCAGCGTACAGGTGGTGACCTTGATATACTCGGCCTCACCCTCTTTGAGAGTTTGAGAAAAAATCACCAGCTGCTCCCCGCTGCGGTTAAAACTCATCTGGTAACCAAACCGTTCATTTTCCTGCGGTTGTTCCGCCTGTAGGGTGTGTTTGTGTTGCCAGATGTTGTCCTGGTAATACCAGAGATACACCGCACCGGCGCTGGCGGGATCATTATAAGTTGCCTGTTTGGCATACACTGCCAGCCGGCTACCGTCCGGGCTAATGGCTATTTTTTGACCATATCCTGAATTTGGCTGCGGAACTGGCACAACTTGCTGCCACTCATCCCACTCAGGCCAGGTACCGGCTATACGGCGGGCAAAGTAGAGCTTGTTACCATTCGGCACACCGATAAAAGCAGCGGAACCGTCCTGATTGAGAGCGTATTGAGTAACAGGGCCAGATTGAGCGATAGCGGCTTTAAACACCGGCTCCCACTGACTGTCTGAGCGCTGCTGATAAATATACATACCCAAACTTGCGTGATCACCACCAAAAATTACCGTCCGCCCATCGGCAGACATTCCTACGCTGCGTCCGATAAACGCATTAGCAATCAGTTCATATCCCTCCGGCTGCTCCCTGGGCGCAACGTAGTTGACCACCGGCTCCAGCTCCGGTAACGGCTCCCTGATCGGCGTCACCACATCGCCGCTCACGGCGCTCGCCATGGTCTGGCTAAACTCCAGCACAATAAACTCTGCCGGGCGTACCACGGCGAGGCCGATATTCATGCGCAAGATACCGTCATTGAGGTCTTGTTCGGTCATGCTGCTACCGACGCCAACCTGCACCTGATAACACTGCTCCGGTGTGGTACCAGCAAACGCTCCGGCTTCAAACAGGCCGAACAGGTAATTTTCTGCCGCATTGCGCAGCTGCTGCCAGGTCTGTGGGCCGTTGGGTTTAAACAGCACTTTGCGCAGCGACTGCTGCATATCGCGTTCGATGCGGTCAAAGGTGCGGCGCACCGGCACATAGCGCCATGCGACATCACCCGCACTCAGGGTACGCGCCCCCCACAGCTGCACGCCGATGCCGGGGAATTCACGCAGCATATTCACCGCCAGCGTGCCGTCCTGGTTAAAGCGCGCCTGCGAAGCATCCCCTACCTTCACCAGCGGTTGCAGGCCTGGCTGCAAAGTGAGGTTGGCGGGGGCCTTCCAGGGGCCAATTTGCCTGTCGGTTTGCTGAATCAGGGCCGCTGCCACCGCACTGGGGGCCACCGGATGGATGACCGCCACCGGCTCGCCGCTACGCTGATAAAGCAACCACAGAGGGCTGAGCCACGGATAGTAGAGTGCCGCGCTGGCGTTGGCATTGTACCCACTGACGAAGGTTGCCAGTGCCTCGGCATCAAAACGCGGCTGGCGTTTCACCGGTTCAGTATCATCACCTGGTCGCTCTGCATCATTTGGCCCGTCCAGCAAGGCGAACAGCCCGCTGCCAGGCTGGCACAGAGCAGAAATAGCCAGCCCGACCGCCAGCGGTTGCCCCGCCTGCACCACCAGCGTGGCATCTGATAAATCCGCAATCTGATTGAGCTGGTCACTGCGGCACAGGTAGCAGGCACCGCCGCCGTTGTCGAAATAGGCTTTGAGCGCACTGAAGCTGGGGTGAGTCCAGTCCGGTTCGCTGCTGCTGTGGTTCTCGGGGCCAGAGTCCAGGCTACTGAGGCGCTGGTGTGCCGGGTTGCCACCCTTACGCACCGGACGGGCGCTGGCAAAGCCTGAGGCGCTCGCGCTACTGCTGAGGACACCACTCTCTCCTTGCAGCCAGCGCTCAATTTCAGCAAAGCTACTGACCAGGTAAGGCTGAGACAGCGCCGACCACGGCCCGTCATTGCCGATAACCATCACCGGGAGGCCCGGTGCGGTTGCGGTTACAGAGAGTGAACTGCGGGTGATGTCATCAATATGCACACCGGGAGCAAGCGGGAAATTGAGCATAGGGTTCTCCGGTTACAGAATCAGGTTTTCTTTAGGGGAAACTGTGCGTATGAAATAAATCATGGCCATGCAAAACAGTAGTTGGCCGTTTGGCGACCACTGAGGTATGGCGGGTGGTTTGAACTACTTCTTTTGTCAAACTACGGCAGAGTACAGAGCCTTGCGGTGAACCGAAAAGGGCCATGCTCCGGCGCGTTAATTGTCTGTTTTAACCTCCACGGCCCTTCCCACAGCTGGAATCTCCAGACTTTTCCTCTGCCATCGCCATCAGATTGCCCTTTCAATCAAATCATCCCCCTCGGTTGTTCTCCCGCCTCAGGGTCATCCCGATAGGGATCCGACTCGGGCTCCGGCTCCGGTTCTGGCTCCGGTTCAGGTTCCGGTTCTGGCTCCGGTTCAGGTTCCGGTTCCGGCTCTGGTTCCGGCTCCGGCTCCGGTTCCGGCAACGCCGGCCCATCGGCAAGGGTGGCCCCGCCCAGCAGTTGGCTAAACTCGAGGAACACAAACTCTGCCGGTTTGACCACTGCCAGGCCAATGCGCATACGCATAATGCCAGCCAGCGTATCCTGCTGCGTCATGGTGCTGCCGAGGCCGATTTCAACGCGATAGCTGCTTTGCGGGGTATCCCCGGCGAAGGCCTGCTGGCGGAACAGGACGTAGAGATAATTCTCCACCCCGGCACGCAGTGCTTCCCAACTCACCGGGCCGTTGGGTTCAAACAGAAACCGCTGCATGGCCTGCTGCAAATCACGCTCCACCCGATCAAAGGTGCGGCGCACGTTAATATAGCCCCACGCCGGGCCGCTGTGGGTCAGGGTGCGCGCCCCCAACAGCACCGCACCACGACCGGGAAACTCGCGGAACATATTCACCGAGGGCGCGGTAAAATCCTTGCTGGTGAACGCCTGCTGGGCGCTGTTGCCCACGGCCACCTGCGGCTTCAGTCCACTGCTGAGCGGTAAATTACCCGGTGCGAGCCACGGGCCAGCGGCGTTATCGGTTTTCATCACCAACCCGGCCGCCACGGCGCTGGGTGGCACCGCGTAAGTCCCCACTCTGCCTCCCTGCAATGTCCAGCGGGCATTGAGCCACGGATAGTAGAGCGCGGCACGGGGAGTGGGTGAAATCTCACCCAGAAAATCGTGCAGCCGCTGCGCCGAATAAAACCCCTGATGCTGCGGACCATCCAGCAGGGCAAAACGTCCGCTGCCGGGCTGGCACAGGTTGAGGATTCCCGCTATCACCTGCTGGGGTTGTCCGGCCTGCACCACCAGCGAGGCATCGCTCAGGGCTTCGATCTGCTCCAGCTGATCCACCGGGCAGAGGTAACAAGCCGTGCCGCCATTGGCGAAATAGGCGCGCAGAGCCAGTGCTTCAAGGCTGCCAGGATCGGCAGAGCGTTGGGCACCCGGTGCGTCCGCCGCTGCCGTCTGGGCGTCGTTGTCGGCCAGCCAGCGACTGGCCGCTGCTAAGCTCAGGCTCCCTACGCCCATATTGCCCGCACCTTCCAGCGCGAAATAGTCTTCCAGGCTACCGATCAGAGCTGGCTGCTGCTCGCCCCACCAACGGCTGCCCGCAGAGGTGAGCAACACCGGCACTGCGCGGGAGGACGAGCCAAGGGCGAGATCAAAGTGTGAAACCTCTTCAACATAAACACCGGGAGAGAGTGGCAATTGCGACATAGTGCAGGTCTCCAGAACGTGGCCCGGCCACGGTTCAGCGCAGCCGGTACCACAGGCATGATTAAGGGGCTCGTTCAGTGCGATCGGGTCGCGGGATCATTCAGCGCAGTCACCTGGCACCTCAGAAAAAAACGATCTGCCCCCGGCGGAGGGCAGACCTGGCGAAAGCGCCATGTGACCTGAGAGGTAACTGCAAGACTGAACCCGGCTATCGCTAGCCGCGCCCCATTTTGCTCAGTTCCCGCTGGATGGCGCGTTCAATATGTTCCAGCGAGATAGTTTTTTTCTCCGCGCTTAGCCAACTGGCGAGCAGCGCGGCGTTGCGGATGTTGGCACCGGTCAGCGCCAGCTGCGCCAGCCGGGCAAAATCGACCTCTTTCGCCACTTTGATCTGCGGCGGCCACACCGCACGCCACATCTGCTCGCGCAGGTCGGCGTTGGGGTAGGCAAAATGCGTAATAAACGAGAAGCGGCGGGTAAAGGCATCATCCAGATGGCTACGGTTGTTGGTGGCGAGGATCACCAGCCCAGGGTGATGCTCCAGCCGCTGGAGCAGATAAGCCACTTCGATGTTGGCATGCCTGTCTTTGGCATCTTTGGTTTCACTGCGCTTACCGAACAGCGCATCGGCTTCGTCAAAGAACAGCACCCCCGCATCCTGTACGGCGAGATCAAACACGCGGGCCAGGTTTTTCTCGGTTTCACCGATGTATTTGTTGATGATGCTGGAGAGATCAACGCGGATCAGATCCACACCTAGCGCCCCCGCCATCACCTCCGCCACCATACTTTTCCCGGTGCCGGGGTCACCATAGAACAGGGCGCTGATGCCGGTGGCCTTGCCCACTTTGCGCGCAAAGCCACGCTCCAGCACCCGCTCGCGCTGGCGTACTGCGCACAACACTTCATCCAGCTGCTCGCGTAGCCCAGGGCTAATAATGATGTCATCCCAGCTGCGCTGCGGCGTGACGCGCTGGGCCAGCGCATTGAAATTCTGTTTAGCACGACGCAGGAAGGCGGCACGAAAATCTTCCTCCTGCGGCCACATCTTGCCGCGCTGCATCGCCAGCGCGTGGGATTCAGCCACGGCGCTACGCATGGTATCGAACGGCAGCGCAATACGCTGCACCAGCGCGCGGGCATCCCACTGTGGCGTATTACCACCAAGTAAAGAGAGCAGGTAGTTGTAGCGTTCTTCTAAGCCCGGCACGCCAATCTCCAGCGCGTGGCGGCTGAGGCGGCTAAAGGGCAACTGCGAAAGCTGTGCTGCACTGAGGGTGCAGATCGGCAAGGGCAGCCCGTCGCGCACCTGTTGCTCCACTATCTGTTCCAGCTGCTCGATCAGGGCGCTGTAGCTGTCGCCCCCTTCCCCCGCTGCTTTAGGGGGCGGGAGGTCCAGCACCAGCAGTGAACGCGTCAGCCGGGTGAAGTTAAACAGCTGGCGCAGCAACAGCGGCGCATCACGGCCGGTGTTAAGCAGTTGCAGCCAGGAGACCCACAGCGCCTGGCTATTGAAGTGGCGTGCCAGTTCAGCAATATAGGCTTCACGGTCGGTACCGGCTTCACTGCGGATGTCGAGCAGCGGCGTCAGGCTTTGGTGAAACGCCAGCTGGCTCACCGCCGCCTGATGGCTGCGATCGTTGTGTTGATCCTCCACCCAGCGCGCCATGCCCTGTAACCCAGCAGGCAGGCTTTCACTGCCTAACAGCCAGTCCAGCACCATTTCATGGGTGCGATAGCCCTGCTCTTCACCGGCATTACGCCGGGGCAACAGTTCGATCAGCCCGTCGCGCTGTAGCGGCGCATCCGCCTGTAGGCTGGCGCGTTGGGCATGACGGAGAAAGGTGCCCGGACAGAACAGTGCCTGAACCAGCCCGAAACTGGGGCCTTCATTTTGTTGCAGCGGAAGCTGAGCAAATAGCTGGCGATAGCGCGGCTCAAAGCTGTTCAGGCAGCCCAGCAGCAGCACCGCCAGTTCGAACTCACTCAGTTGATACTGCTCCACCAGCTGCGCCATGCGGCTTTCGGCGGGCAGATCGAACTGCGGGATGTTGCTTTGCCAGTTGGCACTGCGACCGGCCCAGTAAGGCATGGCGCGCGTGGCGCTTTCCAGCTCGCTGCTGGGCGGATAGAAATCACTTTGTGGATCAAACTGATACTGCTGCTGGTGGCGCAGCAGAATGGCATCCACCTGCGCCACGGCCGCCAGAAAGGTATAGAGTTGATCTTCCGCGGCAGCGCTGTCGGCTGGCGGGACATCTTCGGGCATCAGGTTCATAGGGCGATCCGTTTGTCAGGACAAAGGGGGAAATCGGGTGGACCGGAGGAATTATTAATGGGGGGTGGGCACCGCCTCCGCATTTTTCTCCGGCACCTGCACCAGGCCATCAAGATTGACCTTTTTCACCGACCAGCTTGTGCCTGCCAGATCAAAGGTTTTCCCTGCCCAGCCGTTGGCGGTCTGCTCGAGCAACGTAACCTGTTCTGCCAGTACCAGCCCGGCCACGCTCACATCCACCTCCTGCACCGGTTCCCCGGCTTTCTTACGCCGGATGGTTAACGTGGGTACCGCCCGCACGGTGACGCGCGCCAGCGCCCCTCCCGGCAGCTTATGCGCCAGTTCGGCATACAGTGCCTGTTCTAACTGCAGCTGATCGTGGCCGGGGAGCGGTTCAAAGGTCGATTCCACCTTTTTCACCGGCAGAATTTCTTCCATATCATCCAGAACCACCGGCATGGTGACGGCAAAGTTGAGAATGGTGCGCGGCTTATCCCCCAGCGCCTGCCAGAAGTTGCCGAGGCTGTTCAGCGCTTCTGGCTCGATAATGCGCAGCTGATACTTCTTAAACGCGCTGTTTTTACGCAACTTCAGCAGTGCGCGAATCATGGTGCTGTGGTTTTTCACCGAGTCGCTGTCCGGTTCCGCCTGCGGCGAGGTGGCACTGATTTTGGTCGGCGGCTCCCAGTAGGTCACCAGGTAGAGACAGCGGATAAAGGCGCGGTCCGGCTCATATTGCCCACTTTGCGGTAAATAGGCAGTGGGTGAGCTGTGGCGAATCGCCAGGTCTTCATGAATCAGGTACATAAATAAGTGGAACGTCGGGCTATTAATTGACGCATCTTTATAATTGGGCTCATCGAAGCGGAAATTAAGTTTATCGCTGTCTTCGGGAACGCCAAAGCTGGTGTGCAAGTGGCGTTTAAGTGACATATTAAATTCACCGATCTCGCTGGCTGCGAGAGTGTCGAACAGGGATTTAGGCATGGTGGCTCCTCGAAATAAGGAAGTAATAGGAAAGATTTTATTTTAAAAGTCGTTATCAGCCGTAATTAACACTCTTCACTTTCGACAAGATAGATTTTAAAAAAAAACACTAATAATAGTTAATTTAAACTCATAAATAAGCACTTCTGAGTAAAAAATTATAATTCAACATAGTGCCTCATTGAGCCAATCCTCATTATATTACAAAGTCTTGGTAATCATATCGCCAGTATTAGTAAATGCAACCGCATCACCAATCTTAAGTATGTAATCGATAGACAGACTATAACCAACACTCCCCACCCCGCCGCGATGTGTTTTTTCATGTCGACTACCATTTATATAAACACTATCCGAATTATAATTCACCCCATTCAAATCAGCACCCCTTCCAAAGCCAGCCAAATACGTACCAGAAGAATTAACATAAGCAATAAAATAACCCCTAGAACTATACCCATATAAATGACAGTTATGCAGCCTGGCCATTTGAATTATTAACATCTCCTCGGTAAAATTAGAATACAGCTGTCCAGAGCTGTTAATTTTTATCGTCGAATCATCGACTTTCAACCCCAACTGCCCGGTGCTATTAATTTTTAATGTATTATCATGGCTTACGCCTAAAACCGCACCATAAGGCCCTGTTCCTTTATATTGTTTAAGGCCTTTTTTCTCCCCATTGGCGGCACCAACATTAATCCAGATACCGTCAATATCCTTTGGCGCACTGCTAATGACAGCAGCAACACCGCCATCATAGTCAGCATTATTTGAATATAAACTAACGCCTACCTCACCATTCGTTGTTATTTTCAACCCATTTGTACCGCTTATTTTCACATTAACTTTATTATCAGCGTCAATCTCTAACGACGAACCCGTCGCCATCCTTAATGCATTGCTTTCAATTTTTAAGCCTGACATTTTACTAGTATTCAGCATCAAGCCATTAGTACTGCTGACTAAGCCCCCCGAGGCATGGGGCATTACCCCTAGCTTCCCGGTACTGCTATCAATCTTTAACGTATCATCATGGCTCACGCCTAAAACCGCACCAGCAGCATATGTGCTTTTATATTGTTTAAGACCTTTTTTACTCCCCATTCCACCAACATTAACCCCAAGACCGCTAATATCCGTTGGGTTATGGGAAATAACAGCAGCAACAAAGCTATCAGAGTCAGCATTGTATGAATATAAATTAACCTCCACCTCACCACCTTCTGATATTTTCAACCCATTTTTATTGCTTGTTTTAACATTAACTGTATTATCAGTGCCAATCACTAACGACTTCCCAGCGTCTAGACTCACGCCATTGGTATCGGAAAGCAGCCCTCCCGTTGCTTTCGCCTTTACATGCAATTTTTCATTTTCAAACACCAACCCATTACCGGTTTTACCACCATTATTATCGTCGGTATTTGCCATTCCTAGCGCACCGGCGACATCATAGTGCTGATCCAATAGCTGTTTATAATCCGCTTC
Source organism: Candidatus Pantoea multigeneris (assembly GCF_011752615.1). Taxonomy (NCBI): domain Bacteria; kingdom Pseudomonadati; phylum Pseudomonadota; class Gammaproteobacteria; order Enterobacterales; family Erwiniaceae; genus Pantoea; species Candidatus Pantoea multigeneris. The sequence continues at coordinate 608,493 of NZ_VWXF01000001.1, forward strand.
GCGCGGTACGGCATTGGCGCGAAATTTTTTGATTAATTCCTCACGCTTTTGCGCAAAGGGCAAGGTGCTGGCCGCCTGCGGGGCGGATTCCGACTGCGGCGCGATCGCGGCTTCAGGCTGCTTCTGCGCTGAATCCTGTGCATTATCCGTTGCTGCTGGGGTCTTTTTAGCCATGATAACTCTCCGGTTTGGAAAACGTTATGCAACATAGTGACAGCGGCAGCTGTCCGGGAAGGTGTTACGGCGGTTAGCCTGCGGCTTGCAATACAGGTTCAGGGCTCACCGCGCAGGAGTGACGAGATTACAACGCGGCACCGTAGTCAGGGCGCGGCCAGTTCAGGGTGATCGGTTCGGATAACCAACTGTAATGAATCTGTTCCAGCGGCCAGGGAATATGGCGCAGCAAAATATCTGCCGGATGCGGCTGTACGCTAAGCTGCCAGCCGTAGCGCTGTTGCTCCAGGGTGCCGGCGCGCTGGAGAAACAGCTGACGTAACTCTGACAGGCTGAGGTTTTTCAGGCCCGGTAGCTGGAGCAGCAGCGCTTGCAGCGCCGGTTCCAGCTGTTGCGCCTGCTGCTGGGCCAGTTCCAGCGGCCACTCTTGCTCCAGCGGCCATTCCAGTGGCCAGCCACACAGCAGTTTGCTACACAGGCTGCGCCACTCACCACCTTCGTCGTCTTGCCAAATCAGCGCATCCAGCAGCGCTATCGCCTGTTGCTGCGCCTCGGGCCCGCTAAAGCGCAGCGGTGCCTGTGGATCGGCTTGCACCACCAGCCCCTGTGAACGCAGCCAGCCGGGTAGCAGCGGCCAGAGCAATACCAGGCCCGCGTGATGCAGCTCCAGCTGTTCGGGCAGCGGTGGCGGCTTTGGTGGTCGCTGCGCAGCATTGCGGGTTGTGGACGTGAGTCGTGCCAACTGCTGCTGTGCCCGCGCAGAGAGCAGTTGCTGCCAGCCTTGCTTTTCGTTAAGGGGACGTCGTGAGCCTTCAGGCTGGAGGGCCACCTCCGCGGTTAACGCGGCGGCTGGCGGTTGCTGCGCCTGCTGTACAAGCCAGGGTTGCAGCGCCAGCAAACGTTGCGGGTTGCCCGCAGTTAACAACCGCTCCAGCTCACGCCGCTCCTGCGGCTGTGGCGGACGGAGTTCGGCCGCACTAAAGCCATGCAACAGTGGAAGTTCGCTCTGCTGCCACAGTAACAACAGCAGCGCCAGCGGGGATGCCGTGCTCAACCGGGCCGCTGGCGCTAACAGTGCGCACAGCTGCCGCCAGTCACTGGCCGTCATCAGCTGCAACAGCCGCTGGCGCCCGCCAGGCAACTGCAATACGCCGATCAGCGCAGCCCTCTCGGTGGGGGAAATTGCTGGCAGGCCCGCAAGGCGCTGGCGTAATAACTGCTGCGGCGTGCGGGGCTGCCCTGACAGCGGCTGTGGCGTGCGGCGGCTTCTCGCCCGAGCGTTTACACCAGACGGCACAATCCGGGGCTGCCCCACCCGACGCTGGCGTAATAATGGCTGCGGCCTGGAATGGCTTCTCGCCTGAGCGTTAACCCCAACTGGCATACTTTTCAGCTGGCCCGCCACTTGCTGGCGCAGCAACGGCTGCGGCGTGCGAGGCTGCCCTAACAATGGCTGCGCCGTGCGGCGGCTTCTCGCCTGCGCGTTAACCCCAACTGGCGTATTTTTCAGCGGGCCCGTCACTCGCTGGCGCAGCAACGCTTGCGGCGTGCGGGGCTGCCTTAACAGCGGCTGTGGCATGCGGCGACTTCCCGCCTGCGCGTTAACCCCAACTGGCGTATTTTTCAGCTGGCCCGCCACTCGCTGGCGCAGCAACAGCTGCGGCGTGTGAAGCTGCCCTAACAGCGGCTGTGCCGTGCGGCGGCTTCTCGCCTGCGCGTTAACCCCAACTGGCGTACTTTTCAGCTGGCCCGCCACTCGCTGGCGCAGCAACGGCTGCGTCGTGCGGGGCTGCCTTAACAACGGCTGCGGCTTGGAATGGCTTCCCGCCTGTGCGTTAACCCCAACTGGCGTACTTTTCAGCTGGCCCACCACTCGCTGGCGCAGCAACGGCTGCGTCGTGCGGGGCTGCCCTGACAATGGCTGCGCCGTGCGGCGGCTTCCCGCCTGCGCAATAACACCTGACTGGCCCTGCTGCTTTGACGCCGTCGCGTCAGTTTGCAGCGCCCACCCTGCCACAGGTTGCGGCACAGTGGCAAAAGTGGGCCAATAGCCATTGCTCAGGTAACGCAGCAATGTCGACCACTCTGGTGGCGCTGCGTCAGCCAGAGGGATGGCTCCTGGCGTATCGCCACTGAGATCCCTGAGACTTTCCTGCTCCTCAGGGGGATTGCTTATCTCACGCCGATCGGCTGCGCCCCGATCCTGGTCGGCAGGAACGGCGAATCTCTCCGTTGGGTCAATCTCCTGCTGCTGTAGCGCCTGTTCCAGCGCGGCCAGCAGCCGTGGCACAAACTGCCAGGAGAACTGCCTAAGCGGCAGCGTGCCAATATCCACTCGTAATGGCTCTGTTAGCATGGTATCTGCGGGAAGATAACGCGCCAGTAACGCCGCGAGCTGTGGGTTCAGCTGCTGCATCAGCTGGCTCACCTGCTGCTGGAGATAAGCCGCATGCGTTCGTGAGGTGGTTAGCGATACGGTGACACGATCAATCGGCATAAGTTCTCCTGTCAGCAGGACACAGCCCAACACCGGCTATGGCTGCGCGCGGGCTTAATCGTCCGGTGCCACAAACAGCAGGAAGTTATCGCTCGCCTCCTTGTTCCATGCGGCTTGGTTTTCCACTGTCCACTCTTTAAAGGGTTTCAGTACCCCATTAACGGTTTCCCTGGCTTCAATAGCCGTAAGCCTCGCCGACTCGGCATGGTCCGGAATGCGCGCTATCCCAATGCCTTCTACCAGCTCGGCCAGCATACCCAGCGAGAGCATGCGCATGAGCTTCAGGGAGTCTTCCCCGACCGCCATTCCCTGGTTTTGCCAACTGGCATAGGTGCTGCTAAAACTGGCAAATTGTTCGTCTGTTAACCACAGCACCCTCACCTGAATGTGCGCCGGCACCTCCCCCTGCACAATTTTGCGCACCCGCTGATCTTCGGCTTCAATCTGCTGTGCCGTCTTATCTTTCACATTCCCTATGTAACGCAGTGGCAATACCACGCTGAGGGTAAAGGAGAATCGATCGCGCTGTAGCAGGTCGTCATGGGAGGCAGGTTTGACCAGCGTGTCCTTAGATTTGATGAACCAGTAATAACGGTATTTTTCGAAGTCAACGGGGTCGTCCGCACTGTCTGTCACCGTAATGTTGGCGTAGCCTGTGACAGGGTCGACAGCATCAACGGTGGCCTCATACTGATAATCATTGCTGGCGGTACGTTCTTTGGTTTTAGACGCAGCATAGTAAGTACGCTCCAGGGTGAGCGTATCCCCTTTGCGGAGCACCTGCGGCCACGGTTGATCGCTGTTGGTGGTAATTTTATATTTGTTGGTCCCTGCGATAATCACTTCAGCGTGTTCTTTATCCAGCAAGTACTTCATTTCGTTAAGCCAGATATCGCTGAAGCTGGCGTTTAGCGTTGTCTTCGTCAGATCCAGCGCCAAAATCTCTTTTAACACCGCGCGCAGTTGCGCAAATTTACCCGGCAGTAGCAGGAAGCTGTTTTCACGTTTAGGTGCACCCGTACCTGTTAGCCACAGTTCTTCTCGCACATCGTTACCCAGTTGCATCACCAGCAGGTTGCCTATGTGTACTTCCGGTTCGGTGCCAATTTTATATTTGAGATCAACCATATGCTTGCGCGTCATGTAGCCCGTAAGCTCCCTGTTCGTCTCCAGTACCAGGAAAGTTTCCGTGCCTAACTGCAGCTCTTTGGCCTGCGAGATTTTCAGCGGGGCCTGGCCCTGCTCTGGCGGCATATCCGGCAACAACAGGGCATGTTCCACCACATAAAACGACAGTTGGCGAATATCGGGCGCGGTGCTGAACATCTCCTTGCCGATCCCCAACTGCCCGGCAAGGCGGCGCTGGAGGGAAGAGACCTGATTGTTGATAAATACGGTGCGTTTGTAGCCGACTTCAGGCACCTGGCGCAGCAGATTCAGGCCGATATACAGATTATCCAGCAGCTGCTGGTCAGTTGTGATCTGTTTATTGAAGTCTTCAATACCGAAGTAATTTAACAAGAAGCGAATCAGCCGCAGCATGGCACTGAGTTCCATCTGGTTTATCTCTGCGGTGTTAATTAATTTCTCTTTAAGATCGGCGTCTTTATCGTCGCGATAGACCGCATCCAACACGCTACCTTCAGCAAATGGCCACTGCGCACCGTAGGCTTCCATCATGCTGAGATGGTCAGTGGAGAGATTGAGCAGCCGGGTCAGGTTTTCCAGCTGCTGCAGGTTGCTGGCAAGGTGCTGCTCAAACCCCAACAGAAAATGGTGTAACTGACGAACTTCCGGGGTCGGGTCAACTTGCTGTAGCTGGTAGAGCGGTGGCACCACCAGGCTGGCCGGGTAGTAACGGCGCAGATGACGATAACGGCCCAGGGGATAAGGCGGTGAGACCTGGCTGCGGGGGGACGCAAAACGCAATGCAATCAGCGACACAATGTTGCTTGCCTTACCGGCTATTTGCACCCCGTTACGGTAGATCAACACTTTTTCCAGCATCAACGCTACTTGTTTATCCAGGTCACGACTTGCTCCCCACAGCACCGGCAATTTATCTGTTAGCGTCCTGAAGAATTTCTCTTTCTCTGCTACGCCATCAAACGCCAACTCACGCACCGCTTTCACGCCCTCCACCGCCGTCAGCGCAGTATTAAAGTGACTGAGTGAAATCACCTTCTTTCCGCCCAACTGGCCGGGAGGAAGTTTGGTAATCCAGCCATAGGCTGCCTTCGGCCCATGGTATTCCCCACGCGCCAGATCGACCTTTTCCTGACGTTCCAGCCGTGCTGCCAGCACATTTTGCAGCGCCAGATAGAGGTTGGCGTAACACGCATCGACATCTTCCAGCAGTTCGTCAGCCTCGATCTTTGCTGACAGCGTGATCACCTCTTCTTTTGCGCTAAGCACCGAGACACTCCGGAACACCTCACCCAGGTTGCGATGCTGCTCCAGATAGTTGGTCAGTTTCTGTTTATAAGCATCGTCATTGAGGTTAAGCCGCGGCAACTGTGAAATCTGTGCCACCACCTGGTAGCTGCCAAACAGCTCCATACGGGGGGGGCCTGGAAGAACTGGATCTTCCGGCTTCTCTTTTACGGGTTTTTTAAACACAAAATTGCGGTTTACGGCATCGTAATAGTAGTGGAAACGGCCATTTGTCTCGCCATCTGCGGCCACGCGGGGATCGCGCGTAATCGTCGCATCGGCAAAGTAAAAACCAGCCGGCGTGCCTTGATGGTAAAGATCAAGAATGCCACGGCGATAATCTTCCGCCGTCACCGGGCTGGTGGTGAGCATCTCTTCCGGCACAAAATTCGGCGGAAACAGCCCGCTGCCCACGGGCGCGTTTTCCAGCGTCAGTAGATCCTGCAACGGTAGCAGGCAACGGTAGCTGATATCAGAAATGTTCCAGGCCAGCGCCTCCAGCAGCGTAATGCCCGGATCGTGCAGTGCGGTATCGGTCCAGGTTTTCCCCGCCAGTTGTTCTACTACCTCGCGTGCATCACGCATCAGGGTGTTAAAGTGGATGTTCTCTTTTTCAGCTTCCACCAGCGAAGGCGGAATATAGTTATCGCTCATCACACAGTCTCCTCTGGCTGGGGTAATCCCACACTGGCATCACTGGGCAGCTTGAGATTAATCACTGCCAGCGTGGTTTCAATCGCCTGGTATTTATCTTTATCAGCCTGCGTTTCATTTTTGACATCATTCAGCGTGACATCGGTGACATACCGCACATCAGGGTGCTGTTGCAGCACCTGCATGATGTCATTAATGGTCAGTGTGTCCCCCGGTTGCACCCGCTGCTGGCCATTCAGCCAGGGCATAAAGTGCTGGCGCAGCATCTCATCCAACTGACTTTGCAGATTGGCCTGGTTGACATGCTCATCCACGGCAACGTCATATTTCACCACAACGTCGAGATAGCAGGGGTTGAGCACCCGCAGATTGAGCCAGGGAGAAGCCCGATCGGTAATAAACTGCTGAATCTCTTTTAATCGTGCCGGGCTTAATATCGGTTTGTGGGGGTCCTGCCCCTGGTTGATGCCCGCTTGTGGGATCACCATAATCTCTTGCACGCGATCGGTAACGAATACCGGTTCTGCTGTTGCGCTAGTGCCCGAACTGGCGGGTGGCACTTTCGGAATATACAAACCGTCGAGGATTTTCATACCGGGCAGGCGCACATGATGCACATCCGGGAAGTTGGCAATAATCAACTGGACAATATCGCGCCAGTTAGAGGCACGGCCACGATGCATAACCTGTTCAGCAATGCGCTGCATGCTGGCGGCATCGCTCTCCTGTGCCTTCCCTCCCCAGCCCGGCAGCGGCTGAAGCACGGCAAGCAACCCATTGAACGGGACCACCGTGCTGCTCACCGTACCGGCGGGCAGCGGCGTGGCGAAGTGCTCAGGCGCAATACTGGCGGCATCCACCAACGTGGCACTCTGGGCATTGGTCCATAAACCATTGAACCATGGGTACGGCTCCACATTCGGCTGCATAGCCAGTAGTTTCTGTTGATCAGTGGCGGTGAGATCCTGAGTCATATAGACAGGTAGCTGTACCTGATGGTCAGTGAGTTCAAACTTACTGACCCGAAGCCAGTAGCGTCCCGTGGGCATTAGCGTTGTCTCGTGAGCCGCGTCCGCTGGCAGCGTCACTGCGCCACTGCCGTTACGGGCAAAGTTGCCGGTGTTGTCACTTAGCTGCTTACTTAACGCTTTCCACTCAGCGACACCGTTAGTCTGCGACAGGTACTCCCACTCCAGCCCATCAGGCGTGAACGGTACCGGCGTCTCGATGGACCAGTAGAGGCTCAGCTGTTGGCCGGGGTGCATATCCGTGAAGCCGAGATAGACGTGCGGGCTGGCGAACTCCTCGCGGGATTCAGCATAGCCATAGGGCAGCAGCGCGTATGGGGTAAATGCAACGTCAGCAAGGCTATAGCTGACATCGACATCCTCCAGACGGGGATCGTAAGGGGGATTGAGCGGCTTATTCTCGGTGATATTCCCCTCTTTAAACGTCTTTTCATACAGTGCATGCTGGAAGTCAATGGCCCCTAAATTCACCACCAGCGTATTTTCCCCCTCCTTTAGGGTGCGGGAAAAGATCAGTGCATTATCGCTTTGCCTCTCGCCAAACAACGAGACCTCTTTTTGCACCAGATCTTCACTCTTGACCTTGAAAACCCCGTTACCCGAGACAGGATTATTGGGGTAGTTGGCGTACCAGGCCTTAAGATCCGCCGGACGTCCCTGCCATTTCGGGGTGAGGGTGAGCGTCAACGTCTGGCCGCTGGCGTTGCGCCATGCCGGAGATGACAGCGTAAAGGGGCTGCCTGCTTTCGGTGCCATACCAAAAAGATAATTTACCTGTTGAACCGGGCCTGAAACGCCATCGGCGGTCGTCACCGTCACGTCTGCAGCATTGACGACGGTAATCTCCACCGCCGTCACTTTTGGTAACGTCGCGTTAGATTTTTCCTGATAGAGGCGTATCACCGGGTCGGTCAACAACGCATACTCCGCTGGCGCTTCCGGGCTCAGGCTCGCTTCCAGGGTGGCCGTTAGCGTATTGCCAGAAACAGAACACAGCAGTGGCTGCCATTTGGTGCCGATGCTCACTTCGGCCTTAAACCCTACAGGCGAGCTGTCAAACGTCAGCGTTAACTTACGCTGACCCGCGCCAGCCGCTTGCAGGGCGGCAATCACCAACAGCCAACCGTTGCGCACGGTTTCATCTTGCGGCTGTCCCCGCTTTCCGCCCAACTGGGGCGAAAATAGCCGCACGCCACCCGCTGGCGGTGTGATGCCCGTCGCCACATCAAGCAGGGTACAGGCCCGGACGGTGTTTGTGACGGTATCAGGCAGCAGCCAGCGAATATCGGTAATACGCGCATGGTTGATCAGCAGCGGGGCATCCAACCGGTAGTTCACGGGTACACCCGCACTGTCTTGCCCGGCACTGAACAGCAGCCCTTCGGGTACATTCAGCGTCTGGTGCTGCTCATCCGGCGTGAGCTGTAGCATCACCTGGTCGGCCGCTGCGGGCAGCGGCTTAACCCCGAGCACGCCGCGAAAATAGAGATCGCGATGCCGCGCTGGCAAGGTGTTCATCAGCCGGCGCGGGGTTTCCATCATTTTGAGGAATGCGAGAAGAAACGCCTGCTGCGGCTGAAGCGTACCCGGTGCCGATGCTGCTTGCTCCAGCAGAGCGGCGAGAGATTGCGGTGTCTGACCATCATTAAAGAAAACCTCATCCCAATTCTTAAGATCGTTGAATGGGATAGCACGGGTATATGCCTGGAAATTCTGCAGGTGCGTAAGCAACGAACGATTATCATAGATAAACTCTTCTGGCGATGTCATAGAAGTATCCTGCGGTCAGGGCCGAAAAAGCAGGCGAGTAAGATTTAACCAGCGGTGACGAAGAATTGAGTGTTAATAAAGCTGCCGGTGCCGATCATCGGTGACCCAACAGTGGGATCGGGTGTTGAGGCGGGTGGCGGAAGGGTGGCCGGTGTTATGCCTGTGCACACGGCGATAAACTTCGTCCCCACGGTAATGACGTTGCCTTTACTGTCACACCAGACCTGAAGCTGGTCGGCGTTTAACGCCTGTATCTCCAGTTTGCAGGTGCCCGGAACGGTATACGGCGGTGCGATATACGCGGTCGACATCACCTTGGTGGAGAGTTGATTGATATCTGCGGCGACACAGACCTTCAGCGCATTGATGTCGGCGTGGCCCGTACCGGTCATCACCGCCGGAACGGGCACCACGGTCCGGGTCATAAAAGTGGGGTCATAGAGCACTTTATCGCCGGTCACCACAATAAATTTGCTCATGCAAATACCCCGCTTCGCCCGTCTGCGACATCCATGAATCCCTCTTCGGTTAGCACGATGTCGGAACCCTGAATTTTGTAGGAAACCTGTAACCGCAGCACGTTGAAACCCGACTGGCCGGTGCGCAGCACGCTGACATCCTCAAACAGCGCCTCAACGTTGAGGAGTGCGACCCTGGGTTCATAATGGGTAATACTCTCCCGTACCAGCGTGGTGATCCGTTGGAGCAAATCCGCATTGACGTTAGCAAAAACCACTTCATGCAGGTCACAGCCGTAACCGGCGTGCATCACCCGTTCCAGCGGTAAGGTATTAAACAGAATGCGCAGGCTCTGCTGGATATCTTCTACGTAGTTGGCAGCCAGTGCTGCGCCACTGTTAAGGGAGAAACGTGGCGGGAAGGCCCAGCCACGCCCGTGGATCTCGTCTAATGTTGGCATTCTTCACCTTCCCGTTTATTAACCCTGTTTCAGGCTGACCAGCGCCCCTTTCACATCAACACCCGCTTTTCCCGCCACTTCTGTTTTCGCCGTGGCATCAAGTTTGATGTTAACTTTCGCCTTGATGGTGGCATTGGTATCCACATCCAGCGTGGCTTCGCCTTTATTAAGTACCAATGCGCTTTTCACCCCGGCTAACTCCTGCTGTAGCGTGATACCGGTAGTCGGACTGAGCATCAGAGACTGCTTGAGCTGTTTTTCGCTGTTGGTATGCACAATCCCTACGCCGTCCGCCGGAGTGAGGAACGGTGTCTGATTGAGGGTGCTGTGCATCGAACCGAGAATCACCGGGTAACAGGGATCTTCATCAATAAACGCCACCACCACTTCATCTCCCTGTTGCGGATAGAAGCTAAAGCCATGGCCTTTGCCAGCGTAAGGGCTGCTGAGGCGAGCCCGAATCGGCGTTGGTTTGCTCAGCTGGAGCGCGGGGATGTCAATGGCCAACGTATTATCCGCAGGCAACGGCCCAGAGGGGTTCACACCGATGACCCCCACATGCAAACCTGGCGCGCGTGGCACGCGCTCGTGGGTTATGGGTGGCGCATACTCGCTGCCGATTTCTAACAGGGTCTCCCAGTCTTCCAGGCCCTGTGTCGCGGCGGAGAAGCGATGCCTCACCCCCATCACCAGCGCCGTTCCGTCACTGGCAGTACCAAACCCTGCCAGCAGCACGCTGTTGCCGGGCTCAATGCTGGCATCACCGTGAATAGCCAGCTCTGCGGAGACGGCACTGAGATGGTTCATTTGCAGGCGAGCGGTGGCTAACTCAACCGCTTCGCCCGGATCCAGCATGTTATAACCTTGCTGCCAAATGGCGGTGTTTAACGGCTTAACCAGCTTTGCATCGTATGCCATTAACCCCAGCATAGCGGGCAGGCCTGCACCGGGGAGTAGCTTCTGCGTTGGCACGTTCCAGCCGCCGACGTTGATCCCCTGCGCCAGTTGCTCGTTACTGTGGGTGATGGTTAACCTGCGCAGTCCCTCTTTCCCTGGGACAAAACGTACAACCGGCGCTGCCGCCAGCGGCTTAATCGCGGAAACTACGCCCAGCCCATTGGTGGCGAGCATCAGGCCACAGGCATTCAGCCGGGTTTGCACATAGCGCCAGTCAGAACAGTTGAACTGAATCATCTGGGGATGGCTGATTTTCATCCCCTCAACTTTACCCGCTACGATGCCGTGCTGCGTCAGGATCAGGCGCAGGATCGCTTCATCCGTCATCATCGGCCAGACCTGGCTCTGATACGTTGACTTCAGCAACTGCAACGCATGGCTGAGATGTAGCTCCAGCGTGCGGGATTTATCATCCATTGAAAGTTGTGTGCGCGTCAGCCGCCCTGTAAACAGCGCGGTTTTACCCACCATAATCGTGGCCACAGCCCCCGGCAGGAACGATGCCAGTTCGGCTTCCACCTCGGGATTAGGCACTTTGCCTGGTTTCGGGCATTGAAGTACCAGCTTTGCTGTCGATACCTCATTGAGTCGGTTGATGGTGGTCAACTCAACCAGCCGAAACCCTTTGAGTGCGCTGGCTTTTTTCGTGGGCTCAACCAGGACTTTACCTGCCACGGATACTGTTAACTGATAATTGGCCATCGCGTTTCTCCCGCAGATCAGTGACCGACCATAAGGTTCTCACCCACCTGGGGCTGATTCAGGCTGTCTAAATCGTTATCAACGGCGGTGCCCACGTAATCCACGCTGTCGCCCTGCTGTTCGCCCATCGCCGCAGCGGCAGCTGAAGCGGCTGTCAGTCCCGCGATCAGGGCAATCACCGCTGGCAGCACGGTCAGGTCAGGAACGGTCAGGTTGGGCATACTCAGACCCGCACCGACGGTGGTATCCGTTTTATAGTGCACGCCTTTAATCGAGAAACTGACTGAGGCCTGAATCGGCTCTCCTTGTCGGTTAAACAAGGTACGATTGATGGCCAGGCTGGTCATTAATCCTTCATAGGTCGTTGGACCATAGACAAATTTTACCCGTACCGGATTCGAGGTCAGCATATCTACCCCATGCACCAGGACCGTTAACGCCTCAATAATTTGCTGCACGGAATAAACGCGTTTTTCAGGCAGCGTGGAATCGAGGGTTAACGACAGATGCAGGGTCACGCCACTGGTCTGAGTACGCATCTCACTGTCTTTACCACCGGATAAGCTACTGACACTCTGGTAGCTGGACGTATGGGTGGTATGCAAATTGTCTGGATTGAAATGCAGAGGAATGCCCAATGGAAACAGCAGCAATTCCGGTGCGGTGACACCGACAGTGTAAGACTCATCGCTATAGCCATATAAGGTGGCTTTGGCGGGAATCATGGTTTTCAGCTGGCTGACGATACTCATCTGAACCTCCAGGCTTCATCACGTATTTTTGCCATCACCTGGCTCATGACCTGGCGCGAAATACGATTGACCAGGTCCGCTTCGGTAACCGGAGAGAGAGAGGCTGCCGGTGGCTGATCGTTGATATCATCAGTGACGCGTGCTTCGATGATCAGTTCACGAATTTCAATCGTCATAGTTTGACTCCCAGCCATTCAATGCTGCGACAGGTAAACTCAAAGCTGTTGATCAGCGGCTGGCCCGAATCGGCATCCAGCGCCCCGTATTGCATGCGCACCGGGAGTGCATCACTCGCCATCCAGATTGACTGCGGCTTGCCAGACTCCCCCAGCAGCATGATGGTAATGTCGAAATAGGTGACCGAGGTCAGGAACTCGCTCAGGATCAACTGCACTCCCACGCTCATCGGTGTGGGGATCATCACCCCCCGATCAAACACCAGGTTTGAAGTGGTCGAGCGCTGCGGGAGTACCCGGTTGCTGGCGTTATGCCCGCCTTCGTGAATCGATCGGGTCTGTAGCTGGTAGCCGAGCCCCGTGATACTGGCAAACTTAAAGCTTAACGGGTCTGGTACTAAGCCCAGCAAGACAAAAGAGGCGAGAAAACGGTGATTCAGTTCAGGCTGATAGATGCTCACGTTATCCTCCCGTGGCCGCGACATGCTCGGCAGTCAGATAGAAGTCGAGATTAATATGGATAAATTCGGCCGGTCTTTGGGTCGCCACCGCCACCCTGACGCGCAGCAAACCACTGGCGATTTCACTGGCTGACATGGTTTCATCCAGACCGACACTGATTTTATAGGCATCATCTTCTACGCCCCCGGCCAGCCCCCCTTGTTCCCACAGCCTTTTAAGCTGTTGGCGCACCACGGCATGCAGCCGGTACCAGGTGATTTCATTGTTAGGTTCAAAGACATAAGGGCGCATAGCCTCTTTCAGCGTCTGTTTAATCCACTTGACCAACCGCTGATTTTGCAGATAGACAAAGCGCAGGTCAGGTTGATTACTCAACGTGCGGCAACCCCAAATTTTAACGCCGCGACCGGGGAAACTGCGGATCTGATTCACCGAGCGGCCGCTGCGCGGATCAGGATGGAACAACGTGACGGGTGTGAGATGGTCATACTGGGGTTTGAGCACCCGCTCCAGCCGCAGGTTAGCGGGGGCGTACCAGATACCCCGCTGCTTATCAGACTGTTGCATTTTGGCCGCCACGGCCGCACCCGGAGGCACGGCCCGCAGCGCGCGCGTGGGAAAGGCCGGATCTTCGCTGACCATCACCCACGGCCAGTATCCCGCAAGGTGTGCCCAGTGTTCATTGCCCCATTTTGCGTTGTATTTTTCTGCGTCAGCAGGCGCACTCGGATAGTCAATTAAACCCGTCAGGTTCAGGCTCGAGGCGCAGCAGATGGCCAGTTGATTAACCACACTTTCCCACTGGTTCTCATCTAGCAGCGGGAGTTCTGGCAGCACCACCAGCGTAATGGTGGGCTCGTCTGCCAGCAGGGCAAAGGCTTCATCGTAGCCCGTAACAGAGGGGACATCGTCGATCAGTGTGCCGAGAGAAATCACATAGCACTGGCCGCCACCATGACTGAAGTAGAGGCGCATAGCGTCGGCGAGATAGCCACCGTTGCGCACAGCATCACGGCCAAACTGGTCATAATAGTCTTGCAGCGAAGTGACCTGTACCCGCTCAAGTACCGATGCTTCAGGATGGTCGGCATAACCAATAAACACCGGCAGCGCGGTGAGTTTTTCCCGCTGGCTGATGTTGATGATCTGTTGATGAAAAGAGACGCCGGGCTGACTGAAATCACTGTTCAAAGACATGGCTTAACCTCTTTACGTCTATTTTACGGAAGGTGGCAGGAGACGTGCCAACGCGTGGACGGCACCTAAGCGGCCATAAGATCCTGCGAGAAGTCGAGCCAGAGAAACTCCACCGGACGCAGCGCCGCCAGCCCGATGCGGATGCGCAAAATGCCAAGGCTTAACTCACTGGACGTCAGCGCCAGTTCAACCTGGAAAGCCTGCTGTGGCGTTTCCCCATACAGCCCTCCCTGCTGCCACAGACGGTGCAGATACTGATTGATTGCTGCCCGCGCCGACTGCCAGGTGCCTGCTGAGTTGGGTTGATACACCACCGGCAGCAGCAGGTTACGGACATCGCGCTCAACGGTGTTAAACAGCAGCCGCACCGGGATGTAGCGCCAACTGCTGTCGCTACTGGTCGCCAGCGTGCGAGCGCCCATCACCGTCGTGCCACCTTGTTCCTGCCAGAGAATGGCATTAACGCCCCGTTCGTTGAGATCACCATGCTGAGCGTTACCAATGGCACGCTGCGGGTCAACGCCTTCCAGCGCAAGATTGGCGCTGGCCTGCCACACGCCCAGTTGGCGCTCGGTGCGACAGTAAAGCCCGGCAACAGGTGCACAGGGTGAGAGCGTGAAGGTGTTCAGGTGCTGGTAATCCACGGTGACGAGATTGAGCCACTGCTTGACCTTGCGATAGGTTTCCCGCTGTTTAGCCGTCCCCTGCGCCAGCGAGCTGAGGCTGCATGCAAGGTCACGGAGCCAGATATCCGACGCCTGAATACTGAGCGGTTGACGCGGCACCAGATCCGGCGTGTAGCAGGCACTCTGTGCCTGTTCGCCGTAACGCGGTGGATTCCCACTGCCAACCACATAGCGCAGCAGCAAAAACGACTGTGGTAGCCGTGAAGTTAAGCCACCAAGCTGCGTCAGAATAGCCTCATCATCATGGCCCACATCAATCAGCGCCATCAGCGAGATATCATCCCGCTGCGCGAGGATTTCGCTGAGGCGCGCAATCTCATCACCCTGCGCCAGCGACAGGATGTAACAAGGGCCACCGCCGTTTTCGAAGTAGCTGCGCAAGGCAAATGCTGCGCTGTGAACGGCACTGCGTTCTGGCTGTAGGCTGTCTGGCAGTGAGTCGGTCTCGACTTCCACCCACACTTGCGCCCCCTGCAACAGCTGGCAGTAGTGCTGCCAGTTTTCAATCCACACCGGGCCATAGCTAAGGCTTAGTGGCGTGTTGTCCTGCTGACGAAAACGCCCCACCAGCAATGGCACCAGCTTGCTCATGCCGGGACTGGCCAGTGCCAGCCGGTTGTTCTCTTTAATAAATACGCCGGGATAATTGCTCATCCTCTTCTCCTGGGAATCCATCGGGCCGCAGGGCGGCTGACGGCGAAGGGTTCAGGTGGTTAGGTATAGATTCAGGCGAGAACCTGTAGCTGTTGGGTAAATTCCAGTTCGATAAATTCTGCGGGCCTGAGCGGCGCCAGGGCGACACGAATGCGCATTACCCCTTGTGCCTCGTCATCCTCATCCAGCGCAACCTGCACCTGGAAGGCCTGCTCCGGGGTCAGCCCTTGTAATCCACCCCGTTTCCACAGCAGGTAGAGGTATTGGCGGATGCCCGCCGTGGCCGCTTGCCAGCTGCGTGCGCCGTTGGGTTCGAACACCTGCGGTTGGATTATCGCCTGTAGATCTCGCTGCACCGCGTTAAACAGCAGGCGTACCGAGACGAAGCGCCCGTTGAGGTCTTGCGTGTCTGCGGTGCGCGCCCCGGCGATCACCGTGCCAGTGCGAGGCGACCACAGCAGCGGGTTAAAGCCTGCCTGAGTGAGCTCCGCCTGCTGCGACAGAGTGAGATTATGGGTCGGCGCGGGGCCAGCGAGTTGAATGTTGGCCGGTGCTTTCCAGATGCCGCGTTCGCGTTCAGTTTTGCAGAAAACACCGGCGACACCACCGGAAGGGGCCAGGGTAATAGCCCGTAGAATGCTGTCATCGAACTGGTCAGTGTTACGCCTGGCGGTGACATTGGCATATTGCTCTCTTTGCCTTTCATCATCGCTGACTTTAAGTTGTGCAAGGGTTTTACCGGTGCCCGCGAGCAGGGTGCTCTCTTCTTCCAGTTCACCGCCCGGCGAAGAAAACTTCAGTGCAGGTGTGTAAGTTGCAACCTGGCGGTTATCCGGCAGCGGTTGCGGAGGTACAGCGCCAGGGTACGGCTGATGGGTAATCAGCATGGCTTGTGGGTTAATTTCCTGCAACAGCGGAAAGGCAGTTTGCATGGCCACTTTGGCCTGGTCATCCAGGGCTACGTACAGGGTAATGTCATTATATTCTTGCAAAGAACCCGCGATTTTTCCCCCTTGCTGCTCGCTTTCGCAGTGCATGACATAGCAAGGGCTGCCACCATTATCAAAATAACATTTGACCCCAGCAGCACCCGTAGCGATGTCTGATGATTTAAGCACCACAATGTGATTATTTTCAGGTACTGGCACTGCACCGAATGTCACATCGTCTTCCATTGCGGAGAGGGATGTTTGCAGCGGCGATTCATCGCCTTGTTTTCTGTCTCCCCCCTTTTCAACAATCGGTTCTCCCCAACCATTCGCTAAAACAACGGTACGGGCATAAGGCGCGAATCTGGCCAGAAAAGCCTGATAACTGTCAATCCACAGCGGTGCATTAACATGCTCGTCAGGATCGCCGCTGCAGCTCAGAAAACACCCCAACAACAGCGGCACATGGCCACTCGCGGCTGCCGCTCCCCGGCTGGGTGAATCCACTTCAGTAATACGCACACCAGGAATGTTACTCATAACAGCTCCTCATCATGATGGCGTATCACCCACCGTAACCGGACGGTGCGATTAGCCACGGGCAAAATAAGTGTGATACGGCGAGAAAAGGGAAAAAGGGGCGGTGAAGCATGAGCAGCCAGTGAACACCGCCCAAAACAGCGTGATTACGCGGCGGCTAACAGTTCCTGAGTAAACTCCAGGTCGATAAACTCCACCGGGCGCAACGCAGCAAGGCTGACGCGTACGCGCAGGATGCCGTTGTCGATATCCCCGTCTTGCAGCGCAATCTGCACCCGATAGGCCTCTTCTGGCGAGTTGCCAAACAGCCCACCGCGTTTCCAGATACCGTGCAGATAGTTACTGATACCCGCCACTACCGCTTGCCAGGTAGGTGCTGAGTTCGGCTGGAAGATAATCGGTGCCAGCATTGCGCTGACATCACGTTCCACGGTGTTAAATAACAGGCGTACCGGGACGTAGCGCCAGTTAGTAATGTTGGGATCTGCGGAGGTGCGCGCCCCCATGATTGAAGTGCCCTTCTGCGGCGACCACAAAATGGCATTGACCCCAGCCTCGTTCAAAACACCGTGTTCCTGGGCACTAATAGTGTGTACTGGCGTTACCCCCACCAGAGAAACGTTCGCAGGTGCTTTCCACACCCCACGGTTGCGCTCGCTGGTGCAATACGCGCCCGCCACAGCGGCAACTGGCGAGAGAGTTAGCGAACTCACCGCTGAGAAATCCAGTGGCGCGAGTGCCAGATTGTCTTTTACCGTTTTGTAAACGGCTTTATCTCGCTGAGCGGAAAGCAGCGCATTACCCAGGAAAATACCGTTTTCATTCACCACGTTGAAATTACTCTCCAGCTTCAGCTCTGGGGTGTAACTGGCAGAAAATTCATTTTTAGGCATGACCGGGCCGGCTGGTGGCGTACTGCCGGTAAACGCTGCATGGGCAATAAACAGGGATTGTGGATTATGCTCTTGAATCGCGGCAATACTGCCTTTAACCAGCTCTTGCGCACTGGCATTCAAAGGCACATACAACGAGACTTCATCCAACTCTGCCGTGGCTTTTTCTAAATCGTCTTTTGCATCAGAAGCGCTTAAAGCGAGGAGATAGCAAGCGCCGCCCCCGTTCGAAAAATAGCTGGCCACTGCTGCCGAGGAATTGTCATACAAATATGAACTGCTGATTTTTGTTGGCTGGCCGCTGGTAAAAGGTACCTCCGTGGCCGCAGCCACGCTATCAGCCTCTTTTGTCGCTTTTTTACTTTTTTTAGCTTCTACGCCTCCTGCCTCTTCGCCGCTTTCTTCATCACCGCCTTCCGGAAGGGGGGCCGCCTGGCCCCATGCCGGCGCCAGTTTAATAATCAGCGGGGCCGCAACGAATTTTTCAGCAAACTCCGCATAGTTAGCCACATAGACTGCGCCATCTGCCGCATTGGCTTGCGTTCCGTCCTTTTTCCAAAAGGCTCCCACCAAAAGCGGCACCAGGCCGCTCATGCCCGCAGCACCCACCGAAGGGGTACTGCTTTCAATAATTTTCACTCCAGGATTTCTACTCATGATCGATCCTCATGAAAAGGCGCGTGATCACGCGCCACTGGCAACTTGTTGGCTAAACTCCAGCACGATAAATTCCGCCGGGCGCACCACCGCAATACCGATACGCGCTTTGAGGATTCCGTTATCAATGTCGGCCTGAGTCATGGTGACTCCCAGTCCCACCTGAATAAAGAAGGCCTCTTCCGGCGTATTCCCCTGTAACGCGCCTTTTTTCCACAGGTTGTAGAGGTAGTTCTCTACGGCGGCACGCACCGCCTCCCAGGTTGCCTGGCCGTTGGGCTCAAACAGCACCGATTCCAGCGCCCGGCCAATATCGCGTTCTGCCATATCAAAGGTACGGCGCACCGGGACATATCCCCAGGCATTGCCGCCAGTGGTCAGCGTGCGAGCGCCCCATAGCAGCAGACCACGCCCTTTGAATTCGCGCAGAATATTGACGGATTTGGTGGTGTGGTTTCCGCTGGTAAACAGGGCTTGCGTGGCTGACCCCACTTTAACCAGTGGGCTTAAACCCGAAGAGACAGCAGCATTTGCCGGTGCTTTCCATGGGCCTACGCTATTGTCAGTGCGACAGATGATGCCCGCTGCGACAGCACTCGGCGCAACATTAGCAATCTCGGTCACCCCCGGAATGCTCCAGTTGGCTTTCAGCCATGGATAATAAACTGCAGCATGCTCTGTGGCCTGGATACCGCCGAGCGCAGTTTCAAGCTCACCTTTAACATCCCCTTTTGACTCCTCCGGCCCGTCCAGTAGAGCAAAACGCCCACTGCCTTCCGCGGTGTACTTCAGGATGTCAGATGTTACTGTGCTCTGACCCGCCTGCACCACCAGGGTGACATCGGGCAATTTGTCCAGCCATTCGAGCTTATCTCTGGGCAGCAGATAGCAATAACCGCCACCATTATCAAAATACGCTTTAAGGGCGGGTAAAGTGTGTCGATCCCAGTCCGGCACATCTGCCGTTTTGGTATTCACACCCATGGCATCGGCAAGACGAGGATGATGCGCCGGCCCGCCACGAGAAAGGCGTGAAAGCAGACTAACAACGGCACGCGGCGAGTAGTAGGCCACGCTTTCCGATTTACTCCCGCTGGCGGAGAAATAACTGAGTACATCCGCAAACGAATTGATCAAAGCGGGTTTTTCGCCCAACGCCTTCCACCAATCCAAAGAGCCCGAATTGCCGTCCAGAATCACCGGTACTGCTGTCGCCGAGCTGCTGATGCTGAATGAGGGCAAATCCACCTCATCCACATACACGCCCGGCGCTTTTGGTAAAGTAAATACAGCCATATAACCTCCAGAAGGTTAAGCAGTACATTACAGGGCGTGGCATTCCACGGTCAGACGATCGGCATTCAGGGTGATCTGCTTCGCCGCCACTTCATTGCTGGAAGCTTCGAGGCTTGGCCCGGTAATTCCGGTTGGGAAGCAGTTGAATACGTTCCAGGTGACATAGAGCTTTTTGCCCGATTCATCCGTCAGACTGATGGCGATATCTTTTTTGCCATCTGCGTGGTTGGCATAGTTATACAGCCACTCATACAGCTTGCACTCACCTGGGAAGATCGCCTGAGAAAGGGTGATAGAAGGTAACTGAACGCGCGTGATGTTGCGGAACAGGCCGCCCATACCATCGCGGTATTCATAACTTTCATACTGCTGGTCGAGGCCGCTTACTGAACTACAGCGGATCACATCACCGTCAATGGTTACAGTGAAGCGAAAACCGGGAACCGGATAACTTGCATCAATGATATCAGTGGTATCTGCCATGGTTATTTCTCACTTTGCAGGTTTGAACGTATCCGCTGCCCGCAGGCAGTCAGGATGGATGAACAACATTGATTTCAGGAGGTCCCGGTGGCTGACCTCAGAGGAACTAATTGCGTCAGGTTATTGTTAGAAGCGAATCTGGAATCTTGTGCGATCACAGAATCGGGGTGAATCCCTGGTAGTGGCGCCATCACGCCGAGCACCTGCTCAACGCTAATAAACTTCGAGCAGGAAAACTGTTCACTGGTGCCCTTGTGACGTGGACACCAGAAAAAATCCTTTCGATCAAATTGATAGCGAGTGTCATTCCAGCAGCTATTGCAGACGTGGGTGTTAGTCACCCGATAGGGCGTGGCGAACTCGGTCGCTGGATTGCTAAATCCGCTGATCATCACCACCGGTGTGCCTGCGGTCCAGGCCAGCCAGGAGAGCCCGCTACTGAGGCCGACAAAAAATTCCGCGTGCATCAACCACCGCAGACGCTCGCTCAAGGGGCGATTGCCGGTTTCGTCTTCAGCGCCATGGGGAATGTGATTCCAGGTCAGATCGCGTCCTACTGTGGTCTCTTTGTCGATGCAGATCACCCGATAACCGCGTTCTTTAAGCTCCCGCACCAGTTGTATCCAGCCAACGGGATTGTTCCAGAATTTACACTGCGAGGTAGACTGAACGCCGATACAGACGTAAGGCTCCGCAATGGGGCGACGGTTTTCAGCCAGCCTGAACTGTGCGGGGTTTTCATCTGGGGCAAGGCCAAGAATGGCGCTGGCGATATGGTGTAGTGGCGTTTGTTGACCGTCAACCGGGCAGTATTCCCCCTGCGTATCCCCTATACCTGCATTCAGGAAGTAGGTGGCGTAATAGGTGGTTTCATCCGGTTCATACGGATCAATAAAGCGAATTTGCGGATAGCTGCTGGCAAAAACATCGTGGAAGCGTGCCGAGACACGGACCGTGAGACGGCACTGATGGCGTACCTGAAAACGCATCACTGAGGGCAGCCAGGCGAGGGTATCCCCCAGGGTATCTTCGGGGATTTGTATCAGCACCGGTTGCTGATACAAATCCATGACGTGCAACATGACAATCTCATTGTCTTTCTGCACCTGAAAGGCAAACGGCACGTAATACTTGTGTTTACTCTCAACCATCCCTCCTGACACCGCAGTATCACCAAACACGTGATAGTTCTGGATATCCACTACGCGTACGCGCCAGTTGCCTTCGGGTAGGTGAATGCGACAACCATGATTAAAGTCAAACAAAATGCCTGTGCCCTCTGCCCCCTGCTGGGTCGGCAGCTCGGGAACGGGGGCATAAGGCGACTTTTTAAAATCAGAATCAGAAGCCACGGCGTACGACGACTCTGGTACAGAATCTTCTACGTGTTCGGGTTGTGGACGACTTTCAGGCGATGGAAATGCAGCGTTATTAGGCGTAAAAAAACTCATATTTCACCTTTATTTTTAAATAGGGCAGGTTATTTTTTCTGCTTATTGAGTTTTTATTTGCAGATTTATAAAAAAGTGTTTTAGGCAGACTACCGTCCTCAGACATTCAAGCTGATTTTTGGTAATTTTTTTCTTGCAATAAAGGGCATTCCTGGCGAGTGCCAGATATAACCAGTTGAGTCGATCATGTGTTCCGCGAGGTGTTGCGGTCAGAGATAATATTAACCAGGTTTCTTAATTCAGCAAGCAGGTAAGACAATAAATAGGACAAACAAACACAACCATATGATTTTTAATCAAAAAAATAATTTATCGCTAGTTGAAAAATGTGACAGAGGCGTCAATTACAATAAAATCATGGTAAAGCAAGGGGTTGGCATGACCTATAGTTACTGTCTCAATAGCCGTTTTATCCATATATTTTAAAAAAAACCTTAATAATCAACACTCATAAATCCTCGATTAGGATAAAACTCATTCAATTAATGCCATTTTATCCATAGCGCTGGATCACGGTAAGCTCGGGAACATGACAATCATATGGGGGAATATTCAGGGCTTATTTCAATATGATTAAAATCACATGACTGAACCGACATGGATTAAAAATAGGATTAGTCTTATTTTAGAAAAAGATCAGCCACCACGCCTACTGCTGTTCAACGTGAGAGTGATCAAGGGGACAGGAAGAGCATGTTTGAGGCGCATTCTGAAGATTGAACAAACTGCTCTTTATAACCGCAATATTGATGCGGTTTAAGTGGTTGGTGGCCAGAAGCCAGGCAAATGATATCAGGAAAGGATATCAGGAAAGGATATTGAGAAAGGAGGTGTAGAAACGAAAAAACCGCCCTTAGGCGGTCACGACATTACTACATATTGCTTTGATTTTATTCAGCTTTTACATTGGTGCCCGGGGCGGGACTTGAACCCGCACAGCCATAAGCCGAGGGATTTTAAATCGCTATCTTTTGCCTTTCATTTCAATGGATTACTTAGCTTCTTCATAATATGACGCATAAGTAGCATCCTGATAAAACAATGAGTTAGAGATACGGATTGTTCCTTATTATGAAGGCTTTTTCCATACATTCGCAGGATAAGCAAGCCGCACGTAGTATCTGGAAAGCTCCACGCAGATGCCCTATTGCTAATAACCAATAATTTAATTAGATATTAAAAAATAATGCCATTTTATATTTAAATAAAACTATCGGATATTAGTTATATTGATTCATTTAATTCTTTCTCTTAAAACTTAAATCGGCCCTTATGCTTCCCCAAGGTTAAAATCTCACAAACAATCTTCCCCAGCACAAACACCTCTTCCAGTAACCCAGCTTCTATAGCGGGTTTCAGTTTAAGTACCTAGACTGGATGAGTATCACTTTCGACTCAAAAAAATGCACCCGGTGGTTCATTCTCTTCTATAGTTAACTCAGCTGTAGGTGTTGCTTATCCCCTTGGTGATGTTTCATGTTACTGCCCGGCTGTCTCCGGGCATTTTTTTTCGAAAAATCACATCCCGGCTGTTCAAAAAAAACTAGTCGTGCCTAGGCACGCAACCGAGGTATTACTAATGACTACAAGACGTGGTGGAAAAGGCAATTTTGCTGAGGATACTGATAGAGCAAGAGAGGCTGGCAGGAAAGGTGGCGCTATGAGTAGCGGTAACTTTAAAAATGATCCTGCACGCGCAGCAGAAGCAGGCCGCAAGGGTGGAAAAAAGAAGAAACCAGAGCCTACATCAGACTAGCCACTAAGCCCGGTTCTATCCGGGCATTAGCTGTAAGTCACGATCTAATTGTTGGCAATCTTACATGCTTTACGCATGATTTTTGCGGCGTCTAAGGTAAATGCTTTCACCTGCAAATCTTTCGATTCAGCGGCCATCCTTTCAAGTTCATAGAGAATATTTTCATTGTTGACATGTACGCCTCTACCAGCAAGCTTTAAGACTGCTGACCCTATAGCACGCCCAATCATTTTCGTACGATATGCTCGAACTTCCTTCATTTTTAAGCTTATTTCGTCATGCTGAATCGTTACACTAAACGTTTTGAGTAATTATTCAACATAAATAATTATATATTGTGCCCTAAGGCTTTTATTTATGCTCAGAAGCCGGATTCAAACTGGCCCCTCGTTCTGCTCCAAAGTCAGAATCTCACAAACAATTTTCCCCAGCACAACCACCTCTTCCAGAGCCTCGCCTTCTATAGCTTCACCGTCTTCAGTGACTAGGCTCTTTGGGTAGTATTTGCCGATCATTGGGTAGCCCAAATGCTGGAACGCCACCCGATCACCGACTTCGATTCGGGCAACACAATCAGCCAGGACGAACCCGGTTGATGTGTCGATGCGAAATGTTGCATCTGGGTGCGGCATGCAGATTTTGTTCAGGTCGATTCGTGATTCAATGTAGTCACTGGCCGGACTTGGGAATCCCATGTATCACCTCACGTAGCCCATGTTACCCAACAGGAAAACGCGGTTGCCCTTCCCATCATCTGACTTTTCAACAAAGCAGGTCTGGTAGTACTCAATCCACCTGTTAGCCTCCTGCCGCGTCCAGATATGGTTCAGCTTCGCCAGTTCCCTGACGAAGTCGTTAGTTGATACCAGGCGATGCCCTTTTGGATCGAGTGATATGGCGTTGTTGAACGCTGCGGGTATGTCAGAACGGCGCGGCATGGTTTCCCCTCGAACAATTACTGTATATATAAACAGTATAATCACGACAAGGCAAAAGCGGCAACTGATCATTTACCTATCAATCGCCGCCTCTGAAGTGCTCTTGATGCTGTTGGTTAGATTTCTGGTTGGTCGTTTAGGTCGGTGTCAGTAGATGCTGGTTCAGATGGTAATTCATCTGATTGCTGTGAAGTTTGTTCCGCTGCGGCCTGCGCTTCAGCAAGCGCTTCTGCTTCGGCTGCTGCAATTGCTGCTTGCTCTGCTTCCTCCTGCGCTTTCTGTTGAGCCGCAAGGTATTCACGCAGTTCAACAGTGGCCTGAGCCGCTTTCTGATTGAAAACAGAATCGCCAGGCATCGCAACACGCACATCAATCCATCGACCGTCCGGGACATCAACGGGATCGCCTGCAACAATCATAGCGCTATCAACATCAAATTTGCGCTTCGCCACGTTGAGGATCACTACTCCTTCCTGGTACGAAAGTGACGCATAGCAAAGCCTGTTACCATTTTCATCCTGCGGGATTTCCAGCGTCCAGCCATCAGGATAGAGACCCGCAGTACCGGCAATGTGGTAAAGCCCTACATCCACACACTCGACGGTAACGCCTTCGGCCTCATCATTCACAGCAGCATAATCGGTCTGGGTGAAGTTACCTTCAGTAAAGCCTGCTGGCATTTTGCTGACATTGCTTGTCACGCGCACAATAGGGGAGGCTTTCTTGATGAACCCATTACCATCAACCGTGGTGTTCTTTTGTGACCAAATCACATAGGAGTTAGCACCATTACTCCAGCCGCCAATTTTTAGCTGGTTGTCAGCATCAATACCAAACAGCGTTGCATATGCCCCGTCGCGGATGAATACCATTGCTGCGGAAGCGCTGCTGTTAGCGCCATTAGAAACTCGGAAGCCGGGAGCATTCGTACCATTAGTCACATTTGCCATCGGGGGGGTAATGTTACTCGCAAAAGTCAGTGCAGCTATTGTGTTATTAGAGTTGACCTGACTCCCTGCAACAATAGGAGCGCCAGCTACTGGATCCGCACCAGATGGATTAACATTTAAGGTTGCTGCGTTCCCAAGGCCTAACCCGGTTCTTGCGGTTGCCTGGGTGGTGCCACCAGTGCCACCGTTGGCTATTGGTACAGTGGTTTTAGTTGAGAGAAGTTCAACCCATGCAACGAATGTTCCTCCAGAGCATAATCTTATAAACTTTCGGTTACCAGTAGCCGCAGATGCTGTATCAGTATGATATTCTTGAATGAAGCTTGTTTTACTTCCAATACTGCGTCTCTTAACCTCTAGAACTCCAGAACTTGTTATCGGTAAGTCTGTTACTGCATCAGATAAGAAATATCTACCAGGTAAATTTATATCATTTGCACTGCCGCTGATTACCTGAGTGTAAACTGTTCCAGCTCCGGCAGGTATCCATTCAGACCATGATGGAGTTGTTGCCGACCAGTTTGCAGATAGAGTTCTGGTATATATATTTCCATATCTTGTGGTATATCTCTGCGCACAGCTAAAAGCTCCACCAATAAATACTTCCAAGACACCAGAAACCGGTTCAGGCAAATTAAGTAAATTATATTGAGCGGCTGAACTGAAATTCCAAATCCCAGAGTATCCAGCTTGCTGAGACATCATATTAACGTCAGTAACTTCACTGCCTGTAGTGCCCCTCTGAAGTATGGCACCACTCAAAGCTGCCATATCTGAAGTCAGCTTAGCGAAGCTACTGATGGTCACGTTGGTTCCATCCGGTGCAGTCAAAGTAATGCTTCCGCTGCCGGTCATTATCTGTTGCCAGCCATCCATCTGAGTCTGGTAGTAGCTCAGCTGTGCGGCCAGACGGCGAGCAAAATCTGGCACAGAATCGGTGTAGAATGACATGATCGAGTAAGCTTGCCCCGCTGCGAGCGTACCCGGTGAAGTCATCAGCGTGATTTTAGTCGCGCTGTCCACACTCTTAATTTCATACATCTTAACCGTACCGGAGCCTGGGATAAGAAGCGCCTGACCGGGGCCAATAGCAAATTTATTATCCAGCCAGTTGGTGCCTGTTCCGGTTACGGTCGTGCCTGATACGGCGATTGTTCCGGTGTTATACCATGCCATTTACTTTTCTCCGGGCAATAAAAAACCCGCCGTAGCGGGTCTCTGTTTATTCGTTAGCTTCTTTCGAAACTGATTTTAATCCTGATATCTTTCTCCGGACGTCCTTTAGGGAATCGCCATTTATAAATCTGGTCCCTTACCGCATCGTCAAAAAGATATGCTGGTGTACTGCTTATAACCCTGACGTTCTCAGCCTTTCCGGTATCACCAATGTCATACATGACATCAACGCTGCCTGACTGACCTAGATACCACGCTCTTTCTGGATAGCTAACCTTGTTTTCATTTGCACCAGCAGATGAGAAAGAAAGCATTAAAAAAACCAGAAATAATTTTGGTAAGTTATTCATGACGCCTCCTGTGTTATTCACACAATGAGAACACAGATTCACTTACTCATGATTGAATTTATTCGATCTTAATGATCGAGTTTGCTTATTATTAAATTAGTAACCTAATGATTGAATGTAATACTGATCATAGATGGCGGTTCTAATAGCAATTATCCCTCGACTCTGGTCAGGGTAAACTAGCCCTCCTGTATTAAGACCATCCCACCACGTTCCTTGTGATACACCTGTTGGACTACCTGCCCATGAGAGAAGAATAAACTGCTGGCTCCCACCGCTACCTGGCACACCCGGCCCAGCGACAGCAGAGTGAAACCCCGGCATAACTGCCATTGGCACACCCTGCGTGTTCGCTCCTGTCGTCCATGGTACATACTCGCAGGTGAGCGGAAGGCAATTCCCCGCATAGACCATAACCCCACCACGCCAAAAAGACAGGCCAAATGGGGGGTTATAAGCCACGTAGCCACCGAAGATATAGAACCTGACTGCAAATGCATTTCCGCCATTACCTTGCGCGTAATCAATCTTGAGCTGCTTATACCCATTAGCGCCAGCAACAATCTGCATCATCATTCCACCAGTGGTGCTGATATAGCGCCAGAAGACAGATGAACTTTGAAAGTTAGGTACGGTGGTTTGAATATAAATCGTCGACTTGACGCTGCCGGGTATTGTGTAGTCAATTACTTGTACAAGATTAAACGGTGTAAAATCAGGAGAAGCAAAAAATTTACCATCACTTCTCCTTATCGTCATACCATAAGCCATGCTTACCCCGCCCAGACAATGATTTTATAAGCCGTAGATGTCCCCGACCATGAAACAGTTGTGCCACTCACCGTTATGGTTGGCTCTTTTGTTCCCGAATAGGTTGGGGTATCCATGAAAGCCTGAGCAGTCAACGCCGTACCGGGTGGAACATTATACGACCTTGAACCACTTGCTATATTCTCAATGATATCCATCACATAAGAAGGTGACATTGAATTAACGACATCAAAAGACGTGCCTTTGATATAGAGAAAAGCGCCAAACATTATTGTTGCCCCAGAATAAACACAACGTTGCCGCTTGCGTCATAGCCAACTAAACGGTTATTTGACCAGGTCATTCTCCCCTGCCCTGCCACATAGCCATTGTTTTCAAATACACCTGTTTTGAAATTAATAGACAATCCTGTCATACCGGAAACAAAGTTATCTGACTGGAGCGTATCCGTTATTTTACCCCTGCCGATTGTTGCATCGCCGATAAAAGCAGTGTCCATAATGGCCTGCCCGTTTTGCAGGGCGAAGAAGGCTTTTGGTGTGGTGCCAACCTGCGACATGATCACGAACCGGTCCGCCAGGAATGCCACTGTAGATTGCATCCCGTTAGGGCCGTTCTCCATGCCAATCCCCATACCTGCCGCATAAAGCACGCCGTTCTGGTCAACCTGCACCTTTACGTTGTACTGCGCTGATACCTTGCCATCTACCGCGCTAATAGCTGAGGCGTTTTGCTGAATAGACGCGGTGAAGGTGTTGAGCTGCGCTGTAGTCGTCTGCTGGAACTGAGCAAAAGCCTGACTTGAATCAGACTGAGCCTGTTCCAGCGTGGACACACGGGCGCTGTTGTTATCGAACTGAACGGTAATCTCGCGCTGGTATGAAGCAAACGCCTGATTCGCATCAGCCTGAGCCTTCTCAGCTTGCGTCACCCGCGCACGAATTACACCTGCTGCTGCACGCTGATTTTGTGCATCCTTATCATTTGCGAGAGCGTTCTCAATGTCCGCCATCGCCGAAGCATCAAAGTATGCCTCAGTGCTTTGCGTCAGCGTTGCCAGAGCCTGATCGGTCGTGGTCTGCGCTGTCTGCAACAAACCGATAGACGCAGTATTCCCATCCGTGCTGGTTTTAACGCTATCGATACGCGTACCCAGCGCGGTATCGGCATTAGCTCGGGCCGTCTGCTCAGTGGTGATCGCAGTGGCGTTGCTCGCAACAGACGCATCCAGGCTGTTTAAGCGGGTTGTAGTTGCTGACTGGTTATCAGTGACCGCTTTCTCTACCGTGGTCAGGCGTGACGTGTTGTTATCCGTCGTCGCTTTAACATCAGTGATCCGCTGCCCCAGCGCTGTATCTGCATTTGCCCGCGCCGTCTGCTCAGTAGTGATCGCTGTGGCGTTGCTACCAGCAGATGCCTCTACCGTGTCTATGCGTTTGCCTAACGCCGTATCGGCGTTTGCTCTGGCTGTCTGTTCAGTAGTGATCGCCGAAGTGTTAGAGCTAGTCGAAGCAGATACAGTATCAATGCGTTTGCCCAAAGCGGTATCGCCATCTGCACGTGCAGTCTGTTCAGTAGCAATAGCCGATGCATTGTTACCAACAGAGGCGTCCAGGCTATCCAACCGCTTCACAGTCGCCGACTGGTTATCGGTGACAGCTTTTTCCACAGTCGTTAGCCTGGCCGTGTTGCTGTCTGTGGTAGTTTTCACATCGGTAATTCGCTGACCAAGTGCTGTATCTGCATTTGCCCGAGCCGTCTGCTCAGTGGTGATCGCAGTGGCGTTCGCGCCAGTCGATGCCGTTACAGTGTCGATACGCTTAGCCAGGGCTGAATCAGCATCCGTCCGCGCCGTGATTTCAGTATTGATGCTTGCGGCATTAGAATCGGTCTTTGCTGACACTGCCATGACCATTTCGGTCAGGCCTTGATCAGCATCAGCCCGTGCTTTTGCTTCTGAAACGATACTGGCAGCATTACCAGCAGCCGTGGCTGTCACTGCATCAACCCTTGATGACAGCGCATCATCAGCGCTGGCACGCGCCCCCTGCTCTGACAGAACCTGCGCACTAACATCAGCAATGTCACTGCCAGTGCTATCGAAACGAGCCTCAACACTCTGGCGATAAACTGCAAACGCCTCCCGATCATCAGCCTGAGCCTGCTCGCTTTGCGTGATACGCGCTGAGAGCTTGCCGGATGTTTCCCGCTGCTGCTGCGCGTTCTTATCCGTGCTGAGCGCATTTTCGATATCTGCCGCCGCGCCAGCATCAAACTTAGCGCTGGTGACGCGGGAAAACTCTGCCAGAGAGTTATCCGTTGTCGTTTGCGCGTTTTGCAGGGCGGTGATCGCCGCGCTGTTATTGCCGGTTTGGGTTGTGATGGTGTCAATTCGAGTGCCTAACGCACTGTCTGCATTCGCTCTGGCTGTCTGCTCGGTGGCTATTGCGGTAGCGTTTCCATCAGATTTAGCCACAACTGCATCCAGTCGGGTCGACATGGATTGATCATTAGCCTGTAACGTCTCGACTTGCGAAACCACCGTGGCGATACTCTGGCTGCTACCTCCAGTGATGGTATTGATCTTTTGCTGAATATCATTGTTGACGTTGGTTACGCGTGTATTCACGTCACTGATGTTATTGTTGATGCCAGTAAGGGAGGTGTTAACCTGCTCCCTCGCCAGATCAAGATCATCACGGGCTGCTTTGATATCCGTTTTGTTCTGTTGGATGTCAATTTTCGCGCTAGATAAATCATCACGTGCAGCTTTGATATCAGTCTTATTCTGCTGGATATCGGTTTTCGCAGTAGATAAATCATCACGCGCTGATTTGATATCTGCCTGAGCCTGATCAACCGCAGAATCCAGGCCGCTAACATCAGATTCAACAGAGGTGATGCGCTCAACCAGCGCTTTACCGGTTTCCGAGTTCATCACCGCTTCAGTGATATCGTTTAGCAACGCGCCAGTATCTGTACTGGTCACACCCTGAACCCATCCAGTCCAGTCACCGGCATTACCAATACGGTCAACCAGTCGTGCGCGATACCAGCGGCGCACACCAGCAGCCATTGGCCCGTGTTGATAGCTGGTCGAAGGATACGCAACCGAAACAAGAAGCTGTGGGTTTTGCCCGTCTGCCGTTGTCGCTTGCTGAATCTCCGTTGTAGAGGTGTCACCTGAACCGGCAGGGAAAGCCCAGGACAGTTTGATATTCCACACAACGTTATCAGATGCCAGAAGGTTCAGCGGTGTACCGGGCTTGCCTACCTTGCCCGGAAGTGACACAGATTCAGATGTACCCCACGGGGAAGAGATATCCGCCGCATTAACAGAGCGCACCCGTACATCATAAACCCCAGCGTAAATACCCTGGATAGAAAACCCCTGGGTGCTGGTCTGGCCTACGTTTATCCAGTCACCTTTATCCTTTCGCCACTGCGCTGTGTAGCTAATCGCGCCTTCAACCTTGTCCCATTGCACCTGCATGGTGGCAACAGTTAATCCCTGGTCGATGTGGTCAACTTCAGTCACAGTGATATTTTTCGGGGCTTGCATCACCGCCGCAGGCGTAATGGTGATAGGTGCTGCATCAACTTTCACGCCATCATCAATGTACTGGTACTTGTTTTTGTCGTGTTGAACGCCGGTTACAGTGAATGTTCCGTCATCGTTTGAGGCGATAGAGGTAATGCGGAAATACTGGATAGCCAGATTATCACTGTCAATTGCCCACACGCCGCC
This sequence comes from Candidatus Pantoea multigeneris, assembly GCF_011752615.1. Classification (NCBI taxonomy): domain Bacteria; kingdom Pseudomonadati; phylum Pseudomonadota; class Gammaproteobacteria; order Enterobacterales; family Erwiniaceae; genus Pantoea; species Candidatus Pantoea multigeneris. The sequence continues at coordinate 639,492 of NZ_VWXF01000001.1, forward strand.
TGCTACGGGTTGCTGCCGGAAAGCAGTGGTCACTGTTACCGTTTTCTTGTCAGCACTTACCGCGCCGATTGTTCGCGTCTGCGCCGTGCCGTCAGGAAGGTTAAGCACCAGCCGGTCACCAGATGCGTAGTTGATCGCGCGATCAAGGGTTACGTTCAGCCCGTTCACCGCGCTAATTCGCCCGCCGTTCTGCTTGCCAGCCCGATAAGGGTCAGCCACGCCAATGATTTCAGCCGGAAGTGGTATATACCCATCCAGGCCAACGCCAAAAGAGATCGTTCCGTCTTTGGCATTAGAGAGCAGCAGCCACCGGCCACGGCGATGAGCCTCACTTTGAGAGGTGCAGCCAATAGCGGTGAGCTGGGTTTCATTGACGCCATAACGCTCGACTAAGTCTTTGTCATAGACCGCTTCAGGAGTATCGCTGTAGTTGTTCTGTGGGTCAGACCAGGAGACTTGGCATGAGGTGTAACGGTTCTTGTAAGAGCCGCCAGCGTAAGTAAATAGCCCATCAATAACGTTTGACGCATGATAAACAAAATCGACGTCATCCTGCGGGGCATCAGCACGCACATAAATCTGGTCGTTACCCCAGAAGGTAATACCGCGAAATATCGCCGCAATGTCCTTCAGGACGGTATACGCATCTTCCTGGCTCTGGATGTAGGCATTACAGGTAAAACGAGGCTCCTTGCCACCAGCTCCGTCTGACACCATGTCATCACAGTACTGTGCGATGGTGTACAGCTCCCATTTATCAATCATGGAAGCATCAACGCGGTTCCCCATCCCGTAAATTTTATCCAGCACCAGATCGTAGAAAATCCACGCCGGGTTGTTGGTATAAGCCCACTTGAAACTACCCGTCCAGGTGCCGGTGTACGTGCGGGTGTTAGGGTCATAATTATCTGGAACCCGAACCAGCTTTCCTTTGTATTTACAGGTGGTTTTCGGCACAGAGCCGTTAAACTGGCTGGCATCCAATTCCAGAAAGAGCAAGGCTGTATTCGGGTAGCGTAACTTGCTGTCGATCACTTCCGCATAACTGAACACCTTGAAGGCGTTAACCAACTTAGTGGCCGATGTCGAATCAGCAGTGATACGGCGTACCCGGATTGACCAGCCCGAGGTGGCCTTGGGTAAATCGATGCGGTGATCGCGCTGGTATTCCGATGTGGTTTTGCCGCTAAACACGCCTTCAACTACAATCTGCCAGGCCGCGCCATCGGTGGATAACTCGATAACGTATTGGGTTGAGGTACCAACCATGTCGCCGTTATCTTTGTACTGATATTGAGCAGGCAGGCTTAGCTTAATACGTACGGCATCAAGGGAAAGATTGGTGTACTGGTGCGTCCAGGGAGAGGCCTGTTTGACCTCAAGTCCAACAGCCAGCTCGTTATCAACCTCTGGCATGCCCTGAATGTATTCCTGATCCTGCGTGCCGGTACGGTATTCCCATTTAACGCCGGTAAAGTTATACGTGCCGTCATCGTTTGCCAGCGGCGTATCGCCGAGGAAAATATTTTGTGCCGTTAAATCGCCCTGGATTTCGCCTTCACCCAAAGCAATCAGAAGCTTTAGCTTTGCCGTGGAGAGCAAATCATCTGGCTGTTCGGTGGGCGTCTGCGCACTCTGACTGCCCCCTTTGCTCCCCCGGATAATGGTGGCACCGTCAAGAAGTCGCATATTTCACCCATAAAAAAAGCCACCCGGAGGTGGCTTAGAAAAGTTGAAAAAATTATTGCTGGTCGCTGGAGAAAATACCGGCGCTGATTATCGCCCCGCCGTTTTCCCGCTCGCCATAAGCAACAGGAACGGGGTAGCCCATTGCTACCGTATTCACCGGGGAACCAAAGGCATAGTTCGGCTTGTTGTCGGCACTAGAAGATGATCCAACACTGTAGCCTGGCTGCGGCGTCAGCAAGCCGACTACACCACCGAGCATCATAGAGAGGCCCATACCAGTCAACGCTGTAGCCGCCAGCGCAGCACCGCCAGTAAGCGCGGCTGCACCTGTCCCCACACCGAGCGTGGCACCCCAGACTCCAAGGGATGCGCCAGCCGTAAAGAACGCAGCAACGAGTGCCGCAGAACCAATAACTATCTGCAATAGCCCAGCACTTTTACTTCCTTCAATGACCGATACCATCCGGTACTCATTTGCACCGTTGGACATGTCGAACTCTGGAAGCGTGATGTTGTGCTTATCACTGTAGAAGGCAAAGCGAATGCCGTTTAGGTGGGCATTAGAAACATACTTTTTAAAGCCCGGTACAGTGGTACACATTGCCCGGAGCATCTCGCGCAGGTCAGCAACTTGATAGCGATGCGTCTTGCCAAATTTCTTTGCAAGTGCTCCACCGAGCGTTAAGGTTTTAAGCATTCATCAGCTCCTTGTGCCTGACGATTCTCACTGTCCGATCCCGATGGTATGAACCATATGGGATGCGCGTTGAAAGCTGGCCGGACAGATGATGAAGAATGATATTTTCACCGAGATAAACCGCTGCGTGATTGGTCACGGAAGACTGGAGCCGCATCATGATGATGTCGCCGTGGCGAAGATCGGAGGTTGAGATTTCAGCAAACCCCTCCTTCTCCCAGTTGTCATCGTAAAGCGCCTCTTTCCCGTCAATCCACCACTCGAGGGGTACGGAATAATCACCGAGCGCCAGCGAAAACTCCCGGCTGTAATATTCCTTAATCAAGCTCCAGCAGTCGGCATAGCCGATAACCCACGGCCTGCCGGTATAGTCTCGATCAACTCTTGGGGACAGCGTGCAAAAGTCACCATCAGGCCAGGACATGATCCCCCACTCAACACCAGACCAGTCACACTGAATTCGGTCCATCTCGGAGGGAATAAGCTGCACCACGTCCGGGTGAGAATGGATAATCATCAGCACTTCCCCCAACGCCTCCGCTGCGGTGAAGTCTTCCGGGGCCAGGGTAAAATTTTCCGTTGGCACTTCCGCCGTATTGCGACAGGGAATGTACTGTTGCGCCCTGCCGTTCTGCACAATCACGCCGCAAGCCTCATTCGGATAAGCGGCGGCTACATGCTGCTGGATAGCCTCAAGCACCTTTTTACGCATGCTATTTCCCCTGAAGATTTGCTGCGGGGAAGCCACCGAATGGCAACGGTTGATCGCTGCCAAATCGAGACTTACAGTCACTTAGCCTCCCGCCGCAAACATCTAACGCCGGGTTATCAGTTTCAGTTCCATCCTTCAGGAAGTAATTGCTGCCTGCATAATCACAGCCGGTTCCGCTTCTGTACCATCCGCGCATGCACCAGGTGCAAACAGGCGTTATCTGCCGGGAGGGTAATTGCAGGCTCTGGACGTCAAACGGAGAGCACAATTCAAAATCTACCTGAATGCGCGTCTCGGTCGATTTGGCATTCACATAGAACAGTTGCACTCTCTCTTCAGTAGGTGATGCTGTCGGATTGCCTGAAGTCCAGTTCGCGGCGTCCAGATATTTCGCCATCGTGGTGCGGATTCGAACCTTGGCTTTAACGAGATCGTCGTATTGCAGGCACAACGCGCTGACGTACCCACCAATGTCGCCAACAGACAGAGTTGGCGTGGGCTGTGAACCCGTGCTGGAAAGCTCAACACTTTTCAGCTCATAGGGATGAGGATCGTACTGATTGCCCTGCCAGATAATGGCCGGCAAATTCTCTTGAGCAAAGGCGGCCCAGCCCTCTGTAGGGAGGTTGTAGGCGTGGAAACGTAAAACATCTGGCATGCCAAATTCAGTACCATCAACCTCAATAAGCTGAATTAACTGACCGGCCTCCAGTTGTTGCAAATCTCGCGTCAGACTCATAAGCGACCCAATAAAAAAGGCCGCATACGCGACCTGACTGGAAAGGATAGTAATTTAAGCTGTAGTGACTTAATTACGGCGAAGGTGCCTCAAGGAAGGTAAAGCTGATATCTACAAATACACCCGTTGTGAAGTTAGGGGTGATCGAGTCTTTCTTAACGCGATAGAGCTTTTTTTCACCCCATGGATTTTCCCACCAGAATGAAGTGATCACATGGTCTTTCAGAAAACTTCTCACCTGTTTCATTTCGGTGATATCGCCGTTACATGAGAGCGTCCAGGTTTCGATTGCGGCGTTAATTCCGGCGCTGGCTATCTGACTGTAACCATCCCCGAACTGCGCAGACAAAGCCGCAACACTCAACTGCTCTTCTGCACCGATACGTACAGCCCAGCTAAATGTGTCGATTGCCATAAAAATCTCCAGACGAAAAAAAACCACCCGAAGGTGGTTATTTACTACAGGCCAGCTTTCTTTCTGGCCTCTTCAAGATATCCTTCGGCGGATTTATCAAGATTAACTTTAGATCCGTTATCTGGTCCGGTTAGCTGTGATAGTTTCTCGTTAATTGACTCTAAGAGCTGAACTTGACGATTGGCTCTCACACTTGCGCGGTTCATGAAATACCAAAAAACAAAAGATATAACCATGAAAATAAGATAAACAACAAAACCTGCTGCGGCCACTTGTAACTCCCTCTAACATTTGGAGTCACAACCTTAACACTTGTTTGCTGCTGGATCACCTGTTGTATAAAATCCCACCTGGAGACATTTCTTTTTTCAATAAGTCGGTAAACTTACTCTGTATTACAGCGCTTAATTGTTTTTGTATCGCACCAACACCAGAAGGGTTTGAACTACCGCTATCTGGCTGAGTTAAATTGACCGGGGCATAGACACTTATTGATGGGCTTGCCTGATTAGATGCGGTGTTAACTTTCGATGAATACTGTGCTTTTCCACCGACGGCCCCACCATCTGCATAACCTCGCATCATGCCATAAAGGTTATCAACCCCAATCCGTTGAGTCGCCTCTTTGGTAAAGACAAACTCTCCTTTATGAACAATTCCGGCTGGGTCGTACTTCCCGCCAACTCCTGTAAATCCACCACCATCATAAGCTGCAAAACTTGTGGACAAGCCCATAGCCCCAACGCCACCAGTCGAGGCAGCAGCGCCAGATGCGACCCCGCCAATGCTGCTAGTTATACCCCCTATAAGTCCACCTAATAGTGATCCCCCTGATTGCTTTAGCGTATTCACAATCGTCATTTGCAAAGCAACTTTCGCGAGCATCTGAAGTACGGATAAGCCCCATGACTTCCAGTCAGCTTTGCTACCAATTAGCATTGAAGACATGTTGTCCAGGGCGCTATCCATAGTGGATGTGATGGCTGTGGCAACTGTTCCGGCCACGTTGCCAGCGCTATCAAGCCAGTTCTGGTAGCCCTTCGATACGCCGCTGAGCCAGTTACCCTCTGTTGCTGCTATCGCTTGGTACTTTTTATCGAGGGCATCTAATGCCTGATTGCGTGCTGCAATCGCGGCAGTCCCTTTGTCCGTTTTATCGAAGGTTCGGCCAATTTGCTGAGTTTCATCGTATCTCTGTTTTTGGCGATCGCTAAGGCTGGCCGTTTCTACTGTCAGCGCTCCCTCATCCTTGAGCCTGCGAGCTGCTTCACGTAAATCTTTTAACGCCTCCACCTGATCACGCTGTTTTTTAATATTTTCTTCTGCCCTTTGCGTCCAGATCGCCAGTTCAGCCGAAGAATCTCTTATCGCTTTACGCTGCTCCTCAGTCCACTTTGCCCCTGTTTGGTGAGTTGCGGCGTAAAGCTCAGAAGCTTTTTCTCCCTCAGATGCGCGGACTTTTTGCACCTCAGTGGCCACGCTTAAATCTGCCATCTTGCGAGCATAATTTTCCGCCTGCGAAGCGGCTTCTTTTTCCGCTTTATTTTGAGCGTTTGTTGATTTAGTTAATTCTTTCTTAGAATCAGCGATATTCTGAGTACTTATTGCGCCGCTATCCATATCACTGATGTATTTATTATAATAAACACCAGTCAAGCCAAGGTCTTGTGCTTCATACACTCTTTGCTGGTGGAGCTTTTCAAGACCATCAAGCGCACCTAATACGCGCTCTCTTTCCGCCTTTTGCAAAGCTTGTTGTTGTTTCTGGTTTAACCCTGAATAATCGAGCACAGGGCCAGTATAGGTTCCAAGATGGGAGCGCTGTTCAATCAGGTTGTTTCCCAATGACATTAAGCGGTTAAATTCGCTGTGTTGCCCGTTCATCATTACCAGTGACTGGTAAGCCGCGTTTTGCTCAGCAGCCTGCTGTCTGATTAGATCAATGCGGCGATTTTCAAGGGTGGTAAGAGCAGACTGAACATCCTGTGATTTAGCCTGCATTTGATAAAGCCTTTCCTGCTCCACTGCCAGAGAGGAAGTCGATTTATCAAGTCCATTGGTCGCATCGGAAAGACTGATCAGATGGTTAACCAGAAACCCTCCAATGCTAGGGCCGGGGTTGGACAGTATCTGCTGATACCCCTGCACTTCGCTTTTAAGCTCGCTTACCTTTCTTGCTTGCTCATCTACCAGACGATTCTGCTCATTAAGTGAGGCTTTGGTCTGAAATGCGTTGTCGGAAACTTCCGGCAAACTCATTTTTGGTAGAGCGCTTTTAACCTGCTCTAACGTTTTTATGTATTCCCGCGCTGACTCTCTCGCCTGCTCCTGGTTTTGATACATCGCATACCAGGCGCCAGCCCCCAGCATCACGAGGCCAGGAACACCACCGATAAGGCCTAGCGCGCCCCCAAGAAGACGCGATCCAACAGATGTTACATTGTTGAGGTTATTTTGAGCTGCAACACGGTTTGCCAGATTACCATTCAGACTTGCTTGAGCTGCGGCCAATCGACGTTCTGCCGCAGCCTGCGCATCAGCATTCTTTGCCGAAACTAACGCAGCCTGGGCACGATCAAGTGCGGTTCGCGCTCTTCCCTTCTCCGTAGCCGTGCCGCTCGCTAGTGCAGCGTTGAGCCGCGTTTGTGCGGCAGTCACTTTCGCATCTGCTGCTGCGACTCTCTCCTGCTGAGCTGCTTGAACCTCGGCACTACGCGCAGCTTGCAGCCCCTGCTGTGCTCGATAAACTGCTGCACGTGAAGCAGCTACGGCTGAAGCCGCAGCCTTCTCCTGTGCGGCAGCAAGTGCGACCTCAGATTTAGCCGCAGCTATCAGAGAAGTAGTGGCACCGGTTGCGCTCGATACGACCCCGCCAAGATATTTTGCTAGCCCAACACCTACCAGAGCACCAGCTACAGTTGTGATGGTTGACATGTTATTGGCAACATCATTTAGCGTGCCGCTAACAGCAGAGGCTGTGAATGAATCAATAGCTCCCGCCAATCCTGTCACGCCACCAGAAAGCGCCTGGGTTGCCCCGGTGGCATTGTTGATATTGCCTACCCAGGCCATGAAGGAGTTGCTAACCTTTTGCATGGCCCCTGAAACGGTCTGCGGCATTGCCGCAAACTCCTTTTGCAGGGTCCCAAGCTGGTTAATCAGCGCAGGAACTACCTTATCAATCGTAAGCTGCCCCTGATCGGCCATCCCTTTGAGGTCTTTACGTGCAACCCCCATACCAGCAGCCAGTGCCCTGATAACGCGATCACCTGCCTCGTTGACTGCGTTAAACTCTTCACCACGCAAAACGCCCTGCGCAAGTGCCTGGCTGAACTGAGTAATAACGGAGCCTGATTCCTCTGTGCTTGCGCCAGAGAGTTTCAGGCCAGTACTGAGCGCCTCTGTGATTTTAAGTACATCATCAGAGCTGTAGCCATACTCTCGCATTGATGCAGCAGCACGCGAGAACAAGTTGGCGTTATCTACAAACGCCGTTCCTGTCGCCTGGCTGATTGCCATTAGCTTGCGCTGCGAAGCCGCAAAGTCCTCAGTTGATGAAGATGCCTGACGCATGCGGGCATTCACAGAAGTCCATTCATCGGCAATAGCAATGATTTCACCGGTAGCAAACGCAGCCGCAGCGGCCGCTGCCGCGCGCCCTGCGGAAGCGAAACCACTGGTTAAATCGGATAATGCTCTTTCGCTTTCTTTGGCCGCTGCGGCGGCCTGACGGCCACCATTTTCCATGGTGCGGTAGTAGTCCTGCCCCATGCGTGATGCTCGGGCAATTTCCGTTTGAAAGGAGCTGGAATTTGCGGAGATTTTGATAATTAGTTCGCGCAGCGTAGCCATATATCACCCTTAAATACCGCCGCAGCGGTTACTCAATTAATCCACCCATCCATGTTTCAAGGCCGCTTTTTTCCCGATCCTCTTCCTGTTGCCCCCACTTAACCAGCAATTCATCTATCGTCGCTTTGCCACCCTGCGAATTAATGACTGCTGCCGATATCTGTGCAGACTGAACATCCCCCCGCCAGTCTCCTATTGGGCTGAGTTGATCGTAGGTGATCCACATTTTCAGCTCACTGGCCGTCAGGGTCTGGTGTAATTCATGGAGAGTGCGCCCCAGCCGGAGCGCCAATGACATGAGAAAGAAAGTCAGCGGCTGTTTTACTTTGCCTCCGCGTTTTCCTGGCTCATGGTTAATTTAAGCGCCTTTGATAAAAGGCGAGAATGTACCGGCCCATATGAATCTGACACAATACTTTCATCTTCATCGCTAAATACCCGGTTGCCGTTTTCATCCAACAACACGTCCATAAACATCAATACATCAGCCCTTTTATTACGCTGATACTCTTGGGTGTGGCTCAGCTTTGGAGGTTCTTCACCTTCAGGTAGGTCAGGAGACATAATTTCACGGAATTTAACCCACGATTCAGCAGAGGGTTCACGCACAGTTACTTGAGCGTTGTCCCATTCTGCTACAGAGATTATCGTGGTTCGGAATGAACTAGACTTGGCGAGCGCCAGACTACGAATAGAATTGTTAACCTCAGACATTTTTTTATTTTCCTGATGGTGAGATTTTAATTAATTAGCTTGCATCAGCAGCGATGGTTTTCAGTTTTCCTTTAACTCGCAGGGAGTACGTTGAAGCAACTACGCTTGATGTAGTGGCAGACCAAGTGCTTTGGCGAACCTCAATCAATGCGTAGTAGCCATTTCCTGAAGGGAAGACAATCTTCAGCGCGCGCATTTCGTCATTATCGTAGGCTTCTTGCAACGCCTGCTGTGCAGCTTCAGAACCAACCCAGTTACGGGTAATGCTCATTTCTGCTGCCGCTGCCAGCCCGTTAGTTTGTTCGACTTCCGTTGAGCAAAGTGTGGTGGTTTCGATATCCGCCTTTTGACCGCCGGTATAAGAGATTTCTTTTGTGGCACAGGATGCATCCAGCCAGGTGATTCCAGCGGCGGGGAATCCAGCGCTTTTGAAGTCTTCTTGAGTTACTGGGGCAGAAGATACCGAAAATGACATACCCTGCGTTTTTTCAAATTTACTAGTCATGTTTTCTCCAGACATAAAAAAACCGCCATTTGGCGGTGTGGTACTGAGGTTATTTACTGAATAGCCTGAACTTCGAATGTCGCCCGGTATAGCCCGGTGTCAGATTCCCAACCTTGCGTTTTGCTCAACTGGCTAAACCCAAGCGGCTCAAGCATATCTATCGCCTTGAGCCTTATCTCTCTGGCCTCGTCAATCGTCAGGGAATAGACATCCACCTGCAAAACGCCAGTGCTTTCCGCCCGACAACCAAGCGTGTCAGCTTCACTTTCAGAAACTACTGTGAAGATAACCCACGGGGCGCGAATGTCTGGCTGACCAGCGGCATTAAGCGGGGCGATATAGGGGTAGACCTGACCATCAGCCAGGCCACCTATTAAGCTGTATACATCTGCTTCGGTCATTTGCTGAGCGCCTCGTCAATTGCCTGGTTCGCACGCTCAAATGCAGCCTTAGTCGCGTCATCTTGCTTCGCTTCATAAGCGGGGCGAACGAAGGGGGTCGCAGGTAACCGTGATGTGCCAAGTTCGACAAAGCGCCAGTAATAGGCGTTGTTCGGGTTGTCCGCTTTCATTTTGTTATCACTGTTTCCAGTCTCTGGGTTTGTACCGCGAATATGGACACCAGAGGTAATGTTGCCATTGCGGTCACGTTGGGTCATGACGACAACATTCTTTTTGAGCTTACCGGTCAGCTCCGGAGCGCGCTCAATAACTTCATCTTTGAAAACTGTGGCCGCAGCGCGTGTCATGTCACGGACCACTTTATTGTTTTCAGCTTTACTCAGCACATCCAAATCAGCGGACAAATCCAGAAGGTCTGAGAAATCTAGCCTCGAATTAATCATGATTTCACGCCCTCTTCGCAGAGAAGCTCCAGGCGAGCACCGTTCTCCGCCTTAATGGCCGAATTAATGGTATAGACCTCACCATTACCTGTTGGGGGAAGATGCAATACACGCCAGCCAGCTTTAACCAACACACCGGGAATTTTGCGAATCCAGATACGGGCAGTAGTCCCTGATAGCTCAGCGCCAGCGGCAATAATCTCCCGACCTGAGATATCAGTAATATCAGCACGAACAGAGATCACATCTACCCATGAAACGCCTGGCTGGCCTGATGGTAGCCTTCCCGTTCCGGGTTTTTGCAGCGTAACCCGATAACGCATAGGACCGGCTTTCATACGCCATAAATCCGGTAAGGCTGAAGGATTGCTTCAACAGCATAATCCAGTGAAGTACTGGTTAGCCCGGTAACAACAGCCTCACGGTTGGCATACCAGTGTGCGATCAGCATCAGCATCGCGGTTTCAATATCCTCACCGTAAAGCAGAGAATCTCGGTCAGTGATAAAGCCAGGATCGTCCGCCGATTCGTACAGGGTTCGGCGCGTGGACTTTTCAACCATCTTCACTGCTGCCTTAATTCGCCCAGCGATCCAGACGTCATCCTCCGTAAACCCCAGCTCCAGATTGCAGTGATGCTTTACCTGCTCAACGGTCAGCATCTGGCCCCCTTACTTAGCTTTCGGTTTAATGATTTTTTCTTCTGGCTCTGGCTCTGGCTCTGGCTCTGGCTCTGGCTCTGGCTCTGGCTCTGGCTCTGGCTCTGGCTCTGGCTCTGGCTCTGGCTCTCCAAGATTATGATAGAGAACTTCAGCGACATATCCTTTTGCGACCAATTCCCGGCCATGCTGTTCCAGGGTTTCAAACTCTTCGTTCTCCACCTTAACGATGCCGCCAAAATAGATAGGCTTGATAACACGTACTTTCATTGGATTACTCCCAATAAAAAACGGCCCGGAGGCCGCGATTAGTGATTAGGAACCGGAACTGACTGCCGGGGCAGTGAATGGGCCATAGATAAAGCCCTCTGGACGTTTAACCGCGAGTGCCAGACGCTCTTCGCATCGAATTGAAATCATGTTCTTTTCGAAGTCGTCGGAGTTCTCAGTAGAGATCACTACGTTCGCGTCTTCACGGTCAAAGAGCTGCGCCGCCGCGTTGAATGCACCAGTCAGGAACTTGCCCTGGAATGCTGCTGCTTCAGTCGCTACAACCGGCAGCCCCCAGAGGGTGGGACCAGTAAGCCCTGATGGATTAGCCAGAATGTAGCGCCCCAGAGTGTCTTTGGTCAGTTCAATTTTCGCCCAGTCAATAAAGTGCAGAACATGGCCAGATGAAGGGAAACGAGCTAATTGCGCCTGCAACATCGCCAGTCGCAGATCGTCGATACCGTTTTGATTAGCGACTTCGAAAGCAGCGGCATAGGCCGAAGCCTGTGGAACGATGCCCTTGAGGTGTGCACCAGTACCGTCACCGAAAAGAATTTCCTGCTCTTCAACATACTTCAGGCCATAACGCATCTCAGCATCAACGGTCGATTGCAACTGAGCAAAGTCATCCAGAATTTGCTTAGAAGCTTTGAACATGTGAGCAATGGTTGTTACAGGGGTGATCTGCGTTGCAAATTGAATATCGCTATACGGCTTGGTCGTTCCTTCAGGCACTACAGCCGCTTTGTTGGTAAAGCCCGTCTGCTGCACCCAGAAAATCGCAGGTGATGAGGTTCGGCCTGGCGCAATCAGGTCACGAATGAACAAGCGCTGTTTAGGCGTAGTATCGATACCTGGCAGTCGTTGAGGTTCAACCACTCCATCAGCAACACCCGTTGATAACAATGCGGCGTTAACCGGGACGCTAACGCGTTTTCCTCCTTCAACGCTGGCAGCAAAGGCTTTCAGAGCTTCATTGTTGATAACAACCTGCCCAACCGTTTCAACCACTTTTGCTGCATTGATGAGAGGCATCTCGGCAACCTGCTGTTCCAGTTCACCCAACGCGGCTTTGAGTGTTTTTTCCGCATCGCGTAGGGCATTAAACTCTGACGCCATTTTATCTACAGCGGTTTTGGTTTCCGCTGAAAGCGTGCCTGCGTTTTTGGCCTCCTTCAAAGCCTCTTCCGCTTTGGCACTGAATTTACCACTGGCCTCTTCAATGCTGGCCGTGACCTTTTTCAGAATTTCATTTACTTCAGACATGGGGATTCCTTATTTACGAAACGCCGCCAGGGCGCTTTCAAGTTGTTTGAGGTTGTCAGGATTGATTTCATTGGTAGCGCCCGGCATACCATCTTGATCAGCAGTAGCGCCCGGCGTACTGCCTGTTAAAGCTTTAAGAAGTTTTCGCCGTTCTGAACGCGGGGTATCTGTTTTCGCCAGTAGCGCATCGAGTTTGCGAAGGGCTGCGGAGGGGCTGTCATCGTCGTCGGCAATCTCATCCGCAGAGAGAAGGCGATTAGCGAAACCTTTATCAACGGCATCACTACCGCCGATATACGTTTCACCGTCCATCATTGCGCCAACCTCTTCCATGCTTAGCCCAGTTCGCGCTGAGTAGATGTCAGCCATGGCTTTATCAAACGGCTCCATATCGGCAGCCAGTTGCGCTAAATCGTGGCGATTGCCTGCTGCATACACCCAGCAGTTATGAATCATCAGAAACGCGCCGCGACCGATCTGGATGTCATCACCTGCCATCGCGATGATGGACGCAGCAGATGCAGCCAGGCCAAGCACCTTAACTGTCACCTTCCCCTCGTATTCACGCAGCAGGTTATAAATAGCCAGGCCTTCGAACATGTCACCGCCAGGGGAGTTAACGTTAACAGTCACGTCAGAGCCACCCAGGGAGCGAAGCGCTCCAGCAATACGGCTGGCAGTGACACCGTCGCCCCAATAGTCCGCGCCGATCACATCAAAAATAGAAATGCTGCCCTCTTCGGGCTTTGCCGCCCTGATATTTCCGTCCCACTTTTCCATCGCCGCAGACGGTAAATCGCGATTTGAGAGCGCAGAAGGACGCCCTACCGGCGCTGCCGGAAGGTTTTTTAAAGTCATTGAGAGGCTCCTAAGCCGCTTTTTTAAGCGGGGATTGTTCGAAAGGTATGTCCGGGAATACGTGAGCGTGAAGTTGTCTTGCTGCTAAAGCGTTAGCTGCATGACTATTTGTTTTCAGGTCTTCAAGTGGTGTCAGGTTAAGTTGCACTGTGTACAGCTCACCGCCCTCAATTGGCGGCATATTCTCCAGCCTGCGAACATCGTTACGCGACATCCAGCCATTCTGAAGAGCTGTGGTGTAGTAAGCGGCACGGCCTGCACTGTCTGCTCTCAGCAATCCTTCAACTGAGAACTCGGCAAACAGATCGTCGTCACCATCCAGCAGACAGCGGCAAATCTCCTGCTCAATGTTGACCAGCATTGGCCGAAGCGTGTTAGTCAGGAATTGCAGATTCATTCCCTCCAGGCTAGAGGCCCAGCTACTTTGCTTGTCAGCGTGGCCGACCATAAAAGGCGGCACGCGGAACCAGCGGCAAATCTCCTCAATGCTGAATGACCGGGATTCCAGCATTTGTGCAGCTTCTGGATTCATGGTGACGTTCTGATACTTCAGGCCACCTTCCAGCACCATGATTTTCCCGGCGTTTTTGGACCCGGTAAAAGCCTGCATGTAGCCACGAAGCCTTTCTCGCTGATCATCATTAAGAGCAGCCTCGGCTGAGAGGAACCCCGAACTCTGAAGGCCGTTTTCAAATATCTTCGCAGCGGATTCTTCAACCGCCATTGCTGAGCCAATCACATCGCGTCCAACCATCATTGGCATCATCCCGCAGACACCATCCAGGCCAAATCCACGAATATGCATGATGTTCTTCAGCGGAATAACTCGCGGTGATTTTGACTCGGTGTAGGTGTATTCCAGTACGCCGCTGTCGAGGCGTTTAACCACCATGTTCTGCGGCAGCAAAGGCACCAGAGAAACCAGTTTGCTACCGATAAATTTCTTTTCAATAAAGGCATTTCCGCGCAGGCAGATACTGGCAACCAGCATCAACATGAAGCGGGAAGGCGTCATTTCCATATTGGGGCGGCGACAAAGCACCTGATACGCCGGGTGATTCATAGCCAGCTTTCGTGAGCCATCGTCTTGTCGCTCATAAATCTTTAACGGCAGCGTCGATACCGATTCACTCAGCAACCGGACGCACGCCCAGACAGCAGACAGGCGGATTGCTTTATCTGCTGACACCACCTTGCCGCTGCTGCTCATCCCCATCCATTCCTGCCAGAATGTTCCCGTGGTTAAGCTAATCGGCACGCCCAGCCAGTTCAGCAGCGCACTTTTAACCCTGCCGGGCTGTTTGTTTGCTTTCATCAGAAACCTATCATTATCGGGTTGTCGAAGAAGCCGCTCAGGTCTTGCACGTCTCCACCACCATTGACCAGCAGACGACTTTTGGCGGTGAATAATGCTACAGGGCCATCAATTTTATTTTCCGGGGTCGATTTATTCGGAAATATGTTGTCGTTCTTATCGGGCTTAACCGTAATATTCGACATCATCCATGTCATAACCGGATTATCGTTATGATGGAATTTGTTGCCATATATCTCCGCCTGCACCGATTTCATCGCTTCAGAGAGGTTTTTAACCGTCTGAGGTACTTCAACCAGCGGCAAACCTTCTTCAGCCAGCGCCAGACTGAATTGCAGTGCGCTCCATGGGTCAAAAGCAATTTCCTTGATATTCTCGCCATGCAGCCACTCCACAATTTCAGCCTTGATATACGCGTGATCGATAACATCACCATCGGTTAATTCCAGATATCCGGCATCAGACCACTTGCGGTAAAGCTCAGCGATATGATTAGGGGCGGTTTCAATGCGCCCTTCCGGTAGCCAGAATCGCGGTTCAATATGTGTTTCGCCTGTTGGATCGCGCCATGCTTTCACTGCCGCGCAAATATCAATTTTGTTTGCCAGGTCAACACCAACCCACAGCGGCCAGCCTTTTCTCTTCTCAATAGCAGCCGTTTCGGGCATCTTCGCCCAGCGCTCCATGTCCATCCAGGCACTTTCAGCAGTAACCCAGATGTTCAGGTGTTTGGTGAAGAAGTTAGGCCGTGCGGCCACCTGCTCTTTCGCCTTCTTCGCGAGGCGGCGCATATCATCCCAGCGCTTGCAGACCCCGAGTCCGGGGTTTGCTTTCGGCCAGTTCGCCTCATCAAAGGGATCGTCATCTTCGTCCAGGGTGTAGATGACGGCAAAGTAAGTGTCATCATCCACTATTCCGCGTAATACCTTGATGGCGTAATCACGCTGCTCGAAGCAGATTCCCTCTTTGTTAGTGCCCGCCGTGGTGATAGCAAACAACAGCGATTGAAGACGCGCACCCGTTGCGGTTTCGAGCACGTCCCACACATCACGGGTACGGTGAGCGTGCAGCTCATCGACTATCCCGCAGTGGATGTTGAGGCCGTCGAGGTTGTTGGCGTCACTGGAAAGCGGCTCAAACTTTGACGCAGTTCTTTCCTGATGGATATTGAGCTTTACGTGACCGAAAAGCCGCCCCAGCGTACGAGGTGACTTCTTAATCATGTTCTTTGCATCGTCAAACACGATGCGAGCCTGATCGCGCGTAGTGGCTGCTGAGTAAACCTCTGCACCACCTTCGCCATCAGCTCCAGTCATGTACAGACCGATACCGGATGAGAGTGTAGATTTGGCGTTTTTACGTGCCACTTCGTCATAAGCCGTGCGGAAACGGCGTACCATAACCGGATCGCCATCTTCATCCAAAACCTGTTCGCCGCTGATCTCATCGATAAGCGGAATAATGAATCCAAACAGGTTAATCAGAATAAAGATGTGCCAGGGCATTAAATCAATCGGCTTGCCTGCCAGCGCACCTTTCACATGTGGAACGAAATTGTAGAAGTCGAGAATGTGCTGGGCGCGGTCCTCACTGAAATAGACGCCGCGTTCCGGTCCATGCTCTAAATCATTGAGGAATCGCTGACACGCCAGGCGCACCAGTTCGCCAGCAACAATCTCGCCAGCCAGTACGCGCTCGGCGTACTGAATACCAGCCTGGACGGTTGCCATTCATCATTTGCGCTTTTTAAGAAATTCTTCCAGTGGATCGGCTTCAGTCGGGTCTTTCGCGCCAACCTTGGTTCGGCTGGCAGGCGTCATTCCGAATTCGCCAAGCATCGCCCGTATTCTTTTCCAGGCGTCAGATTTCATTATCGCGGCGGGGTGAGCCTTGATTAACACATCCCCGGTCATGGTTTCGGTGCGATAGGTGTAACCCTCTATCGCCAAAGTGTCGCAGTGGTGGCGAAACTCGGTGTAAGCCTCTACCAGCAATTCGAGCGCTCGGGCATCGAGTTTGGTTACCACGCCGATAGCGTCAAGTTCTTCGCCAATCCGCTTAAACCAGTACTTCCCCTGCTTATCAAAATGCTTAGGAATTGGGGGAACCCCTGAAGGCGGTTTTGGTTCGTTCTTGTTTATGGCTCTTTTTGATGGATTCCCCTTCACCAAAGCCAGGTGTGTCGGGGTTTTCGGTGGTCCTGGCATAATCGAAAACTCCTATTAATTAACGATGCGGAAACCCATAAAAAAGCTTTCTAACCTGCGGCGGTGTGAAAAAAGGTTAGGCGGCGGTCCTTTAGGGGCAAAGGCCCGAACTTTCGCCCCGCCCCACCCGATAAACGATAATGAATCTCATTTATATTTAGGGCGCACTAGTTTTGTGCAAATAGTTTTGATTATTACTTGCATCGCTCTTTGGCTGTTTTGCCTTTATGGCACGACCAGCACAGCGCCTGTAGGTTGGCATCATCATCCGTGCCACCGTGTGCCTTGGGTTTGATGTGGTCTACGGTAGATGCTGGGGCGGGCTTCTGCTGCCGCAAGCACTCCTGGCATAGATGACGATCACGTTTAAGTATGCGAGCGCGGATGACGTCCCACTTGCTGCCATAGCCTCGCTGGTGTCGGGTCTTGCCGCCTTGATGTTGTTCCCAGCCCTCGTTGCGATGTTCTTCGCAATAGCCTGAGCGGTCGCTTGTGGTGCGCGCACAGCCACGCTTACGGCATGCGCGAGGAATAGCTGATGGCATATAAACTCCAATAAAAAACTGCCTGGAGGTGGCTAGAGTATAGAGTTTCCAAAAGCATCAAACCCTATGCCTTTTGCTTCGGGTAAGCTCTCCAGGGATATCCTTGTGTCTCTTCGAACGTACATATCGAAGAGCCCTAAGTCCTTTTTTCCTATGAGGTGCTTGTTGGCTCCTCTTCCCAGCCATCCGCTTACCATAGCTCCAATAAATTTCGGATGATGATGAGATTTGACGACAGGCTTGCTTTCTTGAAAGTTTTCTTTGTAAAAACGATGAAGATTTGTACGAGGATACTTTTCATGAACATAATCCCACCAAACTGAAATCCTAATTTCACCATGCCCTACTCCGCTCCAGTTTATAACTGCAAGTTTACCTCCAATCTCGGCTACAGCGTGGCCGGATGGTTCTCCTTCATCTTTTCCACTATCGAGGTTGATTAGACCATTAACAACTAAGTGGTTAGTGGCATGAACAAGTAGGTTTCGTAAGGCAGTCATAGAAGCCTTCTCCAGGGATTCAGTTGATAGTTACCGGATGGAGAATTTTTTAACAGGAAACCTTTTGGAAAGCTAACATCTTAGGCAGCACTCGCAAATGTGCCCTAAGATGATCGGCACAACTTGTGATGAAGTGCCAATGATTAGCTGAAGTATCTTATCGAACACCTTGATAGTGTCCAGAATCGTTCTCACGCCTTAAATTTACCTACCAATATTTAGATAGTGGTAAATTAGGCATGATTTACGCTCTTTAAATTACATCAAAAGTTAGGCTACCTAATCTCTCACGCTGCAAATTAGATCATACGCCTTTGACTTCTAAGCCTGTTTGACTCTACTTTTTTGCTTTTGAAGTCGTAAGCCCTAAGCTTCCTTTTAATAATCTTTATAGAATATGCAATGACGCTACTCCATTCAGCACTAGCAGTCTTCATGAGGCAACTTTCAAGCATTTTAACTAAGTCTCTAAGAGCCGATTCGAATCCAGACTTATCGTGACTAAATTTTAACCTCAACTCAATGATTACTGCATCTACATCAGCCTTGCTCTCAGAAAAACTCTCTCCCGACTGATGAGATAGAGCTATCCTTCTGATTTTCCCAAAGAAGTAACTTAATTCTATGTTTTGATTTAACAAAGTCACCTCGACGTATGTATAAAAAAAGTAACCACACGAAACAAAAACATTAGAAAACCAATAGTATTCTAAGAATCTCTCGGCTATAGAGGCCTACTAAATTGTACAGACTCAAACTATTTTTACTGATCAATTTTGTTTTATGCAAAATTATCTCATTCAAATAAAGTGAATGACTTTAATGGTAAACGACCATGTAAACAATAAAACCTATCAATAACAATACTTTTAACATTAATTTTTTTGAAAATATAACGCAAAGATATAGACAAACTGGTAATACCACTAGTTTTAAAAAAACTAAAGTTGTACATTTTTTCAAAAGCTGTATAAGTTAAAAACGTCATCAGTTTTAAAGTAACGAATGGTGCCTTGCGCCTCCTCTGAGAACTTTTTCGGATTACGCTCTCAGAGGTTTTTTTCGATGGATTTAAATCCCTTCATAAAGAATTTAAGTAAGAAAATTCTTTCACCTACTCTTTAACCGATTTAATTCTATGATTCGTATAGACATTTTATCAAGGTTGCATTGAGCTAACGCGCTTAATGAAAGCACGTTAAGTTGCAGGCTCTGCGCCCAGGTCATGTTGTCGGGAATGGTGGGCTGTGGTGTGTCGGCGGTCAGCTCAATGCTGATCGGCACGTATGGCTCTTTGACGTAAACCGTTTGCGAATCCGCGCAACTGCTCAACAGCATCACTATTAATATGGGTGTTAGCGCACGTATCAGTGGAGAGTTGTTTTTGGATAGTGATAACCCTTTCGCCAGCATCTGCCGCAACAGTCGTTTTTTCTTCATGGGTAGCTCGTGATAGATCATTAATGAGGGTTACAGCAGTTATCACGTTATTGGTGATTGCCTCTGCTGTCGCTTTGCCCTGCTCCGCCTGTTCCTTCTGTTTAGCTAGCTCGACGTTGCTTGTGTGCTGCACTTTCACCGTTACAGCCAGGCCAATGATGAACAGAGCGAGAATGACTATCGCCACCGATCCCCACTTGATATCGGAAAGTGTCATTCATCCAGTCCCCAGCACGTTAGCTCTGACTCCTGGTCCCGGCGATCAACCTGTCCGAAACAATTATTAGAGCGGATTCGGCAATCTTTCCCGCCGTCGAATATCCATTGCCTGATTGCAGCACACGCGCCTTTGCGATCACCGGCATTAAGCTTGCGATAGAACGTTGACGGCAGGCATTTGCCGGGGCCAATGTTCCACGGGCAGAACGAAGCAATGCCAACTTTCTGAGGTTCGGTCAGAGGAACGTGAACATTCCTGGCAACCCAGTCCAGCGCCTTTGCCTGTTCTGCTTTATCGATAGCATCGCATTGCGCAGCGCTTAACTTCATGCCTTCCACTACCGACTTGCCGTTAACGCGCGTAACGCCACCACAGATTGTCCAGACCCCGCCAGCGTCAGCGTATGCCGTCAGGCTTGAGCCTTCTTTCTCTTTCTGAAACTGTGACATCAGGGACGGAGCAGAAGCCCCTGCGGCTATAAGCGCCAGCATGGCGGCACTGAGACGGGTTTTAAGTTGGGTAGATACAGCCATACTTATTCCCCGCGTATTACTGCCTTGCCTTCACCGGCCGCTTTTTCAATGGCTCGGGTTTGACGGCGCTGAAAGTAAAAATTTGTGAAGAAAGTGGCTATACCGAGCACGATGCCGATAACCACCGCGATCTGATTCCAGTCAAGGTCATGAATCCATTGCGACACACTGCCTCCACAAACAAGTGCGCCGGACACGCAGTAACTGACTGCGGAAGCAATTTTGTCAGGCATGATTTTTACCATTTGGTCACCTCCGGTTGTCCGGTTGGTGCTGTTGTAGTCAGAAACCCCGAATCTACGAGGATAAGAAGCGCCAGCAGCGCAAAGAACTTTTCACCACATCGGGAAAGACACTTAACGTTGTTGCAGCAAAGCCCACGCGCCAGCAGATGCCGGTGAGTGACAGTGTCTTTGGGGTTGTGGAGAGGGCATAAAAAAACCCCGCAAGATGCGAGGCAAGATGGTAAGTTCCGAGTCTTAGAGACCACTCTTATCACAATACACTGTAATTTGCGTACGCGTTAGCTCTTATGTAAAATTTTCACAACTAACTAGACCTTACATGGATTAAATAAAATGGAAATAATAAAGTACCTTATACCTTTGATAACTTTCCTCCTCGGGATGCTTTTAACTCCGTATATTGAAGGATTAAAAGAAAAAAGGAAGAATAGAATACTAAAAGATAACATTTGGATCGAGCTACATGATGAGCTGATAAACCTAAAGGGCTCTATAAAAGAAACAGACAAAAACATTTCATTTAGAAAAAATAAAATAGAAAAACTCCAGTATTTGAACCTACCTCAAGAAATAGAGCTCCTCATTCTAAGTGATAAATTGAAAGAGATTTACCCATATCTGACTCGAGAGCAAAGACTAGCATGTAAGACACTAATAAAACTACAAGACTCAATAAATGAAAAGCGAGAAGAAGTGATTAAAAATTATTTGGGGAGTAATAGTAGATGCCAAAGGCTTGAAGAAGCAATGCTTAAAGAAAAACTATCGATGTATTATTTAATTAATCAATTAATACATTCTAAAGACAAGTTCACTCGCCCAACTGAAAGCAATGATCACTTAATTCTTAAAGCTGCAGCGTCTCTCGACATACAAAACAAACCATCTCGAACAAATAATTAAAGCACCCAGTTAATGGGTGCCTATATTTTATATCATCATACATAGACACCCATCAACAAAACCCATTGCTGCCTGCAACTCTTTTCTTATCGTACCATCTGAACATTTTCTTTTCTTAGCGATAGTTCTTAATGAGGCTCCAACAACAAAATGGGCAATAAGCAAATCATGCTCTTGAGATTTATATTTTTTTAGTTTAGCAATACATCTGTCAATCATAATGCCTTCATCATCATCTGATTGCACCCTCGACCGTCTGCTGTGTGGTAAAAGCCCTTTAAATCCAGCCGCAATTGGTTGCCAATCGACGCCGCTATTCTCTGAAGCAGCCCAAGCACCCCAACGCTCTAATACCTGTGACATGTCACGCATAATTATTCCCCACACTCATTATTTTTTATCAGTCCCGAGCACGCCCACTGCAAAGACATGATCGAGAAATCGCGCCACCAGCTCTAACTGGCTTCCGTGTTTATCTTCAAACGTTGTTACGTCCGCATGCAGTTCATCGTGATGCGCTCTGCAAAGCGGTATCACGAATATGTCATGCGCCTTTGTTGCCATACCGCCAAGGCCGTAGCCGATGACGTGATGGGGATCATCAGCTTGCTTGCCACAACACATACAGGGCTGAGTCTTTACCCATCGGGTGTACTTCTCATTTTCCCAGCGGCGGCGCTTAGGCCGCAGCATGAAGGATTCTGGTGATTCAGGGTCAACTTTTAGGGTCGTCACTGTGGAAAACGCGCCAGCAGCTACGTAATCGGGTATTTCTGCGCTATCGCCAATCGAAACGGCGTTATCCGGAATCTGACCAGATGGCAAATGCGCTAGGCATGTAGGCGCGGGTGATACCAGAACGCGGCCACGAAATAGCGGCAAGAGGTTTGGCCCCGGTTTAAACAGCACTATCCCCAGCTTTGGAGAAAGCTCAGGTGTCAGTATCGCCTTCACAGTCACCTCAGCACACGTTATCTAACAGGCGAAGCAACTCGGGGAATTTTGACTCGAAGAAATGCGGCTGTGTTTCCCGTGGATTAGCCGGGCTGGTGATGTTCTTCCCGTACAAGCAGCCTTTTGAGGTAAGCGACCAGAACGATTTAACCCCGCCAGGACCGGACTTGCTGTTACGCGTTTTATGCTCAGCAATCCCCAAGCGCACCAGTTGATGATAAACGCTGTTCGCCGTCACTCTCATACCATTGGCTTTCAGCAAAGCACTCAGTGACTGTGTGGGCCTGCTTGAGCCGTCCACAGCGTCTGCCGGGGCATCAATGGCGTAACTCGGCATCAGGTTTGGCAAGCCTGCGACCTGCTGAAGCTTCTGGAAAGCGCCGAGCTTAGATGAGTTGGACAGGTTGAGTAGCTTTGAAGCTGACTCCAGCAGGATAACACCTGCCTGAATACGATCTGCCACTACAGGGTTGCTGGAAGAGCCCTGGCTAATGAGCGCATCAAAGGTGCGGATCACTTTGAGGTTGAAGGCGGGACTGATCCACATGGCATACGAGTAGACCAGCTCTTTGCATACGAACGTCCCCTGATTGCTGCCACCTTTCACGACCGTTACGGGAATTCCCGTATCGCTCAGTAAATCGACAACCTCTTTGGTCTGCTTGAGGCGCAGCCAGTCATGCGGGTCATTGCGGCGTTCTGCGCCAGCGGCTTTATGAAGATCATTAAGGCAATAACGGCCAGCGTTGTCCTGACGTACAGGTACGCTATCAATCACTAGATTCATATTGGTGCTCCACACTCGTTTTTATCCGGCCTCGCCTCTTCGTCTGCAAACAAACGAGGCCTACCTTTGCGCCAGCGACTGCAATCACTGGATGCGTATACATATTAACGGGTAACCACCCTTTAACCAAGACTGGTCATGGCATTTTCTCACCATCGGATGGTAAGATTCTCACATCGGCTTAACACCTAGGTGTCCAGTATCTTCATCCCGTTAATGTGGTACTCTCTAAAATGCTCGTCAATGGTTTGAAAAGTGAATGCGCCAATGTCAGCTTTGAGCCAGAAGCGGCTAGTAAGCCCAAAGGGAAATATCGGTTAATACTGCAACTTGTAGTACAAAAATTATATGTTTATCGAATTAAAAATGAATATGGCATCTACTCAACGCACAGGCACTAAAGGTAAGGGGTTTTCGTATTCTGCCTCCTTTACTAAACATTAGGAATTTGAGCTATGTGTATGAGATGGTGAAGTTTGAGGTAAGTTAAAGGATTCAACGCAGCCTTGCTGGTCCGGGTTCTAAAAAACGAGAGAAGCCGGAATCAAGACTGAATGCTAACAGTAGCCATCAATCAACATGGAGATAGGTTTTATGGCAGTGGAAAATCCAGAAGGACTCAAAAAATTCCTTCATGAGCTAAAAGAAGATACGCCCTCAAGCCCAATATCAGTGCGAGATTTTATAAGCTTGTTTGGCGCCGAACGCCGAGGATACATGGTTGCGTACAAAATTCGCAAAGAATTAGAAAACTTAGGTTTTATAACCAAACCTGATTTTGATAGTGTCCCGCTGGATTCAAAAATTACTATTCATGCATATCAAGCAAATGACGCAATACCTCACGAAGCAGATGGATGCTTAGACGAAGCGGCCGAATCAAGTAATACTGAATTAGCTGCGCTTGAAACAGGACTTCTGCCGCAAGATCAATTAATTTCCGGTGCAGTTTCCGAGCCAGCCTTCCGAGTTAGCCGACTCGAAGCATCAGATGTTACATTAGTGACGGTAAAACCTGATGCTACATTAACAGAAGCCATCACATTGATGCTACGTCATGACTACTCTCAGTTACCTGTAATGACCAGTGAGCGAGATGTGAAAGGTGTTATTAGTTGGGAAAGCATTGCTCCAGTTCTGGCGTTGACCAAATCCGAATCGGCAGTTGTGAGAAATTATATGAAGCCGCACAGGGAAATAAACGCCAGCGACTCTATTTTTACCGCACTCCCTAGAATAATTGAATACTCTTATGTATTAGTGCGCTCTCCTGATCAAAGAATAAGTGGAATTATAACAACTACCGATCTTAGCTCTCAGTTCAAACAGTTGTCAGAGCCTTTCCTTTTACTATCTGAAATTGAAAACCATATTCGTAAGTTGATAGATGGAAAATTTACGAAGGATGAGCTTGTTAGCATCGTCAACCCATCTGATAGTGGCAGGGTTATTGATTCGGTCGCAGATTTAACCTTTGGGGAATATATCAGGCTTTTCGAAAACCCAGATTTGTGGAAAAAAACCGAACTTCAAATAGATAAGAAAACTTTTATCAAAGAACTCGATAAGGTTAGGATAATTCGTAACGATGTGATGCACTTTGATCCAGATGGTATATCAGAGGAAAATCATGAACTTCTTCACAACTTTGTAAGATTTATCCACACTATACAAAGCTTATCGAGGAAATGAGATCGGTGCATGTGACATAATTTGCAAAAACTGCCACATTGAACACAAAGAAGCTGCAAATAAGATACGGATTGAGTGAGCCTAATCTAATCCTCTGAAAAGGATAGGCTCACCCTGCTTCGTGTTGTGGTAGCTAATCACCACACATGGTTAGATACAATGAACTGACAGGCGATCTCTCAAAGATATTAATGGTTAAGCTGGTCAGACATTATTCGCCCTCCCTTATGCCGGGAATACACACCTGCGCACGCTGGTTGTTGATTGCGAAACGAAGTTCACGGATGTTGTAACCAGACTTCCGGTCAATCCTATCCATTAGCGCCAGCATTTCTTCCAGCGGCATATCGTCTTCTGATGCGACCGTTACAAAGCGCTCAGTAACTTCATTCAGAGCAGGATCATCCTGATAGTTATTAGCAACCCATGCCGCGATACTTTCCCGGACCGAGTGCTGCTTCTTGAAGCTGACCGCTTTCGCGATGGTATCTGCCGGTATGGCGAGAAACTCGGGATTCTCTATCCCGTCCGCCGCCCAGGTATGCGCATATTTTGATTCAGCGTATGAGTAGGCCTCTTTGTCACCGAACGCGGCAACTGCACAGGCCAGCACTGCCAGGCCACTCTCTGCGAGCATGTCACCACGCAGCAGCGGCAGCTTTGCTTCAAGTTCTGCTTCAGGCACTTCATGTGAAGGCCTGGACTCCCCAGCAAGCTGAGCAAACTCAGCCAGTATCTGATTTACCTCGTTCTCAATTTCAGGGATTAACTCAAGTGCCGATCCTTCTCCGTGCGGGAAAACTTCAGCATTGGCTAACAGCTCCACCAGCCGCCGCGCTTTGGCCGCGCTGATTTGAGGCATCGCAGCGGCGCGGGTCAGCTTCTTCTTGCCGCTGGCTTTGGCCTTCTCCAGTTGGGTTTTGGCTACAATTTCAGCCTTAGCGCCATGCTCACGCACCATTGCAACGGCGGTCGTCGCAGCGACTTCACCAGTCTTAACCATAGCGATCAGGCCATCACCCACGGTGAGCAGTTGCAGGTGGTGATCGACGTCTGCCACAGAGCGTTTTACCTTCTTCGCAATCTCGGCTGGCTCCCAGCCTTGGTTCATCATGCGCTGGTAGGCTGCGGCTCGTTCTAGCGGCTCCAGTGCGCGCCCTTGGCTGCTTGTAACCATGAAGGCGATGCGGTCAGCCTCGCTACCCACGAAGTCTTTGCACTCCAGGCGGATTTCATGTCCGGCTTCCTGCGCCAGCAACGCCCCGTAATAGCGGTGGTGACCGTCGATAATCTTGATGCCCTGCTCTGTCACCTGCACGGCCAGCGGAGGAATGTGCTCACCGGCAATGAACGCATCACGGAATTCTTCAACGTGGGTCTGGTCAATCTCACGAACGTTGTAACCCGGCTCTACGTACAGCTCGCTCACGCCCAGCAGATAGGTTTTGCGGGTGGTGATGTTGGTATCAGTCGCGTCTTTGTCTTTGTAAACCAGTGATAACGTAGTCATTTGGTTGCCAGCTCCCATGCCAGAATAATAATCAGGGTGATAATCATCAAAACTGCTGTCGGGATAGCCCGGTAGAAAATCTCATGTCGTTCAAAGTGCTGCTTCAGTGCTGTTTTCATCGTTACCAGTCCAGTTCCATCACGCCGCAGTAAGCGCCAGCCACGTAGCCAGTGTTGGTTACACCGACCTTCCCCATTTCGCAGCAGACAGACTGCCGCTTGTAGGCTTTTTGCCTGAGCGCGGCGCTGTCAGCGGACCAGAACGCTTCACTCCAGACCGTTGCAGCTCTGCGCCAAAGGCAGCGGCTCTCTAGGTTTTCAGCTTGAGCCTGGAGAGCGCGGAATACCGGGTTGCTGTCCGGGGCTGGCATGACCGCGTAGTAACGGTGGTGCTCGTCGCCGAAGATATCGCCCAGCTCGTAGCTCTGGTTAATGGCCCGTAGCGTCACCCAGCGGTCAAGCCCCAGTGCTTTGCTAATTTGCCCGGTGGTCAGGCCCGGATGCGCGGCGACGAAATCAAACACAGCTTGCTTGTTAGTCATGGTGCCTCCGCTCAGTCACACCTGAACCCGACAGGGTCAGAGTAGGTTTCAGGGATATCCGTGATGCTGCGTGCTGCTGGCTGGGCGCTCAGCTTGAGGGACAGTTCATCCCACTTATCACGCAGCTTTGACGGGCTGAGAACGTTGCGACACCAGAACGGGTCACGCTGTACGCGGCCAAATAACTCGCAAATCTGGCGGTGGCTGCGGCCATCACGGCTGCACATCAGGCGGACTTCGTTAGCCCAGTCTGTCCAGTTCGGCTCTCTCGGCTTGCTGATTTCGCCATCGGATTCGGCAGCTTTTTCGTACATCGCAGCGATGCGGGACCAAATCCACTCAGCACAGCGAAGGTCTTCAGCAGAGCCCCATTGACGTTTTGAACGATTAGACACGGCAGCATCAGGATGAAAATCACCTGTTTCGTCAGGTTGCGGAGCGACCGGACTAAGAGGTTTTTTATCTGATGGATCATGTTTTGAATTTACTAACGGATCGTCGCCAGATTCTGGCGGGTCAAAACTCACTTTTTTGGTGGATTTTGACGGGTCAAATTTTGATGCGTCAGAATTTGATGCACCAGATTTTGATGTGTCAGATTTTGACGTGTCAGAATCTGATGCGTCAGAATCTGCCATGTGAGCGGCAGCAGCTTCGCGCAGCTTTTTGACGTTCAGCTGATACATGTTCGAGGTGTTGCGGTTGCCTTTGCGGCGGGTGGTGGTGGTTAGCCAGCCGTCAGCTTCAAGCTTACGGATAGCTGTGCGCACGGTACTCGCGCCAGCACCAATCTGACGGGCAATGGTGGCAATTGAAGGCCAGCAAACGCCTTCATCGCTTGAGAAGTCCGCAAGGCGAGCCATGATGACCACGCTTGAAAGCTTCAGACCTGCGGACGCACAACCGTCCCAGACATATGCAGATAATTTAACGCTCATCAGGTGCCTCTATCTCTCGAAAGTAACGCTGGAACTGGTCGAGAGGGGTAAAGCACTCGCCGTGTTCGTAGCCTGTACGCAGGTAAATAACTCGGTTGCTTTCAGGCTCCCATCTGATGACTCTGACGGGGATGCCACGCTTATCGGTGAACCATCGGTCAAGTTCTCGCACTGATTTGACTCCATGCGGTTGATGAAATCGCCCACAGTCCACTCGGCGAAGCTGTGGTTCACCTCAGCTCTGCATCCTGGTAGATTGAGTTCATAGCAATACGCAGCGTTGCGGCCACGTAATGGCAGGCACCGCAATTGCGGTTGGTAGGCTTTGTTGGTTACAATAGACATGCGATTAATCTCCACACTCATGGCGTTACATCGCGAACCGAGCGCTCTGGGCTGCAACCCGGAGCGTTCACCTTTTCAGGCTGGCAAAAAACGCGGTACAGCAGCGTTGAATGCTCCTGAAGCTTCACGATGGACAGATATAACTGGTCCTCAATTCGGTTTCTCTCCTCGTTATCAATCACGCCATCTTCGATAGATTTGCGAACTTCGAGTGAGTAAGCGCTGATCTGTTCCAGGGCTTCGAGTAGCCGCTGATTAATATCGCCGTTATCCACCTCTTCAGCTTCCGTCAGTGGGACGTTAACGCTATGGGACTGACGTGATACCGCATCTGCTATGAGCTTTTTGCCGCTTGCGTTCTGAAGCACCATCGCCCAGCCGAAAGGAAATATCTGGTCGCCATCAACTCGCAGGCGATTGAATAGCGCATTCTCGGTAACTCCCAACCAGTCGGCCGCTTCGGCATATCCACCAGGCAATTCGGTGATTGTTTTTTTAATGGCGGTCACAAGCCATGCAGGCTGGCGCTCTACTTGCCATTCAGGTTTACCCACGGTATCTCTCCTTTCGCTGTGGTTAATCTCATGCCGCATGTGAGTTACTTTTATCGCTGGCGGAATCGGCGTTTAGTGATGCGAGTATTTCGTCTGTGGATATCTGCCCGCCCGTCGCCTTGCTAAGTGCAGGTATGTGCTTGGCACGAATGCCGCCACCGAAAAGCCATTTATGGACCGCTGATTGATCGACCCCGACAAGCCTTGCTAATTTGGACTGTGAGCCAGCTATGCGAATAGCTTTCTTGATGGCTAGGTTCATGATTAAACCCCTATGACTTTGGAAAACCGATTATGACTTGAGGAATAGATAAAGGCAATGACTTTGGGAATTTGACGGGCAATTACTTAGCGAATACTTTGCTCTTATGAAAAAATTATCTGACCGACTTAAGCATGCTATGCAGGAATCTGGGGTGCTTTCTCAGAGCGAACTTGCTCGGATTTCTGGCGTACAGCAATCCATCATTTCTAAAATTCTTTCTGGTAAAAACGAGACTTCAAAGTATTCGCACAAGATTGCGGCAGCGCTGGGGATTAGTGCCGACTGGCTGATCAATGGAAGCGGAAAGATAAAAGGTGAAAACGCTTCTGCTTATGAAGCTATTGATGCCTCAAAATTAGTGAGCGTGTGGGATGCTAGCGGCGACACAGGCGATCTTGTGACATGGCCGGAGTCTCTTCCTAAGAGATTCAGAGCTTATGTAATGGCGAAAAACACAGGTATTGCTGAAGCGCCTATCAACTCAGTTGTTGTAGTTGACCCTGAAGCAAGACCGCAGAACAATGACTTGGTGGTAACTTTAATCTCAGGGCTCATTTCTACTCACCGCTTCTTAGAGGGGCCGAGTGTCCTGGGCTTTTTGGCTGTTGATGACTCACGTATTCCCTTGTCTGAGGTCACAGACATGTCTGTAATTGTAGGAGTTGTTGAGCAGGTATTCGTGCGATCACTTCGCAGATAAACCACCACTGAATCATCAATGCACTCCCTGTAAAATTGGCCCAACTGATTCTTTCTAAACAGAAAACCCATAAAGCACCGCCACAGATTTTTTTCGATAAACCGCCTATTCATCAATACCACTGTATAAATATATAGTAAATTATCCGATAAGGCTAAAGTAAATTTTTACATTTAGCCTAACGGCCCCTATTCCCCATGTCATAAAATTTCCACAACCTTCCGTTGACTATGATTATTACTTGGGTCATAGTTATGCCGTAGAGAACATCTGTTTGCTTAGCGGTTACTCCGGGGCTTCTAACCCCAATAGGAGGAAGGAAGATAATGTCCACTCGGTTTAACCGCCCTTTTTTACACATCAGTCAGAGCATTGGCTAATGGCGGGTATAGCGCCAGCGGCACCCTGACAGTGCTCTGTCTGATGTTGTGAATGCGAAAGCATAGCTGGGGACAGCGAGTGACCCCGGTGTCGGCTGAAGTCGCTGGATAACAAACCCGCCTTGAGCGGTGGCTAAACCAGCGCACGTGAACGGCGAGGAGCACCGTCCATCACATCTGGAGATTGATCCATCCAAAATCGGTCAGTGTCTGCATGCACACTCTTGCAGTGACAGCTGGGAAAGACCAGCACACAACGACTAGAGCGCTGGCATGCAAAAAACATTTCGCAGCCGTTGCAGTACCAAACGCCAGGATGGGACGGCATAAACGCGGTAGTGCTCTATTCGTTGTGGAGATACAGGTAATGCGGAACAGTTCGGCTCTGTGAGCCAATATGGCCAATAAGACCCCATGGAACGGCGGGGAATCGCAAAGAACTGTGAACACAACAGCCTGCCAATGGCTTAAATCTTCTGGCAGACGTTCAACTGTGAAAACGGTGAGATGCCAGCACCCTCGACGGCAGTGACAGTGGGAAGTAGACCGCAGCCCAGACGATATCTGAGTGGCTAAAAAAACAGATGGGAGCCGGTGGAAGCCCGGCAGCATTTAGAGTGTGGAACAATCGCGGCAGGGTTATTGCAGTAACCCTCGCCAATTAATGAATCCCCTTTTTGATTTTATTGCCATTTCGGCAAGGGATTCGTGCAACCAAAAATCCAGCAAAGCAGCGCTGGTGTGGAGATTAAGCATGTCCTGGATAACTACGAACAGCAGTAAACATTTCGACTTCATCAACCCGACCGCTGATATGGTTTCAATTGATGATATCGCCTGCGCCCTGTCCAACATCTGCCGCTTTACCGGCCATCTGGATAACTTCTACAGCGTTGCACAGCACAGCGTGATCGCCAGCGAAATCGTACCGGCTAAGTTTGCCCTGGAAGCACTGCTGCATGATGCATCAGAAGCGTACTGCAACGATATCTCTGCACCTCTGAAAGCGCTGCTGCCTGACTACCGTAACATTGAGGATCGCGTTGATCAGGTGATTCGTGAGAAGTACTCACTGCCCCACCCCGCGATGTCTCCTGCGGTTAAATATGCCGATCTGGTCATGCTGGCTACCGAACGCCGCGATTTCTATCTGGACGATGGCACACCCTGGCCGATGCTCGAAGGCATTGAGCCGCTTCAATTCATCATCATCCCACTTAACCCTATGCAAGCACGTGTGCGTTTCATTCAACGCTTCAAGCAGCTTCAGGAAGGAGCGCCAGCATGAAACCTCAATTAACCGGTAAGGCATTAGTAGCCGCTGGTCACCTCTTGGCAAAGCAGATCGGACCTAATACGCCGCTGAAAGATATTTCGGCGCTTATTTCCTCCCTGGCTACTCATCTTGATGTGGCGTTGGCACGCGGCGACCTGCTTCAGAAACAGGTTGATATTATTGCGAATGCAGAATATGAGCAGCGCCTTGCTAATGCAGAGCATCAACTCTACATGGCTGAGCTTCGCTCCAGAAATTTACGCACAAGCAGGATGGCACAGTTTCGTAAGCGCAAAGCTGTTGAGGCTGAATGCGACGCTATCCATCAGCAATTTAACCAGCTTGCGGCGGAGAATGCCAAATTCCTTACTCTGATTAACGATGTTATCGATAACTACGAGGAGTGCGAACATAACGGATATTCGTCAGCTGTAGTTGATCTTGATGCAATATCTGCAATCCACACTTACCTTGACCGTGATGTTGATGGGGATAATCCATTTAAAGAAACTGACGCCTTCCTGCTTAATGCGCAGGCGGATGGGGTGGACAAGCTGGGGCAGCATTACAATTTCAGCAGTCCAATGCTGTTGCAGGTTACGGCCAGAGAGTTCGCTAAAAAACTCCGCGCCCAGGCCGAAGAGTTGCAGAAGGGAGGTGCGTGATGAAAATGACAAAAGAGTTTTTGATTCAGATCATCAATGAAGCGCAGCAGAGAGCAAGACAAGAGAGCTTGCCATTAGATGCGCGAGTGAACTCGCGAGTCACTGTAAATGATTGCATCGTTCGAGCAGACAAAGAAGGTTGGGACATTTACGAAACTAGAGAGGGCGTTTGGAAATTACGTGAGCAGGACGGAAAGTTAAAGAAGGGAGTTGCGTGATGGACAGCGCCGCGAAGAAAAAATACTTAGCAAAAATCCAGAAGCTTATGCGCCTGGCTGAGAACACCAGTAGTCCTGCGGAAGCCGCGAACGCGCTTTCAAAAGCACAGGCATTCATGAGAGAGCATGGCCTAAGTGAGTCTGAAGTCATCTTCTCCGAAATCAGTACAAGCGAAAGCAAAAGCGCTCCCAGTGATGCAGAGAAGCTTCCTCGCTACATGAGCTTCCTGTGTTCGACTATCGAAAAAGCCTTTGCCGTTAAATGCCTGGTCAGTTGGCGCTTAACCCCCAGCCTGAACCGAAAGCGCGTTGTTAAATTCTACGGACTTGATGGCCGGGATATTGCCGCAGCATACATATTTGATGTTTTGACGCGGCAAATTAAACAGGCACGAAAAGAGTTTCAGCTTACACATTGCGGAAGTCTTGCAGCGAAACGCAAAGCTCAATTAGCCGACCAGTACTGTGAAGGTTGGGCTTCTGGTGCCTACCATGCCGTTCAAGAGCTAATTATCAGTGAAGAGCAGTCGTCGAAGATGAATGCTTACTCTAAAAAGCTGGATGATGAAGGTGTTGGTGAGGCCAAAACTCGCAACTCAACCAAATCTGACAAGCCATCGCACGCTGCCTACCTCGGTTACAGGGAAGGCATGCATACGAAGGTATTTCATGGGGTTGATGGTAACAACAGCCCTGCTCTAATTGGGTTGGAGGATTGAAATAATGCTGCTTCGCTACGTTGGCACCACCGACAAAGCCATTAAGTTTGTCGATAAGTCTGGAAAGGTTTTCGCGCTGCTTGAAAGTGTGCAAGTACCCCTTCCCGATCAGCGTGTCTTGTCGTTAAGCAAAGACGTTAAGCCTAATTACAATGTTACCCCCACAGGTAGAGCCGTCTCGTTTGAGTGCTGGATTGGGTTACAGCCTGGTGATGTCTTTGATTTTATCTCCAAAGAGTTTATCGACATTCCAGACGACAAGCTCACGCAGTTTGAAGGATGGTATGACCCAGCTCTAGAAGGTCGATATGGTCCGACTCGTTATGCAGGTGAGTCTACGACCCGATCCAGGCGTTGGTCCAAGCGCTGGGGTTAGTCCTATGGATAAGACAGCGTTAGCCAGGAAGAAAAAGCAGCGTGCCGCTCAGGCCGCTGCTGGTAACACCAAGGTTGAAATCATCCTGGATGCTCAGGAGTTGGAAATGCTGGACCATGATTGCAAGGTGCGGTTGCCTGGACGGGAGCCATACAGCCGCGCCGAGCTGATTCAGATGATGATCCGCAAGTACCATGCAGAGCTACAGCGCCAGCTTAGTGACCTGCAAAAGCGCCAGTGTGAGAAGTGCAAAGAGTGTTTGCCTGTTCAGGAGTGCCCTTGTGCCGGTGATTCAACGTGCTGGGTAACTGCGGGTTGGAAAGAGACAATTTTAACTATCGATTAGCTGTGACGTGTCACAGCTTTGAATCACCTGTTGCAGCGGGTGCTGAGTGTGGAGGTTGAATATGCATGGGAACGGGAACGACATCATTTCAGATGCTGACATGGTTGAGCTAACAGGCTACAAAATTCCATCTAAGCAGTGCCAGTGTCTTAAAGAAGCTGGAATCTTTTTCATGGAGCGCCGGGACGGAAGGCCGCGCACTACATGGCAGCATTTTAATGATCCGCTATCACAGCGGAAATCTGTTGTTCAGGATAGTTACGAACCCAATTTCGGAGCCTTAGATTAATGGCTAGAATTAGAAAAAATAAAGAAGAAAACTGGATGCCCCCACGTGTTTATAAGGGGAGAGCTGCTTTTGAATTTAAACCCAAAGGCGGTGGCACAATCCGTCTTTGCGATTTTTCTTCCACACCGGCTCAAGTATGGGCGGCCTATGAGGCATTAATAAACAACAGAAAGCAAGAAGACCTTTTTGAAGGTTTGGCTGAAGCATTCTTCCACTCTGCTGATTTCTTCGAACTGGCAAAGGAAACACAAAAAGACTATAAAAAATATGCAGATAAGGTCATTGCAGTCTTCGGGAAAATGCCTCCTGACTCTATCAGGCCCGAGCATATCAGAAAGTACATGGATAAGCGCGGGTTGAAAAGCCGCACTCAAGCTAACAGGGAGAAGGCATTCATATCACGCGTTTACCGCTGGGGTTTTGAACGCGGAATGGTAAAAGGAAATCCTACTAAAGGAGTAAAACAATATAAAGAAATTGCCAGGGTTCGCTATGTTACCGATAAAGAATACAGTGCCTTATACAGCATTGCGTCAGATGTAGAAAAAATTGCGATGGAAATAGCTTACCTGTGCCTCGCCAGGCAGGCAGATGTATTAAGCATGAAGAAAAGCCAACTCTTAGATGAGGGCATACTCATAAAGCAAAGTAAAACAAGCGTTGCTCAAATAAAAGGATGGAGCGAGAGGCTACGTGCGGCTATATCTCTATCTGAGAACTTACCATTAAAAAAAGGCATGAGTAGCATTTATATCATCCATCAGCCCTCGGGGAGTGCTTATACCCGTGACGGCTTCAATACTCGCTGGCTTAAGCTAAAAAAGACTGCTGCTGATACGTTCCCAGAACTCGACTTTGATTTCACGTTCCATGATTTGAAGGCAAAAGGTGTTTCTGACTTAAAAGGCAACATCTATGAAAAACAGGCAATATCGGGGCATAAGAATGTTGAACAGACAGCACGTTATGATCGCAAAATCACAGTCGTTCCGGTGGTCGGTGCAGAGGGTGATGGGAAAAATATTCTGAAGGGATATTCTGAAAGGTAGTGTAGAAACGAAAAAACCGCCCTTGGGCGGTCACGACATTACTACATATTGCTTTGATTTTATTCAGCTTTTACATTGGTGCCCGGGGCGGGACTTGAACCCGCACAGCCATAAGCCGAGGGATTTTAAATCCCTTGTGTCTACCGATTTCACCACCCGGGCATGGGTGTAAAGTGGAGGCGCGTCCCGGAGTCGAACCGAGGTAAGCGGATTTGCAATCCGATGCATGGCCACTCTGCCAACGCGCCTTTATTCTTTTTGCCATCAGGTTGTTACCTGAATGACTTAATCTGGAGCGGGAAACGAGACTCGAACTCGCGACCCCGACCTTGGCAAGGTCGTGCTCTACCAACTGAGCTATTCCCGCAATTCAGTATTACTATTCAAATTTCTTAGCCGAGCTAAGCATCGAACTTACTGATTTTGTTTATCTTTCGGAAGCTGTGCTGCCGTTCGATGCGTTGCATTCTACTGATTCGACACAGTGAGTCAACAGAAAGATTCATGCACTGTGTCTGTTTGCTGCTTTTTAAATCGCTTCGATCACTGTTCAAACAAATCACGGCGTGAAGCGCTTAAATATTGATACATTGACCAGAAAGTCAGTACCGCAGCAACATACAACAGCAGCACCCCAAAGCCGACCACGGTGGCATCAGGACGCCATAACAGGGCAACCAGCGCCAACATTTGCGCCATGGTTTTCACTTTACCGATCCACGAAACCGCCACGCTGCTCCGTTTGCCGATTTCCGCCATCCACTCACGCAGGGCAGAGATGATGATTTCGCGCGCGATCATTGTGGCGGCAGGCAAGGTGATCCACCAGGCATGAAAATATTCGGCCACCAGCACTAACGCAATCGCCACCATCACTTTATCCGCAACGGGATCAAGAAACGCCCCGAAACGGGTGGTCTGCTTCCAGCGGCGCGCCAGAAAACCATCAAACCAGTCGGTAATGGCGGCAATCACGAAGATCAGGGCCGTCGCCATTGAAGCCCAGTGAAAAGGCAGGTAAAAGGCCAGTACAAAGAAAGGAATCAGTACCACGCGGAACAGGGTCAGGTATGTAGGGATGTTAAATTGCATATGCCAGTAACTGCCTGGTTATGAGTAGAATTTAACGTATGTTCCTACATTGCCCCCCCTGTTTCAATGCTAGTGTTTGAGCGAATAGAAGATTTTTTCCGCCAGTGCGGTAGAGATCCCAGGAACGTTAGCAATTTGTTCAATACTGGCATTCATCAGAGGCTGTAATCCTCCCATATACTTGAGCAGTTGTTGACGTCGTTTCGGCCCGACACCCTCAATACTCTCCAGCGCACTGGTGTTTTTCTCTTTGGCGCGTTTCTTACGGTGGCCAGTGATGGCGTGGTTATGTGCATCATCACGGATATGCTGAATCACATGCAGCGCGGGATCATCCGGCGGCAGTGCTATCCCCTGCCCTTCCGCTTCAAAAAACAGGGTTTCCAGCCCGGCCTTACGATCGCTGCCTTTAGCGACACCCAGCAGTATCGGCTGGCTTTTATCCCACGGCACGTCCAGCTCGGCAAACACCTGCTTCGCTTGCGCCAACTGCCCTTTACCGCCGTCAATTAAGATGACATCGGGAATTTTATCGGCTTCCAGCGCTTTGCCATAACGACGGCGTAGCACTTGATTCATCGCCGCATAATCATCACCCGGCGTGATGCCACTGATGTTATAGCGTCGATAGTCAGCACGCAGTGGCCCATTGGCATCAAACACTACGCAGGAAGCAATGGTCTGCTCGCCCATCGTGTGGCTGATATCAAAGCACTCCATTCGCTGCACTTTTTCCAGCTTGAGGAAATGCGCCAGCGCAACCAGACGTTGTTGGATGGTCGAACGCTGTGACAGTCGCGTTGTAAGGGCGGTGGCCGCATTGGTGCGCGCCAGTTTGAGATAACGAGCGCGATCGCCGCGCGGTTTGCTCTGAATATTCACCCGCCTTCCGGCCACTTCACTCAGGGAATCCGCCAGCAGTTCGCGCTCTGGTAAGCTAAAGTCGAGCAAAATTTCCGTCGGCAAACTGCGAGCTTCACTGCCTTGCAGATAAAACTGGCCAACAAAGGTCTGAACCACTTCCGCAAGTGTGGTATCCGCCGGGACTTTTGGAAAATAGCTGCGGCTGCCGAGGACTTTACCCTGACGAATAAACAGCACGTGTAAGCACGCCATGCCCGCATCAAAGGCCACACCCATCACATCCAGATCATCCCCCTGATTGGAGACGAACTGTTTTTCGGTAATGCGACGTACGGCGAGGATCTGATCGCGCAAGCGCCCCGCGTCTTCGAATCGCAGTTCCTGGCTGGCCTGCTCCATCCGTTTCACCAGCTGGTTTAACACCTGGTCATCTTTCCCGGCCAGGAAGAGCCGCACGTAGTCCGTCTGCTGACGATACTCCTCCTCGCTCACCAGCCCGCTGACGCAGGGGCCAAGACAGCGGCCAATCTGATATTGCAGGCACGGACGCGAGCGGTTGCGATAGACGCTATTTTCACACTGGCGGATGGGGAACACTTTCTGCAACAGCGACAGCGTTTCTCGCACCGCATAGCCATTCGGGAACGGGCCAAAGTATTCGCCTTTGGCATGTTTCGCCCCACGGTGCATCGCCAACCTCGGGTGCTCGTCGGCGCTGAGGAAGATATAGGGATAGGATTTGTCGTCACGCAGCAGCACGTTGTAACGCGGCTGATAGAGCTTAATGTAGTTGTGCTCCAGCAGCAGAGCTTCGGTTTCGGTGTGGGTTACCGTGACATCGATATGCTGAATGTTGCTGACCAGCGCTTCGGTTTTGCGGCTGGCCTGCTGTGCGCGGAAATAGCTGCTAAGGCGTTTTTTGAGATCTTTGGCTTTTCCGACATAAATCACCGTGCCCGAAGCATCATACATCCGGTAGACACCGGGCTGGCTGGTGACGGTACTGAGAAATGCCTGGGGATTAAACTGGTCGCTCACTACTGATTAACGGCTCCGCATTGAACAAGCCATGACGAATGGCCAAGTGCGTTAACTCTACATCACCACTGATATTCAGCTTACTGAACATGCGGTAGCGATAGCTGTTAACGGTTTTGGGACTGAGGTTTAGCTGTTCAGAAATTTCTGTCACCTTTTGTCCTTTGGTGATCATCAGCATAATCTGCAATTCCCTTTCCGACAAACAGCTGAACGGGGATTCTGCCTTTTGCGGCTCAATCTGGCTCAGGGCCATCTGCTGGGCGATATCTGACGCAATGTAGCGCTGCCCGACGTGCACGGTGCGAATCGCATTCACCACTTCTTGTGGCGCAGCACCTTTGCTGAGATAACCCGCGGCACCTGCCTGCATCACCTTGGCGGGTAATGGGTTTTCGGTGTGAATGGTCAACATGATAATTTTACTGTCTGAGTTGAGACGCATGATTTTGCGCGTCGCCTCTAACCCGCCGATACCCGGCATGTTCATGTCCATCAGAATCACATCGGCTTGATGAGTACGGCACCATTTTACGGCATCCTCACCACAGCAAGCTTCTCCGACAATAGTAAGACCTTTGATATCTTCCAGTATGCGGCGGATACCGGCGCGCACCAGTTCATGGTCATCAACAAGAAGCACAGTGATCAACAGGAGGTACTCCAGAAGTCAGAGAGGGCATGGGGCCAGCATTTCGTGGCAGGATTATAGCGTTTTTAAGCCAGAATGCACATCGGTGTGCCGTTTTATCTTGCACGTAGCTTATGTATAACCGCCCAATTTAGGGTGATATACTCGCGCCGGTAACTGAGAGTGAGTTTACCTTTGTTATTATTTCACCAAGGAGAATAGTGATGAGTAATGAAAATTTTGCCACTTCTGACGATCCACAAGTGCTGGCACAAGAAGTTGCCTTCCTGAAGTTGATGGTCACACATATGCTGAAAGCCATTGGTCAGGCAGATGCGGGCAAGGTGGTCATCAATATGGAACGTTACGTGAAAACGTTAGGCGACCAGCCTGAAGCTGAAGTGTTTACTAATACCATCCAGCAGATTAAAACCGCCTTTCGTCAGTAATGCAGATCGCCCCCAGCAATGGGGGCGGTAACCGATTAACGGCGAGACTGCCAGTTAAGGGAAACACCCAGTGAAGGCAGCACCTCTTCTGGGCTAAAGCGTCTGGCACCACGATATTTTTCTGCCAAAGCCGGCTGTTTGACCGGAATACGAATGGCAAACAGGTTGTCTTCCGAACGGATTAGACCTGGCGTCAGTGGCTCATACTCAACATTATGTGAACTGAACATTTTTTCCAGCATCGGTGTCGCTGAGCTGATAATACTCTCAATCCCGTTCTGTTCTGAAATCTGAACTGCATGCCAGAGTAGCGTCAGCGGCAATTCGCTGGAAACGTCCAGCCGCGCAGAAAAACGTGACATTTCCCATACTGATTGCTGCTCAAAAGGAATGACGACGCCGTCATATTCCGGTTCTTTCCACGGCATCAGCCGCGCACAACCGCAGATCCCCTCACGCGCTGACCATGCCAGTAACCATGTGACATCTGAGCGGTCATATTTATCGTACTCCTGCCCTGGCGTGCTGAGTCTCGGCGGTATCGACCAGCCCTCACCACGCGCAAATACGCTGTAGCGATAAGCACCGAGCTCCGCCAGCAAAGAGGATGGCATGTCCTTAAACTGGGTTTGAATTATTTTGATCATCAGCCCTGACTTCCCCTTGTTTGCACTGTTTTCATTGCGCCAGCCTGGCATATGTTCCGGCGCAGGTTAGACAACTGGTTTCCACTTAGGAACTACTAACTCTGGTAGTTGCTTTTTGGCTAAATCAGGCCAGTTGCTGCGGCGTAACAGGCAATTTGCGTTTTATTGGAAACATTAAATCGCTTCTGCATATTTTTCTGATGAAAGTTCACTGTATGCTCAGAAATCGCCAGTATCAGCGAAATTTCCACTGCCGTTTTACCTTCGGCGGTCCATTTCAGTACTTCAAGCTCGCGCTGACTAAAGTCATTGTCCAGTACCAGCATCGCGCTATCAGAAAAACGCTCCAGCACACTCAGGCTCAAATCCGCCAGATAATGTAGCTGAGCCTCTAGCTCATGCTGTAACTCACTGGTTTTAATCAGCTGTGCCGAAGACATCGACAGTATACCTAAGGCACGGTTCGCCGCCATGGCTGAGCAGGAAAAACCACTCTGCAAGCCAAACTGATTCGCCTCCTGCCATAAATTACCACTTTCGCGAAAAAGTTCAGCGCTCCATGCCACGCCAATCCCGGTGCGTTGGCAAACCTGTAATACAGGATCTGACTGAAAATAATTCTCTTCTTCGTAGCGTTTAATCCATGCCTGCGGGTAAGTGCTAAAAAGAAATAGGCGTTGTCGTGTAAAAGGCACCGGGTGTTGAATCAGAAAGGCATAATTCTCAAATCCCAATGCTTCTGTTTGTTGCTGTAATGCAGCTTCAAGGTCTGCAGAGGCGGTTATCTCATGAAATGTCTTATGTACTTCACGCCGCCATAAAAAAAAGGTGTCTATTGTCATATCGCCTCAGCGTTCTCCCCACGCCCTATCAGGTTGTCCATTTTTGTAAGTAAAAATTTAAATTATTATGAGTAAAAATATTTATTAAAATGAGGCGATTGCTGTGTGGTCTTCGCCCATTCAGGAGAATAAGATTTTTCCGATGGTGTTGCAATCCTGATATAGCTGCTAATTTTTTATCTGAACGATAAAAATTAACTTTCAACTTTAACTAAAATGAGATCGTCAGGTTAATGTTTGAAGAAACACTGGGTTATCGGCAACCGTGCTTTTTTGCGGCAACATTTTTACCGAAGCGCGGGCTGTACCCGCTTTCCTTAGCGGCATTCATGGCAGGATAGCAGGCGTGTAGGCGGCGCTGCCTGAGCCCAATAGCAGTACGTTGTGTGGTGTTTTGTCCGTCTCTTTCAGCCCTAAACGGCGGGTTCCCCGTAGGTGAGATAGCAATGTTAAATCAGCTGGCGTTACCATTTTTAATCACTGGTCTCTGTACTGCTTTAATGATACTTAAGGATATTTTCCGCTTTCGCCATCCGGTTACCGTGATGAATGTCATCTGGCCATTGACCGGATTGTATATGCCGTTTATTGGCTGGGTTGCCTGGTGGTATCTGGGGCGTAAACCTGGTCGGCAGATCCGACTAAAACAATTGATTCCGCAAGCAATTAATCGCAACAGCGGCTGGCAAACCATTTTTGTTTCCACTTCGCTTTCCGCCGCGGCCTGTATTCTGGCTGAAGTAATTACAATACCGATAGTCACTGCTCTTAATTATTTTTCTATTTTCCCTGCACTCTGGCATGAAGCTTTAATTACACTGCCGCTGTGTTTATTCGTCGGGTTATTTTTTCAGTTCCTGGCGATTCGTCAACGTGAAGGCTATTCATTCTGGCGCGTGCTCGGGCTGGCGTGTAAAACTGAAATCTTTCCGCTGTTAATTTTTCAGGCCGGTGTGTTTTTGTTTATGGCACTGGCGTTAAAATATGTGTTGAATCAGGAAATTAATCCTTTA
Source organism: Candidatus Pantoea multigeneris (assembly GCF_011752615.1). Taxonomy (NCBI): domain Bacteria; kingdom Pseudomonadati; phylum Pseudomonadota; class Gammaproteobacteria; order Enterobacterales; family Erwiniaceae; genus Pantoea; species Candidatus Pantoea multigeneris. The sequence continues at coordinate 680,799 of NZ_VWXF01000001.1, forward strand.
TTGACACATTTCTGGTTTATGTTGCAACTCGCCATTCTGACCGGTTTTGTCTTTTCCTGGCCCGCCAGCCATTTTGTGATTAAGCGCGGGCTGACGCCCGTAGCCTGACTGCCAGGCTGTTGCCGTGCGGTAACAGCCCTCTTCTCTTCATCCCCCTGAATGCATAAATCCCATTACTTGATGCGGGGTAATCGTTTGCTTTTCGGAACTCGCTCACATCCTGCGAATAGCGGTACGAACCAAACTGACAGGCGGCTCACACAGAGGAAAATAGCATTACCCGTTGCCGCCTTTTTTCCTCTATCTTATGCAATCCTGCACTATTCCGCAGGTATTATGGGCTTATCAGCCAGCAGAGCTGACACAACATCAAACAGGATACTTATTGTATGGTAGACCAGTCAAAAGAGACGCTGCTCACAGCAGAAGCACCCGAGAAGCTGCGGCGCAGCTTACATAACCGGCACATCCAGCTGATGGCCATTGGGGGCGCAATTGGCACCGGTCTGTTTATGGGTTCGGGAAAAACCATTAGCCTCGCCGGGCCATCTATCATTTTTGTTTATATGATTATCGGCTTTATGCTGTTTTTCGTCATGCGTGCGATGGGTGAGCTGTTACTGTCAAACCTCGAATATAAATCCTTCAGTGATTTTGCCGCCGATCTGCTCGGGCCCTGGGCAGGTTACTTTACCGGTTGGACTTACTGGTTTTGCTGGGTAGTCACCGGCGTTGCCGATATCGTAGCGATAAGCAACTATTTCCAGCTGTGGTTCCCTGACTTCTCGGTCTGGATGAGCGCCGCGTTGTGCGTAATTGTGTTCCTGAGCCTGAATATTGCCACCGTGAAGATGTTTGGTGAGATGGAGTTCTGGTTTGCGATCATTAAAATCGTTGCGATTGTGGCGCTGATTATCGTCGGTATCGTACTGGTGAGCATGCATTATGCCTCACCGAACGGCACCCATGCGGCACTGAGCAATATCTGGGATCACGGCGGGATGTTCCCGAAAGGCCTGAGCGGTTTCTTTGCTGGCTTCCAGATTGCGGTTTTTGCCTTCGTCGGGATTGAGCTGGTGGGCACTGCTGCCGCTGAGACGCACGATCCGCACAAGGTATTGCCACGCGCAATCAACGCCATTCCGATTCGCGTCATTATGTTCTACGTGTTAGCGCTGTGCGTGATTATGGCGGTAACGCCGTGGGATCAGGTGATTCCAAGCCGTAGCCCATTTGTTGAGATGTTCCTGCTGACCGGCCTGCCTGCGGCGGCGACCATCGTGAACTTTGTGGTACTGACCTCAGCCGCTTCTTCTGCCAACAGCGGTATTTTCTCCACCAGCCGTATGCTTTACGGCATGGCTGAGCAAGGCGTTGCCCACTCTTCCTTTGCACGCCTTTCTCCACGCGCTGTCCCTACGCGCGGCCTGTTTTTCTCGTGCCTGTGCCTGATTGGCGGTGTAGCCCTGATTTACCTGATTCCGAATGTCATGACGGTGTTCACCCTGGTGACCACGGTTTCCGCCATTCTGTTTATGTTTGTCTGGACTATTATTCTGTGCAGCTATCTGGTGTACCGCAAGAAGCATCCACAGCGTCATGCTGCCTCTACCTTTAAAATGCCACTCGGTACGCTGATGTGCTGGGTAGTGATGGCGTTCTTTGTGTTTGTACTGGTGCTGCTGACGCTGGAAGATGACACCCGTCAAGCGTTGATGGTCACGCCGCTGTGGTTTGTGATCCTCGCCGTGGGCTGGCTGATGCGCCGCCGCAAAGCATAAGCTTTTTTATCGTATAAAAAACGCCTCCGCAGTGAGGCGTTTTTTTTCGCTGAAGATCCGCTTAGCGCACGCGAATTCCCTCAATCACCATCCGTTGAACGTTCTCCACCGTTTGGGCAAAAAAGTCAGCATCCTGGAGCGTCTGGCCGGTGATCGCCTCAACCTGACTGGCAAAGTCAGCATAGTGCTGAGTTGTGGCCCAGAGCATGAAAATCAGATGCTGGGGTTCAATTGGGGCCAGTTGCCCCTCTTCCACCCACTGACGAATAATGGCGGCTTTATCATCCACCAACTGCTTTAAATCCCCGGCCAGCTCACCTTTTAACAGCGGCGCGCCCTGCAACATCTCAAGGCAAAACAGGCGTGATGCTTCAGGGTGATCGCGCGAAACCTCAAGCTTCAGCTCGATATAGTTACGAATCGCGACCAGCGGCTGATGGTCATGGCGTAACGCACGCAACGGCGCCAGCCAGATATCCAAAATCTCTTTCAGCACGGCAACATACAGCGCCTCTTTTGAAGGGAAATAGTAAAGCAGATTGGTCTTTGAGACGTCCGCCCGCTCAGCGACCTTATCCAGGCTGGTGCCATGAATACCAAACTGGGAAAAAAAACTCAGCGCGGCCTGCAAAATCGCGCTGCGTTTTGCGGCGACAGCACGGGAACGGCGCGTCGGCCTCTTTTCATCTGATTTCACTGTCAAACCTCATCCGTTCTGCTTGCGCGGCATCATAACAAAGCTACCGCCTCCTGCCCATGCACCGAAACAGACCATCACTGCCTGAAAAACGTGCAATTTAATTTTACCAAATGGTCCAAAACAGACCATTCACTCCAGTTTACGACAATATAAAAAATTAACCACATGAAAAATAAAGATAAAAAATAACTGGCACAGGCATTGCAAATCATCAACCTGAGCGTTGCAGGACAGGAAGTCCACAGGAGGCAGCGCGTGAAACGTTCCTCTCATTGCTTACGAGGTTTCACATGAAAATTGGTGTCTTTATTCCGATTGGCAACAATGGCTGGCTCATCTCCACCCATGCGCCACAGTACAAACCGAGCTTTGAACTCAATAAAGCTATCGTACTCAAGGCTGAACACTACCAGTTTGATTTCGCCCTCTCGATGATCAAACTGCGGGGCTTTGGCGGTAAAACCGAGTTTTGGGACCACAACCTGGAGTCTTTCACGCTGATGGCCGGGTTGGCCGCAGTCACTTCGCGGATTGAAATCTACGCCACCGCCGCCACCCTCACTTTGCCACCGGCCATTGTCGCGCGAATGGCCGCCACAATTGACTCCATCTCCGATGGACGCTTTGGCGTCAACCTCGTCACTGGCTGGCAAAAGCCAGAATATGAACAGATGGGACTGTGGCCAGGGGATGACTACTTTGCCAGTCGCTACAACTACCTGACCGAATACGTCACGGTACTCCGTGACCTGTGGGGAACAGGGAAATCTGACTTTAAAGGCGACTTCTTTACCATGAACGATTGTCGCGTCAGCCCGCAGCCACAGAAACCGATGAAAGTGATCTGCGCCGGGCAAAGCGATGCCGGTATGGCCTTTTCCGCACAACACGCAGACTACAACTTCTGCTTTGGTAAAGGCGTCAATACACCGGCGGCGTTTGCCCCTACCGCCAGTCGCATGTTGCAAGCGGCTGAAAAAGCGGGCCGCGATGTCGGCTCCTACGTGCTCTTCATGATCATCGCAGCCGAAAGCGACGAAGAAGCCCGTGCTCGCTGGGAGCACTACAAAGCCGGTGCAGATGAGGAAGCGCTCGCCTGGCTGACGACACAAAGCCAGGTGGATGCAAAATCAGGCAGCGACACCAACGTACGCCAGATGGCTGACCCCACTTCCGCCGTCAACATCAATATGGGCACTCTGGTGGGCGCCTACAGCACTGTTGCCCGCATGCTCGACGAAGTCGCTACGGTTCCCGGCACCGCAGGCGTACTGCTGACCTTTGATGATTTTTTAGCGGGTATTGACGCCTTTGGGCAACACATCCAGCCCTTGATGCAGTGCCGCAGCGCGCTGCTATCACCAGAAAAAGAGGTGGCATGATGACGACGGTTTACTGCGCGCACAGCACAACCTTACCGCAAAAAGAGCTCCCCGCCCGGCCAGAAGCCATTGCCTTTCCGCCGCAGCAGACCGCGCTGATTGTGGTGGATATGCAAAATGCTTACGCCACTGAAGGGGGCTACCTGGATCTGGCTGGATTTGACGTCTCGGCCACGCAGCCGGTGATTGCCAAAATCCAGCAAGCGGTCAGCGCCGCGCGGGCGGCAGGTATCCAGATTATCTGGTTCCAGAACGGCTGGGACAGTGACTACGTCGAAGCAGGTGACGGCGGTTCGCCCAACTTCCACAAATCTAATGCACTGAAAACCATGCGCAAACGTCCTGAGCTGCAAGGCACGCTGCTGGCGAAAGGTAGCTGGGATTACGCGCTGGTGGATGCGTTAGTGCCTCAAGCCGGTGACATCGTATTGCCGAAGCCACGTTACAGCGGCTTCTTCAACACGCCACTTGACAGCATGTTACGCAGCCGTGGCATCCGTCATCTGATCTTTACCGGCATTGCGACCAATGTCTGTGTGGAGTCGACGCTGCGTGATGGCTTCTTCCTCGAATACTTTGGTGTGGTACTGGAAGATGCCACCTATCAAGCCGGTCCGGCCTTTGCTCAGCAAGCTGCGATTTTCAATATCGAAACGTTCTTTGGCTGGGTATCGAATGTCGATACCTTCTGCGAAACCCTGAAAAACTAAACTTGTAAGGAATACACAATGCCTAAAAGCGTCATTATTCCACCAGGAACCTCCGCGCCGATTGCCCCTTTCGTTCCCGGCACCTTCGCCGATGGCGTGCTGTATGTCTCTGGCACATTGCCGTTTGATAAACAAAATAACGTTGTCCACGTTGGTAATGCAGCGGCACAAACGCGCCATGTGCTGGAAACCATCAAAAGCGTGGTGGAAACCGCCGGGGGCAGCATGGCAGATGTCACCTTTAACTCAATCTTCCTCACCGACTGGAGCAACTACAGCGCCATTAATGAGGTATATGCCGAGTTCTTCCCGGGGGAAAAACCTGCGCGTTACTGCATTCAGTGCGGCCTGGTAAAACCTGATGCGCTGGTAGAAATCGCCAGCGTCGCACATCTCGGTCGCCCGGAGGTGTAATGCATATTGAAATCCACGGATTACAGGCCATTGATGCACCCACGCTGGTGCTCTCCTCTGGACTGGGCGGGGTAAGCGGCTTTTGGCAGCCGCAGCTTGCCGTGCTCTGCGAGCGCTATCGCGTGGTGTTGTATGACCAGCGCGGGACCGGGCGCAGCGCTGAGGCGATCCCGGAAGGCTACAGCTTACCGATGATGGCAGCTGAGCTGGCCACTGCGCTGGCACAACAAGGTATTGAGCGCTACAGCCTGATTGGCCATGCGTTGGGCGGGCTGATAGGGCTGCAACTGGCGCTTGATTATCCGCAACAGTTGGAACGGCTGGTGGTGATTAACGGCTGGATCAGCCTGCATCCCCATACGCAACGCTGTTTCCGCGTACGCCAGGATCTGCTGCTCAATGTGGGCGTGGAAGCCTTTGTTCGCGCCCAGCCGCTGTTTCTTTACCCCGCAGAGTGGATGGCGCAGCATCAGCGCCGAATCGCGGAGGAAGATGCACATCTGGTGCAACATTTTCAGGGGACGGAAAACCTGCTTCGTCGCCTGCATGCACTGATGCAAGCTGACTTTAGCGCGGCAATTAACCAGATTGATCACCCGGTCTGGATCGTCGCCAGCCAGGATGATCTGCTGGTGCCGTGGAGTTGTTCCGATGCACTGGCACGGGCGCTGCCTAATGCCAGCCTGCACTATATGCCTTCCGGTGGACACGCCATGAGCGTAACTGAACCGGAAACCTTTAATCGACTGCTGTTGCAGTGGCTGTCCGTCACCTCAGCACTCCCGGTATAACTTCCCTCTCTGGAGGCACATTATGACTGGCTCTTGGTTTCCGCAGTGGCAAAAAAAATCGGCAATCAGTGAAAATGGCGTGATCGCTCCCGATGAAACCCTGCCGTTCGGGCAGACCATGGTATTGGGGCTGCAACATGCCGTGGCGATGTTCGGCGCTACCGTCTTAATGCCCTTGCTGATGGGGCTGGACCCCAACCTGGCGATTCTGGTCTCTGGAATAGGCACCTTGCTGTTCTTTGTGGTCACTGGCGGGCGCGTCCCGAGTTATCTCGGTTCCAGCGCGGCCTTTGTGGGGGTAATCATTGCGGTAACCGGGTTTAATGGCCAGGGGTTAAATCCACAGCTGGGCCTCGCGCTGGGCGGCGTGATCGCCTGTGGCCTGCTCTACAGCCTGATTGGCGCGATTGTGATGAAAGTAGGAACCGGCTGGATAGAACGCCTGATGCCTCCGGTTGTCACCGGGGCAGTTGTGATGGCGATTGGGCTGAACTTAGCGCCGATTGCGGTCCACAGCGTTGCCGCCAGTAGTTTTGATAGCTGGGTGGCGGTAATGACGGTGTTGTGTATCGGTTTGGTGGCCGTATTCACGCGGGGTCTGGTGCAACGGCTGCTGATTCTGGTGGGATTAATTATCGCCTGTGGGCTGTATGCACTGCTCACTAACGGCTTTGGTTTAGGAAAACCGGTCGATTTCAGCCTGGTGGCAGCAGCCCCCTGGTTCGGCGTACCGCATACCACCGCGCCACAATTCGACTGGCAGGCCATCGTGATGATAGCGCCAGTGGCCGTCATTTTAGTGGCAGAAAACCTTGGCCATCTCAAAGCGGTGGCCGGGATGACCGGGCGCAATCTCGACCCGTGGATGGGACGTGCATTTGTGGGCGATGGTCTTGCGACCATGATCTCGGGTGCGATTGGCGGCAGTGGTGTCACCACCTATGCGGAAAATATTGGCGTAATGGCCGTGACCAAAGTTTACTCTACGCTGGCATTCGTGGCGGCGGCAGTGATTGCGCTGGTATTAGGATTTTCGCCGAAGTTTGGCGCATTAATCCACACCATTCCCGGTCCGGTGATTGGTGGGGCATCGATTGTGGTGTTCGGCCTGATTGCCGTGGCAGGGGCGCGGATCTGGGTTCAGAACCAGGTCGACTTTAACCAGAATGGCAACCTGATTATGGTAGCGACCACGCTGGTGCTCGGTGCCGGGGATTTTGCCCTGAAAATTGGCAGCTTTACGCTGGGTGGGATTGGCACCGCGACCTTTGGTGCCATCCTGCTCCATGCTCTGCTGCGCAAGCGAGGCATGATGTTAGAAAAAGCGCGGAACGCGCTTTAATCCTGTAACGGGGCGTCACTCTCTGCGCCCCGTTTCTTTCGTTTTAGCTTCAGCTCACTGACGATCACACCACAAACAATCAGCGCACCACCCAGCAATGCTGCGGCGGGTAACCGCTCGCCGGCAATGCGCCCAACCACGCCAGCCCACACCGGCTCACCGGCATAAATCACGGTGGCACGCGTGGGTGAAACGCTGCGCTGCGCCCAGTTCATGGTGATCTGAATCAGTGCGCTGGCTGCGCCCAAACCGATGGCACTAAAAAGCACGGCCGAATTAAACGGTGGAATACTCTCACCGTTTGGCAGCATGAAACAGAAGGCCGCCAAAGAGGCCACCGCCAGCTGGATCAGCGTCACGCGGCGCACATCCACTTTCCCGGCATAGCGACTGATGAGGATGATCTCAAACGCAATGGCGATGGTGCTGAACAGCGTGGCGATCTCTCCCTGATTCAGCCCCAGTTCGCCATCTTGTGGTCCTGAAATCAGCAGCAGGCCGCCAAACGCCAGCATGATTCCACACCAGGACATTAGCCCCGGAGCGCGGCGCAGTAACAGCCACTGCAATAGCGGCACCACCGGCACATACAGTGCGGTAATAAAGGCGGACTGGCTGCTGCTGATGGTTTGCATACCATAGGTCTGCAAACCGTATCCGCCAGCAATGGACAAGCCAATCAAGCTACCGGCTTTGATCTCCTGCCAGGTCATGCCGCGCAAATAACGGCGAAAACAGAGGGCCAATAGCAGCGAAGAGACGGCAAAGCGCACGCCGACGAAGAAAAATGGCCCGCTGAATTGCATCGCGCGGTGCACCACCAGAAAGGTGCCGCCCCAGACCATAGTAATAAGAATAAGCACCAACTCCTGGCGAGTAATGCCAAAGGAGAGTGAACGTGAAGGTTGAGCCATACATCACCAGAAAAGTAAGAAGGTAGCCATTGTGCGCATAGCCAGGGGGAAAAGCAAACCGCGCATTTTTTAGCCAGCCGCCATGCATCAGGCGGCAACTCGGGCTGGCTCTTCTATACTGAGATTTTGACCTCCAATAACCCTCCAGGGAGAAAGCAATGGCCAAAATCTTGGTGCTCTACTACTCAATGTATGGACATATCGAAACCATGGCACAGGCGGTAGCCGAAGGGGCTCGTCGCGTCAGTGGTGCCGAGGTGGATATTTTGCGTGTACCGGAAAGCATGGATGCAGAGCGTTTCGCCCAGGTAGGCGGAAAAGTCAATCAGGCTGCGGCGGAAGCTACGCCGGATATCCTGACGCAGTATGACGCTATTCTGGTCGGCACGCCGACCCGCTTCGGTAACATGGCCGGACAGATGCGTAACTTCTGGGATCGCACCGGCGGGCTGTGGGCTTCGGGTGCGCTGTACGGCAAAATCGCCAGCGTGTTTGCCTCTACGGGCACCGGTGGCGGACAGGAACAGACGATTACCTCGGTCTGGACCACCCTCGCCCATCACGGCATGGTCATTGTCCCGATTGGTTATGGCACCAAAGAACTGTTTGATATTTCACAGGTGCGCGGCGGTACGCCCTATGGTGCGACTACGCTAGCCGGTGGCGATGGATCACGTCAGCCAACAGAAGAGGAGCTCAATATTGCTCGCTATCAGGGCGAGTATGTCGCCGGGCTGACGGTGAAACTGAAAGGCTGAATTGATTAACAGGAGACAATAATGACCGATCCAAATAAAGCTCACCACGTGGCTGAATGGGCAACGATTCGTCAAACCTCACGGGAAATTGCCGAGGCGATTTTTGAAGTGGCAAAGTATGACGAGAAATTAGCAGAAGCGATCTGGGAGCAGCAGGGAAATAACGATGTGCTGGAGCTCGCCTTTGCCAAAACCCAGGACGACGTGCTGACCTGGGATAATAAAACCATCGAACGTAGAAATGTCTGATTTGCCTGGCAGAGAGACGATCGCGTCTTTCTGCCTTTCGTCATAAATCCCCCCTTCTGATGACCACGGAGCGAGATATGTCTGGCTATAAAAGTGTGAATCCCGCCACCAATCAGCTACTCAAGCAGTTCCCCGACCACCAGGATGAGGCCGTAGAGGCCGCACTGGCGCAGGCGGACCGGCTGTACCACTCTGCCTGGAGTAAAGGCGAGATCCAACCGCGCCTGCAGGTGCTGGAGAAACTGGCAGACCTTATAGAGAGCCGGGTTGAGGCGCTGGCCGTGATTGCCAGCCAGGAAATGGGAAAATTAATTGGTCAAAGCCGTGGTGAAGTCAAAATCTGCGCGCAAATAGCCCGTTACTACGCGAGGCAAGCAGCACAACAACTCCAGCCGCAACCCTATGCCAGCGAACTCGGTGATGCCTGGATTGAGTATCACCCGATTGGCGTCATTGTGGCGGTTGAGCCATGGAATTTCCCCTATTATCAGTTGATGCGCGTGCTGGCACCTAACCTGGCGTTAGGCAACCCGGTGTTAGCGAAACACGCTAACAACGTGCCACAGTGTGCGGAAGCCTTTGCTCAGTTGGTGGAGGAAGCCGGTGCACCGGCCGGGGCCTGGACCAATCTGTTTATCTCTAATCAACAGGTTGCGGATTTGATCGCCGACGACAGGGTTCAGGGTGTCGCCTTAACCGGCTCTGAGCGTGCGGGCAGCGCGGTGGCACAGCAAGCGGGCAAATACCTGAAGAAATCGACGCTGGAGTTAGGCGGTAACGATGTCTTTATGGTGATGGACGATGCAGATATCCGCGAGGCTGTCCGTCAGGGTGCCCAGGCACGTCTGAGCAACTGCGGCCAGGTTTGTACGGCGGCGAAACGCTTTATCCTGCATCAGGATATCGCAGCCCCGTTTTTACAACAGCTGCGGGATGCCTTTGCTGCGGTGACGCCGGGCGATCCGCTCGATGAAAAAACCACATTGGGACCGCTCTCGTCGGCTGAGGCCCATGAAAGACTGATCAAACAGGTGAACAATGCCATCGCCCACGGGGCAACGGTTGAGTGTGGCGGTAAGGCGATTGCTGGCGTGGGGTGCTATTTCCAGCCCACCATTCTGACCGGCATCACGCGTGATAATCCGGCCTGGTTTGAAGAGTTTTTTGGCCCGGTTGCACAGGTGTATGTGGTGGCAAGTGAGGCTGAAGCGGTGGCCCTTGCCAATGACTCGCACTACGGACTGGGTGGGTCAGTCTGGACGCAGGACATCGCCCGGGGCCGACGACTCGCATCACAAATCGAAACCGGTATGGTGTTCATTAACTCACAAAGTGATACCGCAGCCGAACTGCCGTTCGGTGGCGTAAAACGCTCGGGTTATGGTCGTGAACTGTCGGATTTAGGCATTAAAGAGTTTGCCAATCAAAAGCTGGTGGTGATCAGCGGCGGGTAAAGAAAAAACAGGCACAACCAAGGTTGTGCCTGTAAGTGACTTACTGTGATGGTGCAGTGGCGGCTTTGTTCGCCTCAGGCGCTGCGCTGTTAGCAGCAGGTGCCGGAGTGCCCGCTTCTTGCTTCTCAGCGGTGGCTTTTGCTTTATCGTTTGCTGCCGCTTTGTCAGCAGCGTCTTTTTCCGCTGCGGCTTTATCTGCGGCAGCCTTTTCAGCTTTGCGCTTCTCTGCGGCTGCTTTGTCCGCTTTCTGCTTCTCTGCGGCAGCTTTATCGGCTGCGGCTTTATCAGCAGCGGCTTTTTCTGCGGCCGCTTTGGCTTCCTGAGCCTGCGTAGTGGCCGCCTGATCGGCACTTAGCTTCTGCAACGCGCTAGGATCGGCAGTGGCAGATTGCGGGGCAACGGGCGCGGCAGGCTGCATGGCAGTCCCTTGTAACGCACCGTTCAGCGCCTGATTAAACTGCTCCCAGCTACAGTAGCCATTAGCATCTGTTGGGCATCCGGCTAACTGCAACGTCACGCGCTTAGGAGGATTCTTCAGGCTCAGCACATCGGCATCACGCAGTTGATCTGCGGTCTGATAGACATACTCCAGTTTCAGCAGGTCTTTGTTGTTTTTCTTGTCGTGCCAGCGCTCAAATACCACCTGACCGCCAATCGGCGTTTTTTCAAACTGGCCTGGCAAGGTATAAGGCTTAACCTGAAGCGCACTCAGAAGTGACGCGATATTTGAGTCATGTCCGACCATCACGGTGACTTTTGGTGCGTTAGCGCTGTCCTGATCAATCAGCTGGCTGCGAATATAATCGGCCAGCGGTGCGGCCACTTCGCGCGCCACTTCTGGCGTGCTAAACAGCGCGTCCTGATAGCCATTTTTCAGTGCGGAGAGCTCCTGCCACTGTTCAGCGGTTTTGATCTGTCCCCAGGCAACCTGATCCGCCGGGAAACCTTCGTAATACTGCAAGGTAAAGGCATCCATCAGCGAGTTGGCGACTTTCAGTGGCCCATTGACGTTCGGCTCTTTGCCGTTATCTGCGCTGAAGGTGTTATTGCCGTTTTCCAGATCACACTGCTTTTTGTCTTTGCAGGCCGGTGCGGCTTTGTAATCCACCAGTTTTTCCAGCCGCTGGTAAGCCGGTTTCAGGGAAAGCTGCTCATTAGCGGCGGTCATGGCTGCCAGGGCTTTCTTATTGAAGTCTGGATTATCGTTGGTGATGACCGGATTGAACACCGGGTCCATGGTGCCCATTGCATCCTGATGCGTGACCGGGATATCGCAGCCTGGGAAGGCACCATTAACAAAGAACTGGGCCGTCGCGACGGTACGCTGCAAGCTGTTGGCATACACAAAGACATTGTTGCTGTCCGGGCAAACACCGTTCTGTATCAGGCCTTGCTGTGCCAGCCACTGACGGGTGTAATTCCCCATGTAGACTTCCAGCACGCCACCTTTGGTGGTCAACTGGCCGCCGGGTACATCCCACTGCGGCCAGCTCTTTTTAGTCGACTGTTCCAGCACGCTACCGTTGTCTGCAAGCGGTGCCCTGATATTGTGGCGACTTAGCAGCAGAACCTGCTGCAACTGCATATCGCTCTCAGCCGCCTGCGCCGCAAACCCAAGGGGTAAAGTGGCGATCACCGACAGTGCGCAAAGACTCAGTTTCTTGATCATTGTGCCTATTCCATTTGTTCATTGTGAAACACACTGGCTTTCAAACGAGGAGCTCGTCTTATAACAGCGAATTGCCGCCTAGTGTAACGTAGCCAGCAGCAAAAATGTGCCAGAGCTGTAAAAACAGTTACAGGACTATAGCAGAGATGAGCCCCTGTGGGGCAAGGGATCTGGGCCTGTGCAGGCATTGGGGTGAAATTCAGACAGAGGATAATTTACGGCGCACAAAAGCAAACGGGCCAGCACATTGTGCTAGCCCGTAAAATGTGGCGGAGGAACAGAGATTCGAACTCTGGGATGGTTTCCCATCGACGGTTTTCAAGACCGTTGCCTTAAGCCACTCGGCCATCCCTCCTGATTGCATAAATCAATATGCGGGTACTGCTGTTGCACTGAGATAATTTGGCGGAGGAACAGAGATTCGAACTCTGGGATGGTTTCCCATCGACGGTTTTCAAGACCGTTGCCTTAAGCCACTCGGCCATCCCTCCATACGCAAATTACTACGTGCGGGTACTGCTGGTAAAGATTATGGCGGAGGAGGAGAGATTCGAACTCTCGGATGGTTTCCCATCGACGGTTTTCAAGACCGTTGCCTTAAGCCACTCGGCCACCCCTCCGCAATGGGGCGCACTATAAACATCCCTCATGAGCTTGTAAAGCCTACCATTGATCGTTCGGCTGAAAAACAGTCAAATTGTGATTTTTCGCCGGGTTATTCGCCATTGCGCACAAGGATTAAGCGGAATAGCGCGTAAAGAAGGGTAAAACGGCTTTCCGAAAAAAGTGGCGCTTCGTATGCTCTGGCGATAATCCACTGTTTTGTTCGCTTAAGGAGCGCAAAATGGAAAAAATCATCACGTCATCGCGTGAATCTCTACTCAGTACGCACCGCGTATTGCGTAACACTTACTTCCTTTTGGGTATGACTCTTGCCTTTTCTGCCGTAGTGGCAACGATCAGCACCGTGATGCAATTGCCTGGCCCAGGTTTGATCCTGATGCTGGTGGGTTTCTACGGGCTGATGTTTCTGACACACCGTCTGGCAGATAAACCCAGCGGGATCATTGCCGCCTTTGCCTTTACCGGTTTCCTCGGTTACTGCCTTGGCCCAATTCTGAACAGCTATCTCTCTGCGGGCATGGGGGATGTTATCGGCCTTGCGCTCGGCGGAACCGCAGCCGTGTTCTTTGGTTGTTCGGCGTATGTGCTGACCACTCGCCGCGATATGTCATTCCTTGGCGGTATGATGATGGCAGGGTTTGTGGTGCTGCTGGTGGCGGTTGTCGCTAACCTGTTCCTGCAAATTCCTGCGCTGCACCTGGCGATCAGTGCGCTGTTTATTCTGTTCTCTGCCGGTGCCATCCTGTGGGAAACCAGTAATATTATTCACGGCGGTGAGAGTAACTACATTCGCGCCACCGTCAGCCTGTATGTGTCTATCTACAACATCTTCCTGAGTCTGCTGAGCCTGCTGGGCTTCGCCCGTAACGACTAAGCCACAGTGAAGATATCAGCCCCGCTCTGGCGGGGCTTTTTGTTTTCTGCTCCGGGGATTTGCTACAATGCCGCCAGTTATTGAATGAGGCGACAACGTGAATTTTGCAGGCAATGAGATTGCGGTTGATGGCGAAGGCTATCTGAAAAATCCGGCAGACTGGAGTGAAGCACTGGCTGAACATATCGCCAGCGAAGAAGGGATTGTGCTGACTGAACCGCACTGGGAAGTGGTGCGCTTCGTGCGCGAATTTTACCAGGAGTTTAATACGTCTCCGGCAGTGCGCATGCTGGTGAAAGCAATGGCAAAGAAATACGGTGAAGAGAAAGGCAACAGCCGCTATTTGTTCCGCCTGTTCCCGGAAGGTCCAGCCAAACAGGCCACCAAAATAGCTGGCCTGCCTAAACCGGCGAAATGCCTCTGATTAACCCGTAGTAAACCCGTGTGGTGGATTATCCGTGCGGTGCGGTTGCACCAGAACACGATCAATCTCAGCACTGCGCGGGCCGCCCTCTTTCAGCCACAGGATCAGCTCCTGTACCAATTCGGCCTCACCCCATGCCAGCACTTCAACGCTGCCATCTTCTAAATTATGTGCATATCCCTGCACTCCCAAATCATTGGCCTTTGCCTGCGTGCTGTACCTAAACCCCACGCCTTGCACCTTGCCATATACCCAGGCTTTAAAACAGGCGACTGCCATAGAACCCTCCAGATGCTGTTGTGCGTTGCATTTTACTCATATCCACCGGACAATGACGCCTCATTTTTTTCAGGTAAGCATAGCAAATGACCGTTCGATTGATTCTCGCTAAGGGACGTGAAAAATCCCTCCTCCGCCGCCATCCTTGGGTCTTCTCCGGTGCCGTTGCACGTATGGAAGGAAAAGCCAGCCTCGGAGAAACGGTTTCCGTCTGCGATCATAACGGTAAATGGCTCGCCCATGCAGCCTATTCTCCTCAATCGCAAATCCGCGCCCGTGTCTGGAGCTGGCAGCAGGATGAATCGATCGATATCGCGTTCTTCATTAAACGTTTTGAACAGGCACAGATCTGGCGTGACTGGCTAGCACAGCGTGATGGCCTCGACAGTTACCGTCTGATTGCCGGTGAATCCGATGGATTGCCAGGCGTGACTATCGACCGCTTCGGTAATTTCCTCGTGTTGCAGCTGCTCTCAGCGGGCGCAGAATATCAACGTCCGGCGATCCTCACCGCGTTGCAGCACTGCTTCCCATCTTGCGCCATTTACGACCGCTCTGATGTGGCGGTGCGCAAAAAAGAGGGACTGGAACTCACCCAAGGCCCAGTGACTGGCGAACTGCCACCGGCTTTGTTGCCTATCACTGAGCATGGCATGAAATTGCTGGTTGATATTCAGGGTGGCCACAAAACCGGCTACTACCTCGACCAGCGTGACAGCCGTTTCGCTACACGTCGTTATGCGCAAGACGCTCGCGTCCTGAACTGCTTCTCCTACACCGGTGGTTTTGCGGTATCCGCGCTCATGGGCGGCTGTCGTGAAGTGACCAGCGTAGATACTTCGCAAGATGCGTTGGATGTTGCGCGTCAAAACGTCGAGCTAAACGGTTTGGATGTCTCACGCGCCCACTTCGTACGTGATGATGTGTTTAAACTGCTGCGTCGTTACCGTGACAGTGGCGAGAAGTTTGACCTGATCATCATGGACCCGCCTAAGTTTGTTGAAAATAAAAACCAACTGGCAGGCGCTTGCCGTGGTTACAAAGATATCAACATGTTAGCGATTCAGTTGCTCAATCCTGGCGGCATTCTGTTGACCTTCTCGTGTTCAGGCCTGATGGCGACCGATCTGTTCCAGAAGATCGTGGCCGATGCCGCCGTTGATGCTGGTCGTGACGTGCAGTTTATTGAACAATTCCGTCAGGCAGCCGATCACCCGGTGATCGCGACCTATCCTGAAGGGTTGTACCTGAAAGGTTTTGCTTGCCGCGTAATGTGACTTGAAAAAATCTCTCCAGCCTCCATATTGAGGAGTAAGTGCTTTGATATGGAGGTTTTTATGATTGCGACAAAATTTGGCATTGGTCAGCAAGTCCGCCATCGCCTCTCTGGCGTGTTAGGCGTGGTGGTAGACGTTGACGCAGAATACTCCCTCGATACACCCGATATCGATGAAGTTGACGAGAGTGAAACGCTGCGCACCGCACCCTGGTACCACGTTGTGATGGAAGATGAAGAAGGAGAACGAGTTCATACCTATGTCTCTGAGATCCAACTGGCGGGTGAAACCTCTTATGAACACCCCGATCAACCGATGATGGATGAACTGGCTGCTTCTATCCGCCAACAGCTTCAGGCTCCTCGTCTGCGCCATTAATCGCTGGCGGCACCTGCGCCGCCAGTGCTTTCTAGCGTTTCATCGGGATCGCCAAACGTGGAATATCAATCTTCGGGCAGTGATCCATAACTACCGTTAATCCCGCCTCTTCTGCCAACGCCGCCGCCTGCTCATTGATGATCCCCAACTGCAACCACAGCGTATCTGCACCGATCGCGATGGCTTCCTGAGCCACACCATACGCGGCCTCTGCATTGCGAAACACATCAACCATGTCGACATGCCCAGGAATATCCGCCAGTGCGGCATAGGCCTGCTGCCCCAGTAGCGTTTTCCCCGCCAGTTTCGGACTGACTGGTATCACGTCGTAGCCGTGGTTGAGCAAAAACTTCATCACACCATAGGCGGGCCGGTCTTCACGGTCTGTCGCCCCCACCAGCGCAATGCGCTGCGTGCGGCGTAAAACATCGCTAATCACCCGATCGTTCATTGCTCTCTCCCTTACTGTTCGTTATACCGGTGCTGTCACCGGGAATACCCAGACAAAACCTTGTGGGATTATTTTGCGTCAGCTCGCGAATAAATATGTTAAAATGTAAATATACTGCCATAATGTAAGAATTTGCTACACTCCACCTCTTTACTCTCCAGGAGCACACATGAAGCTGTCTATGGCTGTCTCTGGCCTGCTGTTGCTGCTGGTTACTACCGCTTGCCCGGCGCTAACCCTCCATCTCGATCCACAGATCGACTTGTTGGCGCTGGATGGTCGCAAAATCTCCGGTTCGCTGCTGAAAGGCGCCTCGTCACTTGAGCTGGAACGTGGTGCACATCAGTTTCTGTTCCGTGTTGATCTGCCCGGTGAAAATACACCGCTAAGCCGCCATCAGTTTCATTCGCAGCCGATGATTGTCAGCTTTGATGCAGAAGTGAAATCGGTCACCATCCGTTTGCCTGAGCTGAATAGCCGCCAACAGCGCGCCCTGTTCGATCATAGTCTTAATTTCACTCTGGTGGATGAGCAAGGACGTGAAATTATCAGCAAACGAGACCGCTTGCCGGCCGGGGCTGAAAGTGACTTCGAGCAAGCCATGCTTAACTACAATCGCACCCATCAGGCGGCGTCCGTGCCGCAGTTTGCGACACAAAATACCGCCAAACTTTCACCCGTTGCCGATGCCGAATTTGCCTGGGTCGATGATGAAAGCTTCTCGCCACTGGGACGCTGGTTTCAGCGTTTTGATCGACTAACGCGCCAGCAGATCAGCGCACTGATGAAAATCTTAAGTACAAGTTGATAGCGATGAAAAGCCAGAGGTAGACTGAACCCCTACCTCTTACCTTTCAGGAACCCAGATGGAACAGACCGTTCGTAAGCTTGGCGAGAAAAAACATATTGCCCTCGTGGCCCACGATCACTGCAAAGATACATTGCTGGCGTGGACAAAAACCAATCAACCCTTGCTGCAATCCCACGTCCTGTATGCTACCGGCACCACAGGCAGCCTGATCAATCGCCATACCGGCCTTGAAGTCAACGCCATGCTCAGCGGCCCAATGGGTGGTGACCAGCAGGTGGGCGCACTGATCGCCGAAGGTAAAATCGATGTGCTGATCTTCTTCTGGGATCCCCTTAATGCCGTTCCGCACGATCCCGACGTTAAAGCGCTCCTGCGCCTCGCCACGCTGTGGAATATCCCGGTGGCGAATAACCGCGCCAGCGCTGACTTTATCATTCAGTCGCCGCAGTTCAGCCAGGCCACGGAGATCGCCATCCCGGATTACCAGCGTTATCTCGACCAGCGCCTGAAATAGATCTCAGGCCTTGCGTGCTACGGGCACGCCCAGACGCTGAAACTGTTCGACAAACACCGATGGGTGATCGCGGTCGAACATTAGCCACAGCTGCTGGCGTGCTCGCGTTAAGGCCACATAGGCAAGGCGACGCTCTTCTGCATCCGGAAAATCTTCCGTCTCCGGCAACAGACCCTGTTCGATGATTGATTCACGCGCCATCGCCGGGAACCCATCATGTCCGGCATGCAGCCCCAACACGATCACATAGTCCGCTTCCTGGCCTTTACTGCCATGCATAGTCATGAAATTAAGCTGTAGCTTTGGCCAGCGCGTCTTCGCTTTCTCCAGCACTTCCGGTTTAAGGTGGTGATAGCGCGCCAGCAGCAATACACTCTCCTCCGGCTTAACAAATCCGCTGAGCTTGTTCAGCAACGGCTCCAGTTGCTCCTGCGGTAGCAGCATGACCGACTTTTTATTGCCGCGTGTCAGGCTATTCAGGGCTTTGGGCAGTTGTTGTGGGTTTTGCTGAATAAAGCGATTCGCAATCTCACCAATACGATCGTTAAAGCGATACGTGGTATCCAGAATGCAGCGATCGCCCTCACCAAAGTAGTGATGAAACGCCGTAGTCAGCGACAACTTAGCGCCACTGAAGCGGTAAATGGCCTGCCAGTCATCGCCCACGGCAAACAGCGTTGTCTGACTGTTCTGCTTGCGTAGGGCGCTCAGCAGTGCGGCCCGCTGCGGTGAAATGTCCTGAAACTCATCCACCAGAATATCTTTCCACGGGCTGATGAAACGGCCTTTTTCCAGCACGGCAATCGCCTGGTGAATTAGCCCGGAAAAATCGACCGCGCCCTCTTCCTTTAGCGCCGTTTTCCACGCCTTTACCAGTGGAGCCATCAGCTTGACTCGCTTGCTAAAGCTCTCCCGAATGGCTTCAGGAACCTCTGCAATCATCGCGGCCTGAGCACCGCCGTGCATCCTGATCAAACTGAGCCAGCGCTCAAAACGCGTAACCAGTCGCTGGGCCAGCGCGTTGTCTTGCCAGAAAGCCCCCTCGGGCAGCTCCCATTGCAGTTCATCTCGTAGCCACTGTCGCCAGCCGTTGGCCTGCGCCTTTTTCTCACTACACTGTTTACGCCACTCATCTATCAAAAGCTTGCGTCGCGCCTGGGTATCGCTCTCTAACTTGCTGACGTTCGGCTGCTTGCTGCTGCCTTCACGAATAATATGCAGCGCGAGGGCATGAAAAGTGCGGGCCTGAATCGCCTTCGTCTCCAGCCGGCTCTCGACTCTTTCATTCATCTCATCCGCCGCTTTCCGGCCAAAGGCCAGCAACAGAATCTGTTCCGGTTTTGCCAGTTGGCGTTGCAGCAACCAGCCTGCCCGTGCCACCAGGACTGACGTTTTTCCACTTCCCGCCCCGGCCAGCACCAGTACCGCATCCTCACCGTTGACGACCGCTTCGCTTTGCGACGTATTAAGCGGGGAACGTTCTACATGGGCAAAAAAGTCCTGATAACGGGTGAGTATCTGCTGCGTCCAGGCCTGATTACGCTGACGCAGCGCGGTTTTTCCGCCATTCAACCACTGTTGACAGAATTGCCATAGCTCGCGGCAGTTTTCAAAACGCGCCAGGCGAGCAACGGGAAGAGGGAGTGCGGCAAACTGCTGTTGCACCGTGGTCGCGAGGCCATTCAGCTCACTGCGTTTGACCCAGCGATCCTGCTCTAACAGTGCCAGGATACTTTGTTGTAATGCTTGTAACACCGTGGCGCACACGTCGCTCATTTCGGTGCTCCAGCTGTTCCAGGCCTGCTGCAAGTAGTGATGAAAACGCTGCGTCTCCTGCCACTCCGTACCGTGCAGGCGCACCACTTTTTCATCCAGTAGCTGGAATTCAAGTTCGCCCCACACCATGCCACGCTTGCAGGTGATATCGAGCAGTTGATTGAAAGGGATCAAATATTCGTGCTTATCACCGCTGACTTCCACTCCGGCCGACAGCAGGCGAACCCGGTTGTAGGGATGTTGAGCAAGTCGTTTGCCCAGAGATGTTGCTTTAAGTTCCACGCTCACTCCATCGAACCAAATGAAGATTCCGCTATCTTACCTGTGTCAGTGTTGACGCTCCAGCCATAAAACAGGCTAAACTGGGGACATCTTGCGGATTGTAAAAGGAAAATCGCTATGCGCGCTGTGTTAAATATTCTCAATTTCGTGCTGGGCGGCTTTTTTACCACCCTCGCCTGGCTGTTTGCCACGCTGGTCAGTATTGTGCTGATTTTTACCCTGCCGCTGACCCGCTCCTGCTGGGAAATCACCAAGCTTTCGCTGTTGCCGTTTGGCAATGAAGCGGTGCATGTGGATGTGATCAACCCTGCAGGCAAAAATGAACTGATGAACAGTGGCGGCACCCTGCTCAATATCCTGTGGTTCATCTTCTTTGGCTGGTGGCTGTGCCTGTCGCATATCTCCATTGGTATTGCGCAGTGCATCACCATTATTGGTATTCCTGTCGGCATCGCCAATTTTAAAATTGCCGTGATTGCACTGTGGCCCGTCGGCCGCCGGGTTGTTTCTGTTGAAGAAGCACAGGCAGCGCGCGAAGCCAATGCCCGTAGCCGTTACTAAGGGATCACTGTGAAACTCTTAACGCTCCAGGGCTGGCAGCGCTATCTCTATAACAGCAGCTTGCGCTACATGCTGCGTATTCTCTTCGCCATGACGGGCTGTGCAGCCGTGCCGTGGATGCTGAAGCAGATCGACTGGACCATCCCCTTGACCTTAGGCGTCGTCGCGGCAGCGTTGGCCGATCTCGACGACCGCTGGACCGGCCGACTGAAAAATCTGCTCATTACGCTGCTGTGCTTCTGTATTGCCTCTGTTTCGGTGGAACTGTTGTTTCCCACCCCCTGGCTCTTTTTACCCGGACTGGCACTCTCAACCTGGGGCTTTATTCTGCTGGGTGCTCTGGGACAGCGTTATGCCACCATTGCCTTTGGCGCATTGCTGATTGCCGTTTACACCATGCTGGGTATTGGTCTGTTCCCTGAATGGTATATGCAGCCGGTCCTGTTGCTGCTTGGCGCGCTTTGGTACAACCTGCTGACGCTGATCGGGCATTTTATGTTCCCGGTGCGCCCGGTTCAGGAACAGCTCGCGGAGAGTTTTGCTGCGCTGGCGCGCTATCTGGATGCTAAAGCAGAGATGTTTGATCCTGATGCAGGTGCGGAAGACAGCCAGGGCCTGATTGCGGTAGCGATGGCTAACAGCCAACTGGTCAGTCAGCTTAATCTGACCAAAACGGCGCTGCTCAGTCGTTTACGTGGCGACCGGGGTTCACGTGGCTCGCGTCGCAGCCTGCATTATTACTTCGTCGCGCAGGACATCCACGAGCGTGCCAGCTCCTCGCATGTGCAATATCATCAACTGCGCGATGACTGGCGCTACAACGAGATCCTGTTTCGTTTTCAACGCTTGTTGCATCGTCAGGGGCACTCATGCCGTCAGTTGTCACAGGCGATTTTATTAGGCGAGGCCTGGCAGCATAACAGCCAGTATGAGCGTGCCTTTGATAAGCTACAGCACAGCCTGGAGCGGCTACAGCAGGAGATGCCGGGAGAGCAACGTATTGACGCGCTGTTCTGGCTGCTGCGCAATTTACGCGCAATTGATGCCCAACTGGCTTCGATCGAATCTGAACAAAACCTCAACTTACCCACCGCAGATAACCGCCTGTCACGCGAGGAGCTGGATGGCTGGAGCGACATTCGCCTGCGACTCAGCCGCCACCTCAGCCCGCAATCGCCGCTGTTTCGTCACGCCGTGCGTATGTCTGTTGTTTTGTGCGTCGGCTATGCCTTTATTCAGATCACAGGGTTAGAAAGAGGCTACTGGATTTTACTGACCAGCCTGTTTGTCTGCCAGCCCAACTATAATGCGACCCGTCGCCGACTTGCGTTACGTATCGGCGGTACCCTCGCAGGGATTGTAATTGGGCTCCCTGTCTTATGGCTGGTGCCCTCCATCGAAGGCCAGTTGATTTTAATTGTACTGAGTGGTGTGCTGTTTTTTGCTTTCCGCCAGATTCAGTACGCGCAGGCCACGCTGTTCATCACGCTTTTGGTGCTGCTGTGCTTTAACCTGCTGGGTGAAGGTTTCGAAGTTGCCCTGCCGCGCATTAACGATACGCTGCTAGGCTGTGCGCTTGCCTGGCTGGCGGTGGCCTTTATCTGGCCTGACTGGCGCTTCCGTCAGTTGCCAGAGGTGACCGATCGCAGCCTGAACGCTAACTGCCGCTATCTGGACGCCATTCTTGAACAGTATCATCAGGGCAAAGATAACCGCCTCGCGTACCGGATAGCCCGGCGTGACGCGCATAATGCGGATGCCGAGCTGGCTTCGGTGGTTTCCAGCATGAGCGTGGAAAAGCACCACTCTGCCCGGCTGCGGGAAAGTGCGTTTCAGCTACTCTGCCTGAATCACTCTTTCCTGAGTTATATCTCCGCACTGGGTGCGCATCGTGAGCAGCTGACCGATCCGGCACTCTTGAGCCTGCTGGATGAAACGGTCTGCTATGTCGAAGATGTGTTGCAGCGCGCCGTGGTGAGCATTGAACAAGCCCGCGAGATGCAGCTGTCTCTGAGCCAACGTATTGCCCAGGCAGGACGCAGTGAGGAATCTCGCGCACCGCTGGTACTGCAACAGTTAGCCCTGTTAGCCGCACTGCTGCCGGAAATTGCCCTGTTGCGCCGCCGCCTGGATAACGTTAAGCCCGAGGATAGTCCCGCTCTTGCTGCTGGTGAATGATGTGCTGATACCAGAGTTTTAACTCCGCCCTGACCGGTTCTGGCAGGGCGGCTTGATGGTGACCCGAAATCGCCCCTTCCAGCGCCAGCAGGGTTTTTAGCCCCAGATGTTGGTTTAACGACTTTAATCTTAGCCAGCTGTTCTTCGCACCGCTGGCATACAGGTTCTCTACCGAGCAGATCCCGACTTTGTACAGCATCATTTCCATCCGCACCCCGAGATTGGGCAGGTCTTTCAGCCTGGGTGCGCTGGGTGTATGTTGCTCCTCACGGGCCGCCAACAGCGCGGCTTCAGACAGGGCTTCCAACGTTGCCGTTTCCTGCCACAACTGCTCATCCACCCGAAAATAGCCGAGGCTCACCGGCACGCCGCGCTTACTGAATATCAGCGGTTGAAGCGGACGTTCAGCGCTGTATTCTTTCAGTGCTTCACTGGCCCGGAGGTAGAGTTGTTCATCACTTACCAGGGCAAACACCACCTTTTCAACGGCCAAAGCGTAACCACCGAACTGAGTACGAGACTGTACTTCACCTAAGCAAGATAAACGTTCTTTAGACAAATCGATCATTTGACGGGACTTTTTCATTGCCCACTCTCCTTGTGAAAAATATTTCTAACCTGCTGTGAAATGGGGAGTTTATAAGATATGGAAAAAGCCATGCGGGCAGCAACTGCTAACTGATGAGACGTGCAGAATTTGAGAGCCGTTTTCAGAAATTAAGGTTGATCTTTGTCCAGGAAGCAATTACTGTATATCCATACAGGCCCACTACTGAGTGATGACATTTATGCGTACACAACATATCACCGCCTCTGGTTTTCGCACCCACTTCAGCTCCACATCAGCCCCGCAATCTGGCGGTGGCATTACCGAATTAAGGTGCAGTGAACAGCTCGGAATGTTGCAAATGTTGTTACTGCCACTGTTACAGCAACTCAGCCAACAATCTCGCTGGCAGCTTTGGCTTACCCCCGCGCATAAACTGAACCGCGCATGGTTGCAGCAGTCGGGTTTGCCGCTGGAAAAAAGTATGCATATCGCGGATTCGGATCGCTACAATGCCGTTGAAGCGATGATAAAAGCTCTAAAAACAGGCAACTATAGTGTTGTGGTTGCGTGGGTACCTTATGATTTGAATGAGCAAGAGCGTCAGGCGCTGGAAAAAGCAGCAGCGGAAGGCGAAGCGATGGGGCTAATTTTGCGCGCCAGCGAACCCCAGGATGCCCTGCAACGACCAAAAAATGGTCTAAAGATTCAGTCAGATTTGTTTCATTGAGTAAAAATAAGAGTTTTCTCAGCGATTATCACGACCAGCTCGTCGCTAAGCCACTGATTCTTTTACTTCCAGCAATCACAATAGCTTAGCGACTTTTTAGCCCTTTGTTCCACATTAGTTATTACCGTGTAATTATTAGTATTTATGTATAAAACCCTGTTTTTTTTCTGTATAGCCCCTCAGCACACTTGTAACTTTCCAATCTCGTTGTAGACTTTACCTCGCTAGGGTGCTCAAAAACTTCCGGAACTTCCGCTTCTCGGTAGAGTCAAAAGCGAGCTTCAGGACCCGGCAAAGGAATAACACAAAGAGCAACATATTTTGCTCATTGCCTATTTGGATGATAACGAGGCGCAAAAATGAAAAAGACAGCTATCGCAATTGCAGTGGCACTGGCTGGCTTCGCTACCGTAGCGCAGGCCGCTCCGAAAGATGACACCTGGTACACCGGTGCTAAACTGGGCTGGTCTCAGTACCACGATACCGGAAACTACGGTAACGGTTACCTAAACAACAACGGTCCAACTCACGAAAGCCAACTGGGCGCAGGTGCATTCCTGGGCTATCAGGCGAACCCATACCTGGGCTTCGAGCTGGGCTATGACTGGCTGGGCCGTATGCCTTACAAAGGCACTGTTGACGCGACTCACGGCAACGGCGCATTCAAAGCACAAGGCGTACAGCTGACTGCTAAACTGAGCTACCCAATCACTGACGATCTGGACGTGTACACCCGTCTGGGCGGCATGGTATGGCGTGCAGACGGTACTCAGAACAACGGTACCTATGGCCGTTTCAAAGACCACGACTCTGGCGTATCTCCGCTGGCAGCCGTTGGTGTTGAATATGCTCTGACCAAAAACTGGGCAACCCGTCTGGATTACCAGTGGGTTAACAACATCGGTGATGCGCAGACTGTTGGCGCACGTCCAGACAACGCCACTCTGAGCGTTGGCCTGTCTTACCGTTTCGGTCAGGATGAAGATGCAGCACCAGTAGTTGCACCAGCACCTGCTCCAGCTCCAGTTGTTGAAACCAAGCGTTTCACCCTGAAGTCTGACGTTCTGTTCACCTTCAACAAATCAACTCTGAAGCCAGAAGGCCGCCAGGCACTGGATCAGCTGTACTCTCAGCTGAGCAATCTGGATCCGAAAGATGGTTCTGTTGTAGTTCTGGGCTTCACCGACCGTATCGGTTCTGACCAGTACAACCAGAAGCTGTCTGAGCAGCGCGCACAGTCTGTTGTAGATTACCTGGTATCTAAAGGTATCCCTTCTAACAAGATCTCTGCACGTGGCCAGGGTAAATCTAATCCAGTTACTGGTAGCACCTGTAACACCGTGAAGGCGCGTAAAGCCCTGATCGACTGCCTGGCACCAGATCGTCGCGTTGAAATCGACGTGCGTGGTGTTAAAGACGTGGTAACTCAGCCTCAGGCTTAAGTTAACCATAAGAAAAACCCCGCTCAGGCGGGGTTTTTTGTGGCTGTTATTCAGCATTCATCGATATACTCCGGTAAAAAAGCCATTGCAGTGCATACCCGGATTGCCTAACTCTCTCCACTGCCAGAACTACTCTCGCTATCACTGCCGCCAAGAATGGCCTGAAGGTCTTGTTTCAGGCTCGACATTTGCGTCGCGTATTTCTCTTTGCGTTCAGCGTCTTCGATAAGCTGGACAATGGTTTCTGACAGCGTCAAATCACGACGTTGAGCCAAAGCGGCCAGCCGTTGCCAGACCAGATACTCAAGATCGATCGATTTCTTACGCGTGTGCTGATGTTCCGCATTGAAATGGCGCTTCCGCCGGGCGCGAATGGTCTGTTTGAGGCGATTATCCAGATCGGGATGAATATGTTGTTCAATCCACTCGGCAACCTCAACCGGACGATTCTCCAGCGTCAGTAGTGCTTCCACTGCCGCCTGGGCAGCGCTGAGTTCCAGATAACGTGTAATCAGCTCACCCTCCCGGTGTTTTTTCACCAGGTATTTCCATTTCCATCCACTTTCAAGATTTTCGAGTTGCTGGTATTTCATCGGAATCTCATCGTGATCGCGTAACGATTTAAGAATAACAGCTTTTTTCCTGGATGCAGTAAGTAAAAACGTCCAGAGTCGCTCACCGCTTAACAATCAACTCCGCAGTGCTTAACCGCAGCGATTACGCTATAATCGCGCCTTTGTTTAATCGGACCAAAGCGAATATTTTGACCAGTACTCAACTTCCGTGGCAAGCCCTGCAGCCAGATAGCCAACGCTATCAATCCGTTTTTTCGCAACTTGCTAATAACGAGTGCGACGACGTACTGGCTGAAGTTCAGCCGCGACTCCTGAGTGCGCTGGATATGCTGCAGCAACAGCAAGGCAGCTTCCCACTGCTACTGATCCGTAGCCAGGAAAACCAGGAATACATGGCGCAAATCAGCGCCGCAGCCGAGCGTTATACGCCGCCTGCCGAAACCCTGTTTGGTGGCGACTACCTGATTAAAGAAAACTGCATCACCCTGCTTCCCGCCACCGATGCCTCAGCACCGTTTACCGCACAGGGTGGCGTGCACTATGCCGAATGGTTCGAGCCTGAGCAGCTGTTTGGCTGCCTGCGTCAATACCGCGATACGCTGACCCTTGAACCCGGCCTGTTGCATCAGGCTAACGGCGGCACCTTAATTCTTTCAGTACGCACGTTACTGAGCCAGCCTTTGATGTGGATGCGCCTGAAAACCGCCATTCTACAGCAGCAGCTTGCCTGGACATCACAAGATGAACGCCAGCCGCTACCGGTACACATTCCGCCAATGCCATTAGATTTGCGCCTGATTCTGTGCGGCGAGCGCGATGCATTGGCCGAGTTCCAGGAGATGGAACCGGAGTACCACGAGCTGGCTATCTACAGCGAATTCGAAGAAAACCTACAGATTCTCGATGAAGAAGAGATGACTGCCTGGTGTCACTGGATTCGCACGCTGGCAGCAGAAGCAGGCTTACCTGAACCGCAAACCGATTTCTGGCCGCTGTTAATCAATGAGGGCGTTCGCTATACCGGTGAGCAGGATACCCTGCCGCTGTGCCCACGTTGGTTACTGCGCCAGCTCCGTGAGACAGCCTCAGGTTCTGAGGTTATCGATCGGGCCAGCTATCAGGACGCACTCGACGCCCGTAGCTGGCGTGAAGGCTACCTGGCGGAGCGGATGCGCGATGAAATTCTGCAAGATCAGATCCGCATTGAAACCGATGGCGAAGCGGTTGGTCAGATCAACGGCTTGTCTGTGATTGAGTTCCCTGGCCATCCGCGTGCCTGGGGCGATCCCTCGCGTATTACCTGTGTGGTGCATCCAGGCGATGGCGAGTTTATGGATATCGAACGTAAGGCCGAGCTGGGTGGCAACATTCACGCCAAAGGCATGATGATTATGCAGGCCTACCTGACCGCTGAGCTGGAGCTGGATCAGCAGCTCCCCTTCTCTGCCTCGGTAGTGTTTGAGCAATCCTACTCCGAAGTAGATGGCGACAGCGCTTCACTGGCAGAGCTGTGTGTAATGATCAGCGCCCTGGCTGAGCAGCCGATTAATCAACAGATTGCCGTGACCGGTTCTGTCGATCAGTTCGGCAACGTCCAGCCTGTGGGTGGGTTGAATGAGAAAATTGAAGGCTTCTTCGACGTCTGCCAGCAGCGTGAACTGACGGGCAAACAAGGTGTAATTATTCCTGCCAGCAACCAGCGTCATCTCAGCTTACACAGCGAAGTGGTGGCTGCGGTTGAACGTGGCGAGTTCCATATCTGGGCGATTGACCAGATTGATGAGGCGTTACCGCTGCTTTGCGGCATGGCATGGCGCAGTGAAAATGAGCAAGACGAATGCCTGTTACATAAGATTCAGGAACGTATTGCCTTGTTCAATCAACCAGAGCCTCGCGAGCGCCCTTGGTTGTTGCGCTGGCTGAACTGGTTTTAACTGGTTTAACCACCACTGATTTATTTGCCCGGCTTATATCTCTAAGATACTATTTGAGCTTCATTAAAATAAGGTTATACAAAAAATATGGTTGATAAACGCGAGTCCTATACCAAGGAAGACCTGATTGCTTCTGGCCGTGGTGAACTGTTTGGCGAAAACGGTCCGCCGTTGCCGTCAGGCAATATGCTGATGATGGACCGTGTGGTCAAAATGACCGAAGACGGTGGTAATTTTGATAAAGGATTTGTAGAAGCAGAACTGGATATTCATCCGGACCTGTGGTTCTTTGGTTGCCACTTCACCGGTGACCCGGTAATGCCTGGCTGTCTGGGTCTGGATGCGATGTGGCAGCTGGTTGGCTTCTACCTGGGCTGGTTAGGTGCAGAAGGTAAAGGCCGTGCACTGGGCGTAGGTGAAGTTAAATTCACCGGCCAGGTTCTGCCAGTGGCGAAGAAAGTCACTTACAAAATTCACTTCAAGCGCGTGATTAACCGTAAACTGGTAATGGGCGTTGCAGACGGTGAAGTATTTGTTGATGGCAACCTGATCTACAGCGCCAGCGACCTGAAAGTCGGTCTGTTCAAAGATACCACCGTATTCTGATACACCAGCATCTCTGAATTACGCATAAAAAAACCTCCGCTGCAAAGCGGAGGTTGTTTCCTTTTAGTGACAGCCGGTTATGCAACCGCCCTGTCCTCCATGGCTTGTCGCCAACCTCCCAGCCAGTGAGACCGAGCGTCCAGGGTTTGATAAGGACAAAGCTCTTTTGAGCGTCCCGTAATACCTGCCTGATAACCCCGTGATTGGGCGCGTTCTAAACGATCTCGTTTCTGTCTCTTCATACCTCGTTTCCCTCATTCAGGTCTGGTGGAATCTGGTGGAAAGATAGGAGTGGCGTTTTTTCGTTCGCCACTCCCCTGTTCTACCGTCATGGGATGAAAAGATCAATGCAAAATCTTCATATCAACGTCATAAATTGGACGCTAAAATGCAGCATTTCGCAATATCAGCGAGTTAGCCCCCCGCTGGATGCCTGACTATTTTGAGCGATTTGCTGTGCGACCTGTTGCCAGCCTTGTGCCAGAGTTTTCACCAGTGCATCGTAGCCATCTTGCTGTTGCGGCAGCGCCAGATTAAATTCACGGCGTGTGATCTGCCCCTGATGCTGCAGCACCCATGCCCCGCTCACGATCACCCGGCCGTCATAACGGCCGTGGAAGCCACTGACCGAAACATCCAGCGTATCATGCGTATCTCCCAGCGGCGTTGCCGAGACTAACCGGCCAGGCATCGCCCGGCTGAGGTTGCTGACCAGCGTTTGCTTGAGTTGCTGATCCAGCGGGCTTCCCCAGAGATTGCTGGTGGCAATCACATACTTCACCTCACTGGTTTGGTAAACCAGCCCATTACCCACCAGATAATCCGGCACGCTAACCTGCTCGACCCAAATTGCGGGTTGCGTGCTGTCAGCCGTGGTGGTTACCGCTGAGACAGTGCTGTCCGTTGGCAACTGATAATAGGTGGTTGTCGGGGTGCTACTGCACCCCACCATCAGCAGCACAGCGGCCGCAAAAAGACTTTTTCTCACGGTTTTACTCCCTTCGGCTGCGGATCTTTACCGGGTTTGGCTTCAAAGACCAAAGCATTGCTCTTGGTGTTCAGGGTTTGCAGTACAGGTTGCAGTTCGCGCATGACCTGATCAAGACGCTGCATATCGCCCACCAGGCGGTTATAAGCCGGTGAACCAGGTTGCAGCCCCTTCATGGTACGGTTCAGCTCACGCAGCGTTTGCTGTGTTTCTGCCGGCAGCGTTTTCATCGCTGGGCTAGCGGTAATTTTGTTCAAATTATCCACTGTGGTTTGCAGTTCACGCAGCGTTTGCTGGCCCTGTTTCAGCGTTCCGGTTGCTTGTGAAACCATGTCGTTCAACGGCAGGGAGTTAATCTTATCCAGCGCCGCCACCAGTTTTTGCTGAATCTGGCTCAGTCCACCACTCACCGTCGGGATAACTTCATAGCCCACAACTTTAGCCGGACCACGATAAGGTGCCGCGTTGTCGTAGAAGTCGAGGTCGATATACAGCGATCCAGACAGCAGATTGCCGGTTTTGAGCGAAGCGCGCAGCCCCTGCTTCATACCGTCATGGAGATGCTGCTCAAGATCAAAGTTACCCAGTCGCTTAATAAAGCGATCCGGTTCAATGCGAATCAGCACCGGAATACGGTAGTCATTATTCAGCGCCTGCATGATGTTATTGTTCATGTAAGGCACTTCAGAAACCGTCCCGACGCGAATACCACGGAATTCGACCGGCGCACCCTGTTGCAGACCGCGAATCGAATCGGTAAAGAAGGTCAGGAAGTCGATATGATTGGTATACAGCGAATCCTGGATACTGCGCTGGCTGTCAAACAGGTGGTAGTCAGCCTGGTTTTCCGCTACCTGACCCAACTCCCAGCCATCTGGCACATCAAAGCTCACACCGCCACTGAACAGCGTCGTCAGCGATCCCATCTCCACGCGCAGGCCCGCCGAGGACATATCCACCGCGATACCGCTGTCCTTCCAGAAACGCACATTGGTGGTGACCAGACGATCATAAGGTGCCGCAATAAACAGCTGATAGGTCATCATGCGCTTTTCGGTATCAAACGCGCTGGTTTCAACCGAGCCGACGCGGTATCCCCGGAACAACACGGGATCGCCCGGATTGAGCTGACCCGCTTTGTTACTGTCGAGCACCACGCGAATGCCTTTCGCATCCGGTGGCGCTAACGGTGGCGCATCCAGTAGCTGATAGTGCTCTGGCTCATCGCCTTTATTGCCGGGCTGCAATTCAATATAGGCACCTGACAACAGCGTGTTCAGTCCGGTCACCCCTTCGCGACCAATTTGGGGTTTCACCACCCAAAAGACGCTGTCGCCGTGCAGCAGTTTTTCCATGCCTGAATTAAGTCGGGCTTTGATTTCAACATGATGCAGGTCGTCGGTCAGCACTGCGCTTTCCACCACGCCCACATCGACGCTACGGCTTTTAATGGTGGTTTTCCCGGCTTCGATACCTTCAGCATTTTCGGTGATTAAAGTGACTTCCGGCCCTAAATGGCTAAAGTGCCAGTAAAGGATCCAGCCACCAATCAGCAACGTCACGATCGGTACGATCCATACCGGGGACCAGCGTTTGATCTGATCGACCCTGGCGAGGCCATGATTATTGTCCGTCAAGCCGAGGCTCCTTTGTTTGAGGCTCTTGTAAACGATCCCAGCACAGGCGGGGATCGAAGGTGATAGCGGCAATCATCGTGATGATGACCACCAGGGCAAACAGCAGTGCCCCAAGCGCGGGCGATACGCTCATAAGCCGTCCCATCCGCACCAGCGCGGAGAGCACAGCAATAACAAATACATCGATCATTGACCAGCGGCCAACGAACTCCACGACTTCATAAATGCGGTGCATTTTTTCCCGGTCAGGCTGCCCGCGTCCGCTGGCTCCCCAACACAGCCAGCCCATCGCCAACATTTTCAGCGTCGGGACCATGATGCTGGCAATAAAAATCACCAGCGCGACCGGGTACGATCCATCACTCCACAGCAAAATAACCCCTGCCATGATATTCGACGGATAAGACGTACCAAGGGTTTCCGTCACCATGATCGGTAACAGATTCGCAGGGATATAGAGCATCACAGCGGTACACAACAGCGCCAGCGTCCACTGCAAACTATGGCGTCGCCGTGGGTGAGCACGCACGCCGCAACGTGGGCAGTCAAGTTGATCGGCAGGTAACACAGCCGTGCAGCATGGGCAGGAACGTAACCCCTGGCTCAGGCCGCTAACCCCTTTTTGCGGGGTAAACGGCAGCGCAGGCAGCGGTGAAATTTGCTGCCATACCCAACGTTTATCCACACACTGGAAGGCACGCAGTTGCAACAAACAGAACAGACACCACGGCCAGAAGCTGATTTCGAGGCCAATCTGCCCGTATGCCATGAGTTTTACAAAGCTGACAAGAATGCCAACCATGAAGATTTCAGCCATTCCCCAACTGCGCAGGTCAAACAGGACGCGCGCCAGCCCGACCCGCAGCCGATGCGGCATACGCACACGGTTAACCAGCAACAGAATGGTAATCATGCAGAACGCCGGAACGCCCTGGACAAACAGCAGGAAGAGTGTTGCCAGGCTGCTGTAGTTGTCCGACACCATGACCTGGGGGATTTGTGGCAAGGAAATGCCGCTGCTGAGGCCTGCGACATTCATCGTGATAAACGGAAACAAGTTCGCCAGCACCAACATAAACAGCGCCGCCAGAGCGTATCCGCTCGGGCGACGACGAGGCTCATGCCAGTGAGTCTGAAGCGTTGTGTGGCAGCGCGGGCATGAAGCCTTGCTGCCAACAGGAACAGGCGGCAGTTGTACCGTTAAATCACACTGCGGGCAGAGTTTCCACCCTTGCGGTTTTTCTGCGCTACACATTCCTTTATCCCTTGTTATGCGCCGCCGTTTTTCAGCGCCTCCAGCTCTTCCCAACGCAGGAATGCTGTTTCCAGCTCCTGTTCAGTCTGAGCCAGTTCATCCAGCACCGGCTGCGTTTTGTCATGCGGCTGGCTAAAGAAGTCAGGATGACTCATTTTAGCCTGCAATTCACCTACTCGCGCTTCCAGCGTCTCTAACTTTTGCGGCAGCTGTTCCAGCTCACGCGCCAAATTAAAGCTCAGTTTCCCCGCCGGACGCTTAGCAGTTTCGGTTTTTTCCACCGGTTTTGCTGCCGTTGGTGCTTTACTCACCGGAGCTGATTTCTTCTGCTTATAGGCGGCACGTTGTTGCTGCGCATCATGGTAGCCTCCGACAAAGGCACCAATCTCACCGTTGCCTTCGAAGATCCAGCACTCAGTCACGGTGTTATCGACGAACTGACGGTCGTGGCTGACCAGCATGACCGTGCCCTGATAGCCGTCAACCAGTTCTTCCAGCAGCTCCAGCGTTTCAACGTCGAGGTCGTTAGTCGGTTCATCGAGAATCAGCAGGTTGCTAGGCTTAAGGAACAGGCGCGCCAGCAGCAGGCGGTTACGCTCTCCACCAGAAAGCGCACGCACCGGCGTCATCGCGCGTTTTGGATGGAACAGGAAGTCTTGCAGATAGCCGAGCACGTGGCGCGGCTTGCCGTTGACCATCACTTCCTGCTTACCTTCTGCCAGGTTGTCCATGACGGTGCGATCCGGGTCCAGTTCAGCACGGTGCTGGTCAAAGTAGGCGATTTCCAGCTTGGTACCACAGTGAACGCGGCCGCTATCCGCTTTAAGTTGATCCAGCATCAGGCGCAGCAAGGTGGTTTTACCGCAGCCATTCGGCCCGATAAGGGCGATTTTGTCGCCACGCTGTACCTGGCTGGAGAAGTTGTTCACCAGCGTTTTGCCGTCTACCGCATAGTTGACGTTTTCCAGCTCAAAGACGATTTTACCCGAACGTGACGCTTCACCCACCTGCATGTTGGCTTTGCCCATCACTTCGCGACGTTCTGAACGCTCACGACGCAGGGCTTTCAGTGCGCGCACGCGCCCTTCGTTACGGGTACGACGCGCTTTAATGCCCTGGCGGATCCACACTTCTTCCTGCGCCAGCTTGCGGTCAAACTCCGCGTTTTGCATCTCTTCAACGCGCAGGGCTTCTTCTTTCGCCAGCAGATATTGGTCGTAGTCACCCGGCCATGACACCAGCTTACCGCGATCCAGGTCGACGATACGCGTCGCCATATTGCGGATAAACGAACGGTCGTGCGAGATAAACACGATGCTGCCGGTGAAGGTTTTGAGGAAGGTTTCCAGCCAGTCGATGGTTTCGATATCGAGGTGGTTGGTCGGTTCATCCAGCATTAACACACGTGGGTTACTGACCAGCGCACGGCCCAGCGCCGCTTTACGCAGCCAGCCGCCCGAAAGCGAAGAGAGCTCGGTATCCGCTTCCAGGCCAATCTGCTGGAGGACGTCGTTAATGCGGCTGTCTAACTGCCACAGGTTCTGGTGGTCCAGAATCGTTTGCAGACGCCCCATTTCGTTGAGGTTTTTTTCACTAGGATCTTCCATCACCAGATGGGAGATCGCGTGGTAAGCCTTGAGGTGTTCAGCCTGTTCAGCCACACCTTCTGCCACGAAGTCATACACCGAACCGGTGATATTACGCGGTGGGTCCTGTTGCAGGCGAGCAACCACCAGATCCTGTTCATAAATAATACGGCCATCATCCAACCCCTGCTCGCGGTTGATGATTTTCATCAGGGTTGATTTCCCCGCGCCGTTACGGCCGACCAGACAAACCCGCTCATTTTCTTCGATGTGGAGTTCGGTGTTGTCCAGCAATGGCGCATCACTGAAAGAGAGATAAGCGCCGTGAATACTGATTAAAGACATCTGATTATTCCTTCCCGGCGTGGGTGACCAGCCAGCAGTTATGAATATGACGGTTACGGGCAAAGTCCTGCGACTGGGTTTTCTGCGTGATTTCCTGCGCTTTTAAGCCCAGGGCCGCGATCCCTTCGAGATCCATTTTGAAGCCACGTTTGTTATTGGAGAACATGATGGTGCCGCCCTGACGCAGCAGGCGTTTCAGGTTGCGCATCAGCATCATGTGATCACGCTGCACATCAAAGCTCTCTTCCATACGTTTGGAGTTGGAGAACGTCGGCGGATCGATGAAGATCAGGTCGAACTGCTCATCACTTTCCTGCAACCAGCTCAGGCAGTCGGCGTGCATCAGGCGATGCTGACGGCCGCTCAGGCCATTGAGGCGCATGTTGCGTTCTGCCCACTCCAGATAAGTGCGCGACATATCGACGGTAGTGGTCGAACGCGCACCGCCCAGACCCGCGTGAACGCTGGCGCTGCCGGTGTAGGAGAACAGGTTGAGGAAGTCTTTGCCTTCGCTCATTTTGCCCAACATTTTACGGGCGATACGGTGGTCGAGGAACAGGCCGGTATCGAGGTAATCGGTGAGGTTTACCCACAGACGCGCGTTGTACTCCTGCACTTCGAAGTAGTCACCTTTTTCCGCCAGTTTTTGATACTGGTTGGTGCCCTTTTGACGTTCGCGCGTTTTCAGTACCAGGCGGTTCGCCGGGATTTCCAGCACGCTGAGCGTGGCACCAATGACATCAAACAGGCGTTGGCGCGCTTTAGTGGCATCAACCGTTTTCGGCGGCGCGTACTCCTGAACCACCACCCAGTCAGCGTAGCGATCGACTGCTACGTTGTATTCCGGCAGGTCGGCATCATACAGGCGATAACATTCAATCCCTTCCTGACGCGCCCACTTCTCGAGCTTTTTGATGTTTTTACGCAGGCGATTGGCGAAGTCTTCACCAATTTGTGCCCCACCCGCGTTGGTGTTAACAGAGAGCTGATAGTTTTTCTGCACGCAGTCCAGCGGGCCATTTTTGGCTTTAAACTGGCGATCGGCACGCAGTTGCAGGCAGCTCAGCAGTTCCGGCGATCCGCTGAAGATCGAGAGGTTCCAGCCACCAAAATGCTGTTTGAGGATGCGACCAAACTGGCTGTGCAGCGCGATCAGTGCTGGTTCGCTTTCCAGACGCTCACCGTACGGTGGGTTGGTCAGTACCGTACCGGTGGTTTCGGTTTCTGCCAGCGGATTCTTCAGCTTGAGCAGGTCTTGCTGCGCAAAGGTGAAGAGTTCGGCCACGCCTGCGCGACGGGCATTGGCACGTGCCCATTCCAGCACGCGGTTATCCTGGTCGTAACCAAAGAAGCGCGCGGTGGTGGCGGCCGTTCCCGCTTTGGCGCGTTGCAGTGCTTCCTGACGTACTTCACGCCACAGCGCATCCTGGTGTTTTTTCCAACCGGTGAAGCCCCAGCGGCTGCGCAGCAGGCCCGGAGCACGATCGCACGCGATCAACGCAGCTTCGATCAACAGCGTACCGGAACCACACATTGGGTCGATCAGTGGGCTGTTTTTTTCCCAGCCAGAACGCATCACAATGGCCGCAGCCAGCGTCTCTTTCAGCGGTGCTGCGCCGGTTTGCTGGCGATAGCCGCGCTGATGCAGCGAGTCACCGCTTAAATCAAGGGCAATGCTGGCACGGTCTTTATTCAGCCAGACGTTGATGCGAATATCCGGCAGTTCACGATCGACGTTCGGGCGTTCCAGATTTTTGCGGGTGAAGCTGTCAACGATGGCATCTTTTACCTTCAACGCACCGAACTGGCTGTTGCGGATCTCATCGTTGGTGCCGCTGAAGTGGACAGCAAAGGTGGTGTTGCTGTCAAAGAGTTCGGTCCAGGGAACAGATTGTGCGCCAACGTACAGATCAAGGTCGCTGTAGACGCCGAATTCTCCCAGTGGCAGCAAAATACGTGAAGCAATGCGGCTCCACAGCAGGCTTTGGTACATAACACGGTCATCGGCACTGAAGTGCACGCCGCCCTGCACTACCTGCAAATCCTGCGCACCCAGTGCGTCCAGCTCACTTTTTAACAGCTCTTCGAGCCCACGCCCCGTACTGGCAAACAGAGAATTCATATCGTCACTTTTACTCTTAAGAAAATTGCTGCGCATTATAGCGGATCAGCGCCCGGAGTCATAAGGATATACCCACCCAAGCGGATGTCGTATGCAGAGACACGGGAGACTGCGCCTTAAGGGGCAGACAGGGGGATTAACAGAGACGCCATCGCGCAGGCGAATGGCGTTAGAATCAGGCTCAGACAGCCTGAGCGTAGCGGGCTGATTTCGCCTGGTAGTTCAGTTGCAGGCGGTCGTTCATCACTTTTATCGCATCACCCAGTACCATATTTTTTCCCGCCAGGGTGAGTGCCGGTTGGGCCAGCAGGCAGAGTGTTGCGGCATCGCTGCATTCAATCGCCAGCAGGCGCGCTTTTTCGCCACTTTCCGCCACGGTGACTTCCAGCATTGATCCTACCGTGGGTTGCCACTGGTAGTGATGTGCGGTGAAGTGCCAGCTTTTTGGCATCAGGGGTTTGAGGAAGCGATTTGCCACCAGCGCATTTAGCACCAGTTCCGCCCGGTGAGCCGGGGCCAGTTCATGCTGACGGCAGTGTTCATCAAAGGTGTAATAGAGTGCGGCATCATCAACGGTGAAACCAGAGTGCGAGAACGCATCCGGGGTTAACATTTTTCCGGCAAAGCGGGAGCGAAAAAGCATACCATCCGCCAGATCAAGCATCATCCGGTCATGTTCGGCGTCAAAATACCAGCGCCAGTTGTCGTCAGGTTTGATTTTCATAATGTGCCCTGTAAAAAAACACCGCTGCGTCGATTACCTTTACGCCACGGAGAGAATGCATTCAGGATTGCTGAAAAAAACTCCAGCAGAAAAAAAATATAAACGAGCCAGAGGCAGAAATAAAGCCCCTGGCACGGAATCAGTAAGAAATGGCTTAGAGATGGGTCACAATATCTTTAACCAGGCCCGGCCCTTTATAAATAAATCCGGAATAGACCTGGACCAGTGAAGCACCAGCTGCCATTTTTTCCCGCGCAGAAACCAGGGAATCAATTCCGCCGACGCCAATTATTGGCAGTTGGCCATTAAGTTCTTGTGCCAGTCTTTTTATCACGGCAGTGCTACGAGATTGCACAGGTCGTCCACTGAGACCACCGGCTTCATCGCAGTGACGCAGCCCTTGCACCAGTTGTCTGTCGAGCGTGGTGTTGGTGGCAATCACGCCATCAATTTTGTGTCTTACCAGGCTGTCGGCTATTTGCACCAGTTCGTCTTCATCTAAATCAGGTGCAATTTTGACAGCGACAGGGACATATTTCAGGTGGCGCTGTTGCAGTTCATTTTGACGTTGTTTGATCGATGCCAGTAGATCATCCAGCGCTTCACCGTATTGCAGGGTACGTAATCCTGGCGTGTTAGGCGAAGAGATATTGATGGCAATATAGCTCGCGTGCGCGTAGACCTTGTCCATACAAATGAGGTAATCGTCTTTACCTTGCTCAACCGGCGTGTCTTTATTTTTGCCGATATTGATCCCGAGTATTCCGTCGAAGCGTGCTTTTTTGACGTTTTCGACCAGTTGATCAACACCGTGGTTATTAAAGCCCATACGGTTAATTATCCCTTCCGCTTCCACCAGGCGGAACAAGCGTGGCTTGTCATTTCCGGCCTGCGGACGAGGGGTGACGGTGCCCACTTCAACGAAGCCAAAGCCCATCGCATTGAAGGCGTCAATGCATTCGCCATTTTTATCCAGGCCGGCTGCAAGACCAAGGGCATTTTTGAATGTCAGTCCCATGCAGGTGACCGGGCGTGAAGGTAGCTGTTGGCGGATCAGGCTTTCCAGCGGGGTGCCGCTAATGAAGCGCATTTGCTGAAAGGTCAGTTCGTGGGCACGCTCAGGATCAAGCTTAAACAGCGCCGGTCGGATGATAGGATAAAACATGCACTCTCCTGCAAAGCGGAAGCAAAGGGTTCGTCGGGTGCACGGAAAATTGTGCGCCAGAATGGTAAAGGTGTCTGACGCAAAAGTAAATTACTGGGTGCTGGGTATGGGGGGTGAGGTCAAAACACTCGTCAGTTAAACTGAGATACCTCGGCCTGCCAGGGGCGAGGTCAAAACACTCGTCTGTGAAACCGAGATACCTCGGCCTGTCAGGGCAATCGGGCTGCGACGTGGCTCGCTCCGATTACCCTGCCCTCCGAAATCCATACGGTTGTTTTGCCTGAAAAACACTGCCTGAAATCCAGTGCCCAAAGCGACAAACCGCACGGGCTTCTGACAGCCGCACTGCTGCTTCTGGGAAGATGATGGGGGGTATGACAGCAAATGCCTCTGGCACATGGATGTGCCAGCGGATCGTAGGGATACGGGTTCCTTTGCAGTCATACCCCCCATTGTCTGACCTGCCACCTGAACCCACAGCGGCTTTCCTGCACACTATCTGACCTGCCAACCAAGCCCACAGCGGCTTTCTTGCACACCGTCTGACCTGCCAACCAAGCCCACAGCGGCTTTCCTGCACACTGTCTGACCTGCCAACCAAGCCCTCAACGGCTCTCTATTCCTTCTTCAGAACGTCTTACCGTACTCATCTCTGGCCGCCGCAGGTACTCACGCAAAATCCCGTGGCGCGCCATAATGCTGAAAATACCGATACAGACCAGTAACTCAGCAATCACCATCGACCAGGCAGCACCGATGGCACCGTATTTCCACGCCAGCACACTACAAATCGGAATATTAATCACGCCCGCACCCAGCATGGTAAACATCCGCTCGCGGCGCAGGCCATGGGGGATCAGGATCTGCAACCCCGCGGGATAGGCAATATTGCCAAACAGGAAACAGAGCACAAACACGCGCAACACATCGGCTGAAGGTAAAAATGCCGGCCCGAGTAAAATACGCACCACGTCATCGGCGAAGAAAAAGGTGAAAATCACAATCCCCAGGCTGAGCAGAAAAGAGAACAGCAGACTCTTGCGTGTAGCCGCAATTGCCGCCGCTTTATCACGGGAAAAAAGAAAACTCACGCGCGGGAAAAACGCACTGCCGATCTGCTCTGGTACCGAGTTGGCCGCTTTACGTAACCGATCGGCACCGTTATAGATACCGGTCATATAGCTGGAAGTAAAAGTCGCGAGCAGCAGCACGTTAACACTGTTGAACAGATTCGCACCGGCAATCGCCACAAACACATCCACACTGTCCGTCAGACGCTGCCAAATCTCGCGCGGCTCCAGACGATAACGCCCTACCACCTTCATCTCCACCACGTACTTCAACGTAATCGCGGAACTGATCAGGGAAACCAGGCCTGGAATCAACGCAGCCAGCCAGGTATCTCCGGGAGACTTCACCAGCAGAAACGTCAGCGGAATCGCGCAAAAGTTGCCGAAAGTCGAGATCATCGCCGTCTTACCTAATTTCTCATAGCCCTGCATCAACCAGCCGAAGGAAAACAGCGATCCCAGTAACGCGGTACAGTTCGCCAGAATAATCCAGAACAACCCATGCCACGCGGGGTTAAACCAGGTGGCCGCCAACACCGACCCGCTGGTCACGAGCATTAACAACAACTTGGCATTAAAAGTAGACCAGAAAATCTGCGTGACCCGCGGCTTATCTTCACGGTGATGAGCAATATCTTTGGTGGTATAGACGTTAAAGCCCCAGTCAGAAATGGTGCTGCAATACAGCACACACGCCAGGGCTAACGCTAACACCCCCATATGCTCAACGCCAAGCGTACGCGCCAAATAGGGCAACGTGGCTAAAGGAAACAGAAACGATGCACCGCGATAGGCTAACAGTGACAATATATTTATAACCAATGCTTTATCGAGAACTTTTGCCATAACACCACAATCCTGATGCTGATATTATTTTACCTTCGCACGTCTCTGTTACAACGACAACGAACGCGCCGCCTTTTCAGAATTGTGCTTACTCTTCACTTCCCGCCCGACTTTGTATTGCTGAAAACGGACAAACACTTCAGGACTTTTAAGCAGCAACCACTCTTTAAAATTTACTGGCCGTATTTCACGCCCGAGAAAACGAATAGCATCCAGCACATATTTTGGCACTGCCGTACCGTTATACAGCGAAAGATAAATCAT
The DNA here is from genome assembly GCF_011752615.1 of Candidatus Pantoea multigeneris. Lineage (NCBI taxonomy): Bacteria > Pseudomonadati > Pseudomonadota > Gammaproteobacteria > Enterobacterales > Erwiniaceae > Pantoea > Candidatus Pantoea multigeneris. The sequence goes on from NZ_VWXF01000001.1 coordinate 721,228, forward strand.
TAGCCGGAATGAGTGTAAAAGATACTCCCGCCGTACGCGGAGACTGAGCGCACTTTTATCTAGCGTGGTCACCATTTTGTGCCAGCTATGCATAAAGGCATCGTAGCGCTGATAAAAATAATCATTTCCCTTGTGACTATTTGTCAGCGAACCGCTTCTGATACGCTGGTGATAATACACCTGACGGCTGACCCAACTCTGTTGACTATGTAAAAATACGCCAAGACTAAACAGATGATCTTCGTGCTGTCGTTTTTCAAAGCGCAGATGATGACGCATGACCAGACTACGCTTCACGGCATAATTCCATGCTGCCGAGGTATAACTGCCGTTGCACAGTAAAGAAGATAACACCTCGATACCGCTTGATACGCCCCAAAGCGTGTGGCGCACCTTTGGACGCACATCCGCCCGATTCTCCTCAGCAAACATTTGCGAACTGAAACAGAACAGCTCGGTCTCTGGCTGCGCGCGCAGTACCTCTGCCAGTTCCGCCGTAATATCTCCGGCCACGATATCATCGGGGTCGCAGAAAAACAGAAACTCACCCCGCGCCAATGCCACGCCACGATCGCGTGCTAGCCCAGCTCCACCATTAACCACCGTTTCGATACGGACCTGCGGCACCTCACGATAGAAACGTTCTAACACCATCAAGGTGTCATCCGTTGAGCTGTCATTAACAATGATAATTTCGAATTTACCGCTGAGTTGACCGAGTAATGAATCAATACACGCCTGCACATAACGCTCAACATTATAGGTCGGCACAATCACGGATAACAGATATTCAGACATAACTTCCCCTGCCATAAAATAAAACAGAAACCTAAAACAGGACCATTAATAAACAAGGAGCAAAATCAAAAGCGAGAATAAACATCATTTTTATCTTAACCACATCCATGCGCAGAGTTGTAGCATTCATTCAACAACGGTGAGATGACCTGCGCCGGAAAAACATCAATCAGCCTAATCAATACCCCCACCAGAATTAAACAATATTTAAACGAAATATATTGAACATGCTGGAAGGTAACCAACTGCAATGGAAACAGAATGTGTGTGGCTATGAATTAAGTCGCGAACTTCATTTCCAGCTAATGATTTAAATTAAAGTATGAGTGGGAATAGTCTGTAAAAAAACAGGTGCACTTACAATCGTCCATTTGATTGCTAACGACTTTTATCGCAACTGTAACCATCAGGAGAAAGTATTACATCTCAACAATAATAAGTTACACACCGCCAGACGGCTTAACATCACTGTGGCAGAAATGATTTGTCACGATGTTGTTTGATAACCATCCGTGATAGATACAGAACTGTACTGTTGATACGATTTAAGACTATTCGCAGCTGTTTCTTCCCCGCCCTAATACACCAAACCGCATATGCAGTTTTGCGCATATCTATGCCACATAAATCATTTAAGCCAAGCCACAGGGTCTGTCAGGATTAGCACATAAGTTCTCAACCTTAGAAAATTAATAACTTTCGGTTATAAGGAGTCGCCATGCGGGTTATTACGCTTGCCGGAAGTCCGCGCTTCCCTTCGCGCTCAACGGCACTGCTTATTCACTGCCAGCGCGCACTGGAAACGCGCGGCGTTGAAGTGATTCCCTGGAACATCCATAACTTCCAGCCGGACGACCTGATTAATGCACGGTTTGATGCCCCGGCCTTACAGGCGCTACGTGATGACCTGGCAGAAGCCGACGGCGTCATTGTTGCTACGCCCATTTATAAAGCGTCGTTCTCTGGGGCGCTGAAAACGCTACTCGATCTGCTTCCAGAACGTGCGCTGGAACATAAGGTGGTGTTACCGATTGCCAGTGGTGGCAGCGCAGGCCACATGCTGGCCTTAGATTACGCCCTTAAGCCGGTGCTAAACGCCTTAAAGGCGCAGGAAATTTTACATGGCGTGTTTGCCGAGGAGCATCAGGTCACACATTACGACCGTCAGGCTGAGTTTGATGCGCAGTTAACCCAACGACTGGACGAATCCGTCACCAATTTCTGGCTGGCATTAACCCGCCATCGCCACCCTGTTGCACAAGCTATATAAAGGACAGAGACAAAACCATGAAAAGGACCTATGCAAGCTGGGCCAGATGGATAATGGCGTTACTGATGCTAAGCAGCCTCAGCATCCAGGCTGCGGACACCGCCCCGACATCGTTTCGTATTGGCTATCAAAAAGGTTCCGTCAGTATGGTGCTGGCAAAAGCCCACCATATGCTGGAAACCCGTTTCCCCCACACTCAGATTCAGTGGATTGAATTCCCTGCTGGTCCACAAATGCTGGAAGCGCTGAACGTGGGCAGTATTGATTTTGGCAGCACCGGCGACCTGCCGCCGCTGTTTGCTCAGGCTGCGGGAGCGGATTTGCTCTATGTCGGTCTTGAACCGCCCCATCCACAGGCCGAAGTTATCCTGGTCGCCGATAACAGCCCGATAAAAACCGTGGCTGACCTGAAAGGGAAAAAAGTCGCCTTCCAGAAAGGCTCTAGCTCCAACAATTTACTGCTGCGTGCCCTGCAACTGGCCGGACTCTCGCTCAACGATGTTAAACCGGTTTACCTGACCCCAGCGGATGCCCGTGCGGCGTTCCAGCAGGGGGACGTCGATGCCTGGGCCATTTGGGACCCGTACTACTCTGCCGCATTGCAGCAAGGCCATGCTCGCGTGTTAACCGATGGCAGCAAACTGAATCAGACCGGTTCGTTCTACCTGGCTACGCGTAAGTTTACCGAAGCCAACGGCGAGTTCATCCAACAGGTATTGAAAACCTTTACCGCCGCTGATGCCCTGACCCGTACCGACCGCGAACAGAGCATCACGCTACTGGCCGCAGCGATGGGTCTGCCGAAACCGGTTCTGGCCAGTTATCTCGATCATCGTCCTGCTTCAACCATCACGCTGGTGGATGAGCAGACCGCAGCCAAACAACAGGCCACTGCCGACCTGTTTTATGCCAATCATCTGATGCCAGTGAAAGTGTCGATCCGCGACCGCATCTGGCATCCGCAAACGATCAGTCAGTAAGGAGTTTTACCATGAGCGTATCCGTATTCTGGTTCCTGCCTACTCACGGTGATGGACACTACCTCGGCACCAGTCAGGGCGCACGTCCGATTGACCACGCCTATTTACAACAGGTTGCTCAGGCAGCCGACCGCCTCGGTTTTGGTGGCGTACTGATCCCCACTGGCCGCTCCTGCGAAGATGCCTGGCTGGTTGCAGCCTCACTGATTCCCGTCACCCAGCGTCTGCGCTTCCTGGTTGCGTTACGTCCTGGCGTGATCTCCCCGACGCAGGCAGCACGTCAGGCGGCAACGCTCGATCGCCTGTCGAATGGCCGTGCGCTGTTCAACCTGGTCACCGGGGGGGATGCAGAAGAGTTAGCCGGTGATGGTGTCTTCCTCGACCACAAAGAGCGCTATGACGAATCGGCAGAGTTTACCCGCGTCTGGCGTCGCGTGCTGGAAGGCGAAACGGTGGATTATGAAGGCAAGCACGTCAACGTGCGCGGTGCGCGCCTGATGTTTAAACCGGTACAGCAACCGCGTCCACCGCTCTGGTTTGGCGGCTCCTCTGAGCCAGCACAAGACCTGGCCGCAGAACAGGTTGATGTCTACCTGACCTGGGGTGAGCCACCGGCGCAGGTCAAAGAAAAACTGGACCAGGTGCGCGCTAAAGCCGCTGCTCAGGGGCGCAAAGTCCGCTTTGGTATCCGTCTGCACGTCATTGTGCGTGAAACCAATGCGGAAGCCTGGCAGGCAGCAGAGCGCCTGATCTCTCACCTGGATGATGCCACTATCGCGAAAGCACAGGCAGCCCTGGCGAAAACCGACTCCGTCGGCCAACACCGCATGCAAGCCCTGCACGGTGGCCAGCGAGACAAGCTGGAAATCAGCCCGAACCTGTGGGCTGGCGTCGGCCTGGTCCGTGGTGGTGCCGGTACGGCACTGGTGGGTGATGGCCCAACCGTGGCTGCACGCATCAAAGAGTATGCGGATCTGGGGATCGAAACCTTTATTCTTTCTGGCTATCCGCATCTGGAAGAGGCCTATCGCGTGGGTGAACTGCTGTTCCCACACCTTGACCTGAAAATCCCGGAAGTGCCGCCGGTACGTATCACCCAGGCTCACGGCGAACACGTTGCACATGATTTTGCGCCACAGAAAGTCTCGCAGAGCTAAGGAGAAAATCATGGCAAAAACAACCAGCAAACTGCTTAATCAACTGGTGCCGTGGGCGCTGCCCGTGGGCATTCTGGTGGTGTGGCAAATTGCCTCTCAGGTCGGGCTGCTCTCTACGCGCATCCTGCCATCACCGGAAAATATTCTTCTCAGCGGCTGGCGACTGACAGAAAGCGGTGAGCTGTGGCAAGACCTGGTGATCAGCACCTGGCGTGCGCTGCTTGGGTTTGCCATTGGGGGATCTATCGGCCTGGTGTTGGGCCTGATTACCGGCACATCGCGCCTCGGCGAACGTCTGCTGGATACCTCGATCCAGATGCTGCGCAATGTGCCGCATCTGGCGCTGATCCCGCTGGTGATCCTGTGGTTTGGCATCGACGAGTCCGCCAAAATCTTCCTCGTGGCGCTGGGTACGCTGTTCCCGATTTATCTCAACACCTATCACGGCATTCGTAACATTGATCGTGGCCTGGTGGAGATGGCGCGCAGCTATGGTCTCTCGGGCTGGAGCCTGTTCAGTCAGGTGATTCTGCCAGGGGCCCTGCCCTCGATTATGGTGGGGGTTCGCTTTGCGCTTGGGCTGATGTGGCTCACGTTGATTGTGGCTGAGACGATTTCGGCGAACTCAGGGATTGGCTACCTGGCGATGAACGCGCGTGAATTCCTGCAAACCGATGTGGTGGTGGTCGCCATTATTCTCTACGCCCTGCTGGGTAAACTGGCCGATGTCGCGGCCCAACTGCTGGAACGCGTCTGGCTGCGCTGGCATCCGGCGTATCAACTCAAGGAGGCTAACGCATGAGCCTGAGTCCATCTCCGTCACGCCTGAACAGCGGTTTACCCGTCGGTGTTAATGGCGTCAGTAAGCAGTATGGCGACCGCACAATTCTAAACGGGATTGATTTACATATTCCCGCTGGGCAGTTTGTCGCAGTTGTGGGACGCAGCGGATGCGGCAAGAGCACGCTGTTGCGTCTGCTGGCGGGTCTGGAACAGGCGTCACAAGGCGAGTTGCTGGCGGGGAATGCCCCGCTGAAATCCGCGCAGGAAGATACTCGTCTGATGTTCCAGGACGCACGACTGCTGCCGTGGAAGCGAGTAATTGATAACGTAGGTCTCGGACTGAAAGGCCGCGAGTGGCGCAGTGATGCCCTGAAAGCACTGGAAGCCGTTGGACTGGCAGAACGTGCCAATGACTGGCCTGCGGCGCTGTCAGGTGGACAGAAGCAACGCGTTGCGCTGGCCCGCGCACTGATTCATCGCCCTGGCCTGCTGCTGCTCGATGAGCCACTCGGCGCTCTGGATGCCCTGACACGCATTGAGATGCAAGGATTGATTGAATCGCTGTGGCAACAGCATAACTTTACGGTATTGCTGGTCACCCATGACGTCAGCGAAGCAGTGGCAATGGCGGATCGCGTGCTGCTGATTGAAGAGGGTCAGATCGGCCTCGATCTCACGGTTGATCTGCCGCGCCCACGGCGTAAAGGATCGGTACGACTGGCGGAACTGGAACAACAAGTGCTGGACCGTGTCATGCGCCGTAACGGCAGCGATCAGCCGGTACGATTCGCCCAGCAGCGCTAATTTCACGACCACAAGCCTCACCCCGCTGAGGCTTGTCCCCTCAATTCACCCTGGATGCTGTGCTGCTCAGAGAAAATCTGCTGCTGACGGAACTGCCCAATCATAAAACGGATAAACCCCACCACATCGGCGCTCGGCTGGCGATTCTCCTGCTGCTGAATCTGGAGAAAACGCTCGGCGGGCACCCTGGCTTCCAGCGCTTTCAATGCAATAGGCGCATGCTGCAACTTATACATCACCGAGTAAAAACTGCAGGCGGCCATCGACTCCGGCATGGTGAGAATATAGTGATAGAGGCTGGTAAAATTATCGCAACTGAGCAGCGGTTCCGGGAATACCCCTTCCATCCGACAAGAGAGATCAAACAGCTGGCGTAACGTGGTGCCGGTGCCCGGCAATGCCAACGGGAAAGCCGTGAGCTGCTGTGGCCCCAGTGAGGTTCCCAGGGCGCTATGCTGGTGAGACATCAGCATCAGCAAGGGTGCAGGCAGAGAAAGCAGGACTTCCACACCGGCTTCCGGTGCCATAGAAAACTGTAGCGCCACATCCACTTTGCCTAACCGGACCCATTGTGAAACCTGCTGGCCCGTTCCGACGTGCAGTTGAAACGCAATGTGTGGCTGCTGTTGCTGAAAACGCGCCAGCAACGTGGGCAAGGTATCAAATGACATCCCCTCGGTGCAGGCAATGTGGATCACCGTTTGCTTCTGCGTGTTGCTGCCGACGATCTCCGCCATCAGAAGATCCATATCCATCACGCTTTTTCGCACCTGACGCTCCAGCATGCGCCCAGCTTCATTCAGCGTCATGCCACGTGCGTGTCTTTCAAACAGCGGCACGCCAATACGCTCTTCAAGGCGATGAATCTGCCGACTGATGGCCGAAACGGCAACAAACAGCGACTGGCTGGCACCACTTAACGAACCGGCATCCGCAACGGCGAGAAAATAGCGCATATCGGTACTGAGCATGGCACCTGAATCCTGAGAAAAAAACGGATTAGGGGTTATATGAAAAGCACTGGCGGATTGCAAACATTATAATTTTTAGACGTGTAATATCGAATTTAAATGCTTTATTGTTATAAGAGTATGCGAAAATTGACAATAGCAGTGAAACAGGCTGCCGAAGCAGCCTTTTATGGTTATTTATGGCGGGCCTTCATCCACTCAGGCTTCTGGAATGAAGCAAATTCACTGTCTGGAGCATCAAACAGCGCTTCAAATTCCGGTGATTCCACGGCGGCTTTCAGATCCTGGGCAAACGGCTTATTAATATCTTCCGCACGCACCACAATCATGTTTTTGATGTCTTCAGGCAGTACATCCAGCTGGATCGCATCTGACAGTTTCATGCCGGCACTCAGGGCAAAGTTAGCGTTGATCAGCGAGCCCGTTACACCTCCCATTGCACGCGGTAACTGTGCAGCTTCCAGTGGCTTAAACACCACGCCGTGCGGGTTCTCAGTAATATCTTTCAGAGACGCTTTGGTCACCGCCACGTCCGGATTCACCTTGATCACCCCATACTTCTGCAGGAAGTCGAGAGAGCGCGACAGGTTAGAGGGATCGTTGGGTAACGTTACGATGTCGCCTTTTTTCAGCTCGTTCAGCGAGTGAATTTTATTGGAATAAAAGCCCATGCTGGCGGTCGGCACGGTGATCACTTCCGCCAGCTTTAGCCCTTTATCGGCACTGAAACGGTTCAGGTAGCGACGGTTCTGGAACAGATTGGCATCAATACTCTTGTTTGCCAGCGCCAGGTTCGGCTGAATATAGTCGCTGAACTCACGCACTTTCACTTCATAGCCTTTCTTTTCCATCTGCGGTGCAATGGCATGTTTCACCATATCGCCATACGGACCAGGGGACACCCCGATGGTGATCGTGTGCGCTGCATCGGCAGCATGGGCCTGCGCCATACCCAGCACGGGCAGCAGCAACAGTGGCAGCAATTTTTTCAGCAACATGTCTCTATCCTGTAATTTTTAATTTTAAACAACTTTCCCGGTGTTGACGCATCGGCGGGGTGAGCCGCCTTAAAAACTGAACGACTCTTCGCCGTAGCAATATTCCTGATACAAACCTGGGTTAATGGCAAAGCCAATGCCTGGCGCTTCCGGCACGGCTACGCAACTGTCGCGATCCATTTCAACCTGCGGCAGCATGAAGTCTTCATGCCAGTAACGTGAAGAAGGCGGGATATCGTGGGCGAAGACAAAGTTGGGCAGTGAAGCAATCGCAATATTGTGGGCTTTGCCTACGGCGGTATCCAGCATGCCGCCACACCACACCGGCACACCTTGCTGCTGGCACAAATCGTGGATCATTTTCACTTCGGTGATGCCACCTACGCGCGCCACTTTAATGTTGATGATTTTTCCGCTGCCTAACTCCAGCGCTTTACGCGCATCTTCTGCCGAGGCAATGCTCTCATCCAGACAGATCGGGGTCGCAATCGCCGCCTGTAATTTACGGTGATCGATAATGTCGTCATGAGCCAACGGCTGCTCAATCATCAGCAGCCCGAACTGATCCATGCGTTTAAACAGATCGATGTCATCCAGGGTGTAAGCCGAGTTGGCATCCACCATCAACGTGATATCACCAAAGGTCTGGCGCAGCGCCTGTACATAGTTGAAATCGTAACCTGGCTTGATTTTGATCTTGATGCGTTTGTAGCCTTCGTTCAGATAGCCATCAACCACTTCAATCAGTTTGTCTGGCGTGGACTGAATACCGATACTGACGCCGGCCTCCACACGCGTGCGCTCACCACCAATCGCTTTTGCCAGCGATATGCCCTGCTGCTTTGCCCAGGCATCCCACAGGCCGCCTTCAATCGCGGCTTTCGCGCAGTTATTGCGTTTTACCGGCGCAAAGATCTCCCGAGCCTGTGAAGGATGGCTAATGTCCCCGGCTTGTTTCAGCATCGGGATCAGGAAGTCCCGCATAATGTGCCAGGCCGTGACGTTGGTCTCTTCGTTGTAGAACGGCAGGGAAATCGCGGAACAGTCGCCATAGCCGACGACGCCGCCAGCATGGACTTCCACCACGCTGAAATGCTTCTCTGTCTGGGTGGCGAAGCTGGTGGTAAACGGCGTTTTCAACGCCATTTTCATCTTACGCAGTACAATTTTGTCGATTTTCATCACTCAGCCTCTTATGAACGTCTCTCGCGTTTGTCCGCGCGTTTTGCCAGCCAGTCACCGGCCATTTGAACCACCTGCACCAGCACCACTAGCGCACAGACAGTCACCACCATCACATTGGTTTCATAACGGTAGTAACCAAAGCGAATGGCCAGATCACCTACGCCGCCACCGCCAACAATGCCTGCCATCGCGGAATAGCCAATCAGGCTCACCAGGGTTATGGTCAGGCCGCGCAGTAGCCCCGCCAGCGCTTCCGGTAACAGCACGGTGAAAATAATCCGCAGTGGGCTGGCACCAAACGCTTCTGCGGCTTCAACAATGCCGCTGTCAACTTCACGCAGCGCGGCATCCGCCATGCGGGCATAAAAAGCAATCGCCGCGACTGACATAGGCACGGAGGCTGCAACCGGGCCGATGGTATTGCCCAACAGCCACTGGGTTAACGGCAATAACAGCACCAGCAGAATGACAAACGGCACTGAACGGATCACATTGACCAGCACCGTAGAGATCAGATTCAGTACCCGGTTCTGCCAGAACAGATGGCGATCCGTAACATAAATCGCGACCCCGAGCGGCAAGCCCAACAGCACCGCACACAAGGCTGAAATTGAGACCATGGTGAAGGTTTCACCAAAGGCGGTGTAGAGATCGTTTAATAAATCACTCATCAATCATCTCCACGCCGAAAGAGTGCTGCTGTAAAAACTGAATGGCATTGTCCACATCGGGCTGACTTTCAGGCGTTTTAGCACACACCAGGGCAATAATATGGCCCAGTGCGCGATCGTTAATGTATTCGATATTGCCGTGCAGGATATTAATCGCCACGTTATAGCGCTGTGCAGCTTCAGAAATCAGCGGATTTTCCACAGAACTGTCGGCAAAGCGAATTTTTATCAGGCGTCCTTGCGTCTGTTGGTAAAACCGTTCCGGGAGATCAATTTTATTTACGTGACTGACCAGTTGGCGCGTAAATGCATGTTGTGGTTCGGCGAAAACGTCAAACACATCGCCTTCTTCCACAATGACACCGCCGGTCATTACCGCCATACGATGGCAGACGCTTTTAATGACGTTCATCTCATGGGAGATCAATACCATGGTGATGCCGAGCTTTTTATTAATGTCTTTTAACAGCGCCAGAATGGACGCCGAGGTTTCCAGATCCAATGCAGAGGTGGGTTCATCACATAACAACACATCCGGATGATTAGCGATGGCCCGTGCAATACCGACACGCTGTTTCTGCCCACCACTGAGCTGAGCGGGAAAGGACTTGCCCTTGTCCTCCAGCCCAACCAACTGCATGATTTCAGGAACACGCTGCGCTATCTCTGCACTGCTTTTTCCCGCAGCACGCAGGCTGAAAGCGATGTTGTCATAGACGGTGCGCGTGTTCATCAGATTAAAATGCTGGAAGATCATGCCAATACGCTGGCGGTGCTGGCGTAACTCGCGCCCTGTTGCACGACTGATCAGCGTATCACCGATATAAACCTCCCCGCTGGTGGGACGCTGTAACAGATTAATGGTGCGCAGCAGCGTACTCTTACCAGCCCCACTGGTGCCGATAATGCCGAATACTTCACCTGCGGCAATGTTCAACGTGACATTATTCACCGCTTTAACCTGTCCGGCCTTTCCAGCAGGAAAGTCTACATTTATATTTTCTAACCGGATCATTACCTGTATATCCCCTGACTTAATGCGTATTTGAATCCCTGAAAAATAAAATGCAAAAGAATTACCTTCCTGTATTGGCTTATAACCAAAAGAGCTTTAGTTATATCTTTTTTTATTACCACGCGCTGACTGCGGCGGCAGGTCAAGCTATCACAACCTGATCGGCGCGCAATCATCAAAAAAGCAATGGAGGTTTCGTTTTTCCATAAGGCAGACGCGGTTCAGGACGAAAATCGCCGCAGCGTTGCCGTGAAAATAAAGGCGGGTGATTTAATAAAATGTAGGGTGAGATAGCGAATAAATAATCGGGAGAACGCAATTTAATCAGGCGTTAAATTAAAAAGGCACCCGTTGTGGGTGCCTTGTGCGAAATAACGTTTTACGATCAGGCTTTCAGCGCCTTGCTGATTTTCTCAAACAGATCGCCTGAGAGCTTATCCAGTCCCTGGAGTTTTTCCAGCGCGGCACGCATTTGCGCCTGGCGCTGGCTGCTGTAACGTTTCAGACGGATCAGCGGCTCAATCATACGTGCCGCCACCTGCGGGTTACGGGTGTTAAGATCGGTCAACATCTCGACCAGGAACGCATAACCGCTGCCATCTTTGGCATGGAATGCCGCCGGGTTGGCCGACACAAAGGCACCAATCAGCGCGCGGATACGGTTCGGGTTGGTCAGGGTAAAGGAGCGGTGATGTAACAGCTCACGCACTTTGGTCAGCACGTCTTCTGCCGGGCTGGTGGCCTGCAAGACAAACCACTTATCCATTACCAGACCATCCTGATGCCAGCGCTCATCGTAGTGCGCCAGCAGAGCCTGATGACACGGCAACTGTGCTGCCACTGCGGCGGCAAGGGCGGCCAACGCATCGGTCATGTTGTTCGCCTGATAATACTGCTTCTCAACCAGCGCATTGGCCTGCCCGGCATCACCAAAGGCAAGATAGGTCAGACAGATATTTTTCAGTGCACGTTTACCGATATCCGCATGTTCAATGCGGTACTCGTTAACTTTGTGAGCGTGATAAACCGCTAACACTTCATCCTGCAGCTCTTTCGCCAGCGTGCGCAACAGCGCATCGCGAACGGCAGCGTTGGCTTCAGGATCGATCACCTCAAACAGCTCGGCAATTTCGTTCTCAGAAGGCAGCGTCAGAATCAGCGCAATCAGCGCCGGATCTAACTGTTCATCCAACAGCACCGCACGGAAGGCATCAGCCACATGCAGCGGCAGAGACAGCGGTTGCCCTTGCTGATAGCGCGCGACGTTGAGGCGGATGTGGGTCGCCAACAGGCTCTGTGCTGCATCCCAACGGGCGAAGTCGTTACGGGCGTGGCGCATCAGGAAGGTCAGTTGCGCATCGCTCCATTTATATTCCAGTTTGACCGGTGCCGAGAATTCACGCAGCAGCGAGGGAACCGGCTGGAAATAGACGTTATCGAAGATAAAGGTCTGCACGTTTTCCGTGACGTTAAGCACCGAATGCACCGGATGGCCATTGTGCTGCAACGGGATGACATTGCCTTCGTGATCGTACAGTTCGATATCCAGAGGAATGTGCAGCGGCAGTTTCTCTTTTTGATCTGCCGTGGCTGGCGTGTGCTGCGCTACATGCAGCGTGTACTGCTCCAGTTCGGGGTTGTAGTCATCGCGAATCGTTAGCACTGGCGTACCGGACTGGCTATACCAACGACGGAACTGCGAGAGGTCGACGTTGGACGCATCTTCCATCGCCTGCACGAAGTCATCGCAGGTGGCGGCACTGCCATCATGGCGTTCGAAATAGAGCGCGATCCCTTTCTGGAAGCTGTTCTCACCCAGCAGCGTGTGCATCATGCGGATCACTTCCGATCCCTTCTCATACACGGTCAGGGTGTAGAAGTTGTTCATCTCAATCACCTGATCTGGGCGGATCGGGTGCGCCATTGGGCTGGCATCTTCGGCGAACTGTGCACCACGCATAATGCGCACGTTGTCGATACGGTTAACGGCGCGTGAGCCCAGATCGGAACTGAACTCCTGATCGCGGAACACCGTCAGCCCCTCTTTCAGGCTGAGCTGGAACCAGTCACGGCAGGTGACGCGGTTGCCGGTCCAGTTGTGGAAATATTCGTGACCAATCACCGCCTCGATCCCGAGGTAGTCTTTGTCTGTGGCGGTTTCCGCTTTCGCCAGCACAAATTTAGAGTTAAAGACGTTGAGGCCTTTATTCTCCATCGCGCCCATGTTGAAGAAGTCGACGGCGACAATCATAAAGATGTCGAGATCGTATTCGAGGTTAAAGCGCTCCTCATCCCACTTCATACTGTTTTTCAGTGACGTCATCGCCCAGTCAGCGCGGTCGAGGTTGCCACGATCGACAAAGATCTCCAGCGCCACGTCACGTCCTGAGCGGGTTTTGAAGCTGTCACGCAGCACGTCGAACTCACCGGCAACCAGCGCGAACAGATAACAAGGTTTTGGGAACGGATCTTCCCACTTCACCCAGTGGCGTCCAGCTTCCAGCTCGCCGCCGTCAATGCGGTTGCCGTTCGAGAGCAGATAAGGGTAACGCGTCTTGTCAGCGAAAATCGTGGTGGTAAAACGCGCCAGCACATCTGGGCGATCAAGATACCAGGTAATATGACGGAACCCTTCGGCTTCACACTGCGTACACAGCGCTTCCCCTGACTGATACAGCCCTTCCAACGCGGTGTTCTGCGCCGGGTGGATCAGGTTAACGATTTTCAGGGTGAAGGTCTCTGGAAGCTGCCGCAGGATCAGCGCGCCTTCCTCTTCGTGGTAAGCCGTCCACGGTGTACCGTTGACTTCCAGCGACAGCAGCGTCAGCGCTTCGCCATCCAGACGCAGTTCGGCCTGCGCATCGCCAAGGCGCTTAATACGGCTGACTGCCGTGACCTGGGTGCTTTCCGCATCCAGATCAAACGTCAGATCAATATCAGTGATGGTGTAGTCAGGTGCACGGTAGTCGTGGCGATATTTTATTTGCGGCTGTTGCGTCATAAGTCCTTCTCGCATCAAAAAAAGGGATACCGCACAAGTCTATGCCTGTTAGCCTTCCCTTGCCATGCTCAATGCAGGATTGTATTTTTTAGCTACATTTTTTTAACACTGGCACAAAATGACCTCGACCCGGTGGCCTGAAATATGGTGTGATCGGTTGAAACAACTGTTTTATACTCCTTCGTCTTATTATTTTTTACACCGGGCCCTGTACCGAGGAAGAGGATGCGAAAACGCACCATGACTGGACACACTTCCCCGATTCTGACATCACTGCTTGATACTGATGCTTATAAACTGCATATGCAGCAAGCCGTGTTGCACCGCTACAATGACGTCACCGTCACGGCGGAATTCCGCTGCCGGGGTGATGAGCAGCTCGGCAGCTATGCCGATGCCATTCGCGCACAGATTGATACCATGCAATCGCTGGCGCTACAGCCCGAAGAGCAGCTCTGGCTCGCCTCACTGCCTTTCTTCACGCCCGATTATCTCGACTGGCTGCGCCAGTTCCGCTATAACCCGCAACAGGTGAAGGTGCATAATCGCGCTGGACGACTGGATATTCGTATCACCGGGCCGTGGCGTGAAGTCATTATGTGGGAAGTCCCGCTACTGGCACTGATCAGTGAAGTCGTCCATCGCCATCGTTCCCCTGAGGTTGGCGTCGATCAGGCTCTGGCACATCTCGACGCACGCCTGGCGGAGTTCCATCAACAGACCGCTGACGTAGATCTCAGCCGTTTCCGCCTGATGGATTTCGGCACTCGCCGTCGCTTTTCCCAGCCGGTGCAGGAGGCGATTGTGCGCCAACTGCAAACACAACCGTGGTTTGTTGGCACCAGTAATTACGACCTTGCACGCCGTTTGCAGCTCACCCCGGTGGGTACGCAGGCGCATGAATGGTTCCAGGCGCATCAGCAAATCAGTCCGGTGTTGGCGAACAGCCAACGTGCCGCGTTACAGGCCTGGTTAGATGAGTATGACAGTCAGTTGGGCATCGCCCTGACCGACTGCATCAGTATGGATGCCTTCCTGCGTGACTTCGGCTACGAGTTTGCCTCGCGCTATCAGGGGTTACGTCACGACTCTGGCGATCCTGAGCAATGGGGAGAGAAAGCCCTCGCGCATTATGAATCGCTGGGCATTGATCCGCTGAGTAAAACGTTGGTGTTTTCTGATAGCCTCAATTTAGACAAGGCGTTGCTGCTGTACCGTCATTTTGGTCAACGGACCAACGTCAGTTTTGGTATCGGCACGCGTCTGACCTGCGACATTCCCGGCATTACGCCGCTGAATATTGTGATCAAACTGACCGAGTGCAATGGCAAGCCAGTAGCAAAACTTTCCGACAGCCCAGGCAAAACCATTTGCCACGATCCGGCGTTTATCCGTGCGCTACGCAAAGCATTTGATCTGCCATTGGTGAAAAAAGCCAGTTAATTCCCCGCTATTCTTCCCATCTGCCGCGATGATTTGCGGCACAGTCACCTTCACTCCACACGGGAGTGAAGGGGCTAAATTGTCCTAAGCCACGGGCGCAAATAAAATTTGCGCTACCGGACAGCAATTTTGCTTGTTTCCTGAGGTTGCACAAGTAACATAACGACACCCCATTTGCGGGGATATTTTCAAACTCACATCTTTTATAGAGAGAACTTTATGAGCGTAGTGCCTGTAGCGGATGTACTGCACGGCCGTGTTGCGGTGGACAGCGAAGTCACCGTACGTGGTTGGGTGCGTACCCGAAGAGATTCCAAAGCCGGTCTTTCCTTTATCGCCGTTTATGACGGTTCCTGCTTTAATCCCGTTCAGGCTGTCGTTAATAATTCTCTGAATAATTATCAGGATGACGTTCTGCGTCTGACTACCGGTTGCTCAGTGATTATTACCGGTACTGTTGTGGCTTCACCAGGTCAGGGCCAGGCGTTTGAACTCCAGGCGACCAAGGTGGAAGTTACCGGTTGGGTAGACGATCCCGATACCTACCCAATGGCGGCAAAACGTCACAGCATTGAATACCTGCGTGAAGTTGCGCACCTGCGCCCACGCACCAACCTGATCGGCGCGGTGGCCCGCGTGCGCCATACGCTGGCTCAGGCGCTGCACCGCTTCTTCCATGAAAACGGTTATTTCTGGGTCTCTACCCCGCTGATCACCGCTTCGGATACCGAAGGTGCTGGCGAGATGTTCCGCGTTTCTACGCTGGATCTGGAAAACCTGCCGCGTGACGACCAGGGTAAAGTCGATTTCGATAAAGACTTCTTCGGTAAAGAAGCCTTCCTGACCGTTTCAGGCCAGTTGAACGGTGAAACCTACGCCAGTGCGTTGTCAAAAGTTTACACCTTTGGCCCGACTTTCCGTGCGGAAAACTCCAACACCAGCCGTCACCTGGCGGAATTCTGGATGCTGGAGCCAGAAGTGGCATTTGCCGACCTGAATGATGCCGCAGCGTTAGCGGAAGCGATGCTGAAATATGTGTTTAAAGCCGTTCTGGAAGAGCGTGCTGACGACATGGCATTCTTCGCCGAGCGCGTTGATAAAGAAGCAATTGAGCGTCTGGAGCGTTTCGTCTCTACTGATTTTGCTCAGGTTGACTACACCGATGCGGTTGAGATCCTGTTGCAGTCTGGTCAGACGTTCGAGAACCCGGTGTCATGGGGTATTGACCTCTCTTCTGAGCACGAACGCTACCTGGCTGAGAAGCATTTCAAAGCGCCAGTGGTAGTGAAAAACTATCCAAAAGACATCAAAGCGTTCTACATGCGTTTGAACGACGACGGCAAAACCGTTGCCGCAATGGACGTTCTGGCACCGGGCATCGGTGAGATCATTGGCGGTTCACAACGTGAAGAGCGTCTGGATGTGCTGGATGCACGCCTGGAAGAGATGGGCCTGAATAAAGAAGATTACTGGTGGTATCGTGATCTGCGCCGTTACGGCACTGTGCCACATTCAGGCTTCGGCTTAGGTTTCGAACGTTTGATCGCGTATGTCACCGGCGTACAAAATGTAAGGGATGTTATCCCGTTCCCACGCACGCCACGCAATGCGAGCTTCTGATTTCCTGCATTAATTATAAGAAATTCATATATATAAGAAGACTGGCTCTGCCAGTCTTTTTTTATTTTTGTAAATTTTGAATTGACTCACAAAGTTCCCTCAAGTTTACAAATTGATACACTCTTTTTCTTTTTGAAACCAATTCTGGATATTTGTAGCATTTCCTCGCTAGAATTCATTTACCCGCAATGGAAAGATGCGTTCAGACACTCGAGACACCGGTTTGCTGAAAGGGTTCCACAAAGTGAATTCACTAGCAAAACCAGGAGTCCAAATAAACTCCAATGAGGGTAATAAATAATGATGAAGCGCAACATTCTTGCAGTGGTTATCCCTGCCCTGTTAGCTGCAAGTGCAGCAAACGCGGCAGAAATCTATAACAAAGACGGCAACAAACTGGATCTGTACGGTAAAGTTGACGGCCTGCACTATTTTTCTAAAGACAGTGGTAGCGATGGCGACCAGTCTTATGTTCGCTTCGGCTTTAAGGGTGAAACTCAGATCACCGATCAGCTGACCGGTTACGGCCAGTGGGAATACAACATCCAGGCTAACAACTCAGAAGGTTCTGACGCACAAGACGGTAACAAAACCCGTCTGGGCTTCGCCGGTCTGAAATTTGCTGATGCTGGTTCATTCGATTACGGCCGTAACTACGGCGTAGTGTATGACGCAATCGGCTGGACCGATATGCTGCCAGAGTTCGGTGGCGATTCCGGTTACTCAGATAACTACCTGGTTGGCCGTTCTACCGGCGTTGCAACCTACCGTAACAAGAACTTCTTCGGCCTGGTTGATGGCTGGGACTTCGCGGTTCAGTATCAGGGCAAAAATGACCGTTCAGACATCCGTCGTTCAAACGGCGATACCTGGGGCGTGTCAAGCTCATACACCTCACCAATCGGTGTTGGCATCGTAGCGGCCTATGCGCAGGGCAACCGTACTGTTGCACAGAAAAATGCCTTCTACGGCAGCGACAGCGATAAAGATGCAAGACAGTGGGCTACCGCGCTGAAGTATGACGCGAATAACATCTACCTGGCAGCGCTGTATAGCGAAACCTACCGTGCGACCTACATTGACAACAATGTTACCGGTCAGGATGGCTTTGCTAACAAAGCGCAGACTATTGAATTAGTCGCTCAGTACCAGTTCGATTTCGGTCTGCGTCCATCCATTGCCTACGTTCAGTCTAAAGGCAAGAAAATCACCAACATTGGCGATGCTGACCTGTACAAATACATCGACATCGGTGCGACCTACTACTTCAACAAAAACATGTCTACCTATGTTGATTACAAAATCAACCGTCTGGATGACAACAACCCACTGGGTCTGAACACTGATGACGTAGTTGGCGTAGGTCTGGTTTACCAGTTCTAATCCCACGTTTCAGCGTTTCAGTAAACGGGGCTTCGGCCCCGTTTTTTATTGCCTGCACTTCCGTATTCTTCGCATTCCCGCCTGCCGATTATTAGTCCTGCTTATTCTCTGACGTATCAGCGCGAATTCTTATGTTAACAGTTGGCATTTGCGTGGCGCAGCGCTAACCTGATAGCTCATTTTGCTAAGCCCACCCACTCTGGACACTACGCATGTTTGAATCGATCTCTGCTGCTCCCGCCGATCCCATTCTTGGTCTGGCGGATCTGTTCCGCGCTGATGACCGCACGCACAAAATTAACCTCGGTATTGGCGTCTATAAAGACGAAACCGGTAAAACGCCGGTGCTGGCCAGCGTGAAGAAAGCGGAACAATTTTTACTGGAAAACGAGACCAGCAAAAATTACCTCAGCATTGATGGCTTGGCAGATTTTGCCCGCTGTACTCAGGCGCTGTTGTTTGGCAAAGACAGCAACATTATCCAGCAAGCGCGCGCGCACACGGCACAAACGCCGGGTGGAACGGGCGCACTGCGCGTAGCGGCAGACTTCCTGGCGAATCAAACGTCGGTAAAACGCGTTTGGGTGAGCAATCCAAGCTGGCCAAACCATAAAAATGTGTTTAACGCGGCAGGCCTCGAAGTGGTGGAATATCCCTACTATGATGCCGAAAACCACAGCCTCGACTTCGACAATCTGGTTGCTGCGCTGCAACAAGCACAGGCGGGTGACGTGGTGCTGTTCCACGGCTGCTGCCATAACCCAACCGGCATTGACCCAACGGCTGAGCAGTGGGAAAAGCTGGCGGCACTGTCGCTGGAAAAAGGCTGGTTGCCGCTGTTTGACTTCGCCTACCAGGGCTTTGCGCGTGGACTGGAAGAAGATGCCGAAGGTCTGCGGATTTTCGCGGCTCAGCATCAGGAGCTGCTGGTCGCCAGCTCGTACTCGAAAAACTTTGGCCTGTATAACGAGCGCGTAGGTGCCCTGACGCTGGTTGCTGCGAATGCAGAAACCGCCACCACCGCGTTTAGCCAGGTGAAATACACCATTCGTGCCAACTACTCGAACCCGCCATCACACGGCGCGGCAGTGGTTGCCACCATTCTGAGCAACGACGCGTTACGCAACCTGTGGGAACAGGAACTGACCGATATGCGCCAGCGTATCCAGCGTATGCGCCAGCTGTTTGTTAAAACGCTGGCTGAAAAAGGCGCGAATCGTGATTTCAGCTTTATCACCCTGCAAAACGGCATGTTCTCCTTCAGCGGGTTGACCAAAGATCAGGTCATCCGTTTGCGTGAAGAGTTTGCGGTGTATGCAGTGAATTCTGGCCGTATCAATGTGGCCGGTATGACGCCAGACAACATGTCTGAACTGTGCGAAGCGATTGTCGCCGTGCTGTAAGCGATTGCTTGCATCAAAACGTAAAAATGGGCCTTATGGCCCATTTTTTATTGCAGGAAGGGATTATTGCGCCGTTCCTCTCCCAGCGTGGAGATCGGGCCATGGCCCGGCAGGAAAGTCACATCATCACCGAGCGGCAACAGCTTGGTATGAATCGCCGTAATCAGGTCTTCATGACTGCCCTGCGGGAAGTCAGTTCGTCCTACGCCACCGCGGAAAATCACATCACCGGAAACCAGCAGGCGGCCTGCCGCATCATAAAAGACAATGTGACCCGGCGTATGCCCTGGGCATAACAGTACTTGCAGGCTAACCTCGCCCACTGTGACAACATCCCCCTCTTCCAGCCAGCGATTCGGCTGCAAGGGTTCACAATGCGCGAAACCAAACATCTGGCTCTGCGTTGGCAGGTTCTCCAGCCAGAAAGCATCGTTGCGGTGCGGGCCCACAATCTCAACCTGATAAAATGCGGCCAGTTCGGCGGCGGCCCCAACGTGATCCAGATGCCCATGCGTTAACAGGATCTGAGCCGGCTTAAGGCCAAGCTGTGCCAGCTCCTGCTTAATCTTTTCCGCATCACCGCCGGGATCGACTAAGGCAGCAGTGCCCGTGGCCTCACACCAGATAACTGAACAGTTCTGGGCAAACGCAGTAACAGGAATAATGTGGTACTTCATAACTCTCCATGACCGGTATGCGCAGCAGCGTCGGCACTGTTACCAGTGTCTGACAGGTCCGGTGTCAATATGAACAAAGTTGCTGCGCGGGTAATATCCTACACCACCTGAACGCATTGATAACGCGGCTTTGCGTACGTTCGCAAGCGCAATGCCATCAATGTGGAAGTCCATCGCCTGTCCTTTGGTATGGTAACTGTGTTTAGCCACACCAGGGCCGCTTTCACGCAGCATATTGTTGGTGGCAAGGGTGCGGTAGCCCGAAACCAGCGAAACCGGCTTACGGGTTTCCAGCATTGCCTGTAACAGATAGAGTTGATCAAACAGGTGCGGATCGATGTTTTTGACCTGGTTGGCGCGGTAGTCACGGAAAAAGTGATTCAGACGCGTCAATTCACTCTTATCGTACGTTTGCCCGTTGAAAAATTCAGTCTTCAACGTTTCACCGGTATGCAGGTTATTTAGCGTCAGTACGCGTGGGCGAGAAGTAGAGAGCGAAGCCATTGCCGAAGCGGGCAACAGCGCAAGGCCAGAGGCAGCACCTGCGCAAAGCAGAAGTTTACGGCGTTGAGGATTAAATTTTGTCATGAAGCGCGATTACCTGATAAAAAGCCAACTTTTATGTGCAAAAAGCACACAAGGCGGAACCATAACCGCCAGGCAAATATCCGTCAACCCACGTATCACTGCTTTGTGCAGCCGCCCGAGATAGGCGACCTAATTAGGACAAGTCGGGGATTTTCATCCCCGACTGAAAGGCAGTTGTAAATCAATCACTAGAGCAATAACTGACCGGCGCGACTGAGAAGGTGGCTGCCGGATTGTGCCGTCATATCATAATTGTAAATATCTGTACGGTACTGCGCTTTGCCATCATCCGCGACCCAGGCGGTTAAATAATAGAGGTTAACCGGGATACGACGACGAATGGAGACGTAACGCGTATCTCCCTGTTTCAGCGTGTCAGAGATACGACCGCCATTCCAGCCAACATCCTGTAGCAAGATACCCGCCAGCTCTGAAGCTTTGTTAACGCGGACACAACCCGAGCTCAGCGCCCGCAGATCGCGCTGGAACAGGCCATGATTAGGGGTGTCATGCAGATAAATCGCATCACTGCTCGGCATATTAAACTTATAACGGCCCAGCGCATTCATGGCCCCCGGAGACTGGCGCATCCGGTAAGGGAAATTAGTGGCAGAAATACCTGACCAGTCAATCATATGCGGATTCACTACCTGTGCATCACTGCTCCAGCCAGACAGTAAAACGAACCCATGTTTATCCAGGTAAGAGGGGTCCTGTTTTACTTTTGGAATAATGTCTTTACGCACCAGCGAGGTTGGCACGTTCCACGGCGGATTAAGCACCACATCGTTGAGCGCGCTGCGCATCAGTGGCGTTTTACGATCCGGCCGCCCCACAATCACACGCGAGCTGAGGATCTTATTGCCGTTGTTGTAATAAATCAGGGAGAAGTTGGGAATGTTGACCATGATCCCGTTGTGCATATCATCCGGCAGCAGGCGCAGGCGTTGAATATTCAGCGCCAGCAGTGCCGCACGCATCTGGGGTGAAACGTTTAACCATTCGCGCGTTCTTGGGCCAATGTTGCCATCACTCTCCAGCCCCTGCCACTGCTGGAAGCGCTTCACCGCGGCGACCAGCGTGTCATCATAAACACTGCCGGGCATCGCTGTACTGGTCGCTTGCACATTACCTTGTGCCTGCGGCGTATCGGCGGTGATCAACGAAGAGGTTGAAGTGGCGGATGGGCTCACAGCGACCGGCTCACTGGACTGACTAACCGGCACTGGCGCAGTGGGCACGCGGTCTTCAGACGGCTCAGGCGCAGTCGTGGTGGCCTGCAACATACCGGTGCGATCCAGAATTTCACGCAGTGCTGGCACATCATTGCTTACCTGTCCTGGGCGCAGCGTGGCGACGTTTTTCAACTGTGGCCACGGGCGTTTATCCCGCAGAAGTTTTTTCAACGCACTGTGCATCGGTACATACTGCGGATGTTGCGGTGCCAGTGAAGCCACGAAAGTAGAGCCGCCACCCGCATTGAAAGCATTCAGCCATTGGTTCTCAGCGGAGATAGCCGGAGGTTCCATTTTGTAGGGAACATTGCTGTAGAGCCAGGTTTCCCCTTTCTGCGGCACGTTAGCGACGAACTGCAAATAGCCCAGCATGGCATCAGACAACACGACATCGCGCGCGAAGCCCTTGACCTGTGGATTGGTGAGTAAATCAAGCCAGTGGGTAAACTGGGGCTGTACGCCAGAGAGCGCGACTTCGGCTAACTGCTGTTGAAATTGTTGTGTCGCGTCAGCGTCCTGCCACAGCGGTTGCATATGGCGATTAGCGTACAAACTGGCGAGTGCAGCCAGATAGAATGGCCTGTCGGCCGGCGCGAACTCTTGCAGAATACGCTGTTGACTCTGTCCTACCGTAAACGTTCCCTGTCCGGTATGTGGCACTGTGCTATTGACCGCTGCAACGCTCGCGCTCAGGGGTGACAATAACAGCATGAGGCTCAGCACCCCAACCAACCGATTTGTTTTTATACTTGTGTTAAGCAACATCCCTGCCCCCTCATAAGTTAACGCTGTGTCTGAATTCGCTACACCACTACGCATCGGTTTGAGTATACAAATAAAAAACGGCATTTGCCTGTTCTGACAAATGCCGTTACCAGAAATAGCTCAGCTCTCTGGTGTCCCTCTCTCAGGCTTCGTGCCGTAAATCCTGGCGAGGTCACTGCCCCCTCGCGTTGAGCGCCGCTTAAGCGACGCCTCTTTCAGGAAATAACCTGGGGTTTTTCAGCGCGTTGAAAAACCCACAGCGGCACCTACAACTCTGCCTGTGAATCCTCAACCTGAGCGGCCTCTGGTCGTGGCTTCGGTGCATCAGGCGCAAAACCTCGCAGCCCTACCACATGCACATGCTCCGTATTGTTAAAGACTTTACGTACCAGTTTGTAGGTGGTGCCTTTTTCCGGGCTGATATTTTCCGGCGCAGCAATCACCAGTTGCATCTCCAGACGTTCACACAGTTCGAAGAGTGTGGCGATGGAACGCGCATCCAGTCGGGCTGCTTCGTCGAGGAACAGCAGACGGCACGGTGAAATGTCTTTGCCACGCAGACGGCGAGACTCTTCTTCCCAGCTTTGTACCACCATCACCAGAATTGACATCCCGGTACCGATCGCTTCACCGGTAGACAGCGCACCACTTTCCGCACGCAGCCAGCCATCCGAACCACGGTTAACTTCCACTTCCATCTCCAGATAGTTGCGGTAGTCGAGCAGTTCTTCACCAATGGTCTGCGGCGTACGTTGTCCCATATCAATCTGCGGATTCAGGCGTTGATACAGTTTCGCTAAGGCCTCAGAGAAGGTCAGGCGGGAGCTGTTAAACAGATCCTGATGCTGTTCATGCTCAGCCGAGAGCGTGTCCAGCAGCAACGAGTGAGCTTCACGGACGTTCACGTTCAGACGCACACTGCGCACCTGACCGAAGCTGACCGCCTGTAGTCCCTGGTTAAGCTGACGAATACGGTTCTGTTCGCGCTGAATGGTTTTGCGAATGATGTTTGCCGCACTGCGCGAGCTGATTGCCAACGTCTGTTCACGTGCCGTCAGCTCTTCCGTCAGGCGATTCAGCTCAATTTCCATCTGCTCAATCGCTTCAACCGGATCGTCAGTGCGAATAATATCCTGACGGATACGCTCACGCAGATGCTGGTAAACGGCGATGAAGAACTGAATTTTGCGCTCAGGGCGTTTAGGATCCTCTGAAGCACGCAGTACGTCACGCAGATGTTCGTTATCCGCCACCGCCAGGCGCAGAGCACCCAATGCTTTATCCGACATTGAGCGCAGTTCATCTGCCCCCATATAGGCCAGTTCACGGCGGTGCAGACGGCGTTCTACGCCATTGTCTTTCACCAGACGCAATACGGTACACCATCCCGCCTTGGCACTGACCACATGCTCACGGCTCTGATGGTAGTTACGCTCAAGCTGACGCAGTTTTTTCTGCAGGCTGTCGGATTCGGCTTCACAGAAGGTAATCTGTTTTTCCAGCTGATTACGGCGTGCACGGTTGTGGCTGAGCGCGGTATAGAGCTCATCACGTCGGATACGTGCTCGTTCTTCTGCGCTAGCATCCGCCTGAACGCCAATTGCCTGCATCTCCTGTTGCAACTCCTGCAACATATCGCGTTTGGCATCAAAGGCACTTTTCAGTGACGCCTGCACTTGCGAATACTGCGTCAGGCGCTGTTGCAGCTCACGCAGACGTTCACGCGAGCGTGCACGTTCCGCTTCGGCATGTTCAAGTTGTTGACGCAGCTTGTCACTGAGATCGCTGTTACCCGTCAACATGCTGGCAGAATCGGCATAGCTGAAGTGCGCGCGACGCTGTACCACTTCTGTCAGCGCAAAGGCCTGCTGACGGGCATCACGCTGCTGCTGTTGCGCCTGCTGATAGTCCGCTTGTAACTGTTCATGTTGCTCAGGGTCGTTTTGCAACACGCCAACCAGTGTTTCCAGTTTCGTCAGGCGAGCGCCATGTTGATGCAGGAAACGCGACGCATCCTGGGCTTCTTCCACCTGCTCGCGGATCTCTTCGCAGCGATCGGCTAGCGTGTCATCCAGCAACAGGCTGACTCGTGGCAGCAGGCGGTTAAGCTGTGCCACCCCCTCACGCGCCAGCTCAAACTGCTGACGCTGCTGCTGGTTGTCATTTTCATGCTGGCTGAGGGCGCGTTCCAGTTCACCACGACGCGTATTCAGGCTGCGGATTTGGGCTTCAGGATCGGCATCAAATGCAACGGCCAAATGGCTACCGATAAAGCGGCTGAAAGACTGATGCAGGCGCTGCGTTTTCTGCACATCAAACGACAACGTGGCGTACTGCTCTGCCAGGCGGTCACGCTCATTGCTCAACAGCTCCAGCTGGTTTTCACGCGCGGCGCGGCCAAACAACGGCACTTTCGGGAAGCGGGAATAGCGCCACTGGCGTTCAGCGATTTTCACCACTACCGCTTTTTCTAACTCATCGACGGCAAAGACACTGTCATCAAACGACTGTGGATCCCCTTCAATCAGGTAGAGATCTTCCGGGCACTCTTCCAGCCCTTCCAGTTGCTCACGAACCAGGGAGAGATCCGGCACAACGATGGCATGACGTGACGGGCCATACAGTGCAGAGAAGTACGGCGCATCATCAAGAGTGACATCATCATAGATTTCCGACAGCAACACGCCACCGAAACGCTCGGCCAGTTGGGTCAGGCGGGCATCTTCTGCGCCACCAGGCTGGCTCAGGCGTTCAATCTGTTGTTCTACATCGCGCTTGCGTGCCGCAATGTCATCACGCTCAACGGTGGTTTCGCGCTCGCGCTCCAACAGCTGCTGCATGTATTCGGTGATATCCTGGCTGCTGCTGAGCTGCTGACCAGTTTGTTCACTTAACTGAGTGAGGATCTCCTGTGCAGCCAGCCAGTGCGGCGCGCGTGCAGTCAGGGCAGTGATGCGTTCACGCAGTTGCTCCAGCTCCTGGCGCATCTGCATACGGCGTTCACCGGCATCCGCTACGGTGGCATTCAACTGTTCAATCTGCGCTTCCAGCTCACGCTGTAAACCTTCCAGCGCATCAGCGTCATACTGCTGCCCCTGGCGTTTGCAGAACTCAGCCAGCAAACGCTCTGCATCATGCTGCTCACGCAGGCGCTGCTCCAGTTCGTTCAGGCGCAGACGCAGTGAGGAGAGCTGATCGGCGTGATGGCGCTGGTTATGTGCGTCACGCAGGATCTCACGCCCGGTTTGCCACGCATCCTGACGAGCGACGCTGCCTGCAATAGCCGTGACCAGCGCCAGTGCCTGTTCAAACTGCCCGTGCGCGGCTTCTGCCACACTGAGTTTTTGTTCCAGCGTTAACAGGCGTTCGGTCGCTTCTTCTTCACGAGCCTGGAATGCGTGCTGATACTCCTCCGCGTTCCCGGTAGTTAAATCCGACAGCTGACAGAGTGAGCGCGCGCGCTCCAGTGCCTGTAACGCCTGCTGGTACTGAATGGCACGCGTTTGCTGCACATCCAGCGCCTGCTGGAAATCGGCCAGCTGGTTTTTCAGTTCATCGACTTCGGTTTCTGCGGCTTCCGCACGCGCTTCCTGCTCTTCCAGCAGCTCGCGCCCCTCTTCAACCACTTCCGTCTGTTCTTCCAGACGTACCGTCAGCTCTTCGAGATCGGCATCATAACGGGTGATTTTTTCCTGCTGGCGCATTGCTGTTTGCACCAGGTTCAGGTGATCGCTGGCACCTTGATAATCGACTTCCAGATCGCTTTCCGCACTGGAGTGCTCTGCCAGCTCACGCGCCATTTCAACATGACGATACTGCTCTGCCGCCAGCTGATTGCGGCTGGTGAAGAGATCGTGACGCAATTGTACCGCGCCATCCAGATGCACACGACGCTCATTAGCGTGGCGCATATAGTCCGCCGATACGTAGCTGGTCGCTTCGGAAATCAGGTGTTTAAACAGATCGCGATCGGATTGCGTCACGCGGATGGCTTCCAGCGTCAGACGGTTCTCGCGTAGTGCGGCTTCCATATCCTGGAAGGCCTTACGCACACCGCCATTTTCCGGCAGCAGGTAGTCACGCAGTGAACGTGTGATGGCACTGGAGATCCCGCCGTACAGCGAAGCTTCGATCAGGCGGTAGAACTTACTGCGATCGCTGGCGCTGCGTAGGCGGCGCGGCACAATGCCCAGATCGAACATCATCGCATGGTAGTCGGTCACGGAGCTGTATTGACGGAACTGCACGCCCTCGCAGGCTTCTACGCGTTCTTTAACATCATTCAGCGACAGGACGCGTGCCTGACGGGTATCGAGAATTTCCGTCAGCATGTCGGTCGGGTTGCTGTCCATCGGCAGCCCGTGAATACTGAAGGGTTTGATATCGACTTTCTTATCGCGCCCTGCCACCTGTTGCAGACGCACACCCACAATCACACGCTGATGGCGTGAGTTGATCACATCCAGCGCCGAATAGCAGACCCCAGCCCGCAGCTTACCGTGCAGGCCTTTGTCGCGTGAGCCGCTGGTGGCTCCCGCTTCCGTGGTGTTACGGAAGTGCAGCAACGTGAGATCGGGGATCAGGGCGGTGACAAATGCCGCCATGGTGGTGGATTTACCCGCACCATTACCGCCTGAGAGCGTCGTCACCAGCTCATCGAGGTCGAAGGTACGTGCAAAGAAGCCGTTCCAGTTTATCAGGGTCAGCGAGCGAAATTTTCCGCGTTCAATCATGCTTACTCGTCCTCCGCGCTATCATTCGCTTCATGGTCATTTTCTTCTGGCTCATCGGCCACGGCCTGCACCGGGATCTGTGCATCTCCCGTGCGGATCAGGCGGAGCTGGGCTTCACGCGGATCGTCTCCGCTGCGCACGTCCGCGCCGAAGCGGAACACCGACTCGATAATGCGGAATTTGCTGCTGTCATTGCCCATAAACCACACCATGCCGAGGCGGCGCAGGCGCGTCAGTGAGGCACGCACTTTTTCCTGCAATTTGCTGCGGTCAAGGTCAGAACCGGTTGAGCGCTGATTGACGAAACGCAGGAGTTTGCTCTCATCCGCTAACGACAGCAGTTCGTCATACAGCTCTTGCTGGGTGAAGATACCTTCGTTTGCCAGACGTTCCGGGCTGAGATAGAGGTAACAAAGAATTTTCCCTACCATCATATCCAGCTCAGAGA
The DNA here is from genome assembly GCF_011752615.1 of Candidatus Pantoea multigeneris. Classification (NCBI taxonomy): domain Bacteria; kingdom Pseudomonadati; phylum Pseudomonadota; class Gammaproteobacteria; order Enterobacterales; family Erwiniaceae; genus Pantoea; species Candidatus Pantoea multigeneris. The sequence goes on from NZ_VWXF01000001.1 coordinate 749,156, forward strand.
GCACTGAACGGGGAATGAGCGTGGTCGAGCGTGGGCGCAGGTAGAAGAACCCCTCCGGCGCTCGCACCAGTTCAACATGATAACGGGCGTAAAATTCGCCTAAATAGTCCTGATAATCCATCAGGAAAGCGTGGTTATCCAAATCTTCAATGCCGATATGACGGCCTGCGCGCAACTGGCTGTCCAGCGCAGGGAAAATCGGATTCGCCAGTGCCTGCGCCAGCTTAACTGGCATCACTTGTTCAATATTTGTCGATGACATGTGCCTGCACCTTGGCTCCGTATTCATTAATGGCCTGCCATTCAGCAGGTAAACCGGCTAAATCCGCTTCCGCCACCCCTAACCTGACGGCCTGATCCACCACAATACGCGCCAGATCAAAATGGCGTGCGCGTGGATACTGGGCCAGATAATCGCGCATCACGCTAGCAAGGTGGAGCGGTTTCTGTTCGGTTTTATAACTCTGTAAAGCTTCTTCAATCATGGCTGCCAGCTGTTCACGAATTTCATTGAATTCTTCGAACTCCATCTCAGGCGGCAACTCACCCATCACCTCGTCATTGCGTAATGTCATTTCGTCATCACGAAGGTCGTAGAGGCGGTCGGCATTGGCGTACGTCAATACCCATGGGTTATCAAAATAGTTCTGCACCGACTGGCGTAAACGCTGCGCAAAGACGCGGTTTTTATCCATATCGATGGCGGTACGAATAAATTTGTGTACATGGCGGTCATAGCCAATCCACAGATCAATCGCTTGCTGTCCCCAACTGATAATACGATCCAGCTTGCTTTGCAGATCAAACACCAGCTTATCGACAAAGCCGAGGTCTGGGCTGTTCAGCGTGGCATCCTGAATGCGTAACAGATTGGCCTGGAGCTTATCGCCTGCCGCTTCCAGCGTGTCCTGCAACTCACGCAACGTGCCGGATGTTTCGGATAACAGCAGTTCACAACTGGAAATCGCTGCACGCCAGTCTTTGTTCAGCAGGTCCGCGATGTCATTCTTCACTGACTGCTGCTGTTCGTCCATCAGACGTTGACTCATATCGATGCTGTCAAAAATTTCCGCGACGGAATATTTCAACGGCGCGAAGACATTGCGCTGCCAGTGGAACTCATCACCGTCTTCATCCGCGGCATCGGCGGCACGTTTAAGTTCCTGGGCGACGATAGAGAGCTGCATCGAGAGGCGCAGCGTGGAGAATTCACGCTGGCGGATATAGTAGTCGGTAATGCCGATGGCCAGCGGTGTCAGGCGATAGATTGCATGGCCTTCAGCCAGTTCGCTGGTAAAGCGGTTAATCAGGCGCTGACGCACCATGTCATTGATGGCGTTGTTGGCACGCACCAGGACCGTTTCATGGGTTTGTTCGAAAGCCTTGCTGACGTGACGAAAGGCATCAATCAGTTCGCCTTCACTCATTTCGCCATCCATGCGCTCACCGTTCAGGGTGGCAATGGCCAGCAAAAAGGCCAGACGTTCAACCGGCAGCGTAAGCGAGAAGTCATTCTTACGCGCCCAGTTCACCAGTTCGGGAACCGTCTGGGAAAATTCACTCATAGTTCGTCCTGTTTTACGGGTTTACGCGCCGTTACGTGAATATAGCGTCCAAGGCTCAGGAAAGGCTCCTGACGGCAGTAACGTCGCTCCATCTCAATAATTGCTTCCGTTCCTTCCCCGCGTTGTGGCGGCTCTGACATATAGTCGCAGAACACGCGGATCCCGGCTCGTGCTTCAGTAACAAAGCCGCAGGCGCTCAGCCAGCCCTCGACCTCTACGGGATCGCGCGGATAATCGGGTGAGAGTGTGCTCTTCTTGCGTTTCGCCATGTCGGCACGCAAATAACCGAAGTTACCCAGTGTCAGGTTGCGTAGCGTCAGGCCGTGGCGATTATAGAACATCAGGGATAATACGCCGCCCGGCGACAGTACGTTGTACAGCGCTTTTAACACCTGTTCGGGTTCTGCAACCCACTCCAGCACCGCGTGAAACAATACCAGATCAACCGGTTTATCCAAATGTTCGCCCACCTGCTGGGCGCTAATTTGTTTGAATTGCATGTTCTGGCTCACACCCTCTGCCTGCGCATGTTCCTGCGCCAGACGCAGCATTTCCGCAGAGAGATCGCACAACAGCACCTGATGCCCCTGTGCCGCCAGTCCGCTGGATATCTGCCCGATACCGCCACCGGCATCGAGGATCTGCAACGGACCTTCTGGCAGCGTCGGTAACAACGCGTTTAGCTCATCCCACAGGATGGCCTGGCGAATCCGGCCTTTGGTCGTGCCATAAATATTTTTTGAAAACTTCTTTGCGAGGTCGTCAAAGTTACGATCCTGCATGGCATGGACTCCGGTATGCTGCACTGAAACTTATGCTATTTTGTCACAGGAAAGCCAGGAATGAACCTTTCATCCCGAGGTTGTCACCCGGCTGCCGTTTTTTCGTTCAACAGGGGAGTTTAACGATGCTTTTTTACCTGAAAAAAGTGACTGGCGGCCTGCTACTGCCTTTGCCGTTTCTGTTATTGGTTATAGCGGCCGGGATTTTGCTGCTCTGGTTTAGCCGCTGGCAGAAAGCCGGTAAAATTCTCATTTCTGCTGGCTGGCTAGTGCTGTTGCTGCTGAGCCTGCAGCCGGTTGCCGACCGTCTCTTGCTGCCCGTGGAAGAGAGTTACCCGACGTGGAATGGCGATGCGAAGTATGACTACATTGTGGTCCTCGGGGGGGGTTACACCTATAACCCAGACTGGGCACCCAGCTCTAATCTCATTAGCAACAGCCTGCCTCGCGTCACGGAAGGGGTTCGGCAGTGGCTACGCCATCCTTCCGCGATCATGGTATTTACCGGCGCTGCGGGGGGAGACAATCCTATGAGCAATGCTGAAACCGCGGCAAAAGTGGCGCAGAGCCTCGGTGTACCCGCCGACCATACGTTGGCATTGAGTCAACCAAAGGATACCGAAGAGGAGTCTCATGCGGTGCGGGCGGCAATTGGTGACCATCCGTTCCTGTTAGTCACTTCCGCCAGCCATTTACCTCGCGCCATGCGTTTCTTTGAAGCTGCCGGGCTGAAACCGATTCCGGTGCCCGCAAACCAAATGGCGATCACCTCACCACTGTACTGGTTTGAACGCGTCACCCCTTCTGCGGTGTGGCTGGGTCACAGTGAACGTGCAAGTTATGAGCTGCTGGGGCAGTTATGGCAGTGGATGAAGGGCATTCGCTCACCGTCAACCGAGCCACGGCAATAGCTGGTTGCGCGCGTGATCGAAGCGCGCGCGATCGAACTCGCCGCTGTGCACCAGGCTATCAACGCAAGACCAGAGTTGATAGAGCCAGCGGCGCCACATAAAGCCGTCATCTACCGGAGCGTGGCTGAGATAGAGACGTAATAATTCCCCCTCTACGCCCTGATCGGACAGATAGATCAGCTCATATTCACGCGGCCCCCACAGAATGTTACCCGGCTCGGCCATGGCCAGCAGCAGATCGCTGTGCGGTTCTTTGATAATACTGGAGAGACGGAAGTTACCGTGCAACATCACCGCAGGGTCATCAAAGTCGTTAAACAGACGTTTGAACTGCGCACGACTGCGAAACAGGATTTGGCGATCTTCCTGGGTAAAGAAAGGCGGACGTAGATAGCCTAATGTGGCCCACAACACTTCAACGCTTTGGCGATACCAGACTGGCCAGTTATTTTCCTGAACGCTGTCGACGCTGCCGATCAGGCCATGACTCTGAATACGATGCCAGCCAAGGAGCCCTTCGACCACCTGCTCAAAGAGTTGCTGACGGCGGGAAACATCACCTGAAGCCGCCTCTGCGGAGATGCCTTTGATCCGTTCGAGGAGCAGCATTTCGTGTACCGGTGGCTGTTGGCTCAGTACCAGCCCATACACCGCGGGCACCTGTATCAATCCTTCGTGGCCCAGCATCGCCAGCTTTTTCGCTTCCAGCGCTGCTCGCCCCTGATGCCGGTAATATTTCGCCATCATCGGCAATGGTTCGCCGGCTTCATCGTACAGGGCGTATAAACGGGCGGGGGGTTGCTCGCTGATGGGTTCAACGCGACTGAGTGATTTCCCCAATACGATGGCCAGCTCTTTTTTTAGCTGTTCCATTTTCCCCCTCCGTACCACGATGCCTGTCTGCAACAGACAGGCTACCGGATTTAAGGCTGCATAGCTGCGCGTACCCGAACCAGGTCTTCGGCGGTATCTACGCCTGTGCCAGGCACGGTCAGTGCAACAGCGACGTGAATCTTTTCGCCATACCAGAGCACGCGAAGTTGCTCCAGCAGTTCGATTTTTTCCAGCGCACAAGGTTCCCATGCCACATAGCGACGAATGAAACCGGCGCGATAAGCATAAATACCGATGTGGCGCAGCAGAGAATCGCCGATCTCTTCACGCGACTGCGCAAAGCGTTCACGATCCCAGGGGATGGTGGCGCGAGAGAAATAGAGAGCATAGCCTTCAGCGTCAGTCACGACTTTCACGGCGTTGGGGTTAAATGCCTCTTCCGCATCGTGAATGGGCACCGCCAGCGTTGCCATCCCTGCGGATGTCGCCCCCGCAAGGTTATTAGCAACCTGACGTACGATGTCCGCAGGCACCATCGGCTCATCGCCCTGCACATTAACAATGATATCGTCATCGGCAAATTGCAGTTTTTCGCAGACTTCCGCCAGGCGTTCAGTGCCCGACTGATGATCGGCACGGGTCATACACACTTCACCACCCGCTGCGATGACTGCCGCTGCTACTTCATCGTGATCGGTTGCCACAATGACGCGACTGGCACCCGATTCGCGGGCGCGCTCCATCACGTGCACGACCATTGGCTTACCGTGGATATCCAGCAACGGTTTTCCCGGTAAACGGGTAGAAGCATAGCGCGCAGGGATAACCGCGATGAAACTCATGGATGAATCTCTTCTGCCGTTAGCGTGCGGGCTTCATTTTCCAGTAGCACCGGAATGCCATCACGCACTGGGTATGCCAGGCCGTCAGGCTTACAAATCAATTCCTGCTGAGCATTATTGTAGTACAGCTTGCCATTACATACCGGGCAGGCAACGATTTCGAGTAAGCGGTGATCCATAAATCCTCCATCACGGACCGATAACAAGTGGGTGCTAGCATAGCATAGCTGGGGAGGTGAAGCGGGGAGGAAACAGGGGTTACGAGCAAAGTTAGTGCGGCAGCAATGGCACTGCCGCACCTTTTAACCTACGCTTTGCTCGCTTATTACTCAGCCTTACAAAGCGCGGTAATTTTTTGCATGAGCGGTGCAAGCGCATCACCTTGCAGTTGTGCATCCACCGGTAAATACCACCAGTTTTCCTGCGCAAAGGTGCGGCATTTCACCGCATCTTTTTCCGTCATCAGCAGCGGTTGTTCCGGCTGGGTCAGCGCGACCAGTTCTGCTTTGTGATAAGCATGGTGATCGGCAAAAGCGATTTCAGCCACTGGCGTTAGCCCTTGCTGGCGCAACGTGTTGAAGAAACGCGGTGGATGGCCAATACCCGCCATCGCGACCACCTCTTTGAAGGTGGACAGCGCTCGCTTCTCGCCGCTGCGCATATTGACAGCCAGCCCTGGGCTGAGCGTCATCGCAATTTCTCCCGCCAGGGCTGTGCCGCCATTTGTCACTACGGCATCAACCTGCTTTAAGCGAGAGGCACGCTCGCGCATCGGCCCGGCTGGCAGCCACCAGCCATTGCCGAAGCGACGCTCACCGTCCACCACCACAATTTCAACATTACGCTGCAGTGCGTAATGCTGTAGGCCATCATCGGTGATGATGATATCCAGCGGGTATTTCGCCAGTAAACGCTCAATCGCCGCCCGACGACGAGGTGCCACGGCAACCGGGGCGTTGGTCCGTTGAGCAATGAGCACCGGCTCATCGCCAGCCTGGTCAGTGGCGGTCTGTGCCGTGACTAACAACGGATAGCTTTGCGCTTTCCCGCCGTAGCCACGAGACACCACACCCACTTCATAACCTTGCTGCTGCAGCGCCTGCACCAGCCAGATAACCAGTGGCGTTTTGCCATTGCCACCCGCCGTCAGGTTTCCAACCACCACAACCGGTATGGGAGAGCGCCAGCTTTTGCGCAATCCAAGCCGATAGCTTAACCGGATAATGCCGCTGACCGCGCCATACAACAGGCTGAACGGCCAGAGCAGCACCCAGAGCGGGGATTTACCACTCCAGATACGCGCTATCATGCGCCAAACTGCATTTTGTGCAGCTGAGCATAAGCTCCCTGCTGGGCGAGAAGCACCTCATGTGTACCGCGCTCAACGATGTAGCCATCTTCCACGACCACAATTTCATCGGCTTTTTCGATGGTCGACAGGCGGTGCGCAATCACCAGTGAAGTACGGTTTTTCTGGAGCTCGTCCAGCGCAGACTGGATAGCACGTTCAGATTCGGTATCCAGTGCTGAAGTCGCTTCATCGAGAATCAAAATCGGGGAGTCACGCAGCAGCGCACGGGCAATCGCAATACGCTGGCGCTGACCACCAGAAAGCAGCACACCGTTCTCACCAATCACCGTATCCAGGCCATTGTCCATTTTATTGATGAAGTCCATGGCGTGTGCCATCGTCGCCGCACGTTCAATCTCTTCACGGCTGTACTGGTCTTCGCGCGCATAGGCGATGTTATTCGCGATGGTATCGTTAAACAGGTGGACACTCTGGGAAACCAGCGCAACCTGGTTACGCAGTGCGCGCAGCTGATACTCACGCAGGTCGTGCCCATCCAGTAAAATTTCGCCCTGCTGGATATCATAGAAACGCGTCAACAAACTCGCCAGAGTCGACTTACCAGAACCAGAACGTCCTACCAGCGCGACCGTTTTACCTTCAGGCAAATGCAGATTGATGTTGCGTAACGCAGGGGTATCGCGGCCTGGGTAGGTAAAGGTGACGTTACGGAATTCGATTTCGCCTTTAGCACGCACCAGCTCACGGTTGCCGGTATCTTCTTCCTGCTTGGTATCGAGGATGGAGAACAAGGTCTGGCAGGCTGCCATGCCGCGCTGGAACTGCGCATTGACGTTAGTCAGTGATTTCAATGGACGCATCAGCGCAATCATTGAGGAGAAGACCACGGTGATACTACCGGCAGTCAGAGTATCCATTACGCTTGGGAAACTGGCTGCATACAGCACGAAAGCCAGCGCCAGTGAAGCAATCAGCTGAATGATAGGATCGGAGATAGACGAAGCAGAAACCAGTTTCATGCCCTGCTGGCGCATGCGGTTGCTGACGCGTGAGAAACGCTCGGTTTCTACATCCTGGCCACCAAACATCAAGACTTCTTTATGCCCTTTCAGCATCTGTTCTGCACTGGTGGTCACCTGCCCCATGGTGTTCTGCATGTTTTTGCTGATATTACGGAAACGTTTGGAGACGTTACGGATCGCAAACGAGACCACAGGTGCCAGCACAATCAGAATTAACGACAGCTGCCAACTGTAATAGAACATCATGATAAACAGGCCGATGATCGAGGCACCTTCACGCACCACGGTGACCAGCGCACTGGAAGATGAAGAGGCTACCTGTTCAGAATCATAAGTGATGCGAGACAACAGCGTACCTGTTGACTGCTGATCAAAGAAGGAGACCGGCATGCCCATCATGTGACCAAACAGACGACGGCGCATGTTCATCACCACCTGACCAGAGACCCAGGAGATGCCATAACTTGAGATATAGCTGGTAATACCACGAATCAGCATCAGGCCAATCACCGCCAGCGGCATCCACAGTAATACTGATTTATCCGCTTTGCCAAAGCCGTCATCCAGTAAAGGCTTCAACAGGGAGAGCATAAGGGTGTCGCCTGCGGCGTTGATCACCAGCGCCACTGCGGCCACAATTAAACCCGCTTTGTGTGGGGCGATCATTGGCCAGAGTCGACGGAATGTCTGCCAGGTTGAGAGATCTTTGTCTTGATGCATTATATTTTCACGCTGTTTGAAATAGCCGATCATTCTACCTGGAATCGCGTTTGACGCCAAACCACTGATGATACCAACGGGGTAAAATTTGTTCTCTCAGACCAGCAACTTGCATATTTCCGGCCTGAATTTTGACGCTGATCTGCCCTGACTGTCCGGTATCGTACCAGGTGTAACCCTGTTTCTGATAACTCTCCAGTACGGATTTTGCTGGCATCCGCCATGCATTATAGCGGGCTAAAGAGGCTAAGGCGGTCTCGCCCGAGACCTGCCGTAAGAACAGTGAAGTGGATGAGGTCTTACTGCCATGATGTGGCACCTGCAAAATATCACTGCGCAAATTTTCCTTCTCCAGCGCGACCAGTTGACGCTCCCCACTCTGCTCCAGGTCCCCCGTGAGCAGTAGGCTAACCTGACCGTCACTGACCCGAATCACACAGGAGTCATTATTTTGCCCAGCGCCCGGGCTGTTTTCCGGCCACAGTACAGTAAAGCGGAGTTGCTGCCACTGCCATTGCTCGCCACGCTGGCAAGGTAAGTGCCCTTCCCACCCCAGGGCACTGCGCAATTCGGCATCGGGAAAATGCCGTTTCACTGCCGACAACCCACCAACATGATCGAGGTGTTTATGACTAAGAATCACAGATTTTACTTTCAGTCCCTGCCGCTGTAGCCACGGCACAATAATGCGATCCCCGGCATTATCCTCAGCCCAGCGGGGACCAGCATCGTAGAGCACCGCTTCTCTCCCTTGTTGAATCACCACGCTCAAACCGTGCCCGACATCTAACAGCGTAATACGCCAGCCTTTGTCTTCTGGCAAACGCCACAGCAGCACTAACATGGCGCAGGCCAGGCAACTTGCCGGAGCGCGCCAAACGAAGCCACAACGCCACAGCAATAACCCTCCCCATAGCGTCAGTGCCCAAAACATGCCGTCATACAACGCGACCCATGCGGTGGGCAGTTGCTGCAACAGCCAGAAGGTGATGTGTAATGTGCCATCCGCCAGCCACCACAACGCGTAGCTCAGCGTTGCATGGGGCATCAGCATGGCGGCCAGCAGCAAGGGAACCGTCAGTAGCGAAACCACCGGGATCGCCACCAGATTCGCCAGCAAAGCACTCAGGCTCAGACCACCAAAAATGGTTGCCTGTACCGGCACCATCAACAGCATCATCCCCAGCTGTAAATGCAGCAACTGGAGTAGCCACCAGCGTTTTTGCTGCCTGAACCGAGGCGGCAGCGGAAAGTTACGGCACCAGATCAACAGCAGTAGTACGGCAATCGCTGAGAGCCAAAAGCTGTCAGAAAGCAGGGTTAATGGGTCCACAATCACTAATCCTGCAATACAAAGCGTCCAGAGCTGCCAACACGTTAAGCGTAAACTCAGACACTGTGTTATCCCCCACAATATCAGCGCCAGCATGGCTCTTTGTGCCGGAAGATGGTTACCCGATATCCAGCTATACAGCCCTGCCATCACCCCACCGGCGATGAGCGGTAGCATGAAACCAATACGCGATGTCGGCAGAAAAAACTGCACGCCCCGCATCAACAACACGCCAACAGCCGCCGCTAAAGCAATGTGCATGCCTGAAATCGCCATTAAGTGCGCCGTTCCAGTCTCCTTTAACAACGTCCGTATTTCAGTGGAGAGCGCACTGCGATCGCCAAATGCCAGTGCCCGCAACGTAGCCTGCTGTGGCAAGGGTTGTATCAACTGCTGGTGGTAGTTCACCCAACGCCAGCGCCAGCTGCATGCAGCCTGCAACGCCTGGGCCTGCTGCACTTTCCCTTGTAATGGCGTGTGATTCGCCAGGGCAAAACGCTGGGCATCAAACAGCCCCTGGTTAAGACGGGCATGAACGGGACGCAGTTTTACCTGCATTTGCCATATCTGCCCGTCGCAATAGAGGGCAGGATCGGCTACGGTCAGCCAGATATACAGCGGTGGGAATTGATACTTTTCTTCATGCTGGATAACCCTGACCCGAATTTGGCCACGACGGGTGTCAGCCTCCCTCACTTCCACTTTCATCGATACCGGAGCGCGACTCAGTCTTTCGGTGACAGACACAATCTGATGAGCTTCCGTTAACATCCAACAGGCTAACAGCAGGCACACGGCCAGAACACGGATGATTTTTCCACCTAACATCAGCATAGCGAGGGCAATGATTGCTGCAATCGTGAGGGAGACACCTTGTGGAATGGCGGGGAGCCACAAGAGGGGCAATCCCATAAGCAATGTCAGTCTGGCGAGGCATATCCATGTCATCGGCATCAGTACGCTTCCTGGCGAAAGCGACATTTTGACGCGTTTGCTGATGGTTTACAGACGTTAAAAACAAGCGTACGAGGGGATGCGCAACCTTTTTTAGTTTATGCACACGGGTTGCAGCGGAAGTGGAACAGGGTTCCCAAATTTATTGCGAGCAAAAAAAAACGACACCCGGAGATGTCGTTTCTTAGCGTTCAGTAACAGCCAATGCGTGATGATGTGCGATTATTTAGACTGATCGTAAATATTCGCGCGGTCACGCAACTCTTTGCCTGGCTTGAAGTGGGGAACGTATTTACCTTCCAAATCCACCTTGTCACCCGTTTTCGGGTTACGGCCAGTGCGCGGTGCACGATAGTGCAGAGAGAAACTGCCGAATCCCCGGATTTCGATGCGCTCACCTTCAGCCAGCGTAGTGGCCATGTGCTCGAGCATCTCTTTCACCGCATCCTCAATGGCTTTCGCCGGAATATGAGTTTGTTGGCTGGCAAGTCTTTCAATCAGTTCTGACTTGGTCATGTATCCTCCGGTTAATCCCTGTGGGGAAAGATAAAGCAGCTGATGTTACTGATACGGGCGGCATTACACCGCCCGGGACGTCAGGTCGATTACTCGCCTTTAGCCGCTTTGAACGCTTCAGCCATAGCGTTAGAGAAGTTGCCTTCATCCTGTTTGGTGTTAACAGTGTTGATAGCTTCTTTCTCATCAGCCTGGTCTTTAGCACGTACAGACAGGCTTACAACGCGGTTCTTACGGTCAACGCCGGTGAATTTAGCTTCAACGTCGTCACCAACACTCAGAACCAGAGTTGCGTCTTCGATACGGTCCAGTGAAGCTTCAGAAGCGCGCAGGTAACCTTCAACGCCGTCTGCCAATTCAACTGTAGCACCTTTAGCGTCAACTGCAGTCACTTTACCGGTGACGATAGCACCTTTCTTGTTCAAAGTGATGTAGTTGTTGAACGGATCTTCTGCCAGCTGTTTAACGCCCAGAGAGATACGCTCGCGCTCTGCATCAACCTGCAGTACAACGGCAGCGATTTCGTCGCCTTTTTTGTACTCACGAACGGCTTCTTCGCCAGTCGCGTTCCAGGAGATGTCAGACAGGTGAACCAGACCGTCGATGCCGCCGTCCAGGCCGATGAAGATACCGAAGTCAGTGATTGACTTGATTTTACCTTCAACGCGATCGCCTTTGTTGTGGGTCTCAGCGAACTGCTGCCATGGGTTGTTTTTGCACTGCTTCAGACCCAGGGAGATACGACGACGCTCTTCGTCGATGTCCAGAACCATAACTTCAACAACATCGCCCACGTTAACAACTTTAGATGGGTGAATGTTCTTGTTGGTCCAGTCCATTTCAGAAACGTGTACCAGGCCTTCAACGCCTTCTTCGATTTCAACGAAGCAGCCGTAGTCGGTCAGGTTGGTTACACGACCAGTCAGCTTGGTGCCTTCTGGGTAGCGCTTAGCGATAGCAACCCATGGATCTTCGCCCAGCTGTTTCAGGCCGAGAGATACACGAGTACGTTCGCGGTCGAATTTCAGTACTTTAACTGCAATTTCGTCGCCAACGTTCACGATTTCGCTTGGATGCTTAACGCGTTTCCATGCCATATCAGTGATGTGCAGCAGGCCGTCAACACCGCCCAGATCAACGAATGCGCCGTAGTCAGTCAGGTTCTTAACGATACCTTTAACTTCGATGCCTTCCTGCAGGTTTTCCAGCAGCTGATCGCGCTCTGCGCTGTTTTCAGATTCGATAACTGCGCGGCGAGAAACAACCACGTTGTTACGTTTCTGATCAAGCTTGATTACTTTGAACTCAAGCTCTTTGCCTTCCAGGTGCAGGGTATCGCGAACTGGACGCACGTCAACCAGTGAACCTGGCAGGAACGCACGAATACCGTTCAGCTCAACTGTGAAGCCACCTTTAACTTTGCCGTTGATAACACCGGTAACAGTTTCAGCATCTTCGTAAGCTTTTTCCAGCGTGATCCAAGCTTCGTGACGTTTAGCTTTCTCACGGGACAGCAGGGTTTCACCGAAGCCGTCTTCTACTGCATCCAGAGCAACGTCAACTTCGTCGCCCACCTGGATTTCCAGTTCACCGGCTGCGTTCTTGAACTGCTCTGCAGGGATTGCAGACTCAGATTTCAGACCCGCATCAACCAGCACAACGTCTTTGTCGATAGAGACAACAACGCCGCGAACGATGGAACCCGGACGGGTTTCGATTTCTTTCAGTGATTCTTCAAATAGTTGAGCAAAAGATTCAGTCATATTGATAATCTTCAGGATTCTTCAATTTAACGTCCACCTGACATACCTTTCGGGTGGGGTTGTTTCACATGCCTGCTAACGTCCTGTGAGCAGGGGGTACTACAAAATTCGTTTCTTAAGCCGCAGGAAGACCCAGTTTTTCACGCGCATAACTCAGTGACTTTTCAATCACTTGCTCAATGCTCATACTGGTTGAATCCAGTACCAGAGCATCTGCTGCGGGAACTAATGGTGCAATGGCGCGATTACGATCGCGGTCATCACGTTCCTTTATCTCGGCTAAAAGGCGCTCAAAGTTAACACTAAAGCCCTTTTCCTGCAACTGTAGCATACGGCGCTGCGCGCGCTCTTCCGAACTCGCATCAAGAAAAATTTTCACCGGCGCGTCAGGGAAAACCACGGTGCCCATGTCTCGGCCATCGGCAATCAGGCCCGGTTCATCACGGAATGCACGCTGACGTCGCAGCAGAGCTTCGCGAACACGCGGGAAAGCAGCCACACGCGAAGCGGTATTACTGACTTCCTGGGTACGAATTTCACCGGTGACTTCTTCGCCTTCAAGGATGACTTTCATTTCACCCTGTTCAGAAACAAAACGTACATCAAGGTGAGCGGCCAGTGGGACCAGCGCTTCTTCCGATTCAATATCAACCTGATGATGTAAAGCTGCCAGTGCCAGCACACGATAAATGGCGCCAGAGTCCAATAAATGCCACTGCAGCGTTTCTGCCATCGCTTTGCAGAGGGTGCCTTTACCTGCTCCACTTGGTCCGTCGATGGTTATGACCGGGGCGTTCGCCGTCATCATTTTCTCCTGTTTGCAGCATGCTGAGTATAACAGCCTGCCAGGCTGCATAAGAATGGGGCGCATTATACTCGGCCTATGCGCCGTTAGTTAGCCTTTAGCGCTCACAGGATGAAAATTTTGATAGAATTTAGAAATGTCGCTCAACAATCGTACCAGTTTCGCAGCAAAACCCGGCAACAGCGTCCTGTCGCCGGGTTACTACCTTAGGCCGAGTGGCTGAGTTTGCCTAACTGTTGGAAGTAGTCAGGGAAAGTTTTCGCCGTACAGCCTGGATCAAGAATCGTCACCGGTGTGTCTGACAGCGCAACCAGTGAAAAACACATCGCCATACGATGATCATTGTAGGTGCCAATCTCAGCATGTACCAACTGAGCCGGTGGAGTGATACGAATATAATCGTTACCCTCTTCCACTTCAGCCCCGACTTTACGCAACTCGGTCGCCATGGCCGTCAGGCGATCGGTCTCTTTTACACGCCAGTTGTAAATGTTACGCAACTGCGTGGTGCCCTCGGCAAACAAGGCGGCGGTGGCGATAGTCATGGCAGCATCCGGGATATGGTTCATATCCATATCGATCCCTTTCAGCTCACCACGCGTGCAGGCGATGTAATCATCTCCCCATTCAACCACGGCACCCATTTGCTCTAGCACATCCGCAAAGCGAATGTCGCCCTGGACGCTATTGCGACCAATGCCGGTGACACGCACCGTGCCGCCTTTAATCGCAGCCGCAGCCAGGAAGTAGGAAGCAGAAGAGGCATCACCTTCGACCAGGTAATCACCTGGCGCGATGTACTGCTGCTGGCCCTTAATCACGAAGCGGCCGTACTGCTCGTTTTCGACCTGCACACCAAAGCACGCCATCAGGTTCAGCGTGATATCAATGTACGGTTTAGATACCAGGTCACCTTTGATGGTGATGACAGTATCCTGCTCCGCCAGCGGTGCGGTCATCAGAAGTGCCGTCAGGAACTGGCTGGATACACTACCGTCTACGCTCACTGCGCCGCCTTTGAAGCCACCACGCAGGCGCAGCGGTGGGTAATCTGGGTTTTCCAGATACTCAATCTCCGCACCGCCCTGACGTAACGCATCAACCAGGTGCCCAATTGGACGCTCTTTCATGCGCGGTTCGCCGGTCAATACCACATCTTGCTGGCCCAGACACAATGCCGCTGCCAGTGGGCGCATCGCCGTACCGGCGTTCCCGAGGAACAGTTCCAGCGGCTCTTGTGCCACCAGAGCACCGCCATTGCCAGTCACTTCGCAGACAGTGCGGTCGGCAGAAAGTTGATAGCTGACACCCAGCGCTTGCAGCGCATTAAGCATGTGTTTGATATCGTCGCTATCAAGCAGATTGGTCAGGCGCGTGGTGCCTTTCGCCAATGCCGCGAGCAACAGCGCACGGTTCGATACGCTTTTTGAACCGGGCAGGTTAACGGTGCCGTCAATACGGGCAATCGGTTGTAGGGTCAGGGAGTCCTGCATTGTGAAACCTAATCTCCAGATAAGACAAAAAACCCCGCCGTACGACGGGGTTGGGGCAGACAGTATGAATCAACCGTGGCGGCGTTCAAAGTCCACCATGAAATCGGTCAGTGCTTTTACGCCTTCCAGCGGCATCGCATTGTAGATGGATGCACGCATGCCACCCACTACACGGTGACCTTTCAACGCGTGCAAGCCCGCGTTCACGGACTCATCCAGGAACACTTTATCCAGCGCAGAGTCTGCCAGCTGGAATGGAATGTTCATGCGTGAACGGTTACTGGTAGCCACATCATTGCGGTAGAAGTCGCTCTTATCAATCACACCATATAGCAGGTCAGCTTTTGCCTGATTGATTTTATCCACTTCAGCAATCCCGCCCTTCTCTTTCAGCCACTTGAATACCAGACCAGAGAGATACCAGGCGTAAGTTGGCGGGGTGTTAAACATCGATTCGTTTTCAGACAACACGGTGTAATCGAGGATGGAAGGCACATACTTTTGTGCTTTACCCAGCAGATCTTCTCGTACTACCACCAGGGTTAAGCCAGCTGGTCCAATGTTTTTCTGCGCGCCAGCATACAAAACGCCATAGCGATTGATGTCCAACGGGCGCGATAAGATGGTTGAAGAGAGGTCAGCGACCACGACTTTGTCACCAAAATCCGGTTCTTCATCAATTGCGATGCCATCAATGGTTTCATTCGGGCAGTAATGCAGGTAGGCCGCGTCATCACTCAGCTGCCAGTCACGCATTGGCAAGATAGCGCGTTTGCCATCGACCGTGATTTTGGCATCAATCGTGCGGGGTGAGCAGTATTTTTGCGCTTCTTTGATTGCGCTATAGGCCCAGTAACCGCCATCGACGTAGTCTGCGGTGGTTGCGTTACCCAACAGGTTGCCCGGTAAAGCAGCAAACTGAGCTCGCGCCCCGCCGTGACAGAATAAAACTTTGTAGTTTTGTGGAATATTCAGAAGATCACGGAAGTCTTGCTCAGCTTCAGTCGCAACCTGAATAAACTCTTTACTGCGATGGCTGATCTCCATTACGGAGGTCCCCAGCCCGTGCCAGTTTGTCAGTTCTTGTTCCGCACGACGGAGCACTTCAACCGGCAGCATGGCTGGGCCGGAGCTAAAATTGTAAACCTGGGTCATGTCCACTCACCACTGTCATATAAAACGGTTATCAATATGCTCTCGGTTTTATCATTGCCACCGGGTAGCTGCAATCATAAATCCGGTCACGATCACATTTCTTGCATCCGTCTCGCCGCAGCTTATGTTACGAATGCAAAAGCTAACGAAATTTTGTGAGGTCTATTCGGCGTAGTAAAAAATGGACTTCACACCCTGTGGGAGGAAGGCAGAATGATTGGCAGAAAAAATCGTTGTCCGGATAGCGCACCCCTCGCAAAATCCGTATCATTGCGCGCTTTATGCCCCATCACGACTACAGAGAGAGCGGCTCCATGACGCAAACATTCATTCCCGGCAAAGACGCCGCGTTGGAAGATTCTATCGAACGCTTCCAGCAAAAACTGTTGGACCTCGGTTTCAACATTGAAGAGGCCTCATGGCTGAATCCCGTACCCAACGTATGGTCCGTTCATATCCGTGATCGTGATTGCCCGCTCTGCTTTACCAATGGTAAAGGTGCCAGCAAGAAAGCCGCACTGGCATCAGCCTTGGGGGAATATTTTGAGCGCCTGTCGACCAACTATTTCTTTGCTGACTTCTGGTTAGGCAAAGCCATCGCTAACGGCGATTTCGTACACTACCCGAATGAGAAATGGTTCCCGGTGCCCGCTGATAACAGCCTGCCGGAAGGCATCCTGGACGATCGTCTGCGCGCTTTCTACGATCCTGAAAATGAACTGGGTGGATCAGATCTGATTGATCTGCAATCGGGTAACGAAGAGCGCGGGATCTGTGGCTTGCCATTTACCCGCCAGTCAGACCAGCAAACGGTCTACATCCCTATGAACATTATTGGCAACCTGTACGTGTCGAACGGCATGTCTGCGGGCAATACGGCCAATGAAGCTCGCGTGCAGGGGCTGTCTGAAGTCTTTGAGCGCCACATTAAAAACCGCATTATTGCAGAGTCCATCAGCCTGCCAGAAATTCCAGAGAGCGTTATGCAGCGCTATCCGGGTGTGGTCGCTTCCATTGAACGCCTGGAAGCAGAAGGTTTCCCTATCTTCTCCTACGATGCTTCCCTGGGCGGCAAGTACCCGGTCATTTGTGTGGTGCTCTTCAACCCGGCTAATGGCACCTGCTTCGCCTCGTTCGGTGCACACCCAGACTTTGGCGTGGCGCTGGAGCGTACCGTTACCGAGCTGCTGCAAGGTCGTGGCCTGAAAGATCTGGATGTCTTCACTCCGCCAACATTCGATGATGAAGAAGTGGCTGAACACGCCAATCTGGAAACCCACTTTATCGACTCCAGCGGCCTGATCTCCTGGGATATGTTCAAGCAAGATGCGGATTATCCGTTTGTTGACTGGAGCTTCTCAGGCACGACCGAGCAAGAGTTCGCAACGTTGATGGCTATCTTTAAAGAAGAAGGCCAGGACGTGTACATTGCCGATTACGAACACCTGAGTGTGTATGCTTGCCGTATTATTGTGGCGGGCATGTCTGATATCTATCCGGCAGAAGATTTGCTGTTGGCAAACAACAACATGGGTGCCAACCTGCGCGAAACGCTGCTGGCCCTGCCAGAGACCAACTGGAATCCGGAAGAGTATCTCGATCTGATCGCTCAACTGGATGAAGAAGGCCATGATGACTTCACGCGCGTGCGTGAACTGCTTGGTCTGGCAAGCGGTAAAGACAATGGCTGGTACACCCTGCGCATTGGCGAACTGAAAGCCATGCTGGCGCTGGCTGGTGGCGATCTGGATCAGGCCCTGACCTGGACTGAGTGGACGATGGAATTCAACAGCTCCGTCTTCACCCCTGAGCGTGCTAATTACTACCGTTGCCTGCAGACTCTGCTGCTGTTAGCGATGGAAGATGAGCGCGAGCCATTACAGTACCACCATGCATTCTCCCGCATGTATGGCGCAGAAGCGCTGGAAGCGGCATCTGCGGCCATCAGCGGTGAAGCTCCGTTCTATGGTCTGCAGGCCGTTGACGACGATCTGCACGCCTTCCCGGCGCATCAGTCTCTGTTGCAGGCTTATGAAAAGCTGCAGGCGGCTAAGCGTAAATTCTGGGCGAACAAGTAATATCTAAGACTCCCCGACAGTAAGTCGGGGAGTCTTTTTCAGTAATATCAATTTTTTACTCCTCTATTTTTACATTCTTTATTTTCAGACCATTTAAAAGTAAAGACATGAGAAAAAATAACGCATCCATGTGGCTGTGTTATCAAAATTAACACCAGCAACATTGCATTTACTTTAACCTTGTCCTGCCTCACAACTTTGTTATTTCACCCCAAGAAATAATGATCTAAATCAACTCTTCCCACGCCAGTAATTGCTAATATTTTCCTGTAAATCCTGCTGAGAGCAGAAAAATGAAAGCAAACAATCCATTCAACTTATTACTTCCTCCTGCTATGGCAAAAGTGGCAGAAGAAACCGGGGTCTACAAAGCCACAAAACACCCGTTGACCACTTTCTTCCTTGCCATTACTGCAGGGGTTTTTATTTCCATTGCCTTTGTCTTCTATATTACCGTCACCACTGGAGCCTCGGACTTACCCTGGGGGCTGGTGCGCTTTATTGGCGGTATCTGTTTTTCCCTGGGCCTGATCCTGGTAGTGGTCGGCGGTGCAGATCTCTTTACGTCAACCGTCCTGATTGTGGTCGCTAAAGCCAGTGGACGCATTAGCTGGGGGCAGTTGGCCCGGAACTGGCTGACAGTGTATGTCGGTAATCTGATTGGCGCCCTGCTGTTTGTGGCCTTAATTGCTCTTGCCCAACAGGGTATGGCAGCACAGGGCGCGTGGGGGTTGAATGTCCTGCAAACTGCCGATCACAAAATGCACCACAGTTTTATTGAAGCGGTCTGCCTCGGTATTCTGGCGAATTTAATGGTCTGTCTCGGTGTCTGGATGAGTTATTCTGGCCGGTCACTCACCGATAAAGTTTTAGTATTAATCCTTCCGGTCGCCATGTTTGTTGCCAGTGGCTTTGAACACAGCATTGCTAATATGTTCCTTATTCCGCTGGCAATTGTTATTCGTGATTTCTCCAGCCCTGAATTCTGGCAGCTCACCGGAGCCAGCGCCGCACAGTTTTCATCTCTGACGCCGGTAAGATTTATTATCGATAATCTTATCCCGGTGACGCTCGGCAATATTATTGGCGGGGGTGTTCTGGTCGGGCTGACATATTGGGTGATCTATTTACGCGCTGGCGGCCCAACGCAATTAACTGAATCAAAA
The DNA here is from genome assembly GCF_011752615.1 of Candidatus Pantoea multigeneris. Lineage (NCBI taxonomy): Bacteria > Pseudomonadati > Pseudomonadota > Gammaproteobacteria > Enterobacterales > Erwiniaceae > Pantoea > Candidatus Pantoea multigeneris. Next base: position 768,407 of record NZ_VWXF01000001.1, read on the forward strand.
GCCGTGTCTGAATCTGAAGACGCGCCGTAAGAAAGCTCCTTTAATAAGGTAGGTATATCATGACAGTACTGAATGAAAAACAGCACAGTGCCTGGCAGGGCTTCGCCTCAGGTGAATGGCAAACCAGCATCAACGTGCGCGACTTTATCCAGAAAAACTACACCCCTTATACCGGTGACGAAAGCTTCCTTGCGGGTGCCACAGAAAACACCACCATCTTATGGAATGAGGTGCTGGAAAAGATCAAAGTCGAGAATAAGACGCACGAACCTTATGACTTCGATACTGACGTGATCTCTACGATTACCTCGCACGCCGCCGGATACATCGATCATCCACGGGAAAAAATTGTTGGCTTGCAAACCGATGCGCCTTTGAAGCGTGCCATTATTCCGTTTGGCGGGATCAAAATGGTGGAGAGCTCTTGTAACGTTTATCGTCGCGAGCTTGACCCCGCTATCAAAACCATTTTTACCGAGTACCGCAAAACCCATAATCAGGGTGTGTTTGATGTCTATACGCCCGATATTATGCGCTGCCGTAAATCTGGCGTGTTGACCGGCTTACCGGATGCCTACGGTCGTGGCCGTATTATCGGCGATTATCGTCGGGTGGCACTGTATGGCATTGATGCTCTGATGCAGGACAAACTGGCTCAGTTCACCTCACTTCAGGCCGATCTGGAACAGGGCGTTAATCTTGAAGCCACAATTCGCCTGCGTGAAGAGATTACCGATCAACACCACGCGTTAAATCAAATCAAGGTGATGGCCGCCAAGTACGGCTGCGATATCTCTGGCCCGGCAACAACCGCTCAGGAAGCCGTGCAATGGACTTACTTTGCCTACCTGGCCGCCGTTAAATCACAAAATGGCGCAGCGATGTCGTTTGGTCGCGTATCCACCTTCCTGGATATCTACTTTGAACGTGATATGCAGGCAGGCCGCCTGACGGAAAGTGAGGCGCAGGAGTTAGTCGATCATCTGGTCATGAAACTGCGTATGGTGCGTTTTCTGCGTACCCCAGAATACGATGAACTGTTTTCTGGCGATCCCATTTGGGCAACGGAGTCACTGGCTGGACAAGGGGTTGATGGCCGCACTTTAGTCACCAAAACCACTTTCCGCTTCCTGAATACGCTCTATACCATGGGACCGTCACCGGAACCGAATATGACCATTCTGTGGTCAGAAAATCTGCCGACCAATTTCAAGAAATATGCCTCGAAGGTGTCGATAGATACGTCGTCCTTGCAGTATGAAAATGACGATTTAATGCGCCCAGACTTTGACAATGATGACTATGCCATTGCCTGCTGCGTTAGCCCGATGATCGTTGGCAAACAGATGCAGTTCTTTGGTGCTCGTGCCAATCTCGCTAAAACGTTGCTGTATGCAATTAACGGTGGCGTTGATGAAAAATCGCTGGCGCAAGTCGGACCGGTGGAGCCAAAAATCACCGATGAAGTGCTGCAATACGATACCGTGCTCGCCCGCATGGATCACTTTATGGACTGGCTGGCACAGCAGTATGTTACCGCGCTGAACATCATTCACTATATGCATGATAAGTACAGCTACGAAGCCTCACTCATGGCCCTGCACGACCGGGACGTTTACCGTACCATGGCCTGCGGCATTGCCGGATTGTCCGTCGCTGCCGACTCACTCTCGGCGATTAAATATGCGGAAGTGAAACCGGTACGCAATGCGGACGGTATCGCGACAGATTTCGAGATTAACGGTGAGTATCCGCAGTTTGGTAATAACGATGCTCGCGTAGACGATATTGCCTGCGATTTGGTTGAGCGCTTTATGAAGAAAATTCAGCGCCTGACCACTTACCGAAATGCCGTGCCAACCCAGTCAGTACTGACCATTACCTCGAATGTGGTTTACGGCAAAAAAACCGGTAATACCCCCGATGGTCGTCGCTCTGGCGCGCCATTCGGTCCGGGAGCCAACCCGATGCATGGGCGAGATCAGAAAGGGGCAATTGCCTCACTGACTTCCGTTGCCAAACTTCCCTTTGAATATGCGCGTGATGGTATTTCGTACACCTTTTCCATCGTCCCGGATGCGTTAGGGAAAAGTGATGATGTGCGTAAATCCAACCTGGCGGGACTGATGGACGGATATTTCCATCATGATGGTGAGACTGAAGGTGGGCAGCATCTGAATGTTAACGTGATGAATCGCGAGATGTTGCTGGATGCCATGGAGCACCCTGATAAGTACCCACAGTTGACCATTCGCGTGTCTGGCTATGCAGTGCGCTTCAATGCGCTGACACCAGAACAGCAGCAGGATGTTATTACCCGTACTTTTACCAAGTCGATGTAATTGCGTTGCCGGGCCTCATTACTGAGGCCCATTTTCCCTGTTCTGTGAAGTCGTGAGGTGATAACCATGTCCGTAAACGGAAGAATCCATTCCAGTGAGTCCTGTGGCACCGTAGATGGTCCAGGCATTCGCTTTATCACCTTTTTTCAAGGATGTCTGATGCGCTGTCTGTATTGCCATAACCGCGATACCTGGGATACCCATGCGGGTAAAGAGGTCACGGTTGATGAGCTGATGCAGGAAGTGGTGAGCTATAAACATTTCATGAAGGCGTCGGGGGGTGGCGTGACCGCTTCCGGCGGCGAAGCAATTTTACAAGCCGAGTTTGTTCGCGACTGGTTTCGCGCCTGCCATGCGGCCGGGATTCATACCTGTCTTGATACCAATGGGTTTGTCCGTCGTTATGATGCAGTGATTGATGAGTTGCTGGATGTGACCGATTTAGTGATGCTGGATATTAAGCAGGTGAATGATGAGGTTCATCAGGTTCTGACCAGCGTTTCCAATCATCGCACGCTGGATTTCGCCCGTTATCTGCAAAAGCGCGGCATTCGTACCTGGATTCGCTATGTGGTTGTTCCGGGTTATACCGATGACGATGCTTCAGCGCATTTGCTCGGCGAGTTTACCGCAGGGATGGATAACATCGAGAAGATTGAGCTGTTGCCTTATCACGAGTTAGGCAAGCATAAGTGGGACGTTCTGGGGGAAACCTATCCGTTAGAGGGTGTGAAGCCACCGAGCCGGGCCACGTTGGAACATATTCAGCAGATTCTGGCCGGTTATGGGCACCCAGTGGTGTTCTGATCCGCTTTATTTAGCGTTATTTTGAGAGTTGAGGTTGAGGGTAAGGTCAAAACCATCGCCTGTGAAACCGAGATACCTCGGCCTGTAGGGCAATCGGGCTGCGACGTGGCTCGCTCCGATCACCCTGCCCTCCGAAATCCATACGACTCTGTTGCCTGAAAGCAGGCCGTCTGGAAGATGAGCATTAAAACTCACCAACGGCTCAAGCTTCTGGCAGCCGCACTGCTGCTATTGGGAAGATGATGGGGGGTATGACAGCAAATGCCTCTGGCACATGGATGTGCCAGCGGATCGTAGGGATACGGGTTCCTTTGCAGTCATACCCCCCATTGTCTGACCTGCCACCTGAATCCACAGCAGCTTTCCAGTTCATTGCATAAATGTCTGACCTGCCACCCGAATTGACAGCGACTTCAAACACACTGCCCCCGAACCCACAGCAGCTTTCCAGCACATCGCCTGCCAAATTAAATCAGGCGTGTGCAACCGGTGTAGCGCTGCGATCGGCTTTGCGCAGCAGCATAAACAGATACACCAGCGCCACGGTAGCAATGGTCACGAACAACAGACGATCGGAATAGCTCTGCATCAACACCGCCGTCATGCCAGGCCCCACCAGACTGCCGATGGTATAGCTCAGCAGCAGTGCCTGATTCATGGCGACTAACTCATGATGAGAAACCGTTTCACAAGCCCAGGACATCGCAACCGGATAAAGGGTAAAGCCCGCCAGACCCAACACAAACAGTGAAGGTCCCATCGCTGCGCCGGACAGCATCGCCAGGGCACCAAGAATAATCACAAACACCTGCACCCGGAGCACCAGCAAACGACCAAAACGGTCGGCCAGCTTGCCGATTGGCCACTGTCCAAGAATACCGGCACTGATTAACAGCGCCATCCAGTAGCCAACGCTGGCATCGCTCATTCCCTGATGGGAAAGAAACAGCGGCATCAAACCATACAGTGAACCCAAAACAATGCCGGAAATGATGCAACCATTAATGCCCAGGCGCGAACCGCGACGACGGAACATCGGCCAGATGCGAGCAGCAGAACTCGGCTCAATCACCTCTTCCTGTGCAGAAGCGACGCGCGTAAACACCAGCGGCAAAATCGCACACAAAATAAGTACAGTGACCCACGGAATAACGTGGGACAAGGCTGTAGGTAACTTGCTCACTAACAACTGAGCCGCAACCGTTGCCAGATAATAAACCATCATATAGGCCGCTAAAAGCTGACCACGATTCCGTACCGTGCCGCTGCGTAATAACGCACTCTCAACCACCACCCAAATCAGCGCACAGCCGATGCCGGCAATAAAACGTAGCAGGCTCCACGACCAGAATCCCGCCAAAGGCAGCAATAAACCGGTAGCCACGGCAATCACCACCGAAGCGAAATAATAACAACGGTTAAACCCGTAACGTTTAATTAACATTCCGGCGATAATCGTCCCCAGCAAATTGCCGGTAAAATAGGAAGAGCTCACCATTCCAATCTGCCAGGTTGCTGACTGATCGTGCGTCAGCCAAAGCGGAACCAGGGTGTTTAACACCGCAATGGAAACAGTCAACAGCATAAGGCCGCACAGCAGCAGCAGCACGGGGCGAGTCCAGGTAGACATAGGGATTAAAAATCCAAAGAAAAGAACGATATTGCGCGCAGTTTGCCACTGCTTTAAATAAAGTCAACGAGCATAATTTTGCCCCAGCATTTTTTGCTGCTCATCCATTTAAAATTTTTATCTTCAGTAAGTTAGCGCCCGCTTTCCAATAGATTCCATCGCTGCTATCCCTATGAAAAATGACACTTTTAACGCTTTATTTACCAATCAGTTCGATAACGTTTATTTCTGAGATAAAAACAAAAAAAACGGCCCACTCTGGGGCCGTTTCGAACCTGCTGCAAATAACCGGGCAATTACTTCTTGCGCGCGTACTTGAGTGAGTCCAGAGCGACCGCGAAAATAATAATGCCGCCCTTAATAATGTACTGCCAGTATGGGTTCACACCAATATAGGTCAAACCATAGTTAATGACGGTGAAAATTAACACGCCGGTAACAACACCAGCGACGGTCCCCACGCCACCGGCGAAGGAAACACCGCCAACCACACAGGCTGCGATCGCATCCAGCTCATACATAAAGCCGAGGTTATTGGTTGCACTACCGATACGGCCCGCTTCCAGCATCCCGCCAAAGGCATAAAACACCCCTGACAGCGCATACACCAGAATCAGGTTGAAAGGCACATTCACACCAGACACTTTTGCCGCTTCCGGGTTACCGCCGATGGCAAAAATGTTCTTACCGAAGCGTGTCTTATTCCACAGAATCCAGACAAACGCGATAGCAATCAACGCATAGAAGGTAATGTAAGAGAGCTTAAAATCACCGAAGCGGAAAAAGCCCTGAGCAAATTTAGAGAAACCGGCATCAAATCCTGCGACTGGCGAAGCACCCACATAGTCAAAATAGAGTGAGTTAATACCATAAACGATAATCATGGTACCCAGCGTGGTGATAAACGGCGTCACCTTCAGATAGGCGATGATCACACCGTTCACCAGGCCAATCAGCGCACCAATCACACACACAATCAGCATCACCACCGGAATCGGCACGGTATCCAGATGCGGGAACACTTTATTGGCGTTGTCCATTGCCTGTAGCAAGGTTGCTGCCACAACGGCTGCCAGGCCCACCTGACGCCCGGCAGACAGGTCCGTACCCTGGGTCACAATCAGACCCGCTACACCGAGGGCAATAATAATACGCACTGAAGACTGCGTCAGAATGTTACTCAGGTTCATCAAACTCAGGAACGTCGGATCCTGGAAAATAATGATTGCCAGCAACACCAGCAGGACGACGTAAATACCGCCCTCTTTTAACCAGGTTAGCGCATTCTTTTTTGTAGTCGCTTTCATGTTAACAGCCCTTGCTCATCAGAGATGTAATGACGCTAAACGCAATATTTCGTTCTGCGTGGTGGTTTTGGTATCAACAATGCCCGCAACCTGACCGTTACTCATCACCAGAATACGATCGGTAATGCCCAACAACTCCGGCATCTCGGACGAGATAATAATGATGCCTTTCTCTTTCTTCGCCAGCTCAGCGATAAGCTGGTAAATTTCGAATTTTGCTCCAACGTCAATACCACGCGTTGGCTCATCAAGCATCAAAATTTCGGGCTGCGTTAATAACCAACGCCCGATAATCACTTTCTGTTGGTTACCGCCAGAAAGAGAACCAATCTGTGTATGCTGGCCCGGTGTTTTCACACGCATAGAATCGATTACCCATTGGGTATCGCTCTTCATGCGCTTGTTATCCAGCAACCCGATTGAATTTTTATATTTCTTGATATTGGAGATCAGCGAGTTAAAACCGATATCCAGATAAGCATAAATCCCCGTTGAACGACGTTCTTCAGTCACCAGCGCAAAACCATGATTGATGGCTTCATTCGCACTGTGATTGTTAATCGCTTTACCATGCAGCTTGATCGTACCGCCCGACTTTTCACGGATACCAAACAGCGTCTCAACGATATCGGTACGCTTCGCCCCGACCAGGCCCGCAATCCCCAGAATCTCTCCTTTGTGCAGATCAAAAGAGATATCCCGAATCGAAGGCTGACGCAGCGAAGTCAGATTGCGCACTTCCAGAATGGTTTCGCCCGGCACGTTGGACTTGTCCGGGAAGCGCTGATTCAATGAACGACCCACCATCATTGAGATGATCTTGTCCATATCCAGCCCTTCCAGCGGGCGGGTCGCAATCCACTGACCATCGCGTAAAATGGTGATTTCATCACACAGCTGGAAAATCTCTTCCATCTTGTGTGAGATATACACAATCCCGCAGCCACGATCTTTCAGCTTACGGATAATGGTAAACAGGTGGTTAACTTCTTTTTCGGTTAATGACGACGTTGGCTCATCCATAATGACGATTTTCGCGTCATACGAGAATGCCTTAGCAATTTCAATCATCTGCATTTGTGATACAGAAAGATCGATCACTTTATCGCGCGGGTCGATATTAATATCCAGTTCGTCGAAGATCGCTTTGGTATCACGATACATCTTATCCTGATCGACAAAAAAACCTTTGCGCGGATAACGCCCCAGCCACATGTTGTCCATGACCGTGCGCTGTAACACCAGGTTCAGCTCCTGGTGTACCATAGAAACGCCATTTTCCAGCGCTTCTTTCGAAGACTTAAAATTAACTTCTTCACCCTGAAACAGGATGCTCCCCGTATCCTTGCTATAAATACCAAACAGGCATTTTAATAAAGTGGATTTACCGGCACCATTTTCACCCATTAAGGCGTGAACGGAGTGAGGCCGCACTTTTAAATTCACGTTATCTAAGGCTTTCACTCCTGGGAATGACTTACTGACATCAGTCATCTCCAGCAGATATTCACGCTGTGCGGTCGGATTATCACTGGCCATAATTTACCTGGCTAACAAAACGGTGATGATTCGGATTCAGGCGCGGAAGGCTCCGCGCCTGCAAACCCACTTATTTCTGGAACTGGGCCAGATTATCTTTATCTACCGGTACATAAGGTACGCGGACAACTTTGTTTTCCATCTTGAAGCTGGTGCCCGCCGTCGGCTCTTTACCCTGCGCCAGATTGTTGGCGATATCGAGGGTGGCTTTTGCCTGGTTTTCAGCATCGTTCAACACGGTACCGGACATTGCACCTGATTTGATCAACGCCAGCGCTTCTGGCAGCGCATCCACACCAAAGACCGGCACGTTGCTCATGTTGTGCGCTTTCAGCGCTTCAACTGCACCCATTGCCATCGCGTCGTTGTTGGCGATGATCACTTCAATTTTCTTGCCGTTCGGGCCAGACAACCAGGCATCGACTTTATCTTTGGCCTGTGCGGTATCCCACATCGCTGTGTCCATCGCCAACTGCTGGGTTTTGATGCCGTCTTTGTTCAGGGTATCGATAACGTATTTGGTACGGGCTTCCGCATCTGGGTGGCCTGGCTCGCCTTTCAGCAGCACGTACTGAATCTGACCGTCTTTGTTCAGATCCCACGCTGGCGTGGCTTTCCAGTGTTTCTCAATCAGCTCTGCCTGTTTAATACCTGACTCTTTAGAATCGGTGCCAACGTAATAGGCTTTATCGTAACTGGCTAAAGCTTTCGCGCTCGGCTCTTTGTTGAAGAACACGACCGGCACATCGTTTGCGCGTGCTTTATCAATCACAGTGCCCGCAGCCGCTGGGTCAACCAGGTTGATCGCTAACGCCTTAACCCCTTTTGCCATCAGCACATCGATTTGGTCGTTCTGTGTAGACTGGCTGTTCTGTGAGTCATTCATCAGCAGCTGTACGCCGCCCAGGGTCTTCGCTTCTTTCTCGATATCTTTACGCACCATCGACATGAAGTTGTCATCGTATTTATAGATGGTGACGCCAATACGTGTATCAGCAGCATGTGCCACAGAGCCCATCATCATGCCGGCAACCAGTGCTGTGAGGGTGAAAACCTTCTTATTCATAATAACTCCGGTTCTTGTGCAGGGTCGTTTGGTTCTGGCACCCGACAGGGTGCGCAGAAACAGCGGTTAAATATTTCATTAAAACCTTCACTGTCCGTGTAACGCTGCATCCTGATATATGTTGTGAACTTTTTCTGCCGACCGGAGAAACTGCCCCAGCGGCCTGGTGTGGCGTTACATAATGTTTCATTCAGTAATGACGCCGCCATCATAGTTGAGCGCAGGGCCAGTTAACTGTGAATACAATCACAGATTGAAAACGGTTACATGGTGCTGTTTGTGGAAATAGTGACGGATGCCACATTTTGTAACGGCGCAACGGAGTGGCGGCGCACCAGGGTGGGCATAAAACAGTGCTGATCGTTGTCATCCAACTCACCTGCCGCACCTTTCAATGCCAGCTCAGTGGCCAGTTTTGCCATAGAAACAATTGGATAGCGCACGGTTGTGAGCTGAGGATCGGTGTAGCGTGACATCGGAATATCATCAAAACCAATGACGGAAACCTGCTGAGGCACCTGAATCCCGTTGTCTTTCAGGGCGGTTAGCGCCCCCGCTGCCATGCCATCATTGTAGGCAAACACGGCCGTTAGCTGTTGATTACGCCCAAGCAGTTCCACCATAGCCGCTTCTCCGCCTTGCATATCGGGCTCCGCGCTGGCTATCCAGCTCTCCGGCGGTTGAATGCCATGTGCGGCAAGCGCCTGGAGCCAGCCACTGCGCCGCTGCTCGGCATCTTCAATATGATGACTGGAACAGAGATAACCAATTCGTCTATGCCCTTGTTGTAACAACATATTTGAGGCAGTGACGGCACCCGCCACGTTATCCAGACACACACAGCGATGGGCAAAGCCCGGCACGATACGGTTAATCAGCACCATACCCGGCACCTGCCGCATAAAGTTTGCCAGCTCTGCGTCTGAAAGCGTTTTCGCATGCACCACCAGCGCATTACAGCGTTGACGTATCAATACCTCGATCGCATGGCGCTCTTTATCTTCCTGATGCCAGGAGTTGCTAATCAGCACATGCTTCTGCACGCGCTGTGCCACGGTATCTACCGCTTTTACCAGCGCGCCAAAGAAAGGATCGGACACATCCATTACCACGACACCAATGGTATCGCTGATCTGGGTTGCCAGTGCCTGGGCATTGGCATTCGGGCGATATCCCAAAGACTCAACGGCTTGCAGCACTGACTCGCGGGTTTCTGGCGTCACTGCGCTACTGTTATTAAGTGCTCGGGACACCGTGGCCACAGAGACGCCAGCCACACGGGCAACATCACGGATTGTTATCATGCAGCTATTCCACAGAGGAAAAAAACGGCTAACGCCGATGAAAGTTTTCGGCGCTATTGTGTCAGCCTGGCAGCAGTAACAGCGTGAATTGCGTCACATCAATGAAAGCGGTTACATCAAACCTGTTCGGTTTGTGACGGCGGTCATCATCTGGATTAAGAAAAGTGTTGTGCGATGCGGTCAGTCAGGCGACGCCACAGCCACTCCATCGGCCCCTGGCGGAAATAACGTAGCCAAAGCAGTGAGAACGTGAGGTTAATCAGCCATACCAGCGGCACAAACAGCAGCAGCTGTGCGCGGCCATAGTGCATGAACTGACCAAAATGATAGAAGAAGGTCGTGCAAATCAACGTTTGCAGTAGATAGTTACTCAGCGCCATACGTCCAACGCATTGCAACGCATAACAGAGACGCCAGCGGGAAATGTGTGGCCAAAAAGCGAAACATAACGCCGCATAGCCGAGGCTGATAAACGGGCTGGCTAAATCCCGTGGCAGCTGTAAATAGAAACCACTCCAGCGGAATGCCCACTGTACCTGCCACTGTAATACAATGCCCGGCAACGCCAGCAGCGCGCCGATACTGAGCATAATTGCGGCGCAGCGCCGATAGTGCGCCAGTGGAAACTCGCCTTTCAGCCAGCCACTGCGTAGCAGGGCCGCGCCCATCAGCATCAGCCCCGCCAACTGCCAGCCATATTGTGACAGCAGCGCCATCAGGCCGTTTGAGAGGTGATCAAGCCGGTTAGTAAAGGCTTCCAGTCCGCCCGCCAGCTTCCAGAAACGCTCATACTCCAGCGTGGCCGGGCCAGGCAACCAGCTTTCACCGGGGTTCGGACTGGAAATGGCACCAAACACCAGCAGCACGCCGCAGCCGATTAAATACAGCAGTACCCCGGTTTTAAATAACGCGCCATTGTCAGGCACATTGCGCAGCATCCGCCAGATCAGCAGGCCAATCAGGCCATAATCCAACAGAATGTCACCTTCCCAGAATAGCAGCCCGTGGATTAAGCCAAACAGCATCAGCAGCACAAGGCGTGCGGTGATCCAGCTGGTGCCTCGCGGCTGTAACAGCGACAGTCCTGCCCCAAACAACAAGGCAAAGAGCGTGAGGAATTTTAGCTGTGCCAGGCCGTCCATCAGCGCCCAGCTCCAGGCATCGACCAGGCTGATACTGCCCGCCCAGGCTGGATTGAGATACGCCGCCGAAGGCAGGCCGAAACCGACGATATTGAGAAGCAGAATGCCAAGAATTGCCAGGCCGCGAATAAAATCGATCGCTTGATAACGCTGCATAGGACGTCCTGTTATGCCAGCCTGGCAAGGCTGTTAGCTGTGGCGCACCGCGCGTAAAAATTCCTGACGGGTGTTTTGGCTAGATTTGAACAAGCCACCGAGCGAGGTGGTGGTGGTCGCGCTGGTGGCATCTTTTACGCCACGCGCTTTGACGCAGTAGTGTACGGCATCCATTGAAACGGCCACGTTGTTGGTGCCAAGCAGGGTCTGAAGTGCAATCAGGACCTGCTGCGTCAGACGCTCCTGAACCTGTGGACGCTGCGCAAAGAATTGCACAATACGGTTGATTTTTGACAAGCCGATCACTTTATCTTTCGGAATGTAAGCTACGGTTGCTTTACCGTCGATAGTGACAAAGTGATGCTCACAGGTACTGGTGAAGGTGATATCACGCACCGTGACCATCTCATCAACCTTCATTTTGTTTTCAATCAAGGTGATTTTTGGGAAGTTGGCGTAATCGAGACCAGAAAAAATCTCATCCACATACATCTTAGCGATGCGGTGTGGCGTCTCCATCAGGCTGTCATCTTCCAGATCAAGATTGAGTAACTGCATGACTTCGGTCAAATGACCGGCGATCAGGCGCTTACGGGTTTCATCATCGATATCACGTGCAGGTGCGCGTAGCGGGGTCTCAAGACCGCGTGCCAGCAGCGTTTCATGCACGAGGGAAGCGGCCTGACTTAAGGTACTCATTGTTTCTTTCTCCGGCTGGGTAGTGCATCCGCCGGATCTTGCCAGCGGGCAATATTTCTGAGGCCGTATTGTGAAGCACTCCGCGCGGGTAATCCAGCAATCAATCTGATTGGGGATGAAAGCTTTTCATTATCGTCACGCTTTATGCCCAGCTTTGCAGCACTTGCCATGATAAAGCATAATGGCTAAACTCACGATTAGTGAATAAATCAACCTTAGTTGCTTACAAAAAGAGAATGTATGGATTTAGTTCAGTTACGTATGTTCTGTGCAGTGGCGGAAAGTGGCTCGCTGGCGCGTGCGGCGGAGCAACTGCACCGGGTTCCGTCAAACCTGACGACTCGCCTACGCCAGCTAGAAGAGGAGTTGGGGGTTGACCTGTTTATCCGGGAAAAACAGCGTCTGCGCCTGTCACCCATGGGTCACAACTTTCTCTGCTATGCCCAGCGCATTCTGGCACTGAGTGATGAAGCGCTTAGCATTAGCCGAGCTGGCGAGCCAGCGGGAAACTTTGCGCTGGGGTCGATGGAAAGTACTGCGGCCACACGCCTGCCACGCCTGCTAGCGGCTTATCATCAGCGCTATCCGCAGGTGTCACTCTCGTTGATCACTAATACTTCCGGTGAAATTATCGACAAAGTGCGCGAAGGCACACTGGCTGCCGCGCTGGTGGATGGCCCGGCCCCCTATGAAGATTTAAACGGCTGCATCGCTTTTCGCGAACAGCTGGTACTGATCAGCAGCCTCGAACATGTTCCCATTGAGAGTGCGGTGGATGTGCAACATGACACGCTGTTTGCTTTTCGTAACAGCTGCTCCTACCGCACCAAAACAGAGGCCTGGTACCGCGATAGCAATATTGCCCCCCATAGCGTGATGGAAATTCAGTCCTATCACGCTATGTTGGCCTGCGTAGCGGGTGGCGCAGGCGTCGCGGTGATCCCCGCTTCCGTACTGGGGCAGATGGGAGAACGCGCCCGTGTTCAGAGCCACACCCTGCCCGATGCCTACCAGAATACCGCCACCTGGTTAATGTGGCGACGTGATGCCTTTACCCCCAATGTAGAGGCGCTGAAATACCTGATTATTGACATGTTTGATGACCGGCCGCAGAACGATGAGCTGCGCTTTCCGGTCTCTTCAACCTGAACCACACGATTATTCACGACCATCTAGGCGCGATGCGCTGATTACTGACAAGAGGGATTGTATGAACATGATCAAAACCCGTGCTGCCGTTGCCTGGGCCGCTGGTGAGCCACTGAAAATTGAAGAAGTTGATTTGATGCCACCACAAAAAGGTGAAGTGCTGGTGCGCATCGTGGCGACAGGCGTATGCCATACCGATGCTTATACCTTGTCCGGTAGCGATCCTGAAGGGGTGTTCCCAGCGATTCTGGGCCATGAGGGCGGCGGGATTGTTGAAGCAGTGGGTGAAGGCGTGACGAGCGTGGAAGTTGGCGATCACGTCATTCCACTGTACACGCCAGAGTGCGGCAAATGTAAATTCTGTCTGTCTGGTAAAACCAACCTGTGTCAGGCCATCCGCACCACCCAGGGCAAAGGCCTGATGCCCGATGGCACCACCCGCTTCTTTAAAGACGGCAAGCCTATCTTCCACTACATGGGCACCTCTACCTTCTCTGAATACACGGTAGTGCCGGAAATTTCCCTGGCAAAAATCAGTAAAGAAGCCCCGCTGGAAGAAGTGTGCCTGTTAGGGTGTGGCGTCACCACCGGTATGGGTGCCGTAATGAACACCGCAAAAGTTAAGGAAGGGGATACTGTCGCCATCTTTGGTCTGGGTGGCATTGGCCTGTCGGCGATCATCGGTGCGAAAATGGCGAAAGCAGGCCGCATCATCGGTATCGATATTAACACCAGCAAATTTGAACTGGCCCGCAAACTGGGTGCCACCGACCTGATCAACCCGAAAGACTATGAAAAACCGATCCAGGACGTGATTGTTGAACTGACCGACGGCGGCGTGGACTACTCGTTTGAGTGCATCGGCAACGTTAACGTGATGCGTTCAGCGCTGGAGTGCTGCCACAAAGGTTGGGGCGAATCTGTGATTATCGGGGTTGCCGGTGCAGGTCAGGAGATCTCAACCCGTCCATTCCAACTGGTGACTGGCCGCGTATGGCGTGGTTCTGCATTCGGCGGCGTGAAAGGCCGTAGCCAACTGCCGGGTATTGTGCAGGATTACCTCGACGGTAAATTCGCGCTGAACGATTTCATCACCCACAATCTGCCACTGGAAGAGATCAACGATGCATTTGATTTGATGCACGAAGGCAAATCTATCCGTACCGTGATCCACTTCGACAAGTAACGGAGGCCGTATGACATCCAGAATGGAACTGCTGGAGGAACATCGCAGCTTTGGCGGCTGGCAGCAGCGCTGGCGGCATCAATCGACAGTCCTGAACTGTCCGATGACCTTCAGCATCTTTTTGCCAACGCAGGGTGATACTGCGCCCCCTGTGGTGTGGTTCCTCGCCGGGTTAACCTGCACCGATGAGAACTTTACCACCAAAGCCGGTGCACAACGCGTGGCTGACGAACTGGGTCTGGTGCTGGTGATGCCGGATACCAGCCCACGCGGTGATGATGTCGCAAACGATGCGGGCTACGACCTCGGTCAGGGGGCGGGTTTCTATCTTAACGCGACCCAGGCTCCGTGGTCAGCACACTATCGGATGTTCGACTACCTCGCTCATGAACTGCCTGCATTGATTGCCAGCGAGTTTAAAGTCAGCGATCGCCAGTCGGTTATGGGTCATTCCATGGGCGGTCACGGTGCTTTGGTCCTGGCGCTGCGTCAGGCTGGCCGCTTTGCGTCCGCTTCGGCATTCGCGCCAATTGTGAACCCCTGCAACGTCCCCTGGGGCCAGAAAGCCTTTAACGCCTATCTGGGTGCTGATAAGACCCAATGGCGCGAGTGGGATAGCTGCGAACTGCTGCGTGATGCCGGACATCAGTTGCCGATCCTGATCGATCAGGGCGACAGCGATCAGTTCCTCGCCGATCAGCTTCAGCCGGAGCAACTGGATCGCGTCGCGCAGGAGATCGGTTTCCCGCTCACCCTGCGCATTCAGCCTGGCTACGATCACAGCTACTACTTCATCGCCAGCTTTGTGGAAGATCACCTGCGCTTCCACGCACGTCACCTGCTGGTGTAGTCTCTCAGCGCCCCTACAGCAGGGGCGCTGCCACCAGCCCATCGATCATCACCTGCGCCATGCCCTGGGAACAGCACTCAATACGCCCCTGAACGCCATACACTTCTGCCAGAGTCTGCGGTGTGATCACGTCTACCGGTGCGCCATCGGCGACTTTCTTTCCCTCTTTCAGCATCAACGCATGGTCGGCATGGCGCAAGGCGATATTAATGTCATGCACCACCACCACCGTAACGATGTTGCGTAACGCCGTTTCCCGCCGTACCAGATCCATCACGTGGAACTGATAGTTAAGATCCAACGCACTCAGAGGTTCATCAAGCAGTAACAGCTCAGGGCGGCGGATCAGCGACTGGGCCAGGCCCACTAACTGCTTCTGACCGCCCGAAAGTTGATCAAGATAGTGCATCGCCAGATGAGCAATCCCTAACTGGCGCAACAGGTGCATCACATCTTCTTCCGAGGTGGTTTCACCACCAGAAGCACGCTGCGCGACAATTACCGATTCCAGCACATGCAGGTGAACCCCTGCAGGCAGTGTCTGCGGCAAATAGACCACCCGCTGGGCCCGACGCGTAAACGGCTGTGACATCAACTCATCACCATTTAGCCACAGCTCGCCAGTGCCCTTGCCTAGCCCGGCCATCGCGCGTAATAACGTCGATTTCCCACAGCCGTTTGGCCCTAACAGCACGGTGATTTTACCGCGAGGCAGTGCAGGCACATCCAGCTTATCAATCACCTGACGACGCGGATATCCCGCCGAAAACTGCTGTAAACGTAATCCCTCACCCATTACACATTCCCCCGGTGACGCAAAATAATCGACAGGAAGAAAGGCACGCCGACCAACGAAGTGACGATCCCCACCGGAATAATAACGCCCGGAATCAGGTTCTTAGAGGCGACAGAAGCCAGTGACAGTACCAGCCCGCCTATCAATGCGCTGGCTGGCAGATAAAAGCGGTGATCCTCGCCAAACAACATGCGCGCGATGTGCGGTGCCACCAGGCCAATAAAGCCGATTGGCCCCACAAACGCCACGGCCAGCGCCGAAAGAATACTAATACGCAGCAGCGTAGTGAGACGCAGACGGCGAACATCAATACCAAAACTAATGGCACGATCTTCCCCTAAACGCAGCGCCGTGAGTTTCCAGCTGCTGCGAAGCGAAAGCGGTAACAGGACAATAAATACACCGAACAGAATCCCCAGCTTGTCCCAGGAAGCACGAGACAGGCTGCCCATGGTCCAGAACACCAGTCCCTGAAGCGTATCTTCACTGGCGATAAACTGCATCATCGACACCAGCGCGTTAAAGGTAAACACCAACGCGATACCGAAGAGCACCACCCCGGAACTGGCGACGCGCGTCCAGCGCGTAATGCCATCCAGTAACAGTGCGGCAAGCAGTGCGAAAATAAACGCGTTAGCGGAGATAAACCACGAATCCGGGATCCCCGGAATACCGATACCTAACACGATTGCCAGCGCCGCGCCAAACGCCGCCGCAGAAGAGACGCCCAGGGTAAAGGGGCTGGCAAGTGGGTTATTCAGGATGGTTTGCATCTCTGCACCCGCCAAACCAAGAGCAAATCCCACCACTACCGCCATTAACGCGTAAGGCAAACGGATATCCCAGACGATCACTCGCGTACCCGCATCCGCAACCGCCGGATGGACCAGCGCCTGCCACAAGGTAGAAAGGGATAGCCCAGCTGGGCCCAGCGTAAAATCAAGTATTAGCGAAGCGAGGATAAACAGCGCCAACACGCCAATAATCAGCAGGCGTTTGCGCAGCACCTGGTGGTAGCGGCCCAGCGCATCCTGTTGACGGGGAGGCGCTGAGGTAGAATCGGTAAAGCTCATGATCGGTCCTGTTATCACGAAATCTGGCCAAAAAAGCAACGTCTAAAAAGAATGATAACAATTATCAGTTAAACCGGAAGGATACGATGTGCTGACGCAGTAAAAAACTGCGCCAGCCAGAGACGTTACTGCTTGTTATCAAACGTCATTTCACTGTATTTGACCATACGGGTACCGCGAGTCAGCTTGTAGCCCAGCCAGATGATCAGGAACAGCGGGATACCAATGTAAGTTGCTGCAACACCATACCAGTCAATACGATCGGCAAGGAACGCCTGATAGTTCTGGCCCAGCGTAATAATCAGGCACAGAACAAAGGCGAAAATCGGCCCCAGCGGGAAGAAGCCCGAACGGTATGGCAGCGCGGCCAGGTCATTCCCCTGTGCTACATAACCACGACGGAAGCGGTAATGGCTGATGGCAATGCCCAACCAGGCAATAAAGCCGGTCATCCCTGAGGTATTCAGCAGCCACAGGTAAACTTCCTGGTTGCCAAATTTAGAGGTCAGGAAGCAGAGCCCGGCCACCACGGTGGTTGCATACAGCGCATTGCGTGGCACGCCGCCTTTGGAGAGTTTGGCGAAAATTTTCGGCGCTTTGCCATCACAAGCCAGGGTGTACAGCATACGCGTTGACGCATACATGCCGGAGTTCCCTGCTGAGAGCACGGCAGTCAGAATCACCGCGTTCATCACCGCCGCCGCAGAAAGCAGACCTGCATGCTGGAAGACCAGCGTAAACGGACTGACGCCGATATCGGTTACATCGTTGCGCAGCAGTTTGGGATCGGTGTATGGCAGAATCAGGCTGATCACCAGAATCGCAAACACATAGAACAGCAGAATACGCCAGAATACCTGACGCACGGCGCGTGGAATATTCTTCGCCGGATCTTCTGATTCGCCTGCGGCAATACCAATAAGTTCAGTGCCCTGGAAAGAGAACCCGACGATCATCGCTACGCCAATCATCGCCGCAAAACCACCGGCAAACGGCGCATCGCCAACCTGCCAGTTATGCCAGCCAGCCGTTTCGCCGCCGCGCATAATGCCAGCAATCATCAGCACGCCTACCACAATAAAGATCACGACGGTAACGACTTTGATTAATGAGAACCAGTATTCGGCCTCGCCAAATCCCTTCACCGAGATGTAATTGAGCAGGAACATCAGACCGAGGAACAGCGCACTCCAGATCCAGCCGGGGGTGTCCGGGAACCAGTAATTCATGACCAGTTGCGACGCGACAAGGTCGACGGCAATGGTCACCGCCCAGTTGTACCAATAGTTCCACCCCAGGGCAAAACCAAAGCCCTCTTCAACATAGCGGGAACCGTAAGTCGCAAAAGAACCAGAAACCGGCATAAAAGCGGCAAGTTCGCCGAGGCTGGTCATCAGGAAGTAGACCATTAAGCCAATCAGCGCATAGGAGAGCAGTGCCCCACCGGGTCCTGCCTGAGAAATGGTGGCGCCAGATGCCACAAACAGCCCAGTACCGATTGAGCCGCCGATGGCAATCATCGTCAGATGACGTGCCTTGAGTTCGCGCTTAAGCGCAGGTTGTTGTGTTGTATTTGAGTCATTATGCATGTGGAAACGCTACGCGGGATAAAAATAAGGCGCGATTGTAACAGCTTGCACTGCGCTGTATAGCGGCAGTGCAGAGGTTATTAGTTTCGTTCATGATCGCAGGGCGATCATTAGCGGTTACTCGCTACAATAAGAGAGGAAACGATTGATTGCCTTAGAAAGATGCTTCTGGCGATGGCGAATGCGATACAGCGTTCGCGCCAGCGGCGGCAGCGGAATATCCAGCGCGACCAGGGTTCCGGCTTCGAGTAAATCCTCAATCACCCGGCGCGACAGACAGCTAATCCCCATGCCATGACGCACCGCATGCTTGATCGCCTCTGAATTGCCTAGCTCCATACCGAGTTGAAACGCAGGCAAGTGCTTGAGCAGCAGAAAATCGACGATTTCCCGCGTACCCGATCCCCGTTCACGCAGGATCCACGGCGCTTCAGCCAGACTCTCCAGGGTAATGGGAGACTGCAAGATAGCCGCATCTGGCGCGGCGAAGACCACTAAGTCATCCTCCAGCCACGGCTCACTGATCAGTTCTGGCACATGGCATGGCCCTTCGATCAGACCTAAGTCCACCCGAAAGTCGACCACCGCGTTAATCACGTCCTGGCTGTTGCCAACACTCAGTTCCAGCGGCAGCGTCGGGAAGTCCCGGCGATAGCTGGCGATCATCCCTGGCAACATATAGTTGCCGATGGTACTACTGGCATAGATGCGGATGGCACCGTTGTCTTCTTTAAACAGCTGTTCGATTTCGCTGGTCTGCTCTAACAGCGCAATGGCGCGCGGATAAAGTAAACGGCCATGCTCGTTTAACACTAACCGCTTACCTACCCGATCAAACAACTGCACCCCAAGCTGGTTTTCCAAATCCGCCAGTGCAGCGCTCACGGCAGACTGCGACAGCGACAAAACCTGCGAGGCCTGGGTGGTTGATCCGCTTTTCAGGACTTCGGTAAAGACTTCTATCTGACGCAGCGTAATGTGCATGCGTACTCCTCACAATGCAAAGCGGCCGTAGGTGCCGCAATCAAGCAATTATAGTGGTTGATTATCAATAAATAATCATTTTTAGTATTAATGGCGCGTATTTTGCGGCTTTGAGCATACTATGACTGCACCATACTGCCCAGGCTTGCGCAGTCGTTTCTTCGACGGGCATCAGGTATCATGCACCGTTTGTACCAGTGCAACGCCTGACAGGAGATTGGCATGAAATATATTGGCGCGCACGTTAGCGCAGCAGGAGGCGTGGATCAGGCCGTTATTCGCGCACACGAACTTGAAGCCACGGCTTTTGCCCTGTTTACCAAGAACCAGCGCCAGTGGCGTGCAGCACCGCTATCGGAAAGTGTGATTAGCGCCTTTAAAGCCGCCTGCGAGAAATATCACTACGGCCCGCAGCAGATCCTTCCGCATGACAGCTACCTGATTAACCTCGGCCATCCCGTACAAGAAGCACTGGAAAAATCCCGTGAAGCGTTTATTGATGAACTCAACCGGGCCAGCCAGTTGGGCCTGACGCTGCTTAACTTCCACCCCGGTAGCCACCTCCAGCAAATTGATGAACTGGCATGTCTGAAACGCATTGCGGAATCTATCAATATTGCGCTGGATAAGACCGAAGGGGTGACGGCGGTGATTGAGAACACCGCGGGCCAGGGCAGCAACCTGGGTTTTCGCTTTGAGCAGTTAGCGACTATCATTGAACACGTTGAAGATAAAACCCGCGTGGGTGTCTGTATTGATACCTGCCATGCCTTTGCCGGCGGCTACGATCTGCGTACCGAAGAGGCTTGTGTGGCCACGTTCCGTGAATTTGAACAGACGGTGGGCTTTAACTACCTGCGTGGCATGCACCTGAATGATGCAAAAAGCGCTCTGGGTAGCCGTGTTGACCGCCACCACAGTCTGGGGGAAGGCAATATTGGCAAAACGGTGTTTAGCTGGCTAATGAAAGATGCGCGTTTTGATGGCATTCCAATGATTCTGGAGACCATTAATCCGGATATCTGGAAAGATGAGATTGCGTGGCTAAAGGCTGAGCAGAAATAATCGTCGCCAGTAACAAAAAAGGCCCATGCGATGCATGAGCCTTTTCGTTACTACAGCGCTAAATTAGAAGCTGTAGCCTACACCCACGATCCAGGTGCCGATATCGGTATTTTTCAGGCGGCTCTGCTCATAGCCTGCATCGATAGCGATATCCTGGATTGGGTTGAACTGCAGACCCGCACCGTATACGAAGCCCCAGCGGTCATTCTGGTTGTCGTTACGTGGAACGTTGCTGTTGAATTTACGGGTGCCGTAACCCACACCAACTACACCGTAGATGCTTGCCCAGTCATTCAGACGCAGAGCTGGACCACCGCTCAGGCTGTAGAAGTTGGCTTTGTTGTAGTAACCATCAATGGTGTTGTTTTTTGTGGTGTAGGTGAAGGAGCCGATCCAACCCAGTGGGTCGGTACCGTCTTCCCAGCGATACTTCAGGTTGACACCGTTAGCTTTGTTAGCCACGCCCTGGAAGTCGCTCTGCGCGTAGCCGACAGACACTGTGCTCTGTGCCATTGCGGAACCTGCAGAAACAGCCAGAACACAAGCCAGTGCTGAAAGACATGCAATTTTTTTCATAACCACCTCAAATGTGATAATACTTTCTCCTGACAACTCTAAAAATATAACAAAGAACAGAAAGAAACTCTGCTCGAATTTTGTTGTCTAACGAATTGTTTGGTGTAACAGAACGTTAATGAAACAAGCTATCCAATTGAAATTATTGATAAAAATACTCAAAAAACCACTATTAAATTAGTTCACATCTTTTTTGCCTTTAAGTTTTATCCTAAAAAATGCCTGACAATTCTTTACAGAAACAGTGTAAAAAAGCTTACTTATTGCCCTTCTGTAGATTGTTTTTTTTTAATTTTCGTCTACGCATTTTTACTCAGCGCTCCTGAGTTACACTTACCTGTGTCTATCTCTGACGGAACATACAAACTAAAAAAGGCTATAAAGGATGTCTCCAGCATTAAAAAGTAAAAACCTCGCCTCTGCCTTGTTACCTGTTGCAATACTGCTGATCTCCATGGTTTCCCTACAGGGTGGTGCGGCACTGGCAAAATCCCTGTTTCCACAAGTTGGCGCGACCGGTGTCACCGCATTGCGTCTTGGCTTCGGCACGATCATGTTATGCCTGATCTTTAAACCCTGGCGGCTGAAATTTAGCGCCGGACAGCGTCGTCCGCTGATCTATTATGGCCTGGCGCTTGGCTGCATGAATTTTCTTTTCTATTTATCGCTACGCACCTTGCCGCTTGGCGTCGCCGTGGGACTGGAATTCCTCGGCCCACTGACCTTAGCCCTGGCAGGATCGCGGCGCGCGCTGGATTTCCTCTGGGTAGCACTCGCGGTGGCTGGCCTGGCGTTCCTGCTTCCTTTTGGTGCAAATATGCAACATATTGATCCACTGGGTGCGGTATTTGCCATTGGTGCCGGCGCGTGTTGGGCGGTATATATTCTGGCTGGGCAACGTGCAGGCAGCAGCCATGGTCCAGCAACCGTGGCAATGGGGTCATTGATTGGTTCGATTATCTTCGTCCCCCTCGGGCTGACCTTCGCCAGTGAGGGAATTTGGCACTGGAATGTGGTTCCACTGGCGCTGATTGTGGCAATTCTCTCCTCAGCCCTGCCCTACTCGCTGGAAATGGTGGCACTGACGCGCCTGCCAGCACGCATTTTCGGTACGCTGATGAGCCTGGAACCTGCGGTAGCGGCACTTTCCGGGATTATGTTTTTAGGGGAAACGCTAAACACACAACAGGCGCTGGCCATTATCGCGATTATTTTCGCCTCTGCTGGCTCCACACTCACCATGCGCCCCAAAAAGAGTCAGGTCAGTCCGATCAAGCTCGAAAGCCAATAATAAATCGGCGCAGCGTAATGGCACGCCTTAACTTGTCATTACGCTGCCATGTTTGGCGTTTAATATAAAATCCCCCACTGCGAACATGAATAAGAACGATTATCAAAACACGTTACCTGTTTTTCTAAAATAACCCCCTACTGCTTTGTTAAGTTATCTCTATTTCAGCTATCGCTCATACCGGGAAGGCAGAATCAGCACCCGCTGCTATACTTAGTTTCGTTGTTAATTAGGCACACCATCATCGAGAGGATTGAACTGATGAGTACCGCAAAACTGGTAAAAACTAAAAATGCAGAGCTGATCTACACCCGCAACGATGTGTCGGATGCAGACAAAAAAGCCACTATCGACGTGCTGAATCGCCTGGTTGTCGCCTTTATTGATCTTTCTCTGATCACCAAGCAGGCCCACTGGAACATGCGTGGCGCTAACTTCATCGGCGTGCATGAAATGCTGGATGGCTTCCGTGCAGCCATCGCTGATCACCAGGACACCATCGCTGAACGCGCAGTGCAGTTAGGGGGCATCGCCCTTGGTACCACTCAGGTGGTCAACGACAAGACTCCACTGAAAAGCTACCCGTTAAATATTCACAGCGTGCAGGATCACCTTAAAGCACTGGCTGACCGTTATGCGATTGTGGCAAACGCCACCCGTAAAGCGATTAGTGAAGTTACTGATGAAGATACCGCTGATATTTTCACGGCGGCTTCTCGTGACCTGGATAAATTCCTGTGGTTCATCGAAGCGAATATTGAATAATTTCATTGCTAATAATAAGGCGGGTTATCCCGCCTTTTTTGTACCCGCTGCAAATAACAAAACATTTTTTTGACTTTGTTAACATTTCTTTTTCTTTTATCTTCACAGTGGAAAGAAGTCGTGCACACTGTGCTCGCACCAAAATAGCACTACGCACCAAAATGGGGCACCAAATTAGTGCTCTTACGGGTGGCGTAGGAGAATCGTGTCAGCATGCGACCATAACGTACTGATATGATTATAATAGCTGGAGTTGGCACGCTTATTGCTTACGAAAACCAGACCACCCGGGTTGCACCCGGCCCTGATAAGGAAAAATGATGAAGTCTTTGATGAAAGTTTCTGTGGCAGCGCTGGCGCTGGCCTTCTCACTCTCTTCCACCGCAGCAGATAAAAAACTGGTCGTCGCTACTGATACCGCCTTTGTTCCGTTTGAATTCAAACAGGGCAATGACTATGTCGGTTTCGACGTTGATTTATGGGCCGCTATCGCTAAAGAGCTGAAGCTGGACTACACCCTGAAGCCAATGGACTTCAGCGGCATTATTCCTGCTCTGCAAACCAAGAACGTAGATGTTGCACTGGCGGGTATCACCATCACCCCTGAGCGCGAGAAAGCCATCGACTTCTCTGACGGCTACTATAAAAGTGGTCTGTTAGTCATGGTGCGTAACAACGAGAATGACATCAAAGGAATTGATGACCTGAACGGCAAAGTCGTGGCTGTGAAGAGCGGCACCGGTTCGGTTGATTATGCGAAAGCGCATATCAAAACCAAAGATCTGCGCCAGTTCCCAAATATCGACAATGCTTACATGGAACTCGGCACCAATCGTGCAGACGCCGTGCTGCATGACACGCCAAACATCCTGTACTTCATCCACACCGCTGGTAAAGGCCGCTTCAAAGCAGTAGGCAGCTCTATCGAAGCGCAAGATTACGGTATCGCATTCCCGAAAGGCAGCGACGACCTGCGTAACAAAGTAAACGGCGCGCTGAAGACATTGAAAGACAACGGCACTTATAACGCTATCTACAAAAAATGGTTCGGGACAGAGCCTAAGTAAGCGTGATTTTGACTAAAATTTAGGCAGCGAATTTTTCGCTGCCCTTTTCCACTGCAACATCGTATTTGGAGTCGCACCATGGAGTTTGACTGGAGCGTCATTTGGCCTGCTATGCCAGCTTTGCTGGCCGGTGCCAAAATGACCTTAATAATCTCGATTATTGGCCTGATCGGCGGTTTGATCATTGGCCTGATTGCTGGCTTTGCCCGCGCCTATGGCGGTTGGATTGCCAACAACATCGCCCTGGTGTTTATCGAGTTGATTCGCGGTACGCCAATTGTCGTGCAGGTGATGTTTATCTACTTTGCCCTGCCGATGGCCTTCCCGGATCTCCGTATCGATCCCTTCACCGCAGCGGTGATCACCATCACTATTAACTCCGGTGCTTATATTGCGGAAATCACTCGTGGTGCTGTGCTGTCAATTAACAAAGGATTCCGTGAAGCCGGTTTAGCTCTGGGCTTATCCCGCCGTGAAACCCTGCGTTATGTGATTATGCCTCTGGCACTGCGCCGTATGCTGCCACCATTGGGGAACCAGTGGATCGTCAGTATCAAAGATACCTCACTCTTTATTGTTATCGGCGTTGCCGAACTGACCCGCCAGGGCCAGGAGATCATCGCCGGAAACTTCCGCGCGCTGGAGATCTGGAGTGCAGTTGCCATTATTTACCTCGTGATTACGCTGGTGTTGAGCTTTGTGCTGCGCCGCATTGAGAAAAGGGTGAAAATCCTGTGATTGAATTTAAGAACGTCTCAAAGAACTTCGGCCAGACTAAAGTCCTGCACGATATCAACCTGAAAATTAATCAAGGCGAAGTTGTGGTGATTATCGGGCCTTCTGGCTCCGGCAAATCCACGCTGCTGCGCTGCATTAACAAGCTGGAAGAGATCACCACCGGTGACCTGATCGTTGACGGTATGAAAGTAAACGATCCTAAAGTGGATGAGCGGCTGATCCGCCAGGAAGCGGGTATGGTGTTCCAGCAGTTCCATCTGTTCCCACAGATGAGCGCACTGGACAACGTCGCGTTTGGTCCGATTCGCGTCCGTGGCGCTTCGAAAGACGCGGCACAAAAACTGGCGAAAGAACTGCTGGGTAAAGTGGGCCTCGCTGAGCGCGCACACCACTTCCCTTCTGAGCTTTCAGGCGGCCAACAGCAGCGCGTAGCGATTGCGCGTGCGCTGGCTGTGAAACCTAAAATGATGCTGTTTGATGAGCCAACCTCAGCGCTGGACCCGGAACTGCGTCACGAAGTCCTGAAAGTGATGCAGGATCTGGCGGAAGAAGGCATGACGATGGTTATCGTTACCCATGAAGTCGGCTTCGCGCAGAAAGTGGCTTCACGCCTGATCTTTATCGACAAAGGCACCATCGCGGAAGATGGCGACCCGGATACGTTAATTTCGAATCCGCCGAGCGATCGTCTGCGTGAGTTCCTGCAGCACGTTTCCTGATTGCTTGAGTTGAATCAGTAAATATGACCCGCCACTGGCAACAGCGGCGGGTTTTTTATTTTAGGCTTTCAGCTAACAGAATAAAAACCCACACCTTTCCCCCTTTAAAATAAAAAGCAAAACACCAAGGCCAGGCTTGGTTCTGTTTTACGCCCTTTTTGTTAAAACATATCAGCCCGATTTTCAGGGTTGAAATCGATGGCAATGTGATGTCACCGACAAAATTAACAAGGGAGTGAGATAAATGAGTAAACGTACGGATATCATTGATGGAGCGCTGGCGCAAAGTGAAGATTCAGGCCTGGTTTACACTGAAGTGCTCGGATGGGTAGATTTAGGACATGCCAGAGGTGAGGATATCAAAAAGTTGCTTCGTAAGATGGATGAAGGGGAAGCTTCGATTGAAGAGTATTATGAGGTAACTTATAGCCAAGGCATGACTGCTCCATATAATTTACTTCGTGCAGGAAAAATGGAAACGTGGCTCATAAAGAAAGGGCGTCCGCTATGGGAAAGAAAAAGTATTGCTCTAGCAATGATGATGAAGTTGGCTCGAAAGTTTGAGGCTTTTCAAAATTCATTTCCCTACTATCACGCTACAGATAGCGGTTTTAGTGGTGAGGATTTACCTTCGGATTTGCTTGGCTTTTATCGAGCGGTTACTACGCCGAACCCTTTTTCTCTCCTTCGTCCTGTTAGTAAGGCCGAGGCGTTGAAACGCTGGGATTACTACGGGAAAATAGGTGACTGGAAAAATGACAGCTTCTGCCCGCTACTATTTCCCGACCCGGAAAAATTCCGCAACGCAAGGCCACGTAAAGGCGTGTTACCTTCTTTTATGAACACTATTGTACCTTATAATGATTTTTTGTCAGGTAACGTTATTCTTCCCGAAAAAGACAAGACCTTCTTCATTCTTGGCGCATCTAATGGGAGGATGGAACTTTGAAGAAATGGAAAGCAACATGCCTGGTTCTGCTGACTATTGTTGGTCTCATAGGCATAATCCTCATCTGGAACTGGAAGCAACTAGAAATGGGATTTGCCACCAGCGCCGATTATCATGAACAGGATGCTAAGGAGTATAATTATTACACTCCTGATCTACTTAAGCGCATGCCACGTATCTCAAATAACTATAAGTTTGAGTATCATTATGTCGATGCTCAAGAATTTTATGTCTATAGCCTGGCATTTGGCGATACCACAGATACCAGAAAAATCAGAGAGTTTCTCCTGGCGGAAGGATATAGCCCACAGCCCTCGTGCCCGACAGAGGCTGAATGTTTAGCATCACCCCGGAATAAAGACGAAGTATCATTTTATAGTTCAAGTCACCTTAACATGGTAAAAATCAATATTGTTCGCAGTGCTAAACATGGCAGAATTTAGGTTTCGTTACGTAAGCCTATACTTCTGCCCAAAGAAAGTTTCCACATCAGTATAGCTTTCAACCTGACACTCCTGAGCTCGTTATCCTCGTCTCAGGAGTTCTCTCCCACCATGTGATTTTCCCCTCCTTTCCCCCTTTAAGACTAATCACCTGAAATCCCTGTCTATACTTTGCAACGGGTAAAGTCGCCTCATCAGGGAGATGGTTATGCCGTTACTGAAGCTGTTGCGCTCCACCTGTACGTGCGCATTCATACTCTGCATTATGGTTATTGTAGGGATACCAGAAACGCAGGCTGCCGTGACACTGCCGCAGGCGGCGGTGGCGCAACAGAGCAGCGCAGCCGGTGCAACCAGCAGTGAGCCGAGCACTGCGGATAAAAAAGCCGCTTATGCCGCGCTGGCAAACATCCTCGATAACGATCAATCCCGCAAAGAACTGATTGACCAGTTGCGCAGTGCCGCCGCCACCCCAGCGAATACCCCGGCACCGGTACTGACCCCGCCTGACAGCAGCGATGAAGATAAAACCGTGCTGGAAGGCGTCACCCAGGTGACGCGGGAGTACGGCGGTGAAGTGGCGAGCCAGTTTATCAACCTGCACAACAACATTGTTAACGCTCCCCACAAGGCCTTTAATCCCCAGACCGTGCTCAGCGCATCAAAGCATTTTGTGGTGCTGGCCGTGGCGCTGTTTGCCGTTTACTGGCTACTGCGCATTTTGGCCGCTCCCCTGTATCGTCGCATGGGCAGTTGGGCACGACGTAAAAATCTTGAACGGCACAACTGGCTGCACCTGCCGGGCACCATCGGTATGGCCTTTGTTATCGACCTACTGCTGCTGGCCGCCACGCTGTTTATCGGCCAAATCATCAGTGACAACTACAATGGCGGCAACCGCACCATCTCCTATCAGCAAGGCCTGTTCCTCAATGCGTTTGCTTTGATTGAATTCTTTAAAGCGGTACTGCGTCTGATCTTCTGCCCCGGTTATAACGAACTGCGCTTTTTCCACCTCAGCGCCGTCCGCGCGCGTTACTGGAATACCCGCTTGAGCTGGCTTAGCGGGGTGATTGGCTATGGCTTACTGGTGGTGGTGCCGATTGTTTCGAATCAGGTGAATCTGCAAGTTGCCGCCCTGGTGAACGTGGTGGTGATGGGCATTATGACCGGCTGGGCACTGTGGCTGATTTTCCGCAATCGACGCAATATTCATGCTGCGCTGATCGCACTGGCAGATCGCAGCCTCGCCTTTTTTGCCCTGTTTATTCGCGCCTTTGCATTGGTATGGCACTGGTTCGCCAGCGCCTACTTTATCGCCCTGTTTTTCTTTTCGGTGTTCAATCCGGGAGACAGCCTGAAATACATGATGTCGGCTACCGTGCGCAGCCTCGCCATTATCTGTATCGGTGCCTTTATTTCCGGCATTCTCTCGCGCTGGATCGCGAAAACCATCACTTTGTCAGAAGAGACGCGACGTAACTATCCCGAGTTACAGCGCCGGGTAAACAGCTGGATCAAGGCGTTGCTCAAGCTGGCTCGGGTGGTCACCGTGTTTGCCACCTTGTTGATGCTGCTCAGCGCCTGGAATCTGTTTGACCTGTGGTACTGGGTGACACAGGGTGCCGGGCAAAAAATGGTGGATGTGCTGATACGTATCGTGGTGATCCTGCTGCTCTCCGCCGTTGGCTGGACGGTACTGGCGAGTGTGATTGAGAGCCGACTGGCGTCGGATTCCCATGGCCGTCCGATGCCCAGCGCGCGTACCCGTACGCTGTTAACGCTGTTCCGTAATGCGCTGGCGGTGGTGATCACCACCATTACCGTGATGATTCTCCTCTCAGAGATCGGCGTGAATATCGCGCCACTGCTGGCCGGGGCTGGGGCACTGGGTCTGGCGGTGTCATTCGGTTCCCAGACGCTGGTGAAAGATATCATCACCGGCATCTTCATTCAGTTCGAAAACGGCATGAATACGGGAGATTTGGTCACCATCGGCACCATTACCGGCACGGTAGAACGCATGTCGATTCGGTCAGTGGGGGTGCGTCAGGATACCGGCGCGTACAACATCATTCCCTGGTCTTCGATTACCACTTTCGCTAACTTCGTTCGCGGTATCGGATCGTTTGTCGCGAACTATGATGTTGATCGCCGGGAAGACAGTGAACGGGTGAATGCTATTTTACAGGCGGCGGTCAAAGAGCTGATGGAAAATCCTGACATCCGCAGCATGGTGATTGGTGAGCCAGGCTTTGCCGGACTGGTAGGTTTGACTAATCAGTCATTTACCGTACGTGTCTCCTTTACCACCCAGCCGTTGAAACAGTGGACGGTGCGCTTTGCGCTGGATGACAAAGTGAAGAAACATTTTGATGCTGCCGGCATTAAAGCCCCACACCAGACGGTGCAAGTCATGCAGACCGGCAGCGATGTTTCCAGTGCTGCCAGCCTGCCTGCCCTACCGGCGGCAGATTAGCCCAGCAAACGACGTTGACGAGCCGCGGCCGGGAGGAAGCTCCAGGTCAGGAAGCGGCTTTGCTTCTGTCCCTGCGCCATGTCGATAACGCGTACGGTTTCTACCTCAACCTCCTCAAGCTGCTTGCGCAGTGCCGGGAGGTTCTCTTTGCGCGATACCAGGGTGGTAAACCAGACGATTTGCTGGCTGAAAGTCTCGCTCTCTGTGATCATCCGGGAGATGAACTGGCGCTCGCCCCCTTCACACCACAGCTCGTGCTGCTGGCCGGAGAAGTTAAGCTTAGCGTCATTTTTCAGCCCGAGATTACGCACCTTACGCTGTGAACCCTCTGCGGCTTCCTCAGCAGAGGCATGGAACGGCGGGTTACACAAAGTCACATGGAAACGTTCGTTTTTATGGACCACGCCCGCGAAAATACGCGCAGCATCGTCCTGACGGCGCAGACGAATCGCGCGCTGCAAGCCCCCGTTCGCCGCCACAATCTTATTCGCGGCTTTGATCGCTTCTGCTGAGATATCGGTACCGGTAAAGCGCCAGCCATACTCAGCATGCCCGATGACCGGATAGATGCAGTTAGCGCCGCAGCCGATATCCAGCACGTCCAACTGCCCCGGCTTCCGTCCGCCGCAGTCCTGCATCAGCAGGTCGGCCAGATGGTGAATATAGTCGGCACGGCCCGGGATCGGTGGGCAGAGAAAGCCCGGAGCCAACTGCCAGTCGAGCTGATAGTAGTGCTTCAGCAGCGCCTGGTTGAGCAGAATAACCGCTTCAGGATCGGCAAAATCGATCGACTGTTTACCATAGCCATTAGGGCGCACTTTTCCGCTAAGGGCCGGGAGCGCTGCGCAGAGCGCGTTGAAATCATACTCGCCCTGATGGCGGTTACGTGGGTGAAACAGGTTCTTCATGGGGATCCTCACTGTCAGAAGCGGGCGTACAATAACGATTCTGGGGCAGGAAATAAATCTTTGTGGCAAAAAGGGAGCGCACAATCCGTTCACCAAAAGTGTGACACCCGCGCGAGCACAGCGACTATGATAGCGGTATTCACTGCCGGAGACTGTTATGCATAAACGCTATACCTATCAACCCCGTGCCGGGCACGGTTTACCGCACGATCCGTTGAATGCCATCATTGGCCCACGTCCCATCGGCTGGATCAGTTCTGTCAGCGCCAGCGGTGAGCGTAACCTGGCCCCTTACAGCTTTTTTAACTGTTTTAACTACACGCCACCTATCATTGGTTTCTCCAGCACCGGCTGGAAAGACAGCGTGCAAAACATTGTCGAAACCAAAGAGTTTGTCTGGAATCTGGCTACGCGCCCGCTGGCAGCGGCGATGAATGAAAGCTCAGCGTCCATTCCACGTCACGAAGATGAGTTTGCGCTGGCGGGCGTCACACCCCTTCCTGCCTCGCAGTTGAATGTCAGTATGGTGGCCGAAAGCCCGGTGAATTTTGAGTGTCGCCTTACGCAATGCATCCAGTTAACAGATGCGCAGGGAGAGGCGATCAATAGCTGGCTGATCCTGGGTGAAGCGGTAGCCATCCATATTGATCCGGCACTGCTCGAAGAGGGCATTTATCAAACGGCGAAAGCCCAGCCCATTTTACGTGCCGGTGGCCCGTCGGCCTATTATGGCATCAGTGAAGACCAGCGTTTCGATCTGCTGCGCCCGGATGCGCTTCGCCGTTAATGGCACGGTTCAGGTACGGTTACGGTGCCTGAACAGCTTGCAACCGCTTTTCCGTTCTGACTTATTCCAAATTGTTTTAGCCTATAGCCAAAATTCATCTGCGGTGCGATAGACGTCAGTGGCCGCTTACGACTACAGTAAAATCCATATCTTGGTGATGACGATAATTAATGCCTTCACCGCTTATGGAGACACTTTGTTGATGACCCTGCCCGCCTCTTTACTTGCTGATGCCCTGCGCTGGCGTCGCCAGTTACACCAACGCCCGGAACTGGGTTATCAGGAACACCAGACCAGCAGCCAGGTCGCTGAAATTCTTGAACAGGCTGGATTACAGGTTTTCCGTGGTCTGGCGGGTACGGGCGTGATCGCAACGCTGGAAAATGGGCCAGGCCCGGTGATTGGCTTGCGCGCAGATATGGACGCGTTACCGATCACCGAAAAAGGGGAATCTGCCTGGCGGTCCACCACTCCCGGTGTGATGCATGCCTGCGGTCACGATGGCCACACCGCGATTCTGCTGGCCACCGCCTGCCATCTGGCCGCCACACGATGTTTTAGCGGCACCGTGCATTTCATCTTCCAGCCTGCCGAAGAGAACCTCGGCGGCGCACGTAAGATGGTCGAAGAAGGTCTGTTCCAGCGCTTCCCGATGGACGCCGTGTATGCACTGCACAACTGGCCAGGCTTACCGGTGGGTTCGCTGGCAGTAAACAGTGATGCGATGATGGCCTCACTGGATTCGTTTGAAATTACCCTGCAAGGCAAAAGCTGCCACGCCGCGATGCCAGAAAGCGGCGCAGACCCCATGGTGGTCGCTGCGGAGCTGATTCTGGCCCTTCAGACCATTCCTTCACGCCGCCTCTCACCGCTGGCTTCCGCCGTGATTAGCGTGACCCAGATCCACGGTGGAGAAGCGATTAACGTGATTGCCGATAGCATTCAACTGCGCGGTACGGTGCGTTGCCTGCAAGGTGATGTACGCGATCGCGTTAAACAGCTTATTAATGAGTTTGTCACCACGCTGCCCCAGCCCTTTGGCGTGAGCGGCAGCATTGAGTGGCTGCCGGGCTATCCCGTTACGCGTAATCATGCACTTTCTGCCGAACAGGTCCGGGCAGTGGCCGAAAGGACGTTGGGTGCTGAGAAAGTTCAGTGGCAGGTTAATCCCTCCATGGCCTCAGAAGATTTCGC
This sequence comes from Candidatus Pantoea multigeneris, assembly GCF_011752615.1. Taxonomy (NCBI): domain Bacteria; kingdom Pseudomonadati; phylum Pseudomonadota; class Gammaproteobacteria; order Enterobacterales; family Erwiniaceae; genus Pantoea; species Candidatus Pantoea multigeneris. Next base: position 801,007 of record NZ_VWXF01000001.1, read on the forward strand.
CTGTATGTTAGAAGCCTGTCCTGGCGCCTATTTCTGGCTCGGTGCCGACGGCGCCACGCCTTCTGCGCCACTGCATAACGCGCACTTCGATTTTAATGATGATCTGCTGCCGATTGGCATTCAGTTCTGGCAGGATCTGGTCGAACAGCTGCTGTCACGCCGTTCCAACTGACGGCTTCCCGCATGACAGGCGCGGGACATGAGCGAAAATAATGGCGCATCGACTGCGCCATTTTTCTTTACCAGCCAGCCTGAGAAAGCCACTCCAGACCCGCATCAATCGAGACGCTGCGCCCACTCGCACGCAGACAACACGCCAGTTGCAGACGCAGCGACTGCGGTACTGCTCTTTCCCGCTGCAAGACCTGGTTTATCCAGCGTGCCGTATCGGCAGCGCTTTTCGATTCGGCCAGATCCAGCGCAAGCTCCGGCTGGCGTTCCACCCACACTTCCGCTTGCTGTTCAGCACCGCCAATCCAGTTGATGGCCGGACAACGCTGAGGATTCGCATACACCTCGCCTTCAGTACCGTTTAGCAGCAGCGCGGGCGCATCAATCGCCTGGAAGAACTGCCCAACGCGTGGCACATATTCCGGGTGCGAAACGCTGGCAATACGCAGGGCAGCACGCTCGGCAAACGGTGTTGCCAGTTTTGCCAGCGTATGGGCACTGTTACGCACGCCCATTCTCCAGCGTAACGCGAGCTGTGTTGCCATTGGCGGACACAGGTGATCAATGGTCATAAACACCAGTTGGTCTGCATCCAACCGGGCCTGTGCCTCAGCGGCGTGGGTGGAGGCAGGCACACCCAGCTCAGCAAATACCGCTTCACTGGTGATACGTGTGGCGTCATCGCTCACGCCATGCACCAACACCGGAAAACCAATACGGGACAACAGTAAAGCCAACAGCGGGGTCAGATTGCCCTGACGACGTGCGCCGTTATAACTGGGAATGACAATCGGGACTGGACGCTCAGCAGGGGCTTGCAGGCGCATCATCTGCTGCTGCATCGCCTGGTAAAAGCCCAGCATCTCTTCTTCGCCTTCACCTTTAATACGCAGCGCGATCAGTACCGCGCCCAGCTCCAGGTCGGCCACTTCACCCGCCAGCATCGCCGTATAAAGGGAAAATGCGGTGTCCCGATCGATATCACGCGCATGATTTTTACCGCGCCCGATCTCTTTAATGATTTTGTTCAGTTCCATGATTCGCTTCCAAAAAGGGCCACCCATACTGGTGACAAAGCCTGGGTTGTTAACGCACTTTTTTGCGCGTGCGCGTCTTTTTTACCTCAGCCGAGGGGACCGGTGGCTGCTCAATCGGGAACACCGGCAAGGCCGCCAGTAACCGGCTACCATAATTTTTACTCACCAACCGCCGATCATAAATCACTATCTCACCGAAGCAGTTATGGCTGCGAATGAGACGGCCTACCTGCTGAATCAGCGTAAATGAAGCGCTGGGCAGACTCTGGACTTCAAACGGATAGCGGTTGAGGCTTTTCAGCCACTCACCTTCAGTCAAAATTACCGGACTGTCTATCGGGGGAAAAGCAATTTTATGAATGTGTACCTGTGAAAGCAGTTCGCCCTTGAGATCCAACCCTTCAGCAAAAGATTGCAGCCCCACCAGAATGCTCAGTTGACCCGCCTCAACCCGTTTACGGTGCAGCTCGACCATGCGATAGCGCGGCTGATCGCCCTGCACCAGCATAGAAAGGCGCAGATCGGTTACATGGGTTAAAAACTGCTGCATGGCACGGCCACTGGCAAACAGCACCAAAATGCCTTTGTGTTTCTCCTCCGCCACCTGCTGACGGAAGAAACGTGCCATTTCGGCAATGTGCTCCGCTTCTTGCTGCATCTGCGGCTCGAAGTGCATTTGTGGTATCACCAGTTTGCCCTGATCGACATGACTGAAGGGCGAGTCTAATGCCACAAAACGATCGCCCGCTTTTTCATGCAGGCCTGACATTTCCTGTAAGCGGTTGAAGCTATTTAATGAACGCAAAGTCGCAGATGTCACCACCACGTGCGGGATTTTACGCCACAGTAGTTTTTCCAGCTGATCGCTAACGCGAATTCCGGCACAGTGAAACAGCATATGGGCCTGCCCGTCCCGCACTTCACGGCTCACCCATTTGGAAACAGGCGCATTGGAGGCTTTTTCCATCGCCGCCAGCCGCCAGAGCTTACTCACCGCCTCAAAGCCACCGAAGTGCCGGTTCAGCTGCAATAACGCCCGGTGTAGTCGAACAATATCCACTTTTCCGGTCTGTTCGCCGAGGGCATTGATCAGCCCTTCCGCCAGCCCACGTAAGGCATCACACAGTTTGAACAGCCGGGCGCAGAGCAGCATTAACGCTTCCGGGAGTTCACCCAACACAAAGCGATACTCACCGGGTTGATTACTGGCGGGTAACAGTGGTTGTAACTGCTGACAGGTTTGATCGAGGAGATCGCGCAGTTCATCGCAATGTCCTTTGAGTCGTTCAGGATTGGTGAGCGGCGGCGGTGATTTCGGCCGCAGCTGCGCCATGATGCTCTCCACCAGACGAATAAACAGATCAAGCTGCAGGTTCCACCAGGCTGGGGTAATTTCGGCGCTCATCTCCAGTGCATCACGCGCGACTTCGGGCAGATGATGACCTTCATCCAGCACCAACAGCAGGTTTTTCGGCGGCGGCAAGACCGACTCGCTCTCCAGCGCGGCCATGACCAGCGCATGGTTAGCCACGACCACATCGACCTGCTCTATTTCTCGCCGGGCGACAAAAAACGGGCATTCGCGATACCAGCGGCAATGCGTACCCAGACAACTGGCTTTGTCAGTGGACAGCCGCTGCCACAGGCTGTCGCTAATGGCGATATCCGTGTGATCGCGCAGACCATCCCACGCCCCTTGCGCAAGGGTCTTCGCCAGTTTACCGCACTGGGCCTGCTCTTCTTTGGTGCTGCTCACCGTGTTCTCTTCATCGAGATAGAGCAGCAAATCACCCTGCTGATCGTCATCCGCCGCCAGCGCCGCCAGATTGCGCGGACACACGTAGCGACCACGGCCAAACGCCGCAGTAAAGGTCAGGTCGGGAATGATTTTTTTTAGCAACGGCAGATCTTTGGTGAAGATCTGATCCTGCAACGCCACATTAGCGGTGCTGATCACCAGGCTTTTTTCTTCTGCACGGCTGACCGCAATACCTGGGATGAGATAGGAGAGCGTTTTACCCACGCCGGTTGGTGCTTCGATCGCCAAATGACGACCTTCATCCCCGGCAAGGCTTTTCGCCACTTCGGCGATCATTTGTCGCTGTGGTGGGCGGGGAATAAAGTCAGGCACCTGTTGCTGCAATGCTTTATACCATTGTGCAATCTGGGTTTTTACTGCTGCTGTCAGGGCCATGGTCATCACTGGGTAAGAAAAACAGCCTGTATTTTTACACAGTAGCGGCGCTGGCGTCAGCTTTCGTCTGCATTTTTTCGCGCTGGCTCGAGAATTTCCCCCCGCCAATCACCACGTGTTTTTTTCTCTCTGGTCGTCTGTACTCGCAAAGAAATACACGCCATGTCTGTGAACTTAGCCACGGCAAGATCACACCTACTTTGCGCACTGCAACATCAAAAAAATGGAAAAATAATGAAAAATCATCCACAAAAAGAACAGGACCACCTCCCCCTCCCCGAAGAAGAGTGCGAAGCGGTATACGCACGCGGCTACCAGGCCTTTAATGACCAACACTACGACACGGCTTTCGCCTGTTTTTCATTACTTAGCCTGCTCGCCCCGCAGGAGCCTGCTTACCTGTTTGCTTTGGCCTGTACGTTAAAAATACAAGGTCGCCACCGCGAGGCATTAGTGCTCTACCATCAGTGCCTTGAGCTTAATCCGCAAGATATCTGGAGCTGGTTCCACTCTGGGCAATGTTTTCAAATCCTCCGCGATGTCCCCCGCGCGGTACTTGCCTTTCAGCGAACCGTCCAGGCCAGCTTCCCCCCGGCGATTAACGCAAACTCTGCCGACCTACGTGCTCAGGCCGAAGCACAACTGCTCAGCCTTAATGGCCATTAATTCAGGAGTTCATCATGCCAATCGATCAATTGCCCGGTATTCATGGCACACAAGGTCCCAGTGCGCTCAATCAGACAAATGCCGCATCGTCCGCGCCAGCCACACCGGCCAGCGCAGAAGAGATGGGAATGGCGGCAATAGACAGCAGAAAAGCCCTGTTTGCCAAGCGGGGTAAATATCAGTTCGCACGCTCCCATTCGCTTGATCACAAGACAATGGATGTCACGTCGACCGGTATTCCATTACGCAGGCAGGACGAAGTCCCCTCACCCACCGTCCGGCAAGTGAGTACCGATTCGATTTCTACGGCCACCTCTCAGGCCGATCCCACCAGTCAGGTGGCCGCTTACCGTGCCGAACAGGAGCGATCCACGCAGACAATCAGTACGTTGCAAAAGAACATAGCCCGCAATAGCTTGATCGAAGGTCTTGCCAAGCTCCCCGCCCCCACCGCACAGGTCGTTATGACCATGCTTTCAGCCTCCATGAACGGTTCAGGTTATGGTATGGCGGCGATGGGTGCGGTGAATCTGGCCTCCAACGCCATCGATGCCGCCACTAGCGCCATGCACTACAAAGCCGTATTGCAGGATCAACCCGGCTTAAAAATGGAAGGTAGCTCGATTAAAAATGCCCTTTACTGGCTGGGCAAAAAAAGCGGCATATCTGAAACCCGTGCCATTCAGGTGGCTAACCACGGTGAACCCATTGTGCAGGGGGCGCTTAGTGCGGGGACGCTGGCATCGGTCTATTTTGACAATGCTTCGGTGTTTAGCTATTTCAACGTCGGAGCCAAAGCCACGGCCACTGCCGCGCTGGCGGTGAACCATGCCATTGATCATCTCAACGTGAAGAAAACAGAGATGGCCGAGCAGCTGGTGGCTGAGCAAAGCCATTTAAATACGGCTCATGAGCTAGAACTTGAAGCCGCAAGATATGAAAATCTCATGCGGACCAACCAGCAACTCAGGAGCGATAACAGCGCGCTCCATGAAGAGATAACGGGGCTAAGGTTGCGGAAAAATCGCACCAGCACATAGTCCATCACTCCCTGCGCCAACCTGTGAAACCTGCTGGCTAAGTTGTACATAGAAAAACTCATTGTACAACTTAGTCGCCAGGGTTAATGTAAGCTCATCTACATCTGTTTATTGAGAATGTTATGGCTTTTTACAGTATCGGTGATGTTGCCGAACGCTGTGGTATCAACCCGGTAACGCTCCGTGCCTGGCAGCGCCGCTATGGTTTACTGAAACCCCAACGCACTGAAGGCGGTCACCGTCAGTTTGATGACGAGGATGTTCAACGTATTGAAGAGATCAAACGTTGGATCAACAGCGGCGTACCGGTCGGTAAAGTAAAAGCGCTACTGGAAGGCCAAACCGTCAACCTTAATGATGGCTGGTTCAAGCTACAAGAAGAGTTGATCGGCATCTTGCGTCATGTCCGTCCTGCTAAACTACGCACCAAAATTGCGACGATGGGCCGTGAAAACCCAGTCGATGCCTTGATTGACCACGTTATTGTGCCTGTAAGACAAAAACTAAGCCTGGATCAAACCACCGCGCGCGCCATGAGCAGCTTGCTGGACGGTGCTTTAATTGATTATGTCGCGTTTTGCCTCGCGGCCGGGCGAAAAAAAGCCGGGAAAGATGCATTAATACTGGGCTGGGGCGTAGAAGACCGCACCCGCATCTGGCTAGAAGGCTGGCGTCTGTCACAACAGGGTTGGCGAATTGACGTGTTGTCAGAACCGCTTGAGACCCTTCAGCCAGAACTGTTTCCGGGACAAACGCTTTTCGTCTGGAGCGGTCGGGCATTGACCCGGCGTCAGCAAGAGATGATGTCGCACTGGCAGGAACAAGGTTTCTCCATCCACCTACATGCATCGTTGTGATCGACAACGCACGCATCGTCCTTGGCCTCAACGCAAGTGCGCGTTATTATCGTTCACCCGTTTTACCTGACTGGAATCCTGCATGAACTGGCGTACTCTTTTCTTTGGCTTTATCTTTGCCGTCATGGCACTCGGTGGTGCTGGCGCAATTATGCTGATTGGCTACTCAATTGTGATTGGTAAATAGCCCGACGCGTTAACGCCAGCCACGGCCAGCAAAATCAGTTACTGGCCGTAAATGCCGCGAGAAAAGCAGGAATACGTGGGAAAGTATGTAAAAACCACGGCGTAAACTGTTCAGGTGCTTGTTTTATCTGCTGCTCAATGTCTGTCACTGACTGATAGCGATAATCGTCTGCTTCTTCCGGGTTCATCTGCGGCAGTTCATCACTGATGGCAAAAAACACGTGACCATACTCGTGTTCCGTCAACCCATTACTTAATGGCAAATTGTAGCTGAGCTCGAACACCGGTTGCAGCTTCAGCGTCATTCCCATCTCTTCACGCAGTCGGCGTTCTGCCGCATCCTGAGTGCTTTCCAGCGGATAAGGGTGACCACAGCAGGTATTACTCCACAGCCCACCACAGTGATATTTATCACTGGCACGTCGTTGTAACAGGATTTCAAGGCGCGAGTTAAACACATACACCGTGATAGCACGGTGCAGTAATCCCTTCTCATGTACTTCCAGCTTTTCCATTTTACCGGTGGGACGATCGAGGTGGTCAACAAGGATAACTTCAATGGCGGACATGACAACTCCTTAAGAAAAATCTCAACTATTTTACACCACGATCAGGTTGCGGGTCGCCTCTACGTTGATAAAAATTGCGCAATCCGTGCGCTTTTTCAGCAATTGTTGCAGACAAAAAACAGGACGGGCCTTCGCACCGCTTATTGCTTCAAGGCCACATCCTCACAACAGGTTATTGCCCGGAAGCATCCACCACTTCCTGACGGGGCCGGAAAATATGGGAGTTGCCCTCTGCCTGTAGCCGTTTTAACAGCTGATGCCCGCCATACTCATCCTGGCAGGCAAAGTGTTGCTCTTTGGCCGTGATCGGAGTCGCCCACAACAGTTTCACCGGGTCGCCGGCGTTTTTTGGCAGCTTAATACGCTGATCCTCACTGGCGAGATCCTGTGCCAGTAAAAAGCTGGTGAAGCCCTGCGGTGTCATTTCCGACGCCAACGTATGGCAGTCACCAATCCACGTCAGACGCGACCACGGCAGCGGTGCGAATTCAGCTAGCGCGCTGGCCATCTGTACTGCGCTGTGTTCCGTCATGATGTTGCTGTCTATCGCCATGCCGATTTCGATGCGGCGATACTGCGGTGCCAGCTCATCAAACAGATGATTCACCTGCGGCATCGGGCGAATCGACATGCCTAACGTAAAGAAATACCACACCTCTTCATGCCAGTACTGAGCTATGGCCATCGGCGGCCAACTGCCCTGATCGATCGCGTAATACTTCACTTCCGCCCCGAATCGGGACTGGTAATGGCTGAGCATGGCCTGCTGAAACTTGTCCCAGGCCGGCCCTTCTTGCCATTCCCGCCAGAACTGCCGATGGTCAACCGCGGTAGCATAATGTTGATTGGTGGAGGCAGAACCTAAGGGGGACGTCAGTCGGTTAGCTTTAATACAGCCTGCGGAAAAGCTGATCTGCTTCTGCTGATACAGACTCCAGCCGGGGATCACCGCCAGGAGCTGCCCGTAATACCATAGCGCTGCGCCCTCGTCGCCCGGCTCCCAGATAATCTGCAAACCGTTGGCATCCAGCGGGGGTTCAGCTTCTAGCGTACGGCAATATTCCGCACTTAGAAGCGGGGCAATCCCCTGCTCCAGCGCTTCACGATCTTCCTGCGCAGGCGCAGGGGATAAATTGCGTACCCAGCAGCCGCGTACCGCATATTGAGTGCGAAACAGTTCGGCTGGCCAGATGTAAAAATAGGCCGTTCGTGAATCCTGCTCAACGATGGCCATCAACGTGCGTTGCTGATTCCACACTTCAGCAATCAGGGGGTGATGTGTCATAGCACCTCGATAAAACCTGGAGGGATCCATTTCTCCCGAGAATAGAGCAGGATCGGCACTCTCGCCATGCGACACAAGGGTAAAACTCTCAAAAGCAGACTCAGGGTGGATATCCCATACGCGCCCGTGCCCGATGCCAGGCACCGCGTCGTACTGACCAGCGCAGTAAACGTGCGACCAGGTGAATCTGACTCTGGGTGAACTGCTGCCGCCAGCGCGGTAATTCAGCCCCTGACATCTGTTGCGCCCAAAGTGGTAGCAGTCCCGTGCCGCCATACAACATGGCGCGCATCACCGGGTACGCCATCCAGTGCGGTGCCGGTGCCTGCCACAGTAATCGCGTCACTTCAGCGGTTCGCGCATCAAAACGTAGCGCGGGTCGCATCTGTTCCAGATAGCGCTGAGTTTCCGCTACGCTGGTCGGTAAAGATTCGGCTCCCAGCGCCTGCGCAATCCGTGCCGCCTCGGCGTAATAGTCATCTTGCTCACGCAGACTCAGCTGTGGATTACGATAACGCAGGTGTGCCGCGAGAAAGCTGCTGGTTTCAGCGACATGTACCCAGGTGAGCAGTGCCGGATCGCTGGCGGCATAAGGCTGTTGGTAGTTATCCACGCCGCTGACGCGCAGGTGAATGTTCTTCACCCGCTCAATCAGCGTGTTCGCATCCGCCTGATTACCGAAAGTGGTGACGGCAATAAACTGGCTGGTACGGCGTAAGCGACCCAGCATATCGGCACGAAAGTTGGAGTGATCCCACACCCCGGCCAGCGCCGCCGGGTGTAGCATTTGCAACAACAGCGCACTGATCCCGCCGCACAGCATGGAGGGGAAATCACCGTGTACCCGCCAGACCACACTCTCAGGGCCAAACAGCCCGGCATCACCGGGCGGCTGAGTGAGATCAAACTCGTTGAGCGACAGGCCATTAACCCGAAATACCTGGCGCTCAATGCGCTGGCGGAGTGGCTCCAGCAGTCGGTTAACGGTAGTCAAAGCTGGCACTCTGAATACGGGCAGAATCCAGCCCGATCATCACGTTAAACTTGCCCGGTTCAGCCACATGTTGCAGTTGCTGGTTCCAGAACTTCAGCATATCGGCATCAATTTTAAAGCTGACGGTTTGTGACTCTCCCGCTTTTAGCATAATGCGCTGGAAACCATGCAGCTCCTTCACCGGACGACTGATACTGGCGACCGGGTCATTAAGATAAAGCTGCACCACCGTGGCACCATCACGTTTACCGCTATTGGTCACGGTGACACTGGCATTGATCGTGCCATTGTGCGCCATAGCGGGCGCGGAGAGCGTTACCGGTGAAACAGTAAAGGTGGTGTAACTCAGGCCGTAACCAAACGGATAAAGCGGCGAGTTATTGATGTCGAAGTAGCGCGATTTATACTTCTGCGGGTTAGTGAAATCATACGGACGCCCGGTGGAAAGATGATTGTAATACAGGGGAATTTGCCCCACGGAACGGGGGAACGTCATCGGCAGTTTGCCCGACGGATTGTACGCACCAAACAGCACATCGGCGATAGCATTGCCGCCTTCCGTGCCACTGAACCAGGTTTCCAGCATGGCGTCGGCCATCTGATCTTCTTTGACCAACGTCAGCGGCCGGCCATTCATCAGCACAATCACCAGCGGCTTACCGGTGGCTTTCAACGCCGCGAGCAGCTTTTGTTGGCTTGGTGGAATATCAATGTTGGTCCGGCTAGAGGCTTCATGCGCCATGCCCTGTGCCTCCCCTACCGCCGCAACAATCACATCCGCCTGACGGGCTTTCTCTACCGCTTCATCCAGCATTTGCTGCGGCGTTCGGCTATCCACCGTAACGCCTTTCTCGTACAGATTCAGGAAGTCCTGCACTTTGCTGTTATCGGTAATATTGGCCCCTTTGGCATAGAGCAAGGTGGCCTTGCCCGCCGTCGCGGCCTGCATCCCTTGCAATAAGGTGACGGACTGTTCAGTGACGCCAGCGGCGCTCCAGCTCCCCATAATGTCACGCTTGCTGTCAGCCAACGGGCCAATCAGCGCAATCGTCCCGCTGTTTTTCAACGGCAGGGTCTCAAGGCGGTTTTTCAGCAGTACCATGCTTTTACGCGCGACATCACGCGCCTGTTCACGGTGCAGGCGGCTCTCTGCGTTGGTGTCTTGTGGATCGATCTCTTTCGGGCCAAGGTGGCTGTAAGGATCGTTAAACAGCCCCATATCGTATTTCACATTCAGCACATGGCGCGTAGCATCATCCAGCTCCTGCATCGTCACCGCACCGCTTTTTACCAGGCCCGGCAGGTATTTGCTGTAGTACTCATCGCTCATGCTCATGTCCATACCCGACTTGAGTGCGATACGTACCGCATCCTGAGGATCGCTGGCGACACCATGATCAATCAGCTCTTTAATCGCACCATGGTCGCTGATGGTAATGCCTTTGAATCCCCACTGCTTACGCAGGAGATCTTTCAGCAGCCAACTGTCGGCGCTGGCTGGCACACCGTTGATCGAGTTTAATGCCACCATGACACCGCCGCTGCCCGCATCCAGTGAGGCTTTATACGGTGGCAGGTAGTCCTGGAACATGCGCTGTGGGCTCATATCGACCGAGTTATATTCCCGCCCGCCTTCCACCGCACCGTACAGGGCAAAGTGTTTGACGCTGGTCATGACAGAGTAGCGATCGGCCGGGCTTTTCCCCTGCATCGCCTTCACCATGGTGCTGCCCATCACCGAAGTGAGATAGGTATCTTCACCGAAGCCTTCGGAAACACGGCCCCAGCGCGGTTCACGGCTCACATCCACCATGGGTGCCCAGGTCATATTCAGACCATCGTCGGCTGCTTCATAAGCGGAAATACGCCCGACTTCACTCACGGCATCCCGATCCCAACTGGCGGCTAACCCTAACGGAATAGGGAAAATGGTGCGTTGACCGTGTACCACATCATAAGCAAAGAACAGCGGGATTTTCAGGCGGCTAAGCTGCATCACCTGATCCTGCATGGCACGAATGTCCGGGCGGGTAACCGTATTAAAGATCGCCCCCACCTGCCCCTTCTGGATCATGTCGCGGATCGCCTCTTTTGGCGTATCAGGACCGACGCTAATCAGGCGCAGCTGACCAATTTTTTCATCCAGCGTCATCTTTTTCAGCAGTTGGGAAACAAAGGCATCACGGGCCTGTTCCGTCATCGCGTGGGGTGCAGGCAGGCTCTGCACCGCAAAAGCCGGTTGCATAGCCAGGGAAACAGCGAGAGATACAGAGCAAATCCATTTCATTAGATTGGGTCTCTTAAAAACGGCATAAAAGGAAAAAAATCAACGGCGGCAGTGTGCCATAACAAGAGGATAGCAGCCAGATACAGGCGTCACAGCTCCGTGCTACAGTAAATACGCACAGGCTAAAAAGGAAAACGTTCATGGAATATGCTGCATCGCATCAGACCGCCCTATTGACCGATCTACGTCGTCTGGTTGGCGCCAACCATCTGTTGACTGAACCAGAACAAACCGCCCGCTATCGCAAGGGATTCCGCTCTGGCGAGGGCGAAGCCGTGGCGGTGGCCTTCCCCGGTTCACTGCTGGAAATGTGGCGAGTGTTGCAGGTTCTGGTTGCAGCCGATGCGATCATCTTACTCCAGGCCGCCAATACCGGCCTTACGGAAGGCTCGACCCCGCAAGGCAATGATTATGATCGTCCAGTGGTGATCATCAGCACGCTGCGTATTGATAAACTGCAACTGATCAACGACGGCCAGCAAGTTCTGGCGTTTCCAGGCACGACCCTGTATCAGCTGGAAAAAGCATTGAAGCCGCTGGGACGCGAGCCGCATTCGGTGATTGGCTCCTCTTGCATTGGTGCTTCGGTGCTGGGAGGCATTTGCAATAACTCCGGCGGCTCACTGATCAAACGCGGCCCTGCGTATAGCGAACTGGCGCTGTATGCGCAAATTGATGCCCACGGCCAGTTACGACTGGTGAATCATCTCGGTATTGACCTCGGCACCTCGCCAGAAGAGATTTTGGGCCGTCTTGATGATGATCGCTGGCAGCCAGATGCCGTGCGCGATGATGGCCGCCACGCTTCTGACCATGAATATGCCGAACGCGTGCGCGATGTGAATGCCGATACGCCAGCACGCTTCAATGCCGATGCCCGTCGCCTGTTTGAAGCCTCCGGCTGTGCAGGCAAGCTGGCGCTGTTTGCGGTCCGTCTTGATACTTTCCCCAGCGAACCCCAGCAGCAGGTGTTTTACATCGGCACCAATGATGCCCAGATGCTGACCGAAATTCGCCGCCATATTCTGGCTCATTTCCAGCAATTGCCGGTGGCGGCGGAATATATGCATCGTGATATTTACGATATCGCCGAAGTGTACGGAAAAGATACCTTCCTGATGATCGATAAACTGGGCACCGATAAAATGCCGCAGTTTTTCACCCTGAAAGGCCGCATGGATGCCTGGCTGGCAAAAGTGCCCTGGCTAAAACCCCACTTTGTCGATCGCCAGTTACAGCGCCTTAGCCGTCTTTTCCCGTCACACCTGCCTGACAGGATGACGCAGTACCGCGCGCGTTTCGAACATCACCTGCTATTGAAGATGTCGGGTGACGGTATTGCAGAGGCGCGCGAATATCTGCGTGACTATTTCCGTGAAGGGGGTGGCGAGTTTTTCGAATGTACACCACAAGAGGGAACCCATGCGTTCCTGCACCGCTTTGCCGCTGCCGGTGCGGCTGTGCGTTACCATGCGGTACATGCTGATGAGGTAGAGGATATTCTGGCGCTGGATATCGCCCTGCGACGTAACGATCGTGACTGGTTCGAAACTCTGCCCGCCGAAATTGCGGATTCAATCAGCCATAAGCTCTACTACGGGCACTTCTTCTGCCACGTTTTTCATCAGGATTACATCGTGAAGAAAGGCGTGGATGTGCACGCTTTGAAGGAAAAAATGCTGGAGCTGGTTGCGGCACGCGGTGCAGAGTATCCCGCCGAGCACAATGTCGGCCATCTCTACACCGCGAAACCGCAGCTCCAGGCATTTTATCGCCAGCTTGACCCCACCAACAGCTTTAACCCTGGTATCGGTAAAACCAGCAAACTCAAAGGCTGGGCGGTCAAAGCGCCTTAACCGGCTACGGCAGCAGCTCGTCGTCCGGTTTAGTGGTCACTACCGGCTGCCGCCGTTCAATCACCATCGTCTGTGGCGTCGAGAGGGTAATGCCCTCTTTGCGCAGGCGGGTGAGAATATCAAACAGCAGGTCGCTTTTGGCGCCGGAAATTTGGCGCTGACTGGCGACGTTGCCGGTGACACTCAGCACAATGCCCTGAGGTGACAGATCTTTAAATGACACCGAAGGTTCAGGCAGCTCAAGAATGCGTTCATTCTCGTTGTAGACCTCCAGCAACAGCTCACGCACGCGTACCGGGTCGATATCCAGCGGGAAAGTCAGCAGAATGGTGACGACACCCTGCGCATTCCCCATGGTGGCGTTACGGACGTTTTGCGAGATAAGCTGCGAGTTCGGGACAATCACGGTGGATTTGTCCGACATCTGGATTTCCGTCGCACGCACGTTGATACGGCGAATGTCACCCTCGATACCACTGATGGTGATCAAATCGCCCACCTTCACCGGGCGCTCGGTCAACAAAATCAGACCAGAGATAAAGTTCTTCACAATCTCCTGTAAGCCGAAACCGATACCCACTGACAAGGCACTGACGATCCACGCCAGTTTGTTCCATTGCAGCCCCATGATCGACAGCGTCAGCAGGATAATCAGCACGTAGCCGATATTGCTCATCAGCGTCACCAGCGAGGTGCGCATGCCGATATCCATGGTGGTTTTCGGCAGGAATTCGATGTCCAGCCAGCGGCGTACCGACCGCAGAATATAGATGCCCACCACCATACAGACCAGCGCAGAGACCAGGTGCGCAGGGACAATATTCAGGGACTCCAGCCCTTTTCCGCCCCAGAATTCAATCGCTTTTTGCAGCAGTTCAATCGGGGTGGATGATGCGAAGCTGCCGTTGAACAGCGCCAGCGCCACAATCATGATTAACAGGGTTTTGCCTACCGCAGCCAGCAGCGTTGCAGCCTGTTGCAGGTGGCGTTCATCAATGTTCAGCGTATTTTGCAGCCGCTTACCGGTGCTGTTCTGCGTTGAGAACAGGCTTTCGCAGCCGTCATTGATCAGGTGGCTGAGGAAGAAGAAGGAACCAAACAGAATGCCACACCACACCACTTCATAAGCAAGGAAGCGCGCCAGCATGACATAACCAATCAGCAGGGCAATCAGAATGGCGAGCGCAGTTAAGGTCAGTGCAATCTGGATCAGCCCTGCCAGCGTAGAACGCTCTTCCAGCGTTTCTCCCTCTTGTGCGAGACGGCGACGTACGCGCTGAGTTCGCACACTAATTGACAACGCGGTACTGCCAATCAATAACGCCGTGAGGCCGTTCGCCACAATGGTGGTGTTCAGGCTGGTGCCGACGCTGTTGTTAAACGCCTCCGCCGTCTGGAAGATAAACACCAGCGCTGCGGTAATTGGTGGGAAGGGCTTCAAAGCCTGCGCCACTGCATTGGAAATATGCGGCAACCGCCAGCTTGGGCGACGCGTGGAGAGGAAAGCGCGCCCTAATCCCGCAATCAGACCACAGAACACGCTAAGTTGTACCAGGCGATCGACAAAGTCTTGCACATCACTGGAGACTTCATCGCGGCGGGTAAAGGCCAGTGCCGTAAAGTTAAAGGTGATCACGACGGCGGCTAACGTCGTCAAGGCGATCGCTGCCGCAAGAAAACTTCGGCGCAGGCGACCTTCCGGCAATTTATGAATACTGACCCATGCCAGAAACTCTTCACTGTAGCGACGCCCCAGCGTCATCACCAACATCGCCGCCAGAATCCAGCCTACGGTGCCAAAGCGCCAGCCCGGCTCCCAGGAGAGCGCAGCGGTGTCTTTGAGTTCCGCAATGAAGTCACTGATTTTTTCGCCGTCTAAATCCTGAGTGCTGAACAGAGGTGCCCAAAAACGCGGGCCAAGAATACTCCCTGAGTTGAGGGCCAACTGGCTTTTTAGCTGGTCCCGGCGCAGGTTAGCAATTTGCGAGGAGAGCAGCAGCCCCCCATTTTTCAGGCCTTCTGCCTGTTTAATCTGGTCATCCAGTTTGCTTTTTTGGTTTTCCAACTGGCTACGTTTGCGCGTAACTTCGGGCGTTTCTTTCGTTGGGCTATCAGCGGCCGGGGCTGGGCCAAGAACGGCCAGTTGGGTATCCAACTGCTGACGTTGCGGAATCAGTGCCTGACCGAGCGTGTCAGCGTTGCCCGAAAGCTCCAGTGCCATTTCGTTCAACTGGGAGAGCTGGTTATCGTTGGTATCACCGCTCACCTGGCCTTTGATTTTATCGAGGATCTTCTGCATTTTTGGCAGTTCAACGGCCGCATTGACCTTCGGCGTCGCCTCATCTTGCGACGGCGCTGCCGGGTCATCAGCAGCCAGGCTGAGTGTTGGCGTTAGCGTAACCAACGTCAGGAGCAGTAAAGCGAGAATGGCACGTAGCTTAAACATGAAAATCTGATTCCAGCGCAAAAACGACAGCAGGGGAAATTCCCTGGCCCACTGTCGCTGAGTTTAGGCCTTCGCGCGTGACGGTGCTATCGGAATCACGGCGTAAATGCCCCCGAGGTCAGTGCAGCAGAGCCTCCCTGCCCTGCGTGAAAATGTTACTCCTGGTTGCTGACAACCAGACCTGACTTCTGTTTTTTATAGGCTAACGCGGCAGCCGGAACGGGCGCAGCTTTACCGGTTTCCAGCCAGCCACGTAAGCGGTTGGCATCAGCAAAGTGGGTGTATTTACCAAATGCATCTAACACCACCAGCGCGACCGGGCGGTTATTAATAAAGGTCCGCATCACCAGGCAGTGTCCAGCCTCATCGGTATAACCGGTTTTGGTCAGCTGAATCCGCCACTTATCGTTGTAGACCAGATGGTTAGTGTTACGGAACGGCAAGGTGTAAGCCGGATGGCTAAACAGCGCCGTCTCCTCTTTCGTGGTGCTTAGCTCACCAATCAGGGGGTATTCGCGGGTGGCTTTCAGCAGCTTAATCAGGTCTTCTGCCGTAGAGACGTTATGAATGGATAAACCGGTTGGCTCAACGTAACGCGTATGCGTCATTCCCAGGGCGCGCGCCTTGGCATTCATCGCCCGAACAAAAGCATCATAACCGCCGGGATAGTGGGCTGCGAGGCTGGCAGCGGCGCGGTTTTCCGATGACATCAGCGCCAGCAGCAGCATGTTGCGACGGCTGATTTCACTGTTTAGCTTCACGCGGGAGAACACACCACGCATTTCAGGCGTATGGCTGATATCCACGGATAACATTTCATCCAGCGGAAGATGGGCATCCAGCACCACCATCGCGGTCATCAGCTTGGTCAGAGAGGCGATCGGTCGAACACGATTGGGATGGCTGGAAAACAGCACTTTATTGGTGGTTAAATCCACAATCATCGCGCTACCAGACGCAATTTGCGGCTGAGCAATCGGTGCAAGGTTCTCAATTCCGGTGGCGGCAACCGCCGGGGTTATCGCTGCAGGTGCAGCAAACAGCAATGCCAGGGAGAGCAAAGAAGTACGGAGTTTTACAGGCATCGAAAAGTTACCGGTCAGAGATGTGCGCTGTGTTGAACACAGGCCGCCCGCGCACAGTAAAACGCGCACGAGCTGGCCGCAGCATCATACGCGTTCCACTATGAAATTTCCTGGAGAGAATGTGTCAGTCCGTTAAAAATCACGTGACGTCCTGCCGCCAAAAGACGGCAGGACGGATAAGTCAAAACAGACGTGGGCCATAACCCCACAGCACCACGGTCAGCGCCAGCAATACTTCGAATACCAGCAGCCCGATAGCCAAAGTAGAACCAGAAAAACGCAGGCTCTCTTCGCGGTCAATGTTAAGGAACACCGGAATACCGACATAGAGCAGATAACCGGTATACACCAGCGCCATCGCACCCACCAGAACACACAGCCACACCAGCGGATAAAGCGCCACGAGTCCACTAATAAACAGCGGAGTCGCCACATAACCGGCAAACACCGTACAACGCTGAATCGATGGACGCTGTGGGTAGTCTCGCGCCATCCAGTGGATGACCCGCCCCATGACGGCAACCCCGCCCAGGATGATCAGATAGAAGAGGATGCCAAGACCAATACCAGTAAGCAGGTTGAGCTGTACAAACTGATTCTCACCGAGATTCCAGCCAAACTGGGTGGTGCCGATGAACGCACAGAGCACCGGAATCGCCGCCATCAACAACACGTGATGGGTATAATGATGGGAAACACTTTCGTTTTCCTGTTTGATATCGCGCATTTCCTGGCCCGGATGCGCAATGAGTCCCCAGACATGATTCATAAAATCACCTCTCTGATGCGACTGGCTGCCCAGGCGGGCAACTTCAATACAAGTATAAACGGCGCTGGTTTTTTTGCCGGGTGGCAGGAAAGAAAATTCGCTTATCAACCGGGCGTCACGCTTTACTGAATGCGGTATAGACTTGAACACGGGGAAACCAAAAACAGAGAGGATACTTTGCATATCGATATCAATGGATTAATTAGCCAGTATGGTTATCTGGCGCTGTTAATTGGCTGTCTGGCCGAAGGGGAAACATTTACGCTGTTAGGCGGTATTGCGGCGCATGAGGGCTTACTCCACTACGGCGGCGTGCTGTTAGCGGCAATGGTGGGCGGCACCTTAGGCGATCAGATTCTGTTTTGGGTGGGCCGGCGCTGGGGCGCGAAAATTCTGCGGCGTTTCGGCAAGCACCGCGACAAAATTGCCAAAGCGAAGCGTTTGATTCAACGCCGCCCCAGCCTGTTTGTGATTGGCGTGCGTTTTATGTACGGATTTCGCCTGATCGGTCCGGTGATTATTGGTGCCAGCCGCTTAAAACCGTTGAAGTTTTTTGTGCTGAATCTGGTTGGTGCAGCGCTGTGGTCACTGATTTTTGTGACTCTGGGCTATTTTGCCGGAGAGATCGTCACGCCCTGGCTGCACAAGCTCGATCAGCACTTCAAACACTTGTTATGGCTGATCGCCGCCCTGGTGTTTGCGCTGATACTGCGCTGGTTTATTCGCCGCTGGAATAACCGTCGCGCAGGTTAGCACCCATTGCCCCGCCTCGCTGGGACAACAGACTATAGTTAAAGTTTGATGTCATCAGGGAGCGGAATAATGAGCGATGTTAAACGCAAAATTGAAGATCATGGTGTCATTGGCGATCTGCGCACCTGCGCATTAATCGCCAATGACGGCACACTGGATTATCTCTGCTGGCCCAACCTTGACAGTCCTTCGGTCTTTTCGGCGCTGTTGGACAGTGACGCCGCCGGGCTGTTTTCTCTGGCACCCGATTGGGCGCATCCACGTCAGCAACAACTCTACCTGCCAGATACCAATATTCTACAAACCCGCTGGCTCGGCCCGGAAGGTGTGGCTGAAATGACGGACTACATGCCCATTTGTCGCCAGCATGACAGCCTGCCCCGCCTGATTCGTCGCGTTAAAATGCTACGGGGTGAAGCACGCTTTACCTTCCACTGCTCACCACGCCACGACTACGCGCGCGCCGAAACCACGGCATCTGCCGGGCCTGGCTATATCGATTTTAGCGCCCCTGGCCAGCCAACATTACGGCTGGCGGCAACCGTCAACATGACGCTGGATCAGCACGCCGCCACCGGCAGTTTTCACCTCAAAGCCGGTGAGGATGTGGCATTTATTTTCGGCAGCAGCGACGATCCTCACGTCACGGCGCTGAACACTTTGCACTGCTTCGACGAAACCCTGCACTACTGGCGGCACTGGAGCCGCCAAAGCACCTATCGCGGACGCTGGCAGGAGAACGTACAGCGTTCTGCGCTGGTGCTCAAACTCCTCACCTCCTGGCAGCACGGTTCCATTGCCGCCGCCGCGACCTTTGGTTTACCCGAGGAGTTAGGCGGCGTGCGTAACTGGGATTACCGTGCCGCATGGATTCGTGACGCCTCATTCAGCATGTATGCTTTGATGCGTCTGGGCTATGTGGATGAAGCCCAACACTTTACGCAGTGGGTCAGCCGTTGCGTCGAGAATAGCCATACCGATGAAATGCGATTACAGGTGATGTACCGCCTGGACAGCAGCACCGAACTGCATGAAATGGAACTGCTTAATCTCTCAGGCTATGGCAACTCGCGCCCGGTTCGTATCGGCAACGATGCCTGGCAACAAACGCAGCTGGATATTTATGGTGAGCTGATGGACGCCATTTATCTGGCGAATAAGTACGGCGAGGCGATTTCGCAACGTGGCTGGCAGCATGTGTCACGGATGATTGACTGGGTGAGTGAGAACTGGATGCAGGCAGATGCCGGCATCTGGGAAATGCGGGGCGAACCAGAACATTTTCTGCATTCACGCTTAATGTGCTGGGTCGCGCTAGATCGCGCACTACGCCTTGGACTGAAACGCTCGCTGCCGATGCCTTACGCACGCTGGGACAGCGCACGCAGCGCGATCCGTCAGGATATCTGGGAAAACTTCTGGCACAAAGAACAGGGCCATTTTGTCTCCACACGGGGTGGTAAACATCTCGATGCCTCAATGTTATTGATGCCGCTGGTGCGTTTTGTCAGCGCCACCGATCCTGACTGGTTAGCCACGCTGGATGCCATCAAAATCCACCTTGTCAGCGATGGTTTGGTGAAGCGCTATAATATGAATGAAACCCCAGCCGATGGTCTGCAAGGCGCAGAAGGTTCATTTGCCGCCTGTTCCTTCTGGTATGTTGAATGCCTGGCACGTGCGGGCCGGATACACGAAGCCCATTTTGAGTTTGAAAAACTGCTGAGCTATGCCAACCCCCTCGGGCTGTTTGCCGAAGAGTTTGACGTGCGCGGCCATGCGCTGGGGAATTTCCCCCAGGCGCTCAGCCACCTGGCGATGATCAGCGCGGCGTTCTTCCTCAACCGCAAACTGAGCGGCGAGGAGACGCAATGGCAGCCATGATAAAGTATTAATATTTATCGTAAGGAAAGATAAATACATGCCTGATATTTGTTGTTCCTGCATCTCGCGCTTTATTAAATAGAGTCTCTAGAAGAGCAGCACAAGATTTACAGGCATCATTACGATTAAACATGAATATATCCTGCCCTCTTTGAATTATGTTGGCACTGTCCAGGAAAGCCGCAAGCATTCTCTCAGAGTCGTTTTCGCGGGTGAAAGTCACCTTAAACTCTTTAACCGGCTCGCCTAGCTGTTCAGGGGTTGCTGCGGTTGGTAAAGCAGGTGGATATTCAAGGTTACTATTTATATCTGCAATTTTTGTGTTTAAATCAGTGTCCAGATTAATGAAAGTCACATAATGTTTTTTTCCCTTACTGCCAACATTATGATTACCACTCAGCGTAACTTCAACTTTTATATTTGGAATCTTATCATTCACTCTAGTGTCCTCGAACACCTTCGGTATATATTTTCTTTCTACTTTCGCCCCGGATAAAACAAGAAAACTTTCATCTCCTATAGTAAATAGCACATAGTTTTTCCCTTTCAAAAATACATTCTTATCCTTATCGCTTTTGGTTGTATCGAAATCAGAATTATCCGGATACAGTGCCTCCATAATATCCTTGTTATAGTTAACTGCATCAATATCATCAGGAGTGAAATTCGACGAGTCATAAGATTCCCATACACTCCCTCCTTGTTGCCGGTGCAATTTTTGCAATGAAACGCGATGTTCTTTATCAAAGAGATATTTTTCTCCTGTAGACAGGTCAACATCATGTAACGTTGTTTGAACACCACTACTTTGAGCAACCGAATGTGAATCTATTGTTGTAACAAGTCCTTTAAAGGTTTGACTTTGTAATTTATTGTGATGAAAGCTGGCACTCATTAACACAGCATGAAGTTTCTTTGCCTCCATCTCTTCTGGGGAGAGTTGACCATCACTCTTCATTGTCATTTCATCAATAGTTGTACTTTCCGACCCCCCTCTGGTTTTTGTACCAAAATACCAGTTATCACCAAAATTCATAACGAAATCTTCAGTGACACGAACCGCGGGGCTATTATTAACGCCTGTATTTGTCACCTGCGGCGCATTTGGATCAACTTGCATTCTGGGTAGGATAGAGACAGGTAACGTTGCCTTAGAATCGGGTAAGTTTTTTTCTAACTGATTGATTTCCACATGGCCATTATAACCCTTGCGATGTAATAATTTAGGCTTAACCGTCGAATACATCTCAGGTGTTTGCGGGAGTTTATAATGTGGTAGCTCAGTGTTTTTTAATACTTTTGGTACTCTATTTGTTGCTGTTGGCTCTGCCTTAAAAAACTTACCTTCATAAGGGAGAATCCAGGCAGCAACGGGTTGTTTTTTTGAGGTGTCATCTAGTTTAGTGGCTGACATTTTCCAGTCAGCTCCCCAGGGGTGAATTTCCGTATCCTGTGGACGATCTGTTCCTTTAGCAGGCAATGGGTTTTGCTTGGTATCAAAATCAAACGAGGTCAATGCCGTATTTTCTATCACCAGGCATGCCTCAAGCCCCCTACGTTTTCGGCTTCTTACTTGAAACGTTTCACATTCATAGGTTTCTTTTGCCTGCTTATCATCGATCTCCCACTCTTCGAAAAATGTCATTTTGCCTGAGGCCGTCATTTCTGAGGGCTTTATTAACCCCCCCTTGCGTATTGCTGGCTTCTCGTTACTATCAAAAGACACTCTCTCTGAAACATCACTGGTAACAACGAATTTCTCACCATTGATGTCATGGACCTGGTAAGGTGCCTCAAATTTGCGCGGCATTGCAAGCCTGGCCCCACTTTTTAGTATTCCATGCCCAGACATGCCAACACTTAATAGCGACGAAGATAAGCCTTCAAAATCTTTTTTCTTCCATGCATCAACCGCTTGCTTAATACTGTCAGCTAAAATTTTTAACTGCACTGCATCTTGTAACAACGCGCCTAATTTTATTGAGTCTAGAGCACGAAACTCATCTAAGAATGGTGCTATAAGAAAAATAAAATCTTCAGATATTTGTTCGACACCAGCACCTGATGCAAGGTCATAAATGAGCGTTGCCAACTGGAAGGGTTCAAATGGCAGCATGCGGAGCAGTTGTGCAAAAAGATCTTTATAATCTTTAAATTTCCAGACCTCGAGGTCATTATAAAAATCAACCGGGGTATTGTCATGAATGCGTTTCAAGTCTGCACTAAGCGAAGCCATTTTACTTGTGAGTGCAGTCAACTCGCCACTTGTCAGTAGAGATTTAGCATCGGTAGTCATATTACTCTGAAAATAATTAACATTTCCCTTGAAAATCCTGTCTTGAGCATCACGGGAACGAAGTAGTATTTTCTCCGCTTCGAGGTCTGAAATTTCATTGACCTTAAAATCAATTTCAGAATGAATATGTTGCTTAAAATTTTCTACCGGATTAGCAATAGCAGCAGGTACTGCATTGGTATCTATACTTTCACCAAATAACCCACTTAATTTATCTGTTAACACCTGTTTGTTATTAGCATTTGTCATCCCGGCATCAATAAGGTATTCAGCAATAACTTCCGCAGAACTGTTCTCCCAGGAGTAACCCGCAAGCCAGCTTACGAATCTTCCCGTGTTCTTAAATTTTGTAGCAAAATCAGATTGACTTATCCGCCTAAAATGTCTGATAACTAATGGATGAAGACCAGAGACACCAACCGCCTTACGCAACCCATCATTAAAAATTAATTCAATAAATGAAACATCTCGATTATATTCTTTATCTCCCCCTGATGATTCGCGAGCAACGCCAATTTTCAGCTGAGAAAATGCTTCATACTTCCCTTTATCTATATCGAGATACTGCATAAGAGCATTAATAATAAACTCTCGTTGAAATTTTATCTCATGCAGTTTCTTCTCCTGAAGTAAATTTACTTGATTAGCAAGTAGCTTATAATACTCCCCTACCACATCCTGTTCTATTGAATCTCGACTGCGCCCATCAGACGAGCCATGCAGTAGTTTTGTAGCAGCCTGGATGGTAGATGATTTACTCACTACATTATGCGCATCTTTTAGCTCACTAACAATTTTTTGCACCAGCCCTTTATTTTTTACCTCTCTGGAAGTCACTCCTGAAGCTCTGTTTTTATTATTATAATCGTACAACCTAAAAGCTTCCGCATACTTATCGCTCATTCTGTAGTCATTAGTATTAACTTGTGGGTATTTGACACGCATGCTTGCGTTAATCTTTAATTTATCGATATACGAACCAGAGAAGAATGCATGTTTAAATTCAAACCTTTCCTCGGACAATATTGAATTTATTTTACTCATCAGGCTAACAACCATATCATCCCTATATTCATTAAAGTTAGTTTTCTCTGATGGATTGAGATTTTCACTAACACTTAACATAGAAAGTCCCTTCCATATGTTATTATTATAATAACCAGCCTTAAAATCAAAATCTAATTTTATATCAAAACCACCTGATGTTATAATTTCCTTCAAGTAATCTTTTTCAAGAAGAGCATATTCCTTTAAGCTAAATCCATTATCAAGCAAATAACCAATTAAATATTCCCTCTGAATGTCTAATATCGCATTTAATTGCTCATATATAACAGTGCGAAGTTGTGGTAAAGAATCTGATGCGACTACAGGATCAGGGATTATAACAACTCTATCTTTTAATGATTTGGTTTTTTGTTTCCCAAAGTTATCTATGCCTACATTAAAATTATACCCACCTCGATATAAAACACTTTCCGTAGGATTTTCACTCCTTGAATACAACACCCCAACTTCTCCCTGCTTTCTTTTTCTTAATAGTTCATCTATAAAATTATGATTTCTTGATGACTGTTCTGGATTTACAATCTTTATCAATCCGGAATCATTGACAATATAGTGTTCTTTTATTTTTGATTTCGATGGTAAAACCTGATTAATAAGAGATTTTATAACCGTCCATACCTTAGTTGCATTTATGTCTGATGGGGAATCTGCAAAATAAAGTTCCGATGCGAGTGTTTTCTCCACATAGCACCCACTTGCTTTATCTTTAGCATAAATATTTAAATGATAACCTTGATCAATACATTGTAATTCGAGATTAAATGCCGACCCCCAGTCAAAACCATTGTTAATTTCACTCATGAAATCGTTTATTTCATCAACAGTTAAGCCTTTGAATTTCAAATTCCTTCCAGAATTAAACTCTGAAAACTGAAATATTTTCTTAACTTCAAAAAGTGCTGATGATATTTTATCTGCACTTTCCCTATAAGAAAAAAGAGGTCCAGGTGAAAAATAAATGTCATTTTTATATAAAGATAAAACTGCTGGGTTTTCATTTAAATAACTCACTCTATCTTTACTGATAATATTGTGCATCCTGGTTGTATCAACGTCGTCGTCTGGTATGGGACCTAAATTCCTTTCAAATGGATGAGCGATATTTACATCAGTAAGCGGATACATATAACTTGTAAAATCACTTGAAAATTTTTTAATGGTGGGTTCAAGCGTTAATTCTTTTTGCAAGCTGAATTCTGACAACTGAAACCTGGAAACAGACTTAGTTACAATATTATCACTCACATCACGACCAGCTAATTCAAAAGCAAACTCCCTTAAATCATAATCATTATAACGTATACGAAATGACAATGCTTTGTTGAAATCTATGCCATTCAATAAACCTGATTTTAATTCATTTATACCTTCAAGACTCAGACCATTGAGGGTACCCGTTTTTTCAGGTGAGCGTAAGGCGGAAATAAAGTGGTCAACCAATTGATTGATATGCTTTTCCGCATTTTCTATCATCTCATTTTGTTGCACCGACAAATTACCCACTTGTGAATCATTGGATTGCTGATCAGTAGCCATTGCAGTGGGGAATTTGAGTGGGTCTTGTAAGCTATTCAGAAATTGCGACAGCCAGGAGAAAGGTTCTTTTGGTTCATCGCTGTTGTTCTGGGGTTTGGATGAGAAGTGGTCTCGCTCACTTACGGGTACAGATACCTCTCTACCTCCCGAATCATTTAACTGGGCAGGGACTGCTGGGCTGTTTAACAATCCCAACCAACCGAAAAATGAGGGCAACCAGTCAGTCATATCGTATGCAGCCTGGAAGGATTTTCCTAAAGATGTTCTGAGTCTGGTTACACTTCCTGCATTAACCGAAAGACTCCATACCAGTAGAGAGAGCCACACTACGCTGAGATCGCCAACGTCCAGACTTGAAAAGTCAGGAATAAAACTCAGTAAGGATGAAAATATTTCGCTATAATTTCCTATAGCATCGAGAATTGCATATGTTTCTGTGGGGAGAAGGAGTTTAAGATGTTGAAAATAGGCAGAAATAAGCCCTCTTCCCGTGGTTGTTAGCGGTAGCCTGGCAACAAACAGGGCAGCCTGCCTCATCGCTATTTTTATTTTATTTAATACCCCCTCACTCTCAATTAATGATTTAAATATAGGATACAGCCAGTTTAAATCCGAAATGACAGGATAATTTGATAAAGCCGGAAAACCAGAATGAATGATACTATCAATACTGCTAGCCACTTTGCTTCTCAGCATTGAACCGGTGTTATTCACCATACCATTGGTTACATACTTAACAACTGAGATAGCATCATAAATATAAGTCTCAAAAGTAGGTGTGGGTATTTTATCAATACCGTCTGGCACTTTACTTACCAGATGATCAATGGTTAACTCCAAATCTGCTGCGTATATTTCCCCATCTTCCCTTATTCTGGGTTTAAATCCTTCCGTTGTGTTACCTGAATGTTCATTATGATATTCAGTAGATTTCGCAACTTTGTCATTCATAATATTTCCTCGCGCAATAGACTTATAAGTAAATTATTCTGAAAATGCACAGAGAATAATAACCAAGGGCAATATGAATATTCTTGCTGCACTCAGAAAGATCGGGGAGAGATGTCTTTTAAGCATAGTAAAAAATCAATTGTTGTCTATTTTTCACTAAAGTTTCCAGATTTTATATTTTTTCTTTTGGAAACATGTATTTACGTAAATAGCCCGTAAGAATAAAAACAAGATTCACAACTTCAATGCAAAGCATTTATAATGAAGTGCTGGCCAGTTGCCAGATCGGGGTCGTCGTATCCATAAGCCGTCTGAAAACAATAACTTGTTGAAAAATATGAAAATGAGCATTCGCGCGTTCGCCACCATCGCCCTAGCACTGGCCGCTTTTAGTCAGTCAGCTTTTGCTGTGGTCTACCCATTACCGGCGGCTAACAGTCGTCTGATTGGGCAAAATTTCGAAATCACCGTTCCTCAGGATAGCAAACTGCCACTGGAGGCCTTTGCCGCTCAGTATCAGATGGGCCTGAGTAACATGCTGGAAGCTAACCCAAATGTAGATGTGTATCTGCCTGCGGCTGGCACCAAAATGACCATTCCACAGCAGTTGATCCTGCCAGACGCACCACGCGAAGGTATTGTGATTAACAGCGCCGAGATGCGTCTTTATTACTACCCGAAAGGCAGTAAGACCGTGGTTGTGCTGCCAATCGGTATCGGTGAGTTGGGCAAAGACACGCCAGTTAACTGGACCACTACCGTACAGCGTAAGAAAGATGGCCCAACCTGGACGCCAACTAAGCAGATGCATGCTGACTATGCTGCACGCGGTGAGACCATTCCTGCGGTATTCCCGGCTGGCCCAGATAACCCAATGGGACTCTATGCCCTGTACATCGGTCGCCTGTATGCCATCCACGGTACCAACGCTAACTTCGGTATCGGCCTGCGTGTGAGCCACGGTTGTGTGCGCCTGCGTGCTGACGACATTAAATGGCTGTTCCAGCATGTTCCTGTCGGGACTCGCGTACAGTTTATCGATCAGCCGGTTAAAGCTACCGTTGAGCCAGACGGTTCACGTTATGTTGAAGTGCATAACCCGCTTTCCACCACGGAAGAGCAGTTTAACTCACGTGAAATCGTTCCAATTAACCTGACCGCTTCAGTCACTAAACTGCTTTCTGATGCGAGTGTTGATCAGAGTCTGGTGAACAGCTCGATTCAGGCACGCAGCGGTATGCCAACCAAAGTCACCGCTGGTGCACCTAATGCGCAGAGCATTCCGGTTGCAGTCGCTGAAAATGACATGGCAACGCCGAAGGAAGAGCCACTGACGCCAGTTAATGCGCCTCTGCAAGCACAAGCCAACGTAGCAGCGGATGCACAACCGGCAGCAGCCCCAGTGACCAATGAAAATACCGTGCAGCCTGCACAGTAATTTGTCACTGCTGTACTGAATAGCATTCAACCCGTAACCTTCATCAGGTTACGGGTTTTTTATTGCCAACGTAAAAATAGAGACATTAATTGCTCTACTCCCTCGGCGCACGCAGCGTAAGCCACCCTGCTACCAGGGTGAAGGCCAGCACAAGGAGTACCAGGAGCAAAAATCCGTGTGGATTGTTGGCTAACGGAATACCGCCTACGTTCATGCCGAAAAAGCCGGCGACAATATTGATCGGCAGCGCCAGCACGGTAATCACGGTTAACAGGAAGAGTGTGCGGTTGCTTTGTTCCATCAGCCGCGCCGCTATTTCTTCCTGTAGTAGGCGGATGCGCTCCATCAAACTGGCAAGATCGTTGAGTACCACGCTGAACTCTTCGGTGAAAGCACGCAGGTCATTGAGCGGTTCACGCTTTAACCAGGCGGGTGGGCGATGCAATAAACGGAACAGTGCTGCGGGTTCCGGGGCCAACAATCGCTGAATACGCAGTAGCATACGGCGTAACCGTCCCAATTCACTGCGGTTAGCTTTGATGGCCGGACTGAGTAGCCGTTCTTCAATACTGTCCACTGCCTGGCTGGTGCGTCGCACCACTTGCTCCAGCTGTGCTTCCTGCTCGCCCAGCAGCCACAGCAACACTTCTTCTGACTCACGGAACTCCAGCGCAGGTAGCCTTTGGTGCATACGCTCAATCATTTCTACCGCGCGAAAGCGTGCACTGACGATTAAGTGCGACTGACACCAGATCCACAAGGTGGCATTTTGCGCACTGCGCTCCTCGCGGCTGAAGGTGACATCATTCAGCACGGCAAGCAGGGCATTATTTTGTTGCGCCAAACGGGTGCGCGGTGACCCGGAGTGGATCTCATCAAAGAAATCGCGGTCTACCGCGAAGTGATCCTGAACCCAGCGTTCCGCACGTGCATGATTAAGATTGATATGGAGCCAGAGAAAGCACTCTTCGCCATAGGGGGTGCGTGCCATTTGTGCTGCTTCTCGGGCATCCAGCCGTTGTGGCGGCGCGGTCGGCGTGAACAAGTAACCATGAATCAGGCCCGCAACTTCATTATTGAAATCAGGCAGTGGTGCAAGGGGTAAAACCGGCTGGGCCATAGAGATAGGTACAAAGGTTATCAGAACAGATCTTTATCCTGCCCATGCTTTATGACAGTTTCATGACTGCTGCTGGGGGCATCATCATTTTGTCATAGAGAGACGGTATCACTCTGCGTAGCACCGCTGCCAACCGGTAGCGATCATCCACAGTGAGACTTGTATGAGCGATAATAGCATTCCTGCATCGTCGGCCGGGCGTCCGGATTTCACCAATAAAAACCGCTTCTCACGTCCCTTATTTCTGCTACTGATTTTGGCCGGGCTGGCCTTTGCCGGGCTGAATTTGTTTAGTGATGTACAGCAGACGGGTGCTCCCGTTGTCAGCTATATGCCTTTCGTGTTGCTGGGTCTGGCGTTGGTGATTGCGCTGGGTTTTGAGTTTGTTAACGGATTTCATGATACCGCTAACGCCGTAGCGACCGTTATTTATACCCATTCACTGAGCCCCGGTGTTGCCGTGGTGTGGTCAGGTTTTTGGAATTTCCTCGGCGTCCTGCTCTCCAGTGGTGTCGTGGCTTTCGGTATTATCTCGCTGCTGCCCGTGGAGTTAATTTTGCAGGCGGGAAGCGGCAATGGTTTTGCCATGGTGTATGCGTTACTGGTGGCGGCGATTATCTGGAACCTTGGCACCTGGTATTTTGGCCTGCCTTCTTCATCTTCACATACGTTGATCGGTTCTGTTATTGGCGTAGGTGTGGCAAACGCGTTGATGCATGGTCGTAGTGGCACCAGCGGCGTCGACTGGGGCCAGGCGCTCAATGTGGGTTATGCCCTGCTGTTCTCCCCGATTATTGGTTTTGTCTGCGCTGCGTTGCTGCTGGTCATCATGAAAAAAGTGGTGAAGAGCCGTGAGCTGTATGAAGCCCCTAAGAGCAATCAGCCACCTCCTACCTGGATTCGCGGTTTGTTGATCCTGACCTGTACCGGCGTGTCATTTGCCCATGGTTCCAACGACGGGCAGAAAGGGATGGGGCTCATTATGTTGATTCTGGTCGGTACCATGCCTATCGCCTATGCGTTGAACCGTTCTTTGCCGCCAGATCAGATCCCGCGTGTGGCAGCTCTGACGCAGGTAACAGAAAATCAGTTACTCGCCATCCAGCCACCGGTTGCAGGACAACCTCAGCCGCGTGAAGTGCTGACAACGTTTGTGCGTACCAGCGAGCCACGCCCGGAAGTGTTACCTGCTCTGGGGATGATGCTGGGCGATATTAGCAGTCAGATCCGCCGTTACGGTTCAATGGATAATATTCCGGCTCAGGCCGTGACCAATACCCGTAATGATATGTATCTGGCATCAGAGTCGATTAAGCATTTGCAGAGCGCCAAAGTCGCGCTTCCAGAGGAGACAGCGCAGAATTTGGTGGCAGTGAAGAAGGAGCTGGATAGCGCCACGCGCTTTATCCCTATGTGGGTTAAGGTCGTGGTTGCGCTGGCGTTGGGGCTCGGCACGATGGTGGGCTGGCGTCGCATTGTTGTGACAGTCGGCGAGCGTATTGGTAAGACGCACCTCAATTATGCTCAGGGTGCCAGTGCTGAACTGGTCGCGATGGCGACTATCGGTGCTGCCGATGCCTTTGGCCTGCCAGTGTCGACCACTCACGTTCTCTCTTCCGGTGTAGCCGGTACCATGGCCGCCAATCGCTCGGGTTTGCAGCTTTCTACACTGCGCAATTTGGCCATCGCCTGGGTGTTAACTTTACCGGTTTCCATTGTGCTTTCTGGCTCGCTTTACGCACTGTTTGTTCATCTTTAACGGGGAAGAAAAAATGGCTACACACGATAATATTCTCGGCAATGAGGTGTTTAATCAGCGCTTGTTGCAGGAGTTTTATGACAGCTACGATGAAGAGCTGGAGATGGAACTGGATGATTTACGCTTTGGTGCAGGTCAGCCAGGCGCAGAAGATGAGAAAGCCTGGCGGCGGCGCTATTTTCGTGAATTGCTGCATTTGCAGGGTGAGCTGGTGAAATTGCAGGATTGGGTTATGCGCACCGGTCACCGTGTAGTGATTTTGTTTGAGGGACGCGATGCCGCCGGTAAAGGGGGTGTGATTAAGCGTATTACTCAGCGCCTGAATCCGCGTACCTGTCGCGTTGCTGCACTTCCTGCGCCAAACGATCGTGAGAAAACGCAGTGGTATTTCCAGCGTTATATTGCGCATTTACCCGCAGCAGGTGAAATGGTGCTGTTTGATCGCAGTTGGTATAACCGTGCCGGTGTCGAGCGGGTGATGGGCTTTTGCTCCGATGATGAGGTTGAGGAGTTTTATCGCAGCGTGCCTGAGTTTGAGAAGATGCTGACCCGCAGTGGCATTCAGATTATTAAGTACTGGTTTTCCATTACCGATGAAGAGCAAGAGTTGCGTTTTCTCAGCCGTATTCACGATCCGTTGAAGCAGTGGAAATTGAGCCCCATGGATTTGGAGAGCCGTCGTCGTTGGGAGGAGTATACCGAGGCGAAGGAGGAGATGTTAGAGCGGAGCCATATTCCAGAGGCACCATGGTGGGTGGTTCAGGGCGTTGATAAGAAGAAAGCCCGACTTAACTGTATTAGCCATTTGCTGCAACAGATGCCTTATGAAGAGAGCGAGCAGAAAGCGATTACTCTGCCGCGCCGTGAGCGTCATGAGGATTATCAGCGTTCGCCCGTACCGGAAAATATGATTGTGCCAGAGAAGTATTAATTTCCCTCGGCGGAAGGGTTGAGGTTGAGGTCAAAACCATCGTCTGATAAACCGAGATACCTCGGCCTGTCAGGGCAATCGGGCTGCGACGTAGCTCGCTCCGATTACCCTGCCCTCCGAAATCAATAGCGTTGTGTTGTATGTAAACCAGGTCAAGGGCAAGGTCAAAACACTCGCCTGTGAAACCGAGATGCCTCGGCCTGTCAGGGCAATCGGGCTGCGACGTGGCTCGCTCCGATTACCCTGCCCTCCGAAATCCATATCGTTGTTTTGCCTGAGAAAATATTGTCTGCAATCCTGTGCCAAAAGCAAAAAACTGCACGGACTTCTGACAGCCGCACAGCTGCCGTTGGGAAGATGATGGGGGGTATGACAGCAAATGCCTCTGGCACATGGATGTGCCAGCGGATCGTAGGGATACGGATTCCTTTGCAGTCATACCCCCCATTGTCTGACCTGCCACCTGAGCCCATAGCGGCTTAATCACCGCTGCCAGCAGCGTCAAAACACTCGCCTGATAAATCGAGCTACTCAGCTCTCTGCGACCGGGGTTTGCTGCTCACGTCGTACCAGCCGGAAGGTAATCAGGAATGCCCCCAGCACCATCAGTGCTGCCGCCAGATACACCGACTGAATGCCCCAGTGAGCAATCAGCAGCCCTGCAACCGGACCGCTCAGGCCCAGACCTAAATCGAGAAACGCTGAATACGTGCCTAATGCTGAACCCTGATCTTGTTGCTCTACCTGCTTCACAGCCTCCACGCCTAGCGCGGGGAAAACCAGTGAGAAACCCGAACCGGTAAGGAATGCCCCCAAATCCACCTGCCAGACGCTACTCGCCTGCCAAATAATTAACAGCCCAACACACTCAACCAGCAGAGAAAACAGCGAAGTGCGTAAGCCCCCGAAGCGAGTAATACAACGGCTAAACACCAGACGAATCAGCACAAAACCCGCGCTGTATAACGTCAATGCCACTGCGGCTCCGCTCCAGTCACGGCTGGCAAAATAGAGGGTAATAAAGGTCGCGATCACACCAAAACCAATGGTGCCGAAACCCAATGCCAGTCCATAGGAACTGACACGGGTGAAAACACGATGGAAAGGAATACGCTTACCCATGGCAACCTGCACGGCGGGCTTGCTGCGGGCAATGAAAAAACCCACCACGCCCATCAACACCACCAGACCAGCAAAGCCACTGATACCAAAACTATTATTGAGGATGACGCCAAAAGGTGCGCCGATAGCCATCGCCGAATACGTGGCTACGCCGTTCCAGGAAATAACCCTGGCCGTCTGCAACGGACCCACAATATTCATGCCCCAAAGCGTAGCTCCGGTGCTGCTAAAACTCTCGCCAAACCCGAGGAAAATGCGGCCTAATGCCAACATCAGCAGGCTCACCCACGGGCTTGACTGGGTCAACGCCGCAACCAGGGTTAGCACACCGCTCATCCCACAGCAAACCAGACCAAGCATCACCACACTTCGCGGGCCAAAACGATCGGCCAGGCGGCCAGATTGAGGGCGACTCACCAGAGTAGCAAAATACTGAATGCTGATAATCAAACCGGCAACAAAAGAGCTGTACCCCAGCGTGTTATGGACAAAGCCAGGCAACACAGCGAGTGGCAGGCCAACTGAAAGGTAACAGAAGAAGGTAAAGATAATGACGGAGACAATTCGTTTATTTAACTGAGCGTTACTCAGTACAGCAGCATCAGACATAGCAGGTAAGATTAATATATTCGCGTACCTTTACTATACCCTTAGCCTGCTAATGGGTCGCCCCTTTTTTAAGCGGGAACCGCCTGTAGAGCGTAACGATCAATGGCATCAGCAATATCCTGTGACACTTTCAGCGCTCTGATCTCACTGAACAGACCATCCGCTTCGCCATAAGCTTTGCGCAGATATCCTAGCCACTGCTTGATACGTGCCACATGATACATCCCGGTATCGCCCTGCTTCTCCAGCCGGGTATACTTCTGCAACAGCGCCACCACTTCAGGCCACGGCATCGGTGCAGCGTTCTCTTTAATCACTCGGCTCAAATTCGGCACATTCAAGGCACCACGGCCAATCATGATGGCATCACACCCGGTAATACGCAGGCAATCTTGCGCGCTCTGCCAGTCCCAAATCTCACCGTTAGCGATGACGGGAATCGACAAACGCTGACGGATCTCGCCAATCGCCTGCCAGTTAATCGCTTCTGCACGATAACCATCATCTTTCGTCCGGCCATGCACCACCAGCTCACTGGCACCCGCTTGCTGTACCGCATCCGCAATTTCAAACCGCTGCCCGGCGCTATCCCAGCCTAAACGGACTTTTACCGTCACGGGGAGATCGGCAGGCACCGCTGCACGCATGGCTTTGGCGGCACGGTAAATCAATTCGGGATCTTTTAATAATGAAGCCCCACCACCACTGCCGTTGACCGTTTTAGAAGGACAACCGCAGTTAAGGTCTACGCCCCAGGAACCCAGCTCTATGGCGCGGGCCGCGTTCTCTGCCAGCCACTCGGGATATTGACCGAGTAGCTGCAAACGCACCCGCGTACCACTGGGCGTACGGCTGGCATGCTGCAACTCCGGACAAAGCCGATGAAACGACTTGACCGGAAGCAGCTGATCAACGACCCGCAAAAACTCGGTAATACAGAGATCGTAATCGTTAACCTCCGACAGTAACTCGCGCACCAGTGAATCCAGTACGCCCTCCATCGGCGCCAGCAGTACTCGCATGATTACTGACCGGAACGGTTAGCCGGACGACGAGCTGGACGTGCTGCTCGCTCACCCTGCGCATTGCCTGCGCCATTACCCTGACGACGCGGCTGATTGCGCTTCTCACCCTGCTCACTACGAGCCTGACGCGGAGCACCATCACGACCACCGCGACCGCCATCACGACCGCCACGGCCACCTGGCTGTTGACGGCCATTCTGAATCGGTTCGGCTTTGATCGAAGGATCTGGCTCAAAACCAGCAATCTCCAGACGTGGAATTTCACGCTTCAGCAGACGCTCGATATCGCGCAGCAGCTTGTGCTCATCGACACAAACCAGTGACAGTGCAGCACCGGTAGCGGCAGCACGGCCGGTACGACCAATACGGTGTACATAGTCTTCTGCCACGTTCGGCAACTCATAGTTCACCACATGCGGCAGCTCTTCGATATCCAGACCACGGGCGGCGATATCGGTCGCAACCAATACGCGAATTGCGCCAGATTTGAAATCAGCCAATGCGCGGGTACGGGCACCCTGGCTCTTATTACCGTGAATCGCTGCGGCGGTGATACCGTCTTTACCTAACTGCTCCGCCAGGTGATTAGCGCCGTGCTTAGTACGGGTAAACACCAGCACCTGCTGCCAGTTGCCCTGACCGATCATCAGCGACAGCAGCTCCCGCTTACGCTTCTTATCAACGAAATGAACCTGCTGGCTCACCTGTTCAGAAGCGGTATTACGACGTGCAACTTCGACTTGTTCCGGGTTGTTCAGCAGTTTTTCAGCCAGCGTCTTGATCTCATCAGAGAAGGTCGCTGAGAACAGCAGATTCTGACGTTTAGCCGGCAGACGCGCCAATACACGACGGATATCGTGAATAAAGCCCATATCCAGCATACGGTCCGCTTCATCCAGCACCAGAATCTCAACCTGAGACAGATCGACGGCATTCTGATGTGCCAGATCCAACAGACGGCCAGGCGTTGCCACCAGCACATCTACACCGCCGCGCAGTTTCATCATCTGAGGGTTGATGCTGACACCGCCAAATACCACCAGAGAACGGATGTTAAGGTGCTTACTGTACTCACGCACATTCTCACCGACCTGAGCTGCCAGTTCGCGAGTTGGGGTCAAAATCAACGCACGCACAGGACGACGACCGCGCACAGGTGCGCCAGAGGTGCTCAGTAACTGCAACAGTGGCAGGGTGAAACCGGCTGTTTTGCCCGTACCGGTCTGCGCGCTGGCAAGCAAATCACGGCCAGACAAGACAACGGGAATCGCCTGACGCTGAATAGGGGTCGGCTCGTTATAGCCTTGCTCGGCGATCGCGCGCAGAATATCGGCACTCAAGCCGAGAGAGTCAAAAGACATGTAAGTGTATTACTCCGGTCCGCCCTGACCGTGATTCACGGTGCAGTTTTCAGGGGGATAATGACGCCAGCCGTGGCTAACGTGTGAAAAGGGCATAAACTACAATGCGTAAGCCGCGCAGTGTAGCAGCTTTATCAGGGCGGCGCGAGAGCCGCCCATGAATGTCAGCTGCGCTTCTTCTCGGGACGCGGTGCGGGTTCTTTTACCAGCAGTGAAACCAGCGCAGGCCCCACTAACATCACCAGTCCCAGACAACCCAACAGCAGCGGATTGTGGAAAACGCGAGAGATTAAAAACAGGCTCAGCATCGCTGCGCCAAAGTAGTACGTGGTAGTCGCTTCTTCGAGATAATCACCAAGAGCGCGTAAACGGGCACTACGCTGCGTGACCAGCATAGTGATAAACACCAGCGCATATGCCACAACCAGGGTACTGCTCACTTCAACCAACATTTTATGCTGCCAACCCAATACCAGCGCCACAATCACCAACAGATGCATGGCAATGTGAACACAGGTATGGCCGGTAGCAATCTGAACTCGATTAGACCATTTCATATCTTCATCTCCTGGCAGACACAACAGGTCGCCCAAGTACAACCAGCCGCAGCCGGTGACGTGCCATCAATCTATAGCAATTTTAGGATTACACCCTAAATTTCTGCCCCTCCCGCCGTCCATTTGTGACAGAGACTACACTTTATCCTGTTCATACTGAAAAGGAGTGGGCCGAAGTATGCCACAAATCACAGCCGGTTTTTCATTTAAAGTCCTGACGATCAATACCCATAAAGGGTTCACGAGCTTTAATCGTCGCTTTATTCTGCCGGAACTGCGTGACGCGGTGCGTGCCACTTCAGCCGATATTGTCTTCCTGCAAGAGGTGATGGGGACACACAGTAGCCACCCTCTGCAAGTCGAAAACTGGCCGGATACACCGCACTATGAATTCCTGGCGGACACGATGTGGAGCGATTTCGCTTATGGCCGCAATGCGGTTTATCCTGAAGGACACCACGGGAATGCGATTTTGTCACGTTATCCGATCGTTGAGTACAAAAATTTCGACATATCTGTTGCCGGAAGTGAAAATCGCGGCATGTTACACTGCCAAATCACCTTACCCGCGCCGCATAAAACCCTGCATGTCATCTGCGTCCATCTTGGGCTGCGGGAATCCCATCGCCTGGCACAGTTACAAAAACTGGCCGAGTTTGTCACGGCATTACCCGAAGATGATCCGGTGGTGGTTGCGGGCGATTTCAATGACTGGCGCCAGCGTGCCAATGCTTTTCTGCAACGTCATGCCGGACTGAGCGAGGTCTTCAGCCGCAAGTATGGCCGACCAGAACGCACCTTTCCCGCGCGCTTTCCCCTGCTGCGCCTGGACCGAATCTACGTGCGCAATGCCTCAGCCAGTCACCCCTGGGCACTGCCCGTCAAACCCTGGTCACACCTTTCCGATCATGCACCGCTGGCCGTGGAGATCCACCTATGAATGCACAATGGCGAGACGGTAACCAGTTACAGCTGCTGGAAAATGGTGATGCTTTTTTCCCTCGCGTGTTTGAGGCGATTGAGGGGGCCGAGCGCAGTATTCTGCTGGAAACGTTTATCCTGTTTGAAGATGAGGTGGGCCATCGCCTCCACGCTGCGCTGCTCAACGCCGCACAGCGCGGTGTCCACATCGAACTGCTGGTTGATGGCTATGGCTCATCGGAATTGAGTGACGCTTACATCAACAGCCTTACCGCGGCGGGCGTCCGTTTTATGGTTTACGATCCACGCCCGCGCGTGCTGGGGATGCGGACCAATGTCTTCCGCCGCCTGCACCGTAAAGTGGTGGTGGTCGATCAGCGGATTGCGTTTGTTGGCGGCATCAACTTCTCTGCCGAACACAATACCGACTTCGGTCCGCAGGCCAAGCAAGACTATGCCGTTGAAGTGACGGGGCCGGTGGTTGAGGATATCAGCCGTTATGAATTGCAGGCCTTTGGCAGCGATCGGCCGCTGCGCCGCTGGTGGCAAAGACGCCACTCTCCGCTGGCCCGCAACAGGCAGCCGGGTAACGCTCAGGTGCTGTTTGTCTTTCGTGATAACGAAGCCCATCGTGATGCCATCGAGCAACACTATCTCGACATGCTGCGCACCGCGCGCCAGGAGGTCACGATTGCTAATGCGTACTTCTTCCCCGGCTACCGCCTGCTGCGAGAAATGCGCAATGCAGCGCGGCGTGGCGTCACCGTCCGTTTAATTGTGCAGGGCGAGCCGGATATGCCGATTGTAAAAGTGGGGGCAGAACTGCTGTATAACTACCTGGTTGAGGGCGGGGTTGAAGTGTATGAGTATTGCCGTCGCCCACTGCATGGCAAAGTCGCGGTGCAGGATCAGCAGTGGTCTACCGTCGGCTCCAGTAATCTTGATCCGCTGAGTTTATCGCTCAATCTGGAAGCCAATTTGATCATCTACGATCGCCAGTTTAATCAGACCCTGCGCGACAACCTGCAACATCTGCTGGAACGGGATTGCCAGCGGGTGGAAGCACATCAACTTCCGCCACGTAATCTGTGGCAACTGACTAAAAGCGTGGTGGTTTTTCACTTCCTGCGCCACTTCCCGGCGATGGCTGGCTGGCTCCCTGCCCATACGCCAAAACTCGCACTCGTCGAACCGCCGGTACAGCCGGAAATGGAAACGCAGGACCGGATTGAAACAGAGAATCAAGGAGCGAAACCCTGATGAGCAGAAGACATTCGCGCGGACAACGAATCAAGAAAATCCTGACGGTGCTGTTTTTTATTGCCGTCATCGTGCTGTTAGTGGTGTATGCCAGCAAGGTCAACTGGGCAGATGTCTGGCATGTCATCACTCACTATAACCGTATTGCGATAGCCAGTGCGCTGGGACTGGTCGCCGTCAGTTATGCCCTCTACGGGATATACGATCTGATTGGCCGTGCCTACTGCGGGCATAAGCTGGCAAAACGCCAGGTAATGCTGGTCTCCTTTATCTGTTACGCGTTTAATCTTACCCTCAGTACCTGGGTGGGTGGCGTGGCGATGCGCTACCGTCTCTACTCCAGGCTTGGTCTGCCCGGCGGGACGATCACGCGCATTTTCTCTTTGAGCATTGCCACCAACTGGCTGGGCTACATCCTGTTAGCGGGCATCATTTTTACTGCGGGCTGGGTGCCGCTTCCCCAGGGCTGGTTTGTTGGCAGCACCGCGCTGCGCCTGATCGGCTTAGGCTTGTTGTGTCTGGTTATCGCCTATTTCTGCGGCTGCACCTTTGCCAAACGCCGCGTTTGGACGATTAAAGGCAAAAAGCTGCAACTGCCTGGCTGGCGGATGGCGATGTTTCAGTTTGCCGTTTCCTGCGCTAACTGGTTGGTGATGAGCACCATTATCTGGCTATTACTGGGACAACAGGCTGACTTTATGCAGGTCTCTGGGGTCTTGCTGATCAGCAGCATTGCGGGCGTCATTGTGCATATTCCGGCCGGGATTGGTGTACTTGAAGCGGTGTTTCTCGCACTACTTGGGGGGCAATTACCGCACAGCACAATTATCGCCGCCCTGCTCGCCTATCGGGTGCTGTATTTTATTTTGCCGCTGGTGGTGGCACTGGTGCTCTATCTGTGGCTGGAGAGCCAGGCCAGGCATTTGCGCGAAAAAAATGTGCAGAATATCTAGCGGGGAAGCATCACAGCGCCCGGAACAGGCGCTGTGATCAAAACGCCTTAACGGCGGCTGCCGAAAATACGCAACAGCATCAGGAACAGATTAATAAAGTCGAGATACAGCGTCAGCGCGCCAAGGATCGAATAACGACGCAGCTGTTCTTTATCGTTGGTATTAATGCTTTCACCGATGTTTTTCAGTTTCTGCGTGTCATAAGCCGTCAGGCCCACAAACACCACCACACCGATATAGGTGATGGCCCACATCAATGCGGAGCTCTTCAGCCAGAAATTCACCAGCGAAGCCAGCAAAATACCAATCAACGCCATAAACAGCAGGCTACCGAAACGGCTAAGGTCGCGTTTGGTGGTGTAGCCATAGAAGCTCATGGCTCCGAACATCCCGGCCGTCACAAAGAAGGTACTGGCGATTGACGAGTAGGTGTAAACCACAAAAATACTCGCCATCGTTAAGCCGGTTAACGCCGAATAGAGCATAAACAAGCCGGTCGCCAGCGCACCACTCAGGCGCTGTACCATGCCGGAGAGCACAAAGACCACCGCAAGCTGCGCGATGACCAGGCCGAAAAAGGTCATACGGCTGGCAAACACCAGTTCCATGACCGCTGGCGTGCGGGCAGCAAACCAGGCAACAAAAGCGGTAAGTAACAGACCACAGGTCATCCAACCGTAGACTTGCGCCATGTAGGTCTGCAGGCCAACGGAAGTACGCTGTACGATTGGATCACTGGATTGTGGATATCGGTCCATGATGCACCTCTTGTAAGTGAAATAACTGCTCTAAGTCTGGACGTACGGCGCAGTGCCGTCAACGGCGACTCAGGCATTGTTGGTAACGATCGTTTACACGCCGGGCGAACCAGGCGGTGGTTAAATCGCGGGTAATTTTCGGGCTTTCCAGTTTGATGCCCGGCAGCATCTCCCGCGCCAGCGGTTTAGCCGCCTGCTTATCTGCGAGTGCAAACACTTTACGCCACAGCACACTACGGCTGAATTCTGGCTGCTCGCCAAGATTCAGGTCACGGCGAATATCGTGGTTGCTCATCTCCAGCCGGTCGCTTATCCGGCGCACCGCCAGTTCAGTGCTCCCTGCCGCATCAGAATCGTAACGAATCAGATCCCCGTCCAGCGCCAGCTTCACACCACTTAAGCGCGCCACCGCTGCCTGAAATGCCGCATTACGGCTGGCATACCAACCCGCGTTATAATCGGCAAAACGATAGAGCGGCTGGCTGTAATCCGCCGGGTAGCCCAGCAGATGCATAGTGCCAAAGTAGATGCCGCCATGACGGGTAAAGACTTCACGGCGAATGGTTTTATCAATCGGCCACGGATAACCCTTTTCATGTGCTTCTGCAAAGGAGATGCTGACCTGCATCGGGCCGCCGGTATGAATCGGGTTGAGATCGCCAAACAGCCGCTGTCCCATCGGCACCGAATCGATTAAGTCATCAAAGATGGCGCTGAGTTCTTTTTCACTGCGCACTTTATCGAGGCGTGCCGCATAACTCTCGCCGGTAGGTGATTTAATTAACAAGGCCGTGCGCACTAAAAATGCCGGAATATGCAGGGTGCCAGCACGCCGGTTAATCTCTCCCCAGGCAATCTTAGGTAACCCGCTCACTGGCGCGTCAGCGTTGAAGTTAGACTCCTGGTCAGCTACCGCAATCACCGCACACAGCTGACTGACAGAAGTCTCTAATTTCTGCGCGGTAAAGCTGGTGTAAATATCACTTGCCCAGTCCGCCTTATTACTGACATGCGGCGGCAAAAGTTGGCGGATTTGCGCTTTGACATCGGCAGGTGGGCGTTCAGAGACTGTGGCTTTTTTCTGACTGCTACAACCGGCCAGCAGTAGCAGGAGAAGCAGCATGAGATGAGAGCATAAATAACGGGCGGACATGGTTCTTCCTGAATCAGTTCGGTGACAGCGGAAGCATAGCATAGCCCCGGCCCAGCATGGCTCACTCCCAGCGTTGGGCCGCTGTTTGGTCACTCTCACGCGATTCAACCCAGCGTTCACCCTGCTCGGTCTGTTCGCGCTTCCAGAAGGGTGCGCGGGTTTTCAGGTAATCCATCATCATTTCGGCGGCGGCAAAGGCCGCTCCCCGGTGCGATGCGGTCACACCGACCAGCACAATCTCATCGCCGGGATACAGTGCGCCGACGCGATGAATCAACGTCACTCGCTGCAACGGCCAGCGCTGACGGGCCTCAGCCACAATCTCCCGCAACGCTTTTTCTGTCATGCCCGGATAGTGCTCCAGCGTTAGCGCAGCAACGCTGCTGCCAAGATTGTGATTGCGCACTTTGCCGGTAAACGTCACTACGGCACCATCACTGTCGCAGGCGGCAAGCCAGGAGTACTCTTCGGCCATGCTGAAAGGCTCTGTGCCAACACGAATACGGGTTTCCACGTTAACCTCCGGTTACCGGTGGGAAAAATGCCACTTCATCACCCGCCTGCAGCGGATGATCCATCGGCACCAGCGTCTGATTGACCGCAGCCAGCAACTTGCCAGACGTCAGAGCCAAATCCCAGCGGTCACTTTGTGCCGCCAGCGCTTCACGCAGTGCCGCTACATCGGCAAAATGGGCGGGCATAGTCAGCTCATCGGTGCCGGTCAGTTCTCGCACCTGAGCAAAAAACAGCACTTTAAGCATCTTCACTCGCCTTGAAATCACCTGACTTGCCACCGCTTTTTTGCAGCAAGCGTACCTGCTCAATCACGATATCTTTTTGTACGGCTTTGCACATGTCGTAGATGGTTAATGCCGCAACCGAAGCCGCCGTCAACGCTTCCATCTCAACGCCGGTTTTACCGGTCAGGCGGCAGAGGGAAACAATCCGTACCCGGTTGTGTTCAGGTTCGGCGGTCAGGCTGACTTCGACTTTGCTCAGCATCAGCGGATGACACAGGGGAATCAGCTCCCAGGTGCGTTTCGCCGCCTGGATACCGGCAATTCGCGCCGTGGCAAACACATCGCCTTTATCATGCCGACCTTCAGTGATCATGCTCAGGGTTGTCGCCTGCATAGAAACGAACGCTTCGGCTCGCGCTTCACGCAAGGTTTCGGCTTTGGCGGAGACATCCACCATATGCGCCTCACCAGCCGCGTTGATATGGGTGAGTTGTGACATAATTACAGCTTCTTCAGATGTTTGACAAAATTACATGGGCGCGTACGCGCGTCGAGTTGCTCGTTGATAATGCGTTCCCACGCGCTTTGACAGGCGCTGGTTGAGCCTGGAACCGCGAAGATCAGCGTCTGATTAGCCATGCCCGCTACCGCGCGTGACTGCAATGACGCACTGCCAATATCCTCATACGAGAACATACGGAACAGTTCACCAAACCCCTGGATTTCGCGATCAAACAGCGGTAGCAGTGCCTCAGGCGTGCTGTTTTGGCTGTTAAAGCCGGTGCCGCCGTTAATGATCACCACCTGGACATCTTCACTGGCAATCCAGCGCGAGACAATAGCGCGAATACGGTAACGATTGTCGCCAATCACCGCATGATCCACCACCTGATGCCCGGCTTCCGTCGCGGCTTCCCGCAGATAGTCGCCTGAGGTATCGTTGCTGGCATCACGTTTGTCGGAAATGGTTAACACTGCCAGATTAAGGGCGATAAATTCGCCACCAGATTTGCTCATGACCATCACTCCTGAAGTCAGCCGCCAATAAATGAGAGGTTTTGCGTAATGCCGGTGTTGCCCTGATGGAGAAAATGCGTCTGCTTTTTCTGCCCAAGGCTGGTGGCAATGCGCGCCTGTAAGGCATCCAGCTGGTCGTCCGCCGCCAGCAAATCACGCAGCGGAATCCCTGCGTCACCAAACAGACAGAGATGCAAATTGCCCACTGCGGAGACCCGCAGGCGGTTACAACTGGCACAAAAATCTTTTTCGTAGGGCATGATTAACCCGACCTCACCCAGATAGTCAGGGTGATAAAACACCTGTGCAGGGCCATCGCTACGACTGCGGCTACGCAGTTGCCAGCCTTGTTGTAACAGCTGATCGCGGATCACCGTGCCAGAAATGTGCTGCTGGCGAAATAACGCCCCGCCCTCGCCGGTTTCCATTAATTCAATAAAACGCAGTTGGATGGGCCGATCGCGGATCCACGCCAAAAAAGTCGCCAGTTGGTGGCTGTTATGTTCACGCATCAACACGCTGTTGACTTTGACCTGGGTGAAACCTGCGGCAAAGGCGGCATCAATACCCGCCATCACTTGGTAAAATTTATCCTGCCCGGTGATGGCGTGGAACTGACGCGCATCCAGGCTATCCACGCTGACATTGAGGTGAGTGAGGCCAGCAGCGCGCCACTGCGCAACATCCCGTTCCATCCGGTAACCGTTGGTGGTCATGGCTATCTGGCGGATGCCTGGATTCTCGCGCACGGCGGCAATAATGTCGGTGAAATCGCGACGCAGAGAGGGTTCTCCCCCCGTGAGTCGAACCTTTTCGGTGCCGGCAGCCGCAAAGGCGCGCGTCACGCGGCGGATCTCCTCCAGCGAGAGAAAACTGTTGTTGTTGACCCCCTGCGGCCGATAACCATCAGGCAGGCAATAGGTACAGCGGAAGTTACACACGTCCGTGACCGACAACCGCAGGTAGTAGAACCGGCGGTCATATGCATCTGAAAACTGGGACACCGAACACCTTTCAGGATTTGTGAATACAGTGCAGTGATTGCACGTCGATAGCGCCCGGCTACCGACCAGCACAGTAATTCCCTGCTCTGGCTGAAGTGGATGAGCCTTTTTGGCTCAAGAAAAATAGTATCGCTAAATCCCATACTATTCCAGGCTGGCTAAACGATATATATACTCGATCTGTGCCTTTTGACCTCTGTTAAGCGGCCGTTGTATGGCATTTATCACTATTGACCGCTTTTGGCCGCAATACGCGGCCACCGTAGGAGATGTATGAATCGAACGCTGGCTGACCTTGACCGCGTAGTGGCTCTGGGGGGCGGACACGGCCTCGGGCGCGTAATGTCCTCGCTCTCTTTCCTGGGTTCACGCCTGACCGGTATTGTCACCACCACCGACAATGGGGGATCGACCGGCCGCATCCGTCGCTCGGAAGGCGGTATTGCCTGGGGTGACATGCGTAACTGCATTAACCAACTCATTACCGAGCCAAGTGTCGCCTCTGCCATGTTTGAGTACCGTTTTAGCGGCAATGGCGAGTTGGCGGGGCATAATCTGGGGAATTTGATCCTGAAAGCGTTGGATCACCTCAGCGTGCGCCCGCTGGAAGCGATCAACATCATTCGCAATCTGTTAAAAGTCGAAGCTTTTCTGATCCCGATGTCGGAACAGCCGGTAGACCTGGTGGCTTCCGATGCGGAAGGCAATATGGTGTACGGAGAAACGGCCATTGATGCCATGCAGCAGACACCAGAAACGCTGATGCTGCATCCGAACGTGAAAGCCACGCGCGAAGCACTGGATGCGGTCGCTCGCGCCGACCTGATATTGCTCGGCCCAGGCAGTTTTTACACCAGCCTGATGCCCGTTCTGTTGCTGGAAGAGATGGCACAAGCACTTCGGCGCACG
The DNA here is from genome assembly GCF_011752615.1 of Candidatus Pantoea multigeneris. Lineage (NCBI taxonomy): Bacteria > Pseudomonadati > Pseudomonadota > Gammaproteobacteria > Enterobacterales > Erwiniaceae > Pantoea > Candidatus Pantoea multigeneris. Next base: position 845,574 of record NZ_VWXF01000001.1, read on the forward strand.
CCAGCTACCGTGGTCTTTATCGATAACCTGGGTCGGGAACACAGCCCAGCCGGTCAGCTGAGCGTGCAGGATAAGCTGGCGATTATGGAACAGTCGATTGGCAAACGGGTTGTCGATGCCGTGCTGGTTGGCCCCTCCGGTGATACGCAAGGCGTAGAGAACCGCCTGATTATTCGTGAGCCGCTGGAGGCGGTGGATATTCGCTATCGCCACGATCGCCAACTGCTGCGCGTTGCGCTGGAGCATGCCATCCAGACGTTATAGCCACCTGCTAACCCAGGTGGCTTTGCTGTCAGGAAGTGGCAATAAACAGTTCGCGCAGTTGATGAAGCTGATCGCGGACTGTGGCCGCCTCTTCGAATTCGAGGTTCTGTGCGTGCTGCTGCATCTGCGCTTCCAGCTCGTGGATTTTCTTCTGTAGGCCCTGCGGGGTGAGCGCCTGAAAATCGGTCTCTTCCTCGACCACACCCGGACGTTTGCCTTTTGCCTTGCCGCGCGTTTTCACGACATTCTTGCCCAGCTCGAGGATGTCGGTGATTTTCTTGTTCAAGCCCTGCGGCACAATGCCGTTATCTTCATTGTATTTCTGCTGCTTCTCGCGGCGACGTTCGGTCTCTTCAATGGCACGGGCCATGGAGTTGGTAATACGATCGCCATACAGAATCGCGCGGCCATTAACGTTACGCGCAGCGCGACCAATGGTCTGAATCAGCGAGCGCTCTGAACGCAGGAAGCCCTCTTTATCTGCATCCAGAATCGCCACCAGCGATACTTCCGGCATATCCAGGCCTTCACGCAGCAGGTTAATCCCGACCAGCACGTCGAACTCACCCAGGCGTAAGTCACGGATAATTTCCATGCGCTCAACGGTATCAATGTCCGAGTGCAGATAGCGCACGCGCTCACCATGCTCTTCCAGATATTCCGTCAGATCTTCGGCCATTCTTTTGGTCAACGTTGTGACCAGCACACGCTCATTGACCGCGACACGTTGACGAATTTCAGAGAGCAGGTCGTCCACCTGTGTGCCCACCGGACGCACTTCAATGATGGGGTCCAGCAGGCCTGTGGGACGCACCAGCTGATCAATCACTTCATCGCCAGACTTCTCCAGCTCGTAGTTACCTGGCGTTGCTGAGACATAAATCGTCTGCGGTGCCAGGCCTTCAAACTCCTCAAACTTCAACGGGCGGTTATCCAGCGCTGAAGGCAGGCGGAAACCGTACTCCACCAGTGTCTCTTTTCTGGCCCGGTCGCCACGGTACATGCCACCAATTTGCGGAATAGTGACGTGGGATTCATCCACCACCAGCAAACCATCCGCGGGCAGGTAGTCGAACAAGGTTGGTGGTGGCTCGCCAGGGCCACGCCCGGAGAGGTAACGGGAGTAGTTCTCGATGCCTGAGCAGTAGCCCAGTTCGTTCATCATCTCCAGATCGAACTGGGTGCGCTGGGTAATGCGCTGCTCTTCCAGTAGTTTGTTATTGTCCATCAGGTTCTTACGCCGATCGACCAACTCCACTTTGATCTCTTCCATCGCCTGCAAAATGCGCTCGCGTGGCGTCACGTAGTGCGTTTTGGGATAGATGGTAAAACGTGGCACCACCGACTCCACCTGACCCGTGAGGGGATCAAACAGCGATAAGCGCTCAACTTCATCGTCGAACAGCTCTACCCGCAGCGCGATGTCATCTGATTCAGCAGGGAAGATATCGATCACCTCGCCGCGCACGCGGAAAGTCCCGCGCTGGAAGGCCTGGTCATTACGGGCGTACTGTAACTCCGCCAGGCGGCGCAAAATGCTGCGTTGTTCGATGATCATGCCCCGGCTGAGGTGGAGCATCATTTTTAAATAAAGGTCAGGATCACCCAGGCCGTAGATGGCCGACACTGATGCCACAACAATCACATCGCGGCGCTCTAGCATCGCTTTCGTCGCTGACAGACGCATCTGTTCGATATGCTCATTCACCGCCGCATCTTTCTCAATGAAGGTGTCGGAGCTTGGCACATAGGCTTCTGGCTGGTAGTAATCGTAGTAGGAGACAAAAAACTCCACGGCGTTATCCGGGAAGAACTCTTTCATTTCACCGTATAACTGCGCTGCGAGCGTTTTGTTAGGTGCCAGAATCATGGTGGGCCGATTGAGATCGGCAATCACGTTGGCAACGGTAAACGTCTTCCCTGAACCGGTCACCCCTAATAACGTCTGATGGGCCAGTCCATCTTCCAGCCCCTCTTTCAGGCGCTGAATCGCCTCAGGCTGGTCGCCAGAGGGCTTGAAGGCGGAATTCAGTTTAAACGCTTTACTCATGAAATGGGGTTCCTGCTGAAAAGGCGGCGAGCTGGATGATAATTCTACTCTGCCCGGCTGATTTTGCCAGCAAAAAATACTGGATATATTGCCAGTAATCCCCCACTATAGTTGCACAGCATGCTGCTGCTTATTAGTGCAGTTAAACCCGACGGCACAAATTTGGCTTTGTGCGCGGGTTATCCCCAGACCGTGTTGAGATTTAACATTTGTCAAGAGAGCGTCATAAAATTACAGCCAGATGACCAGCTAGATAATTCTGAGTATTGCTTTTAAATAACGTATTGATTTAACAAGATATCTCTTTTTAGGCCAGTTTCTCAGCATAATGTAGGTAAGCCGCGTATTTCCTCGCTTGCGCCTTGTTGTCAGAATCTAATGCACAAGGTTATCCACAGGAATAGTGGATAACTGTCTCCAGCCCTGACGCCATAGGCTGTGTATAATTTTTCCCGCTTAATCCTCTGAGTAAAAAAAATATTTTTTTGCGGATTATTTTTACGTTCCCCCTTAATCATCAGTGTCTCTCAAGCTCGAACGTGATGGTTTTTCAGGCGTAATGTGCATATCTTCTGCTGCGCCAGCAATCATACCCGTGCGTTATCACTCTGCGGCTGCACCATGATTGATTAGCCTTAAGCACTAGTGAGGGGCATCAAAGTGATTCCCGCCCTCAACTGTTTAACTTTATTTCTGTGTTTTTATAGCGCTAGCGCACACTCTACCCACTTCCCTCCCTTTCTCTAAAATTTTTGGCCTGAAAATTGCAGCTCTCAGGAGGTATGTCAGGCTCAGGCCTGCACCCTTTTAACGCTGTGACTTGTTATTCACTGTTTGCCAGACGACAGAGAGCGGAAGCATTCAGGTTACGATTCTGAGAGGAGCCCCCCAGATGCTGAGTTTACGTTCGGTCAATCAGTTCTACGGTCAGAACCACATTTTATGGGATGTTGATCTTGATCTTCCCCCTGGCACCTGTACCGGTGTGTTGGGTCGCCCTGGCATGGGGAAAACCACGCTGGTCAACTGCATCATGGGGCGCTTACCGATTAACAGCGGCACCATGACCTGGCAGGAAGATGGCTCTCCCCCGGCCAATATGTTGTTGCAGCCGCCAGAGCAGCGGGCACGTATGGGGATCGGTTACGTCCCTCAGGGACGCCATATCTTTTCCCAGATGAGCGTCGAGGATAACCTGCTGATCGCCTTGCTGGCGGGCGCAGGCATGGAGAATCCTCATCCAGCCATTCCACAAATGGTGTTCGATCTGTTCCCACACCTCTATTCGTTGCGCCATTTACGCAGTGGTGAACTGCCCGTTGCTCAGCAACAGCATCTGGCACTGGCGCGAGCGTTAGTGCTCCAGCCGAAACTGCTGATACTGGATGAACCCACGGAAGGCATGTCGCCATGGCTGGAAGAGGAGATGGGTAATCTGATTCGCCGCCTCAATCGCGAGTACGGCCTGACGGTGCTGTTGCTGGAGCAGCGCTTGTCTTTCATACGCCGCGTTGCAGACTATTTCTTACTGCTGCACCGTGGGCGCAATGTGGCCCACGGTGAGATGGCTCAGCTGGATGATATGATGGTCAACAAGTGGCTTACCGTCACCTGAGAGGTCATTCGGGCAAACGCAGGAAGTGGCCGCAGGCCGTGAGTTGCGCCGGGTCACTCAGATACGGAATTTCACCTAAACAGGGTGCAGGGAGTCGCTGGTGTAACGTAGCAAGATACTCTGCATGACGTTTGCCCGCTGGCTGAACACCATTGGCTATCCATCCTGCCAGCGGCAATCCTTGCGCCCGCACCGCATCCATGGTCAGCATGGCGTGATTAATACAGCCCAGCTTAATGCCCACCACCAGAATCACCGGGAGCTGTTCAGCCACCACCCAATCCGCAAACGTAAACTGTTCGCTGAGCGGTGTGTACCAGCCACCTGCCCCTTCAACCAATACCCAGTCAGCGTGCTGCTCTACTTCTCGCAACCCCTGCGAGAGCGCGGTCAATGTAATGGGCCGGCCCTCCTCCGCGCTGATGATATGCGGTGAAGTCGGTTCCAGAAATGCCAGCGGATTGACCTGTTCATAGCGTAATGCAACGCTGCTGTAGCGTTGTAATGCCAGCGCATCGCTGTTCCTTACACCTTCCTCAGTTAATTCGCTGCCGGAAGCCACAGGCTTGTAGCCCGCACAACGCAGACCCGCCGTGGTCGCAGCTTGCAACAGTGCGCTGCTGGCAACCGTTTTGCCCACTTCGGTATCGGTTCCCGTAATAAACCAACGCTTCATAACGTAATGACTCCAAAAAACAGATGATAGCTAAGCCGATAACCCTGCTGATCTTGCGGCCAGCTCTGCTCAAGCTGCGCCAGTCCCTGCCGGGTTAACAAGGCACGACGACGTCCGTGGTGCAAATGCGTGGCACCAATGCCTTTGAGTGAACGCATCGCCGCTAACGCCGTGGGGAAATGCAGTGTCACCTGTTGCGTTTGATAACGCAGGGGAAAACTGGCGGCAGCGGCAATCACCTGATGCTGACTGAGAAACCGATTGGTATGCGGCAACCGGTCCAGCACCTGCCAGGCCTGATTCACTTCCTGTAGCGAAGCTTCCAGTAGCGTCGAGAACATGACGCTTCCGCCGCTGCGTAACAAACGGCACTGCTGTTGCAGTGCCGTGCCTAAGTCGCTACTCCACTGCACAGCCAGGTTGCTCCAGACCAGATCCATACTTTGTGCTGGCAGCGGCAGCGCATCCAGATCGGCCTGAACATACTCATCGGCTGAGTCGGCAGCGCGCGTCTGATCTAACATGGCACTGGAGAGATCAAGGGCAGTAACATGATGACCACGAGCGCGCCAGTAACGGCTGTAAAGCCCGGTGCCACAGCCGATGTCCAGCACATCGCGCCCAGGGGCTGTAGGTGCCAGCGCTAACAGCGCCTCGCCACTCAGTCGTTGCAGTTCGGCATGTTGATCGTAGTGGCTGGCGGCGCGGCCAAAGGCTTTCGCCACCGCCTGCTTATTCACCGGCTGCGTCATGTAGCACCTCCAGCAATCGATCAATATCCTCGGTTCGATGTACGGCGGTGAGGGTGATACGCAGCCGTGCGGTGCCAGGAGGAACAGTCGGCGGGCGAATCGCGCTGACCCAACAGCCTGCCTGTGCCAGTCGGCGAGAGAGCGCCAGCGCAGCGCTGTTTTCACCGATCACCAATGGCTGAATGGCACTTTCAGACGGCAACAACTGCCAGGGTAGCGAAGCCGCCCCGCGTCGGAAATGGGCGATATTCTGTTGCAGAGTGGCGCGCGCACCATCAGCCTGTTGTACCGCCAGCAGCGCAGCGTGCAACGCGCCAATCTGTGCCGGAGGCAGCGCAGTGGAGTAGATCAAATGCCGAGCGAACTGCACCATGTAGTCTGCCGTGGCGTCGTCACACAGCAATGCAGCACCGCTGACCCCAAACGCTTTGCCAAAGGTGATGACCTGAAGCTGCGGTTTAACCCCCTGCTGCCAGCAACTGCCACGTCCCTGATCGCCCGCCACGCCAATCCCATGCGCATCGTCTACCAGTAACCAACCCTCAGCCGCTGCCGTTGCCTGAGCAATCTCGACCAGCGGTGCGCTGTCACCGTCCATACTGAATATCCCTTCAGTGATGACAAGGGTGGCACCGCTGACAGGTTGTGCCAGCAAACGCTGTAAGCTGTGAGGCTGGTTATGGGCAAAGCGACGCAGTTGTGCCGGTGCCAGACTGGCCGCCTCCAGCAATGAGGCGTGCGAGAGCTTATCAGCCAGCAAACGATCGTCTTTGCCTGCCAGCAGGTGGATAATGGCCTGATTCAGCGCAAAGCCAGAAACAAACAGCAGTGCACGCGGGTAGCCGAGCCATGACGCCAGCGCGTCTTCCAGCTCCGCCTGCTGCTGACGATAGCCGGTCACATGCCCGGAAGCGCCAGCACCCGCCCCCGCTTTGGCGCCCTGCTGCCAGCCAGCAATCAACGCCGGGTGCTGGCTTAAACCCAGATAGTCATTGCTGGAGAAATGCAGATACCGCTGCCCCTCTACCTGAATTTCACGCGTGCTATTGTGTTGCACCTGCGGACGGCTACGCCACGCATGCTGCTGCTGACGCTCGCTCAGCGCCTGCTGAATACGTGCTGACCAGTTCATCAGTGCGCCGCGTTATAAAACTGCTCGGTATCGGCATACAACAGTTGTTCACTTAAGTGCTGCTGCTGTTCATTGTCACCGTGCTGGGTGGCCGTGTGCTCCGGGTTAAGCCCCAGTTTGCGGAACAGTTGCAGGTCTTTATCCTCTTCCGGATTGGTGGTGGTCAGTAACTTGCAGCCGTAGAAGATGGAGTTAGCCCCTGCCATAAAGCACATCGCCTGCGTCTGCTCGCTCATCTGTTCACGTCCGGCAGACAAGCGTACATGGGAAGCGGGCATCATGATGCGTGCGACGGCAATGGTACGAATAAAATCAAACGCATCGACATCCTCGTTATCCGCCAGGGGGGTGCCTTTAACCTTCACCAGCATGTTGATTGGCACGCTCTCTGGCGGTTTCGGCAAGTTTGCTAACTGCACCAGCAAACCCGCACGGTCTGTCACAGTTTCACCCAATCCTACAATGCCGCCTGAACACACTTTGATGCCGGCACCACGCACCTGATCTAACGTATCAAGACGCTCCTGATAACTGCGGGTCGTGATAATGCTGCCGTAAAACTCCGGTGAGGTATCGAGGTTATGGTTATAGAAATCCAGACCTGCGCCCGCCAGGCGCTGAGCCTGATCGCCGTTTAACGTCCCCAGCGTCATGCAGGTTTCCATCCCCATCGCTTTCACCCCTTTGACCATCTGTTCGAGGTAAGGCATGTCACGTTCGTGTGGGTTTTTCCATGCGGCGCCCATGCAGAAACGGCTCGAACCCGCTGCTTTTGCTTTACGCGCCGAAGCCAGCACCGCCTCCACTTCCATCAGGCGTTCTGATGTCAGACCGGTTTTGTAGCGCGAGCTTTGTGGACAGTATTTACAGTCTTCCGGGCAGGCACCGGTTTTAATCGACAGCAAGGTACTGACCTGAACCTGGCGTGGGTCGAAGTTCTGCCGATGCACCTGCTGCGCTTCAAACATCAGTTCAAGAAAAGGTTTATCGAACAGGGCTTGTGCCTGTTTCACTGTCCAGCGTTGTGCCATTGCGTGCTCCAAAAAAGGGTGTCATCCCGACGATTAACGTGGTTATACTTGTAAACTAAATCTTTTTATTTTGGTTTACAATACCCATGTTCAGCCAACAAGACCTTGATTTTGACCGCCAGCATATCTGGCACCCCTACACTTCAATGGTCGATCCATTGCCCTGCTACCCGGTTGTTGCAGCCCACGGCACGCGATTGACGCTGGCCGATGGCCGCCAGTTGGTAGACGGAATGTCGTCGTGGTGGGCGGCGATCCATGGCTACAACCATCCGGCGCTGAATCACGCCTTGCAGCAACAGCTGGCACAGATGTCACATGTGATGTTTGGCGGTATTACCCATCCGGCGGCGGTGGCACTGTGCCGCCGGTTAGTGGCAATGACCCCCGATCCGCTGGAGTGTGTTTTCCTCGCGGACTCCGGCTCTGTAGCCGTTGAAGTCGCAATGAAAATGGCGTTGCAGTACTGGTTGGGGCGTGGAGAGCGCCGCCAGCAGTTTCTGACGCTGCAACGTGGCTATCATGGCGATACCTTTGCGGCGATGTCCGTGTGCGATCCACACAATGCCATGCACAGCCTGTGGCGCGGTTACCTGCCCCAGCATCACTTTGCGGCGGCACCGCAGTGCGGCTTTGCTGATGCCTGGGATGAAGACGACATTGCAGATTTCACTCAGCAAATAAAGCTGCATCATCGTGAGTTAGCGGCGGTGATCCTCGAGCCGATTGTGCAAGGTGCAGGGGGGATGCGTTTCTACTCGCCGCGCTATCTGCAACGGGTACGTGAATTGTGTGATGAATTTGATGTGCTGCTGATCGCCGATGAAATCGCGACAGGCTTTGGCCGCACCGGGGCGCTGTTTGCCTGCGAACATGCGGGTATCGCACCCGATATTCTGTGTGTGGGTAAAGCGCTGACTGGCGGCACCCTGACGCTGGCCGCCACGATCACTACGCGGGATGTCGCAGAGACGATAAGCCGGAGTGAAGCGGCCTGCTTCATGCATGGCCCCACGTTTATGGGCAATCCACTGGCCTGCGCGGTGGCCGTCGCCAGCCTGGATCTGCTGCAAAGTGGCGACTGGAAAACCCAGGTCGCGGCGATTGAGCAGCAGTTGCAAGAAGAACTGCTGCCGCTGCGTGAGCATTCACGCGTTGCCGATGCGCGGGTGCTAGGGGCGATTGGCGTGATTGAGACCCATGATGCGGTGGAGATGGCCAACATTCAGCGTTTCTTTGTCGAACAAGGCGTGTGGATCCGTCCCTTTGGACGCCTGATTTATCTCATGCCACCTTATGTGAGTCGCCGTGAAGATATTACCCGCTTAACCCAGGCAATGGCCGCAGCGCTTGATTATTCACAACATTTTACCAACGCCCGCTAGCATCACGCTGGACGTGTCAGAGCAATCAGTTAAGATGCGTTATCTACCACCACGGAACAGGAGAGCGATATGCGCATTTCCAGTAATAATTTCAACGATGGCGACAAGCTGCCACAGCGCCAGGTCTTTAATGGCATGGGCTACAGCGGTGACAACCTGTCCCCGCATCTGGCATGGGACGATGTGCCAGAAGGAACGAAAAGCTTTGTCGTGACCTGCTACGATCCTGATGCCCCGACCGGTTCAGGCTGGTGGCATTGGGTGGTTGCCAACATTCCCGCTGACGCACGTGAGATCCCAGAAGGTGCGGGTTCGGGTAAAGCAGAGCTGCCAGCAGGCGCGTTGCAGACCCGCACCGATTTCGGTGAGCCAGGCTACGGCGGTGCCGCGCCTCCACCGAACCGCAGCCACCGTTACATCTTTACCGTGTATGCGCTGGACGTTGAACAGATCGACGTCACTGCGGATAACAGCGGCGCACTGATTGGCTTCCATGTGTTCCAGCACAAGCTGGCAAGTGCCGCCATTACGGCAAAATTCCAGTAAAAAAAAGCCCGGTAAGGTTCCTCCTCACCGGGCTTATCTCGCGTTTTACACGCTTATTCTGCCAGCGCGTGTACCACTACCCACATTGGCCCCTGCCCTACGGCATAGCGTGCCAGTGGCTGTAGCAGCCCTTTATCGCCAATCCCATACACTTCAATATGGTGTGATTTTTGCCCGGCAGCGATCAGGAAGCGCCCGCTGTGGTCGATGTTAAAGCCACGTGGCTGCGTTTCTGTCGCCTGGAAGCCTTCCACCGCAACCTGGTCGCCAGATGCAGAGACACTCAGTACGGTAATGGTGCTGCTGGTGCGATCGCAGGCATACAGGAAGCGACCATCTGGCGTCAGATGAATATCCGCAGCCCAGCGCGTGCCGGTGAAATCTTGCGGCATGATGTCGATGCTTTGCAGCTTCGCCACTTTTTCCTGCTGGTTCAGTGCCCAGACATCGACGCTGCTGTTCAACTCATTCACACAGTAAGCAAACTGACCGTTTGGATGGAAAGCCATATGACGAGGCCCGGCCCCCGCTTCGGTGGTGACTTCTGCCTGGGCTTTAGCGCTGAGTTCACCGTTGTTGCTCAGGGAGAACAGCGCGATACGATCCTGCTTCAGCGCCGGTACAAACAGCGTCTGGTTGGTGTTATCAATATTGGCTGAGTGGCAGCCATCCAGACCTTTAATCACCTGAGAAGGCGCTTGTGGCAGACCTGCGTTGTCAATTGGGCTGACGCTGACGCAAGCATCGTTATACGAGCCGCAGAACAGAAACTTGCCATCACGATCGGTGGAGAGGTGCGTTGGGCTACCCGGAAGTGGCGCTTCACCCGCTTTGGTTAACTTGCCATCAGCGGCAATACGGTAGGCAATAATGCGAAAGTCAGGTCGCACACCGACATAGAGAAAATCTTTTTTCGGGCTAACCACCATCGGCTGCACCTGACCCGCAACATCCGTGACCTGCAACAGGGTTAAGGCACCGTCATCGCTGAGCTGCCATGCATGGATCTGCTGGGATTCGGGACTGGCGGTGTAGACAACTTGTTTCATTTTTTCTCCTTGTTGACTGCCTGAAGAGGAACGCGCTCAACTGTAGCCTGTTTTACTGGCCTGCGCCGGGATGTTTTGTGCCGCATTTTTTGTCTGGCTGCTGTGCCCGGTGTAAACTGAATTTTTACCTCCCTGACACAGGCGACATTATCAATGAGTTATCGCGTTATCGCTCTGGATCTCGACGGCACACTGCTGACTCCCGCTAAAACCATTCTCCCGGAATCTCTTGAAGCCATTAAGCGTGCACGTGCAGCAGGGGTTCAGGTACTGATCGTCACCGGGCGTCACCACTGTGCCATCCATCCTTTTTATCAGGCACTGCAGTTAGATACACCTGCAATTTGCTGCAATGGCACCTACTTGTATGATTATCATGCAAAAAAGGTCCTCTCCTCTGATCCGCTGGCACAGGAACAGGCGTTGCGGGTGGTAGAAATGCTCAATCAAGACGCCATGCACGGTTTGCTGTACGTCGATGATGTCATGCTGTATCAGCACGATGCCGGGCACGTCACCCGCACGCAAAACTGGGCGCAGTCACTGCCGCCAGAACAACGTCCGGTGTTTGTGAAGGTGAATGATTTAGCGCAAGCGGCGCGTGAAGCAAAGTCATTGTGGAAATTCGCCCTTTCCCATCCCGATACCCGCGCACTGCAACAGTTTGTCGACAAGGTAGAAGCGGAGTTAGGGCTGGCCTGCGAATGGTCATGGCACGATCAAGTGGATATTGCCCAGCAGGGCAACAGCAAAGGCAAGCGTCTGGCAGAATGGCTCGCCTCGCAAGGGTTGAGCATGAAAGACGTGCTGGCGTTTGGCGATAACTACAACGACTTAAGCATGCTGGAACATGTCGGCCTGGGCGTCGCGATGGGCAATGCGGATGAAACCATTAAAGCGCGAGCGCACAAGGTGATTGGCACCAATCTCGAAACCGGGATTGCCGAGACGATTTATCGCGAAGTGTTGTAATTCCGTTGGCGGCAGCAGACTACGCTCGCCGCCTGTTAGCTTGCCGTGGGTAGCATCGATAAAAACAGATCGCGCAGGTGATCGTCATACACGCTGTTCCACACTACGCCTAAGTCCCACTGGGTGTGCGGCCCGTTGAGCGGAATCATTCTGACCTCTTCCGGCGAGATATTCACCGTGCTTTCCGGCACAATCGCCACGCCCAGTCCCGCCGCGACCAGCGCCATTAGGGTCTGGATATCGCGGGCTTCCTGCACCACTTCAGGTTCTAACTGATTGAAAGCCAAAAAGCGTTTTACCTGTTTATCCAGGCCGGGACCGCGCTCGCTTTTCAACACCAGCAGAGGCAGTTCGGCCAGTGAACGGTAGTTATCTTGTTGGCGTAAGCTGGTGACATAGTGTGAATAGAGGTCTTCTTTGACGGCAATCACCAGCGATTCCGTCCGCAGCGTTACGCCTTTGAGCGGTGCTTTCACCGGCAAGCGCATAAAGGCGATCTGAATCCGCCCCTGTAGCAGCTCCTCGGTCTGCACCGAAGAAGGCATGTCTTCCAGATTGATGTGTACCCGTGGATAACGTTGACGGAACTGGGCAATCAACACCGGAGCAACCTTGATCCCGGCAATGCCAAAACCGATAAACAGGTTCCCCTCTTTGCCACTGGCGATGTTCTTGGCCAGATGGCGAAACTCTACCGACTGCTCGACGATAAAGCGGGCTTTCCCCACTAACTGTTCGCCGCCCGGCGTGAGCTGCGCGCCATGACGGCCTCGAACGAACAGCTGCATCCCCAGTTCGTTCTCGATCATCTGAATCTGCTTCGTCAACGCGGGCTGGGTGACAAACAGCTTCTGCGCCGCTTCACGGTAACTGCCAGAGTCCGCTAACACCACAAAGGCGCGTAAGAGTCGAGTATCCATTCCATTCAGTAATCAAAGTGGGCGTAATTTCTATTATATTTTCATCGCCCAGAGGGATTTAATAGATAGAGAGCCCACAAGTGTGATAAAGATCACAATCACAGGAATAAATCATGCAAAATCAACATTTTGTTTTTCTGATTAAAGGTGACACCGTGGTACCACAATCACTGAGTGATCCTGCCGTGGGAGAAATTATTCGCAGCACACTGCTAGAGAAATTCCATATATCGAAATTGCACATTATTGCCGCAGACAATAAGGAAGCGCTGGAAAAATTCGCTATGTTGTCTGAAAGCTACCCTGACAAGAAATTAGAGGAAGTTATCATATGCTAATCTTAGGCATTACCAACAATGATACCGCAGGCGCTTGCCTGGTTGAGGGTAAAAATATTCTTTCCGCTGTACACGAAGAACGTTTCACACGGATTAAAGGCCACAAAATTTGGCCACAACAGTCGATTGACTACGTGTTAAAACAAAATAATAAAACGTTAGCTGATGTCGATATTGTTGCTTACGGCTGGAATGCCGGTTTTAATGAAGACCACAGCCTCAACCTTTACGTCAATCGTGTAATTTATGAGTGCCAGAACAACTTCGCTAACATTGATGTTTTAAAGAAACGTATCTCTGATGAACTGGTCAATGACAAAGTAAAACGCGCTGAATTTGATCGCTTTATTGCCGACAACGATTTAAAAAACAAAGTTCGCTATATAGACCACCATGACACCCACGCCTGGGGCGCCTGGCTATGTTCTCCTTTCCAGAGCGCACTGGTCGTCACCAGTGACGGACGCGGTGATTTTATCTCCCTTACCGTTCGTCTGATTGAGCAAGGTAAAGAAACCGTCCTGCATCGCGAAACCACCATTGATAGCCTCGGTTATTTCTATGGCCGCATTACCCACCTGCTTGGATTTAAACCTAACCGCCACGAAGGTAAAATTACCGGGCTGGCTGCACATGGTAATCCGGCGCGGGCAATGCCATTAATGAAGAAAATGATTGATCTGAAGGATGGCCATATTATCGCAAACTGCGGTGATTATTACGTCCCTTCCTATCAAGGCTATTCAGAAAAACTGATCAATGAAGTGAGCAATTACAGTAAAGAAGATATTGCCGCTGCCGCCCAGCAGCATATCGAAAATATGATCACCGGTTTAATTTCGCCCTACATTAAAAACTACAAAGTGAAACATGTGTGTCTCGCCGGTGGTCTGTTTGGCAACGTCAAACTCAACCAGCGCGTGAATCAAATGGAAGGCATTGAGAATGTGTTTGTCTTACCTTGCATGGGTGATGACGGTCTGGCATTAGCCGCGGCAGTCACCGCGCAATGGCGTGAGACCGATACCCGCTGCGAGCTGACCACAATGGCGCTTGGCCCGGACTACAGCAATGCCAGCGTCAGTGCCCTGCTGGACCAGCAGCCCGACCTCCATTACACCCAGCCTGCCGATATGCCGCAAGCGGTGGTGGACCTGTTACGCACCGACAGCGTGTTGGCTTTTGTCCGTGGCAACATGGAATTTGGTCCGCGCGCACTCTGCCAACGCAGCATTGTTTATCATGCCCATAATAAAGATATTAACGTCTGGCTGAATAACCAACTGCACCGCACCGAATTTATGCCGTTCGCGCCGGTCACTACTGATTTATTAGCCGAAGTCTGCTTTACTGACTGGTCTTCAGCGGACGCCTCTGCTGAATATATGACCATGACCTACGACTGTAAGCCCGTAATGGCGGCTCAGTGTCCAGCCGTGGTACACATTGACAATACCGCACGACCACAGGTTATTCGCAAAGAAAAAGATCCGTTTATGTTTGAGTTGATCCAGAAATGGTATCAGTTCTCTGGTCAACCTTGCCTGGTTAATACCTCTTTCAACCGCCATGAAGAACCTATTATTAACACCCCTGAAGAGGCATTGAGTGTCTTGCGTGCCGGGATTGTTAAGGCGGTTATTATTAATGATACCTTCATCGTTACCAATAAGGAGTAATTCATGTCAGTCACTGCAACAGTTGCAAAGAAAATAGATGCCGTTTTATTTGATTTAGATGGTGTCATCATCGACTCAAATAAAGCCATTATCAGTGCCTGGCTGACCACTGCGGAAGAGTATGGCTACAGTTTTACTCAGGCTGAAGTCGATCGCTATATTATTGGTGCGTCCCATCTGTTTACGCTGGATAACCTGTTCCCGGATCGCAGCGATAGCGAAAAGAAAGTGATTCACAGCAAAGTCGATCAGCGTGAAGAAGAGGCGATCTACCGCACTATTGATGGCGTTGAAAAGTTTATTTATCGCCTGCGCAACTTTGACGTTAAAGTGGGTTTGGTTACCAGTAGCTGGCCAGAGAAAATTAAAAACGTTATGGAGCAGCACAATCTGAATTTTGACTGTATTGTCTGCCGCAATGATGTTCAACGTGGCAAACCTGATCCACAACCCTATCAGCTGGCGATGGAAAAACTGGCGATTGCCCCGGAAAACTGCCTGGTGTTTGAAGATTCAGACAACGGTATTTATTCCGCTGTAGCTGCGGGCGCAAACTGTATTGCGGTGAAGAACGATCATTTTAGCCATATTCCGTACATCGAAGATTTTAACCAGCTCTGCATCGATGACAGTGAATTTAGCTATCAACTGGCGAACGCCAACAAGGGAATAGCGATTCGCCCGCTGTAAGGAAATTCTGAATTTACCTGGTTGATAACTCCCGGTGATGAAATGTTACCCATTGCGTCTAACTGTCCTCAGCGCAATGGGCGGCAGCTAAATCGTCACCGCGACGCTTTTAATCTGCACATACAGCCACTGATCGGGCCGGATACTCAGCTCATCCCGCGCCCAGGGTGAAATCGATGCCCAAAGTTCACTGATCCCAATACGCAGCTTCACCTGTACCTGCTCTCCTTCATCGACTAACTCCACCACCTGTGCCGGTAAAATATTGCGCAGTGAGCTGTGCTGCGGTGGCACCAGCGCCAGAGAAACATCGGTGGCAGCAATGCGAATACGCAATGCGGATTTCACCGGCAACGCCACCCGCGCCACCCAGATGTGCTGATCGCCCAGCGAGAGTGCTGTCATCGGATAAGTCGGGTGATGTTCCAGTACCTGGACCCGCAGCACACTGCTTGGCGCGCTGCGTGGCAGCCAGGGACGCATTGCGGCACTGCTCCACACTTTATCCAATGGGCCGAAGGCAGTGACATTCCCCTTATCCAGCACCAGTAGGTTGTCAGCTAGCTGGAAAATCTCCTCCAGACTGTGTGACACATACAGCACCGGGATCTCCACCCGCTTGACCAGTTTTTGCAGCCAGGGCATCAACTCCCGCTTGCGAAGCAGATCCAGTGATGCCATGGGTTCATCCAGCAACAGCAGGTCTGGCGCGGTTAGCAAGGCGCGTCCTATCGCTACCCGCTGCTTTTCACCGCCGGAAAGCGAATGTGGGAAACGATCGAGTAGCTTTTCAATCCCCAGCAGCGTCACCAGCTCATCGAATTGCGCTTTCATTGAGGTCGCCATGGCATATTGCAAATTGCCACGCACCCGGTAGTGCGGAAACAAGCGGGCATCCTGAAACACATAGCCCACACGACGCTGCTCCGGCGGCAGGAAAACCCGCTGTTCAGCATCACTCAACACCCGCTGATGTAGCTGAATGCGGCCCTGCTGTGGCTGTGCCAGCCCGGCAATGGCGTTTATCAGCGACGTTTTACCGGCACCGGATACACCGAAAATGGCGGTGATCCCCTGAGCCGGGATCGCAGCCTGCACCTTAAGCAGGTGCTCTCCTTGCTGCAAAGTAAAATCTAGCGACAGCATCAGCCCCTCAGTCGTTTACGGCCCCAACGGGAAAGCCATTCAGAAACCAGCAGTGCCGTTAGCGCCAGCACAATCGCGATCACACACAGGCGCGCGGCGGCATTCTCTGCCCCAGGCGTTTCGATCAGGGTGTACATCGCCAGTGGCAGGGTGCGGGTTTCATTGGGGATATTCGCCACAAAGGTAATGGTGGCACCAAACTCACCCAACGACCGTGCAAACGCCAGCACTGTACCGACAATAATGCCCGGCAAGGTGAGCGGCAGCGTAATGGTGACAAAGGTACGCCAGCGCCCCGCACCCAGGGTACGCGCCGCTTGCTCCAGCCGGGTATCCACCGCTTCCAGTGCGAGACGAATAGCACGCACCATCAGCGGAAAGGCGATGACGGCCGAAGCCAGCGCGGCCCCACGCCAGCTAAAGGCGAAGGTAAAGCCAAACCACTGATACAGCCACTCACCAATCAGGCCACGTTTACCCAGACCAATCAGCAATAAATAACCCACCACCACTGGCGGTAACACCAGTGGCAAGTGAATCAGGCTGTCCAGCAGGGCTTTGCCTGGAAACTGGCAGCGCGCCAGCAACCAGGCGACCCAAATCCCCAACGGCAAACTAAACAGTACCGCTGTACCAGAGACTTGCAAACTCAGCAGCACCGCCTGCCATTCGGCATCGCTCAGTATCATGATTTAGGCGCAAAGCCGTAACGTTTGAACACTGCGGCGGCTTCCGGGCCTTTCAGATAGCTATAAAATGCCTCGACCGCAGGTTGCTGATGGCCTTTCACGACCGCCATCGGATATTCCACCGGTTTATGGCTTGATTCCGGGAATGTCCCTACCACGGCGACTTTTTTACTGGCGACGGCGTCAGAACCGTATACCACACCAAATGGCGTTTCATTGCGTTCGACCAGCGCCAGCGCTGCGCGCACATTATTGGCTCGCGCCAGCACCGGAGAGACCACAGGCCAGGCGCCCAGATGAGTCAGGGCTTCCTGTGCATAAATACCCGCCGGTACGTGATCGGGATCGCCGACGGCCAGACGCTCGCCTTTCAATAAGGTGGTCCAGTCCGTTTGGGCATCAATTTTGACACTCTTCACTGTGCTACTCACTGGCGCAATCAGCACCAGATCGTTGCCAAGTAAGGTGTAACGGGTTGCGGTTTCCATGCTCTGTTTGGAAACAGCATCATCCATCCACTGCTGATCGGCGGAGATAAACAGGTCAGCAGGTGCGCCCTGTTCAATCTGACGTGCCAGCACGGAAGAAGAAGCATAAGAGCTGACGACTTCAACGCCGGTCTTCTGCTGCCAGACTTTACCAATCTCATCCATTGCATTGGTCAGCGAGGCCGCAGCAAAAACCGTGACTTTTTCCGCGGCCACAGCTTGCCCGGCCAGCATCAACGTGAACGCAGCAGCCATACCCCAGCGGTATTGATTTGCAGACATTATTTTTCTCTCTTTATCGTAGTGGTTTTCCTGAGCATAGCCCGGAAACCGCAGCCCTGTCATGAGCTTATCGGCATAAAAAGAGGCAACTTGAGAGGGGGAGCACAACGCCCGCGAGGGCGTTGGCGAGGTTCAGCTAGCTGAACGGGAAGAGCGGTTATCGCGGTGACCGAATTTCGAGATTACGTTGAAGACTTCACCCAGGCCGTAGATCAGACCCAGCATCAGCGCCATAACAATCGGCACCATGATGATCGCTACAGCCAGGCTTTTAATCAATTCCAGCATCAGAGCCTCACAGACAAACAAAAAAGTGATTGTAACGGCTGGTTATAAAACTGCACTGTGCTTTTCGTGCTCTCCTGACGGGCACTCTCCCCGATGACAAATTGACAACACTGACCACAAGGATTAAAACTGCCAGTAATGATGCAAAAAACGGAATAAATTATGTCTATGTTGCAAATTTCGCAAGGCACGTTTCGTCTTAGCGATACACGTGTCCTGACCCTGAAAGACCTTACTTTGCGCAGCGGCGAGAGTTGGGCGTTTGTCGGTGCTAACGGCAGCGGTAAATCGGCCCTGGCACGCGCCCTTTCCGGCGAGTTACCGGTGGAGAAAGGCACGCGGGAGTCTACCTTCCAGCATCCGGTGCGCCTGTCACTGGAGCAGTTGCAGAAAATCGTCGCTGACGAATGGCAACGTAACAACACCGATTTGCTGAGTGAGCATGAAGATGACACCGGTCTGACCGCCGCCGAACTCATCCAGACCGACGTCAAAGATCCGGCCCGCTGTGAACAGTTAGCCCAGCGGTTTGGTATTAGCTATTTGCTGACTCGCCGCTTCAAATACCTTTCAACCGGCGAAACGCGTAAAACCTTGCTGTGCCAGGCGCTGATGGCCCAACCTGATTTGCTGATCCTCGATGAGCCTTTTGACGGCCTCGACGTGCAGTCTCGCGCCAGCCTGGCCGAAACCCTCGCCCAGCTACAGCATGAGGATTTCACGCTGGTACTGGTGTTGAACCGCTTCGAGGATATTCCAGAGTTTGTTCAGCACGCCGGGGTGCTGCTGGAGTGTGAAGTGACACACACCGGACCGCGCAGTGAGTTACTGGCTGAAGCGCTGGTCGCCCAACTGGCCCACAGTGAGAAGTTAGAGGGTATGGCGCTGCCCGAACCGGATGTGGCCGATGCCCTGCCCCAACTGGCTGATGACGCTCCCCGGGTTACCCTGCGCAATGGCCGCGTGTCATACAACGATATGCCCGTGATTGAAGGGATGAACTGGCAGCTAAACAGCGGTGAGCACTGGCAGATTACCGGGCCAAACGGCGCAGGTAAGTCCACGCTGCTGAGCCTGATTACCGGCGACCATCCGCAAGGCTACAGCAACGATCTGACCCTGTTTGGTATTCAACGCGGCAGCGGTGAGACCATCTGGGACATTAAGCAGCACATCGGTTACGTCAGCAGCAGCCTGCATCTGGAGTACCGCGTTAACGTCAGCGTGAGCACGGTGATCCTGTCTGGTTTCTTTGACTCTATCGGGTTGTATCAGGCCGCTTCGGATCGGCAGAAAGCGCTGGCTCGGCAGTGGCTGGCACTGCTCGGGATGGATAATCAGCTGGCCGATACGCCGTTCCACAGCCTCTCATGGGGCCAGCAGCGTTTAGTGCTGATTGCCCGTGCGCTGGTAAAACATCCGACCTTACTGATCCTTGATGAACCGTTACAGGGGCTGGATTCCATTAATCGCCAGTTGGTGCGTCGCTTTGTCGATATTCTTATTGGCGAGGGGCGAACACAACTGCTGTTCGTTTCTCATCATGCTGAAGATGCGCCACAGTGCATCAGCCACCGTTTGAGCTTTGTCGCCAAAGACGGTGGTGGCTACCGCTACGAGCAAACCCAGCTCAAAGCCTGACCCTAAAACCGGGGGATTCGAGCCCCCGGTCACGCCCCTCTCCGCACGCTTTCCGCAGTATCACCCCGAAATGTAAACGTTACCACATATTGACCGCACTCATTCCCTGCATGCTATCCTAAACCCCGTATCAGGAATCTTCATCTTGTGTAAACGATTTCATTTATCCTGCCTGGATCACGATTTCATCCGCATGGCTGTGTTACTTTTACGCCAGATTCAGTGCCTCAACGTTATCAGGACGTCCCATGGAACAATTTAATCCGGTAGATCACCCCCATCGCCGTTATAACCCGCTGACCGATCAGTGGGTATTGGTTTCTCCGCACCGCGCTAAACGCCCGTGGCAGGGGGCGCAGGAAACCCCTGCGGTTGAGCAATTGCCTCAGCACGATCCCGACTGTTTCCTGTGTGCCGGTAATACCCGCATCACTGGCGATATCAACCCGAACTATACCGGCACCTTTGTCTTTACCAACGATTTTGCCGCCCTGATGACAGACACACCGGATGCCCCCGAAAGTGACGATGTGCTGATGCGCAGCGGCAGCGCACGCGGCACCAGCCGGGTGATCTGCTTCTCACCGGATCACAGCAAAACCTTGCCGCAGCTTTCACTGCCTGCGCTGGAAGAGGTGGTGCAGACCTGGCAGGATTTAACGGCTGAACTGGGGCAAACCTACCCGTGGGTGCAGGTCTTTGAGAACAAAGGCGCAGCCATGGGCTGCTCGAACCCCCACCCGCATGGCCAGGTGTGGGCCAACAGTTTCCTGCCTAACGAAGCGGCACGAGAAGATGTCCACCAGCGTGAATACTTCGCCCGCACGGGTTCGCCAATGCTGCTCGACTACGTGGCGCGAGAGCTGAAAGATGGCAGCCGCACGGTAGTGGAAACCGAGCACTGGCTGGCCGTAGTACCCTACTGGGCCGCCTGGCCGTTTGAAACGCTGCTGCTGCCGAAAGCGCCAGCACAGCGCATGACCGATCTCAACGCGGCTCAGCGAAGCGATCTGGCGCTGGCGCTGAAAAAACTCACCAGCCGTTATGACAATCTGTTCCAGTGCTCTTTCCCCTACTCCATGGGCTGGCACGGTGCGCCCTTCAACGGCGAAGACAATGCGCACTGGCAACTGCACGCGCATTTTTATCCGCCGCTGCTGCGCTCGGCCACCGTGCGTAAATTTATGGTCGGCTACGAGATGCTGGCTGAAACCCAACGCGATTTAACCGCAGAACAGGCCGCTGAGCGCCTGCGTTCTGTTAGTGATATTCATTTCCGTGAGGCGCAATAATGAGCTTAAAAAACATCACCCAACAGGTTTTTGCCGAGACTTTTGGCTATGCAGCCACCCACACCATTCAGGCACCTGGCCGCGTGAACCTCATTGGCGAACATACCGACTATAATGATGGTTTTGTATTGCCCTGCGCGATTGATTATCAAACCGTCATCGCTTGCGCTAAACGCGACGATCGCATCGTCCGCGTGGTTGCCGTTGATTACGAGCAGCAGCAGGATAGCTTCTCACTGGATGCAGAAATCACTCCACTGCACGAGCCTCTGTGGGCCAATTACGTGCGTGGCGTTGTGAAATACCTGCAACTGCGTGACAGCAACTTCGGCGGCGCTGACCTGGTGATCAGTGGCAACGTGCCGCAGGGGGCGGGGTTAAGCTCTTCCGCTTCGCTGGAAGTCGCGGTGGGTACGGTCTTCCAGCAGTTGTATCAACTGCAATTGGGCGGTGCTGAGATTGCGCTTAACGGCCAGGAAGCAGAGAACAAATTTGTCGGCTGCAACTGCGGCATTATGGATCAGTTGATTTCAGCACTCGGGCAGAAAGATCACGCGATGCTCCTCGACTGTCGCGATCTCTCAACCCGTGCTGTATCACTGCCAACCGATGTCGCAGTAGTGATCATCAACTCCAACTTCCGCCGTAGCCTGGTGGGCAGCGAGTACAACACCCGCCGTGAGCAGTGTGAAGCTGGAGCGCGTTTCTTCGGTAAACCGGCACTGCGTGATGTGACGCTGGCCGAGTTCTATGCTGCTGAAGCACAGTTAGAGGGCGAAGTGGCTAAACGCGTCCGCCATGTGCTGACCGAGAATGCGCGCACTCAGGAAGCCGCCGATGCGTTGAGCCGTGGTGATTTAGTGCGTATGGGCGAATTGATGGCAGAATCACACGCTTCCATGCGTGACGATTTTGAAATTACCGTACCGGCGATTGATACGCTGGTAGAACTGGTCAAAGCCGAAATTGGCACCCAGGGTGGCGTACGCATGACGGGCGGCGGCTTTGGCGGTTGTATCGTCGCACTGATGCCGGTGGGCTTAGTGGATCAAGTCCGTAACGCCATTGCGAACCAGTACGAAGCAAAAACCGGCATCAAAGAGACCTTTTACGTGTGTAAAGCATCAGAAGGAGCAGGCATTTGCTAAGTGATATCCAGTCAATGGCCCCTGACGGCCAGCCCTGGCGCATCACCGTGTTACGTAATCACAACGGGATGGTCGCCACATTCATGGACTGGGGAGCCACCTGGCTCTCCGCTCGCATCCCCCTTGACGATGGCAGTGTGCGTGAAGCGCTGCTCGGCTGCGCAACGCCTTCTGACTACCTGCACCAAAGCGCCTATCTCGGCGCAACGGTGGGGCGCTATGCCAACCGCATCGCGGGGGCGCGGCTAAATGCCACCGGTCAGGCGCTGCTGCCTAACCAGGGGCCGAACCAGCTGCACGGTGGCCCGGAAGGTTTTGATAAGCGCCGCTGGCAGATTGTCAGCCAGAGTGAGAGCGTGGTGCACTACCGCCTCGACTCACCGGATGGCGATCAGGGTTTCTCTGGCGCACTGCTGGTCGACCTGTGGTACGAGCTGACGGAAGACAACTCGCTGCTGATTCGCTATGAGGCCGAGAGCGACCAATCGACTCCGATTGCGCTGACTAACCATGCCTACTTCAACCTTGATGCCGATCATGGTGATGTACGCCAGCATCGTTTACAACTACAGGCCGATAACTATCTGCCCGTAGACAGCATGGGGCTGCCCAATGCCGGCCTCACTGCTGTGGCAGGCACCAGCTTCGATTTTCGCCAGGCGAAAACCGTGGCGCAGGATTTCCTGCAAGATGCCGATCAACAAGCCACCAAGGGCTACGATCACGCCTTCCTGCTTAACAGCGCCGGTGACGCGCAGCAGGTCGCCGCTCAGCTCACGTCAGCCGATGGCAAGCTGAGCCTGGAAGTGACGACTTCCTGCCCTGCGCTACAGGTGTACAGCGGTAATTATCTGGCTGGAACGCGTGCGCGCGAGCACGACCACTATGAAGATTACCAGGGGATTGCTCTGGAAAGTGGTTACCTGCCAGATTCGCCTAATCACCCAGAATGGCCGCAGCCGGACTGCTGGTTACAGCCTGGTGATTGCTGGAAAGCCACGACGCGCTATCGATTTATCACCGCATAAGCGGCGGAAAAACGCGCACTGCGTTGCAGACAGGCTTACGCAGTGCGTTGTTTTCCGCTATGGTATGGCGCAATTGGCAGCAAGGTTTTTACTATCCCGCAACATCATTATGTATTGAAGGAGTTAAGCTATGGCCGTAACTAAGCTGGTCCTGGTACGCCACGGCGAAAGCCAGTGGAATCAGGAAAACCGCTTTACCGGATGGTACGATGTAGACCTGTCTGATAAAGGTCGTACCGAAGCCAAAGCAGCAGGTCAACTGCTGAAAAAAGAAGGCTTCGTGTTTGATTTTGCCTACACTTCCGTGCTGAAGCGTGCCATTCACACTCTGTGGAATGTGCTGGACGAGCTGGATCAGGCCTGGCTGCCGGTTGAAAAATCCTGGCGTCTGAATGAGCGTCACTACGGTGCGCTGCAGGGTCTGGATAAAGCAGAAACTGCCGCTAAATATGGCGATGAGCAGGTATTGCAGTGGCGTCGTGGCTTCCGCGTGACCCCACCAGACCTGGAGCGCAGCGATGAGCGCTTCCCTGGTCATGACCCACGCTACGCCGCACTGAGCGACGAGCAGCTGCCAACCACCGAAAGCCTGGCGCTGACCATTGACCGCGTTATCCCTTACTGGAACGAATCTATTCTGCCGCGCATCAAGAGCGGTGAGAAGGTTCTGGTTGCAGCACACGGTAACTCACTGCGTGCGCTGGTAAAATACCTCGACAACCTGAGCGAAGAAGAGATCCTCGAACTGAACATCCCAACCGGCGTGCCGATGGTGTATGAGTTTGATGAGAACTTCAAACCGCTGAAACGCTACTACCTGGGCGACGCTGACGAAATCGCAGCTAAAGCCGCCGCAGTGGCTAATCAGGGCAAAGCGAAGTAATTCGCTGCACTGAACAGCAAAAAGGCCAGACAATGTCTGGCCTTTTTTTATGTCATGGCAACAAACGTTAGCCGCGACGCGCTTTCACGGCACCCGCTAACTGGCGCAATACGTTTTCCGTGTCGCTCCAGCCGATGCAGGCATCGGTAACACTTTTGCCGTAAACCAGCGGCTCACCGCTCTCGAGGCTCTGATTTCCTTCCACCAGGTTACTCTCGATCATTACGCCGATAATCCCCTGCTCTCCGCTAATCATCTGCTGTGCAACGTCATCCGCCACCACCAGCTGCTTCTGGAACTGCTTGCTGCTGTTTGCGTGGCTGAAGTCGATCATCACCTGCTGCGGTAAGCCTGCTTTCGCCAGCCCGGCTTTCACGGCCTTCACATGCTCTGCGCTGTAGTTCGGCTCTTTACCGCCACGCAAAATGATGTGGCAATCCGCGTTGCCGCTGGTTTCAACAATGGCGGAGTGGCCATATTTGGTCACCGACAGGAAGCAGTGTGGCGAGCTAGCGGCATTAATGGCATCAATCGCCACTTTAATGGTGCCGTCAGTGCCATTTTTGAACCCAACCGGGCAAGAGAGGCCGGAAGAGAGTTCGCGGTGCACCTGAGATTCGGTAGTACGCGCGCCAATCGCGCCCCAGCTCATCAAGTCAGCCACATACTGGGGGGTGATCATGTCGAGGAACTCACCGGCGGCAGGCAGGCCAGTATCATTGATATCCAGCAACAGCTTACGCGCCAGGCGCAGGCCATCGTTGATCTGGAAGCTGCCGTCCATGAACGGGTCGTTGATCAGCCCTTTCCAGCCCACCGTGGTGCGCGGTTTTTCGAAATAAACGCGCATGACCACTTCCAGCTCACCCTGCAACTCTTCGCGCAGCGCCAGCAGGCGTCCGGCGTAATCCATCGCGGCTTGAGGATCGTGGATAGAGCACGGGCCAATCACCACCAGCAGGCGATCGTCTTCGCCCTGGAGGATCTGGTGGATGGCGGCGCGGGCGGTGGCTACGGTTTTGGCCGCTTTATCGCTGGCCGGGAATTTTTCTAATAAGGCAACCGGCGGGAGAAGTTCTTTAATCTCGCGGATGCGTAGGTCATCATTCTGATAATTCATACTGGTTCCGTAAAATTTCTGGCCAGAGTAACTTCTGGCGCAACCTGTCCACTGTAGCCCGTTGCCTGCATGGTGTAAATTGTCACGTCGTGTTAACAACCCCGTATCGCGTTTGCATTTATTTTGTCAGGGTCTACACTTTTTAACAGTTACCACCGAATTGAATATAACTTGCGATATTTCACTTCATAAATAGACAGTATGGTAGCGATATATTCCGCCGATTCACGTTTACCCGTAAACGGGGCGACAAATGGGGCATGCAACGCTCAATGAGCAGGAGTTTAACCATGAATAAGTACGCCATTCTCTTTCTGACAACCGCATTGACTTTGGGTAGCTCTGCCGTAATGGCCGCCGACAGCAACAACGGTGATGCCAACCAGGCGGCGAGTGCCGGTGCCGCAGCCGGTGGGGCGAAAGAAAATCTGCCACCGAATAATGTTGATAACAGTAAAATTAACAACGGCAGCACGAATACCAATTCCGCTGCGACCGGTGAACACAAAAACTCAATGCACCATAAAAAACATCACACCAAAGAAAAAGTGAAAAGCACTAACGGCAATGGTTCTATGGAATCCACGCAGTAAATGCATTGGGGGGAAAAATTCCCCCCACCTTTCCCCCTTCCTGTTCCTACCCGCACCTTTATGTGCGCCGCTGCGCTAAAACCACAGCAAGACGCATCTGTAATCACAGTTTTACTGCTATGATCGCCGCCAGGATCGTTGTCTTAATAGTGGAATTCTATGGCCCATAATCACGCCCATCCTCATGATGGCAATCAAAAACGGCTGATGGCCGCGCTGCTCGTCACCACGCTGTTTATGCTGGCGGAAGTTGCCGGTGGTTTGATCTCGGGTTCGCTGGCGCTGCTTGCCGACGCAGGCCATATGCTGACCGATACCGCCGCACTGCTGATGGCCCTGCTGGCGGTTAAATTTGCACAGCGCAAACCGAATGCGCGCCATACGTTTGGCCTGCTACGCCTGACGACCCTCGCCGCGTTTATTAACGCTATTGCCCTGCTGGTGATCACGGTGCTGATTGTCTGGGAAGCGCTCCAGCGCTTTTTCCATCCTCAGGCGGTGACGGGTGGGCTGATGCTGGTGGTGGCGGTTGCCGGGTTGCTGGCGAATATTTTCGCCTTTTGGTTGCTGCACCACGGCAGTGAAGAGAAAAACCTTAACGTCCGCGCGGCTGCACTTCATGTCATGGGTGATCTGCTCGGTTCCGTGGGGGCAATTATTGCCGCCATCGTCATTATGACTACCGGCTGGACGCCAATTGACCCGATCCTTTCACTGCTGGTGTCCTTACTGGTGGTGCGTAGCGGCTGGAAACTGCTGCGGGAGAGCCTGCATGAGTTGCTGGAAGGTGCGCCGAAGGCGATTAACGTCGACAAACTCAAACGTGAGCTAACCCAGGCGATTGCTGAAGTACGCAACGTGCATCATGTCCACTTATGGCAAGTGGGCGAGAAGCCCCTGCTGACCCTGCACGTACAGGTGATCCCCCCTTACGACCATGATGGCCTGTTACGGCAGATACACGTCTGGCTGCATCAGCATTATCAGATTGCCCATGCAACGGTACAGATGGAGTACCAGCCCTGTAGCGGGCTGGATTGTGAGTTGTGCGAAACAGGGGCACCGCATCAGCAGGTGGAGGGGACTGTGCTAGAACACGAGCACCCTCACGGAGCACATTCAGGCCATCATCACTGAGACGACAGTGCGCGTGAACCCTGCTCACGCGCGCTGGCAATCCACAGCCGTGAGCCATTGAGGGCAATAAGGGTGAGAATCACGTACTCCAGTGCCATGGCGTAGACCCCCTGACGGGCGAAAATCATCACACTGATCACATCAATAACCACCCACAGCAGCCAGTTTTCCACATACTTACGCGTCATCAAAATCATCGCGACTACAGAAAGTACCGTCATGGTGGAGTCCCAGAACGGGAAAGCATCGGGCTGAAGCACTGGCAAGGTGACAGAAAGCCCTACGGTGTTCATCAGCGCGACGGCGATGCGACTGAGGAAGGCGAAGAACGGGTCGATCCACAGCGTCAGTAGCGCTATCGCTACCACACACGCCGCACCCCATCCCAGAGCACTGCTACGCGACAACCAGCGAATTTTCAACGCGGCCTGGTTATCACTGGTTTGACGGCTCCACGCATACCAGCCATAGACGTTGGCAGCAAAGAAAAACAGCTGTAGCAGCAGGCTGGCGTAGAGTTGAATCTGGAAAAAGATCACCGCAAACAGCGTGACATTAATCAAACCAAACAGATAGTTGCTGATTTTCTCCAGGCTGGCGAGCCAGATGCACAGCAGGCCGGCCAGTGTTCCTACGGCTTCAATCCACGAGAGATCGTATCCGCCCGCGCCCAGAGGGATATGCACCAGAATATTGTGTGTGCTAAAAAAATCCATGTTAAGCCACCTCAGAAAAGGCCTGTCAGGCATTCCCTTTCACTTTGAGTTTAAGATCTGCTGCAAAGGATAGCATGCGGTTCAGCGGGAGCAATGCTGCCTCGCGTAATGCGGGTTCCACATGGATTTCATGCTCGCTACCGCCGTTTTCCAGCGCCTCAGCAATGGCTTGTAAACCGTTCATCGCCATCCACGGGCAGTGTGCGCAGGTGCGACAGGTTGCGCCTTCCCCGGCTGTCGGGGCTTCTAACAGCTCTTTATCCGGCACGGCCTGCTGCATTTTGTAGAAGATGCCGCGATCGGTGGCAACAATCATACGCGGGTGCGGTAGCGTTTTGGCGGCCTGAATCAGCTGGCTGGTGGAACCCACGGCATCGGCTAAATCGACTATCGCCTGCGGCGATTCCGGGTGTACCAGCACAGCGGCTTCCGGGTAGAGCGTTTTCATGCGCTGCAAAGCCTGCGTTTTAAACTCATCATGTACGATACATGCCCCCTGCCAGCAGAGGACGTCAGCACTGGTCTGTTTCGTCACGTAGCGTCCGAGGTGGCGATCCGGTGCCCAGATGATTTTCTCGCCCAGGCTGTCGAGGTGCTCAATCAGTTCAACCGCAATACTGGATGTCACCACCCAGTCAGCGCGCGCTTTTACTGCGGCGGAGGTGTTGGCATAGACCACCACGGTACGATCGGGATGCGCATCGCAAAAACGGTTAAATTCTTCAATCGGACAACCGAGATCCAGTGAACACTCGGCCTGTAAGGTTGGCATCAGCACCGTTTTCTCCGGGCTGAGGATTTTGGCGGTTTCTCCCATAAAACGCACCCCGGCCACCAGCAGGGTTGTGGCGCTATGGTTGCAGCCAAAACGCGCCATTTCCAGCGAGTCCGACACGCAGCCGCCGGTCTCTTCCGCCAACGCCTGAATTTCCGGATCGGTATAGTAATGCGCCACCAGCACTGCATTGCGTGCTTTAAGTAACTGTTTGATTTTCTCGCGATAAGCAGATTTTTCTTCGCGACTCAGACGCTGGGGCTTAGGTGGAAATGGATAGATGGCGCTTTCAGGATCAAACATCAGGCTCATGACACGACTCTCGTTTTATCTAATTAACGAAAATTAACTTTTCAAGGCTAATACTGGCATTCTTTCCGCCATCATGTTTTTTATACTAAACAAGATAGCGGAAAAAAGCCGCAGTGTCGTGTGATTTTTGTGAGCAGGCCGATCAGGATTTTTGCGGGTTTTCCAGCGCCAGCAGAAACGCTTTTACCGCCAGCCCACCGGCGAAACCGGTCAGTTTACCGTTACTGCCAATCACCCGGTGACAGGGGGCAATAATGGATAATGGGTTACGGCCATTTGCCGCGCCCACGGCCCGCACTGCTTTAGGATGCCCGATCTGCGTCGCAATCTGGCCGTAGCTGCGCGTCTCACCAAACGGAATGGTGGTCAGGGCGTGCCACACTTTTTGCTGGAACTCTGTTCCCCTGGCATCCATTGGCAAGGTGAAATGCTGCAACTCACCGGCGAAGTAGGCACATAACTGACGCTCGGTTTCGCACAGGATGGGATGATGATCGTCATGCTGGGTGGCGCTTAACTTCACACGCGACGGTGAGTCATCCTCCCACAGAATAGCCACGACGCCACGATCGCTGGCAACCAGCGTCAGCTCACCTACCGGGGTTTCAATCTGTTTGCTGTAATACATGTTCTTCTCCTCACTCAGACGTGCCAATTATCGCACTTTTTCTCCACAGAACTGGCTGTTTTCGGTCATCGGGTTAATCTGTTGTGATGACCGAAAACAGCCAGTTGCCGACGCGGCATTGCGCGAAGATAGGCACTGATCCCTTTTTCCTCTGAGGTTGCTATGTTTGATCGTGAGACTGCCTGGCAGGCATTAACCGCACGAGATCGTCGCTTTGACGGCGTTTTCTTTGTTGGCGTCACCTCAACCGGGATTTACTGTCGCCCGATTTGTCCGGTAAAACCACCCCGTAAAGAGAACTGTGTGTTTTTTTCCAGCGCTGAAGCGGCAGAAAAAGCGCATTTCCGTCCCTGCTTGCGCTGCCGCCCCGAGCTGGCTCCCGGTAATGCCCCGGTTGATAAACCCCATCGCGTTGCCGATCTCCTGCTGCGTCACATTGAAGAAGGGGTACTGGAGTCTGAGCTAAGCCTCGACAGTATCGCCGCAGACCTGGGGATCAGTTTGCGCCAGCTACGCCGCATAGTGCAGCAGGAGTTGGGCGTATCTCCGGTGGAGCTAAGGCAAACTCGCCGACTGCTGTTAGCCAAGCAGTTGCTGACCGAAACCCGCCTCCCTGTGACGGAGATTGCCCTGGCCAGTGGTTTCAGTAGCCTGCGACGTTTTAACGATGTTTTCCAGAGCCGTTACCGTATGTCTCCCAGTCGGCTACGCAAAGCAGCCTCTGAGCCTGCTAGTGAGGTGATTGAGGCCACGGCAACCCTGCGCCTCGCCTATCGTCCCCCTTTCGACTGGGAGCTGCTGCTAGGCTTTCTGAGCCAGCGTGTGATGAAAGAGGTCGAAGCCGTAGCAGACGGTCACTATCGTCGAACTGTGGCGCTGGGCCAGTGCCGAGGCTGGATCAGCGTGCGTAATCTCCCCCAGCATCATGCGCTGGAGGTCACGTTCACCACCCGCTTATCCCCGGTATTACCGGCACTCTTACGCCGCTTACGCGATCTGTTTGATCTTAATGCTCAGCCACTGCAAATTGCTGAGCATCTG
Source organism: Candidatus Pantoea multigeneris (assembly GCF_011752615.1). NCBI lineage: Bacteria > Pseudomonadati > Pseudomonadota > Gammaproteobacteria > Enterobacterales > Erwiniaceae > Pantoea > Candidatus Pantoea multigeneris. The sequence goes on from NZ_VWXF01000001.1 coordinate 875,880, forward strand.
GCGCAGGATCCTCTGCTACAGGAGAGCGTGGAGCGTTTTCCTGGCCTACGGGTTCCCGGTGCCTTTGACGGATTTGAAATGATGGTGCGGGCAATCCTCGGCCAACAGATCACAGTTAAAGCGGCCACCACGCTCAGTAGCCGTTTCGCGGCGGCATTTGGGGAACCCTTTGTGACCCCGTTTGCCGATTTATCGCGTCTTTCCCCTTTCCCGAGCCGGGTCGCACAAGCCACGCTGGATGAGGTTGCCAGCCTGGGGATTGTGAGCGCGCGATCCAATACCATTTTGGCGATTGCCGCGGCTTTTAACGACGGCGACCTGAATTTTAGCGGCATCAAACAACCCGATGAGGTGGTACAGCGTTTGTTATCACTCAAGGGGATTGGCCCGTGGACCGCCAGCTACATCGCGATGCGAGCGCTGCGCTGGCCGGATGCTTTCCCCAGGGAAGATATTGCCATTCGCAATAATCTCGGGGGGCTTACCGCCGCGCAGGCTGAGGCTCGCTCCCAAAGCTGGCGTCCCTGGCGCAGCTATGCGGTGATGCATATCTGGCACAGCCTGACGCCGAAGAAATAACTCACCCCCGTTTTACTTCCACAGATAAGCAGAATCCCTTTGGGAGTTTTCTGGAAATTTTTAACCCGGATGATTTCTGGCCTTGAATTTCAGCCTGTTTTTCCATCCGCTGCTTGTGAAACCATTGCGTTAGCCTGGACCTTCACGCATTTCCGGTGTGCCGCTGCTTATACTTTGGGCAGCAACGCGCTCGCAATCCTGTGAAGAGGAACGGTCATGACGCCAGAGAAGCAAAATGTAAACAGCCCAGCCCAGGCAAAAGTGGCCACGGTTGTCCAGGTACGCACTATCGCCGATTTACGCGCACATGAACCCGCCGCCACCGGAGAGCTAGCGACAGTGCTGGAGTATAACGTTGGCAGTAAAATGGGCGGTGGCGTGTTTGTGTATGACATCACCGACAAGAAAAGCCCTGATGATGGTGGCGTGACCTTTGTCAGTGCCAAAGGGGCGCGCTGGAAACGGGCTCTACACGACTATAACGATGTCACCGTGCTGGACTTTGGTGCGATAGCCGATGGCAAGACAGACTGCGCAGAGGCGGTTAGACGCATGTTTAACTGGTCCCAGAAGAACTATCCCGCCACGGGCATTCGTTTTACTGCCGGTGAGTTTTATCTGTCTGCCTTTGATATTGCCGACAAAGGTGAAGTGAGCCGCTTTAAGGTTTCAGGTGCTCCGGTCAACTTTGGCTATTTCCCCACTACCCTGATTTATTCCGATCGTAAAAACAGTGATGTGGTATTTCGGGTGAAAGCGCGCTATGTCGAGATCGCAGGCCTGGTGTTCGCAGGCCAAAGCAACGTCGACGGCCACCCCGCCAACACCAAAGGCTTTTTTAAGAATATCGTGACCGGTGGGCAGTTTCTGCGCGTCAGCAGCGTGGAGTTTCGCAATACCGGCGGTCGCTGTCTGGATCTGATCGATACGCTGGATTGTAAGATCGATCAGTTTTACTCACGCCACAGCCAGGATTCAATCATCTATGCCCGTTGGTCCGATCAGGCTCAGGGGGCCTGGGATCACTGCACGGCCATCGAGCTCTCTAATTTTAATATCCAGAACAGTAAAAACCGCCCGGCACTGGATCTGCCACGTTGTACCCAATCTTTTATTCGCAACGGCTGGATTGAGCACACGGAATATCCAGGTGATCTGACCAATGGCCAGTGGGTGATTGAGGGCCTGGCCATTGAGTCCAGTATTTATCCGCTGAAGCTGGGGTTTACCCGTGCCTTGATTATTCAAAAGAGCATTCACAGCTCAGCGAAACCGTTCGACTACTCCACTGACGGCATCGAGCCGTGGACGTTGTTGAGTGAGTTTGATCGTGGCGTCGCGGAGATTTCAGATTTAGGGGCGATTTTTCAGGGTTCGCTAAGTTATGACGCCATTACCTCGCAGCACCACATGAATAATTTTGCCAACGCGCATACCTGGTTCTACGTCGGTGAGTTCCACTTTTCTGATAAATCGTCACAGATACATCTCCGTATGTTGGGATCGGCCCAGTATCTCAGCCAGGGCACAACCCAGAACGATTTCAGTACCCGCACCCCCGAAGGGGTTGCCCATATCTATTTGCAGGCACGTGAAGAGTCAGATGTGATTGCCAGTTGGTATGGCGAAGGCTCCAGTCCTGTTGGGCGGGTGCATATTGAAGGGACATCCGCACGCTGCAAACTGTATGTGAAGATCCCACCGTCTACCGGCTGGACCAGCGCACTGGTTGATACCAATGGCCGCGACCGCTATCAGGCCGGGATTAGCTTTAAGTTTCGTAAAAGCTTCACTCAGTGCAGCGCTGAAGAAGGGCAGCGGTTAGATGCGGCACCCACCAAAGCCTTTCAGCAGCACTGGACCGGCAATGACAAAGTGGGTTTTGGCTACAACGACAATAACCAGCTCATTTTGCGTGGCCCCTACTTCGAAAAAGCCTATCAGCGCGAGGATCAAAGTTGGTACACACGCCGCTTTGCCAGAGTGATGTACAACGGTAAACCGTATAGCATTGAGCTATTGCCGGAGGATGGGATCTAGATCAGCCAGTCTGAGCGTTTGCCCTTGACGCGAATCCTGAACAAATCGCAGAAACGAAAAAAGCGCCTAAAAGGCGCTTTCTTCTGAATTGGTGGGTCGTGCAGGATTCGAACCTGCGACCAATTGATTAAAAGTCAACTGCTCTACCGACTGAGCTAACGACCCGAAATGGTGGGTGATGACGGACTCGAACCGCCGACCCCCTCCGTGTAAAGGAGAAGCTCTACCAACTGAGCTAATCACCCATTTCGGTACTGCCTGACAGTACTCAACTTCTGTTGTTGCCTGCTTTAAGATGGTGGGTCGTGCAGGATTCGAACCTGCGACCAATTGATTAAAAGTCAACTGCTCTACCGACTGAGCTAACGACCCGAAGTGGTGGGTGATGACGGACTCGAACCGCCGACCCCCTCCGTGTAAAGGAGAAGCTCTACCAACTGAGCTAATCACCCACTTCGACACTCTTAAAACACTCTACAACAACTTACTGCAGCTCTAAGATGGTGGGTCGTGCAGGATTCGAACCTGCGACCAATTGATTAAAAGTCAACTGCTCTACCGACTGAGCTAACGACCCATCTTAAAACTGTTGCTACTGACTGAAGACTTCTCAACTTCATGCAGTGACGTTAAACGTATTTGCAGTGAAGATGGTGGGTCGTGCAGGATTCGAACCTGCGACCAATTGATTAAAAGTCAACTGCTCTACCGACTGAGCTAACGACCCATCTTCCGGCTTGCCAGACACTGTTTAGAAGTGCTGGTGCAACGGCGGCATATATTACTGATTTACGGAGATGGCGCAACCCTATTTTTCAATAATTTGTTCATATGCTTAGCTTTCATGCAGCATGACCAGAATTCAGACGAAAACTGGTCATGGTAAGCACAATTACAAACTATTGAGTCGTTTTTGCGCGAGTTTTGCAGATTCACTGTTTGGGTAAACTTTGATCACCTGCTGGAAAACCGCCTTCGCTTTCGCGGTGTCGTTTTTCTCCTGCATGATCACGCCGACCTTAAACAACGCCTCTGCGGCTTTCGGTGACTTAGGATAGTTTTTCACGACAGTGGCAAAATAGTAGGCTGCGTCGTCCTTTTTGCCCTTGTTGTAATACAACTGCCCCAGCCAATAATTCGCATTTGGCTGATAAGTCGAGTCCGGATACCGTTTGACCCACGCCTGAAGCGCAGTAATCGCCTGATCGAACTGTTTCTTTTCGAGAATCAGTGAGACGGCAGCGTTGTAATCGGTATTGGCATCACCGCTCTGCGTCGGTGCGGCTGCAGCAGGTGCAGGTGTGCTGTTGTCAGCGCCTGCGGCTGCCCCAGCTGCGGCGCCCGCTGCTGCTGCATCTGCGCCCGGCTGTGCGGCTGCGCTGCCACTGCTCATGCTATCCATCTGCTGATACATCTGTTTTTGACGATCAACAGCCTGGTTGAGCTGATAGGTATTTTGCTGGATTTGCCCACGCAAAGAATCGATATCGCTTTGAGTATCGTTCAACTGTTGCTGCAGCTGCTGAATGAGCTGTGCCTGAGCATTCGTGATTCTTTCAAGGGTGGTGACACGGTCTTCGACCGAGCCTGAGCCAACGCTACTGATTGACGCCTGGGCATTAGCGGCCCAAGGGGCCGCTACGCCAACCAGTAACGACAGACCCAACAGGTGATGTCTGAAGTTACTAATCATGTGATTCTCTTAGTAGACCAGTACGGCACGACGGTTTTTAGACCATGCAGCTTCGTCATGACCCAGAACAGCCGGCTTCTCTTTACCGTAAGAAACGATAGACATCTGGTCTGGAGAAACGCCTTTGCCCTGCAGGTACATTTTCACTGCAGAAGCACGACGCTCGCCCAGCGCGATGTTGTATTCTGGCGTGCCACGCTCATCCGCATGACCTTCGATGGTCACTTTATAAGATGGGTTGCTACGCAGGAATGCCGCGTGCTGATCCAGCATCTGAGCGTACTCAGACTGGATGTCATACTTGTCCAGACCGAAGTAAACGATGTTGTTCTGCTGCAGCTGCTGCATCTGCAGACGAGCTTGCTCGTCTGAAGACATGTTGCCGCCGTTAGCACCAGCGCCGTAAGCACCGTTGTCTGCGCCAACGCCAGTCTGATCGTTGTTGTTGTTTTTGTGTGAGCTACATGCCGCTACCGCGAGAACTGGCACAGCCAGCAGTAAGCCCTTCAGCACTTTGTTCAGTTGCATTGTTTTAGTCCTATTATTGTTTGCTATACGTATTTACACACGCATTTATCATGCATTACAGATAAGGCGACCAGGCAGGGAATGAGACCTGACCATCTGTCGCCGGAAGACGCGCTTTGAAACGCCCATCTGTTGAGACCAACTGCAACACGGAACCATACCCCTGAGTAGAGCTGTAGATTACCATCGTGCCGTTAGGCGCCAGACTTGGCGTCTCATCCAGATACGAGTTGGACAAAGTTTGTACCGCCCCGGAATCCAGATCTTGTTTGGCGATATGCTGCGCACCACCATTGGTGCTCACCATCACCAGAGTTTTACCATCAGCAGAGACGTCGGAATCCTGGTTCTGGGCACCTTCCCAGGTCAGGCGTTGCGAAGCGCCACCGTTGACGTTGATTTTGTACACTTGTGGTGCACCGGCCTGATCCGAGGTATACGCCAGGCTCTGGCTATCCGGGAACCATGCTGGTTCAGTGCTGTTATAGCGGCCATCTGTCAGCTGGCGGATCTGTCCAGAGGCTAAATCCATCACATACAGATTCAGGCTGCCGGTTTTAGACAGGGCAAACGCCAGCTTGCTGCCATCTGGGGAGAAGGCTGGAGCACCGTTGTGGCGCGGGAAACGCGCAACCTGACGAATGGCACCATTAGACAAGGTCTGTACCACCAGAGCAGACTGGCCGCTCTCAAAGGTCACGTAAGCCAGTTTAGAACCGTCTGGTGACCATGCTGGTGACATCAGTGGCTCTGGCGAACGGTGTACCACAAACTGGTTGTAACCGTCGTAGTCTGCTACACGCAGCTCATACGGGAACTGACCGCCATTGGTTTTCACCACATAGGCGATACGGGTGCGGAACGCCCCTTTAATACCGGTCAGCTTCTGGAACACTTCGTCACTGGCAGTGTGCCCGGCATAGCGCAGCCACTGCTTGGTCACTTTATAAGAGTTCTGCGCCAGTACCGTACCTGGTGCGCCTCCGGTGTCCACTAACTGGTAGGAAATCTGATAGCTGCCATCTGGATTGGCACCCACTTTACCGACCACGACAGCGTCAATACCCAGCGCGCTCCAGGCAGCAGGCTGAACTTCCTGCGCCGTCGTTGGCTGCTGTGGTAAACGTGACGTATCAAGCGGATTAAACTTGCCGCTGTTACGTAAGTCAGCAGCAACGATCCCGCCGATATCTTCTGGCGCAGCCCCTGGACCGGCCCACTGGAATGGCACGACACCAATTGGACGTGCAGTGTTTACACCTTGCGTGATCTCAATGCGCACTTCCGCATGGAGAACCGCTGCCCACAGCAGTAAAAAAAAGCTTAACGTAATACGAAATGCCTGCTTCATTTTCTCTCCCTTATCTGAACCTCAGTTCACGATAATTCGCACTTGTCCTGAAAACCACGGTTTAGAATCTAATACGGCAAGCTAAACATAGTTCAACCTGCCGCAAGATACTGCATTATTCCGGCTTGAAACGCATTGGGGCATTTTTAAACACTTCGTAGACCGCCTGGCTTGGTGGCTTAGGAATGTGTGCCTGTTTAGCAGCAGAGATAGCGGCCTGACATAACGCCGGATCGCCCCCTTCAGCTTTAACATCAATCAGTAAACCATCCGGTGCCAGCTTGATACGCAGATTACACTCTTTGCCTTTAAACGAATCCGCATCGTAGAAGCGGCTCTGAATAGCCCCCACGACCTGACCCATGTAAGAGTTGATCTCCGCACCAGAAGCTCCGGCTTTCTTCTGATTACCCTGCCCAGCCGCACCCGCAGAAGCACCGCTTTTCGGCGCATTCTTACCCGATGAGAGGCCACCCAGCAGGTCATCAACGGCATCGGTGTTCTCCGCAGCCGCTTTGGCTTTTGCGGCAGCAGCAGCTTTGGCTTTCGCCGCGGCATCTGCTTTGGCCTTAGCCGCAGCTTCTGCTTTATCTTTCGCTGCCTGAGCCGCAGCAGCTTTCGCTTCTTCAGCGGCTTTCTCTTTGGCTTCCTGCGCTGCAGCAGCCTTAGCTTCAGCAGCAGCCTGTTTCTTCGCTTCTGCATCCGCCTGTTTTTTCGCTTCGGCAGCAGCCGCTTTAGCATCGGCATCTGCCTGCTTTTTCGCCTCAGCGGCAGCGGCTTTAGCATCGGCTTCGGCCTGCTTTTTCGCTTCAGCTGCGGCGGCTTTTGCCTGGGCATCCGCTTGCTTCTTCGCCTCGGCGGCAGCGGCTTTAGCATCAGCTTCTGCTTGCTTTTTCGCTTCAGCTGCGGCGGCTTTCGCTGCGGCATCCGCCTGTTGCTTCGCTGCCGCGGCAGCAGCAGCAGCGGCCTGTTTAGCCTGCTCGACCGCTTTCTCTTTAGCGGCTTCAGCCGCCTTTGCCTGCGCTACCGCTTCGGCTTTGGCCTCTGCTTTCGCCTGGGCAGCAGCAGCTTCAGCGGCTTTCTGCTGCTGTTCCGCTTGCTTAGCCGCAGCTTCGGCCTGGCGCTGCTGTTCAGCGGCTTGCTGCTTCGCTTCCTGCTGTGCCTGAAGTTGCTCTTTAGCTTGCTGCTTCAGACGCTGCTGTTCGGCAGCCTGCTTTTGCTGTAACTCTTCAGCCTGCTGCTGCGCCTGTTTCTGGCGCTGCTGCTCGGCGCGCTGGCTATCGCTACGCTGATTTTGTTGACGATTATACTGGTCAACGACGGCCGCAGGATCGACCATAACGGCGGCGATATCGCTACCACCACCGCCGCCACCGCTGGAATCAACGTGCTCGTTAAACGAGCTCCAGATCAGTAGCGCGATCAAAACAATATGCAAAATCACCGAAATGATTATCGCGCGCTTTAATTTGTCGTTTTGTTCGGTTGCCTTCGACACTCTCGGTTCCCAAAAACGGTTCGGCTTTAAATCGGCTGCGTCATCAAACCGACAGATTTAACACCTGCCTGATGCAACAGGTTAAGCGCCTTGATGATCTCGTCGTAAGGCACATCTTTCGCTCCGCCAATCAGGAAGACTGTTTTCGGGTTAGCTTGCAGACGGCGTTGCGCTTCACTCACCACCTGTTCCGGTGGCAGCTGCGACATACGATCGTGATCCACGACCAGGCTGTACTGCCCTACCCCGGCGACTTCCACAATCACGGGCGGGTTATCATCACTGGAGACAGTTTTGGAATCAGTGGCATCCGGCAGATCCACCTCCACGCTTTGCGTGATGATGGGTGCCGTTGCCATGAAGATCAGCAACAGCACCAGCAAGACGTCCAGTAACGGAACAATGTTAATTTCCGATTTCAGGTCGCGACGGCCGCGACCACGCACTCTGGCCATCGTTTACCTCTGATTACTTAGCGTTATCGCTGGTGAATGCCTGACGATGCAGGATGGCAGTGAACTCTTCCATGAAGTTATCGTAACCCTGTTCCAGCTTGTTCACGCGCTGGTTCAGACGGTTATACGCCATCACAGCGGGGATCGCAGCAAACAGGCCGATTGCGGTGGCAATCAATGCTTCTGCAATACCTGGCGCTACCATTTGCAACGTAGCCTGTTTTACCGCACCCAAGGCGATAAAGGCATGCATGATCCCCCACACGGTACCAAACAGGCCGATATACGGGCTGATTGATCCCACAGTGCCAAGGAATGGAATATGGGCTTCAAGGCTTTCCAGCTCACGGTTCATCGAGATACGCATCGCGCGGCTGGCACCTTCCAGTACGGCTTCCGGTGCATGGTTATTTGCACGATGCAGACGAGCAAACTCTTTAAAACCGGCATAGAAGATCTGTTCGGAACCGCCGAGCTCATCACGACGCCCCTGGCTTTCCTGATAGAGCCGCGACAGCTCAATGCCTGACCAGAATTTATCTTCAAACGCTTCAGCCTCACGACCTGCGGCATTCAAAATTCGGGTACGTTGGATAATGATGGCCCATGAGGCAATCGAAAAGCCGATCAAAATCAACATGATAAGTTTGACCAGAAGGCTCGCCTTCAGGAACAAATCAAGAATGTTCATGTCAGTCACTGCTTGAACTCCGCGACAATAGACTTGGGAAGCGCTATCGGCTTCATTAGATGTGGGTTGATGCAGGCAATCAGGACTTCGGCTTCGTTCAGCACTTTCCCTTCTGCATTCACGATACGCTGGGTAAAAGTCATCGTCGCGCGGGTCATTGCCGTGACTTCACTCTGGATTTCCAGCAGTTCATCAAGGCGAGCCGCAGCGTGATACTCAACCGTCATGCGCCGTACCACAAATCCCACCTGTTGCTCTAACAGGGTTTGCTGACTGAAATGGTGCTGACGCAGCATTTCGGTACGTGCTCGTTCATAAAAAGCGATATAGCTGGCGTGGTAAACCACACCGCCGGCATCAGTGTCTTCATAGTAGACCCGAACCGGCCAGCGAAACAGCGTTGTACTCACTCTACATCCCGGTCTCATTTTAAACGTTGCTACTATACTTAAGTGAGATCGGCTTGGGAATGGGTCGCCAGGACCTGGAGAAAATAATTATCAAACAGTTACAAAGCGTCGAGGATTTACGGAGAAAAGTTGACCGGATGCTGACAGAAGTCGACCGCCAGCATCGGTTTATTTGGTCTTGAATCAGGATTTACTCGGTGGATTCGGGTGCTGATTTTTCTTCAAGATGTTCCAACGCTAACGCGGTGATCACCCCAAAGGCACAGGCCAGCAACGTGCCAAGTATCCAGGCAAAGTACCACATGATTGTTCTCCTGTTCTCAGTAAAGGGAGTGAGTGTTGCGTTCAATATCTTCACGCGTGATGCGACCAAACATCTTGTAGTAGCACCAGCCGGTGTAGCCCAGCACCACCGGCACAAAGATAATGGCGGCGATGGTCATAATCGTCAGCGTCAGATGACTCGAGGTGGCATCCCACATTGTCAGGCTGATATCCGGCACGGTGCTGGAAGGCATGATGAACGGGAACATGGCAATACCCGCCGTCATGATAACCCCCGCCAGCGTGAGCGAACTGCTGATAAACGCCCAGGCTCCCCAGTTAAGGCGTGAACACAGCACGGTAACCAGTGGCAATAACGCCCCCAGCAACGGGAAGACCCATAGCAACGGCGACTGCTCAAAGTTGTGCATCCAGGCACCGCTCTCACGTATCACGCTTTTTCCCAGAGGATTGGACGCAGCATGATGATCAATCACGCTGGTGACCACATAGCCATCGATGCCGTATTTAACCCACAGACCTGCCGCTACAAAGGCGACCAGCATCACCAGTGCAGCCACCTGCGCAGTGAGGCGACTGCGCAGCCGCAGCTCACCCTGCGTGCGCATCTGCAAATAGGTTGCTCCCTGAGTCAGGATCATCGCTACGCTGATGACGCCCGCTAATAAACCAAACGGATTCAGCAACTGGAAGAAATTGCCGGTGTAGAAGAGGCGCAGATACTCATCTGCATGGAATGGCACGCCCTGCAGTAAGTTGCCGAACGCGACGCCGATCACCAGCGGCGGAACAAAGCTGCCAATGAAAATGCCCCAGTCCCACATGCCGCGCCAGCGCATATCTTCGATTTTTGAACGATAGTCAAAGCCGACCGGGCGAAAGAACAGTGCGGAAAGCACCAGAATCATCGCCACATAGAAACCGGAAAACGCGGCGGCATACACCATCGGCCAGGCCGCAAACAGTGCGCCACCGGCGGTGATCAACCACACCTGATTGCCATCCCAGTGGGGTGCAATACTGTTAATCATGATGCGGCGTTCATTGTCATTGCGCCCGAGGAAGCGGGTTAACATGCCAACGCCCATATCAAAGCCGTCTGTCACCGCAAAGCCGATCAGCAAAATGCCCACCAGCAACCACCAGACAAAGCGCAATACTTCGTAGTCAAACATCGTGTTGCTCCTTTATCCACGCAGGGGCTGTTGAGGGAGGGAAATTTGCTCGTGATGATATCGGCCGGTTTTCAGACTGCTGGGGCCAAGGCGAGCGAATTTAAACATCAGGTACATTTCTGCGATCAGGAACAGGGTGTAGAGACCGCAGATCAGAATCATGGAGAACAGAATATCCCCCACCGCGAGAGATGAGCTGGCCACCGCCGTTGGCAACACCTCACCTATCGCCCAAGGCTGGCGGCCATACTCCGCCACAAACCACCCCGCCTCAATGGCAATCCACGGGACGGGCAAACAGTAGAGCAGCGTTTTCAACAACCCGCGCGATTTGCCGATGCGATTGCGGATCACACTCCAGAACGCGAGGCTTATCACCACCAGCATAATCACGCCACCCAGCACCATAATGCGGAAGGCAAAGTAGAGCGGTGCCACGCGGGGAATGGAATCCTGCGTGGCCTGATGGATCTGTGCCTCAGTGGCATGACTGACATCATCGGTGTAGCGCTTCAACAACAGCCCATAACCAAGATCACCTTTGCTCTGTTCAAACTCACTGCGTACTGCGGGATCACGGCTACCTGCACGCAGTTCATTAAGCAGTGCGTAGGCCTTCATGCCATTACGAATGCGAACTTCATGCTGCTGAAGCAGATCTTTCAGACCCAGTACCGGTTGATCCAGGGATCGCGTGGCGATCAGCCCCAACAACCAGGGGATCTGCACGGCGTAGCGGTTCTCCTGAGCTTGCTGATCGGGCAGGCCAAACAGCGTGAAAGCCGCTGGAGCCGGTTGGGTTTCCCACTCGGCTTCAATCGCGGCCAGTTTGGTTTTTTGCACATCTCCCACTTCATAACCGGACTCATCGCCCAGCACAATGACGGAGAGAATGGCCGCCATACCAAAACTCGCTGCGATAGCAAACGAACGTTTGGCAAATGCCACATCCCTGCCCTTTAGCAGATACCAGGCGCTGATACTGAGCACAAACATCGCCCCGGTGGTGTATCCCGCCGCCACGGTATGCACAAATTTCACCTGTGCCACCGGGTTAAACACCAGCTCAGAGAAACTCAGCATTTCCATTCGCATGGTTTCGAAATTAAATTCCGAGGCGATGGGGTTTTGCATCCAGCCGTTGGCGACCAGAATCCACAGGGCTGACATATTTGAACCCAACGCCACCAGCCAGGTGACGGTAAGGTGCTGGACTTTACTCAGGCGATCCCAGCCAAAGAAGAACAGGCCGACAAAGGTGGATTCGAGGAAGAATGCCATTAGCCCTTCTATCGCTAATGGTGCACCAAATATATCGCCGACATAGTGCGAGTAATAGGACCAGTTGGTGCCAAACTGAAACTCCATCGTCAGGCCGGTCGCCACGCCCAGTGCGAAGTTAATACCGAATAACTTACCCCAGAATTTGGTCATGTCTTTGTAGATCTGTTTACCCGACATGACGTAGACGGTTTCCATGATAGCCAGCAGGAAAGCCATACCCAGCGTCAGCGGGACAAACAGGAAATGGTACATCGCCGTTAAGGCAAACTGTAACCGCGAGAGTTCGACAATATCTAACATAGTGACTCCTTGCTCCGGGATTGACGCGGCTCTTATTAACGGTATTTATAAGAGTGACACGCCAGGAACGACTGATTATTTATTCCAGTTCTCTTATCTTCAGATATGGAAGACGACTGAATACCGAATAACAAGTAAAGAGGATTAAAATTCCCTGAAATAACTGTGTTAAAACTAAGCATGACTTAATTGATTAACACTGCTTAAAATAAAATATCTTCAACCCTTTGATAAAAATAGATATAGCATACTGATTCAGCGCAATTTAATCGCAATATGTGTGCTTAAGCCAGCGGTATAGTTTTTTATAATTTGCGTAAAATTGATCCAGATTAAGGTATAAAACTTCCAGAAATGTTGCTAACGGTGAGTTGTTAATTTGGTGTGATTTTCTAATGCGGGTTGTCGAAAAAAGGTTACCAATCGCGCGATGACTTAACGTCAATGTGGCTAATCAGCGCGTGCAACCGTGGGGATATCGCACGCATAAAAAAGGGCCATCCGAAGATGGCCCTGTTTCAACGCACTAAGGCGAGATTATTTTGCTGGCAGAACGGCTTTCACTGCGTCACCGATGTCAGCCAGGCTGCGCACGGTTTTCACACCAGCGGCTTCCAGTGCAGCGAATTTCTCATCCGCAGTACCTTTACCACCGGCAATGATGGCACCCGCGTGGCCCATACGTTTGCCTTTCGGCGCAGTCACACCCGCGATGTAACCTACAACAGGTTTGGTGACGTTGGCTTTGATGTAAGCTGCAGCTTCTTCTTCCGCGCTACCACCGATCTCACCGATCATGACGATCGCTTCAGTCTGTGGATCTTCCTGGAACAGCTTCAGGATATCAATGAAGTTTGAACCTGGGATCGGGTCACCACCGATGCCCACACAGGTAGACTGGCCGTAGCCAATATCTGTGGTCTGTTTCACTGCTTCATAAGTCAGCGTACCTGAGCGGGAAACGATCCCTACGCGGCCTGGCTTATGAATATGACCTGGCATGATGCCGATTTTGCACTCGCCTGGGGTGATCACACCTGGGCAGTTCGGGCCGATCATGCGCACACCGGCTTCATCCAGCTTCACTTTCACAGTCAGCATATCCAGGGTCGGGATGCCTTCAGTGATGGTGATGATCAGCTTGATGCCTGCATCGATAGCTTCCAGGATACCGTCTTTGCAGAACGGTGCCGGTACATAGATGACAGATGCGGTTGCACCTGTCGCTTCAACCGCTTCACGCACGGTGTTGAACACTGGCAGACCCAGATGCTCAGTACCGCCTTTACCTGGGGTTACACCGCCAACCAGCTGTGTGCCGTAGGCCAGAGCCTGTTCAGAGTGGAATGTACCCTGGCCGCCAGTGAAGCCCTGGCAGATAACTTTGGTGTTTTTGTCGATCAAAATGGACATTATTTACCCTCCGCTGCAGCAACAACGCGTTGCGCCGCGTCTGTCAGGCTGGTTGCTGCAATGATATTCAGACCGCTGTCTGCCAGTTTTTTGGCACCCAGCTCGGCGTTGTTCCCTTCAAGACGCACCACAACTGGCACGTTCACGCCAACTTCAGCGACTGCGCCGATGATGCCATCAGCGATCAGGTCACAGCGTACGATACCGCCGAAGATGTTAACAAAGACGGCTTTTACCGCTTCATCAGAGAGGATAATTTTGAAGGCTTCAGTGACGCGCTCTTTGGTTGCGCCGCCGCCAACGTCCAGGAAGTTAGCAGGCTGACCACCGTGGTGTTTCACGATGTCCATGGTACCCATTGCCAGACCGGCACCGTTCACCATACAACCGATGTTGCCTTCCAGCGCAACGTAGTTCAGTTCCCACTGTGTTGCATGTGCTTCACGTGGATCTTCCTGGCTTGGGTCACGCATTTCGCGCAACTCTGGCTGACGGAACAGCGCATTGCTGTCAGCAGTCAGTTTACCATCCAGACAAACCAGATCGCCCTGCTTGGTGATAACCAGTGGGTTGATCTCAACCAGCGCCAGATCGCGCTCCAGGAACAGCGTTGCCAGACCCATGTAGATCTTGGTGAACTGTTTAACCTGCTTGTCGTCCAGACCCAGCTTGAATGCCAGCTCACGGCCCTGATAAGGCTGTGGACCTGCCAGCGGATCCAGTGCAACTTTGTGGATCAAGTGTGGAGTTTCTTCAGCCACTTTCTCGATCTCAACGCCGCCTTCGGTGGATGCCATAAACACCACACGACGGGTTGCACGGTCAACTACCGCACCCAGATACAGCTCTTTACCGATGTCTGTCGCTGATTCAACCAGAATCTGGTTTACCGGCTGACCTTCCGCATCTGTTTGATACGTTACCAGACGCTTACCTAACCAGTGTTCAGCAAAAGCACGGATATCTTCTTTGCTGTTTACCACTTTCACACCGCCCGCTTTACCACGGCCACCGGCATGAACCTGACATTTTACTACCCACGGGCCTGAACCAATTTTGGAGGCCGACTCTTCTGCTTCACGTGGAGTAGTACAGGCGTAACCAGTAGGTGCCGGTAAGCCATACCGCGCAAACAGCTGTTTGGCCTGGTATTCGTGTAAGTTCATGATGTTCTTTCCATTTGGTCTGAAAAAATAGGTGAGTTTGGCGCGCCTTCAGGCGCGCCCAGGGTAAATCAGACGTCCAGCAGCAGACGTGCAGGATCTTCCAGCAGCTCTTTGATCGCCACCAGATAGCCAACTGATTCGCGGCCATCGATCAGACGGTGATCGTAGGAGAGAGCCAGATACATCATTGGCAGGATAACCACCTGACCATTCACCGCCATTGGGCGATCTTTAATGGCGTGCATGCCAAGGATTGCACTCTGCGGTGGGTTGATGATTGGCGTTGACATCAGCGAGCCAAAGACACCACCGTTGGTGATGGTGAAGTTACCGCCGGTCAGTTCCTCTACTGTCAGCTTGCCATCACGGCCTTTCACTGCCAGCTCTTTAATTTTCTTCTCGATATCCGCCATGCTCAGCGCATCAACGTCTTTCAGCACTGGAGTAACCAGACCGCGCGGCGTTGAAACAGCAATGCTGACGTCAAAGTAGTTGTGGTAAACCACGTCTTCGCCATCGATAGAAGCGTTAACTTCTGGATAGCGTTTCAGTGCTTCAACCACGGCTTTGATATAGAAGGACATGAAGCCGAGACGCACGCCGTGACGTTTCTCGAAGGCATCACCGTACTGCTTACGCAGATCCATGATTGGCTTCATGTTGATTTCGTTGAAGGTGGTCAGCATTGCGGTGCTGTTTTTCGCTTCCAACAGACGCTCAGCAACACGCTTACGCAGGCGCGTCATCGGTACACGTTTTTCACTGCGATGACCTACAGATGGCTGTGCAGCTGGTGCCGCGGCTGGCTGCGGTGCCGCTTTGCTGGTTTCTGTTTTCTTCGCCAGATGTTTTTCAACATCTTCACGGGTCAGACGACCACCAACACCGGTGCCTTTGATCTGGCTGGCATCCAGTTCATGCTCGGCAATCAGACGACGGATCGCTGGGCTGAGTGCATCGTTGCTCTCTTCTTCCAGTGAAGCAGTCTGACGCTGGGCAGGGGCTGATTCGTTGTTTTCAACTTTCGCTGAAGTCTCTTTACCTGCGCTGTTGCCCTCTTTCAGGCGGCCAAGGATCTGGCGGGACAGGACGGTTGCGCCCTCTTCTTCCAGCACAGCTTCCAGGATGCCATCAGCACTAGCAGGCACTTCCAGCACAACTTTATCTGTTTCGATCTCAACTATAACTTCGTCACGCGCGACGGTGTCACCCGGTTTTTTGTGCCAGGTAGCAACGGTGGCATCCGCTACAGACTCGGGTAGATCAGGAACAAAAATATCTACGCTACTCATTATCTTTCCTTTTATTAACCAAGGTTCAGCGCGTCATTGACGAGATCTTGCTGCTGTTTCTGGTGTACTGACATATAGCCCACAGCCGGTGAGGCCGAAGCCGGACGGCCCGCGTAACGCACGGAAGCACCTTTTGGCACCACATCGTAGAAGTGATGTTGACTGCAATACCAGGCACCCTGGTTCAGCGGCTCTTCCTGGCACCACACGAAATCAGTGACGTGCGCGTACGCTTTCAAAATTTCCTGTACCGCTTTGTGCGGGAACGGATACAGCTGCTCGATGCGCACAATCGCCACATCGGTTTGTTCGTTTTTACGGCGCTGTTCCAGCAGGTCGTAGTAAACCTTACCTGAGCAGAACACCACACGTTTAACCTGCTGCGGATCAAGCGCATCGATTTCACCAATCGCTGGCTGGAAGCTGCCACTTGCCAGCTCATCCAGGCTGGAGATCGCCAGCGGGTGACGCAGCAGAGATTTCGGTGACATCACAATCAGTGGGCGACGCATGCCGCGCAGTGCCTGACGACGCAGCATGTGGTAGACCTGCGCTGGCGTAGACGGTACGCAAACCTGCATGTTCTGCTCAGCGCAGAGTTGCAGATAACGCTCCAGACGCGCCGACGAGTGCTCTGGGCCCTGACCTTCGTAGCCGTGTGGCAACAGCATGACCAGACCACACATACGGCCCCACTTCTGCTCACCAGAACTGATGAACTGGTCAATCACGACCTGTGCGCCGTTGGCGAAGTCGCCGAACTGCGCTTCCCAGATAGTCAGCACGCGCGGTTCTGCTGTGGCGTAACCGTATTCGAATGCCAGTACCGCCTCTTCCGACAATACGGAGTCCCAGACCTTGAATTGGCCCTGGCCGCTGTGGATATGGTGCAGAGGGGTGTAGGTTGAACCGTTAGCCTGGTTATGCACTACCGCATGACGGTGGAAGAAGGTGCCACGGCCAGAGTCTTCACCTGACAGACGTACCGGAATGCCTTCATCGACCAGCGTTGCGTAAGCGAGGTTTTCCGCACCGCCCCAGTCAAAGGCTTTATTGCCTTCGGCCATCTCTTTACGGTCGTTGTAGATTTTGGCCACGCGAGCCTGAACCTCAACCGCTTCCGGCACCTGGCTAATACGACGCGCCAGATCCTGCAGACGTTTGGTTTCTACCGTAGCCGGGTAGCTCTCATCCCACTCGTGGTTGAGATACGGCGACCAGGTAAAGGAGTGCAGGCTCATCGGACGCCATTCAGGCACCACGCACTCGCCAGCATCCAGCGCATCACGGTAAAGATTGACCAGTTCGGTCGCATCTTCCAGCTTCACGACACCGACGCTTTCCAGACGGTCAGCATAGATTTTACGTGGCGTTGGGTGTTTTTTGATTTTCTGGTACATCAACGGTTGGGTGGCACTTGGCTCATCCGCTTCGTTGTGACCATGACGGCGATAGCACACCAGATCGATAAACACATCGCGTTTAAAGGTGTTGCGATAGTCCAGCGCCAGGCGGGTAACGAAAGCTACTGCTTCAGGATCGTCCGCGTTAACGTGGAAGATCGGAGCCAGTACCATTTTACCGATATCAGTACAGTAAGGCGTTGAACGTGCATCCTGCGGGTTGGAGGTGGTGAAACCAACCTGGTTATTGATCACGATACGCACAGTACCGCCAACCTCATAACCGCGAGCCTGCGACATGTTCAGGGTTTCCTGTACCACGCCTTGACCGGTTACTGCGGCATCACCGTGAATGGTAATTGGCAGAACTTTGTTGCTGCTTGGCTCATCCAGACGATCCAGACGCGCACGCACCGACCCCATAACCACTGGGCTAACAATCTCAAGGTGCGACGGGTTAAACGCCAGCGCCAGGTGAACCATTCCACCTTCGGTTTCGAAGTCAGAAGAGAAGCCCATGTGGTACTTCACGTCACCCGTACCGAGGTGTTCTTTATGTTTGCCCGCGAACTCGTCGAACAGGTCCTGAGGTTTTTTACCCAGAACGTTAACCAGCACGTTCAGACGACCACGGTGCGCCATACCCAGTACGACTTCACGTGTACCGCTTTTGCCCGCATGGCGAATCATTTCACGCAGCATTGGAATCAGCGCATCGCCGCCTTCCAGTGAGAAGCGCTTCGCTCCCGGGAATTTTGCACCGAGGTAGCGTTCCAGGCCTTCTGCCGCAGTCAGCTCTTTCAGGAAACCTTTCTTCTCTTCATTGCTGTAAGAGGCATGGCCCACCACAGATTCGAGGCGCTGCTGAATCCAGCGTTTCTCTTCTGTGTTGTTGATGTGCATATACTCAGCACCGATGGAGCCACAATAGGTCTGCTCCAGAGCCACAATCAGATCAGCAAGCTTCATAGTCTCTTTGCCGATGGCGAAAGATCCTACGTTAAAAGTTTCCTGAAAATCAGCGTCGGTCAGATCATGAAAAGCAGGATCCAGGTCCGGCACGGCGTCCTGCTTCCACAATCCCAATGGATCGAGGTTTGCGTGCTGGTGCCCACGGAAACGGTAGGCATTAATCAGCTGCAGCACTTTAACTTGTTTGGAGTTAGTGGCCGGATCGGACACTGACGATGTATAACGTGTGGCGTCTTTAGCCAGGCGGCGGAAATAGTCACGCGTGGTGGAGTGAAACTGCTCAGGCTTCACACCTGTTCCCTGCAACTGCAGGAACATGGTACGCCATACTTCATCGACAGAGTCAGGATCGGTCAGGAAATCCTCATAGAGTTGCTCTATGTAAGACTGGTTCGCGCCAGCCAGCCAGGAGGAGTCCAGCCAGGGCTTCATCGCGCTGTTCTGCATTTCTGATCCCTTAAGCACTATTATGCTTTTTAGAGGTTTCATCTGTTGCCGCTTTCACGGCTTGCCGTAGTGAGTTCTGCGATACGAGCCCTCTGCGGCCCGTAAGGTAACCCGGGTAAGCGTAGTCGAAAACATCGCTTACCTGGATTGCCGTAAAAAGTCGGGAACCCTGGGTTCCCGACTTGAGAGACTTACGCGCCGCGTTGCAGCAGCATCGACTTAATGTGCCCAATGGCACGCGTCGGGTTTAGCCCTTTAGGACAAACACTTACACAGTTCATGATGCTGTGGCAGCGGAATACGCTGAAAGCATCACTGATGTTATCGAGACGCGCTTCCCTTTCGGTATCACGGCTGTCGATCAGGAAGCGATATGCTGCCAGCAAGCCAGCCGGGCCGATGAATTTGTCCGGGTTCCACCAGAATGACGGGCATGAGGTTGAACAGCACGCACACAGGATGCACTCATACAATCCATCGAGATGTTCACGCTCTTCCGGTGCCTGCAAGTGCTCGCGCGCTGGCGGATTCTTCCCATCATTCAACAGGTAAGGTTTAATCTTCTCATATTGTGCGTAGAATTGCCCCATATCAACCACCAGGTCGCGGATCACCGGCAGACCAGGCAATGGACGGATAACCACTTTTTTGGTGCCCGCACCTAAAGCAGAAACCGGCGTGATACAGGCCAGGCCATTTTTACCGTTCATGTTCAGGCCATCAGACCCACACACGCCTTCACGGCAAGAACGACGGAACGCCAGCGTTGGGTCCTGTTCTTTCAGCAGCATCAGGGCATCCAGCAGCATCATGTCGCGGCCTTCTTCTGACACCAGGCTGTAGTCCTGCATATACGGAGCGTCGTCGACTTCCGGGTTGTAGCGATAGATGGAAAATTCAATTTTCATGTTCTTCTCTCCGCAAACTTAGTAAGTACGCACTTTCGGCGGGAATGCCGCGCGCAGTTTCGGCTGCATGTTCACCTCACGGCGCGTCATGCTCTCCGATTGCGGGAGATAGAGGCTGTGGCACAGCCAGTTCTCATCATCGCGATCCGGGTAGTCGAACCGGCTATGTGCACCACGGCTTTCGGTACGGTAGTTAGCCGCAACGGCTGTGGCGTAAGCTGTTTCCATCAGGTTGTCCAGTTCCAGGCACTCAATACGCTGCGTATTGAAATCTGGCGACCGGTCATCAAGACGGGCATTTTTCAGGCGTTCACGGATGACTTTCAGCTCATCCAGCCCCTCTTTCATGGCATCACCTTCACGGAATACCGAGAAGTTGTTCTGCATGCAGCGCTGCAAGGCTTTGCGAATTTCCGCAGGGTCTTCACCTTCAACGTTGTTTTCCCAGCGGTTATAACGCGCCATTGCCGCTTCAATCTCTTCTTCAGTGGCATCACGCAGTGGCCCCTGCTCTTCCATGGATTCGAGCAGATGCACACCGGCCGCACGACCAAATACCACCAGGTCGAGCAGTGAGTTGCCGCCGAGACGGTTTGCGCCGTGTACCGATACGCAGGCGATTTCACCCACCGCAAACAGGCCCGGGATCAGAACGTCTTCACCTTGTTCATTCACTGTCAGTGCCTGACCGCTGACGCGGGTCGGTACACCGCCCATCATGTAGTGACAGGTTGGAATGACCGGAATCGGTTCTTTAATCGGATCGACGTGAGCAAAGGTACGTGACAGCTCAAGGATACCCGGCAGGCGTGCTTCCAGAACTTCAGCACCCAGGTGGTCGAGTTTCAGCTTCAGGTGTGGACCCCATGGGCCATCACAACCACGGCCTTCACGAATTTCCACCATCATGGAGCGTGCTACCACGTCACGACCGGCAAGGTCTTTGGCGTTTGGCGCATAACGTTCCATGAAGCGTTCGCCATGTTTGTTGAGCAGATAACCACCCTCACCACGACAACCTTCAGTCACCAGTACACCCGCACCCGCAATGCCGGTTGGGTGGAACTGCCACATTTCCATATCTTGCAGTGGTACACCCGCACGCAGCGCCATACCTACACCGTCACCGGTGTTGATGTGGGCATTGGTAGTAGATTGATAGATACGGCCTGCACCGCCGGTGGCCAGAATCGTGGCTTTCGCTTTGAAATAGACCGTTTCACCGGTTTCGATGCAGATAGCCGTACATCCGACGATAGCGCCATCCTGATTTTTTACCAGGTCAAGGGCATACCATTCGGAGAAGATAGTGGTTTTGTTTTTCAGGTTCTGCTGATACAGCGTGTGCAGCAAAGCGTGACCTGTACGGTCCGCTGCGGCTGCGGTACGTGCCGCCTGTTCGCCACCGAAGTTTTTCGACTGGCCGCCAAACGGACGTTGATAGACGCGGCCATCATCGAGGCGCGAGAACGGCAGCCCCATGTGTTCCAGCTCCAGAATCGCTTCCGGGCCAACGTTACACATATATTCGATGGCATCCTGATCGCCAATGTAGTCTGACCCTTTTACGGTGTCATACATGTGCCATTCCCAGTTATCTTCATGGGTGTTACCCAGCGCAACGGTGATACCACCCTGCGCAGATACGGTGTGGGAACGGGTCGGGAAGACTTTTGATAACAGCGCACAACTCTGGCCGGACTGAGAAATCTGGAGTGCTGCGCGCATTCCTGCGCCACCGGCGCCGATAACTACGGCGTCAAATTCTCTTACTGGCAAACTCATTTACACACCCCACACTACAACAGTTCCATAAATTGCATAGGCAAACAGCGCCACCACGATAACTAACTGTGCGACCAGACGAATCGCTACGGGTTTTACGTAGTCGGTCAGCACTTGCCACATACCAATCCAACCGTGGATCAGGATGGCAAACAGCGTTAAGAGGGTGAACACCTTAGTAAAGGCAGAGGCAAAGAAGCCGTGCCATACGTCATATGTCAGTGGATATGACATCACAACGAAACCAAGGAGGTAGAGGGTGTAGAGTGCAATTAACATTGCAGATGCGCGAATGAGCAGCCAGTCCTGGATACCGCTACGCCCTAGCGCGGATGCATTGCTTACCATACGAGAACTCCAGCCAAAATTGAGAGCACGACAGTGATACCAAATGCGGCATACGCTGAACGGATACCCGTTTGCAGCGTTTCCGGAAGAAAACCAAAGTCCATCAGCATGTGGCGGATACCGCCCACGGCGTGGTAAGCCAACGCGGTCAGAATGCCCCACATGATAAACTTCGCGATGAAGCTATGCATGACGATGGCCGCAGATTGAAAACCTTCCGGGGAGGAGAGCGACAAGCCCAGTAACCAGAGTAGAATCCCTACGGCGACGAACATAATGACGCCAGAGACGCGGTGGAGAATGGACGATATTGCAGTTACGGGAAACCGGATCGTTGTGAGATCCAGGTTGACAGGACGTTGTTTTTTCACGGTTTTGCCCACACAGCTCTTTTATATTTTTTACTTCCTCCGGTCCTGATGGCGGGGTCGTAGCACGAGAGTGTTTCGACTCTAACCGTCACCAAATCAGCAACATCCAGTGTTTGATTGACGCGGTAAAACAACGCTGGGTGGCTCCTGGTGTCAGGTAAATCCGGAGACCTTGTGGCAGTATAGGAGGATCACATTCCTATTACAATTCCCCTACAATCCTTATTGTCGGGATTTAGGTGGAACAGTGATCTGCCTCACGAATTTTACATTTCATACAATTTTAATCATCTGATTTGACAATAGATCAACAATTCAGTTACAAACTTAGCCTCCAACCCGCTTTGATACACAAAAGTTATGGGGATACACTTTCCCCTAAGCAGTAGTTATGTAACATTGACTGCCGTTTTCAACAATAAGTATCAGGTTATTGGTTCATAAAGAGTTATGTTATCCCGGTCCGTTCAGCCCTCTAATGCTTTAGATCAAAGCAGCGGTGTTCGCCGTAACGCGACCTCTTGCTCTGTGTCCTACACGACTTTCAATCAACAGAGTGATAATGTGAAGTTTTGCCAATCTGCAACGTGAGCGCTTTTCAGGTGTCTAAATTTCCTACCGACCAAAGGCGCTATGGAGAACAAAATGACAGATAAAAAAGTAACGCTAACCCTACAAGACAACACCCCGGTAGAGCTTAAAGTGCTGGAAGGCACCATCGGGCCGGATGTCGTTGACGTTCGCACCCTCGGCAACAGTGGTCTGTTTACCTTCGATCCGGGTTTCACTTCTACCGCATCGTGCGAATCCAAAATTACCTATATCGACGGTGAACAGGGCATTTTGCTGCACCGTGGCTATCCAATTGATCAATTAGCGACACATTCAAACTATCTTGAAGTGTGCTATATCCTGCTGAATGGCGAAGCGCCAACGCCAGAGCAGTTTGAGAAGTTCCGCACTACCGTTACCCGCCACACCATGATTCACGAGCAGATTACGCGTCTGTTCCACGGCTTCCGTCGTGACTCACACCCAATGGCCGTTATGTGCGGTGTGACCGGTGCCCTGGCGGCGTTCTATCACGACTCACTGGATGTTAATCTGGAGAGTCACCGTGATATCGCTGCATTCCGTCTGCTGTCTAAAATGCCGACAGTCGCAGCAATGTGTTACAAATATTCTATCGGCCAGCCATTTGTTTATCCGAAAAACGACCTCTCCTATGCCGGTAACTTCCTGCATATGATGTTTGCGACGCCGTGCGAAGAGTACAAGGTGAACCCGATTCTGGAACGTGCCATGGATCGCATTTTGATTCTGCATGCCGATCACGAACAGAATGCCTCGACTTCAACGGTGCGTACCGCTGGTTCTTCTGGTGCGAACCCGTTTGCTTGTATCGCCGCAGGTATCGCTTCTCTGTGGGGGCCAGCACATGGCGGCGCCAACGAAGCTTGCCTGCGTATGCTGGAAGAGATCAGCACGGTTGATCACATTCCTGAGTTTGTGCGTCGTGCAAAAGATAAGAATGACTCGTTCCGTCTGATGGGCTTCGGTCACCGCGTGTACAAGAACTATGACCCGCGTGCCACCGTGATGCGTGAAACCTGTCATGAAGTGTTGAACGAACTGGGCATGAAAGACGATCTGCTGGAAGTGGCCATGGAGTTAGAGCACATCGCACTGAATGACCCGTACTTCATCGAGCGTAAGCTGTATCCAAACGTGGACTTCTATTCAGGTCTGATCCTGAAAGCGATGGGTATCCCTTCTTCCATGTTCACCGTGATTTTCGCCATGGCACGTACCGTTGGCTGGATTGCACACTGGAAAGAGATGCACGACGATGGCATGAAGATCGCCCGTCCACGTCAGCTTTACACCGGTTATGCTGAGCGCGAGTTTAGTTCTAAACTGGCTAAGTAACCTCTGTCAGAAGTTCTTAAATCAACCGTCAGTCTTTGGGCTGGCGGTTTTTTTATGCCTGAAATTATGGGGACAACTGCAAAACAATTGTCTGCTAACCCGAGATACATCGGCCTGTCAGAGGGGGTTGGGCTACGACAGACTCCGCGCCAATCCCCCTCTGCCACCGAAATCCGTAGAGTAGATTTGTCTGGAAGAGGAGTGCTGTGCGGCTTGCTGATATAGCGTGACCAGCAACTTGCACAAACTTCTGACAGCAACACGGCTGCCTGTCGGGAAGGTAATGGGGGAGATGATAGCGAGTGCTTGCCCGACATGGACGTCGGGCCAGATCGGCAGGAGCAATCTTTCCGAGCAGTCATCTCCCCCATTACCTGACCTTATCACCCAACATGTAGCAACACGTCTCTGACAGCTACACTGCTCCCTGGCGGGAAGGTAATGGGGGAGATGATAGCGAGTGCTTGCCCGACATGGACGTCGGGCCAGATCGGCATGGAGCAATCTTTCCGAGCAGTCATCTCCCCCATTACCTGACCTTATCACCCAACATGTAGCGACACGTCTCTGACAGCTACACCGCTCCCTGGCGGGAAGGTAATAGGGGAGATGATAGCGAGTGCTTGCCCGACATGGACGTCGGGCCAGATCGGCATGGAGCAATCTTTCCGAGCAGTCATCTCCCCCATTACCTGACCTTATCACCCAACATGTAGCGGCTCACTCACTGCCGCTACACACCAGATATCAGGCCGATTTCACCGTCTCCAGAATATCAATCCAGCCATGCCCCGTGCTGACCTCACTGCCGTGCAGCCAGCGTCGCAGCATATTCTGCGCCATCATCGCGACCACTTTCTGTTGTGTTTCGTGGTTATAACGGCCAAAGCTGAACTTCACTCGCTGCCCCCAGCTACCTTCTGGCGTGTGCAGCGCAATAGACACCTCGCCCTCTGCCAGCGAACCGACCAGCAGAGCAACATCCGCGTGCTGTTGAACGGCAAAAGTCCCCGCACGCGCAACCAGGGCTTCCAGCGACTCTGGCTGGGCCATCAGCAACTCGCCACCCCGTAATGGCACCCCGGCTGCATTCAACTGCCAGTAAACCAGGCCGGCAGTAAATTGCTCGCTCACTGCCAGCGACAACTTACGCTGCTCCAGCTCACGCGCCAGCAGCGGTTGTAACCCTTCGGTGCCTTCAAAAATTGTGCACTCCGCCAGTAGCAACCGCACCTGCTGCCATACTTGCTCCATGGCAACGCGTTGGCTTGCAGGCCCCGTCAGCTTAATTTCGATGATTGGCATGGAAGAGCGGTAACCCATGACCACCCCTTCAGGGAGTGGCAGCGGTTCTAGCTGGTTCGCAATATCACTTTCACCACGACCAAACGTGGTCAGACGCAGGCAAAGAGGCGGTTCGGGCAGGTCAAAACGTGCTTTCAGGCGCGGAATAATTTGCTGTTCAACCATCACCTTAAATTCAGAGGGCACCCCTGGGGTGAAAAACATCCAGCAACGATTGAGCTGCATTGCAAAACCACAGGCAGTGCCTACCGGGTTATCCAGCATCTCTGCGGTGGCAGGAATTTCGGCCTGCTTACGGTTGCTGGCAGCCATCACGCGTCCACGGCTGGCAAACCAGGCTTCCATTTTCTCCAGCCACTCCTGGTGCATCACTAACTCAGTGCCCGCTGCCTGAGCAGCTGCGGCAGAACTCAGGTCATCGCTGGTGGGGCCAAGCCCGCCGTTCACAATCAATACATCCGCAATCTGACTGCGCGCCTGTAGCGTTTCCACCAGTGAACTCATGGCATCACCGACAGTGGTACGGCTGGTCATGGGTAATCCATGCTGAAACAGCACATCTGCCAGCCAGGCCGCATTGGTATCCACAATCTGTCCGTGCAGCACTTCATCGCCCGTTGCGAGCATCTCAACTCTCATTACGTGATCTCTCCTTTATCCGATGCAACTACTGTAGAAAGCCAGAGCCGGAAAAACAATCAGAGTATTGGGGATGAGCATGAAAGGTGTGAGCATTGCGGGGAGACAACTCTGTTAGCCTGCCGGATGCAGGCTAACAGCATTCAAATAACGCATTTGGCGTTAGCGGCGCGCCAACAGCAAGCCCAGGAACAGACCCGCAGCGGCACCGATCCCAATCCCCTGCCACGGCTTGTCATGCACATAGTCATCGGCACGGTATACCGCCTTTTTGGCACGGTAATAGTAGCCGTCAGAGGCCTGACTGACGCGGGATTTCACCTCATTGAGCGCCTGCTCTGCTTTCTCTTTCAGTTCGATGTAGGTCTGGTCGGCAGAATCGCCCGAAGACTTCAGCACCTCTTCCAGAGTTTTGGTCAGCAACGCGAGATCTTCATTCGCGCGAGTTTCAAACTGATCGGGATTGTATTGATCATCAGAATAAGACACGTAGTGATTCCTCCATGTTATGCCATCGTTGCTGCTTAACTATAGACGCTAATACTGTTTTCACCGCATTACAGCGGAGGTTATGACAATAAAAACAGGTTCGCGAATCAGATGAATCTGATACATTTTCTGCGGACTGAATTTTCCCGTTTAACGGCTGTCGTACCCCCTTGTAGCCTGTATTTTCAGGCCATACGCGAGGTGCGACAGCACGACAACTAAGACAACCCGAACTCAGGATAAGATTTCTGGCATGAATCGAAGAATGTTTATGAAAGCGTCAATGGCCTTCTCCGCTGTCAGTGGCATGACAGGCCTATCCACCCTGTTTGCGCAGTCCGCCTGGGCAGATGACGGCATCGCCGATGGCACAGCAGTCCGCTTCGATTTTGAGGTGCTCAAGCAAAAAGCGGCCAGCCTGGCAAAACAGCCTTGGGGAGGGCAACCCGGCCCACTGCCACAAACGTTGGCTGACCTGACGCCGCAGCAATACAACGCCATTCAGTATGACGCCAACCACTCACTGTGGAACAACATCCCCGATCGCGAGCTGGATGTGCAATTCTTCCACGTTGGCATGGGGTTCAAACGGCGTATCCGCATGTTCTCTGTTGATGCTGAAAGCCGCCAGGCACGGGAAATTCACTTCCGCCCAGAGTTGTTTAACTATCACGATGCGGATGTCGATACTAAGCAACTTCAGGGTAAAACTGACCTCGGCTTTGCGGGCTTCCGCGCATTCAAAAAACCTGAACTGGCGCGCCGCGACATTGTCTCGTTCCTCGGGGCCAGCTACTTCCGTGCGGTGGATGAAACCTATCAGTACGGTCTTTCAGCACGTGGTGTTGCCATTAATACTTTTGGCAGTCACGAAGAGTTCCCTGACTTCACCGCGTTCTGGTTTGAAACGCCCAAAGCTGACGATACCACCTTTACCGTTTACGCACTGTTAGATGGTGCCAGCGTAACAGGCGCATATAAATTTACTATCCACTGTGAAGAAAAGCGTGTGGTGATGGAGGTCGAAAACCACCTCTTTGCGCGTAAAGATATCGAACAGTTGGGTATCGCGCCGATGACCAGCATGTTCAGCTGTGGCACCAACGAGCGCCGTATGTGTAACACCTACCACCCGCAAATCCATGACTCAGATCGCCTTGCGATGTGGGCAGGGAGCGGTGAATGGATCGCTCGTCCACTGGATAACCCACAGCGTCTGCAATTTAACGCCTATCAGGATGAAAACCCGCGTGGTTTTGGTCTGCTGCAACTCGACCATAATTTCGAAAACTATCAGGATGTTATCGGCTGGTATGACAAACGCCCAAGCCTGTGGGTCGAACCGGTGGGCAAATGGGGTAAAGGGTCTATCAACCTGATGGAAATCCCCACGACCGGCGAAACGCTGGACAATATTGTCTGCTTCTGGCGACCGGCCGCGCCGGTAAAAGCAGGGAGCGAATTCAACTTCAGCTATAAACTCTACTGGAGCCAACTGCCACCGGTACGCAGCAGTCTGGCACGTGTTGGCGCTACCCGTACCGGCATCGGCGGCTTCCCGGAAGGATGGGCACCGGGCGAGCACTTCCCTGATACCTGGTGTCGCCGCTTCGCGATTGATTTCATCGGTGGCGATCTGAAAGCCGCAGCGCCTAAAGGCATTGAGCCAGTCATTACTGTCTCTTCGGGAACGTTCAAACAGGTTGAGATCCTTTATGTCGAACCCCTGGATGGTTATCGCATTCTGTTCGACTGGTATCCGAACAGTGATTCAACCGCCCCGGTAGATATGCGTCTCTTCCTGCGTACTAAAGAGGAAACGTTGAGCGAGACATGGCTCTATCAATACTTCCCCCCTGCCCCGGATCAGCGTAAATACACTGACGACCGGCAAATGACCCCAGCTTAATTCAACAGGGCGAGATGTTTTCTGTCTCGCCCCCTCTTTCTGATGTTAGCCTCTTATAACCTTATCCAACTATACGAACTCGTTTCCTCTTTAAGCGACTGAATATTTACCCGCAGCGATGCTGATTTCGGGCAGGTTACTTTATTCATTTTGACTCAAATGAGGAAAATTATGCCTTCTTTAACTTCAGCCTGGAGTTTTACAAATACTGGTGGAATATTTCAGGGAGAGCATCCACTTCATCTTCGTCTTCATCAAGGAGATATCGGTAACGAAAAGACCATGACGGCCTGGCCCTTTCCCGGTGCAGAAGCTAAAAGAGGCCGTGGAAGAGTTAAGCCAATTAAAACCGTCACAATCAAAGCCCAGGCGCCACGGCCTGCATCAACCAGACGCAACCCCCTGTTACGCCGCGCACCCAGCCAATCTACCATCAGGCTCAACAACAACAGTGCGGCGCGCAATGCACCCGTAGTACCTGCCGTAGCACACAGTAACAGTGCTGGCGGGAATACAGACAGTGCCAAAGAGAGCATGACAGTTTCCGCCTCCTACAACAGTTATGTTGGAAAGCGCAATAAACTCGCTGAAATTAATCGGGCTGAAAGCGAAGGTAAAAATAACCTCCGAAATGACCCGCCACCCGCTGTGACAAAATCGGGTAGTAGCATTGCAAAGTCATTATTGGTTAACGCCTTTTCCACTCCCGAAAACACTACCAGCACAGCTGTTTCACCCCTGAATATCTCATTGAGTGGCACGGCTCCCAGAAAAACAGCAGTATCTCTGGCATGTTTTGATTTTATTGATACAACGGAAGCAAGAAGCCATTTACAGCAACAAATCATAGAGCAAAGTAATAATTACTTCTGCGTCAAGCCCGGCAATCAGGGATTATTCAAGAGTTTCTTCACATCAGGATTAAAAATAACATCCCATTCTGATATCGCTGCGATGTGCATGCTACCCTGCCGACATAATTTACCCAGAGATAAAGAAAGTTTTGAATTTATAGGATACAGTCAAAAAGAAAACATGACATTAGCAACAAGCCGCAGTCGGGATAACAAAAAAAAGCCAGACATTTACTCCGTAGTCACCCTGTCATTACTCCTTCCCGATGAAGCAAAGAACCGAACCCTACCAAAATCGCTGATACTACCCGCCAACAGTTTCAAAATAATCAACTTCCCGGATTTATCAGGTGAATATCATCACTTTCTGGCCTTCCATGCAAATCAGCATGACTCAGACAATGGTTTTAATACTGGTATTTATCCCGTTAGTGTGCAGGATGGTGTATTTATCCTTAAGCACCCTCAATCTGGCCTTGAGTTTAGCAGCTCAAGCCTGGAGAAGCTTGTTTCAGGATTAATCAAGCAAACTGGGTTTTCATACGCATTTGATTCAGCCTCACAAAAATCAAAAAACGCCTTGAGCATCAGAGAAATCGTTCCAACTTACGCTCAGTCACTCTTTATCAGTAATAATGAAACCATTTCGGAATCGATAACACGAAACAAAATAAACCCAGAACTTTCATTTATATCCTCTTACCCTACTGATGAAAACAACGGCGCAAGCGCATTAATTAAAGGCAGTTTTACGCTTATTAATGACACGTTATGCTATGTCGACTTTAAAGGTGCCAAGGGTGAAATGGTGTTAAATATAGAAGTGGGTGACCCAGGAAAAATAAAAATTCACATTACAAATCAGCAAGAAGCGGATTTATTCAATCACCTTGGAATGAGTCTGGCGACATCCTACCGGAAAGAGGAGCTAATAGAGTTAATGGACGCCAAGGGAATTACTTACTTACCTAATGACGATTCACCTTATGTTTCACTGCCGGCTAAATCTGATGATTTTTATATCGATGAAATTTATCAAAGCGATAGTGGTGAGAATAAACACATCCATTCCGTAGGTAATGGTGCGTCGGTGTCTTCACCTAAATACACCAACTGTTTTAGCATCAGAGACAAATCACTCTACTTATATGACCAAAATGGCCGTTTCCGCACAGTAAAATTTAACACTACTCTACCAGGGGAAATGTTTATGATGGATGATAACACCAGAGCTGATGAATCATTTGTTATCAAACGATTCAACTTTACCCCTGGCCATTCTTACCGTCGCGATGAGTTGATGAATATTATGAAAGAGATGTCATTAGTTCATCACCCGGAGATGATATTGCCGCATTAATGGGTTTTGCAGGAATTCAGTTTTCTTTGTTAAACAAGAACCGCATAACCATGCGGTTCTTGTTTGATTTTACTTACATCAACGGCTGCGCGAGACGCACCAGATCAATCAGCGGCTGCGGATAGACACCCAGCAGCAGTACCAGGATGGCCGAGATCAACACCACGATCCCCCCAGCCGTATATGCCCAGTTGGCTGGAGTATCACGCGTATGCAACTCTGGTGGGTTCAGGTAGAGGCTCACTGTAACGCGCAGGTAGTAATAGAGGCCAATCGCGCTCCCCGCCACCACGGCACCCGTCAGCCACCACAGATGCGCATTCACACCGGAAGCCATCACATAGAACTTACCAATAAAGCCCAGTGTCATTGGGATACCCGCCAGAGACAGCATCATCACCGTCATTACCGCGGACAAAATTGGGCGATGCCAGAACAGGCCGCGATACGAGTACAGTGAATCAGCATCTGGTCCACGGTAAGGCGAAGACATCAGGCTAACAACACCAAACGCGCCGAGGCTACTGAACAGATAACCTGCCAGATAGACACCCGCCGTTTCCAGCGACAGCTGCTGTGTTTTAACCGCAATCAGCGCCACCAGCAGATAACCGAGGTGAGCAATGGAAGAGTAGCCCAGCAGACGCTTAATGTTGCTCTGCGAGATCGCCATCAGGTTACCAAACAGGATGGAAACAAAGGCTATCACACCCAGCACGGTTCGTACTGCTTCGCTGTCGGTGACCGGTGCATACAGGAACAGACGCATCACCACACCGAAAATCGCGATCTTACTGGCCGTTGCCAGGAAGGTGGAAACCGGAGCAGGCGCGCCCTGATACACATCTGGCGTCCACAGGTGGAACGGCACCAGTGACAGCTTAAAGCCCAGGCCGATAATCAGCATACCCAGCCCCACCAACAGCAACGGTTGCTGCAATACGGTGTCGCTCAGGCTTTTCCCCAGTTGCACAAAGCTCAGGCTGCCGGAGTCGGCATAAATCAAGGCGATGCCGAACAGCAGGAAGGAAGAAGCGGCTGCCGAAAGAATGGTGTACTTCAATGCCGCTTCCAGCGAACGCTTCTGGCGGAAGGCATAACCAATTAGCCCGAACAGCGGCAACGACAGCAGCTCAATACCGATGAACAGCGCCATTAAATGATTGGCGCTGGCCAGGACGATACCGCCCAGTGCGGCAATCAGTACCAGCAGATAGAACTCATCTTTGTTATCGGGATAACCACCCAGCCATGGATAAGCAAAGGTACAGGTCGCCAGGCTCGCGAGGATCACCAGCGCCGTATAGAACATCGAAAAACCATCTACGCGCAGCAGCGGTGTGGCATCCATCGCTCCGACGTGGCCGACAAACCACAGTGAAGCCAGCGCGACGTTGAGACCAATCACCGTCAGGGTGGCGTTAACAAAGTGGTTGCGTCGCCACGCAATGGACAGCATCACCACCACCACTGTTAACCCAGTGATCAACAGCGGCAGCAGCGCAATCAATTGTTGAGGAGTTATTGTCATGGCGAATTACGGCCTTGTAGTTGAAATTGAAGCGGTAAACCACTGCTGAATGTTGCTCATCGCAGCGTGGGAAGTGTCGAGGATGGGCTGTGGATAGACGCCCAGCAGCACCAGCAACACCACCAGCACCATAATCATGATGAACTCACGCGCAGACATTCCTGGCAGCGGTGCTTTAGATTTCGCTTCACCGTAGTAGGCGCGCTGCATCATGATCAGGGAGTACACCGAGGCGAACACCAGACCAAAGGTAGCAATCACAATGATCACCGGCACCACCTGGAAACTGCCGGTCAGAATCATGAATTCACCGGCAAAGTTACCCGTACCCGGCATACCAAGGTTGGCGACGGCGAAGAACAGTGACAGGCCCGGAATCCACTTAATGCGTGACCACAATCCACCCATCTGACGCATATCGCGGGTGTGCAGACGTTCGTACAGCTGACCACACAAGATAAACAGTGCCGCAGCCGACAGACCGTGAGCAATCATCTGCACCACAGCCCCCTGGAACGCCAACTGGCTGCCGGTGTAGATGGCAATCAGCACAAAGCCCATATGGGAAATCGAGGTATAGGCGATCAGACGTTTAATGTCCGTCTGGGAGAACGCCATCCAGGCACCGTAGAAGATACCAATAATACCGAGCCACATCGCAATCGGTGCAAACTCAGCCGAAGCATGCGGGAACAGTGGCAGGCTGAAGCGCAGCAAACCGTACGCGGCGGTTTTCAACAGAATACCTGCGAGGTCTACTGAACCGGCAGTCGGGGCCTGGCTGTGTGCATCTGGCAGCCAGCCGTGCAGGGGCACCACGGGCATCTTCACCGCAAAGGCGATAAAGAAGCCCAGCATCAGCAGATACTCAACGTTATGTGACATCGGGGTCTTCAGCAGTTCTTCATAGCTGAAAGTCCACACGCCGGTGGCGTTGTAGTGGACAAACACCAGCGCCAGAATGGCGATCAGCATGATCAAACCGGAAGACTGGGTATAGATGAAGAACTTGGTCGCAGCGGTGATACGGGTTTTGCCGTCAGAGGCTTTATGGCCCCACAGTGCGATGAGGAAGTACATCGGCACCAGCATCATTTCCCAGAAGAAGAAGAACAGGAACATGTCGATGGAGAGGAACACACCAATCACACCACCGAGGATCCACATCAGGTTGAGGTGGAAAAAGCCCTGATACTTCTCAATTTCATTCCACGAACAGAGTACAGCCATCAGACCGAGCAGCCCGGTTAGCACTACCATCAGCAGTGACAGGCCATCAATCGCCAGATGGAAATTGATACCAAAACGCGGGATCCACGAGACGATAAAGCTCGACTGCCACTGCGGCAAGCCGCTCGCCTGGGTCAGTGAATAGCCACCCTGCATCCACAGTTGCAGTGAGAGCACCAGGGTGAGAGCCATGGTGACCAGTGCGATCCAGCGTGGCACTTTCGCGCCGAGGCGCTCTGCCAGCCAGCACAGCAGGCCTCCAACAAACGGTATTACGATCAGCCACGGTAATAACACGGCGTAGTATCCCTTTTCTTAACCTGCGTGGGGGTTATCCAGTTTTACCGGTCATACACCAACCGGCTCTGTCGATAACCGCCGCAGCATCAGGCAATTTTGACATTCTCTACCGGGGCGAAAGGTGCTCCGCCCCGCTCATCATCTTTATACAATCAGCAACAGCGCCAATACGACAACTGCACCCACGCTCATTGAAGCCACATACCAGCGCAGATACCCGTTTTCACTCACTACCAGCCCTTTGTTGCCAATGCGTGAAACCAGTGCCGGGATGTTCATCAGGCTATTCAACGGATCGCGCTGGAGCAGCCAGGCAATGCCGAGGTAAGGTTTGACGAACACTTTGTCGTACAGCCAATCGAAGCCCCAGGCGGCAAACCACCAGGTGCCAAAGAAGCGGCCAACGGGGCTGTTCGCTACGCTGGTCACCCATTGACGTTTACCCAGCCATAGCGCGGCGGCAATCAGAATGCCGAGAATAGCCACCACACCAGAGGTAATTTCGAGGCCAACTTTACCGCTTTCACCAAACTCGTTATGTGGCAATACGCTTGCCAGCGGAGGTGTGATCAGTGCACCGATAAAGGTCGACAGCACCAGCAGCACAATCAGCGGTAGATGATGAGTAATGCCTTTACCTGCATGCGCGTGGATCTGCTCTTTACCGTGGAACACGATGAAGATCATGCGGAAGGTATAGATGGACGTCAGGAATGCCCCGACCAGTCCGGCAACCATCAGATTGATATGCCCATTGGCCAGTGCGCCAAACAGGATTTCATCTTTACTGTAGAAGCCAGCGGTAATCAGCGGCAGCGCCGCCAGGGCTGCGCCCCCAACCAGGAAGCAGGCATAAACCAGTGGGATACTTTTACGCAATCCACCCATCTTGAAAATGTTCTGCTCGTGGTGGCAGGCCAAAATCACCGAACCGGAAGAGAGGAACAACAAGGCTTTAAAGAACGCGTGGGTCATCAAGTGGAAAATCGCCGCGTCCCATGCCTGTACACCCAGAGCCAGGAACATATAGCCAATCTGGCTCATGGTGGAGTAAGCGAGTACGCGTTTGATATCGGTTTGCACCAGCGCGGCAAAACCAGCCAGTACCAATGTCACCGCCCCGACAATCCCGACCAGATGCAGCACTTCCGGCGTCAGCAGGAACAGACCGTGGCTGCGGGCAATCAGGTAGACACCCGCCGTCACCATGGTTGCCGCGTGAATCAGTGCGGAGACCGGGGTTGGGCCGGCCATTGCATCCGCCAGCCAGGTTTGCAGCGGTAACTGTGCTGATTTACCTACCGCACCACCCAACAGCATCAGGGTTGCCCACTGCAACATGTGGTTGTCAGCGGCAAAGTGTGCCGGTGCCAGTTCCATCATCTCGCGGAAGTTCAGCGTACCCAGTTCGTTGTAGAGAATGAACAGGGCAAAAGCGAGGAACACATCACCCACACGGGTAATGATAAAGGCTTTCATCGCCGCTTTGCCGTTTTCCGGATTGCTGTAGTAGAAGCCGATCAGCAGATAAGAGCACAGCCCCACCCCTTCCCAGCCGAGATACATCAGCATCAGGTTATCGGCCAGCACCAGAACCACCATGCTGGCGATAAACAGGTTGGTGTATGCGAAGAAGCGCGAGTAGCCCTCTTCACCACGCATATACCAGGAGGCAAACATGTGGATCAGGAAACCGACGCCCGTGACCACAGACAGCATGGTCAGCGACAGGCCATCCAACACCAGGTTAACCTGAATATTGAACTGACCGACCTGCATCCAGGTCCAGAGCGCCTGGGTAAAAGGTTGCTGGCCATGAGCAAAGAAGTCAAAACCCGCCCAGGCAGCCACCAGCGCCGCCAGGCCAACAGATCCCATGCCCACGGTGGCCGAAAGGTTCTCCGACCAGCGACCACGGGAAAACGCTAACAGCAAAAAGCCGATCAGCGGAAACAGTATGGTTAAGTAGAGAAGATTCATCCGCGCATCTCGCTCACTGTATCAATGTTCAGCGTCTGACGACGACGATAAAGCTGGAGCAGCAATGCCAGGCCAATACTGGCTTCTGCCGCAGCAAGGCTGATAGCCAGAATGTAGAAGACCTGACCGTCTGCCTGCCCCCAGTAACTTCCTGCCACCACCAGCGCCAGCGCGGCAGCGTTGATCATGATCTCCAGACCAATCAACATAAACAGCAGGTTGCGACGCAGCACCAGTGATGTCAGCCCAAGGACAAACAGCACCGCCGCGAGAATCAGGCCATGTTGTAATGGGATCATTGTTGTTCCTCCCCGGTTGACTGCGCATCATCAGCAGAACGCTGGCTGACCACTTCCGTTTTTTGCTCATCACGCCCGATGTGGAATGCCACCACCAGACCTGCCAGCAGGAGCATGGAGGCCAGTTCGACCGCCAATACATACGGACCAAACAGGCTGATACCCACCGCTTTAGCATCAATCACCGTGCCATCAATACCCTGATCGTTTGCGCTCAGGATGGCGTGGATCATCACCACTAACAGCAACAGAGAGACAATGCCAGGGCCGATCCACAGTGTAGGTTTGAGCCACTCACGTTCCTGATCCTGTTGGGTTTTGCCGAGATTCAGCATCATCACCACAAACACGAACAGCACCATAATGGCACCGGCATAGACGATGATCTCCAGCGCGCCAGCGAAGTAAGCCCCCAGCGAGAAGAACACGCCTGCAATCGAAAGCAGTGACACAATGAGGTACAAGAGCGCATGTACCGGGTTGGTATGGGTGATGACACGAAGTGTGGTCAACACCGCAACCAGACCGCAAAGATAAAACGCAAATTCCATGCCTGGCTCCTTAGGGTAACAAGCCTTTGACGTCGATAGGTTTGGCTTCGTTTTCTGCGTCGCCTTTATCTTTCCCGTCGATCGCCATCCCCGCCATGCGGTAGAAGTTGTACTCGGGATATTTGCCCGGACCTGAAATCAACAGATCCTGCTTTTCATAAACCAGGTCCTGACGCTTGAACTCACCGAGTTCGAAATCAGGGGTCAGCTGAATCGCCGTTGTTGGGCATGCCTCTTCACACAGACCGCAGAAAATGCAGCGTGAGAAGTTGATGCGGAAAAACTCCGGATACCAGCGACCATCTTTGGTTTCTGCTTTTTGCAGTGAGATACAGCCCACCGGGCAGGCAACTGCACACAGGTTACAGGCTACGCAGCGCTCTTCACCGTCAGGATCGCGCGTTAAGACAATGCGACCACGGTAGCGCGGCGGCAGATAGACCGGCTCCTCGGGATACATCTGCGTTTCGCGCTTTGCGAAGGCATGCATACCGATCATCCAGATACTGCGTACTGTCGTGCCGAAACCAACGACAATATCTTTTAATGTCATGTTGTTACCCCTTACTGCGCGTTGAACAGAATCACTGCGGCGGTTGCCAGCAGGTTCAGTAACGTCAACGGCAGGCACACTTTCCAGCCAAATGACAGCACCTGGTCATAGCGTGGGCGCGGCAGCGCAGCACGGATCAGGATGAACATGGTCATAAAGAATGCAGTTTTAATGGCGAACCAGATGAACGGAGGCAGGAACGGGCCATGCCAGCCGCCGAAGAACAGCGTAACGATCAGCGCGGAAACCGTGGTAATTGCCACGTATTCTCCGACGAAGAACAGGCCAAACTTCATCCCGGCGTATTCAATGTGGTAGCCATCCGCCAGCTCCTGCTCGGCTTCTGGTTGGTCAAAGGGATGACGGTGACACACCGCAACACCCGCAATGGCAAAGGTGACGAAACCAAAGAACTGCGGAATGATATTCCACAGATGCGCCTGGCTATCCACAATCACGTTCAGATTGAAAGAACCCGCCTGGGCGACCACACCCATAAGCGACAGCCCAAGAAACACTTCATAACTCAGCGTCTGTGCAGAGGCACGCATTGCCCCCAACAGTGAGTATTTGTTGTTACTTGACCAGCCCGCAAACAGCACAGCGTAGACCGCCAGACCGGCCATCATCAGGAAGAACAGCAGTCCGATGTTGAGGTCCGTGACCATCCACGTTGGCGACACCGGCACAATGGCAAACGCCAGCAGCAGGGAAACAAACGCGATAACCGGGGCCAGGGTAAAAATGGCACGGTCAGTGAACGGTGGAACCCAGTCCTCTTTAAAGAACATTTTGATCATGTCTGCGGCCAACTGGAGCGAACCGCCCCAGCCGACGCGGTTTGGCCCGTAGCGGTTCTGCCACAAGCCGAGCAGACGACGCTCGGCGAAACTCATAAAGGCACCACAGGCGACCACCACCAGCAGAATGACAATCGCTTTACCAACGCCAATCAGGACGTCGATCACTTCCGGTGTGAACCAGCTCATTGCGCGGCCTCCTGGAGGTTTTCAACCTGAGCATTGGCAAGGAACGGCGGTACGCCTGGCATCCCCAGCGGCAGACCGATCTGGCCGGGTTCTAAAGCACTGGAGAAGCGCACTGGCAGTCGGATATGCTCACCCGCACAGTTGAACTCCACCGCAGTACCTTGATTAACACCCAGTTTTTCCGCATCAGTCGGGTTAATGACCAGCGTAGGCTGCGCCATACGTTTCTGGAACACCGTCGACCGTTGTGTCATCTCCTCACTGCCAAACAGCTGGTAGTAAGGCGCAACACGCCACTGGCCATTGCTGCTGAAACTGGCTGGCACGCTATCAAACCACGCCAGCGAAGCCCCTTCTTGCGCATTGAACAGGCGCACACCGGGATCGCCGAAGCGCAGATGTCCACCCACTTCAGCCTGGAACTTGTTCCATGCCTGCGGTGAGTTCCAGCCTGGCGCCCAGGCAAATGGGATCTGTGAGCGTGGTGCGCTGGGTTGGTTGTTACCTTCCATCGAGAAGGCAAACATGGTGTCTTTATCTTGCGGCTGGCGCGGTTCGTGCACGCTGATATTGGCGCGCGCAGCGGTACGACCACTGGAGCGGTGTGGCGAACGCGCCAGTTTTTGCCCACGAATACGGAAGCTGGCATCAGGTGCTGCATCTTTGATGCCTTGCAGCTGGGGCAGCTCCGCGATCAGGGAATCGATCACGTGATCTAACTGCGTCCAGTCAACGCGGCGGCTCTCAATGGTACTGTGCAACGAATGCAGCCAGCGCCAGCTCTCGAGCATCACAATGCTGTTGTCGTAGTAAGCCGGATCGTAAACCTGGAAGAAACGCTGAGCGCGGCCTTCCTGGCTGACGGAGGTGCCGTCACTTTCGACATAGCTGGCCGTTGAGAAGATCAAACCGGCTTTTTCTAACGTCGCCGTGCGCTGGTGATCCACCACGATCACATTCGGTGTGCCAGACAACGCGGCATCAACGCGCGCTTTCGGTGCCTGACGGTAAAGATCGTTTTCCAGGATCACCACAGCATCAGCAGAACCGTTTTCCAACTGGTCCAGTGCGCTATCCAACGTGTTGCCGCCCATCAGACCGAGTCCCATGCTGTTTGCATGAGAAGCCAGCAGAGTAATACCCACGTCAGCACCGCGTGACTTCAGCGCTTTTGCGACATTAGCTGCGGCCTGGATCATTTCGAGACTGCCAGAGTGCGTGCCGGAGATAATCAGCGGCTTTTTCGCCCCTGCCAGCGCCTGCACTACCACATCCAGCTTGCCATTCAGGCTACGGTCAAAATCGCTGACTGCTGGCGCGTTCTCATCCAGCGCATTGGCAATAGCGAAGCCGAGGCGAGCCTGATCTTCGATAGGTGCGCGATAGCTCCAGGCGGCGATATCATCCAGACGGGTTTCATCCACGTTGGTAATAAACAGCGGATGCTTAGCATGCTGGCCGATGTTCAGAATGGCGGCAATTTGCCAGTCAGCGACTTTCTGCGCGGCAGCCATCTCACGGGCTTTACCTTTCACCGCCTGACGCACCGACAGAGAGACACGAGCACCCACTTGCGTCAGGTCTTCACCCAACACCAGCACGGCGTCATAGCTTTCAATTTCGCGCAGTGACGGGGTATAGATCCCCCCTTCGCGCAGAATTTTTACCATCAGTTCCAGACGTGCCTGTTCGCCCGCTGGCATACCGGTTGAGAAGTTTTCCGCTCCCACCAACTGGCGCAGCGCAAAGTTACTTTCGAGGCTGGCGCGCGGCGAGCCGATACCAATCACTTTTTTCGCCTGACGCAGTACATCTGCCGCAGCATTCACGGCCTGTTCGGCGTTCAGGGTCACCCAGTCATCACCACGACGCTGCTGTGGATGACGAGGACGATCTTCACGGTTCACGAAGCCATAGCCGAAACGGCCACGGTCACAGAGGAAGTAGTGGTTTACCGAACCGTTATAACGGTTTTC
This sequence comes from Candidatus Pantoea multigeneris, assembly GCF_011752615.1. NCBI lineage: Bacteria > Pseudomonadati > Pseudomonadota > Gammaproteobacteria > Enterobacterales > Erwiniaceae > Pantoea > Candidatus Pantoea multigeneris. The sequence goes on from NZ_VWXF01000001.1 coordinate 916,168, forward strand.
GATACGGCGCAGCTCGCCATAACGCTCACCCGGACTGGTATTACAGCCGATGCTGCACTGCTGGCAGATGCTTGGCGCGAACTGCATGTCCCACTTACGGTTATAGCGTTCAGAGTGAGTTTTGTCGGTGAACACGCCGGTCGGACAAATTTCGACCAGGTTGCCCGAGAATTCGCTCTCCAGCGTGCCATCTTCCGGGCGACCGAAGTAGACGTTGTCGTGCGCACCGTAGACGCCGAGATCTTTACCATCGGCATAATCTTTGTAGTAACGCACACAGCGATAGCAGGCGATACAGCGGTTCATTTCATGGGAAATGAACGGACCGAGGTCCTGGTTTTGGTGCGTACGTTTGGTAAAGCGATAGCGACGGAAACTGTGGCCAGTCATGACCGTCATATCTTGCAGATGGCAGTTACCGCCCTCTTCACACACCGGGCAGTCGTGTGGGTGGTTAGTCATCAACCACTCCACCACGCTTTCACGAAATTCTTTCGCTTCGCCATCTTCAATGGAGATGAACGTGCCATCAGAAGCCGGGGTCATGCAGGACATGACCAGGCGGCCTCGGGTATCTTCGGCATTCTGAAATTGCTTCACCGCACACTGGCGGCAGGCACCAACGCTGCCCAGCGCCGGATGCCAGCAAAAGTAAGGAATATCAAGGCCAAGAGAGAGACACGCCTGCAGCAGGTTGTCCGACCCGTTCACCTCGTACTCTTTACCCTCTACGTGGATAGTAGCCATAGTGACATGCTTCCGTAAGGCCCGTCAGAGACGGGCGTTAATCAAATTCTGACCCCTGTTCGGGGCGACCAGCTTCTCAGCCAGTTCCGGGAGTGCTGAATTACCAGCGCGCTTTAAGCAGGTTGGGCTGAATCCCGTTTATCGCACGGGTATTGCCAAACACCTGCGGCGCTATGCCAGCTTCAAACTCTTCGCGGAAATATTTTATGGCGCTTTGCAGCGGCTCAACGGCACCGGGTGCATGGGCGCAGAACGTTTTACCTGGGCCCAACTGACGGCAAAGTTGCAGCAGGGTTTCGATATCGCCCGGTTGGCCTTTTTTCTGCTCCAGCGCACGCAGAATTTTCACGCTCCACGGCAACCCGTCACGGCATGGCGTACACCAGCCACAGGACTCGCGCGCAAAGAACTCTTCCAGATTTCGCACCAGCGAAACCATGCCGATCTCGTGATCAACCGCCATCGCCAGCGCAGTACCTAAACGACTGCCGGCTTTACCAATGCTGGCAAACTCCATCGGCAGATCGAGGTGTTGTTCAGTCAGGAAGTCAGTTCCTGCCCCGCCCGGTTGCCAGGCTTTGAATTTCAGGCCATCACGCATCCCACCCGCGTAATCCTCGAGGATTTCACGCGCGGTGGTGCCAAACGGCAGCTCCCACACGCCAGGGTTTTTTACCCGGCCAGAGAAGCCCATCATTTTGGTGCCGGTGTCTTCACTGGTAGAGATGTTCTTGTACCAGTCAACGCCGTTCAGGAAGATGGCGGGAACGTTGGAGAGTGTCTCAACGTTGTTCACGCAGGTCGGTTTGCCCCAGACGCCAGCACTGGCCGGGAACGGTGGCTTAGAACGTGGGTTAGCACGACGGCCTTCCAACGAGTTAATCAATGCCGTTTCTTCACCGCAGATATAGCGGCCTGCACCGGTGTGAACGATCAGTTCAAAATCGAAACCGGTGCCCAGGATGTTTTTGCCGATAAAGCCCGCTTCGGTGGCTTCGGCAATCGCACGACGCAGGTTTACTGCCGCTTCGATATACTCGCCACGCAGGAAGATATAGCCACGATAGGCTTTCAGCGCGAAGGCACTGATCAGCATGCCTTCTACCAGCTGATGCGGCATTTGCTCCATCAGCAGGCGGTCTTTATAGGTGCCTGGTTCCATCTCATCGGCGTTACACAGCAGGTAACGGATATTCATGGATTCGTCTTTCGGCATCAGACTCCACTTCAGGCCGGTGTTAAAGCCCGCACCGCCGCGCCCTTTCAGGCCAGAGTCTTTAACTGCCGCGACGATCTCATCCTGAGACAGGCTTTTCAGCGCTTTCTCCGCGCCGACGTAACCGTTTTTGCTGCGATACTCATCGATCCATACCGGCTGCTTGTCGTCACGCAGCCGCCAGGTCAGTGGATGAGTTTCCGCAGTACGAATGATCTGTTTAATGCTCATTGATACTGCTCCAGCAGGTTAGCGATGCCTTCCGGCGTCAGATGAACGTGAGTATCTTCATCTACCATCATGGTCGGGCCTTTATCACAGTTGCCCAGGCAGCAGGTCGGCAGCAGCGTAAAGCGGCCATCGGCTGTGGTCTGGCCAGGTTTAATATTCAGGCTCTGCTCAAGTGCAGCCTGAATGCCCTGGAATCCGGTGATATGGCACACCACGCTGTCGCAGTAGCGAATCACATGACGTCCTACTGGCGTGCGGTAGATCTGGCTGTAAAATGTCGCCACCCCTTCCACATCACTGGCAGGAATGCCGAGCACATCAGCAATGGCATTGATGGCACCGTCTGGCACCCATCCACGCTGCTTTTGCACAATTTTTAATGCTTCAATCGACGCCGCGCGAGCATCTTCGTAGTGATGTTTTTCGTGCTCAATGGCATCGCGTTCTGCCACGGTCAGCGTAAAGACCGCTTCTGGCTCGATGGTGTGAATAGCAATTTTTTGATCGTGCATAATTAGCGGTCCACGTCTGACATAACAAAATCGATACTACCGAGGTACACGATCAGGTCGGATACCAGGCTGCCACGGATCACCGATGGGATCTGTTGCAGATGCGGGAAGCTTGGCGTGCGCACGCGTGTGCGGTAGCTCATGGTGCTGCCATCGCTGGTCAGGTAGTAGCTGTTGATTCCCTTGGTCGCTTCAATCATCTGGAACGATTCGTTAGCCGGCATCACCGGGCCCCAGGAAACCTGAAGGAAGTGGGTAATCAGCGTTTCAATGTGCTGCAACGTGCGCTCTTTCGGCGGCGGCGTAGTCAGTGGGTGATCGGCTTTAAATGGCCCTTCCGGCATGTTGTTCAGACACTGCTCAAGAATACGCAGCGACTGCCACATCTCTTCCATCTTCAGCTGAACGCGGGTGTAAGCATCACTGATCCCTGCGCCCACTGGCACTTCGAAATCAAAGTTTTCATAGCCTGAATACGGACGCCATTTGCGTACGTCGAAGTCCAGACCGGTAGCACGCAAGCCCGCACCCGTTGTCCCCCACGCCAGGGCTTCTTCCATGTTGTAAGCGGAAACGCCTTTCGAACGGCCAATCAGTACCGTGTTACGCAGTGCCGCTTTGTCGTACTCTTTCAGACGTTTTGGCATCCAGTCGAGGAACTCACGCAACAGGCGCTCCCAACCTTTTGGCAGGTCATGGGCAACACCACCAATGCGGAACCAGGCTGGGTGCATACGGAAGCCGGTAATCGCTTCAACCACATCATAAATTTTCTGGCGGTCGGTGAAGGCGAAGAACACCGGGGTCATCGCACCTACGTCCTGAATAAAGGTCGAGATGTAGAGCAGGTGACTGTTAATGCGGAACAATTCAGACAGCATGACGCGAATCACATTGACGCGATCCGGTACGGTAATCCCGGCCAGTTTTTCCACCGCCAGCACGTAAGGCATCTCGTTGACGCAGCCGCCAAGGTATTCAATACGGTCGGTATAGGGGATGTAGCTGTGCCATGACTGACGTTCGCCCATCTTCTCAGCGCCACGATGGTGGTAGCCTACATCGGGTACGCAGTCGACAATCTCTTCGCCATCCAGCTGCAAGATGATGCGGAATGCACCGTGCGCAGAGGGGTGGTTTGGACCGAGGTTAAGGAACATGAAGTCTTCGTTGGTTGTGCTGCGTTTCATGCCCCAGTCTTCCGGCTTGAACGTCAGCGACTCCATTTCAAGATCTTCTTTTTGCTTGGTCAGCTCAAACGGATCGAATTCAGTGGCGCGTGCCGGGTAATCTTTACGCAGCGGGTGCCCTTCCCAGGTCTGCGGCATCATAATGCGCGTCAGATGTGGGTGACCATCAAAGGTGATACCGAACATTTCCCAGGTTTCACGCTCATACCAGTTGGCATTCGCAAACAGCCGGGTAATGGTCGGCACGTGTAGATCGTTTTCGGACAATGCCACCTTGAGCATGATGTCACGATTGCGTTCAATTGAGATCAGGTGATAGAACACGGAGAAATCAGCCACCGGTAACCCCGCGCGATGGGTACGCAGGCGTTCATCCATCCCGTGCAGGTCATAAAGCATGACATAAGGTTTAGGCAGCTTGCGGAGAAATTCGGTGATTTCCAGCAGTTGTTCACGCTTCACCCACACAACCGGAATACCGGTACGGGTGGCCTGAACGGTAAATGCATCGGGTCCAAAGCGGTTACGCAGCTCGCCAATCACCGGGTCATCCTGGTGATCGCGGGTGAGCCAGCCAGGCTGAGCGAGATCTTGCGTGGTTAAATCAGTCATACGTTACTCACCATTCCGGCCTGTAATCAGGCGCTGAAAAGAAGGCGTCAGGAGGGGCCACGCAATAATTTTGATAGTCTGCTGCGGGCCTGTTTACCCTAAGCGACGCGATGATGTGCTGTCACAGTCGCTTTTGGGCATCTCCATCCATACACGGTTAACTTATACTTCGTCAGGCGTTCGCAGGTTGGTCACTGCGATACGCTCGCCGCGTTTTCTTTCGCGCTCTGACTGCATATTGGCGCGGTATACGCCCTGATCGCCGACCACCCAAGAGAGAGGACGACGCTCTTTACCGATGGATTCCCGCAACAGCAACAGCGCTTGCATGTAAGCTTCTGGGCGTGGTGGGCAGCCTGGGATATACACATCAACCGGCAGGAATTTATCGACGCCCTGCACTACGGAATAGATGTCGTACATACCGCCAGAGTTGGCGCAAGCCCCCATGGAGATAACCCACTTTGGCTCCAGCATCTGGTCATACAGGCGCTGAATAACCGGGGCCATTTTGGTGAATGGGGTTCCGGCAATCACCATGAAGTCAGCCTGACGTGGTGAGGCGCGCATAACTTCAGCACCAAAACGTGCAACGTCATGCACCGCAGTGAACGACGTCGTCATTTCCACGTAACAGCAGGAAAGGCCAAAGTTATAGGGCCACAGGGAGTTTTTACGGCCCCAGTTCACCATGTCATGCAGGGCATTTTCGAGTTTGCCCATGTAAACACTGCGGTGAACATGTTGTTCTAACGGATCGCCAACAACTTCCTGTTTCTGCAACGGGTAACGGTCTTGATCACCACCGTTCGGGTCCACGCGGGTGAGCGTATAGTCCATCTTATTGCCTCGCTTTTACTGCTTGCTGGAGTGGTTGTGGCTGATCGGGGCGCTTTTCACGACTACCCGACGTTTTGCAGGGGCCCAATCAAGCGCACCGATGCGCACCAGATAGACCAATCCAGCCAACAGGACCAAAATGAAAATGGCAGCTTCCACAAAGCCTACCCAGCCGCTTTCGCGGATTGAGGTCGACCATGCGTAAAGAAAGAGGGCTTCAACGTCGAAGATGACGAAGAACATCGCAACCAGATAAAACTTTGCGGAGAGACGGATATGGGTATCGCCTACTGAAGCAATACCGGATTCGAAAGGGGTATTTTTGTATCTGGCGCGGGCTTTACCACCGAGTAACCAACCGCCGGTTAACATGAAAGCACACAGGCCGAACGCAATAACAATAAATACGACAAACGCCCAATGATGAGCGATTACTTCGCTGGTAGTTGACATTGTCTCTGCTTCTTTTTCAAAAGTGATGTCCGCTTCCTGCTCGTTACACTGGCAGTAAACCCACCACATCAATTCAAGGGAAGGAAAATAACCTTGTACTTTTTGCTGTCATTAGCGATTAAGCAGCAATTTTGTGTGGTTATTTACCTCTTTCCATAACCTTTTGTCAACTTAGACAAATGCAATTAAACAAAAACTAACATTTGCAACTCACAGTTAACATCAAGAGCGCTATCGTAACGCTAAATCGCTTCAGTTTGTAGGGTTAATAACAGTGTAGTTGTAAATCAGATGCCTGCATCGTGCATTTAGTAATCATATTCTGGCAGGTATCCGGCAGATTTCCTCCCTTTTTTCAGGGGTATTTTTTGATCCAGAACACAGATTGGGATTTATTGCACAAAAAAACACCATGAAAACCGCTGGCTTTATGGCATTCGCACTGAAGGATAGAAATCTTTATTCCAAATATGAATAAAATGAAATTTACTGAAGAGTCGTATTTTGATGAAGATCTGATTGGGGTTGAAAATGGCGGAAAAACAGCAAGAAAAGATAAAAAAACAGGCCTCAGAGTGAAGTAATCACACCTGAGGCCTGTTATTTACAGTTTTAACAATTCAAGTGTTGCTCAAAGAAGAAGCAAACACTTATGAAATTTACTCTTCGTCGTCCAGCAGCAGGCTGTCTTCCGGGTTGGCGCTGAGGTTGTACGGGTCATTACTGGACTGCATCGCATTGAAGATCGCCAGAGCCAGTTCATTATCGCTATCTGGGTTACGGCACAGCAGATACTGCGTATCTGGCAATACCGGTAAACCTTCAGCAGCCCCCATCACGCGCAATTCCGGGCTCATCATTTCCACTGGACGTGCCGTCACACCCAAGCCCGCTTTCACCGCAGCACGAACCGCAGCCAGGGTTGAAGCGACGTACGAAATACGCCACGGGATGCCCGCTTCGTTAAGGTGATCGATAGCCATATCACGGTACGGACTTGGTTCATCCAGCAACACCAATGGAATGGCTTCACCGCGCTGGAAAATGTAATCCGCTGCGCAGTACCACAGTGTTGGTGAAGTACGCAGCACCTGATGGGTAAAGTTACCCGGGCTTGAGGTGGTGACGACCAGATCAACTTCACCCTGGTTCAGCATCTCCATCATAAATGGATTACGCTTCACACGAACATCGATGGCCAGTTTTGGATAAACAGAGGTCACGCGGTTCAGCAAGAACGGGAGAATCGTATCGGAGGTGTCATCAGACGCACCGATGGTCAACACGCCCTGAATATTGCTGTACATCAGCGATGTGCAGGCTTCGTCGTTGAAGCGCAAGATTTTTCTGGCATAGCCCAGCAGTTGGATGCCGTGTTCCGTGAGAAGTTTATTACGTCCATGTCTGGCAAACAGCTCTTTACCTACCAACTGCTCGAGACGTTGCATCTGCTGGCTCACTGCAGATTGTGTTCTGCACACGGCAGCAGCTGCTGCTGCAAACGTATTCAAATCAGCAACAGCAACAAATGTTCTCAGCAGATCGAGATCGAGATTAAGTATCGGACGATTTGCATTAGTCATGTTTTTTTCTTCACTTTATAAGATTTGTAAAAACTACTACCCTGGTGTTATTACACGAATTATCAAAGAGATAAGTCGCTATGGTGTTCTTTGGCTGCGCGAAGAGAGCACGAAACAAGTTGCCGGTGTTAAACCGACGAGCACATTGTCCCAGAACGGAGGACAACCGCAATACAGGCAGGAACAACTTCTGAAGCCGTCGCGAAAACGATCGACTGCGAGCTGTGAATTTACCTGGCGCCTCGTTTAAAAAAATGACCATACGAGACAATATAAAACGCCTCCGGATAAGCTATCCGTTAGCGATAAGCAACTTCAAATAGTAAATTATACTTAATCATTTTTACCCGGAAAATGGAAATTATTTTGCGTCAATTATCGCAAATTTTGACCAAATGTGATTTTTCGCACATCCTGGCACATCCCTGATCCGATTTTAAGCCCTCCTTACCTTAAATACCGTGAAAACACACCAAGACCAGGCTTGAATGCGAAAAAATGCCGACTAAACCGTATGGCAAGGTTTACCATATTCAGGGCTATAAACGCAGGGAGATTTGGCTGAAAACCTGCACACTTAAGCACATAATGGCAACACCCATGAACGCATCATCGTTTAGCGGTGATCTATAAAAAAATGCTTAACTATTTCGTGGAGTTTACACCTGTACTCAGCGGGGGAAACCCTTGAAAAACTACTTAATTTGCGGGTTAACTTGCGGATAAAATCGTTTACAATACTGCAACGCCACCAAAAGTATAAAAAACGCCAAAAAAGACAAAAAAAAGATAATGAATTCACAAAATAGCATTTAGATAAAATTATAATCCATTTTTATCAAAAAAACAGGGTGAAATGCATAAAACACCCCGTTACCCTTCTTTTGTGGCATACAGAAGAGTACATTGTCCTGATCGGTGTTGTGCCTGTATCAAGACATGATGTGTAAGGCGAATTAAGAATGAATTTTCAAATAGATAAATCAGGTAAGCTGGAAAACGTCTGCTACGATATTCGTGGTCCGGTATTAAAAGAAGCAAAACGTCTGGAAGAAGAAGGCAATAAAGTTCTCAAACTCAATATTGGCAACCCTGCGCCATTTGGCTTTGAAGCGCCCGATGAAATTCTGGTCGATGTCATCCGTAACCTGCCAAGTGCACAGGGATATTGCGATTCAAAAGGCCTCTATTCCGCACGTAAAGCAATCATGCAGCACTACCAGGCGCGCGAAATGCGCGACATGACGGTAGAAGACATCTATATCGGCAACGGTGTTTCAGAGTTGATTGTGCAGGCGATGCAAGCCTTGCTCAACAGCGGTGATGAAATGCTGGTGCCAGCACCGGATTATCCTCTATGGACGGCGGCCGTGTCGCTCTCTAGCGGAAAAGCCGTGCACTATCTGTGTGATGAATCCGCTGGCTGGTTCCCGGATCTTGACGATATCCGCAGCAAAATCACCCCACGTACCCGTGGTATTGTGATTATCAACCCGAATAACCCAACGGGTGCGGTATACAGTAAAGAGCTGCTGCTGGAGATCGTTGAGATCGCCCGTCAGCACAACCTGATTATCTTTGCCGATGAGATCTACGACAAAATCCTGTATGACGAAGCACAGCACCACTCCATTGCCGCACTGGCACCGGATCTGCTCACCGTCACCTTTAATGGCCTGTCAAAGACTTATCGCGTTGCCGGTTTCCGTCAAGGCTGGATGGTGCTCAACGGACCGAAAAAACATGCTAAAGGTTACATTGAAGGCTTAGAAATGCTGGCTTCAATGCGCCTGTGCGCCAATGTTCCTGCACAGCATGCCATTCAGACCGCGCTTGGGGGCTATCAAAGCATCAGTGAATTCATTGTGCCTGGCGGTCGTCTGTATGAGCAACGTCAGCGTGCCTGGGAATTGATCAATGAAATTCCTGGCGTCAGCTGCGTTAAACCGCAGGGCGCGTTGTATATGTTCCCACGTATTGACGCGAAGAAATTCAACCTGATGGATGACCAGAAGATGGTGCTAGACTTCCTGTTGCAGGAAAAGGTCTTGCTGGTACAGGGCACGGCATTTAACTGGCCGTGGCCGGATCATGTGCGCATTGTAACGCTGCCACGTGTTGACGATCTGGAAATGGCTATCAGCAAATTTGGCCGCTTCCTGGAAGGTTATCGCCAGTAGTCACCTGCGCCAGTTCGCTATGTTTATGGGGAGGTCGATCCTCCCCAACTACGCACAGGATAATGCATGATTCAAAGCCACTTTTTTGCCAATCTCTCCCGCTTAAAACTGATCAACCGCTGGCCGCTAATGCGTAACGTACGCACAGAAAACGTCTCAGAACATAGCTTACAGGTCGCGATGGTGGCCCATGCGCTGGCGGTCATTAAAAACAAAAAATTCTCCGGCAACGTCAATGCCGATCGCATCGGAATGTTGGCGCTCTATCACGATGCCAGTGAAGTGCTGACCGGCGATTTACCCACACCGGTTAAGTATTACAACGCGCAAATCGCCCACGAATACAAAAAGATTGAAAAAATCGCCCAAAAGAAGCTCATTCAGATGTTACCCGAGGAGCTACAGGATATCTGGAGCCCATTGCTGGATGAACATCAAGCCAGTCGGGAGGAGCACGCCGTGGTCAAACAGGCTGATGCGCTGTGTGCCTATGTAAAATGCCTGGAAGAGCTGTCAGCGGGAAATAATGAATTTTTGACGGCGAAAGCACGGTTGGAGAAAACGCTGCAAGAGCGGCGCTCACCTGAGATGGACTACTTTATGGAGGTGTTCATCCCAAGCTTTAGCCTCTCTCTGGATGAGATTTCGCAAGATACCCCACTCTAATCGTTCCCAGGCCGGGCCCACTAAACACGGAGCATAGGCCTGGGTTCTTTAAATGGCTTTCAGAGGTCGTCGAGAAAAGTACGATCAAGCTGCTTAAAGGCTCGCTTCAAAACATCAGCCAGCGCCTGATAAGTCGGTTTTCCTTCCACGGGGGCAATAGCCTGTCCCGCCTGTTCAAGTTTAGCGCGCACTTCATGGAACCAACTCAGCAATGTTGGCGGTAACGGGGTTACCGAGCGCTTACCCAACCACCAGAGTCCCTGCATCGGGAGCGTACAAGCAAACAGCGCCGTTGCTACTGCCGGGCCAAGCTGTCCACCCAGAGCGATTTGCCACGCCATGGCAAATACCGCCAACGGCGGCATGAAGCGAACGGCAAAACGCGTAGCGGTGATAACCCGGTTTTCAGGAAACACCGGAGCCAGGCGCTTATCGTTCGGCCAGGTCTTCATATAGTGTTGTCCACGCTGGAAAATTTGAAACCAACCGTGTGTGCGGGAGTCATTCGCCATTACATACCTCAACTAAAACCACAATAAATAAACTGTTTTTACAGCTACACAACTTTACGTGACATCTTTCAATTATTTTTGCTTTTTAACAGCAACACCCGCTATTCTGTCGCAGTTTTTTAACAAACATCCGGCAAAAGTTGCCAGAAAAACCGTGAAGGCGGGTACCCGAGAACAAAAAATCAAAATTTCACGTAAAATTTATAAATTTTTTTGCATTGTCGCCGCAAAATCGCTGGCGCATGATATCCGTCATTATTTTAACTGCGCACATGCTCTACCCTGTTAGGCTGATTGCGCCAATTTACGCCACACTTAATCAATAGGTACTTCCATGTCGAGTAAGTTAGTACTGGTTCTGAACTGCGGTAGTTCATCACTCAAGTTTGCCATCCTCAACCCTGCAAGTGGCGATGAGTATCTGTCTGGTCTGGCAGAGTGCTTCCATCTCCCGGAAGCACGTATTAAATGGAAGCTGGAAGGCCAGAAGCAGGAAGCACCGCTAGGTGCTGGCGCTGCGCACAGTGAAGCACTGCACTTCATTGTTAAAACTATTCTGGCACAAAAGCCAGACCTTTCCGCACAAATCGCTGCAATTGGTCATCGCATCGTACACGGTGGCGAAAAATATACGGAATCCGTGCTGATCACCTCGGAAGTGATCCAGGGCATTAAAGATGCTTCCTCTTTCGCCCCATTGCACAATCCAGCCCATCTCATCGGTATAGACGAAGCGCTAAAAAATTTCCCACAGCTCGCCGACAAAAATGTCGCGGTTTTCGATACGGCTTTCCATCAGACAATGCCGGAAGAGTCTTATCTCTATGCCCTGCCCTACTCACTGTATAAAGATCACAGCATTCGTCGCTATGGCGCACACGGCACCAGCCACTACTACGTCACTCAGCAAGCCGCTGAGTTTCTGAACAAGCCGGTAGACACGCTGAATATCATCACCTGCCATCTGGGTAATGGTGCGTCCGTTGCCGCGATCCGCAACGGCATCTGTGTCGACACCTCAATGGGCTTAACGCCACTGGAAGGTTTGGTCATGGGCACCCGCAGTGGTGATATCGATCCGGCCATCATCTTCTTCCTGCACGATACGTTGGGCATGACCGTCGATGCTATCAATAAGCTGCTGACCAAAGAGTCCGGCCTGCTCGGCCTGACCGAAGTCACCAGCGATTGCCGCTATGCTGAAGATAACTACAACGTGAAAGAAGATGCCAAACGCGCGATGGACGTCTTCTGCCATCGCCTCGCGAAATACATTGGCAGCTATGCAGCACTGATGGACGGTCGTCTTGATGCCGTGATCTTTACTGGTGGCATCGGTGAAAACGCCGCACTGGTCCGCGAACTGGCACTGAAAAAACTGGCGCTGCTGGGCTTTGAGGTGGATCATGACCGTAACCTGGCGGCGCGCTTTGGCAAAGCCGGGTTTATCAATACAGACGGCACACGCCCAGCGGTGGTGATCCCTACCAATGAAGAGCTGGTAATCGCACAGGATGCTGCGCGCCTGACCGCCTGATTCTCTATACCGTCAGCACCTGGCTGACGGTGTTGTTTTGACACCCTGTAAAACCGGAGAGGTTAACCGTGTCACGTACAATTATGCTCATTCCGACCGGAACCAGTGTCGGCCTGACCAGCGTAAGTCTTGGTGTAATTCGCGCGATGGAGCGCAAAGGCGTGCGCCTCAGCGTGTTTAAACCGGTTGCTCAGCCACGCAGTGGCGATGACAGCCTGGACCAGACCACCAGCATCATCCGAAAAAATTCCGCTATCCCAGCCGCCGAACCGATCCGCATCTCGCGCGTCGAGTCCCTGTTGGGGGCAAACCAGCAAGATGTCTTGATGGAAGAGATCATTGCTAACTATCACGAAAATGCTAAAGATGCAGAAGTCGTGCTGGTTGAAGGTCTGGTACCTACCCGCAAACATCAGTTTGCCAACGCGCTGAACTATGAAATCGCTAAAACCCTCAACGCAGAGATTGTGTTTGTCACCGCACTGGGCAACGATTCTCCCGCGCAGTTGAAAGAGCGTATTGAACTGACGCAAAGTGGTTTTGGCGGACGTAAAAATAAAAACATCACGGGTGTGATCATCAATAAGCTGAATGCACCCGTTGACGAACAGGGGCGTACACGCCCGGATCTGTCCGAGATCTTCGACGAATCAAACAAGGCCAGCGTGGCCAATATCGATCCTAAGCAGCTGTTCGCTAACAGTCCGCTGCCGGTGCTCGGCTGTGTGCCATGGAGTTTTGATCTGATCGCCACCCGTGCGATCGATATGGCAAACCACCTGAAAGCACGCATCGTGAACGAAGGTGAGATCCATACCCGCCGTATCAAGTCTGTGACTTTCTGCGCGCGCAGCATTCCGCATATGTTGCAACTGTTCCGCCCTGGCTCACTGCTGGTCACCTCGGCTGACCGTCCTGACGTTATCGTTGCAGCATGCCTTGCCGCCATGAACGGCATTGAGATCGGTGCCATTCTCCTGACCGGTGGTTATGACATTGACGACAATATTGCGCGTCTGTGTGAGCGTGCCTTCCAGACCGGTTTACCGGTATTTGTGGTCGATACCAATACCTGGCAGACCTCCCTGAGCCTGCAGAGTTTCAATCTTGAAGTGCCGCCAGACGACACACAGCGTATTGAGAAAGTGCAGGAATACGTTGCCGGCTTTATCAGTCCCGAATGGATTGAGTCACTGACCGCCACTTCAGAGCGTAGCCGTCGCCTCTCACCGCCGGCATTCCGTTATCAGCTTACAGAGCTGGCACGCAAAGCGGGTAAGCGTATCGTTTTGCCAGAAGGCAACGAGCCGCGTACGGTTAAAGCCGCCTCGATCTGCGCTGAGCGTGGTATCGCGACCTGCGTACTGCTGGGTAATCCAGAAGAGATACAGCGTGTCGCTGCGGCTCAGGGCGTGGAACTCGGCAAAGGCATCGAGATTGTTAACCCAGAAGAGGTGCGTCAACACTATGTGGCGCGTCTGGTAGAGCTGCGCAAGAACAAAGGCATGACCGAAGTGGTGGCTGAAGAGCAGTTGGAAGACAACGTAATGCTCGGCACCATGATGCTGGAACGGAATGAAGTGGATGGTCTGGTATCGGGTGCGGTTCATACCACCGCGAATACCATTCGTCCTCCGCTACAGCTCATCAAGACTGCGCCGAATAGCTCACTGGTGTCTTCGGTGTTCTTCATGCTGCTGCCAGAGCAGGTGCTGGTCTACGGTGACTGCGCCATTAACCCCGATCCTAATCCAGAGCAACTGGCCGAAATCGCCATTCAGTCGGCTGATTCAGCGAAGGCATTTGGGATTGATCCCCGCGTTGCGATGATTTCCTACTCAACGGGTAATTCCGGCGCAGGCAGTGACGTGGAAAAAGTGCGTGAAGCTACGCGTATCGCGCAGGAAAAACGCCCTGATCTCGTGATTGATGGCCCACTGCAATATGACGCAGCGATCATGGAAGACGTGGCAAAATCTAAAGCGCCAAATTCGCAGGTGGCTGGACGCGCCACGGTATTCATCTTCCCTGATTTGAATACCGGTAATACTACCTACAAAGCAGTACAACGTTCCGCCGATCTTATCTCAATCGGCCCGATGCTCCAGGGGATGCGGAAACCGGTCAATGACCTGTCACGCGGTGCATTGGTCGATGATATTGTTTACACCATTGCTTTAACGGCGATTCAGTCACAACAGGCTGAAGACGCTGGCGTGTAACTCACTAAGGGATAGCGCAAAACGCTATCCCTACATTTTTATCCTGTCCTGATGTGCAGGCATTTTATTATCCGAATTTTTTAATTCAGACTCTGGCACTTTAATATATTTCTTACTGTACATCATGTCGTTAATGGTGATGACCTGGTATTTTTTCTTACGATTAAAACCGCAACGCTGGTAAAATTCAAAATCCTCGGATCTCGTATTGTTATCTATTTGATAAAATCCAGGGTTCTGATCATCTTCGACAAAGCCCATTAAATAATGACTGCCATGCTCATCAATTGAGCTTAATCTGCTATTATTATAGGAGAAACAGGAATTATAACGTTTTTGGCTCACTTCCTGTTTATTATAATCAATACTAAGATGCTCTGCTGTCATCACCCCTCCAGATATTACTGCAAAGTCAGCGCCTCCTGAAACAACATCATTTATTTTCCCACTATCCACGCCGTTTATTTTATGTAACCCTTGTTTATTCATTTCTCCTGCTATTTTATCTAGAGAATAACGTTCTCCAAATGAAAATAATTGAGAAAAAAGTGGCGGGAGTGTCTGTTCGCTGGCCAGAACATATTGACTATCATTTTTGGTATTATCGTCGGGAAGAAAATCAACTCTTCCGCCGGTTCCGTCCGGTGATACAAAAATAACAGTATTGTTTCTTATGACGTAAGTGTTAGGATAAAGCACCAATATCCCTTCGCTTTCTTGGGGTTGATAAAACGCAGGTGAAAAAACATTGATATTTCTGTCTATAAGCAGTTTGTTAATTTCGCCTTCCTGATCTGTCACGCTTTCTGAGGAGATATAAATCATGGTGCTATCGGTTGGAATAACAGAGTGATTAGCGCTACCTTGAGTAAACCGCCCCCCTACACCTGGAGAAAATTTCATACTCGTCATTGCTTCCAGAGAATGAATTAAGCAAGGTAAATTCCTGCCAATAAACCGATAGCCTGTTTTCTCATCCAGCAAACTGAACTGACCATTTTCATGGCGCTCTAAAGGAATAATTCCTGCATTAATTTCTGTATAGAAATCGCCAGACTGGCGACAGTAGGCAAAATAAAACTGATGATTTCCATCAAACTGTTGGTATTGGATTATTTTAAAACAATCAGGTTGTAATATATTTTCACTTCTAATCTTCCTCTCTTCTATCTGTTCTAATGATAACAATGAGAGACTCATGACAGAATAGATACTATCACCTTTTATCATGCTATTTCGACCAGGAACCTGATCTAACAGTTGCCCCATGCCGCGAAATTTATTAATTTCAACCAGATTTGCATAATCCGAAAATCTCTCTTTGACTGGATAAGAAAATATGACATCCTCACCAACAGAAAGTGGTCTTCGGAAAAAACCCTCAAATAAATCAACTGCATTCTCAGATACGCAAAATGGAAAACCAACCTGCATTAATCGCATTTTTTTCAGTTGCAACTCTGCTTTTTCTTTATCATGAAAAATAAGGCAAGATGGCAAGTTAATGCTACCTGAACCTCCACGCAATCTCGTGTTATTTATCAATTCACCTTGACTGTTTTGATTGACGTTGAAATCATTTCTTTTATTACTATTTCTTGCTTTAGAGATTAAACCAAAGCGGAAGTTTGCTTCCTTGACCTTAACAAACTTATCACGCTCAGCATCATTTTTATTTCTACTCCGCAGTTTCTTACGTTCAACAGATTTTCTAGCCGTTTTTACTACCAGAGAATATCGGTTTATTTCCTTGCGATCACCCAGTCCACCAGACGCTAAGCCCTGATTAATACTGGTGGTAGGTGGCTGCCTATTCGACAACATATTGATTAATTTTCGCGAGCCATGCTGAATCCCCTGTGTAGACACGCCGCTTGCCCGTCCTTGATATGCAGTGCTGTAGCCAGAAGGTTTCTTAGGTTTGGGTCCATGTGAACCTGAACTTTTACCTTTACGGGCTTGTGGCTGTGGCAACATCTCAGAGGCGACAGCAAGGGGTCTTACTGTCGTTTCTTCTAATTTCATCTCGCTGAATTCATTAAGACTCTCTGAAACATTTAAAGGTAAGGATAAATTGACAGATGATATATTCATACGCTTTTACCTGGCTATTAATAATACAATTAAACATTGTGATAGGTAATATAGAAGTTATCTAACCGTGGTTCCTGAGATGAAATACCCTTGATGTTATTTATGTCTGTATATCCATAATCTGTTAGCATGTCACTCATTTCTTTTTTCGTGTAAAAGTACCCTTTTAAGATTCCTTTTTCGCGTAAAAATAACACCGTCGATCCGTCATCATCTATTTGAAAGAGTGATGGATTAGTGGGGTGTTTTTTGAAATTAACGCCACCATATTTTCCTTGCATATCAATGTAGTGTAAGGACTCATTTTCAAAAATAAAACTATTACGATAGAGCAAACCATGTTTACTATTATTTAGCGCATCGAATGATGAAAAAAGATCGTTACCCTCGTCAATTTTCAGGTCTAGCGTGGAACTAATAGTCTGACTGGTTTTATTTGCTTCAATAAAAAAATTTCTTTGTTGGTTGCTTTTTATGGCATGCCTGATGACTGTTCCCCTTTTATGCATGACCGCTGTTCCATCGGAGAAAGTTAATCCACTCACACGTTCAACACCCGCAATAAAGTCACGAATATTATCACTGCTAAAATGATAGCCCGTATTTTTATCAATTAACTGATAACGTCCCTGCTCAGTAGAAATTTCAGCGATGGCCGTACGGCTCCCCCCCTCACTGATTGGCCGATGTCGATGCCAGACAAGCAGCAAATTACTGTCATTCTGCCGTCCACGATATTCTACCAACTTGAAACTGTTCGGTGGTAACACGCTATCTGGTGACAAATTATACATTTTCACTTTTTCTGGACTAAAAGCAGTGATGGTCATCGCTGAATAGATACCAACTTTATCTAACGCTGGAGATAAAGATCGGATTTCATTTGGCAGATGAAGTGAATTATCCTCTTCACAAAAAGACTGAAAGTATACAATATCCCCATCTTTGATCTGCGCGTTATTGAGAGGAAAATCGTAATACATTTCAAAAGGTGGTGAGAGACCCACTGGAACAGAAAAATAGACTGACTCCGAGCGCAGACGTGATGCAAATATTATATCCAGCGTTTGTTCAGGTGTCGTAAAAGGAATGATGCGGGTAACCGGTTGAGCCAAGCCAGAGCCTGTTTTTTTGGAATTACTCTCATTTGATATTGGTAATCCCTGAGTGTATGTAATATTTCCACTTCGATTAATCTCTGAAGGAGATAAACCACCCTCTTCTACGGCATCTTTTTTCTTGCCACGCTGAATCTCCATGGGATTCTTTTTGTTTATTACGCCGAAAACATCAGAACGCGCTGACATCATACTCTCACGCCCTGGATCATCCTTCCCCTCATTTATTTTCCTTGCCGAATTACGGCCCCACTTCAGGTTTTTTGCACGGGTGTAAATGACACTTGTTTTTTTTCGAGAATTCAACAGTGTTCTACCCGGTTTACTTATTATGGGGATTTTTTGGGGTTTCGGCTTACTCCCGCGAGCCTGTGGTGTCGGCAAGAGCTCACTGCCAATTACCGGAACAAGATTATTATTGAAATAGTTACTTTCAAAACCACCCACATCCAAACTTCTTGCTTTATTTCTCCCGCGCTCTAATTCAATACCTGTGTAATTATTTACTGTAGATGATGAGATCCCCGCTAGCGACATTAAACCTCCAGTTCAGTTTCATTTTAAATTAAAAAACCCACCAACCCATAGCCGACATAATATAAATGATAGCCATATGTCGTCGGTGTGGTGGTGAAGTTCAAATGAAGACCAGCGAGAGGATTTAAAGATGCAGAAGCGAGACAAGAGTGGGAAAATCCTGCCGGGAAACGTCCTTTTAACCGGCAGTCTGGTGGGATCAGGCTTCGCTGTTACGGCTGAGCCATAATGACAGGGCTTTGAGAGAGTCATCGGTAAACTCATCACAACGCGCAGTAATCTCCTCTGGGGTCATCCAGATGACCTCATCAACCTCTTCTTCCTGCATCGCAAAGGGGCCATGAGAAACACAGCTAAACAAACCGCCCCAAACGCGGCAATGCTGATCTTCAAAATAGAACTTACCGTGATCGGCAAATGGAACACCAGCGATGCCCAGCTCCTCTTCTGCTTCACGACGAGCAGATTCCAGCATATCCTCACCGCTTTGCACCACGCCCCCAGCAGTGGCATCCAACATGCCCGGCATAAAGTCTTTAATTTCAGTGCGGCGTTGCACCAAAATCTTGCCCATCCCATTGTGTACTACGATGTAAGTTGCACGGTGACGTAAGGTTTGCGCACGCATTTGTGCACGGGTTGCTTGTGCGATGACTTCATCGTCTTCGCTGACAATATCAACCCACTCAATACCATCACCGGTTGTTTGATCCGCCATCCTGTTTTTTCCCGTCAGACTCCGCTCCGCTTATCACGCGGGTTAGCGAGTTTATTTGTCGTGTGATGCGTAAGGTAATCACTTCCGCAATTATGTACAAGCCTGGAAAAATCCTCAGCCGTTTCTTCCAGGCTCAGACAGCCACAGTTGTATGGAAGCACGTTGCCACTGAAACGCTGCATAATCACTCAGCCGCTGTGGTAGAAGATCGCCGTGCAGTGCCAACCTGTTTAGCATCACCGCCAGATCGGTATCTGCGATTGACCATTCACCAAACACATTCTGCTGTCCTTCGGGTAGCAGTTGTAATACTGCATCAATCAGTTTTTTCCCTGCCAACGTGGCTGTTTCACTTAACGGGGCAAATCGTGCCGCAGCAAAAATCACCGACGTTGGCCGCTCCTCACGTATTGGCAAAAAATCACTGCGTAGCCATGCCTGTATCTCTCGGGCGCGGGCGCGCTTCTCTATATCACGTGGATAGAGGCGTTCATATTCCGGCGCCGGAAAACGTTCTTCAAGATACTCAGTGATAGCCGAAGACTCACTCAACAGAAATTCCCCCACCTGCAGGCTGGGAACCCTACGCGTCAGTGAAACCGCACGATAGCTGTCTGAGGCTTGTTGCTGGCTCGACAAGTCAACAGAACGTAACTGGAAATCCAGGCCTTTCTCTTTTAAAGCAACATAAGCGGAAAGTGCATAAGGGCTAAAAAAATCACTATCAACCCACAACGTGATGGCAGGGTAATCCATTGGCGACCTCAGTTGGATAGTTATCAACAGGTTCATCTTTACCCGTTTTTTCTGACTCAGGCAATCGACCTTTCCATGCGGATAGTGAAAAAAACGCATAGCGCACAAACACGTCAAGCAGACTCTTCTATGCTGAAGCTATAACAAGAGCAGGAGAACCGCTAATGCATATTTTACTCACCGGAGGCACCGGGCTAATAGGTCGCCATCTCATCCCGGAACTCTTCCAACAGGGACATCAAGTCAGTGTTGTCACTCGTGACGTAGCGGCAGCACGTGCTGTTCTGGGCGCACAGGTTGCACTCTGGTCTGGGCTGGAGCAACAAACTGATTTGAATGGCATCGATGTGGTGATCAATCTGGCAGGTGAGCCGATTGCCGATAAACGCTGGAGTGAAAGCCAAAAACAACGTTTATGTGACAGCCGCTGGCAGATAACCGAACGTTTGGTCACACTGATTAAAGCCAGCTCCCAGCCTCCAGCATTGCTGATTTCCGGTTCGGCAATTGGCTTTTATGGCAACAGTGGTGACCTGGTCTTGACGGAAGAGGATGCCGGGCAAAACGAGTTTACCCATCAGCTTTGTGCCCGCTGGGAGCAAATTGCGCTGACAGCACAAAGTGCCGAAACCCGGGTTTGTTTGCTGCGTACCGGCGTTGTTTTAACGCCACAAGGCGGTGCTTTGAGTAAAATGACCCTTCCCTTTCGCCTCGGTATTGGTGGCCCTATCGGCAGTGGTAAACAGTACCTCTCATGGATTCATATTGAAGACTGGATCAGCGCAGTGCTCTGGTTGATAACACATCCGCAACTGAGTGGCCCCATTAACCTCGTTTCACCTTATGCCGTTCGCAACGAACAGTTCGCCGCCATTTTGGGCCGGGCATTGCATCGCCCGGCATTTATGCGGACGCCGACAATGGCAATCCGATTAATGATGGGTGAATCTTCTGTCCTGGTGTTAGGGGGGCAGCATGTGTTACCACAGAAACTCGAAGCGTCTGGTTTCCAGTTCCGCTGGCACAATCTGGAGACATCAATCACCGATTTACTCAGGAAGGCGTAACCCTTAATACTCTGGTAATTGCATATCCGGATAATTTACAAAGGTAGCATTTTCAAGCCTGGTCATAATCTCGCTGGTATTGTAATAAAGGCCAGGGACAACCTTTATTTTTTGCAAAAAAATTCTTTGCGCTGCCGTGAGATTATAATCAAGTCTTAAAAGGTTACTGTGCTGGGGCGTGAAAAATAGCTCTCCATATTCGCCATCATCATCATAATACCGAAGTATATTATTGTGAAATGAAAATAAATGGGAGAGACTATCGTGGTCTGAAAATGGCAACCCTCTTTCTGTGGTCGTCATTTCAGTTTCTGTAGTACTTTCAGTTTCTGTAGTACTTTCAGATTCTGTAGCATCTTCCAGCATTGACTGCCCATCATCAGGCAACTCAATATCCATATAAAAACCATCAGCTTTAGCTGAGAAATCAAAGCCATTGTCAAATGGAAGATAATTAACTCCTTTTCCCTGCAAATGATTAATTAACATTTGCCGGGTGTAGTTCTCCCTGTGTAGAAATCCGGCCTGGCTATAGAGCCTTGCGTCATCTAACGATTCAGGTGAGAGTGTATAATATGAGCTATTTTTCCCTGTCGATGAAACTTTGAACCTCCCCTCCTCACCATTTTCATTAACATAAATCAGTGATTCATCTAAAAGTGTAAAACAATTTCTGTAGAGAGGGAAATTCGTATTACTCCCATACGTTATCTCTCCGACAGCAGAAAAAAATGTCAAATCCTCGTTAACATCTCCCAGAGAGCAAAATCCTCTCAGCGTTGTATTTTGGTTGATAAATAGTGATTGCGTTTTTATTAAATAATTCTCTGCCATCTCCGATTCCATGCGGTGGCGATTAGCATTATCATTGTAGTGATATTTTAATCCGGTCACTTTACTTATGCCGCTTATAAAGTTATTGATATTATCCCCACTCAACATCAATCCAGTCTCCTGATCCTGGAGCATAATAAAGTTATCGACAATATCTACAGGAATAAAACCTGCGTTATATCCATTATTTTCACGGCATTTGTTGATATGATAAGCAATAAAATATCCACCTGTGCCTACAGGCGCGGGTGATTTAAAGAGTTTAAACCTGTTTTCAGGAATGACAAACTTAGCACTAATGTTGTTTTGTTTAATAGACTCATTCGATACAACTGACAACGTCAGCACGGAGAAGACCGAATCTGGATTTCTTTTAATCATCTCTTTAGTATTCATTTTCCGCTCAGATATCACGCCAGGTATTTCACGAAAATTATTGAATTGCATCCCCCCCTGACTCTGATGCCTGTTAACATGGCTAAAGATAACCTCTCTTGGAGCCATATTTTCTTTGTGTACTGCATCGTGAAAGACATGATCAAACTTACGAGATAGAGAAGAGTCCAAACAAATATAGTTACTCTCTTTGCTATAGCGCATTAACCTCATGTATTCATAGCACTCTTGTACGTTCGTGATATAGAGGCAGCGCAGATTTTTATCTCGTAAATGTTCTGAATTAACTTTACTCTCCGTTTCAATCCGTTCAGCTTTAATTTCTGGTGCCACAGTGGTTCGCTCTGAGGTTCCTTGCGATGGCAAACCAAGAGAAACCTTTCCATTCATTAAGGCAGGATGGGATGACTCAACACCCTCGGTGGAATTACTCTTTTTTTCAAATTCCTCTCGATCTATTGCTGCCAGTTTATTTTTTGTACCTACATAACTGCCATAGGTACCATAGGATGTCATGCTCTCTTTGGCTGAACCATCACCCGCGTGATGATTTCCCTGCGCTGCGCCTGGTACCGCGATTGCATTACGTGCCGCATTATTTAGTTCATATTTTCGCTCGTCCTTTCTTCTTACTGATCGACTTCTTGTTTTGTGGCGAAATATCCTACTCTGGGCTATTTTTTTTTGCACTGAAGATACGGCTAACTTGATTTTTTTCGGCGGGCTGGCTTTAGCTTTTGCCGCACTGGCACCGGGTAGTGGCCAGGAATAACTCACTACCTCAGCACTACGTTGTAAGTCTTGCTGGGCAGATGTTCGCGGAAAAGCCGTTATTAGCCTTTGTTTTACATCACTTAAAAGTGGAAGAGGAGGAGTGAAAGGCAATATTCTGGTCATAGCTCATCTCGTTAGTAGACTCAAACATTGCCCTGATATTGCAAAATCAAGGCAATGTTTTGTCAGGGTTATTAGATAAATTCAACTTATCTGTAACCCGGAAACGTGATGAGTTCGGCAGCAAAGTCATCAGGACTCTTGCCCTGATGACGCCACGTTATTTCAATGAACCTTTTAAAAATTGCTGTAAACGCGGACTTTTCGGGTTGTCAAACAGCTCACCTGGCGCGCCCTGCTCCTCAATTTTCCCCTGGTGCAGGAAAATCACCTGGCTGGACACATGGCGAGCAAACTCCATTTCATGCGTCACCACCACCATGGTTTTGCCCTCTTCCGCCAGTTTTTGCATAATGCGCAGCACTTCGCCCACTAGCTCAGGATCGAGCGCCGAAGTGGGCTCATCAAACAGCAGTACTTCGGGTTCCATCGCCAACGCACGCGCAATAGAAACACGCTGCTGCTGCCCACCGGAGAGGTGAATCGGGTATTTTGCGCGAGCGCGCTCATCAATACCGACCTTCTCCAGATACTTAATCGCTCGCTCACGAGCTTCCGCTTTACTTAAGCCCAGAACCTGAATCGGTGCTTCCATCACGTTCTCCAGCACTGTCATATGGCTCCAGAGATTAAAGTGCTGGAACACCATGGTCAGGCGAGTACGTAATGAACGGAGTTGTTCTTTATCAGCAACTTTAAGCTGCCCGTCCTTGTCACGCACCATATTAATCAACTCGTTATTCACCGAGATCGTGCCTTCACTCGGTTTTTCGAGAAAGTTAATGCAGCGCAAAAAGGTACTTTTCCCGGATCCGGAAGAGCCGATAATGCTGATGACATCACCAGCATTCGCCTGCAAGGAGACGCCTTTCAGCACCTCATGTTCACCATAGCGTTTATGCAGTTCAGTTACGCTTAATTTATTGTCAGCCATAGTTATACTCAATGCGAAGAAGCGGGTTTTACATGTGCCAGCCAACGACGTTCCGCTTTACGGAACAGGGTAATCAGCACATAAGAGATAATCAGATAGAGCACCGCTGCGATGGAAAACGCGGTGAACGGTTGATAGGTGGCGGCGTTGATATCGCGGGCCACTTTCAGCAGATCCGGCACGGTAGCGGTAAACGCCAGTGCGGTAGAGTGCAGCATCAAAATCACTTCATTGCTGTACGCCGGTAAGGCACTGCGCAGCGCCGAAGGCAGAATAATGCAGCGATAGAGCTTAAACGTTGAAAAGCCGTAAGCACGTGCAGCTTCGATCTCGCCGTGATTTACCGAGCGAATGGCACCGGCAAAAATCTCGGTGGTGTAAGCACAGGTATTGAGGGTAAAGGCCAGCAGCGTACAGTTCAGCCCACTACGGAAGAAGGCATTGAGTAATTCAGTGCCTTTGACCACCTCCAGGGTGTACATACCGGTGTAGAACACCAGCAACTGCACGTAGAGCGGTGTGCCGCGGAACACATAGGTAAACAGCCAAATCGGGAAACGAATATAACGGTTAGGTGAGACGCGGCCAATGGCCAGCACCACGGCCAGGCAGCCTCCAAGCAGTACCGAAACGATTAATAGCCACAGCGTCATGGCCACGCCAGTCAGACGGTAGCCATCGGAGTACAGCAACGCCTGCCAGTACTGCTGAATAATATCCATCATAGCTCGGCCCTCTTCACGCCAACGGTATAACGGCGTTCAAGCCACAACAACACCCCATTCGACAGGGTGGTAAACACCAGATAGATCACACCACAGACAATAGCGAAATAGAACGGCTGCCAGGTACTTTTCCCTGCCAACTGCGTCGCTTTCACCACATCTTCCAGCCCCAGCAGTGAAACCAGTGCGGTGGCTTTTAAAATCACCTGCCAGTTATTTCCGATGGCCGGCAGCGCAAAGCGCATCATGGCCGGGAACAGCACGCGACGGAAAGTCTGTGCGCCGGTCATGCCAAAAGCGGTTGCGGCTTCAATTTGTCCTTTAGGGACGGCCATGAACGCACCACGGAAGGTTTCGGTGAAATAAGCCCCGTAGATAAAGCCCAGCGTGATAATACCGGCCACCATGGGGTCGATATCCAACTGTGCCATTCCCAGCGCATCCGTTACGGTGTTCAGTGCGATCTGCAAGCCGTAGAAAATCAGCAGCATCAGTACCAGATCGGGCACGCCACGGATAAGCGTGGTGTAGCCTTCAAACAGCAAGGCCAGTGGCCGGTTGCCAGAAAGTTTTGCTCCGGCCCCAATCAGGCCGAGAATCACTGCCAATAACACCGAGCTGAGAGCCAGCTCCAGGGTCACCAGAGTGCCTTTTATAATTACGTCAGAATAGCCATATAACATGGAATTGATCCTGTCGAGAGGTGGAAACGCAGCGCTGTTCAAGCTTCAGAACAGCGATACCCGAAAGACCCGAGCCGCAGCGGAGCAGCCCCATCGTCATGTTTTGCACATTAACGATCGGTACGCTTCCCTGCGGCCCGGAATATCAAGGGTATCGACGACAGGTTTTACTCAGTCACCGTACACATTGAAATCAAAGTACTTCTTCGCCAGTTTATCGTAGGTGCCGTCTTTACGCATTGATTCAAACGCTTTATCGATGGCAGCCTTCAAGTCTGTATCATCTTTGCGCAGTCCCATACCGGTACCCACGCCAAAAATCTTATCATCCTTCACGGATGGACCCGCGAATGCATATTTCTGCCCAACCGGCTGCTTCAGGAAACCTTCGCTTGCCTGAACTTCATCCTGGAAGGCTGCATCAATGCGTCCGGCATTAAGATCCTGATAGACCAGGTCCTGGTTTGCATATGGCGTTACGGTCACGCCTTTTGGCCGCCAGTACTCATTGGCGTAAGTTTCCTGCGTAGTGCCCTGCAGCAATCCGATGTTTTTACCTTTCAGCGATTCAATGGTCGGCTGTAATGTCGATCCCTTAGGCGCGACCAGACGAGAATTGGCTGCATAGAGTTTTTCAGTGAAGGCTATCTCTTCCTGGCGTTTTTCCGTAATAGAGAGTGAAGAAATAATCGCATCGATCTTCTTCGCTTTCAGCGAGGGGATAAGCGCATCAAAATCGCTTTCAACATAGGTACATTTGGCCTGGATACGTTTACAGATCTCATTTGCCAGATCGATATCAAAGCCAACCAGTTGCCCCTGAGCATTCTTGGATTCGAACGGTGGGTAAGTTGGGTCAGTTCCGATGCGAATAGAAGACGGCACCGCAGCAAAAACGCTGGTCGCCGCAGTCAAACCGAGCATCAGAGAAAGAGCCAGAACTCGCTTCTTCATAGATAACCTCTGTAAGTGCTTTTTGTTATGTGATCTGTGATGTGTGCGCGGAATAATTTGCATTTTTTATGCCAGAACCGCAAGTTATCAGGCCGTTAAAGGCGCTAAAAACGTGCAGAAATAGCCTACCGCGCAGGCAATATAACAGCAGTGTGGCGAGGAAAATGAGGTGGCGAACATTTTTGGTGCAACCGCTGCACGAAATGTGATCGCACAGCGATTTATGCACCTTTTTAATGCATTACCTGTTTTTACTCTCCCCAGCGGGTAAACAGGTCTTCAGGCAGGGCAATATCAAATTGATCGAGCACGCGATTTACGGTCTGATCAACCAGATCGTTAATAGAGGTCGGCCGATGATAAAACGCCGGAACCGGTGGCATGATCACCGCACCCAGTTCTGCGGCGGTGGTCATCATCCGCAAATGACCAAGATGCAGAGGTGTTTCCCTGACGCACAGCACCAGTTTGCGCTGCTCTTTCAGCACCACATCTGCTGCTCTGGTCAACAAGCTGTCGCTGTAGCTGTGCACAATGCCTGACAGCGTTTTCATGGAACAAGGCACAATGGCCATACCCAGAGTTTTAAACGATCCGGACGAAATGCTGGCGGCAATATCACGCGCATCGTGCACCACATCCGCCAGTGCCTGCACCTCACGCAGTGAGTAGTCACTCTCCAGCGCCAACGTCTGGCGTGCCGCCTGGCTCATCACCAGATGGGTTTCCACATCAGCAACGGGTTGCAGCACCTGCAACATCCTTACGCCATACAGCGCGCCGCTGGCACCTGAGATGCCAATGATGAGTCTTTTCATAACCAGTCCTTAACGGCCCTACAAAAAGGGTATAGTAGCGTGAAAGTGGGTGTTAAGGGGAATTCACGTGTGGAAAGCGCAAAGAATTATCATTCCCTTATGGCGGGCATAAAAAAACCCGGAAAATCCGGGCTTTTTCAACGTAACCGATTGCTAACGCGGGAAAATTAACCTTCGTTATGCAATTCCAGGCTTTCCACTTCGTTCTGACGCGCGACCGCTTTAGCATCGTCATTGCGCAGCGACTGGAGATAATCCAGATAAGGCTGATCCACGTCTTTGGTCACATAAATGCCATTGAACACCGAGCACTCAAACTGTTCGATATCCGGGTTCTCTTCGCGTACCGCTTCAATCAGGTCATTGAGGTCCTGGAAAATCAGCGCATCCGCTTTGATCAGCTGGCAAATCTCATCCACTTCACGCCCGTGGGCAATCAGTTCCGTTGGGGTTGGCATATCAATACCATACACGTTCGGGAAACGAATTTCTGGCGCGGCGGAGGCGAGATAAACGCGTTTCGCACCGGCTTCACGAGCCATTTCGATGATCTGCTCTGAAGTCGTACCACGAACAATCGAGTCATCTACCAGCAGGACGTTCTTATCACGGAACTCAGCACGGTTGGCGTTCAGCTTACGGCGCACAGCGTTACGACGCAGTTGCTGACCAGGCATGATGAAGGTACGGCCCACATAGCGGTTCTTCACGAAGCCCTGACGATAAGGCTTGTCCAGAATGCGTGCAATTTCCAGTGCCACATCGGTTGAGGTCTCTGGAATTGGAATCACCACATCGATATCGAGATCTTCCCACTCGCGGGCAATTTTCTCGCCGAGTTTTGTCCCCATACGCACGCGGGCGCTGTACACAGACACTTTGTCGAGGAACGAGTCTGGGCGAGCAAAGTAAACATACTCGAACAGGCATGGGTTATTTTTAGGGTTTTCCGCACACTGACGGGTAAACAGCTGGCCCTCTTCAGTGATGAACACAGCTTCACCCGGTGCAACGTCACGAATGAAATCGAAGCCCAGGGTATCCAGTGCCACGCTCTCAGAAGCGACCATATACTCGGTACGGCCATCAGCCAGAACACGTTTACCCATCACCAGTGGACGGATACCGTTTGGATCGCGGAACGCAACCATACCGTGACCGATAATCATCGCCACTACCGCATAGGCACCGCGCACCTGCTGGTGTACTGCTGCGACTGCCGCAAAAATATTTTCAGCTTCTAACGGGAAGTGCTGGAAGCGATCAACTTCCTGCGCAAACACGTTCAGCAGAATTTCGGAGTCAGAGGTGGTGTTAACATGACGGCGACCACGCTCGAACAGCTGCTTACGCAGTTCGTGTGCGTTGGTCAGGTTGCCATTGTGCGCCAGGGTAATACCGTAAGGGGAGTTGACGTAGAAAGGCTGAGCCTCTGACGCGCTGGAGCTGCCCGCAGTCGGGTAGCGCACGTGACCAATGCCCATGTTGCCCTGCAGACGCTGCATGTGACGAGCTTCGAAAACGTCGTTGACCAGACCATTGGCTTTGCGCAGGCGGAAGCAGTTAAGTGCATCAATGGTGCAAATGCCTGCTGCATCCTGGCCACGGTGCTGTAACACCGATAACGCGTCATAGATCGATTGGTTAACCGGCATAAATCCGGTGATACCCACAATACCGCACATGTTGTCATTTCCTCATTAAGCCGCACTCCCGGTGGTATCACCGGGGTAAAAAACTTGACGTGCTTTTCAGGTAATCAAAGAACCACCTGATTATATAGCTGAACTGAGGGATAAGTTGCGACTGTTGCCAGTCGGGGCTTTTGGAAAAGCCGGTGAATGTATCGAGGAAAAACAGCATGGCAGAGACAATCAGCACACCGCGCAATGCCCCGAAACAGACGCCCAACACCCTGTCAGTGCCCGACAGGCCAGTTTTTTCCACCAGCGTGCCGATCACATAGTTCACAATCGCTCCCACAATAAGGGTAGCAACGAACAGCACCGCGATGGCGATCCCGTTACGAACCAGTTCGTCGTTGAAACCTGTAAACCAGACTGCAAGGAAGGGGTAATAATGACTGGCGACAAAAAACGCACATCCCCAGGTGAAGAGGGATAAGGCTTCCCGGACAAAGCCACGAATCAGGCTTACCAGGGCCGAAAAACTAACCACTGCAATAATAACGTAATCAATCCAGTTCATGAA
Organism: Candidatus Pantoea multigeneris; assembly: GCF_011752615.1. NCBI lineage: Bacteria > Pseudomonadati > Pseudomonadota > Gammaproteobacteria > Enterobacterales > Erwiniaceae > Pantoea > Candidatus Pantoea multigeneris. Next base: position 945,408 of record NZ_VWXF01000001.1, read on the forward strand.
CTCTTCCTGCGCCAGTGCCGCTGCACCCCTGCATCCAGTTCGGGGCGCATTCTAACAGAAAAAGAAAACGTTTGCGTAGCGGTTTTCCTTCTCCGTATGGAGAAAAAGGGCGAAGAAAATAAATTTCCTCGCCCCTGAGAGAATCACAATAGTAACCTATTGAATCATAATATTTTTCAGGCACGGTCTGGCTTAACTTTTTGTGCCAGCCTGTGCCTGTTACTGCAATCGTTTAGGCAAATTAACGTGCGCTGTAAGGCTTAACCACACCACTTAAGCCAGAGACGCTCTTCAGTTCTCCCAGCGCTTCCTGCATCTTCGCTTTTGAGGCATCCGGGCCGACGTAAATACGGGTGATCTGCCCTGCAACGGGCGTCGAAGGCACTGTCCACGCGCGATAACCCGACAATCGCAGCTGCGCGACAATCTGGTTCACCTTGTCCGCATTTTTCAACGCACCAAGCTGTACGATAAATGCCTGTCCGGTTGGCGCATCGTTCTTCGCGGGCTCTGGCGCGGGACGTTCAGGTGCTGCCACCGGCTCCTGACTGCGCTCTGGCTCCGCACGCTTCACCGTTTCTACCGGTTTTGGTTTCGGTTTAACCGGCTCTGGTGCTTTCGGCTTCACGGTTTCTACCGGTTTCGGCTTCACGTTTTCGTTGGTGGTGATCAGGGTGTCATTTTTCTTCGCAACGCTGGTGTGAACCGGCGGAGGTGTCACCACTGGCTGTTGCCCTGCCTTGGCATTCGCCTGGGCAGCGCTGTTACTGGCGACAGCGTCCGCGCTGCTCACTGCATTTCCTGCACCAGCGGGTGGCTGAGCGGGCAGCGTTTGCGTCACCGGAGGGAGCGCTTCATTGTCCTGCTGATCGCCCGGTTTAGGCACCAGCGGGATTGCCGCAAACTCCTCTTTAAAGTGCTTCTTTTTACCGTCCAGCAGGCCGGGCAGCACAATCACGCCGATAGCGACCAGAATCACCGTACCGACCATGCGATTCTGAAACTTACTTGCCACAGGACTTCTCCGTTTCCAGCAGTGTCATCACCTGCGCCACGGTATGGAACGATCCACACACCAGCACGATGTCCTGCGGTTGAGCCTGCTGAAGCGCGGCATGCCATGCGGAATCCACATCGCTAAACGCCTCAGCACCGGACAGATGCGCCATCAGCTCATCGGCTTTGGCCCCACGTGGCCCTTCAAGCGGGGCGCAGTACCAGTGGTCGATTTGCGGTGACAGCGCGGCCAGCGTACCGGCGATATCTTTATCATGCAGCATTCCTACCACGGCACGGACTTTGCCCTGACGTGGAACCTCTGCCAGCCGGCTTGCCAGATAGTGAGCTGCATGGGGGTTGTGCGCTACATCCAGAATCACGCGCGGTGCTTCACTGATGGTCTGGAATCGACCCGGCAAGATCGCGAGCGGCAGATGCTGGCGTATAATCGCTTCACTGACGTTAAGGCCGGAGGCACGCAGAGCGGCCAGTGCTGTCGCCGCGTTTGGCAACGGTACCTGCGGCAGTGGCAGATCGTTTAACTCGCCCTCAGCATCACGGAATGACCAGTGGTTCGCCGCAGCGCTGTAAGACCATTGAACATCGCGTTGCAACAACTGCGCACCTTTCTCAGCGGCAACGGCAGCGATGCTGGCGGGCATATCCGGTTCACCCACCACAGCGGGTTTGCCAGCACGGAAGACACCGGCTTTTTCACGGCCAATGCTTTCGCGATCTGGCCCCAGCCAGTCGGTGTGGTCGAGTGCAATGCTGGTCACTACCGCGACGTCAGCATCGACAATGTTGGTGGCATCGAGGCGGCCGCCAAGGCCCACTTCAAGGATCACCACGTCCAGCTGCGCCTGTTGAAACAGGTTCAACGCGGAGAGCGTGCCAAATTCGAAATAGGTAAGTGAGATATCCCCTCGCCCGGCTTCAATAGCAGCAAAACTGGCGGTGTGGTGCGCTTCGCTCAGCTCTGCGCCCTGAATACGCGCACGTTCGGTATAACGGACCAGATGTGGCGAACTATACACACCAACGCGATAGCCTGCGGCCATCAGCAGCGTTTCCAGCGTGCGGCACGTGGTGCCTTTGCCGTTAGTACCCGCGACGGTAAATACAAAGGGGGCAGGTTTTAGCAGGTCCAGACGCTCTGCCACGCGGCGAATGCGGTCCAGCCCAAGTTCGATGGCCTGCGTATGCAGGTTTTCAAGATAATAAAGCCACGTGGCCAAAGGCGACGTGGCTTGAGGAAGCAGATTTTCCATGTGTCCCGTTTGCGATTTTACGGTGCATTGGCGAAAAGCCCGCGAACGGGCTTTTCCATCTCCTGTCAGGCCTCGTTGCTTTGCGGTTCAGCCGTTGTTTCCGGCTGCTCAGCGTGTTGCACCGGAGCAGGCAGGTTCATCATTTTTGCCAGCAGGCTGGCCAGACGATCGCGCATTTCCAGACGACGAATGATCATGTCAATCGCGCCTTTCTGGATCAGAAACTCACTGCGCTGGAAGCCCGGCGGCAGTTTTTCACGCACGGTCTGCTCGATAACGCGAGGACCCGCGAAGCCGATCAGCGCTTTAGGCTCAGCGATGTTGAGATCGCCCAACATTGCGAAGCTCGCAGAAACGCCACCCATGGTTGGGTCAGTCAGTACTGAAATGTACGGCAGACCACGTTCCTGCATTTTTGCCAGTGCAGCACTGGTTTTTGCCATTTGCATCAGCGACATCAGCGCTTCTTGCATACGGGCACCGCCACTGGCGGAGAAGCAGATCAGCGGGCAGTTATCTTCCAGTGCCTGCTCAACGGCACGCACGAAACGCGCACCCACTACTGAACCCATTGAACCGCCCATGAAAGAGAACTCGAAGGCAGCAGCCACAACGGGCATACCGTGCAAGGTCCCTTTCATTACGATCAATGCGTCTTTTTCATCAGTCTGTTTCTGTGCTGCCACCAGACGATCTTTATACTTCTTCTGATCGCGGAACTTGAGCAGATCTTTCGGCTCCAGTTCACTCCCCAACTCTACCTGAGAGCCCTGATCCAGCACGCTGTTCAGGCGGTCACGCGCATGCATACGCATGTGGTGATCACACTTCGGGCAGACTTCAAGATTACGCTCCAGCTCTGCGCGGTACAGTACCTGACCACAGCTGTCACACTTCGTCCATACTCCTTCCGGAATGTTGGCACGGCGTACAGGCGTAACGTTGCTTTTATTAAGAATGCGTTCAATCCAGCTCATTGATGACCTTTCTGTTTAAACTGACCTGGTCCAGTCGTCCTGCGGCGACTGATATCGCCAACAGCCGCCAGTAAATGTCGTTCATTAAACCACAACCGTTTAGCGCTGTGGATAAAAATCTGGTCTTACCCCTTCTCACGGCTGCTTTTGCTGCCGCGCCTGGTAACGATGACGCAGGATTTCCACCACACCTGGCAGAACCGAAAAGACGATAATTGCGACGATCAGGTAGTGAAGATTCTGTTGTATAGCGGGAATGTTACCGAAGAAGTAACCCGCGTAAGAGAAGAGAATGACCCAAGCCAATCCTCCAATAATGTTAAACAATGCGAACTGGCGATAGGTCATTTTTCCCATGCCCGCCACAAACGGTGCAAAAGTACGCACAATAGGCACAAAGCGCGCCAGAATAATGGTCTTGCCCCCGTGACGTTCATAGAAGCCGTGGGTCTTGTCCAGATAGCTACGGCGGAAGATACGTGAGTTCGGATTACTGAACAGCTTATCGCCGAACAGCCGCCCGATGGTGTAGTTCACCGCATCCCCCAAAATTGCCGCAATCACCAGCAACACCACCATCATATGCACATCCAGTGCGCTGCCTGGTACGGCAGCCAACGCCCCGGCAACAAACAGCAAAGAATCACCCGGCAGGAATGGCGTAACAACCAGACCCGTCTCGCAAAACAAGATGAGAAACAGAATGGCGTAGATCCACACGCCGTACTGCGCCACCAGCGCCTGTAAATGCACATCAATATGCAAAATAAAATCAATTAACTGATGAATGAGTTCCATGCGTGCTTCCTTTTAACTCTGAACGTTAATCCCCAAAGAAGAGTGGTCCCATTGGGGGCTGCGGGAGTGCAAAGTGGTCAGGATAATCTACCGCGACCAGATAGAGCCCTTCTGCTTTCGCTGTAGCCGCCGCCAGCGTGCGATCTTTTGCCGCCAGCAACGTTGCCATCCAGTTTTCAGGCTGATTCCCACAGCCGATCTCCATCAGGCTACCCACGATATTACGCACCATATGGTGCACAAAGGCGTTGGCTTTGATATCAACAATGACATACGCCCCACGGCGCGTCACTTCGATATGCATGATGTTCCGCCACGGTGTACGTGACTGGCACTGCACCGCGCGGAACGAGGTAAAATCGTTTTCACCGAGTAGGCACTGAGCAGCACGCTGCATCTTTTCGGCGTCGAGATCGTGGTAGAAATGGGTCACACCCTGGCCGAGAATCGCCGGACGCAATCTGTGATTATAAATAACATAGCGATAGCGACGTGCAGTGGCACTGAACCGGGCATGGAACGCTTCCGGCACGGCTTTGACCCAGCGCACCGCAATATCATCCGGCAGGTTGGCATTCACCCCTAGCGTCCATGCGCTGTCAGCACGCTGTGACTGGGTTTCAAAATGCACCACTTGCCCGGTGCCGTGGACACCCGCATCGGTACGACCGGCACAGAATACGGTGACCTCATGATTAGCCACTTTAGAGAGTGCATTCTCCAGCTTCTGCTGAACACTGCGTACCTCTTGCTGCCGCTGCCAGCCGTAGTAACGGCTGCCGTCATACTCAACGCCCAGCGCCAGCTTCAGGATTTGCCCTTCTGACATCAGTAAAAATACTCCTGCACCAGCTTCTCAGCAGTTTTCACCGCCATTAACGCACCACCAAAACGAATGTTATCGGCAACGGACCAGAACTGAATCAGGTCAGGCATGCCGTAGTCATTACGGACACAGCCCACGTTCAGCGCGTCATTTCCGGTTGCATCACTCACCTGCGTCGGATAGCTACTCTCTTCACTCAGTTGCACATCATCAGCACGCTCCAGCGCTTCACGCGCCTCTTCCGCTGACAGTGGACGCAGGCTTTCCAGGTGAACAATCTGCGCATTGCCGAAGAAGACCGGTGCCTGAATGCTGGTGACCGTGACTGGCAAGCCATCGTCCTGCAACACTTTACGCACCTGATCCACCAGACGACGTTCACTGGCGACACTACCGGCTTCATCCGCTTGCTGTGGCAGCAGGTTGAAAGCCAACTGGCGGCCAAAGTAGTGATCGTCCGCGGGCACACCATTCAGTAAACGCGCACTCTCTCCGGCCAGCGCATCCACCGCGGCTTTACCATGGCTGGATACAGACAACAGGTTGGTTACCTGAATACGTCCCACCCCAGCCACATCCACCAGCGGTTTAATCGCAGACAGCAGCTGACTAACCTGACTATCAGCCACCGAGATGATGTTACGATTACGGTAATCCGCTAACACATGCGAGTTAACCTCCGGCACCACTAATGGCACATCGGGATCGAGGGCAAACAGCGCGCTGCTGTCAATCACCAGACAACCGCTGTTCGCGGCATCCTCGGCGTAACGCGCAGAGGCTTCAGCACCCGCCACGAAAAACGCCAGCTGCGCCTGTGACCAGTCAAACTCTGCGGCATCTTCAACGCGCAGCGTACGACCGTCAAAACGCTGGCTCTCGCCCGCACTGTTTTCACTGGCCAGCAGATATAATTCACCAACCGGGAACTGGCGTTCCGCCAGCAGTTCCAGTACAGCGTTCCCTACTGCGCCTGTAGCGCCCAGCAGCGCAATGTTCCAGCCGTCAGACATGTTGGTTTACTCCAGAAAATGTCATAAAAACAAAGGCGGTGATATCCACCGCCCGGAAATTCAGAATTTGCCTGCTAATTCGCTTACGCCTTGGGGTGCAGACGAGCATCAAAACCGAGGCGCTGGAGCAATTCCGCCGCGTCAGGGTTATCACACAGGACTTCCAGTGATGACCATTCGCGGCGCTCCTGATACTGCTTGCGCAAGCGGTCAAATTCGCCAGGCTGAGCAGCAACATGACGCAGCAATGCATCATCGCGGCGCACATCATACACCAGATGGACCAGACGTTTTAGCGTGGCCTGATCAAGCTCACCCTGAAGGGTAATACGGCCAATATCGGGTGCCGGCAGTAACGTGGACAGGGCCACTTGCTGCGCCTGACCAATAAATGCCGTCCAGGCCTCAAAGACCTGCGTGGTCCCACGCGCTTTGCCTTCCAGGGTATATCCGGCGATGTGAGCGGTGCCGATATCTACAAGGTCAAGCAGCTCGAGCGACAGTTCCGGCTCAGGCTCCCAGACATCCAGCACCACACTGAGATCCTGGCGCGTTTTCAGCACTTCGATGAGCGCACTGTTATCCACCACCTCACCGCGACAAGCGTTGATCACGATGGCATCAGGTTTAAGGCCAAGCAGCAGAGCGCTGTCCGCCATATGCAGGGTTTTGTGCGCGCCCTGTTTGATTAACGGCGTATGGAAAGTCAGGACATCTGCCTCGGCAGCAACCTCTTCCAGGGACAGGAATGCCTCATTATCTCCTCGCTCCGCGCGGGGTGGATCGCAAAGCAGCGTTTTCACGCCCCAGGCGGCCAGCCGTTTTTGCAAACGCCCCCCCACGTTACCCACGCCAACAATACCGACGGTACGGTCACGCAGGGAAAAGCCATCGCGCTCAGCGAGATATAGCAAGGAGGAGAAAACATACTCCACCACAGCGATCGCGTTACAGCCTGGCGCGGCGGAAAATGCCACTCCGGCCTCGGTCAGTGAGGATTCATCTATATGGTCGGTTCCCGCCGTGGCCGTGCCAACAAATTTCACTGGCGTCCCCGCCAGCAGCGCGGCATTCACTTTGGTGACAGAACGCACCATCAGCGCATCCGCATCCTGAAGCTGTTCCTGCGGCAGTGGGCGGCCCGGTACGGGCACTACATCGCCGATACGACTGAACAGTTCACGGGCATACGGCATATTTTCATCGACGAGAATTTTCACCACAACTTTCCTGTTTGCTGCTGATTAAGGGGGCCTATTCTGGCATAGATTACGGCGTTAACCCAACCGGGCGCGATAACGGTCCGGCGTGGTACCCGCCTGCTGTTGAAACATCACAATCAACGCCGAAGCGGAGCTATAGCCCAATCCCAGCGCGATGTCTTGTACACTTTCACCCAACTCCAGCAGCGCAATCGCACGTAAAAAGCGCAGCCGCTGTCGCCACTCGCTGAATGACATCTGCAACTGCTGCTGACAACGCCGGGCCAGGGTGCGTTCAGTGGTGTAAACCCGTCGCGCCCATTCTGCCAGCGTGGTGTTATCCGCCGGATTCTCCTCCAGCGCACGTAAAATGGGAGCAAGAAATTTATCGTGTGACTGCGGCAGATAACTCTCCTGCACAGGGGCTAACGCCAGGCGATCGCACAGTACATCGCACAGCCGCAGATCCGCCTCACTGTGCGGGAACTCGAGCTGGCGTTCGGCAAAGTCATTGATGATGGCGTGTACAATCGGATCAACCCGCAGCAAACACGCCTTTTCCGGTAAACCCACACAGAGATCGGCCGCAATGTTAAAGGTGCGAAAGTGCGACTGCTGGCGGTTAAAACTGCTGTGCTGTTGCTGGGGCGGGATCCAGATGGGAATATCTTTCGGCGTCAGCAAACGTTCGTCCTCCACGCGCATTTCCAGGACGTGACAGGTGACAAAAATCACCTGCCCCCAGGGATGCGAATGGGTTTGATATTCGGTGCTGGCATTGGCGCGGTCGTAACGCAGAAAGTAGCGATGCTGCGCAGCGTCTGGCGGAGCCTGATAGATAATGCTCTGAATCATTCTGTCCGGTTACCGATTAATTTTGTCCGATTATGACTATCCATCAAAAACCAGACAAGATTACACTGCCCACATTCTGATGTGGAGATTGTCAATGTCGTTTCTTTTTCCTCTGATTGCGGTGTTTATCTGGTCGGTCAATGCGATCGTCAGCAAGTTGTCTGCGGGCGCCATCGATCCCGCCGCTATCTCTTTTTATCGCTGGCTGATTGCGCTAGTGGTGCTTACGCCGTTTGCCTTGCCGGGTGTGTTACGCCATCGGCAACAGATTAAACAGCAGTGGTGGCGTCTGTTAATCCTTGGCCTGCTAGGTATGGTGATGTATCAAAGCCTGGCTTATTACGCCGCTCACAGCGTATCGGCGCTGTTTATGGGGATTCTGAACGCATTGATCCCACTGTTAACGGTCTTGCTGAGTCTGCCACTCCTGCGCGTTGCGCCTACTCTGGGTATCCTGCTCGGCAGCCTGCTTTCGTTCTCCGGTCTGGTCTGGCTGGTGAGTCAGGGCAACCTCGCACAGTTGCTGCAACATGGTCTGGGCAAAGGTGAGTTGATGATGTTTATCGCTTCAACCTGCTATGCGCTGTATGGCGTATTGACGCGACGTTGGGCCCTCCCTCTGCCAAACTGGCAGAGCCTGTATGTACAGATTGTGTTTGGTGTGCTGCTGCTGCTGCCGGGCTTTATTGCCGCACCGGATGTACAACTGAACAGCCACAACCTGCCGCTGGTGCTGTTTGCCGGCACCTTTGCCTCTGTCCTGGCCCCCTTCTTGTGGATCAAAGGCGTACAGCACCTGGGGGCCAGCACTGCCAGTATCTTTATGAATCTGGTTCCCGTGTTTACCGCGATTATTGCGGTGGTTTTCCTGCACGAGCAGCTGCATCTGTATCACTGGATTGGTGGTGCGTTAACGCTGACTGGCGTAGCACTGGCCCAGCGGTTACGCACGCCACTGCGCCCCGCGAAAAAAACCACGGCGTTAGAAGCCGAATAAGTGCAGAAACGTTAACACTCCCCCTGGGATCTCCGGGGGGGTTTTGCTATCATTCCCCTTCTGTTTTTTCGGCGCACCCGCCGTTGTTCTGTTTTCCAAGGATTCCGCCATGCAACCTGTTAGCGGCCCCGGTGCGCCTCCGGGCGATCGTGCCTCAGTCAATTCTGCACGCCCGGCTTCTGCTGCTGGCGATCAGCCACTTTCTCCTGCCCAGCGCACCACGCTGGAGAGACTGATCGTTAAAATCACCGCCTTAAGCACCCTGAAAGCCCCGGAATTATGGGCCGGTATCCGCCATGAAGCTGGCGTGAAAAATGACGCCGAGCTGCAATCACGCCACTTCCCGCTGGCAGAACAGTATCTGCAAACGCGTCTTGGCCAGGTGCAGAACAGCCATGCAACACGCCAACTGTTACAGCAGTTAATGACGCTACTGCCGCAGGGCAATAATCGCCAGGCGGTGAGTGATTTTATCCGTCAGCAGTTCGGGCAGACCGTGTTAAGCGCCTTAAGCCAGGATCAGCTGCGTCAGGTGCTGACCATGTTGCAGAACGGCCAGATGGCGATCCCACAGCCACAACAAAATCGTGTCAGCGATCGCACCTTGCTTCCGGTAGAGCATCAGACTTTACAGCAGCAGGTGGTAAAACTGGCGGCGGCTACCGGGGAATCCACCGCGTCAATCTGGCACACCACCCTGAAGCTGGTGAGCCTGAAAAGTGGTGATCCGATCCCCTCGCGACTGTTTCCAGCGATCAGCCACTATTTGCAGGCCCGTCAGACATTGAGCCAGCAGCCAGCTCCCACGCTGCACCACCTTGAAGGTGCGCTGCGCCAGCCGCTGACCCCGCCAGAGCAACGCATGTTGGAGGCCCATATCCAACAGCAGTTCCAGGCCACGCCGCAGACCGTATTGACCACCGCCCAGCAGCAAGATGTGCTTAACCTGCTGTTCAGTCGCCGTGCCGATAAACACGCTGACGTAACAGGCGAGCACTCTGCTGCCCTCCCCCAGCCCATTTGGGCCCCCTTTGTGTCGATGTTGCCCAACAGCTTGCGCAGCGGAAAGCCAGGGCTCTCCTTTGCACTGGTGGTAAGTGTGGTCGTGATTGTGCTCTTGCTTTGGCTACTGTTCTGAAAAATTAATAGCCACACTCTGGAGCCGTGGTCATGTCCGGCCAGGCTCCCACTTCACTGCCCACCGTCAAAAACGGTGGCGATGCCACGCAGCAGGGATGGATTTTAGGATTTGCTGCACTGACACCCGACGAGATTATCGCCGGGTGTAGCAAGCTGGTTACGCTGTTTTCGGGCTACGGGCAAAACGCCAGGTGACAAACATACCGAATGCCGCACAGGCAGCGCCTGCAACATACACCGAGCCATAACCCAGCGCGGTTGCCAGAATGCCGGTCAGTGGGCCACTGGCACCGTAGGCAATATCCTGAAACGCTGAGAAGCCGCCCAGCGCAGTCCCGCGCACCTGAGGCGAAACGCGTTTAATCACTTCAACCCCCAGCGCCGGGAAGACCAGTGAGCATCCAAAGCCGGTGAGAGAAGCCCCTACCAGCGCGACCCATCCCTGATTTGCCAGCGCCAGCACCACTAAGCCGACGATTTCAACCAACATCGAAACCAGCGCCACTTTGGTGCCGCCGAGCCTGTCAGGCAGGCCACCAAACAGAATGCGCACCAGCACAAAACTCAGGCCAAAGGCAGTTAAGGTGAAGCCCGCGTTGCCCCATTTTTCAGCCGCAAAGTAGAGTGACGTAAAGGTGCCGATCACAGCAAATCCGACCCCTTGCAGCGCCAGCGCCATCCCCGGTTGCAGGATAATTTTCACCACGCTAAACAGTGACGGGCGTTCGCCCCCGACAACAGGCGTTGCCCGCACCCAGCTATTTAGCGCCATTGCCAGCAACGGTAACAGGACAGATATCGCCCCCAACAGCCCAAGCCCCCCTTGCTGATAGATGACCAAACCCAGCGGTGCACCTGCCGCCAGCGATCCGTAAATCGCCATGCCGTTCCATGACATCACCAACCCGGATCGCTTCGGCCCCATCAGCCCCATGCCCCACGTCAGGTTGCCGGTTAACAGCAGGCTTTCACCAAAGCCCAGCAGCAAGCGTCCTATTGCCATCAAGCCAAATTTCGCCATCACTGGCAGCGGTAACAGTGCCGCCGCTACGTAGGCAACACCCACGAATGCAATCGCCACCATGCCCTGCTGCACCGTGAGTTTTGCGCCATGTTGGTCTGCACGTCGTCCAGCAAAACCACGGGTAAGCAGCGTGGCGAGGAACTGAATACCGACCCCCACGCCCACCATGACATTGTTGAGCCCTAGCTCCTGATGGACATACAGCGGAATCACGGGCAGGGCCAGGCCCGCCGTCAGGTAGGTGAGAAAAACTGCCAGTGAAGTGCAAGCCACTGGTAGCGTCGATTGAGGCTGTGGCTCAGCGATAGTTGAAGTCATTACGCACATTACTCCTTGTTTTCACCAGCAAACTACCAACACAAAATCGCCCGTGAGCGAGAAGCCGGGTACGAGCAGTGTTAATGCGGGATTTGTTAAGTTTTTGTTGGAGATCTGATTTTGACAAGCCGGGAGACGTAAGTCAAAGCATTTGAAACATTAATTTCAAGTTATATTATTTCAGCACATACATTCCAAAATAATTTGAGATACACCATGCGCCCCCAGCCTGATTCAGGGCAAAAAAATACCCGCCGGCATCGCTGCTGGCGGGTATCTGACTGAGGCTAATCCGGATTAAGCTTTCAGCTTACGCATGGTCAGAGTGGCGTTGGTGCCACCGAAACCAAAGCTGTTAGACATCACGGTAGTCAGTGCTTTTTCAGTCGGTTTGGTCACGATGTTCAGGCCAACCGCTTTCTCGTCTGGCGTGTCGATGTTGATGCTTGGCGCGATAAAGCCATGCTCCAGCATCAGCAGTGAATAGATCGCTTCCTGTACGCCTGCGGCACCCAGTGAGTGGCCGGTCATCGCTTTGGTCGCCGAAATATATGGGGTGTTATCACCAAAGACTTCGCGAATTGCACCCAGCTCTTTCACATCGCCTACTGGCGTTGAAGTGCCGTGGGTGTTCAGGTAATCGATTGGGGTATCAACGCCCTGCATTGCCATCTTCATGCAACGTACCGCGCCTTCGCCTGATGGAGCAACCATGTCTGCGCCATCTGAAGTTGCACCGTAGCCAACGATTTCAGCATAAATGTGTGCGCCACGTGCCAGAGCGTGCTCCAGCTCTTCAACCACAACCATACCGCCGCCGCCAGCGATAACAAAACCATCACGGTCTGCATCATAGGTACGGGACGCCAGTTCTGGCGTTTCGTTGTATTTGGTTGAGAGTGCGCCCATGGCGTCAAACTCGCAGGACATTTCCCAAGTCAGCTCTTCGCCGCCGCCCGCAAACACAATATCTTGTTTGCCTAACTGGATCTGTTCAACCGCGTTACCGATGCAGTGTGCGGAGGTTGCGCAGGCAGAACTGATAGAGTAGTTAACACCGTGGATTTTGAACGGTGTAGCCAGGCAGGCAGAAACGCCAGAGGCCATGGCTTTGGTCACGACATAAGGACCAACCGCTTTCAGGCCACGCGGGCTGCGCATTGCATCAGCGCCGAACACCTGATAACGGGGTGAACCGCCACCTGAACCGGCGATCAGACCCACGCGTGGGTTGTTCTGATACATCTCTTCGGTCAGGCCAGAATCTTTAACCGCCTCTTCCATGGAAAGATACGCGTAGATTGAAGCATCGTTCATGAAACGCACAATTTTGCGATCAATAAGGCCGGTGGTGTCCAGCTTAACGTTGCCCCACACGTGACTACGCATGCCGGCATCTTTCATCTCTTGCGAGAAGGTGATACCTGAACGACCTTCACGAAGGGATGCCAGTACTTCCTGTTGATTATTACCAATACTGGAAACGATCCCCAGGCCTGTAATCACTGCACGTTTCATCAAATATTCCTCTTCCACTTCTTTTGGACTGACGAGCACTCTAGCTTACACTTGTTCGCTGAACAAGTCCGATCAGCCATTACTTTTTGTAAATTTGCTTCCCACCCCCCTGCCCGTTAGAATCGCGCATTGCCTGAAAAATGAGCCTTTATTGTGAAGTTATCCCCGGTTGAACACGCCCAATTAAGCTGGAACGAACAGGGTACACCTGTTTCCCGAGCCTTCGACGACGTCTATTTCTCTAACGACAATGGGCTGGAAGAGACGCGCTATGTCTTTCTCGGCGGAAATCAGTTACCGCAACGTTTTGCCCTGCATCCGCGCGATCTGTTGATTGTTGCGGAAACCGGTTTTGGTACTGGGCTCAACTTCCTCACGCTGTGGCAGGCCTTTGATCACTTTTGCCAGCAACAACCAGAAGCGACATTACAGCGACTGCACTTTATCAGCTTCGAGAAATACCCACTGACCGCCGCAGATCTCGCCGCAGCGCATGCACGTTGGCCGGAACTACAGCCCTGGGCGGAGCAGCTACAACACGTCTGGCCAGCCGCGCTACCGGGTTGCCAGCGTTTGCTGCTCGCAGGCGGGCGCATCACGCTCGACCTGTGGTTAGGGGATATTAACGCGCTGATAGATACTTTTGATGACAGTTTGCATCATCAGGTGGATGCCTGGTTCCTCGATGGTTTTGCACCGTCCAAAAACCCGGATATGTGGACGCCAGAACTGTTTCACACCATGGCGCGTCTGGCTCGCCCCGAGGGCACATTCGCAACCTTTACTGCCGCAGGTTTTGTCCGGCGCGGCCTGCAGGAAGCCGGTTTCACCGTTAATCGCGTCAAGGGCTTTGGTCAGAAGCGTGAAATGCTAAGCGGCACACGCCCCGCGCACGCCCCTACTCCCGCTACGGCCCCCTGGTATGCGCGCCCTGCGGCTAAAAGCCGTGAAGTCGCGATTGTCGGCGGCGGAATTTCCAGTGCGCTGCTGGCGCTGGCGTTGTTACGCCGCCAGTGGAAGGTCACGCTCTACTGCGCGGATGCCGCGCCTGCGCAAGGGGCTTCTGGCAATCGTCAAGGTGCCCTCTATCCACTGTTGAATCAGCACGATCCAGCACTGGCCACCTTCTTCCCGGCCGCATTTACCTTCGCACGCCGGTTGTATGACGGCTTACCCGTGAACTTTGAACACAGTTGGCAGGGCGTCTTACAGTTGGCGTGGGATAGGCGAAGTGCCGAAAAAATTGGTCAGATGCTGGCCATGGCCCTGCCGGAAAGCGTCGCCCACGCCGTGGATACCTCTACCGCTGAAGCCCTGGCAGGGGTGCCTTTAGGTTGCGACGGCATTTTTTACCCGCTGGGGGGTTGGCTCGATCCGGCCGGTTTAACCACCGCCCTGCTGCAATACGCCGAAGCGCAGGGGCTTAGCGTGCACTGGCAGCATGAAGTGCAGCAGTTGACCGCCAGTGAGCAGGGCTGGACGCTGCACTTTAGTCATGGCCAGATTGCACAACAAAATGTGGTGTTGGCGAATGGACACCGTATCGATGAATTAAGCGAGGAAAAGGCGTTACCGATTTATGCCGTTGCCGGCCAGGTGAGCCATATCCCCTCCACGCCTGATTTGACGGCACTCAAAACCGTGCTCTGCTATGACGGCTATCTGGCTCCGCTCAGCCCACAACACGGCACACACTGCATCGGTGCCAGCTACCGCCGAGGCGAAACAGCCACTGATTTCAGCCCGGAAGAGCAGCAGCAAAATCCCCAACGTCTGATTAACTGCCTGCCCGATCAGGCATGGCCAAAAGCGCTCGATGTCAGCGAAAACAGTGCCCGGATCAGCGTCCGTTGCGCCTCGCGCGATCATCTCCCGATGGCCGGGAGCGCACCAGACTATAGCGGCACGCTCAGCCTGTATGCCGATTTGGCGCAACAGCGTCAGCAAGGACGGGAGGTGCCAACGGCACCGATTTACCCAGGGTTATATCTGCTGGGTGCGTTGGGATCGCGTGGCATTTGCAGCGCGCCGCTGGCCGCTGAAGTCTTAGCCGCTCAGCTCAGTGGTGAGCCACAGCCGCTGGATGCTCGCACGCTGGCAGCCTTGAATCCTAATCGCTACTGGGTAAGAAAATTACTGAAAGGTAAAAAGGTCAACTGACCGAAAAGCGTGCAAGCCATTGCACGCTAAGCCTCTGGCCCCGTGGAGGCGGGGCCAGTGAGCCATCAGGCGGACTGACGCGCCTGCTGGAAGAGACTTTCCCACATCCCAATCACCAGCGCCTGATCGCGCGGTGAAAGTTCACCCGCGGCAATCGCTTTTTGCAGACTATTGGTAACATGAAACTGTAATGCTTCGGCGCTATGATCGTTCGTCTGCTCAACTTCCGCGACAGAAACGGTCAGATGCCCACGCAGATAGCCTCCCGCAAACAACTCATCATCACTTGCGTGGTCAACCATATCGTCAATCAGCGCCAAAATGCGCGTTTCGAATTCAGCGATCATTTCAAATCCTCAGTTGTCATCATGCTTCCCACTTCACAGGTCTTCCGGCCAGGGAAACTGTGCCGCATGGAGCGGAGGGGTGCCGTAATAGTCCGTTAACGCCGCGATAAAACGCGCCGGGCGAGTGGGAATGCCATTTTCCAGATAAGTCATCACTTGCGTTTGCACTTTACGCTGGAAAGCGATGCGATCGGGCTCACAGTCTCCGTCGAGATTGTCACAACTTACATTGAAGGGAAAGCCTGCGGCAACGCAAAACATCCATTCCAACGCCTGAGGCTTAATTTCGGCGGCTTCAAACTGCTGCTGTGTACTGGCATCGCGCCCGTCCGGGCAGTACCAGTAACCAAAATCTACCAACTTACGCCGCGCTTCACCTGCGATGCACCAGTGCGAAATCTCATGCAACGCACTGGCATAAAAGCCATGTGCAAACACAATGCGATGCCAGGGAGAAGTGTCATCAGCGGGCAGATAGATCGGCTCATCATCGCCTTTAATCAGGCGGGTGTTGAAATCGTCGCTGAAGCATCCGTCAAACAGCGCAGTCAGCTGGTCGTAATGGTGCGTAGTGGTCATGGTCATTTCAGGCAAAAAAAGTGGGCGTCATTGTCGCATCAGACGCCCGCTGTGACGAGCAGGATTTTACAGGCCAGAGAACCAGGCGAGGATAGCGGTGCCGTGTCCATCCCACAGTAGCTTGGCACTCATCACCACCGAGACCACCACCACCATAGGGCGAATCAACTGCTGACCACGGCTCAGGACAAGGCGTGCGCCGAGTCTGGCCCCACAAAATGCGCCAATCAGCATAACTAATCCAGTGCCCCACACCAGTTTCCCACCCAAAATAAAGAACAGCAGGCTGCTGAAATTGGAGGTGAAATTCAGCACTTTCGCATGGGCGGTGGCTTTCGCCAGGTTGTAGCCACACAGTGTAACAAAGCCGAGCGCATAAAATGAACCCGCACCGGGGCCAAAGAAACCGTCATAAAAACCGACGCAGCCGCCGCCAATCAGAGCAAAGGGTAAGCCGTACAGACGGCGTTCGCGATCCTCTTCTCCCAGACGGGGCATCAGTAAAAACCACAGGCCAATACTGATAATGAACAGCGGCAAGATCTGACGCAGCACATCCGCCCGCAGGTGCTGAATGGTTAGCGTGCCGATGATTGCCCCAATAAAGGTCATCGCGATATTTAATCGCTGTTCACGCAGCTTGACCGCCCCACGGCGAACAAAATAGAGGCTGGCTGAGAAAGAGCCGCCAACGGACTGCAACTTATTGGTTGCCAGTGCCTGCGCCGGGGAGAGACCCGCCGCTAACAGCGCTGGCACCGTAAGCAATCCTCCACCGCCCGCAATTGAATCAATAAACGCGGCGGCCAGCGCCACAAAAAACAGCGCCACCACCACTAACGGGCTGACAACAAACCACTCCATGGAGATCCTTACAGTAAATGTTTATCCAGTAATGCCTGACAAGACGCGGGCAACGGCGGCGGGAGCGGTTTAGATCGCGGAATAGTGTCCGGCTGTTTTGGCAGGAACCAGCTTTGCAGTTCCGCCCCACAGCCATCGCCAGCGGGGGGTGCTGGCTGATCCTGGCATTCGCTGCTGCCCACCGGACAACGCAACCGGACGTGCATGTGCGCCCGGTGCGCAAACCACGGACGCACTTTGTTTAACCACGCCCGATCGCTACCCGCTTCACGGCACAGCTGCTGCTTAATGGCCGGATTGACGAAAATACGTGTGACGTCGCGATCTTCTGCGGCGAGCTTAATCAGGCTGAACACTTGGGGCTGCCAGTGACGTGCGACGATATTTTTGCCATCTGCCGCCACCAGATCCAGCGGCTGGGGCTTCAGTAACTGCTGTGCGCTCCAGCGCTGTTTCGGTAGCTGTAGCCAGATATCAACATCCAGCCCCGTTTGGTGGCTGGCGTGACCGCTGCTAAAACGCCCGCCTGCGGCCATTCCCATATCCCCAATCAACACATTGCCCAGTTGCTGCTGTGCGGCACGCTGACCGAGGCGTTGAATAAACGCCAGTAGCTCAGGGTGACCGAAATAGCGGCGCTGATCCGGGCGCATCACCTGATAATCCGGTGAGTTGAGCGGTAACGCTTGCGCGCCAACAATACAGCCATTGGCAAAACTGCCAATCGACTGCGGCTGTCCCGCAATCGGTTGATGGATCTGTTGCCACGGCGTTGCCGCCAGGGCTGCGCTGCTAGCCAGCAGCGCCATCAGGGAAAGGAGCAGACGTTTCATGGCGTTACCAGCGTGGCAGCGTTGTCTGAACATCACCGCACTGCCCGCGCTGGCGCAGCAGGTGATCCATTAACACGATCGCCATCATCGCTTCGGCGATGGGCACAGCACGAATGCCGACGCAAGGATCGTGACGACCTTTGGTGATCATCTCCACTTCTTCACCTTCACGCGTCAGGGTATTGCCCGGAACCGTGATACTGGACGTCGGTTTCATCGCCAGGTTAGCGCTGATGGTCTGGCCGCTGCTGATGCCACCCAAAATGCCGCCTGCATGATTGCTCTGGAAACCGTTCGCGCGAATTTCATCACGATGCTGGCTGCCACGCTGACTGACCACGGCAAAACCGTCACCGATTTCCACGCCTTTTACCGCATTGATGCTCATCAGCGCATGGGCCAAATCAGCATCGAGGCGATCAAACACCGGCTCACCCAGTCCTGGTGGCACATTTTCGGCCATCACAGTGACTTTCGCGCCAATGGAGTCGCCCTCTTTCTTCAGGCCGCGCATCAGTTCGTCCAATGCTTCCAGCTTGCTGGCATCCGGGCAGAAGAACGGGTTCTCCTCCACGATGCTCCAGTCTTTCAACTCACAGGCCACATCACCAATCTGTGCCAGATAGCCGCGCACGACAATGCCGTGTTTCATTTGCAGGTACTTTTTCGCAATGGCACCGGCCGCAACGCGCATCGCGGTTTCGCGGGCAGATGAACGGCCACCGCCACGGTAATCACGCAGGCCATATTTCTGTTCGTAGGTGTAATCGGCGTGGCCTGGACGGAACAGATCTTTAATCGCGCCGTAGTCCTGAGAACGCTGATCGGTATTTTCGATCAGCAGGCCGATGCTGGTGCCGGTGGTGACGCCTTCAAACACGCCAGAGAGGATTTTCACCTGATCCGGCTCGCGGCGTTGGGTGGTGTAGCGCGAAGTGCCAGGACGGCGACGGTCCAGATCGTGCTGGATATCCGCTTCAGTCAATGGAATGCCTGGCGGCACGCCATCCACAATACAGCCCAGGGCTATGCCGTGGGATTCGCCAAAGGTAGTTACTCGAAAAAGTTGCCCGATGCTGTTTCCGGCCATGGTGGTTCCTTGTTCGGTGAAGCGGGCGAGCCAGCGCCCGTCAGTCAGTCTTTATATACAGAGAAATGGTGTTGCGCAGCGACGATCTGATCGCGCGTCAGCATAAATACGCCGTCGCCGCCGTTATCGAACTCCAGCCAGGTGAAAGGCACATCGGGATATTGATCCATCATATGCACCATGCTGTTACCGACTTCACAAATCAGCACGCCTTCTGCCGTCAGATAGTCCGGGGCGCAGGCAAGAATACGACGCACCAGCTTCAGGCCATCACTGCCCGCCGCCAGGCCAAGCTCTGGCTCGTGACGATACTCGTTCGGCAGATCGTCCATATCCTCTTCATCCACATAAGGTGGATTGGTGACGATCAGGTCATATTGTACCGCTGGCAGTTGGCGGAACAGATCGGCACGCTGAGGGGTAACATGATGGATTAAACCATGTTCTTCAATGTTTTGCTCGGCCACGGCCAGTGCATCGGTGGAGATATCCACAGCATCAACTTGCGCTTCCGGGAAGGCATAGGCACAGGCGATGGCGATACAGCCGCTGCCGGTACACATATCCAGAATGTGCTCTGGCGCGTGCGGAATCAGACCGGCAAAGCGGTTCTCAATCAGTTCGCCAATCGGTGAACGCGGTACCAGTACACGCTCATCCACATAAAACTCGTGGCCACAGAACCAGGCTTTGTTGGTCAGATAGGCGACCGGAACACGCTCGTTCACACGACGAATCACACGTTCAACAATACGCTGGCGCTCACTAGAGGTCAGACGGGCGTGACGCATATCTTCCGGAATGTCGAGCGGCAACCACAGGCTTGGCAGCACCAGTTGCACGGCTTCATCCCATGGATTGTCGGTGCCGTGACCGTACCAGATCCCGGCAGCTGAGAAGCGACTGACTGCCCAACGCAGCATGTCCTGAATGGTGTGCAGCTCGCTCACTGCCTCATCGACGAAAATTTTGTCCACGTAGCCCTCCGCAGGCCCTTTTGCTAATCACTTAAATCGGCCGATAGTTTGCCACGAAGTTGGCGATAATTCAGCGTGGCGGTGTGAAAAAGCTGACTTTGCCCTGCGGATAACGGTAAGGTAACGCCCTCTTTCTCTTCGCAGCCATAAGTTAGCCCGAAATGAGCAAAAAACAACCACTGAGCCAGGACGATAAATCGCTGTTTCGCCAACTGATGAGTGGCACTCGGGAGATTAAGCAGGATACGATTGTCCATAAACCTGGGGTAAAAACCCGCGAAGTGCCATTAAAGCGCCTACTTTCTGAGCAAGCGGATAACAGCCACTATTTTTCTGATGAGTTTCAGCCACGGCTAGCCACTGAAGGGCCAATGCGTTATGTCCGTGCCGATGTCAGCCACTATGAGCTCAAAAAACTCCGTCGCGGTGACTTTTCACCCGAAATTTTTCTCGATCTGCACGGCCTGACGCAGCTACAGGCAAAGCAGGAATTAGGGGCGCTCATTGCCGCTTGCCGCCGCGAACACCTGTTCTGCGCCAGCGTGATGACCGGACATGGCAAACATATTTTGAAGCAGCAGACACCGCTCTGGCTGGCGCAGCACCCGTGGGTGATGGCGTTTCATCAGGCCCCCAAAGAGTTTGGTGGTGATGCTGCGCTGCTGGTGTTAGTGGAAGTGGAAGAGTGGCAACCGCCTGAGTTGCCATAACGCAGCATTACATCGCTTTCGCCAGCTTGGCCGGGCTCACCTGCCACTGCAATTTGCCTTCTCCGCTGATCGCATCGAAGTTGATGCAGGCAATCGCTGAGGTCGCAAACATCGGCGGTGTCTCCTGCGGGCAAAGCTCGGAAACCAGATAGCCCACCAAAGGCAGGTGAGAGATCACCAGTACCGATTTAACGCCTTCTCCGGCTAATGCCTGCAGGTAGCAGCCCACCAGTCCAGGATCGCCGCCGGGCGTCAATTCCGCCAGCACTTCCTGCCGTTCAGGCAGATCCAGTGCTTCGCGCACGGTTTGCAGCGTCTGCTGCGCGCGCAAATAGGGGCTGACAAGCACCCGTTCAATATCGGGTGACTGGCTGTTAAGCCAGGCAGCCATCTGGCGTGATTCATCACATCCGCATAGGGTCAGGGGCCGAACTGAATCGCTTGCTGCTTCCAGGGCCGCATCACCGTGACGCATGATAAAAACTTGCATAAAGCACCGCTGTTGTTGATCGAATTGTCAGAAACTGAGGTTACTGACAGGTCATTCCGGGAATGAACGCTGTGTTTTACCCCAATGCCCGAAGTAGAGTCAACCGGTTGTTTATTAAATAGGCATGAGCCTGAGCTGGCTCATCGCTTTCATCACCGCCACTCACCGCTAACACACTGAATCAGTAAGGCCATTTCTGTTTATGAAGAAATGTAAAATTTTTTCTTCGTCGTAGCAGCGCTTAATAACCCTTCACAGGGGGTAAACCGCTCGCCATATTCCTCAGAGAAATAACGCAGTTTTGCTATCACGTCATCAATACCCCGTTGGTCAAGATAACGGAACGGGCCGCCAAGAAAAGCGGGGAATCCGATGCCAAACACAGCGGCAATATCACCGTCACGCGGGCTGGCAATTACCCCTTCATCCAGACAACGTACAGCTTCGTTTAACATCATCATAGTGCAGCGTTGTGCAATCTGCTGGGCTGTTTGTTGTTGTGTCACGCGAACGCCCAGTAGCGTATAGATGCTCGGATCAGGTTTCTTCTGCTGGAAAGGCCAGCGTGAAGCCCCGTACGAGTAGAAGCCTTTGCCATTTTTGCGCCCTTTACGCCCGTCGTTGATCACCTTTTCCAACGCTGCGGGAGCCGCAAAACGCTCGCCCCACGCCTGCTGTAAAATCGGAGAAATTTTACTGCCGACGTCAATGCCCACCTCATCCAGCAACTGAATCGGTCCCACCGGGAAACCGAACTTCACCAGGGCGCGATCGATATGTTCAATCGGCTCACCTTCTAACAAACAGCGCAGTGCTTCATTGATGTAGGGCGTCAGAATGCGGTTGACGTAAAACCCGGCTTTATCTGCCACCACCACCGGGGTTTTGCCCTGAAGCCGCGCCAGCGCCAGCGTCGTCGCCACTGTTTTTGCCGATGTGCCAGCATGGGGAATGACTTCAACCAGCGGCATTTTTTCCACCGGGCTGAAGTAGTGCAGACCAATGATATTTTCTGGTCTGGGCGCGCCCGAGGCGATCGCCTCGATCGGCAGCGAAGACGTATTGGAGGCAAATACCGTATGCACCTGGCAGTGCTGCTCCACCTCCCGCACCATCTGTTGTTTCAGTGCCAGATCTTCAAACACGGCTTCAATAACCAAATCGGTATGTCTGAAGCCCTGATAATCGGTGCTGCCGGAAAGGCGAGCCATCTGCTGCTGACGTTGCGCGGGACGGATCTGACGCCGCCGAACCTGCCGCGAGAGCAGATCCCAACTGTAGCGCAGCGCGTGGTTAATCCCGTTTACGCTCACGTCTTTGATACGTACCGGTAAGGCCGCTTTTAGCGCCGTCACACTGGCAATGCCGCCCCCCATGGTCCCGCCGCCCAACACGCCAATATGTTCCAGCGGCCCCACCTCCTCCGCGCCCTGCTCTTTTTTCAGCGCGGTAGTGGCAAAGAAAATCCCGCGCAGTGCCTGGGATTCGCGACTCATTGCCAGTTCACCAAAAGCACGGGCTTCGTCAGCATGGCCTTTCACACTGCCGTGTTCAATGCCGCTGGCAACCACCGCCAGAATGCGCTCTGTGGCGGGGTAGTTACCCTGGGTTTTTTGCCCGGTTTGTCGCCGTGCCAGTGCGAAGAACCCGTGACGAATGCCCGGCAGAGTAAAGAGGCGCTCACGCCACCCCAGCTGTCGCGAGGCGGGTTTGCCCTGTAGCACCCGTTGCACCGCCGTTTCGAGCAGAATCGACTGCGGCACCGCATCATCCACCAGCCCTAATTTGCGCGCCTGTTTGGCGCGTAAGGTTTTTCCGGTCAGGATCAACGGCAATGCCTGCGGTAAGCCAATCAACGCTGGCAGGCGCTGCGTTCCGCCCGAACCCGGCAGCAAGCCGAGCTGGACTTCTGGCAGTCCCAGCCGGGTTTTATCATCCAGCGAACAGATACGGGCATCGCAGGCCAGCGCTAACTCCAGCCCGCCACCAAGGCAGGCACCATGAATGGCGGCGACCACGGGAAAAGGCAACGCAGCCAATGCCGCCATCACTTCTTGTCCCTGACGCGCCAGGGTTTCCGCTTCCTCTGCACTCTGGCAGCGTTCGATCATGCCGATATCGGCACCGGCAATAAAGTTATCGGCTTTACCAGAGACAATCACTAAGCCCGCCAGTTGCGGGTCCTGACGCGCCTCGGCCACCACTGCTTTTAGTTCAGCGGCAAACTCCGCACGCAGGGTATTCATTTTCTCGCCAGGCACATTAATGGTAATAATGCCCACGTGATCGAGCCGCATCTGTAGCTGAAACGCGCCTGTCATCTCCATTACGCCACCTCCAGAACCATAGCTGCACCCAAACCGCCCGCCGCACAGGCCGTAACCAGCCCTAGCCCGCCACCGCGTCTTCTGAGTTCGTGTAGCGTTTGGGTGATCATTCGTGCCCCCGTTGCCGCAAAAGGATGCCCGTAGGCAATGGATCCGCCGAGGACGTTAAACATCTCTTCATTGACTTCGCCCAACGCGTGCGGACGATGTAGCACTTCACGCGCGAAACGCTCATCACGAAACATGTTCAAATTGGCGAGGGTTTGCGCAGCAAAGGCTTCATGCATATCAATCAGGGTTAAGTCAGCCAGGGTAATTCCGGCGCGATCCAGCGCACGAGGGGAAGCATAGGCCGGGCCGAGTAGCATATCCTGCCAGACATCAATGGCACTGAAGGCGTAACTGCGCAGATAACCGAGTGGTGTAATGCCCAGTTCTCGCGCCCGTCCTTCCGTCATCAGAATCACTGCGGCGGCACCATCGGTTAGCGGCGTGCTGTTGGCAGCAGTGACGCTGCCGTGCTTACGGTCAAACGCCGGGCGCAAACGTGCATAATCCGCAGCCTGCGCATCAAAACGCACGTTGTTATCCCTTTCAACCGCCTGCTTCCAGGGAGGAATAAAAGCCGGCATCACTTCCTGCAGCAACACACCAGACTGCCACGCCTGCGCCGCACGCTGATGCGAACGCAGGGCCAGACTGTCCTGCTGCTGACGTGTAATGCCATGGCTTTTCGCCATCTGTTCGGCGGTATCCCCCATACGCAGCCCGGTGCTGTACTCCGCTACCGCAGGGGGAACCGGCAGGAGATCTTTGGGTCGCAGCCGCTTGAGGACCTGCCACTTTTTGCCAAGGCTGCGCGCTTTAGTCAGATCCACCAGCGCGCGCGCCAGCGGTTTGCTCACGCCAATCGGCAAGACGGAACAGGAGTCTGCGCCCCCAGCAATCCCGGCGCGAATAGTCCCGGCCAGCAGACTTTCCGCCACGTTGGCCACCGCCTGAAAACTGGTGGCACAGGCGCGACTGACGCTGTAAGCATCGGTGTGCACACTTAAACCGCTGCTGAGGACGATTTCACGCGCAATATTGGGTGCCTCTGGCATCTGGACCACCTGGCCAAACACCAACTGTTCAATGACCTCAACCGGTAGCTCACTGCGCGCCATTAGCTCGCTAACCACCATCCTCCCCAGCTCCAGCGCGGGAATACCGTGGAACTCAGTGGCCTGGCGTAAAAAAGGGGTGCGTAGGCCATGAGTGATAGCAATACGTTCACCCTGCGCGGTACGGAGAGGCTGCGCTGTTGTCATCGTGTCACCTGCATTGCGGAATTAAGGCATCATTGCCAAAGAGGTCAGACCTGATTCAGTGTTAACCACAAGCAGCCTCACTGCCAATGGCGCGTGAAAAAAAGTGCGAGAAATACCACGCTTTTCATTTAATTAAGATCGTCTGCGCGGCCGCACTATTGATTGATCAAAATGATCGGGAAAATCGCGTTTTGCAGCCTGGATCAAATTTTTAGCGTTTAACCGGGGGCGTTTTATTGATCGCGGCAGAAATATTTAAACAACATCATTGCAACATTGACACAGGTCGGACCTATACTTCGCTAACTGGTCTGATATGTAGGTGAATCAGTGATCCCTACAATCCGCCCTCCTTGTTGCGCCGTCTAATAATAATTTATGTGAGGTTGTGGTTATGGCCCCAAAAAACGTTTTTATCAAATCAGCCGTGGCAGCTGCTGTAGCGTTAATGTCTTCTCAAGTGCTGGCAGCCGGTTTCCAGCTCAATGAATTTTCCGCCGCAGGCTTAGGCCGCGCCTATTCTGGTGAAGGCGCAATCGGCGATACCGCCGCCTCAGCCAGCCGCAACCCCGCGACCATGGCCTTAATGGATCGCCCTGAATTTTCTATCGGTGCCGTATTTATCGATCCCGATGTGAATATCAGCGGCACCAGTCCTACGGGTCGTAGCTTAGATGCTAAGAATATCGCCCCGACCCAATGGGTGCCGAATATTCACTATGTGCAGCCGATTAACGATCAATGGTGGGTAGGCGCATCAATCACCTCTAATTATGGTCTGGCGACAGAATATAATAACGGTTATACAGCAGGGCCTTATGGCGGTACGACCGATCTCATGACCGGTAACTTTAATATCAGCACGGCCTATCGTCTGAATGAACACTTTAGCTTCGGCCTCGGCGTTGATGCGGTATATGCCAAAGCGAAAATTGAACGCTATGCGGGCGAATCGCTCTCTTCTCTCGGCGTCCCTGCCAATACACAGATTGCCCATCTGAATGGTAATGCCTGGGGCTATGGCTGGAATGCCGGTGTGCTGTACGAGGTGGATAAAAATAACCGCTTCGGCCTGAGCTACCGTTCAAAAGTTAAAATCGACTTTGACGGCAACTACCGTAGCGACCTCCCGAGCTATATCAACCCAATCAATCAGGCTGCGGGCCTCGGTTTACCTTATGCAACCGGCGGTTCGACCATGCCAGGTTCACTTACCCTGAATCTGCCAGAGATGTGGGAAATTTCCGGCTGGCATAAAGTGGCGCCGAAGTGGGCAGTCCACTACAGCATGGCCTACACCAGCTGGAGCCAGTTCCAGGAGCTGAAAGCCACCAACAATGGTCAGACGCTGTTCTACAAGGATGAAGGCTTCCATGATGCCTACCGCATCGCCCTGGGTACTACCTACTTCTATGATGCAAACTGGACATTCCGTACCGGTATCGCCTTTGATGACAGCCCAGTCCCGGCAGATAAACGCTCCATTTCCATTCCTGACCAGGATCGCGTCTGGTTAAGCGCTGGTACCTCTTATGCGTTTAATGAAGATGCCTCGATTGATGTCGGTATCTCCTACATGCATGGCCAGCACGTCACGGTGAAAGAAGGGGCTTATACCTTTAACTCCGTGGGTAAAGCGTGGCTGTACGGTGCCAGCTTCAACTACAAATTCTAAGCACAAAAAAAGGCGACATCTCTGTCGCCTTTTCTCTTTCCATCGTCGCTTACTGCGAATCGATATCTTTTAAATCATCCTGAATCGCACTGGCGTTTGGATTCACTTCCGGCTTCAACTGCCCGCCATTGGCGAGGAAGTCATTGTGCTGGAAGTAAGCATTACGCACAAAGGCATACGGATCTTGCTGCTGACGCAGGATCGCATCCGAATCCAGCAGCTGCGCACGGGTTTCCACCCCTTCCAACGTCCACTTACCGACCGACATCCAGATAGTCAACCAGCTCAACACTGGATAAACATTATCGACGTAGTCACCGCCGTCCTGACGCAGGGTAAAGCTGCCATAGCCCGGTAGCTGCACATAAGGGCCGTAACCCACATCATAGTGCCCAAGCGTGCTACCGAAATGGCGTGCTTCAGTACGTGCCAACTGTGGATTCGCTTTACCGGCTACATCAATAAAGCCACCCAGACCTAGCGTGGTATTGAGGAAGAAGCGGGTAAAGTGAATCATCGCCTGGCGCGGTTCCCCGACCAGGAAAGCATTCACCATGTCAGCAGGCTCATCCAGGTTACCGAGGAAATTGCTCAGTCCTGAACGTGCCGGTACGGGCACATAATCGCGCCATGCAACCGCAACGGGACGCACCACATACGGGTCCATCACGTTGTAGTTGAAGTTAAACATCGCGCGGTTAAAGCCTTCAAGCGGATCGCTACGCTGCTGCGAAGCTTCGCTATCTGAAGGTTTTGAACCGGCACATCCCACCAGAAGTACACTGGCCACAACCAAACTGGTCAGGCGGAAAACCATTCTCATCTCCCTGTACGGTTAATAGTGTTTCGCTCAGGGCTGCTGCTGGTTGATCTCCACAGTCAATGACTGGTGACCATCCCACGGGGTAACCGCGCTCAGGCCAAACCAATCACCCGGTTGAGGGTTGGCTGTGCCATCACGTGAGATACGAACCCGGGCCTGCACCTGATGCTGCGCCGAAAGCAGGCGGCTTGGCATCATAGCATTACTGTCATCCAGCGTGAGCGATAACGGGAAATGGCTGAGCGGTAAACGCTTCACAGCCACCGGAACCGGCGAAACACCGTCAGTCACAGAAATATACATCACTCCGCCAGGCGGCAACATTTTTTCTGCCTGTGCTGCCAGCGCAACTTTCACTGCCAGGCCGCTATTTTGCTGTCCGGCATTGGTTTTTGCTTGCTCAATGCTGCGCTCAACCATCGTAATTCGCTGATCTCCCGCAGGTAATAACGGTAGCATAGTTTGCCAGGCCGAAATTGCGCTGTCATATTTTTGCAGTTGGAAAGCATTAAATGCAAATAATCCCAGTACGCGCAGATTCTGCGGCTGCTGCTTACGCAGGTCGTTCAGCAGCAGTTCTGCCTGACGGTTATCCTGTGGATCGCTCGATCTTGCCAGAACTTCAGCGTAGTCCTGCTGCAATTCAAGATTTTCTGGTGCCAACTGCAAAGCGTGCTGGAAGGCCAGACGCGCCGTCGTTGCATTATTCAAGACCATGCCGAGACGACCCAACATTGCCCAGCCGTTGAGATCGTTGGGTTGCTCCTGCAACTGGCTGCGCAAGCCCAGCTCCAGTCGGCCCAGCTCATCCATACTTAATGGGCGACCGTGCGGGTCCATCAGTTGCGCGCGCAATTGAGGATATTCAGCCTTTACCTGGAACCAGGAAGAGACCTGAGCCAGACCGCCGGTTTTCAGGTACATGCCACAGGAAACCAGCACCAGTACCAGCACGCCAGGCAACAGCACCCAGCGACTGCTGTTGTGCGCCTGCATGGCTGCGGTTGAAGGAATATCGGTCAACAGCGTTTGTTGCAGCTCCTGCACCATCTCCGGGCGTTCTGACACTTTGCCCTGCGCTTCATCCTGTTCCAGCTCAATCAAACGCTGCTGATAAAAGTTTTTATTCAGGCGATCGCGGTCGCCATCGGTGGCGTTGCGCTGCCGCCAACCTGCCGCCAGAAATAGCGTGCTCGCCGCCACTAACAGCAGCAAAAGGGTAATCCAGAATGCACTCATTGCGTTTTCTCATCACTTTTCAGAAGCGCTGCGAGGCGATTTTGGTCAGCGCTATCCAGCTCAGAGCTGGTTTTTCGCTGACGGCCGCGCAGGATAATCACCAAACCACCCAGTACCACAAACAGCGCCGGTCCCACCCACAAAATCAGGGTCGATGGCTCTACCGGCGGGTTGTAGGTCACGAAGTTACCGTAGCGAGCCACCATATAGTTGACGATTTGCTGACGGCTTTGGCCCTGCTTCATCAGTTCATACACTTTCAGCCGCATATCCGCGGCAATCATCGCCCCGGAGTCAGCGATGCTGTTGTTTTGACATTTCGGGCAGCGCAACGAGGCAGTGATGTCGCGGTACTCTTGCTCCTGCGCCAGGGAGTCAAATTGATAGGTATCGATGGCCGCCCACAGCGAAGCACTGAACAGCAGGCCGCACAGCAGTAGGATCAGGCGTTTCACGCTCCGGCCTCCTGGCTGTATTTCTGCCACAGCGGCTTCACCTCTTTCTCCCATACCTGAGCGTTCATATCGCCCGCATGGCGATAGCGGATAATGCCTTTACCGTCGATCAGGAAGGTTTCCGGCGCGCCATACACACCAAGATCCAGCCCTAACATGCCATTGCCATCGTACAGGCTCAGGGCATAAGGATTGCCGAGGGTATTGAGCCAGTTCACCGCTTTGGTACGGTCATCTTTATAGTTGAGCCCCACCACGCGCACGCCCTGCTCTGCCAGCGTATTGAGATACTGGTGCTCTGCACGACAGGTTGGGCACCAGGTGGCCCAGACGTTCAGCAGAATCGGCTTGCCATCTACCAGCGCTTTCTGGTCATAGATTTTGCCCGGCTGGAACAGAGACTCGAGCTTAAACACCGGCACCGGTTTGCCGATCATCGCCGACTCCAGCAGCGTGGGATCGTCACCGCCTGCATTGCGTTGTAGCTGCCACAGCAGCGCCGCTGCCAGCAGCAGGAACAGCACCAGCGGAATAAAAAGGATTTTTTTGTTCATGCCAGCTCCTGTTGCCCTTTTTTACGGGCGCGATAACGGGGATCGAACAGGCAGAAAATACCGCCTACGGCCATAAACAGACCGCCAAACCAGATCCAGCGGACAAACGGCTTGTAATAAATGCGCACCGCCCACGAGCCATCGCCCAACTCCTCGCCCAGCGCCGCGTAAAGATCGCGGGTGACGCTGCCGCTGATTGCCGCTTCCGTCATCATGGTGCGTGTCGCGGTGTAGAAGCGTTTTTCAGCCTGAAGCACCGCTTCCTGCTTGCCATCACGCGTAACGTCAATAATGCCACTGCCACCGCTGTAGTTCGGGCCTTGCAGGTTTTGCACGCCACGGAACACAAAGTGATAGTTCTGGATATCGACGCTGTCGCCCGCCTTCATACGCACATCGCGCTCTACGCTGTACTGGGTACTGAAAGCGATGCCAATCACCGTGACGCCAACGCCTAAATGTCCCAGCACCATGCCCCAGTGACTGCGCGACAAATGGCGCAAGCCCTGCCAGAAGCCGTGACGATGGGTAGCACGTTCGTGCAGCTCCATCAGGGTCAGGACAATGATCCAGATGGACATCAACAGCCCGACCACCGCCATGGCTGCAATACGATCCTGCAACAGCCAGGGCAGCAAAATGGAACCCGCTAAGGTCACCACCAGCGCCAGCGCCAGGCGCTTATACAGCTTTTGCGGCTCATCACGACGCCAGCGCACCAGCGGCCCAATACCGAGCAGCAGCGCAAACGGAGCCATGATCCAGCTAAACATGGTGTTAAAGAACGGTTCGCCAATCGAGATACTGCCCAGCCCCAGCTCTTTGTGTACCAGCGGCAGCAGCGTACCCAGCAATACCACTAACATCGCGGCGATCAGCAGAACGTTGTTGCCCAACAGGAAGGTTTCACGTGACCAGGTTTCATTCTGTACCCGGCTACGGACTTTGCCGCCTTTAATGGCATACAGCAGCAGCGAGCTACCAATAACAATCACCAGGAAGGCAAGGATAAACATCCCGCGCGCCGGATCGGAAGCAAAAGAGTGGACGGAAACCAATACCCCGGAACGCACCAGGAATGTCCCGAGCAGGCTAAGTGAGAAGGCAGTGATGGCCAGCAGCACTGTCCAGGATTTAAAGGTGCCACGCTTTTCGGTTACGGCCAGTGAGTGGATCAAGGCCGTACCCGCCAACCAAGGCATAAACGAAGCATTCTCTACCGGGTCCCAGAACCACCAACCGCCCCAGCCCAGTTCATAATAGGCCCAGGCTGAACCCAGCACGATCCCCACGGTGAGAAACACCCAGGCAGCTGTGGTCCACGGACGCGACCAGCGTGCCCATGCGGTATCCAGACGGCCAGTCATCAGTGACGCGATGGCAAAAGCAAAGGCCACGGAGAAACCGACATACCCCATATACAGAATCGGTGGATGGAAGATCAGGCCAATATCCTGCAACATCGGGTTGAGATCGCTACCATCAATCGGGAAGTCGGGTAAGGCGCGGGTAAACGGGTTCGACGTCAGAGTGATGAACAACAGGAAGCCGAGGTTAATCATACCCATCACCGCCAGCACGCGCGCCAGCGCATCCTGCGGCATTCCACGACTGAAAATCGCTACCGCCACGGTCCAGGTGCTGAGCAGTAACAGCCACAGCAGCAGAGAACCTTCATGCGCCCCCCAGGTCGCCGCAATGCGGTAATAGATTGGCAGCAGGGTGTTGGAGTTGGTGGCGACATACGCCACCGAAAAATCATTCACAATAAAAGCATGCACCAGCACCGCAAACGCAGCGGCGATACAGCCCCACATCGCCCACGCCAGTGGCCGCGCCAGAGCCATCATCCGGCCATCCTGACGCGCTGCACCCCAAAGCGGGTAGATGCTCAGCAACAGAGAGAGGGCCAGCGCCAGACAGAGTAAGAAGCTACCTATTTCTGGGATCATGACTGCGACCCCGCCGGGTGATAGCCATCCTGTGGCTCGTTAGGATTCACTTTCATCGCGTTCTTGATTTCCGGCGGTGTGTAATTTTCATCATGCTTTGCCAATACTTCTTTGGCATTCACCAGGTTGCCTGGTT
The DNA here is from genome assembly GCF_011752615.1 of Candidatus Pantoea multigeneris. Taxonomy (NCBI): domain Bacteria; kingdom Pseudomonadati; phylum Pseudomonadota; class Gammaproteobacteria; order Enterobacterales; family Erwiniaceae; genus Pantoea; species Candidatus Pantoea multigeneris. Next base: position 976,867 of record NZ_VWXF01000001.1, read on the forward strand.
CGAGCACGCCCTGTGCCACAATGCCCTGCCCTTCACGGAACAGGTCCGGCAGGATACCGACATAGCTGACGCTGATAATGCCGTTGCCGTCATAAAGCTTGAAGCTGACGGCAAGGGTGTTGGGATCGCGCTTCACGCTGCCCGGCATCACCATGCCACCGACGCGCAGGCGCTGGCCCGGCTCCGGTTTTTGGTGCTGCTCACCTTTGCCATATAAAATTTCACTGGGCGTATAAAAAAGGTCGATGTTGGAACGCAGCGCATACATCACCAGCGATGTTGCAATGCCGAGTCCCACCAACAACGCCACGATAACCGTAAGGCGGTTGCGACGACGGGTGTTCACATTGGATCTCCTGCCGCTTCACTGGCGGCTTTTTTGGATTTTGCCGCACGAATGCGACGCTCCCTGGACTGACGCTGGCGAATTTGGGCCAGCAAACGGCGACGCTGCACCAGGGTGTGCAGAACTAAAGCGGATAACGGAATTAACGTCAGAATCACGGCCAGCCATACGTAAAACGCATAACCGCCCATGGCGAAGAAATCATGCCAGGAGGCAAAAGCGGGCGTCATCACTTATTCCCCTCTTTCACGACATCAGCCACCCAAGGGCGCTGGCGCTCGGTAAACAACAGCAGGTTGCGCATGCGCATCAGCGTCAGGGTGATGAAGACCAGCAGATAACCGAGAATGGACCAGCGTAGCGGAGTACGCATTGACGGGTCGATATCCTGTTGCAACATGCCCGAAGAGCCCTGATGCAGCGTGTTCCACCACTGAACCGAGAAGTGAATGATTGGCAGATTGACGACACCCACCAGAATCAAAATCCCCGCTGCGCGACCGGCCGTGCGGCGGTCATCAAACGCGTGATACAGGCCAATGACACCCATATAGAGGAACAGCAGCACCAGTTCTGAGGTCAGTCGTGCATCCCAGATCCACCAGGTTCCCCACATCGGTTTACCCCAGGCCGAGCCGGTGACCAGCGCAATAAAGGTAAACACCGCGCCAATCGGGGCCATCGCCATCGACACCAAATCGGCGGTCTTCATCTGCCAGACCAGACCGATGAAAGCGGCAATAGCCATTGATCCGTAGACGCCCATTGACCACATCGCCGCCGGAACATGAATGTACATGATGCGATAGCTCTGCCCTTGCTGATAGTCGGCTGGCGCGAAACCAAAGCCCCAGATCCATCCCAGCAACAGGCTTGCAACGCCCAGGATGGCAAACCACGGTATTAACCGCCCACATAAGCGGTATAACCGCTCCGGTTTAGCCAGTTGGTGCAACCATTTCCACATGTTCTTTTGCTCACAAAGTAATAAATCGTTAGCACGCTACTACTGCAGCGTTATTCGTAATGCGGCTGCGGTGGCAAAGGGGGTCAGCGTCGCGCTGCCCACCAACATCGCCCCTAAAATCGCCAAATAGCCGCCAATCGGCAGACCTTGCGCGGCGGCATCCATCGCCGCGCTGGCAAAAATCAGTACCGGTATCGCCAACGGCAATACCAACAAACTCAACAATACGCCGCCACGGCGCAGGCCCACCGTGAGCCCAACACCTACTGCGCCCAGGAAACTCAGCGTAGGCGTGCCTAACAGCAACGTCAGGGCCATCGCGCTCCAGCTTGAGAAGTCGAGTGACAGCAGTAAAGCTGCCAGCGGTGACAACAAGATCAGCGGCAGTCCGGTCACTAGCCAGTGAGCAATCACTTTCCCTAACACCGTTAATGGCAGCGGGGTTGGCAGCAGCACAAGCTGTTCCAGAGAACCATCAACAAAGTCATCGCGGAACAGACGTTCCAGCGCCAAAAGGGATGACAGTAGCGCCGCAACCCAGGTCACACCGGGGGCAATACGCGCCAACTGTTGCGGCTCAGGCCCGATACCCAGCGGAAACAGCGTAATCACAATCAGGAAAAACCACAGCGGGTTAATCACTTCTGAGCCACGACGAAAGACAATGCGCAACTCGCGTCCAATAATGCGTCCAGTCATCACGCCAGTTCCGCTCCTTGCAGCCTGATTTGTCGGACCCGCGCCTTGCTGGCAGGCAGATCCTGATGCGTTGTCAGGATCACCGCCCCGCCATTCTCAGCATGTCGGGTAAAGCAGCGCATCAGTTTTTCGACGCCACTTTTATCAATGGCGGTCAAAGGTTCATCCAAAATCCATAACGTTGCGCGAGTCAGCCACAACCGGGCGAGTGCCACACGCCGTTGCTGCCCGGCAGAAAGTTGTGCAACGGGGATCTCTTCGTAACCCAGCAGATCGACACTTTCCAGCGCTGCGAAGATGGAATCCTGATCGCAGTTCGGATGGAAAAAGCGTAGATTTTCCAGCGGCGTGAGTACCCCTTTCACCCCGGGCTGATGCCCAAGATAAAGCAACGCCTGGTGCCAGACATCACGTTGACGTCTTACCGCTTCCCCCTGCCAGTGAATTTCACCTTCCGCGGGCTGGCTCAGACCGGCCAGCAAACGCAAAAGAGAGGTTTTTCCCGCGCCATTTGGCCCCTCAATCTGAACAATATCACCAGGGTTGACGCTGAAGCTCAGCCCGTGAAACAGGACGCGTTCATCACGAACACAAGATAAATTAATGGCTTCAAACATCGGGAAGGGTGTCGCACCTGAAAAATTGAGCACGGATAATACCACAAGGATGTTGTGGACCGTAGAGGTGAGTTGTTTCTGCGTTGTTACGGTAGTGATGATTTGTGCCATTGTTCTGGCACATTTGATGTGAATCCCATCAGGATTAAGATCTTGTAACTTTTTACTGCATTCAGGATTACATTTGTGGCACGGCACGCTCGCCACAACGTTCACCCAGGTAAATCATAACCTTATCGAACTATATGCGCTGCGCTAAAGCATTTGATTTTACTCATGCGATAGCGCACTTTGCCTGCCCGACGCTCAGGCAGGTAAAGTCTTAAACTGTTGATTAAATGAGCATACAGGTTAACAGACAGTTACCGCCAGCGGGTAACTCATGTATACTGCGCCGCGCTGTCCCCTTAGTTAAATGGATATAACGAGCCCCTCCTAAGGGCTAGTTGCAGGTTCGATTCCTGCAGGGGACACCATCATCCCCCCTCTTTCCAACGCCCTTTATCCCTTTGCCTGATCTTGTTGCCGTGCCAGCGTACGGGCGAGTATTGAGGAATACAGCGGTTTTCCGCCCAACATTTGTGCCAGCAAGGTTGCGCCCAGACAGGTGATGATCATCGGCAGAATGAGCTGATAGTTGTCGGTCATTTCCAGCACCAGCACAATTCCGGTTAACGGCGCGCGCACCGAAGCCGCAAACAATGCCCCCATTCCTGCAATGGCAAATGTCGCTGGCTGAAGATGATATTCAGGTAACAACTGCGATACCGCCAGCCCAAAGGCCGTGCCCAGCACCGTGCCTAATGCGAGCATCGGGGCAAAAATGCCGCCTGGCGCGCCTGAAGAGAAGCACAGCAGTGTGGTGAAAAGGCGCACCACAAAAATCACCAGCAAAATAGCCAGCGGAAACGCGCCCAGTGCCGCTTCAGGAATCAGCTGATTGCCACCGCCAACCGCAGCAGGAAACAGTAAGCTCATCACGCCACAGCATCCGCTCAACACGGCACCGGTCACCACCGCCCGCCAGATTTTATTTTGATAGATGCCTGCAAATGCATCCTGCATGGCGAAAATCAGGCGATTAAAGGCGACACCAATCGCACCGAACACCATGCCCAGCAGCAAATAGAGCCAAAGCGTCTGCACCGGAGCATCATTGAGTTTGCCAACCGCAATCACGGCCATGTCACCGTTAAACAGGCGGAAAACGATGCTGGCGCAAATCACCCCGATGAACACCGCCTTGATTGAGATGAGGTTATAGCGGAACTGCGGCCGCATCTCTTCCAGAATAAAGAGAATACCCGCTAAAGGGGCATTAAACGCCGCTGCCAAACCCGCAGCCGCGCCGGTTGCGAGCAGCGAGTGTCGGGCTTCATCACTGTTGAGACGCAGCAGATCGTAAACCATCCGCCCCAGATTTCCCCCCAGCTGGACCGTCGGACCTTCTCGCCCCAACACCATTCCAGCCCCCAATGTACCGAGGCCACCGACAAATTTAACCGGAATAACCCGCCACCAGCGCACCGGCCTTAACTCCTCTAAGGCGCCTTCAATTTCCGGAATGCCCGATCCCCCCGCTTCCGGGGCAAAGCGCCGGACCAGCCAGTACCCGATGGCCGCCAGCACCGCAGAAACCCCAAAGGCCGCGAGATAAAGTTGCCAGCCAGACAACACGGCAGCACTAATGTGCAGGGTGCGCCAGGCTTGGATAGCATCCACCATGCGTGCAAAAACCACGCCGACTATCCCAACCAAAATGCCCACTATCGCGGCCGAAATCAGCACCGCCACCGGGGTTTTATCCCGGTTGAGCAGTGCCCGGAACATCCGGTTACGGGCCGGAATGGAATGTGGTATGTCCACAGCGTTCGATGAGTTGGTGGTCATGGCTAAGCGTAATGGTGAAAAAAGGTAAGGCAGTCTAACTTTATGCGCGGCCAGATACAAAATGGTTAGCCTCACTTACATCATCCGTTACAAACAAAGTGCAGTGCTGTTTTTTCCAGAAAGGATATGCAAAAAAAGAGCGACTTTAGCGGGGATATAACGCAGAGACCTTTTACTCAAATACCGGGTTGCCAGACCAATAAAATCATCCCTCTTCCTCACAAAATAAAGATGACAGAATTAAAAACTGGGTTTTAAGTTAAAAAATGCTTGTTGGGGTGATTAACCTCAGAGTATAAGAATTGTCACTCACAATAGAAACCTTACCCGATGAATAATTCATCAGGACGTTTTTCAGATGGCTGAGGCATTACATGGCACAATCTGTAGCAGCGCAGTTTGAAATTGAAGAAAAACAATCTCGCCCGGATATTAAAATAGGTTTTGTTCTGCTTAACAGATTTACTCTCCACCCGGTAGCGGAACTGATTGATCCCATTCGCTTTGCCGCCGATGTTGCTTTTTCCAGCCGCCAGATATTTTGTCAGTGGGAATGGATGACGCTGAATAATCAACCCGTTATCAGTAGCTGTGGATTACCCGTGCAGCCTACCGCACCGCTGGATTTTGCCACCCACTGGGATTACGTCGTTTTCGCCGGTGGGCTGCTGGAGGAGACGCGCAACCCAACGGACACCTTGCTGGACGCGGTGCGATCCTTACATGCCCGCAAAATCCCCATCATCACGCTGGACAGCAGCTCCTTCGTCGTGGCGAAAGCCGGTCTTTTGGATGGCAAACGCTGTGCCGTGCATTTCACGACGCGCGACGAATTTAAGCAAAGTTTCCCCAAAGTCACGCCGGTGCTGGATCAAACCTACATCAGCGATGGCGGAATTATCTCCTGCCCTGGCGGGACATCGATTGAACTGGCTGTCGACATCATCCGCAAACATTGTGGCGAGCAGCGCGCCAGTAAGGCCCTGAAATACCTCATGGCAGAGCCGGACAAGCCGAAAAAGCCCGTGCAAAAACGGTATAAAATCAGCACGATAAACCCGCGCTATGAGGAAGATATCGTTCAGCGCACCATCGACTATATGCATCAACACATTGCCTCGCCCGCGCCGTTGCAAGATATCACGACCTTGATGAACGTCAGCATGCACCAGCTTAATCAAGCCTTTCTGCGCAGCACTGGCGATACCGTTGTTGTACACTGGCGCAAGCTCAGGCTCGATCATGCACGCAATCTGATGACCAACTCGACGGCAAGTATTCACGAAATCGCCCTGCGCAGCGGGTTCTCTGGAGCGTCACATCTGATTACCTGGTTCCGTAAACAGTACGGTGAAACCCCGGCGGGTTTCAGAAAGCGACGCAGAGCCGTAGAGCGACTCTTCTCACCAGATGAATGATGCCTGTTTACCTACTAAGCCCTTCAATCTGAAGGGCTTTTTTATTGCATGAAAATCAGTCACCTAGTCTAAAAAAACCAGGCTTACCTTGCTCGCTCTCCTGCTTATGACGTCCACAGAAACAGAGAAACATGGGCTATTTCACAAAAATACGAAAATAATATGAATAAAATAAACATCAACTAAGCATTTGATATGTTTGTGTTTTTTAACACAACGCTATCGGATCGTGAAATTTCCATCGTTTTTCCTGTCATCCATGCCATTTTTGCCATATTGACCCTATCAAAACTCAGTGCAATTATTTCCTCAACGCCACTGACGGTTTATTTTTAATTAAACAAACAATTAAACCGCAGTAAAAATTAAATAAAAAACCTGCATCTACTTTGCAGCCACCCGGATCGAAGCCATTTATATGCTGCGATAATAAGCATTGTTACAAACATCGTCACCTGCAATCCCGATATCTTCCGGGAGGGTTAACTTTGCCACAATACTTATTGTTCCATGCTTCGATCTCCTGACTGGAGACTAAAGAGTATGTCTAAGACAATATCGATAGAGGATCTCCCTTTAAATCGTTTTCATAATTTACTCACGGTGCGATCGGCGGGCGGATCGTTTGTGGACGGTTATGTGCTGAGTATTATTGGCATTGCGATGTCACAAATTACCAGCGCGCTAGGGTTGGATGTTTTCTGGCAGGGAATGATTGCCGCTTCGGCGTTGATTGGCATCTTCTTCGGCGGTTTTATGGGTGGCTTGTTAACAGATCGCCTGGGTCGACGTCGGCTGTACTTTGTCGGTCCAACCCTGTTTGTCCTGTTCTCACTGTTGCAGTTTTGGGTCGAGAGCGGCTCGATGCTGTTTTTCTATCGCTTCATGATGGGGGTTGCCGTTGGTATTGAATATCCGGTGGCGACCGCCTATCTGGTGGAGTTTTTGCCGCGCCAGTACCGTGGGCCACGGTTGGCAGGCGTCACCATTATGTGGTTCTCCGGTGCGGCAACCGCCTACATCATCGGCGAGATTTTATTAAATTATGGGGGTGCAGACGCCTGGCGCGTCATCCTGGCAAGCTCGGCCATTATTGGCCTGGCCCTGTTCTGCATCCGCTTAGGCACGCCAGAGTCGCCACGCTGGCTGTTGCGTAAGGGCCGCCGCGCAGAAGCGGAACAGGTGATCAAACACGCCTTTGGTCATCAGTACGGCATTCAAAACCTGCCAGCCGAACCGGTGAACAACACCCTGTCGTTTATCAGCCTGCTGCACGCTGGCTACGGCAAACGCATGGCGTTTATCACCCTGTTCTGGACCTGCTGCATCGTCCCGTTGTTTGCCGTGTATGCCTTTGTGCCGCGCGTGCTGGAAGCTTTGCACGTTCAGGGCCAGTGGGCCTCACTTGGTTCAGTCACGATTACGTTGCTGTTTGTGGTGGGTTGTATCGTCGCCACCTGTTCGGTTAATCGTCTCGGCCGTCGCAGCCTCTTGTTGCACAGCTTTTTCTGGTCTGGTCTGGCCCTGCTCCTGCTCGGCTGGCAGCACGACAGCGCATCGGCGGTGATTCTCATGCTGTTCGGTGCTTATGCGCTGTTTATTGGCGGTGCGCAGGTATTAACGCTGGTCTATCCCAATGAAATATTCCCGACGGAAATTCGTGCATGCGCAGTGGGCGTGGGCACCTCGGTCTCACGTATCGGGGCTGCGATTGGCACCTGGCTGGTTCCACTCTCACTCCAGGATTTAGGCATTGAGAAAACCATGTATATCGCTGCGGCCGTCACCCTGTTGGGTTTAGCCATTTCGTGGCTCATGGCACCGGAAACCAATCAACTGGATCTGAATGACGCGGCCTCGCTGGAGAGCAACAACGACGCTTTTGTCAGTAACACCGAAGTGATACGTGAAAGAAATTAACCCCCCTTTTTGATTAACTGGCACTGGTTACAGGAGCAATACAACATGAAGAATACCCGCGACTATATTGAATCGCGTCGGCCGCGCCATGCCCTGACGCGTGAACTGTACTGTGACGAACAAGTTTATCAGGATGATTTGAAATACATCTGGTCTCGCGAGTGGATCTTTGCCGGTCACACCTTTGAACTGGAAAAACCAGGCAGCTTTTTCACCTTACAGATTGGCGATTACCCGATAGTCGTGGTGCGCGGTAATGACAATAAAATCAGAGCGCTACATAACGCCTGTCGTCATCGCGGTTCAAAAGTTTGCCAACAGGAAAAGGGCAAATCCGCCAAACTGGTCTGCCCGTATCACCGCTGGACATTCGAACTGGACGGGCGTCTGCTGTATGCCGGCAATATGGGGCCCGAATTTAATCCGCAGGAACACAGCCTGAATGCTGCGCACTGTGAAATCGTTGAAACCTATATTTATGTTTGCGTAGCTGATGTCGCACCGGATTTTGAACCCTTCCGTCAGGCAGTCACGCCCTTTATCAAGCCGCATTATCTGGATAACTGCAAAGTCGCCTTTGAATCGAATTTAATTGAGAAAGGGAACTGGAAGCTGGTGTTTGAGAATAACCGCGAATGCTTCCACTGTGATGGCGCTCACCCGGAATTGATGAACTCCTTTGTCGAAAACCTTTCCGTGGCCGGTGTCGCCGAAGAGGAAAACCCCGGCCTGACCGAATTCTGGGACAGTTGTGAAAACGCCGGATTGCCAAGCCGTCTGGTGATGGACGAGGGGGGTCAGTACCGCATGACGCGCATCCCACTCTCGGAAAAAGCCGTCAGCTACACCATGGATGGCCAGCCAGCGGTGACGCGCAGGCTGGATGAAAGCGGCTTATACGATATTGGCGCGCTGCTCTATTTTAATTATCCCTCTACCTGGAACCACTTCCTCGGTGATCACGCCCTGAGTTTCAGAATCTTGCCACTCGGCCCAAATGAAACGCTGGTGACCACCAAATGGCTGGTACACAAAGATGCGCAGGAAAACATTGATTACGACCTCGACCGGCTGACCAAAGTCTGGCTGGCCACCAATAGCCAGGACCGCGATTTAGTAGAAGGTACGCAGGCAGGCGTCAGCTCACCGGCTTATACCCCTGGCCCATTTTCCAGCGTGGCGGAGAACGGCGTTTGCCAGTTCGACGATTGGTACTGCGAAGTAATGAAACGCAGGATTATTTGATTCTTCCCCCAGGCTTAACAGCACAACGGTGTCGCTATGCAAAATATCTCAGGCTCGGATTTTTTTAATCCTGTTATTACCCAGACATGGACGAATGGTCGTCATCAGGTGCGCTGCCTGAAAGTGATTCAGGAGACGGCAGATGTCAAAACGTTCTGTTTTGGCATGCAGCAGCCCGTCCTGTTTTTCTTTAAGCCTGGTCAGTTTGTCACGCTTGAGCTGGAAATCGATCATGAGCCGGAAATGCGCTCCTATACCATTTCCAGCTCGCCCTCTATTCCTTACAGCTTCTCCATCACCGTTAAGCGCGTCCCTGGCGGTAAGGTCTCCAACTGGCTACATGACAACCTTGCCGTGGGTGACGCACTGGTGGTCCATGGCCCGATGGGCCAGTTCAACAGTGCAGATTTTCCGGCCAGCAAAGTGCTGCTGCTTTCCGGTGGCGTGGGGATTACCCCGGTGATGTCGATGGCACGGTGGTTCTTCAATACGAACTCTGACGTCGATATGGCCTTTGTCCACAGCGCCCGTACGCCAGAAGACATTATTTACCGCGCCGAACTCGATTACATGTCGACCCGGATTGAAAATTTTAAGCTGCATATCATTTGCGAGCGAACCCCTACCGGCCAGGCCTGGAGCGGCTATCGCGGTTATCTGAATCGGGAAATGCTCCAGCTGATTGCACCGGACTTTGCCGAACGGGAGATCTTCTGCTGCGGCCCGGCGGTCTACATGCGGGCAGTACGGGAGTTTTTACAGCATGCCGACTATGACATGTCACGCTATCACGAGGAGTCATTTGGTGGCGACACCCTGATCCCCTCCGCCACCGTACAGCAACCTGTCATTGGGGAAACAGGGCCAGATAAAGAAAGTGTGAACACCCTCTGCACGGTTAAGTTTATGTCGTCTGGAAGACAGATCGAGGTTGTAGAGGGCACTACGCTTAACGAGGCAGCAGCCAGTGCCAGTCTGAAAATTCCAAAAGCCTGTGGTATGGGGATCTGCGGCACCTGCAAGGTGAAGGTTCTCGATGGCCAAACCGAAATGAGCCACAACGGTGGAATAGACGATGAAGAGATCGAACAAGGCTACGTGCTCAGTTGCTGCACCATTATCAAAGGCAACGTTGAAATCGACTATTAAATTGCCTGTTTCTCATCCTCTCTGGGCCATCAATACCAGAGAACCCGCTGTACCTACCGCCATCAAGGAGGCGTAATGAGTCATAGCTCGAACAGAGGCGTGGTTTATCAGGGGCCAGGAAAAGTTGAAGTCCTGGATATTCCAGACCCGATTTTTTCTAACCCAGCCGGCAAAAAAATTGGTCACGCGGTGATCCTGAAGGTGTTATCAACCAATATCTGCGGTTCGGATCAGCATATGGTGCGCGGCCGCACCACTGCACCTGCGGGTATGGTGTTAGGCCATGAAATTACCGGTGAGGTGATTGAAAAAGGCAGCGATGTTGAGATGCTGAACGTCGGCGATATCGTGTCAGTGCCGTTTAACGTGGCCTGTGGTCGCTGCCGCTGCTGTCGGGAGCTGGATACCGGCGTCTGTCTGACGGTCAACCCCGCGCGTGCGGGCGGCGCTTACGGTTACGTAGATATGGGGGGTTGGGTCGGTGGTCAGGCAAAATATGTCATGATTCCGTACGCTGATTTTAACCTGTTGAAATTCCCCGATCGCGATCAGGCGCTGGCGAAAATCAAAGATCTCACCATGTTGTCTGATATTTTGCCCACTGGCTTCCACGGTGCAATGACCGCAGGCGTGGGTGTGGGATCAATTACCTATGTAGCGGGTGCGGGTCCGGTCGGACTTGCCGCAGCAGCTTCAGCACAGATCCTCGGGGCCGCAGTGGTGATGATCGGTGATTTCAATCAGGATCGTCTGGCACACGCTGCCAAGATGGGCTTTGTGCCGATCGATCTCAGCAAGCACGATCGTCTGGGTGAAATGGTCGAACAAGTGGTGGGCGTACCGGAAGTCGACTCTGCCATTGATGCCGTGGGCTTCGAAGCGCGTGGTCACTCTGGTAAAGAGCAACCGGCGATTGTGCTAAACCAGATGATGGAAATTACCCGCGTTGCCGGAAAAATCGGTATTCCTGGGCTGTATGTCACCGCCGATCCGGGTGCCCATGAGAAAGCGGCGCAGGAAGGTTCACTGAGTCTGAAATTTGGCCTCGGCTGGTCAAAAGCGCAATCCTTCCACACGGGTCAGACGCCAGTACTGCGTTATAACCGCCAGTTGATGAATGCCATCCTGCACGATCGCCTGCCAATTGCGAAGATTGTAAATGCGCAAGTGATTCCGCTGGAAGAAGCCGCACAGGGCTATGCGCAATTTGATGCCGGTGTAGCCGCGAAATATATTCTCGACCCGCACGGGGAAATTAGCTGAATACGTCACCCTGCTCACTGGCTTGAGGCCAGTGGGCTTTTACTTCCCACCGTTATTCTCGGTGTTAAAAGTCTCGCCCTGTTTCTCCGCAATAAGGCAGTCGATAAATCCTGTGGTGAAATTATCACCACAGAAGTATCACCTGGCGACTCTTCTCGATATTAAATGTGAGACTAAGAAAACGCTCAAAAATGAAAAAACCACAGTACTAATCATTACACTTACTGAGATAAACCATTCAAGGTCATCACAATTAAATATTGAAGCCATCGACTGCCAAAAAAGAGTGTTATTGTAGATCCAGCCAGCCACGTGAAACGTTAACAATGAGAAATAGACTAGAACGAATGCAATAAAAAAACCAAACTTAAACGCCAGACCCATCATACAAATCACACCTTTCCCATAAACAATTTCCTATACCACCTAAGCTCTAGAACCAACTTAATGGCATAATAGATTGCATATGCAATAACTATATTTACTATTAGAATCGTGGTTAGGATAAAGCTTTGAAAATCCCGCACATCCAGAAAACTGGCAGCATTATGCCACAGGCGAGTACGTTCAAATGTCAACGGTAGTAACCAAAACATCAAAACAGGGTAAAGCAAAAAGAAACAAAACACGTACAATAACAACCTGAGAATTACATGCATGGAGTTATGCGCCATCTAAAATAACCTCAATAGAACCATAAGACACAAGCCCATTAGGAAGCAATTCCGTATTTGTCATGGTTATATGACGTTTTATTAAAACGAAATTAGATCTATTTCACTACAATCCTTCATGAGATAAAACACTGACACGCTAACCGAGCAAAACATTAACAGCCCAAAACATTAACGGAAAGAAATAAAATGATTAACATGAAGTTTTTGTGAAGAACTCCGAGGAATAAATATTTACCTTCGGATTTTAAGATATTCAATGAACTGAACTTGATTCAGATCAATGTGTGGGGGATGGTTTTCGATCCTTGTTTTATTACCTAAATTAGTAAGTTGAGTGTGAAAATTAATTCATCTTAATCACACTTATTATTAGGGGAATCAGTAACCTTATCCTTTAAACAGAACAGTGCGTCCCACGCCGCCATAAAGAGGGCGCGATGCCAAATGCCTGACTAAAGCGATTACTGAAATGGCTTGAAGAGTGGAAACCGCACTGCAAAGCGATATCTGTCAGGGAGAGCTGTGTGTGGGAAAGTAAATCGCGCGCGCGGTTCATGCGTTGCTGCATGACATATTGATGCGGTGCCATGCCCACGCTGTGGCGAAACATGCGGGCAAAATGGAATTCGCTGAGGGCAGCTTCCTGCGCCAGATGTGCCAGCGTGAGCGGCTGGTCGAGATGCGCAGCAATGTAGTCTGTAATACGGCGCAGTACCACTGGAGCCAGACCGCCGCGTACCTGTGGGGCCTGCCACTGCACATCACTGTAATTCTGCAACAGGTGCGTCATCAGCAAGGTTGAAGCGGTGGTCAGCACCATTTGGCTGGCGGGTTGCTGCCAGTCACAGCTCAACAGAAAGTGACGATAAAGCTGGGTAATGCGATCGTCCCCCGCGAACACTTTTTCATGCAGGCTCAGCTGTGCAGGGCTGCGATCCCAGATCTGTTCGGCAAGATGGCGGAGATGCTCATCGGTGCAATAGAGGTGCACAAATGCCAACTCAGCGCGCACATCCCAGGTCGATTCACTGCCCTGCGGCATTAAGCAAAAACGATCCGGGCCACCACCGTTACGCCAGCCGTGCTGGGTTTTATGCCAGGTATCGTACCCTTCCGCCACATACAAGCTTAGCGTGTGATGATCGCTGAGGTTGGTCACCCGATCGCCCTGATTAAACCATGAGGCCAGTTGGATACCACTGCTCAACACCGCGTGATCGCGCAACTGCGCTTTCTGCCGCTGCAGGATGGCAAAGGTCTGGTAGGTTTTTGTCATACAAATGCTCACAACTATCAGGGTTCCCCCTAGTGTACGGCGTTACGGTTTTAGTTGACAGTACGTTTTAAACATCAAAAAAACGCTTGTTATGTACGGGGTATATAGCCTGATTTTTAAACCGGAGTGATAAAATCGCCCACAGTTTTACTCGAACCCGCATCTGCATTTTTAATATCATCAAGATTCATTCTACCCACATCGAATAATGGGTTTTTTCTTGTACCGTAATTAGCCGCATCGTAAGCAAGCACATTGCTATCGCCAGCGTAGGGAATTCCCCCTGAAAGATATTTTTGCGCATAGCCCTTGATGACAAAATGTTGATGCAACGCTTTTTCAAGATCTATTTTTGAACTAAAAGATAAGAGTCCAAAATTAGGATCATAAAAATACCAACGTGTTGAGTGGTCATTGATTTTTTTACCTGCCATCATTGCATGGTTAGGTGAACTAATCGTCAAATAATGACTTCCTCCTTCATCCAATCTGTCAACAATGTTTTTTATCGACTGTTTTTTAAACTGCGAATAATCTTGTATTTTTGAGGAAGAATGAAGATTTTTAAGTAGATTTTTTAGTTCCTCTGCTAATTTCCTGTTATTTTTTACTGAAGCGTTAAGATATTTGTTAATGACAAAATCAACGCTACCGTTCTCAATTGCTAAGGCCATCACTCTGGACAAAGGTAAGCATCTCCCCGCACTGGATTCGCCAGCAAGCTCGAGGAGTGCAGATTGTGGTAAAAGTTTAACTTCAGATTCAGAACTTATTTTTTTTGCATCACGGAAAAATTCCATAATACTATCCCGCTCAACATCATGAGATTTCTTCTTAATTCTTTCTGATAAAGCGCCCAACTCCTTCGCCGTAAGTGGTTTTTTTGCGTCAGTTGATGAACGAGAAACAAATATTTTCCTCATTTGACTGGGGGTCAGATCGCCCCTTACATTCAACTTATCAACCTCACTGATTAACAGAGTGCTACTTTCTTTCTCCCCTAATTCAAATTCCTCCTCAAATTTTTTATTTACCTTTTTCTTTGCTTCTATTTTTCTAATGGCGTTATTATATGACCTTGAAATATCTAAATCTTTCATTATATCAGCGGTAGGCGACTTTAAATATTCAGGTGAAAATGCAGTATCCAGCTCAGAAGGCATCGAGATACCAATATCATTAGAGAAGGTAGCTTTTGTATTGAACCTGGTTTTAAAATATTTTTTAATTGTATCTATAGATGGTTGACTTAGTTTTATGACTTTCTTTGCCAATTTTAAAGATGCAGGAATCACAGGTTCAGTCATTACTGAAATAAAAGAATCGATTGCTATTTTGTTAAACTCTTCAGGTTTATCTGCTACTATCAACTCTCCAAACCTCAGTGATGATATTCCCATCATAATCAATACTGCAGTAGGGCCACTTAATGGTGCTAACGGAAAAGCGATCAATGGTGAAAGATCTTTGAAAACCTTGAACACGGCATGTGTTTTTAGCTCAGAATCACTTTTTAAAAAATAGTCTGCATCAACTCGCAGAGAATTAATCAACTGATCATAAGTCTTATTGGCTAACTCTGAAGTTGTAAAATACTCTGTTGGCATTTTCCTTACATGTCTTTTTACATTTCTCTTATACGAATTTGCAAGATGTTCCTTCAACCATTCGTACAGATCATTATCATTATTAGTAGCATGAATGAATTGCGCCATATTTTCGTAATTCCACTCCCTTCCTTCTAATAAGGAAAATATCTTGTACTGGCCTTTGGCGTTACTAGCAGAAAATACACCAACAATTTCTCTGGCTTCAATTTTTAACGGTATTATTTTAGAGTAGTTAAACCCCATGAGTTTTTTTTCTACTATTTTTGAAAAAACCGCATTCCAGCTCCTTCTAACCTGATCATTTTTTTCGAGATTATCTGCTACTGATTCTATTTTACGCTGCCAGTCTTGGCTCCTCAAACTTTCAATAATTTCTTTTGGATAAGCCCCATCAATATCGACTATTAATTTGTCAAGCTGATATGATGCATCGATACCCTGTGCTACTCTCTCCGGTTCTTTCGCCATCACCCCTAATATGTTAGTGGTGTAGTTTTGTTGTTTTTCAACTTTTTTTATACCTACGGCTTGCCGAATTAATTTTGAGGTTACAACTGTATACTTAACCGTATCATTTAAATTTGCGAATTCAATTTCGTTCCCAACGTCAGGGTTTTCAGAATATATATCGTCCACATAGCCTTGTAATAAATCATAATATGATGGTATCTTAAGATCATTCAATATCTTTACTTGTCCCTCAACGCCTTTTCTTAACGCACGATAGTAATCAGCTTTTAATCTAACAGTTTCAAGCTCCTCAAAATTCTTTTCGCTAAAAAAGACAGGCCATTCAACTTTTTGATTGTTTTTTTTCCCGGGATCTTCATGAAAATCAGATAAAATATAAGCTAATGGCAAGACTGCGAAACTCCCTTGTCCATTTTCATTTTGTTTTGTTACTATAATTGGCATTTGTGGATAAATGTGCGATTTTTTTAGCTCTCTAGTTTCTTCATGCGATGTATCATCCATGAGCTCACTGACAAAATTATATATATCTAAATCCTCCTCACTCTTTATCAAATCATAAACACCTCGATTTGAATCTAAAGTACACAGTTTTTCGTTTAGGTAGTTCAAATCCAAATACAGTTGTCTTAAATCGTAAGTTAAACCTTCCCTGTCACCATAGCTTTTATAAAGCATTCCTGTTTCCCACCGGATAGCCAGTTTTTCCTCGATACTTTCTATCTCCCGACTGAGATCATTAACAACCAGTATCAAGACATCTTTCTCGCCAGTGAATGCAGCAGGTGTTCCATTATTCGATGTAATAACGCTTTTAACCTTTTCCTTGATGGCTTTTTCTAGCGTTTTTTCACGCTGTTCAAATGAAATGTCTGTTAATGTTTTTGGCTGTGAGCTTACAGATTCAGAGATAATATCGGCACCAGAGAGGAATGCCGTACGAAAATCTTCACCTGTTAGCTTTTTGATTAAATCCTGAGAAATGTTACCTGGCCAGTGTATTTCACTTTGACCCTCGACTGGATTATGTTTATCTATACGCTTACGTCCTATTCTACTGTCAATAACATATTCTAATGAAACTGCATCATAAATATACTTATCATTAGAAAAAGTCATCCGGTTCATTTTCTGACTTTTTAACAACCGGCCAGTTTTAACGTTAAACTCATCCATTAACGAGCTTAGCATTATATCCTTTATTAAATCCCCTCCGTTATACCCTTTCTTTAGATTATTTGTGATTCTTTTTATATCAGACTCATCCATACCCTCTGGTAAGTAATATTTCAGATTGTATCTCTGTGGGTAGTTTTCTTGCTTGTTTTCATCATTTTTCAACACTGGAAGCATGTTCTCTCGAAAATTAGCATTAATAAATACATGAAATGGAATGACGGTATTCACATTCTGCTGAGGGCTTTTTGCAGAATTTCTAAAGAGATAGCTAATTCTCACCGGACTGTAAGCATCGAAGTTTGATATGGTTATTTCCCCTGCCAAATGCTTCTTTTCGGCCAAATATTGTTGAGTGCTATACCAATTCGAATGGGAATGTAAGGGCGTATCAAAAGTAATTTTTTCTTGTAAAGTGGCGGGGTACTTATCAGGATAAAAAATTTCCGCCTCGTAACCCTGAATCTCTGTCAACCAGTATTCTCTATTCTCCAAATAATTTCTAAGTGTAATTGTAATACTCTCCTTTTCAGGTAATTCTTTATCAGGAACTGGTTCATATCTGATAATTATTTCATCACCAAAATACATGTTAGCTAATTCATCTTCATTAAGATCATATTGCTGGGCGATATCAGCTAGCCAGACATCGCTTTCCAGAGACCAGGCATGAATTAGTGCTTCCTGCTCATTTTCATCTTGCGTACTTTCCTGACTCGAAACAGCCGCTAAAAGCGGTTGAGATGGTGCCTGGTTGTTCCCTGACAATCCAAGGCTGTTTTCTGTTTCAGTCCCAGGCTGTGAAGCTAAGAAAAAATCTGCATCAATATGAGAAATCTTATTCTTGTTTTCAACATCACCTCCCTGATTTATACCAACGTTTGTATTATCTTCTGACGGGAGACTCCTTTTGTATATTTTACCACCATGTTGCGCTGAGAGAGTAGGTTGTAAAAGCTGCGCAGCGGAAGCCAAAAATGCATATTTACCTTTCACGAACGTTGGTTGTTCGCGCTTAAACATCCCTTTTGAAGATAATTCTGTTTGAACCTCTTGCACGGCCAAACTCAGATTTTTAGGCAGCGGAAGGGTTGTGGGTTTTTCATACTGAGATAACCATTTAGCATTTCTTGCCAGTGCATTTTTAATGTAAGGACATGAAATCAAATAAGGAATTACCGTGTTGACTGAGTTTTTTGTTTTTCTCCTTATTTGTTTTTGTATCTCGAGCGTTACCTTTCCTTTTTCGAGAAAAACGCCACCTTTTTTATGGAGATCGAGTAATGTATTAACCCCTTGACTGTTAATGCTTGGGAATACATCACGATAATAACCCTCTAACTCTTCTTCAGCAGAGTCTGAATAAATCAATTCTTTTGTTTTTTTATTAATATCAGCCATGACCGTATTTAATAAATCACGCTCTCTACCCATATATTCACCTCATGGGACTGTAATAAAGGCAAGATTTCTGATTGAGATAAAATAGAGATTAAAAAAACACGCCTCAGACGCACACATCAAATTGGCATGAAAACAGGTGACGACTCCATCATAACAAACTAAAAAAAAGCAAGAATTTGCAAGTCGAGGGCAGTTTTTTGCAAGCACACAGTAAACCTTAGGACAACAATACGCCTTCAGCAAACAGGAGTCTGAAAATGAATGCAGGGTTGTATCTGGCCGTAGTGGTTATCTGGGGCACCACCTGGATAGCGATTTTTCTTCAACAATCCGCTGTCGGGGCGACTGCGGTGACCGTGGCCATTTTTTGGCGCTTTTTAGTGGCTGGCGCGCTGATGCTGGTGCTGCTCAAGCTGTTGCGCCGCCTGCGCCCTTTAACCACGCGCGACCATCTGTTTTGCCTACTCCAGGGCAGTTGCGTTTTCGGCTTTAACTTCGTCTGCTTCTATTATGCCGCCGCATGGATCAGTACCGGGCTGGAGTCGGTTATTTTCTCAATGGCGGTGCTGTATAACGCCATTAACAGTTGGCTGTTCTTCCGCCAACGTCCGCCCATGCGGCTGTTACCGGCTGCACTGTTAGGCATCAGTGGGATTGTGGCGTTGTTCTGGGAAGATTTGAGTAACACTCAGGCATCGGTGCATGTGTTATGGGGGGCGGCACTAAGCGCACTCGGCACATTGGGCTTCTCGTTTGGCAATATGATTAGCCTGCGGCATCAGCGCCAACAGCGCGACGTGTTGACCACCAACAGCTATGCCATGTTTTATGGCGCCATGATCATGGGTGTGCTGTCACTGTTGATGGGCGAGTCACTGCGTCCGGTCTGGAATGGCCAATGGCTGGGCTCGGTGGTCTATCTGGCACTGCTGGGTTCAGTGGTGGGGTTTGGTGCCTACTTCACGCTGGTGGGGAGAATCGGCGCCAGCCAGGCCGCCTACAGTACGTTGCTATTTCCGCTGGTGGCGCTGTCGCTCTCTACACTGTATGAAGGCTATGTCTGGCACACCAGCGCGCTGATTGGGCTGGCGATGATTCTGGCAGGCAATATGGTGATGTTTGTCCGTTTACCGGTGCGTAAAGTCGCCTTGAGCACTTAACAGGAAGGGCGGGCCTGCTGCCCGCCTCTTCTGCCTCTCACGCCCAACGCGGAATGCCCGCGTGCAGTTGCTGCGGCTGATTGATGGCTTTTCTGGCTAACCAGTAGAGTAATACCTTTTCGTCATCAGCATCACGATCGGCCATCGCCAGCAACTTGAGTGCTAGCGTAGCTTTGCTGATGGGCTGCTGTTCAGCACTAAGTTCGACCACCGCCTGACCGATAATGCAGCAAACTTCCTCTTCACTGGACAGGGATTCATATGTTCGGTCTGTCATATTGTCTCCTCTCGTTGATGAGTGGTTTAAGCCTGGCAAAGAAAACCGACTTTAGTGTCCATAATCGCCCAGAGACACTGTTTGTTACTTTTGTTATTTAATCGACACGCTTTTACGGGTTTTTTCTCTTACCGGCGCTTCGCCTATCCGTTCATACCGCCCTGAATGTCATTCATTCCGTAATTCCTGCTGTTCATGCCTTTCTCAACCGACCTTTCCCCTTCGGGGAGTACTATGCCCACAGTTTTCCAATGGACGAAATATCATGAACACTGTCACTCGCACTTCACAGCCTCATGTGCGCTGGCTAACCCTCGGCGGTACTATCATCACTCAACTGGCACTGGGTTCGGTTTACACCTGGAGCCTGTTCAACGGCCAGTTGTCGCAAAAGCTGGATGCACCGATTGGTCAGGTGGCGCTTGCCTTCGGCTTGCTCAGCCTGGCGCTGGCGATAGCCTCCTCGCTGGCAGGGAAATTACAGGAACGCTTTGGCGTGCGGAACGTTGCGATGGCCGCAGGTGTTCTGATGGCGATTGGCTTCTGGCTGACAGCCCATGCAAACAACCTGTTTATGCTGTATATCAGCGCTGGGGTCATTGTCGGGCTGGCAGACGGGGCGGGCTATCTGATGACGCTCTCTAACTGCGTGAAGTGGTTCCCCGAGCGCAAGGGGCTGATCTCGGCCTGTGCCATTGGTTCTTATGGTCTGGGTAGCCTGTTATTCAAATTCATCTTAGGCGCACTGCTCAGCCACTTTACGCTGGAACAGACCTTTATGCTGTGGGGCGGGATCACCATGGTGATGATTATCACTGGCGCACTGTTGATGAAAGATGCCCCGCTGCAACAGACTCGTGCTGGACAAACTTCCGGTACGCGCGATTACACCCTGGCGCAGGCCGTGAAACTGCCACAGTACTGGATGTTGGCACTGATGTTTTTGACGGCCTGCATGAGCGGTTTGTACGTCATTGGTGTAGCCAAAGATATTGGTCAGGGTCTGGTGCACTTATCCGCTGGCGTGGCGGCGAATGCCGTGACGGTGATTGCTATCGCCAACCTGAGTGGCCGTCTGGTGCTGGGTATCCTGTCTGATAAGCTTCCCCGTATTCGGGTCATTTCGCTGGCGCAGGTCGTCTCACTGGTGGGTATGAGTATTCTGTTATTTACTCCGATGAATGAAAGCAGCTTCTTTATGGCTCTGGCCTGCGTGGCATTCAGTTTTGGCGGCACCATCACCGTGTTCCCTTCACTGATCAGCGACTTCTTCGGCCTGAATAACCTGACCAAAAACTACGGTCTGCTGTATCTCGGTTTTGGTATTGGGAGCGTTCTGGGTTCACTAGTGGCTTCGCTGTTTAGCGGCTTCACCATCACCTTCAGCCTGATCATGACGCTGCTGGTGATCTCGCTGTTTCTCTCCCTCAGTATTCGCCTGCCGCAGCGCCATGCCGCGACAGAGCAATTAATTCCTCACGCCTGAGTCAGCCTTTCTGCTGAGCCGTTAGCCAAATAGCGGCTCAGCAATCCCGGCCACATCCAGTTCAACGGCAAAGATATCGCCGGAGAGCGGGTAGCGAGCCAGCTCTTCTGCCGTGCGATGCTCACGTGAACTGGTGATATACAGTGTTTTCAGCTCAGGGCCGCCAAAGGCCACCATGGTTGGCCACTGCACCGGCAGTAAGATTTCATCGACGATTTCAGCGGTATTGGGATCGATACGCACCACGCGCCCGCCGTCAAATTGCGCTGACCAGTAGAAGCCTTCGCTGTCTACCGCTGCACCATCCGGCAGACCGCCTTTGGCATCAAAATGTTTGAATACCTCGCGCGAACCCGGTTCCCCTTGTGCATCCAGCGGGTAGCGATACAGCACCTGGTTGGGGGTGTCGCTGTGGTACATCCAACGATGATCGGGGGAGAAGGCCAGGCCATTGGAGATCTTGATATCGCGCGCCATGACCTTGAGTTTCAGCTGCGGCGTGACGCGGCACAGCACCCCACCATTCTTATCCTGCGGTTCCCACAGGCTGCCACACCAGAAGTTACCCCAGGGATCAACGCGACCGTCGTTAAAGCGGCTTACTTCTGCCACACCGGGGTTGTCCGCCACTTTAACTTCTGGTCTGCCCTGCTCGTCCAGCAGCCAGACGCCGCTGCGTAACGCGGCAATCAGGCCACCCTGCTTACGCAGGCCAATGCAGCCAACATGTTCATCGAGATGGAATGTTTCCAGCTTACCGCTGTCGGGATCGAAACGATGAATCGCCGGTGCGAGGATATCCACACACCACAGAACCTGCTCCCGTACTGACCAGAGCGGACATTCAGCCAGCTCTCCCTGTAGTGCCAGCACATGTTTGACTTCGCGTGACATAATGCCCCTCCTGTTTTGTCCTGCAAATACTGTAGCGGCATTCACCGGGGAATAGCGATAAATTTTCACTTGCTTTTCAGAGTATTCTTTTCGATACTCATCTCTATTCAGTTAATTCCTATTTAATTCGCTCTCCTGTCCGACAAATTTTAATTTGTGAGACACATCCAGAAATACTTCTAGAAATAACTCTACACTTTGTGCATCTTCGCTTCACTTTCCTGGCGTAATCTTGCAGCTATAGGAAAACGAGGAGGCATCTCCATGAAGAAAATAATGAAGGTTTTAACAGTAGTTGCCGTAATCAGCATGTTAAGCGGTTGTATTATAGACGATCGTGGACATGGCGGCGGCTGGCACCACGGCGGTCCTGGCTGGCATCATGGCTGGAATCGTTAATTGACGGGCGAAGACTTACACAGCAATAAATCCACCGTGCACCGGGGTGGAAAAGCAGTAATCAGGGCGGGAATTATCCCGCCCTTTTTTATTTCCATCCAGCATTAAGCGATTAATTATTATCGCAACTTACCGTTAATGACGGGTTATTAATGTGGGCGCGCAATAATTTAAGCTGCCCACAAAACGCTACAGTTGGAAACGTTCAATCAGACTGGTATGGCGCGTTTCATCCACCTCTGCGGCGCGGGCCAGGCCAAACCAGTGCGGTGCAATCGGCCAGTTTGCCGTCTGTTCTGTCAGCAACGCATCCAGCGCTTTTAATGGCATATTTTCAGGTGCCGCCAACAGGAAATAGAGGCCCGGTAATGTTTCTTCCGTTTCCGGGTCCACCAGCTGATAATCTTCGTTGCTGTTCACCCAAACCTGGCACTGACTGGCCTGCATGGCATCCACAAAGGCGGTAAAGGTTTCCTGATCGGGTGCCGGGCCATCAATGAACCAGGAGTCACCATAACGCCCAGGCTCAAGCGTGTGCAGCACCGCATGCAGCGGCACGAAGTTCTGCTTCTCTTCTTCATCTTCTGGCGGCGTATTCAGCAGGCTGGCATCGAACAACACCCGATCGTGCAAACGTTGCTTATCGCGTGGATTCGCAGGCTGGAGGATGCGCGCAGTCACCGGGCCAGTACGTTGCGCCAGGGCGTAGAAATGTTCGTGATCTTCGACCCAATGCAGTCGAATCCATCCCCAGGACTCTTCAACCGGCCCACTGTCACCCGTCAGGTTCATCTCCAGTTGTGCTGCGGCGTCTCGAACGGCCACCCAGTTTTCACAGCCGGAAGCTGCAGTGAGCACTTCCCACAGCAGTTCATCGATGGGTTGTTCCTGCGCCTGCATGTGGACGATCGCTTCCTGCCAGTAGCCCAATGCTTGTTCAAACTGCTTGAGCTGCATGGCAGCCCGCCCGGCCAACATCCAACCGGTGGCTTTGCCCTGCATCTCTGTCAGGGTCGTCATCTCCAGCGCCAGGGTTAATGCCAGCGCCCAGTCTTCCCGCGCCAGGGCTAGCTGCGTCAGATACCAGCTGGCGATATGCGGCAAGTGCGGCTGATAACCCTGAGCCAGTTGGCGGATACGATCGTCTTTGCCGTTAGTGATGAGCATTTGCAGCAGGCGGAAAACAATCGGGCTCTCTTCCGTTGGATGGGCATCTACCCACTCTTCTAACAACCGGGTTGCATCGCTGCTGGCGGAACACGCCTGAAGGGCTGAAGCCGCCAGCAGGCGGAGGTTTTGGTCTTCAGGTAACTGCTCCAGTGCCTGTAACAACCACTCGACTTCCTGCTCTGGCGTACGACCTTCATCGGGCTGCTGTTGCAACCAGTCAAACAGGGCTTCTGCTGCCACCGGCAGTGCAATTTTCTCTACGCCGTCAATCTGCTGTTGCAGTTCGGCCAGCGCCACATCATCGCCAAGCGGCGCACGTAAATGCGGCAGTTGCGCCTGCGCCAGGGCTAACGCCTGACGAGCCGTCCAGCGGGCACCGCGTTGCAACGCAAGTCGAATATGGATCTTGCCTACTTCAATCGCCTGTCGCCAGGCACCCACGCGGATCCGCTGCTCCAGAATACGCTGGAGCACGCTGCCCACCTGCCAGCTATTGCGTTCTGGCGAGCGCGCCAGCAGCATTTCCAGTGCGCGAGACCAGCGCATTGAGATATACGGCGTGACCGCATCGGGGTGTGGCAACAGCGCCCAGGCATCCTCATCCCGGCCCATAGCCGCAAGGATCTGTAATTTGATCATGCGCCAGGTTTCACGCGACTGATTATCGGAACGGCGCTCGGCGCTGCGTTCCACCACCGCTTCAATGGTTTGCAGGGCTTCGTCATAGTGCCCCAGTTCGTAGAGCGCCATCGCTTCGTTTTCACGCAGGCCATCTACCTCCGTGTTACCCGCCGCATGCATTTTCGCAATCTGCTGACGAACAAAGGCCAGTGCCGCCTCGGGCTCACCTTTGTCGATCAAGGCGAAGTACTGCTCTTCGGACAGACACTGGAAGCAGTTCCAGCTGGTATCAATTTTACTCAGCGTTTCTTCACAGACGGCGATACGCTCTTCCACCCAGCCACGGCCATCAATCTGGCTGTAAACATCACACAAATCCTGGGTAACGCACACCGACTGCGGGCATTCAGCGGTATCCGCCCGGTGAGCGCGTTCATACAGCGCCACCACATCCCCTAAAGCCGTTTCACCTTCGCGGTGATTTCCCAGCCGATGACGTAACTCCCAGTGCCCGGCGAAAACCTCCATCCACGGATTGGGCGCGGCTTTCTTAAGCGCATGTAATTCCGGCATCAGCGCATCGGCTTTACTAACGTTGATATCCACAACGGCTTCAATAAAGTCATCAATGACTTTTAATGGCCAGACCTGGCCCGCTGCGCGCATATCCTGTTCGTAGTCTTCATACCATTTCCAGATATCCATACATTGCTCACTTTTATCCATAAGGGAAAGGGGCTGATTTAACGTGTCATCAGCGTATTGGTTTGATTAATAATAATTTGTCCAAGGCTGTGCAGCGCCTGTGTCAACGCGCCCTCTTCGGCATCGGTGGATTGCGCGGCCAGTAGTGCTTTCAGGCTCTTGAGCAGGACCAGCGTTTCTGTCGACGGCTGTTGTCCTGCTTTGCGGCACTGGATGATCGCGTTGATGGCTGGGTTAGCGCTGTTGAGATAGAGGATTTTGCTTTGCGTTTGCGTCACTTTCTGCGTGAACTGCTTTGCCAACATCAATGCCGCGGTGCTCATCCGCTTATCCGCATCATCCTCTTCCAGGCGCTTTTTCAGTTCCGCTTCACGATCTTTCACCAGCATCAGCGGCAGCACATCCGGCTCAAAACGCGCCACCACAAACGCTTCATCTGGCTGAGCCAGTTGCTGTTGCCACCACTGCTCTTCCGCTTCTGGCAGTTCCTGCACCGAGAAAAGCTGTTCATTACCGGCGCGGGTACCCAGTTCAATTAAGCGGGCCGCATGGCTCTGCGCCCAGCGGCGTAAAAACGGCACCACGGCGTAGCGGTCACCCAGCGCGACGGGTTTTTGTTGCAGGCGGAATAACATCCCTTCAAAACCCGAGTCCTCGCCCAGCATCATGGTGATGGTGTTATCACGTCTGAGGTCGCGCGCGGGCATATTGCCCTGCGTGGTGGGGATCAGCAGTTCGTTCTGTAACAGGGCAAATAGCCGCTCATCACACAAGGCGGCACCCATCAGGGCTTCATTGTGGCGAGTCAGCACCCGACGCCAGATTTCCGGCTGTTTTTGCGCTAACAGCCCAAGGCCGCTAATCAGCGCTTCATTGATCGCTAACTGCGTTGCCTCATAGCTGGCATCCCGTTGGAGATCTTCGCGACTGGCGGTGGGGATCAGCGCTGATGACTCCAGCACCCCGCCGACAAACCCTGCCCAGGGGGGCAACAGTTCGCGTGCCTGGTCGTCAATCAACATGCCGCGTAGGAACAGTGAGACATTACGGTTATCGCTGGTGCCATAGGTAGCACCGTCCTGTAACCAAAGAATGCCGCGAACGTCGCTACCGCCGTCAGGCACCACCGGTAACACGCAAAGTGGGGTAAAGCGCGTTTCAAAACGCTGGGCAAAGGCCAACTGCTGTTTTTGGATCAAAGCCGGATGCAGGGCGATGGATGAGGATGCGTTTTCCCGCCACGGCGGCTGAATGTGATTAATGGCTTGCTCGTCATCGCCAACATAGACCGGCTCTTTGAGCAAAGCACAGTAGCGCCCCAGTACCGCACTGAGATGGCGGTGGCTCGCAAGGTGCGCTAACTCAGGCTTGAGGATCAGCTCAACCGTGGACCCCACGGGCTGTGAACGCGTTGCTTCAACCGTATAGGTTTCACCATCGCTGGAGTTGTAACACCAACTCGCGGCAGGCTCCTGCCAGGAGGTGGTATTGACAGTAACCTGCTGCGACAGAACAAACGAGGAGGCAAATCCGAGGCCGAACATGCCAATCAGCCCATTTTGCTCTTCATCCTGGCGCAGTTGGCGGGTGTAGCTCAGCCCTACGGTTGCCAGAAAGCGGTGAATTTCACTTTCCGTCAGCCCCGAGCCATTATCTGTAACGCTGATCGAGGGAATTTCTGGTCGACAACGCACTTCAATGCGCCCTGCTTGCTGCCAGTCAGGTTGCTCAAGTCGGCGGCGTAAAATCGCATCATGGGCGTTTTGCACCAGTTCGCGAATCGCCACTATTGGCGTCGAATAAAGGTGCTGACTGAAAACCTGCATCAGTCCCTGAAGGTGTACGGGCGTCTGGTGTTTAACAATTGATGAAACGGCTGCCTTTTCTTCCATGGCAATTCCTCATTACGGTCTACGGCCTGGGCGGCGCAAACAATTCCTGCAATGATTAGTCGGAGAAACTTCCGACTCGTGACAGAGCCAGGCGGGATGCCCCGCTGGCGGATACGGCAGGTGCCGGATGGCACCTAAACAGGCGTGGTAACGACGCTAAGCGCTGCCTGAATCGCGACTAGCTTTTAACGGCGTAATTGCACTGAAACCACTTTTTCTTCAGCCCTGGGTAGTGGCTGTCCTGCGCCGGTAACCCCTCTACTTTATCAAATCCGTGCTGCTCACAATACTGGGATAAGTCGAGCTGCATCGCATCCTGGTTAACCGTTTGGGGATCGTAGCGATATTGTACGGTGTTGTCGCTCTTGTCTTCGGCTACGCGTTCAAAACCCCCTGGCTTATGGACGCTACAACCGGCGAGCAAAGTTAACGCCGCCACGGCGGCAAGAATATTTTTTTTCATTGGGATTCCTCACATTAGCGGTATTTTAAGGTCGCCGCCACGCACCTGCCTATAGGAATAAACGCAAAGCGAAAGCTAGCTATTAGCAATCAATGCAATAGTTTTAATTGGCTATACCTTTATTCAGGCGTGTGTGATGATGCAGCCAGATGTCACAAAGGCTGTTCCACACCAGGGAAGAGCGACTAACTAAAAAGAGATAACCTGACCTTCGGCCCGCCTTATGCGGGCTTTTTTTTATCCGGAAAGCGAGACCATTGTACGCAGCAGGTTGGCCGCGCGCTTGTCAGGTAATGCGAGAATTTTACTGTAGAGGTCGATGGACATGCTGCACATCCCGGCGCGGTTAACGGCGGTATCTGCCGGCATGTTCAACTGTTGCAGTTTATCGCCCCAGCGGCTGTAAAGCTGCGTCACGACCTGTTGCAAATCTTTGTGCGCCTGAGTCTGATCAATCGCGACTTCATTGCCCGTGCTGTTCAGCAACAGTTGTTCCGTGGTCTGTTGATCCAGCTGATTCAACTGCGGCGACAGCACTTGCTCCAGATTCACGCCACCACTCACCTGCGGATAGAGAAAACGGAAGCACAGCAGCGGATCTTTTTGCTGCAGGGCCTGCATCTCCTGCACTGCCACAGAAACATAGTGGTGCACGGTGGCGTCATCCGCTTTTGCCATACGCTGGTTCATGACATCGGTGAGCCAGCCGCGCAACTCGCCCATCGCCTGTTCGGCAGATTCACCTTTTTGCAGCCGGTGCACCATCTCTTTAACCAGCATCTGCCACAACATCGGTTCTTGCTGCTCAAGTACCCGATAGCCCGGCGTTTGCGCCAGCTGCATACGGGCTTGCAACAGCATAGCCTGTTGCTGTTGGCGGGGTGCCAGCCAGCTAAACCACAGCAGATTCGCCAGCAACAGCGGCAGAATAAACAGCACCACGCCTTGCCAGATGCGCAGGCGGGTGGTGCGGATCAAGACAATAATAATCACTGCCAGCAGCATGAACGCTGCCAGCAAAGTAACAAACTGACCTGTCATGGGTGTTTCAACAATCCTTGCGTGTATCAATCAAGACCGGGCAGTCTGCTCGCTCAATCACTGCGGCACTGACTGACCCTTTCAGTAACCGGTTGAATGGCGAAAGATGTCGACGTCCCATGATAATCATGCTGGCATCGATTTTTTTCGCCTGGCTGATAATGGTTTCAGCCGCTTCACCGGGCAGGATCATACCACGAGCAATTACGCCAGATTGTAACAAAGGTGCCAACGCACGACGCACCACCAACTCGGCGGTGTTCTGCTCATCTTCAGCGGCAATAAAGTCTGCGGCGTCCTCCCCTGCATCAATCTCAATGGTCTGATGACAGGAAGTGTAAGCCGGATCGATGCAGCACAACACCAGCACCTGAGCCTGCTGTGCCAGCGCCTGCTCTGTCGCAAGTTCAATCACTTTCGCCGCAACGGGCGAGTTATCAATGGCCATCAACAACGTTTTCATTTTGGCTATCCCTCAACAGCGGCAATTTTGCCGATTTCGCCCGCCAGTGCCTCTTTGCACTTCAGCATTTCCACACGATAGAACGCCTCCTGCTTCTGAAAGCGCGCAGTGGGCACCAACAGAGAAACAGAGAAACGACCAAACAACGTGTCCAGTGCTACAGCCATGGTGGAGATCCCTTCCAGCGTTTCGCCACGATCGTAGGAGATCCCGCTGGTGCGGACTTCCTCTACTCGCTGCATCAGCTCCGGTAAGGTTTTCACCGTCTGATCGGTCAGCTCTTTCCAGGCCGCACCGACCAACAACTCAATGTCTTCATCGCGCTCTAGCGCCAGCAGCGCACGGCCGCCAGAGGTGCTATAGAGCGGTAGATTCAGCCCCATACGCGGCACCACACGCAGTTCGCGTGAGGCAACAACGTAATGCACGATAGCCAGTTGGGTGCCGCTGGCGCGCGCCAGGGAAACGGTTTCATTGGTGACTTCACTCAGATGCTCAAGCCAGGGTCGCATCAGTTCGACCGCGTCAGTGTGCACGCTGGAGATCAGCTTAAGCAGAGCCGGACCAAGACGCAAACCGCCAGCGCCGCTGCTGCGCACCAGGCGCTCGCTGTCCAGAGCCGCCACAATGCGTTGTACCGTGGAGCGCGGAAGATCGACCGCGTGGGCGATCTCTCCCAGGCTCATGCCGCCGGGGTTTTCGCCCAGCGCGTTAAGAATTTTTGCCGCACGGGCAATGACCTGAATGCCGCCTGATTTTTCATCCTCGCGGCTGGATGGAGATTGAACCATAACGCCTTCCTTATGAGCTGCCTTACTGTACCGTAAAAGCGCATTTTTTACAGCATGTACCGCATTGCAATACAGTAACCCAAAATGTAATATAGCAACCTGTATCACATAGCAATACACTGCATCATAATAATTAGAGACGACTTGCATGAGTGTTCAACCCACATCGCCACCGGCTCCACATCCCTTTACCTTGCGCCTCGCGCTGGGTCTGGTTGGCGTGCTGATCGCTGCGCTGACTTCTGGTCTGAACGATCGCGTGACCGACATTGCTCTGGAGGATATCCGCGCTGCGTTAGGGATCAGCTACGATCTCGGCAGTTGGATCACGTCGGGTTATCAGGCAGCGGAAGTGTCCGCGATGATGATCGCCCCGTGGTTTGCGGTCACCTTCTCACTGCGCCGTTTCACCCTGACGGTGTGCACTGGCTTTATGCTGGTTGGCATCCTGCTGCCCCTGACGCACAACCCATCGCTGTTTATTGCGCTGCGCGTGCTGCAAGGGGTGTTTGGCGGTGCAATGCCACCGATGTTAATGACCGTCGCCCTGCGTTTTCTGCCGCCGCCTTATAAACTGTATGGCCTGGGCGGCTACGCCCTGACCGCCACGTTTGGCCCTAATCTCGCGGCGTCGCTGGCGGCCTTCTGGACCGATGATGTCAGTTGGATGTTTGTCTTCTGGCAGGTGGTGCCGCCGATGCTGATCGTGATGCTGCTGCTGGGCTGGGGGATCCCACAAGACCCTCTGCGCCTGGAGCGCTTTAAACAGATCGATCTGTTTGGCATGGTCACCGGCTGCGCCGGGATGTCGTTGCTGATCCTCGCGCTAACCCAGGGAGAACGGCTGGACTGGCTCAGTTCACCGCTGATCCTCGGGCTGATGCTGACCTCGGCTCCGCTGTTGCTGGTCTTCTTCATTAATGAATGGTTCCACCCGCTGCCGCTGTTCAAACTGCAAATGCTGGAGCGGCGCAACCTGAGCCACGGCCTGCTTGGGCTGGCAGGCGTACTGTTTATTTCACTGGCGGGGTCATCGCTGCCTTCTGCTTATTTCGCGCAGGTCGACGGCTTCCGTACTTTGCAGTTTGCGCCGCTGGCGCTGACTATCGGCTTGCCACAATTGCTGATTGCGCCGCTGGTGGCGGCCTTACTGAACCTGCGCTGGATTGACTGCCGTTGGATGCTAGCCGCCGGGGTGGCGCTGATGATGATCTCTTGCCTGATGGGAATGCAGATTACCACTGACTGGGCGCGGCAGAATTTCTGGTCGATTCAAATTTTGCAGGCCTTTGGTCAACCGATGGTGATTTTACCGATTCTGATGAGCGCCACCAGCGTGGTAGCGCCGCCAGAAGGCCCGTTTGCTTCGGCAATGTTTAATACCGTACGCGGATTTTCCAGTATCGCCTCCGGGAGTCTGGTGGGTTGGTTCCTCAGCCACCGCGAACAGTTCCACTCCAATATTCTGGTCAACAGCGCGGCTAACCGCAGTTGGTTGCTGAGCGCACCGTCCAGCAGTGCCGCCAGCCAAAGCCAGCCCTTGTTGCCCGATGGCAGCGTGAGCAGCAGCGAAAACCTCAGTGGCTTCGCCACGCTGTTAAAACATCAGGCCACGGTACTGAGCCTGAGTGATGGCTGGCTACTGCTGATTGGCTTGTCGCTGGTGATGCTGCTGTTGACCGCCTGGCTACCGCGTCGCGTTTGGCCGCCACAAACCCTGATTCAACCTCCGAGATAATTAATCATGCGTGCTTTTATAATGAGAAAAAACGTTTTGTTGAGCCTGCTGCTGCTGGCGCTGTTACTGATAGCCTTTGCTATCTGGTCAGTGATGACGGCCAACGACCATCGCACCGATGATGCGTACATTAATGCGGATTACACGCTGGTCGCGCCGAAAGTCTCCGGCTATGTCGCTGAGATCAAAGTGGAAGATAACCAGCGGGTTAAAGCCGGGCAGCTGTTAGCGACGCTGGACGACCGCGATTACCGCGTGGCGCTGGAGAGTGCAGAAGCCAGCCTCGCTGTTGCACAGGCCAAACTGGTCAGCAGCCAGGCGCAGCTTAGCCAACAGCAATCGGTGATTGAGCAGGCGAAAGCCACCGTTGCCGCTAACCAGGCTTCGGCACAGTATGCCGATCAGAGTTTTGGTCGATATGATCGCCTGTACAAAAGCGGCACGATTGCGGCCGATGAGCAGCAAAAAGCCAGCTCAACGCTGCGTTCAGCTTCGGCGACCGTGCGTCAGAGCCAGGCCGTACTGGCTTCTGCGCAGCAGCAGATCGCCGTATTACAGGCGGATGTGCGCGAGGCGCAGGCCGGTGTTAGCACCGCAACCGCCAGCGTTGATCAGGCGCGTCTGAATCTTTCTTACACGCGTATCGTCGCCCCGGTTGATGGCATGGTCGGTCAGCGCGGTGTGCGCATCGGCGCTTACGTTTCCGCTGGCACGCGCCTGTTAGCTGTGGTGCCGTTACAGCAGTCCTACGTCACGGCTAACTACCTGGAAACGCAGCTGGCTGATGTTCATCCTGGCCAGAAGGTTAACATTCGCGTTGATGCCCTGCCCGGTCAGACTTTTACCGGTCATGTGGACAGCATTGCCCCGGCCACTGGCGCGACGTTCTCTGCCATTTCACCTGACAACGCCACGGGCAATTACACCAAAGTGGTCCAGCGTTTACCGGTAAAAATTGTGCTGGATGCCGGTCAGGCACACCTCAACGATCTGCGCGTTGGCATGTCCGTGATTCCAAGCATTGAGGCGCACTAAAAAGCGAGAAAAGTCTTGCTCGCAACCCGTTTATTTTGTCAGAAAATGCGCGTAGATTAGCGTCGATCCTGTTCTGAATTCTCAGAACGACCTGAGTCGCAGAGTCTGCTCTGTGACTTATAATCTATTTTGTTGCGCTGGCTCGGGATCGCTACTGCCGTAACTTCTCTGGGGAGTTGTAGTGTGAAATACGCGTTGATGGGAGTGTCATTCTTCCTGTTGCTGTGGGTCGGTACGTTTGTACTGATGGTATAGAGCCTGCCATTGGGGCGACAATCTCGTCGCCCCTGTTGATGTTAACCTTCAGCGTCTTCGTGTTTCTCCACTGGCGGTAAGATGCCATCTTTACGGAACATGTTTTTAATCCCGCGCACCGCCTGACGAATACGATCGCTGTTCTCAATCAGCGCAAAACGCACGTGGGTATCGCCGTAATCGCCAAAGCCAATGCCTGGCGACACGCACACCTTCGCTTCCTGCAACATGTGCTTAGCGAACTCCAGCGAGCCCATCGCCGCATAGCGTTCAGGAATTTTAGCCCAGACGTACATGGAAGCTTTCGGGATCTCAACCATCCAGCCCGCTTCATGCAGCCCTTTCACCAGCACATCACGGCGGCGTTTGTACTGTTCCGCAATATCACGCACGCACTGCTGGTCGCCTTCCAGCGCGGCAATCGCCGCCACCTGCAATGGCGTGAAGGTGCCATAGTCGTGGTAGCTCTTGATGCGAGCCAGTGCCGACACTAACTCTTTATTGCCGACCATAAACCCAATGCGCCAGCCCGCCATGTTGTAGCTTTTTGACAGGGTGAAGAACTCCACTGCCACGTCACGCGCACCGGGCACCTGCATGATGGAAGGCGCTTTCCAGCCATCATAAACAATGTCGGCATACGCCAGATCGTGGATCACCAGCACGTTGTACTGCTTCGCCAGCGCGACAACCCGTTCGAAGAAATCAAGCTCCACGCACTGCGCAGTCGGATTTGACGGGAAGCCGAGGATCATCATTTTGGGCTTCGGATAGCTTTCACGGATCGCACGCTCCAGCTCGTTGAAGAAGTCGACGCCTTCCACCAGCGGCACAGAACGGACCTGCGCACCGGCAATCACCGCGCCGTAGATGTGAATCGGATAGCTCGGGTTGGGCACCAGCACGGTGTCACCATGGTCGAGGGTTGCCAGCATCAGGTGCGCCAGCCCCTCTTTCGAGCCAATGGTCACAATCGCTTCCGATTCCGGATCGATCTCCACCTGGTAGCGATCGGCATACCAGCGCGAAATGGCACGACGCAGGCGCGGAATGCCTTTGGACGTAGAGTAACCGTGGGTATCTTCACGCTGGGCAACTTGCACCAGCTTTTCCACGATGTGCGGTGGCGTAGCGCCATCCGGGTTGCCCATGCTGAAGTCAATAATGTCTTCGCCGCGACGTCGCGCAGCCATTTTTAATTCAGCGGTGATGTTAAACACATAGGGGGGCAAGCGCTCAATGCGCGAAAAGCGACGAGTGGTCATGGAATTCCTCTGAGTACGTAAGCGCCCGGACCGTCCGAGCGACGCTGGCCATCACAATGGCCGCGTTTTGAACATATCGCGGCGCTGTGAGGTTTGTCGAGAGGTGATAGAAAATTATTTTTCCGCTGCGGTTGCAAGCCGACCCAACACCCAGTCGTTAACCCATTCGCCACGTAGCTGGTAGTTATCCCGCAGGCAGCCTTCAAGGCTAAAACCGTTTTTCTCCAGAATACGACGCGAAGCATGGTTGCCTTCAATCACGGTGGCTTTAAGTTTGTGAAACTCCACGCTGAGGAGAAATTCACACAGCGCCCCCAGCGCTTCACCGCCGTAACCCTGCCCAAAGTGTTCGCCCAGTAACATGTAACCGACTTCTGCCTGTCGCCACGGCTGCCACTCGGCGCTACAGCCAATCAATCCAATACCGTGATGCCCTTCGCGCAGGCGAATGACCAGACACAACATGTGATAACTGGTGACGCGCCACGGCGCGAGGCGGTCCATAAAGCGCTGGCGAATATCATCCTCATCCGGGATCTCACTCACCCACGCCATGGTCATCGGGTCCTGATGGACCGCCTTGAACAGCAGCCAGTCTTCCGGCTGGAGGGTGGTTAAAGTGAGACGTGGGGTGAGTAGCTGCATATCTGGCTCCTGAGGGGAAAAGTCTCTGTGCAACATAGCAAAAAGCTGGGGTGAGAACGCTCTACCCGGTCGCGAAAAACTGTTCCCTATTTTACTACTCAACTTTTCCCCTTTTGATTAAAAAAGGCGAAACCGCGCGTCTGGCTGGTAGATCCGCATCACATTTTTTATCATAGCCGCCTCTGTTGTTGGTGGATGATGCTTCGTGCCTTCTCATTTCGATATGCTGCTGGCGGTGCTTGATCGTGCAGCCCTGATGTTGATATGCCTGTTTTTTCTCACGCGTAATCGGCTTTTTCGTCAGCTGCTGCAAAAAGATGACCATACGTTGTTTGAAAAATCGGTGGTTATCGCGATTTTCTCGCTGTTTGCCCTGTTCAGTACCTGGTCGGGTATTGCCGTGGATGGCTCACTGCTCAACGTCCGTGTGATCGCCGTGATGGCGGGCGGTATTCTGTTTGGCCCGTGGGTCGGCATTACTACCGGTGTGATTGCGGGCGTGCACCGATTACTGATTGATTTGCATGGTGTTACCGCGATCCCCTGCCTTATCACCAGTATTGCTGCCGGTATTATTTCTGGCTGGATCCACCGAAAAGTCAGTAAAGAACAGCGCTGGCGTGTAGGGATCATCGGCGGCATGCTGTGTGAAAGCCTGACGATGCTCCTGATTCTACTCTGGGCACGCCCGTTCTCGCTGGGCGTAGAGATTGTCTCCGAAATCGCCATGCCGATGATTTTGGGGGCATCCAGCATTGGCCTCATCGTGCTGCTTGTACAGAGCGTGGAAGGGGAAAAAGAGGCGATTGCCGCGCGTCAGGCGAAGCTGGCGTTAGAAATTGCCAACAAAACGCTGCCGCTGTTTCGCCACATCAACAGCGATTCACTGCGCACCATCTGTAAAATTATTCGCGAAGATATTCATGCTGATGCGGTGGCCATTACCGATAAACAGCAAATCCTCGCGTATGTGGGCTACGGCGAACAAAATTATCAAAACGGTGATGACGGCATCAGCCCAACCACGGCACATGCCATCTCTTCCGGAAAAATCATCATCAGAAACAATGATGAAGCCCACCGCACCCGTGATATTCACTCGATGATTGTCATCCCGCTGTGGGAAAAAGGCAAAGTCACCGGCACGTTGAAGATTTACTACCGGCGCGCCCACCGCATTACCGGTTCACTGCGTGAAATGGCCGTTGGTCTGTCACAAATCATCTCCACTCAGCTGGAAGTGTCGCGCGCTGAGCAACTGCGAGAGATGGCCAATAAAGCGGAACTCCGCGCGCTGCAAAGCAAAATAAATCCCCATTTCCTGTTCAATGCCCTGAATGCGATTTCCGCCTCCATTCGCATGAATCCCGATACCGCACGCCAGTTGGTGATCAATCTGTCGCGCTATTTACGCTATAACCTCGAACTGAATGACGATGAACTGATCGATATCAGTAAAGAGTTGTGGCAGGTGAAAGATTATATCGCCATCGAACAGGCGCGTTTTGGCGACAAGCTGTCGGTGATTTTTGACATCGACGACGATGTGCATTTTCATCTGCCCAGCTTGTTGATCCAGCCATTGGTGGAGAATGCGATTGTGCATGGAATTCAACAAAGTCGTGGCAAAGGTGTCGTGACCTTGAGCATCAAGGATTGTGGTGAGCAAGTGCGCATTATCGTGCGCGATACCGGCCCTGGCATCAGTGATGATGTGATGGCGCGCGTGGCCCGCAACGAAATGCCCGGCAACAAAATTGGCCTGCTCAATGTCCATCATCGCGTCAGATTACTTTCCGGTCAGGGGCTGCGCATTGAACGCCATCAGCCGGGTACTGAGATCTCGTTTGTGCTCAATAAAAATGGCCTGCCCATCAGTACGGGAGGTTTACGATGAAAGCGATTATCGTTGAAGATGAGTTTCTTGCGCAGCAGGAGCTGCGCTGGATGATCGAACAACATAGCCAGATCGCCATCGATGCCTGCTTTGATGATGGTCTGGAAGTGCTGAAATACCTGCAACAACATCGCGTGGACGTGATTTTCCTCGACATCAACATCCCCTCACTGGATGGCATGATGTTGGCAAAGAACATTAGCCTGTTTGCCCATAAGCCACTGATTGTGTTTATTACCGCGTGGAAAGAACATGCGGTAGATGCGTTCGAGCTGGATGCGTTTGACTACATTCTCAAGCCGTATCACGAAGGGCGTATTGTCACCATGCTGCGTAAGCTTGAGGCGCACGGCCTGCCGCAAAAAAGCAGCAACAATACGGCACCGCAGACGGTGAATCTGGTGAAAGATGAGCGCATCATCGTGACCGATATTCAGGATATCTATTACATTGAGGCGAGTGAAAAGCTGAGTATTGTCTACACCCGGCGGGAAACGTTTGTGATGTCGATGAGCATCAGTGAATTCTGTAACCGGCTGCCCGATCCGCCCTTCTTCCGCTGCCACCGCTCGTTCTGCGTGAATATCAGTAAAATCCGCGAAATTGAACCCTGGTTTAACAACACCTATGTGCTGAAACTGCGTGATATGGCCGCGCAAGTGCCGGTGAGTCGCAGCCGGGTGAAAACCTTTCGCCAGCTGATGCGGTTATAGCAGGAGCGGCCTCTGGGCCGCTCACCGTAAAAATTACAACACTTTCCCCAGCACCTGACGCAGGTGCGCACCCGAGCCGAGCAGGCCAGGTTGATCGTGGGTGATCATATAAACCGGAATCGATTTAACGTAGTCATGGAAACGGCCTTTGTCTTCAAAGGCCGCACGGAAGCCAGACGCCTTAAAGAACTCCAGGAAGCGCGGAACGATACCGCCTGCGATATACACCCCGCCAAATGTCCCGAGATTCAGCGCCAGGTTACCGCCAAAGCGGCCCATGATGACGCAGAACAGGGAGAGCGCACGGCGGCAATCTATGCAGCTGTCGGCCAGCGCACGTTCAGAAACATCACGCGGTTTCAGGGCTTCCGGCTCACGCTTGTCTGATTTCACAATCGCACGGTAGAGGTTTACCAGACCGGCACCAGAGAGCACACGCTCAGCGGAAACATGCCCCATCTCCTGACGCAGCACTTCCAGGATCTGATCCTCTTCTTCGCTGTTCGGTGCGAAATCCACATGGCCGCCTTCACCTGGCAGGCTCACCCAGCGCTGATCCACATGCACCAGATGACTCACCCCAAGGCCCGTCCCGGCACCGTAAACGGCAATCGGTTTGTCTTTCACTGGCGCTTCGCCACCAAACTGGATCACGTCGCTTTCAGACAGCATCGGGATCGCCATGGATACAGCGGTGAAATCGTTGATGATTTCCAGCGTCTCAAAGCCCAAAGCCTCTTTCATCGCTTTGGTGGAGAAGGCCCAATCGTGGTTGGTCATCTCAACCCAGTCTTCGGTAATCGGGCAGGCAATGGCGATGCAACCCTGATTAATATCCTGTTTTTGCTCATCAAGATACTGGCGGATAACGGCCTGAAGGCTGTCATAGTCTGACGTTGAGAATGTTTTGGCCTGAGAGAGGGCACCGTTCTCCACCTCACACAGGGCGAGGCGCGCGTTGGTGCCGCCGACATCGCCGACCAGGGCGTATTTATTCATTCTTCTCTAGCTCCGCTTGGGTCCTGAATAGTTGGAGGACACTATA
This sequence comes from Candidatus Pantoea multigeneris, assembly GCF_011752615.1. Lineage (NCBI taxonomy): Bacteria > Pseudomonadati > Pseudomonadota > Gammaproteobacteria > Enterobacterales > Erwiniaceae > Pantoea > Candidatus Pantoea multigeneris. The sequence continues at coordinate 1,014,950 of NZ_VWXF01000001.1, forward strand.
AAATCCTGCCATGAAAACAACAACGCCCACCAGTGCGAAAGGTGAGCGCCGAAAACACATAAGACATAGCCTACCGGGCTTGGCTGCCGACGCACAGCGGCAAGTATCTGAAACTCAGCAACTGTTACGCTGATGCAGCGCATCCGTCACTTTACGCAGCAGCGGCGGGATATCCTCTTTTGCTAGCACCACTTCAACCAGAGACAGCACATCCGGCTGACTCAGCCTGAATAGCACCTCTTCTAACTGCACCGCTTCGGTCACACACCAACTCTGTGCCTGGCAGGTTTGGCTCAGGGCGTGGGGTAGCGCGGTCCAGTTCCAGTTGCTGATATCATTGTACCGCTGCGTTGGCCCATGAATGGCGCGCTCAACGCTGTAGCCGTCATTGTTCAGCAGGAGGATCACGGGCCGCTGCCCATCACGCTGCATCGATCCCAGTTCCTGAATGGTCAGTTGGGCTGAGCCATCGCCAATCACCAAAATCAGACGCCGCTCAGGATCTGCCGTGAGCGCGCCAAATGCCGCCGGAAGAGTATAACCTATAGAACCCCACAGTGGCTGAACCATCAACTGTGCTTTTTCTGGCAGTTGCAAGACGGCTGCGCCAAACGCCGCAGTGCCCTGATCAGCAACGATTAAATCGCCGGGTTTCAGGTAGCGTTGCAGCATGCGCCAGAAGTTGCGTTGCGTAATCGCGCCGCCCTCTTCCACTTCCGCCGGAGGCAACGACGAAAGCCCCGCCTGCCAGTGACGTCCATACTGACGGAACAGTTTTTCCAGAATACGTAAAGCATCCGCCATTGCGACCGAGGCAAACAGGTCTCCCGCCACCTTAGCGTGTTCAGGTTGCAGCTCAATTAACCCCGCAGGCGCAAACTGCTGGGTAAAACCAGCGGTAAGGGTGTCGGTGAAACGCACACCCACCAGTAAAGTGACATCGGCCTGCTCAATCGCCGCCTGAATGCGACTGTCGCTGGCAGCGGCGGCATAAGTCCCCAAGTAGCCCGGCTGTTGTTCATCCAGCACACCTTTGCCCATCAACAGCGTGGCACAAGGGATCGGACGGATTTGGCGCAGCGTTGCCAACTGGGCTGCCACCTGCCAGCGATCGGCCAAAAAGTCCGCCAGCAGGGCGACACGTCTGGCCGGTGCCAACAGGCGCTCTGCTGCATTAGCAAACGCGACAAGTGCCTTTTCATCGCTGACTGCGGCGGTGAATAGCGGCTGGCGCGGCGGATCAATCGGCGTACGCGCGACGTCCACAGCCAGTTGAAGATAGCCAGGTCGACGCTGGCGCAGCATCTGCGTCATGACGTGGTCAATCTCCTGCGCCGCATGTTTTGCCGTCACGACGGCATGCGCCACACTGACTTCGCGCGCCATGCGGTGAAAGTGCTGAAAATCGCCGTCGCCCAGCGAATGGTGGACACAATCGCCACGTTGCTGCACTTCCGTGGCGGGCGCACCCACAATATGCAAGACCGGGACATACTCGGCATAGCTGCCCGCAACGCCATTGATGGCGCTCAGTTCGCCCACACCAAAAGTGGTTAACAACGCGGCCGCACCGTGGCTGCGTCCATAGCCATCCGCCGCATAGGCTGCATTCAGTTCGTTGGCACATCCCACCCAGGTGATCTCAGGGTGGTCAATCACATGATCGAGAAATTCCAGATTGTAGTCGCCAGGCACGCCAAACAAATGTGCAATGCCAGCTTCCTGTAAGCGCTGTAGGAGGTAGTCTGCCACGGTGAAGGTTTTCATTTGCCACTCCTTTATTTTCGCGGGCTTAGATCAAGTATTACTGATGCCCATCGCCCGGCGAATTCATGGGCTATTCTGTTAGCCCGTCAGTGGCAAGCTGGCGTTACGGCGCGGGAATATTCTGGAAGTTGCGATCCGCCGCGCGTTGCCGTGCTGTGTAAACGTATACACTGCTACGCTTTGCTGTTCTTAATCCTTTAGTTACAGGTATGCGCAATGACCTATACGCCTCACCCCGAACGTTATCAGCAGATGATCTATCGTCGCAGCGGACGCAGCGGCTTGCAGTTACCCGCAATTTCCCTTGGCCTGTGGCATAACTTTGGCGATGCAACCCGCGTCGACAACAGCCGGGATCTGCTGCGACACGCTTTTGATCGCGGTATCACCCATTTCGACCTGGCGAATAACTACGGCCCGCCTCCGGGTTCAGCAGAAGAGAACTTTGGCCGTATTCTGCACCAGGATTTTCGCCCGTTCCGCGATGAGCTGATTATCTCCACCAAGGCGGGTTACACCATGTGGCCAGGGCCATACGGCGACTGGGGATCGCGTAAATACCTGATTTCCAGCCTTGATCAGAGCCTGAAGCGGATGGGGCTCGACTATGTAGATATTTTTTACCATCACCGTCCCGATCCGAATACACCGCTGGAAGAGACCATGCAGGCGCTGGACCATGTGGTGCGCCAGGGTAAAGCGCTGTACGCGGCGATCTCCAACTACCCTGCTGACCTGGCGGCCGAAGCGATAGCGATTCTGCGCAGTCTGGGCACACCTTGTTTGATCCATCAGCCGCGCTATTCGCTGTTTGAACGCACGCCGGAACAGGGCCTGCTGGAGACGCTAGGCAACAATGGCGTCGGCTGTATCGCCTTTTCTCCACTGGCGGGCGGCGTCTTAACCGACCGCTATCTGCAAGGCATTCCAGAAGATTCACGCGCGGCCAGTGGCAGCCAGTTCCTGCGCGAAGACCAGTTAACCAGCGAGAAAATGGCGAAGGTGCGTCAGCTCAATGAGATTGCGCAGCAACGTGGACAGAAGCTGGCGCAACTGGCGCTGCAATGGGTCCTGCGTGATAGCCGCGTGACCTCCGTATTGATTGGCGCCAGTAAGACCGCACAGATTGATGATGCCGTGGAGATGTTGCAGCAGGCTGAATTTTCCGAGGCGGAGTTAGCAGCGATAGAAGCGGTGCTGGTGTAAGCGTTTAACCTGCTACGGAATAGTCTCAAATGAGACGCTCCTTACGCTTTTTAGCAGCATTCTTAACGCTTTTATTGTGGCAAAGAGCAGAATAACCGGACGGTGGCGCACATAAGCCACCGAAAGGAGAAGCAATGAAACGTCAGATGTTGTTTGCTGCTGTACTGGCAGCTTTAACGTTATCGCCGCTGGCGGTACACACAGCTCAAGCTAACGGCGCTTATATCCAACTGGCTCCCGGCGTATCGCTGCATTTAGGCGACCGTAATCCACGTGGTGATTACTGGGACGGCGGCCGCTGGCGTGATGCGCGCTGGTGGCACAATAACTATCGCTACGGTGAAAACCGCTGGTGGCGTCATGAAGAGTGGCGTCGTCATCAGGCCTGGGAACGCGATCATCGCCGTCACGATCATGGACGCTGGCATCATGGTCCACCCCCACCGCCGCCACGCTGGTAATAACACAACGGGCTGTGCAGATAACCTGCACAGCCCGTTTTTTTCTCTGCTCTTCGCGCTCAGAGGCCGAGCGCTTCACCCACTAACAGGTAGAGATTCAGCGCAACCACCAGCAGCACAATCAGGCGACCCGCGTTTTGCATCAGACGGGAGTTCACCAGTTCTGGCCCCATGATTTCGCGATTGCCGGTAAACGACAGCAGCGGAACCAGCGCCAGCGCAATACCAAAACTCAGCAACACCTGGCTCATCACCAGAATACGCGTCGGGTCCCAGCCTGCCCAGATAACGATAAACGATGGCAGCATGGTAATAGTGCGACGCAGCCACAGCGGAATATGGAAGTGAATAAAGCCCTGCATCACCACCTGCCCTGCCAGGGTGCCCACCACGGTAGAAGAGAGGCCCGCCGCCACCAGACTTAAGCCAAATACCGTCGCAGCGGCGTGGCCCAACAGTGGCGTCAGCGTCAGATAAGCCTGATCCAGCTCAGCAATACCTGAGTGGCCACTGAAGTGGAAGGCCGCCGCCGCCGTTGCCATCATCGCCAGGTTAACGAAACCCGCAATGGTCATCGCAATCGCGACGTCCAGCTTGGTTGAAGAGTAGCGCTGAGCCTTATTCTCTTTACCACCGGACTGGGTCAGCGCCGAGTGCAGATAAATCACATGCGGCATAATGGTCGCGCCCAAAACCCCCGCAGCCAGGAATACCGCATCTGAGGTCGGCAATGAAGGCAGCGCCATACCCTGCACCAGCTCACTGATTTTTGGCTGGGAGAAGAACATCTCGACCACATAAGCCGCGGCGACAAACAGCAGCATGCCGCCTATCACCAGTTCCAGCGGTTTTTGCCCACGGTTTTGCAGCATTAAGATCAGATAGGTCGCAATCCCGGTGAGCACCGCACCTTGCATTAAGGAGATGCCCAGCAGAAGTTTGAAGCCCAGCGCTGCACCGATAAACTCCGCGAGATCCGTGGCCATGGCGATGATTTCCGCCTGCACCCAATAGAACCATACCGCCGGACGCGGGAAACGGTCGCGGATGTGCTCCGCGAGGTTTTTACCTGTCGCAATGCCCAGCTTGGCAGACATCAGCTGGATCAGCATCGCCATCACATTGGCCCATACCACCACCCACAGCAGCTTGTAACCGTAAGCGGCCCCGGCCTGAATGTTTGTCGCAAAGTTGCCGGGATCGATATAGCCAATAGCCGCAATAAATGCGGGCCCGAGCAGTGCGAGTTTAATTTTTCTGGCTCCGCGAGCGGCGCGCTCGACGGTGCGACTTTCTGACATATAGCGTAACCCTGTATCAACACCCGTTAACCCCTCCAGCTTAAAAGGGGGTTGCCATGATGGCCATTCGGTCGTGATTATCGTTGTGATAGATTCTGCTAAGAAGTATAGCAATTGCTATATTGTATAGCACAGTATAACTCTGACAAAAAGTGAGCATTTAGGTTCACTCTACTCGTTGGCGTTTTTATAAACAATAACTTTGTGGTTATGGCTGGTGAACAAAATGTAAGCGAATTGTGAGGCTGCAAGCTAATCTGAAAATATGTCGATATTGATTGCTTATAATGCGGTTTAGATCTCGTTTTTACGCAACGCGTTACATAGAATACGCAGCAAAATACAACCCTCCTCAAATTTGGAGCCTATATGTCCCATATTTTTCACTTTCTACTGGCATTGGTAGTGGTCGGGGTGCTGGCACTGCTGGTCAGCCATGACCGCCGCAGCATTCGCATTCGCTTCATTGTACAACTGCTGGTGATTGAAGTTCTGCTGGCCTGGTTCTTCCTGAACTCAGAAGCCGGCCTTGGCTTCGTCAAAGGGTTCGCCGGGGTCTTTGATCATCTGCTGAAATACGCCGCTGAGGGAACCAACTTCGTGTTTGGTGGCATGAACGAGAAAGGCTTAGCCTTCTTCTTCCTCAATGTTTTGTGCCCTATCATCTTTGTTTCCGCGCTGATCGGTATTTTGCAGCATTTCCGCATTTTGCCTTTGGTCATCCGAGGCATCGGAACTGTGCTGTCGAAGATCAATGGCATGGGCAAACTGGAATCTTTCAACGCCGTCAGTTCACTGATTTTGGGACAGTCAGAGAACTTCATCGCGTATAAAGATATCCTCGGCAAAATGTCGCAAAACCGGATGTACACGCTGTCAGCAACGGCGATGTCGACCGTTTCGATGTCTATCGTCGGCGCCTACATGACCATGCTACAGCCAAAATACGTGGTTGCCGCGCTGATCCTCAACATGTTCAGTACCTTTATTGTGCTGTCGCTGATCAACCCTTATCGCGTTGAGAATGAAGAAGATTTGCAGCTGCAAGATCTGCATAAAAATCAGAGCTTCTTTGAGATGCTGGGTGAATACATCCTTGCCGGTTTCAAAGTTGCCATCATTGTTGCTGCTATGCTGATTGGCTTTATCGCGCTGATCTCTGGCCTGAACGCGCTGTTTGACACTATTTTCGGCATCAGCTTCCAGGGCGTGCTGGGCTATGTGTTCTTCCCGTTTGCCTGGGTGTTGGGTGTGCCAGCACACGAAGCGTTGCAGGTGGGCAGTATCATGGCGACCAAACTGGTTTCCAACGAGTTTGTGGCGATGATGGACCTGCAAAAAGTGGCTAGCCAGTTGTCACCACAGTCAGAAGGTATTCTGTCGGTGTTCCTGGTGTCATTCGCCAACTTCTCTTCTATTGGTATCATCGCCGGGGCGGTGAAAGGCCTGCACGAAGAACAAGGCAACGTGGTTTCTCGCTTTGGTCTGAAACTGCTGTACGGCTCAACGCTGGTCAGCGTGCTGTCGGCGGCTATTGCTGGTTTAGTCCTCGCATAAACCGTTCTGTGCCTGCCGCGCCCTGCGGCAGGCCTGTTCTAACCTATTCCCAGACGTTATATCCCTCACGAAACGCCGTAGCGCCCACCATCAAGGGTTTCGCTGTTTGCCGCATATCCTTTGCACAATAACGAATTTCCGTTAGAGGGCTCCTGCCCCTTAGTTTCTTTGCAGAAACTGATTCCAGGAGAACCCCATGAGCATCCAGATTTTAGGCATGATTGGCCACCGTCTCGCCTCAGAGATCATTCCCGCCAGCGGCCCACTGTTTGATAAGCACTACATCACGCAATTTTCCCGCGCCCATGAGGCCGCCGGTTTTGATCGCATTCTGGTGGGTTACTGGTCCGATCAACCGGATGGCTTTTTGGTGACGGCCCACGCAGCGGCCAATACCACTACGTTGAAATTCCTGCTCGCGCACCGCCCCGGCTTCGTCTCTCCCACGCTGGCCGCACGCAAACTGGCCTCGCTCGATCACCTGACCGATGGTCGCCTGGCGGTACACATCATCAGTGGTGGCAGCGACAGCGAGCAACGGCGCGATGGCGACTACCTCAATAAAGCGCAACGCTACGCGCGCTCGGATGAGTTCCTTACCGTCTTGCGTCAAAGCCTTGAGTCTACCCAACCGTACGACCATCAGGGCACTTACTACCAGGCGGAACAGGCTTTCTCGGCCATTAAACCCCTGCAAAATAAGCTGCCCATTTACTTCGGTGGCTCCTCCGCAGAAGCGATCGATGTCGCGGCTCGTCATGCCGATGTGTTTGCCCTGTGGGGTGAACCTCTAAAAGGTGCAGCGGAGACGGTTCGCACGGTACGTGCCGCAGCGGCAGAGCAAGGTCGTAACATCAAGTTCAACATCTCTTTCCGCCCGATTGTGGCCGCGACAGAGAAAGAAGCCTGGGAACGGGCCGAACATATCCGCGAACTGGCGGCGCAGCAGTTGCCAAAAGGCGGCCATAACTTCGGGTCGCTCAAACCCCAAAGCGTTGGCGCACAGCGTCTGATGAATGCCGTTAATGAAGGTGAACGTCTGGATAAAGCCTTGTGGACGGGCATCGCGAAACTGGTGGGCGGCGGCTACAACTCTACTGCGCTGGTCGGCACTGCCGATCAGGTTTCCGAAGCCCTGCTGGATTACTATCGCCTTGGTATCGACAGCGTGTTAATTCGTGGTTTCGATCCGCTGAATGATGCCGTGGAGTATGGCCGGGAGCTGATCCCCCTGCTGCGCGAGAAAGTCGCGGCTATCGATAGCCAAAAAAGGAGTGCCTGATGCGTCTGGCTGCACTGTTTGCCGGACTCACCCTGGCACTAAGCCTCAATTCAGCGCTGGCGGCATCGCAGGTTACGCTGCGCCTCGGCGATGTAAAAGGCGACCGTTTTGCTGCCCTTAAGGCTTCGGGCGAACTGAACAATCTTCCCTACGATCTCAAGCTCACAGCCTTTGACTCCGGGGCACCCGTGCAAGAGGCGCTGAATGCCGGCGCGCTGGACGTTGGCTTCACCGGCGATCTGCCTTTTCTGTTTGTCTATGCCGCGGGCGCGCCCGTAAAAGCGGTGGGCGCCTGGCAAAACAACCCAGATAGCATTGCACTGTTAACGCGCCCGGACAGCGGGGTGCATTCACTGCAAGATTTGAAAGGCAAACAGATTGCGGTGAACCGCGGTGGCTGGGGCCACTACCTGCTGCTGGGCTTATTAGAGAAAGCCGGTCTGAAACCCGGCGATGTGACGCTGCGTTTTCTCAATCCGGTAGATGGCCGCGCCGCGCTGAGCGCCGGTTCGGTTGCCGCCTGGGCACCGTGGGAACCTTATATTGCCACTTCAACCCACGTCGATGGCACGGTGCGCGTGCCGGGTGGTGGTGGCCGTGGGATTATGTCCGGTTACTCCTACGCGTTAGCACGCAATGAAGCACTGGCCGATCCACAAAAACGTCAGGCGATTGCCGATCTGCTCACCCGCCTGGCCAAAGCACAGATCTGGGCGCAGCAACATCCACAGCAGTTTGCGGAAGTGCTCGCGAAGACGCTGAGCATGCCAACCGCGATCACCCAGAGCTGGATCGCGGACGCTCAGATCCGTCCGGTCATTTTTGATCGCAGCCTGATCCCGTCGCTGCAAAAATCGGCCGACTTTTTCCACCGCTATCAGGTGCTGCCGCAGGCAATTGATGTCACCCCGGCGTTTGATTTCTCACTGTCGGCGGGTGCCAATGCGGTAGCCAAAACCTGGCTGGAGCAACATCATGAGTGAATTACAGCATCATCGTCTGCGCGATTTTGTCACCCAACTGGCAAACCTGGTCGATCAACACCCGGATGAAGCACAGTTACTGGAGCAAGGCAGCGAACTGCTGCGCCCACTGCTGCTCAATGATGACTGGCTGGATGAGGCGTACGCGCAACCCCATCCCGAGCATTATCAGCAATACCTGCTGTTCGCCGATGCCCAACAGCGTTTCTCCGTCGTGAGTTTCGTCTGGGGGCCAGGACAGCAGACGCCCATTCACGACCATCGCGTCTGGGGATTGATCGGTATGCTGCGTGGCGCAGAAGTTTCGCAGTCTTACCAGCTACAGTCACACGGATTGGCCGAACAGGGGCTTCCGGTACGGCTTGAACCCGGTCAGATTGAGGCAGTATCACCGCAAGTGGGGGATATTCATCGCGTCAGCAACGCTTTCTCCGATCGGGTTTCCATCAGTATTCACGTTTACGGGGCCAATATTGGTGCCGTGCAATGCGCCGTCTACCGTCCTGACGGCAGTGAAAAAACCTTTATCTCCGGTTACAGCAACCGCACTCTTCCTAACATCTGGGATCTTTCACATGGCTGAACAACACTTTTCACCGCGTAGCGCCGCAGACATCATTCATGCACTGCAACAACGTCAGGAGATCGCCCTGGTCGATGTGCGTGATGAAGCGCTCTATGCCCAGGGGCATCCGCTGTTTGCCGTCAATATTCCACTCTCCAAGCTGGAGCTGGAGTGGCTGGACCGGATCCCACGCCTTGATACCGCGATTACGCTGTACGACAACGGCGAGGGTCTGGCCGCTGCCGCTGCCTCACGCGTAGCGGCGTTGGGTTATAGCAACATCACGCTGTTGCAGGATGATTTAGCAGGCTGGCAAGCTGCCGGTGGTGAACTGTTTATTGATGTGAATTCACCGAGCAAAGCCTTTGGTGAGCTGGTTGAACATCATAATCACACCCCTTCCCTGCCTGCTGAAGAGGTTCAGGCCTTGTTGCAGGCCAAAGCCGACGTTGTGGTGCTTGATGCGCGCCGTTTTGACGAATACCAGACCATGAATATTCCCGGCAGCCTCAGCGTTCCAGGCGGTGAGTTGGTACTGCGCGTGCGGGATATTGCCCCGTCACCGGAGACCACCGTCATCGTTAACTGCGCCGGACGCACCCGCAGCATTATTGGCACGCAGTCACTGGTGAATGCGGGGGTACGCAATCCGGTGTATGCCCTGCGCAACGGTACGATTGGCTGGACACTGGCAGGACAACAGCTCGAGCACGGCCAGGCGCGTCGATACGTTGCTACCAGTGAAACCGCGCAGCGCCAGGCCGCTAACGCCGCCGCCCATGTGGCACGTCAAGCGGGCGTGTTGCAGGCTACGCTGGCGCAACTGCATGCATGGCAGCAAGAGGCCAATCGCACCACATACCTGTTTGATGTGCGCGAAGCGGATGAGTACACGGCAGGCCATTTGCCGGGCAGTCGTCACGTTCCCGGTGGGCAGTTAATTCAGGAAACCGATCACTACGCCAGCGTGCGCGGAGCGCGTATCGTACTGGTTGATGATGATGGCGTTCGCGCCAACATGGCCGCTTCATGGCTGGCACAGCTCGGCTGGGAAGTCGCCGTGCTGACGTCTGTCAGTACCGCTGATTTCACCGCCTCCGGCCCCTGGAAACCGCAAGTCCCTGCGCAACAGGCCAGCCAACCGGTGACGCCACAGCAGTTGGCCGAATGGCTGCAAGCAGGCAATACCCAGGTACTGGATTTCACCACCCATGCCAATCACCTGAAGAGTCACATTCCTGGCGCGGCCTGGCTGTTACGTTCAACCTTGCAGCAGCAAGGTCAGGCCCTGCTCCCGGTGGCCGATCGTTACGTCCTGACTTGCGGCAGTAGCTTGCTTGCCGGTTACGCCGTAGAGCAGGTCGCGGCCCTGAGTGGCAAACCGGTGTTCCTGTTGCAGGGCGGGAATATCGCCTGGCGCGAAGCCGCACTGCCGACCGAGAGCGGTGACAGCCGGTTGTTATCTCCGGCTATCGACCGCTATCGCCGTCCTTATGAGGGGACCGATATTTCGCCAGAAGTGATGCAGGCCTATCTCGACTGGGAATTTGGCTTAGTGGCGCAACTCGACCGCGATGGCACACACGGCTTCAATGTCTTGCAGGTAGAAGCGGAAGCCGCGACGGTGTGACCTAAGCGATTCCCAACGCGCAGCCAGGATAGGATCGGGCTGCGTTTTTTTAATGATACAGAAAACCTCGTCTTCTCTTGATAGATGAAGCCACGGACAAGTGCAGTTGTCCGGTTTGAAGCCCTGGCCAATCCAACAAACATTTTGTTAGCATATGGCCGCCAATGGATAACAGGAGTTTCCCGGTGGCAGGTTTCGGCTCTACCGCTAACAGTGATGTTTACCGATTCACATCCCAGACCCGTTCTGTAGCTTTAGTCGCCTGAGACGAACTTCTTGTTCCGTCATCAAACCTACTTTCCCTGAGCCAGTACCCCGTATTGACTCTGCGCTAAAACTGTCTGTAACCGTGCACAGGCTAGCGTCCATCTCCTGTTTTAACGCCACTGGCAGTAAGAATCAGGGCCAGTCGCTCTGTACGTTTTTTTCGACGCAACTCACCTACTTTCATGAGGGAACATGTATGTCAGACGCAATTTCAACCCAGCAACCCGCTGAGCCCTATGGCAATCGTAATGTGATTAACACTCGTATACTGATCTTCTTAAGCATTGGGCTCAACCCCGTATCTTTCCTCATTGGGCTGTCCACCACACTGCTTTTTAGTGCGATCATTTCATGCGGGTTCGCGGTAGCGTTGTTTGTTAGCGATCGCAAATACCTGCGTTCTGTTAACGCTTATGTGCCGCACTGGGGCTGGTTCTTCCTGTTCCCGGTCTACCTTTTCAAACGTCAACGTCATAACGGCGTTGGATTACTCTGGTTCTGGATGTGGTTTGTGAGCTATGTCATTACCATGTTTATCCTGCCGAAAATCGTCATGGCTCTGTATAGCGGCCACACCGCATAGTGATTTCTGCTGATACGCAGACCCGATCTGGCAAATAAAAAAAGCGGCTCATGCCGCTTTTTTATTGCTCGCCTGACGTGGCTATTGGCTGTCTCGCGCTTTGTTATTTCCTCTGTCAGAATGATTCCGCAGGTGTTTTAAAGTGTATTGGGTGAGCTAATCCCGGGTATCGCAGGAATTGCCGTACCGATTCACGTTGCCGGTGCGGGCGTGGTAGGTTCACTGGGGATGACTTTTCTTTCCCCGCGCCTCAATGCAGAGGTGCAACAACGTTATGTCACGCTACTACAGCAAGAGGTCGCGGCGATTGCGCCGTTGATCAGCCCTCTCGATACACGGCTCAGAGCGTCGTTGTAGCGAGATTTTCTCAGGACAGGAGCAGGTGAACACATGACCAAAAGTACACGTAAAGTTGCCTTGCTCAGTGGTGCAAGTCGAGGAATTGGCGCAGCGATTGCAGCAAATTTACTGGCACATGGCTGGGCGGTAAGCCTGGGCTGTCGTACCCCTTCCGAGGTGGAAATCAGTGATGGCGACAATCAGTTGGTGAGCCATTTTGATGCACTGGATGCCAGCACCGAACAGGCATGGATTGACGCTACGTTGGCAAAATTTGGTCGTATTGACGCGTTAATCCACAACGCAGGCATCATGTTGCCGGTGTCGGTACTGGAAGCCAGCGACGCAGAGTTTGACCGCACCTTCAACGTCAACGTCAAGTCGCCGATGCGCATGAGCCGTCTGGCATGGCCGCATCTGCAAGCCAGCGGCAGTGGTCGTATCGTGATGATGTCCTCCCTTTCGGGTAAGCGCGTCAAAGGTGAACACTCGACCCTGTATGCCATGAGTAAATATGCCGCGCTGGCATTAGCCCATAGCCTGCGCAAGATCGGCGATAACAGCGGCATCCGCTGCACCGCAATTTGCCCTGGTTTTGTCGCCACCGATATGGGCACGGCGCTGACTGAAGTGCCAGCAGAAAAAATGACCCAACCAGAAGATCTCGCACATCTGATCCGCACGGTACTGGAGTTGCCAAACAACGCCAGCATCGCGGAAATCCCGGTGAACTGGACCGTAGAAGATAATTACTGAGACAAGGAAAACCATAATGGGACCCAGCGTTGATGTTGTACCCTCCTCGCCAACGTTTCCAACTTCGGCAGAGGTCGTCGTCATTGGTGGCGGGATTATCGGCGTGGCAACAGCACTGTCACTGGTGCAACAGGGGATCCGTACCGTGCTGTTGGAGAAAGGGACGGTCGCGGCGGAACAGTCAAGCCGCAACTGGGGCTGGTGTCGCCGCACCGGACGCGATCTGCGTGAGCTGCCGCTGATCAATCTCAGCATGCAATTGTGGGAAGGCATGAATGAACGGGTGCAGCGCGAAACCGGCTTCCGTCGCTGCGGGATATTGTATGCGGCACGTAATACCGAACAGCACCAACGGCATCAAAGCTGGGTACGTGAGGCTCAACAGTATGGTATCCACAGCGATCTGCTCTCCCCCGAGCAGGTACGTCAGCAGCTACCGCAGTTGCAGGGAGAGGCGTTTGGCGGCATGTTGACCCCGCTGGATGGCCGGGCAGAGCCACAAAAAGCCGTCCCGGCCATGGTGCAGGCGGCGATGGAACTCGGCCTGAACCTGCAACAGCATTGTGCAGTACGCACCATTGAACGGGCTGCCGGTCAGGTGAGTGAGGTGGTAACCGAACACGGTGCCATCCGCTGCCAGCAGGTGGTGGTGGCTGGCGGTGCCTGGTCTCGCATCCTGTTGCAGGGGCTGGGCATCACGCTGCCACAGCTGAAAGTGTTATCCAGCGTGGTGCGTACCCACCCGGTGGATTTTGATCCTGGCCCGTGCGTCAGTTTTGGCAGTGTGGCGATGCGTAAACGGCTGGATGGAGGATTGACGGTCGCCAGTTCTGCCATCAGCACGGCGGATATTACGCTGGATGCGCTAAAGTTCAGTGCTCAGTTTATGCCGGCCTTCTGGCATGAACGTAAGGCAATCAGACTGCGCGTTGGCGCTCGCCTTTTCGAGGAGGCTCTACACTGGAAACCCGGACAAGCCGACAAACACTCCATTTATGAGGCCATCAGGGTGCTGGACCCGCAGGTTGAATCTGACATCATTCCGCAAATCCGCGAACGCGTCAGCAAACTGCTGCCTGCGCTAACACCACTCCCTATTGCCCAGAGCTGGGGCGGCTTGATCGACAGCATGCCGGATGCCATTCCCGTCATTTCTGCCGTAGAGAGCCTGCCAGGGCTGTTTGTTGCCACCGGTTTTTCCGGTCACGGCTTCGGCATCGGGCCTGGTGCGGGTCAACTTATGGCTGATTTGGTGTTAAACCGTACGCCATCTGTTGATGCACATCCATTCAGGTTGAGCCGTTTCAGCGATGGCGAGAAGATTAAAGCGCAGTTTTGGCTTTAAGCCTTGGCGCACTGTGCAGCGCGCGTGACGGGCTGTGCAGTGTGCAACAGAAAGGTAAGATTTTAAGATGCAAAAAAATCCAGTAAGCAAAACCACTGGATGATAACAAGCGTAGAAATGTGATTTGGTGGAGATAAGCGGGATCGAACCGCTGACCTCTTGCATGCCATGCAAGCGCTCTCCCAGCTGAGCTATACCCCCACATCTGGAATGTTTTCAGGTCAAACTTTTGGGAAGAAAGTTTGGTGGAGATAAGCGGGATCGAACCGCTGACCTCTTGCATGCCATGCAAGCGCTCTCCCAGCTGAGCTATACCCCCGAACCTGAAAAACTGTCGAGTTGCCTCGACGGACGGCATAATATGAAACCCCTTTCAGAGTGTCAACGGCAAATTGTCATAAATGGTTTGATCGCTGAAAAAGACGGCAAGAACAGATTTATTTTCACCCCTCCCCCCTGAATTTACCCTCCCCGTTCAGTCAGTTAACACCCGCTAACACTACGGCATCCAGTAAGACGATTGCGTAACAGGGAAAGCCAGGTAAAATCGTCGCGCTTAAGATTTTTCCTCCCCTGGGTGTATTCCACCCGCGTTTACCACTACTAAAAAAGATGTTGAGAGATTATGTCGCTACATACCCCGCAAACGATTGCGCAGATAGCCGTAGAGTCCGGCGTTGCTAAGAGTCGCCTGCCCGTTTCTACTTTATTGATCCTTGGTTTTATGGCCGGAGCCTTCATCGCTACAGGCTTTTTACTGGATCTCCACGTTATTAACCAACTGCCTGCTGAATGGGGTTCATTCAGTGGCCTGCTGGGCGCGGCGGTGTTTCCCATTGGCCTGATACTGACCACGCTGGCCGGAGGTGAATTGCTGACCGGCAATATGATGCTGTTACCCCTTGCCTGGTTTGCCCGTCGTATCAGCGCCGTTAGCCTGTTACGTAACTGGTTTTGGGTCACCCTGGCAAACTTTGTCGGCAGCCTGGCGATAGCCTGGTTCTTTGGTCATATGCTGGGCATGACAGAAGGCGATTACCTGAAAAAGACCCTGGCAGTCGCCCATGCGAAAGCGGGAGCCGACTTTTTCCATGCCTTCATCTCCGGCATCGGCTGTAACTGGCTGGTGTGTCTCGGCGTCTGGCTGGCAATCGCCAGCAAAGATATGGTGGGGAAAGTGCTGGGCATCTGGTTCCCGGTAATGGCCTTCGTGGCGATTGGTTTTCAACACGTGGTTGCCAATATGTTCATTATTCCTGCCGCGATTTTTGCCGGCCAGATGTCATGGGCTGAGTATCTGCCTAATTTTATTGCTGTTTTCCTCGGTAATACCGTGGGTGGCGCGGTGTTTGTTGGCCTCGCCTACCACATGGCCTTCCGTTCATCTGGCCTGACACAGGATCAGGCATAATTCCCATTCTTTGCCCTCGATCAATATCTGAGGGCATTTTATTCACTGATTACTTCTACAAGTTACGTTTTGTTGTAATATGTAGAACTAATGTATTTAACAGGGAAATCATCGTGAATAAGGAATGGCTAACCCCGGAAGAGCTCGCGCAAGAAACGGGCTACAGTCGGCAAACGGTGAACAAGTGGATTAAGCGGGAAAACTGGACCACTACGCCGAAACCCGGTGTTCAAGGTGGTAAGGCGCGTCTGATCCACATTGATGAGCGTGTCAGGGGTTTTATCCAGTCAACGCGAAATCTTAATGAACCGAGTGCGACTTACAATGCCCAACAGAACTCGTTACCTGCGTTATTATTAAGTTCTGTGCAGCAAATGACAATTCCTGAGCAAGATCAGCTAACTGCGTTACTGCTTCGTGAGGGGATTCAAGGATTGTTAGTGCGGTTAGGTATCAGCGAAGAATAAATGAGCCGGAAGCAGAAGCTTCCGGCCCTGTTTTTTATGCCTGTGCTTCGCGTGCGCTAATCCACGCTAATGCTTGTTCAATACGCGCGACGCTACGGCTGCGGCCGATGGCTTCTACTGTCACGTCCAGCGCCGGGGATTGTCCAGCACCGGTAACGGCAACGCGCAGTGGCATCCCAACTTTGCCCATGCCCACTTCCAGCTCATCCGCTGTCGCCTGAATCGCGTGGTGCACATTTTCTGCGGTCCAGTCGCTGATAGCGGCCAGTTTGTCACGTACCACTTCCAGCGGCTGACGTGCCACAGGACGCAGGTGTTTTTTCGCCGCATCCGCATCAAACTCAGCGAAATCTTCGTAGAAGTAGCGGCAGGTTTCTGCCATCTCTTTCAGCGTTTTGCAACGTTCGCCCAGCAGCGTAACCAGTTTTGCCAGCTCAGGACCGGTACGGGTATCGATTTTCTGCTGTTCAATGTGCCACTGCAGGTGCGTCGCAACATATTCCGGTGCCATCGAATTGATGTAGTGGTGATTCAGCCACTGCAGTTTTTCGGTGTTGAATGCGCTGGCCGATTTGCTGACCGCTTCCAGGGTAAACAGCTCTTCCATTTCCTGCACGCTGAAGATTTCCTGATCGCCGTGTGACCAGCCCAGACGGACCAGATAGTTCAGCAGGGCTTCCGGCAAATAGCCATCATCACGGTACTGCATTACGCCTACCGCACCGTGGCGCTTGGAGAGCTTTTTGCTGTCATCGCCGAGGATCATCGAGACGTGCGCATACGTTGGCACTTCCGCACCGATCGCCTTCAGGATGTTGATCTGACGCGGGGTGTTGTTGATGTGATCTTCGCCACGGATAACATGGGTGATCCCCATATCCCAGTCATCCACCACTACGCAGAAGTTATACGTTGGGGAGCCGTCGGTACGACGGATGATCAGATCATCCAGTTCGAGGTTGCTGAATTCGATCGGGCCACGGATCTGATCGTCAAAGATCACCGATCCGTCCAGCGGATTGCGGAAACGCACCACGTGCGGTTCATCGGCGGCATGGTGTTCATGGCTGTCACGGCAGTGGCCGTCATAGCGTGGCTTTTCGCCATTTTCCATCTGCGTTTCGCGCAGCTTTTCCAGACGCTCTTTGGAGCAGTAGCATTTATAGGCGGTGCCCGCTTCCAGCATTTCATCAATCACCGCGTTGTAACGGTCAAAGCGCTTCGTCTGATAGTACGGGCCTTCATCCCACTGCAGGTTGAGCCAGTTCATGCCATCCATGATCGCTTCAATAGCTTCTGGGGTGGAACGTTCCAGGTCGGTGTCTTCAATACGCAGGACAAATTCACCTTTCAGGTGACGCGCATAAAGCCAGGAGTAAAGTGCAGTACGTGCACCACCAACGTGGAGATAGCCAGTCGGGCTTGGCGCGAAGCGAGTTTTGATTTTCATTCAGCAGTGCCTTTAATGCGCGGGTTTGTTGTCTGGATGACAATAAACGGGTTAAGTCGCGAAAATAGTGGGCTCATTCTAGCATCTGTTAGTGATTCCTCAATCATTGCTACAGGCGCTAGCGCCAGTTATTGCGAGCTTTTATGCTATGAAAACAGGCATTTTGCCTAAAAGGCCCGCAAGATGACTAAAATTAGAGCGAACGAAAAATTATGTTTTAAAAAGCGTTGACTCACTTCGAACTATCCCTATAATGCGACTCCACACAGCGGGGGTGATTAGCTCAGTTGGTAGAGCTTCTCCTTTACACGGAGGGGGTCGGCGGTTCGAGTCCGTCATCACCCACCATCTTTTAAGAGATGAGCCGCAGTGGAACAAGAGATATAAGTATGGGTGATTAGCTCAGTTGGTAGAGCTTCTCCTTTACACGGAGGGGGTCGGCGGTTCGAGTCCGTCATCACCCACCATATCTTAGTCGAATGACACTCTTGTTAAAGAAGTACCGAAGTGGGTGATTAGCTCAGTTGGTAGAGCTTCTCCTTTACACGGAGGGGGTCGGCGGTTCGAGTCCGTCATCACCCACCACTTCGGGTCGTTAGCTCAGTCGGTAGAGCAGTTGACTTTTAATCAATTGGTCGCAGGTTCGAATCCTGCACGACCCACCAATTCAGAGAAAAGCGCCTTTAGGCGCTTTTTTCGTTTCTGCGGTTTACGTAACGCTCTACCTGTTGCAACTTTTCCGCCAGCCGCCTGACTTTTCCAAATCTTAACACTCCATGACCTCAAGCCCGCTGGGAAACTCACCGATAACCCTTGTGAGCTTTTACAAGGAGAAAACCATGACCACTATTTCTGGGTCCGTTAGCAGTACGATGAGTAGCAGTAGCAGCAGTGGCGGCGGTGATGTGAGTTCACAAATTGCCAGCCTGAATAAACAGGTACAGTCGGTTACTAAGCAGTTAAACGACCTGGCAAACGATGACAGCCTCACCGATGAGCAGAAAGCGGAAGAGCAGGAGATGTTGCAGTCGCAAATCGAAATGATCGAAGCGCAGATTGCACAACTGGAACAACAGCAGGAGCAGAAGGCCCAGCCGACAACGCCAACCAGCCAACAAACCAGTGAAATCAAGGCGGATGGCGTCAATCGCCCAACCGCCACCAACCAGATCAACGTTTACGTCTGAATCTGAGCCCCACTGATTCAGTGGGGCTGTTTTTCTTTAATACCGTGAAGATTAAAAAGCCGGAGCGCGCAGACGCTGCTCGGTCAGCAACTGTGCCTGCAGGCGGACTTCCTGCCAGATGGCTTCCGCGGCTGGCGTCAGCGAACGGTTCTTGCGCTTAATTAACACCAGAGATCGCATGACCTCAGGATAAATGCGCCGGACGCACAGCGCATTACCCGCCGGCAATGGCAGCGCTAGCGCAGGTAAAATACTGACGCCAATCCCCGCTTCCACCATCGGCGGTAAGGTAGCAGGATGCCCAATCTCCTGTACCACATCCACCATCACCTGCTGTTGCTGCATGGCTGCATCCACCAAAATACGGCTGCCTGAAGCATAATCCTGCAACACCATGGTGCGGCCATTCAACATCGACCAACGCGCCTCTTTGACGCTGGCTAATTCGTCATCCTCACGACACAGCAGTAAAAAGGGATCGTCAAGAATGGGCGCGGAGTCAAAATCAGCGTCGGCGAGTGGCCCAATCACAATGCCGAAATCCACTTCGGCATTGCGTACGCTTTGCAACACCCACTGCTGTACGCGGTCGTGCAAAATAACCCGGATATCGGGAAACCGTACCTGACTGGCCGCCAGACACTGCGGCATTAAATGCGCAGAAATGGTCTGGCTCGCCGCTACCCGCACAGTGCCGCTGCGCTGCTCTCCGTAGCTGCGAATATCCAGCAGTGCGGTTTGCATCTCCTCTAACAGCCTTTCCATCCGTGACGCCAGTTGTTGACCGGCTTCGGTTAACATCACCTCACGCGTCGTGCGGTCCAGCAGCCGTACGCCAATCTCCGCCTCCAGCTCTTTAATACTGTGGCTCACCGCCGACTGGCTCAGACCAATCGCCTGCCCCGCCTGGCTAAAACCACCGTAGCGCGCCACCGCAATAAACGTGCGTATCTGACGTAACGTGTAATTCATCGAAAATACTCATAGATTGATGCAATAAATCAATTTTATTTCTAAAGCCAGCTCCTGCACAATCAGCACCGTCATAAAGTTAACCGGATTGTAACAATGGGCTTCCTTAGAATTGATCCGATGATGGTTAAACTCATCATCACCTTACTGCTTGCTACCTTTATCCCTGCTAAAGGCGGCTTTGTCGATTTCTTCCAATACCTCACCACCGCGGCGATTGCCCTGCTGTTCTTTATGCATGGCGCTAAACTCTCGCGGGAAAAAATCATTGCGGGTAGTAGCCACTGGAGACTGCACCTGTGGATCATGACCAGCACCTTTATTCTCTTCCCGATTCTGGGTCTGCTGTTTGTCTGGTGGCATCCGCTGAATATTAGCCCAGACCTCTACACCGGCTTTATTTACCTGTGTATCTTGCCAGGCACGGTACAGTCATCCATTGCCTTTACTTCGCTGGCAGGCGGTAACGTCGCAGCCGCCGTGTGTGCAGCCTCCGCCTCAAGCCTGCTGGGTGTATTTATTTCGCCAATGCTGGTGAACCTGGTCATGAATGTACACAGCGAAATGCCGGGTAACGGCCTTGAGCAGATTGGCAAAATCATGCTGCAACTGCTGGTGCCGTTCGTGATTGGTCATATCTCACGCCGCTGGATTGGCGCATGGGTAGAGAAACACCGTAGCCTGATTGGTAAAACTGACCAGGCGTCGATTCTGCTGGTGGTCTACTCGGCGTTTAGTGAGGCGGTGGTTAACGGCATCTGGCATAAAGTGGGGCTGGCGACGTTTGGCTGGATCTTACTCGGGTGCCTGATCATTCTGGCTGTCGCGCTGCTGATCAACATCGTTGCATCGCGCGTGTTTGGCTTTAAACGCGCCGATGAGATCGTCGTGCTGTTCTGTGGCTCGAAAAAGAGCCTGGCGAACGGGGTGCCAATGGCGAATATCCTGTTCCCTGCCAGCACCATCGGGATTATCTTGCTGCCGCTGATGATCTTCCACCAGGTTCAGCTGATGGTCTGCTCTTACATTGCCGGGCGCTATAAAGCTGCCGGTGAAAAACAGGCGCAGAAAGAAGCCGCGCCGCGTGTGATGGAATCACAGAAGTAATTAAGGCTGTCGCTTGAGGGGCTTTACCAGCCCCTCAAGTCCTTCAATTTTGATGGCCAGCGTCAACTGGAGCAACTCCCCTAAATGCCCTGCGGGAAACTCTCCCCCGCGTGCGAACCACAGCAGATAGGGTTCCGGCAGATCGATCAGCATCCGACCTTTGTATTTACCAAACGGCATCGCCGTATTGGCGATTTCAACCAGATGCTGTTTCTCCACCTCAGGCTCCTAACAGACGAATCATTTCAGCTTCATCAATAATCTCGATACCCAACTCCTGGGCTTTCGCCAGTTTAGAACCGGCGGCTTCACCTGCAATCAGCAAATCGGTTTTTTTCGATACGCTGCCACTGACTTTAGCGCCCAGGGCAGTTAACTGCGCTTTCGCATCATCACGGTTCATCTGCGACAGCGAACCGGTTAAGACCACCGTTTTACCGGCAAACGGGCTGTCTATCTCAGCGGCCACGATGACCGTTGGCTGCGGCCAGTGTACGCCAATCTCTTCGGTCAACTGGCGAATGACATCGCGGTTACTCTGCTCTTCCATAAAATTGCGCACATGGCTGGCAACCACGGTGCCGACATCCTGCACCGCAATCAGCGCGTCCAGATCCGCATCCATCACTTTTTGTAAGTCACCAAAGTGGCTGGCCAGATTTGCCGCCGTCGCCTCACCCACTTCGCGGATGCCCAAAGCATAGAGGAATCGGGCCAGCGTGGTTGATTTGGCCACTTCCAGCGCATTGACAATATTCTGCGCTGATTTCGGTCCCAT
The DNA here is from genome assembly GCF_011752615.1 of Candidatus Pantoea multigeneris. Taxonomy (NCBI): domain Bacteria; kingdom Pseudomonadati; phylum Pseudomonadota; class Gammaproteobacteria; order Enterobacterales; family Erwiniaceae; genus Pantoea; species Candidatus Pantoea multigeneris. The sequence goes on from NZ_VWXF01000001.1 coordinate 1,036,364, forward strand.
GCGATCCAGCCCGGTGAGTTTCCCGGCGGTCAAACGGAACAGATCCGCTGGCGTGTGTACGTACTCTTTCTCCACCAGCTGATCGATAATTTTATCGCCCATGCCGTCCACGTCCAGCGCACGTCGGGCAACGAAATGCTTGAGCGCCTCTTTACGCTGCGCCCCGCAAATCAGGCCGCCAGTACAGCGTGCTACCGCTTCGCCTTCCACTCGCTCCACGTCTGAACCACAGACCGGACAGTGCTCAGGGAAGAGGATTTCACGCGTCTCTTCCGGCCTTTCAGACGTTACGACGTTAACCACCTGCGGAATCACATCGCCCGCGCGGCGGATCACCACTTTGTCGCCAATACGCAGGCCAAGACGTTCAATTTCATCGGCATTATGCAGCGTCGCATTACTCACCATCACGCCTGCCACCTGCACCGGCTCCAGACGCGCTACCGGCGTAATCGCTCCGGTTCGGCCAACCTGGAACTCCACGTCACGCACCACCGTCATCTGTTCCTGAGCCGGGAACTTAAACGCCACTGCCCAGCGAGGTGCACGCGCAACAAAACCAAGCTGTTCCTGCAATGCCTGATCGTTAACTTTGATCACCACACCATCAATATCAAACCCCAGCGTGGGTCGCTGCTGTTCAATATCGCGATAAAACGCCATCACTTCTTCGGCGTTGTTCGCCAGTCGGGTGCGATCGCTGACCGGCAAACCCCAGGCTTTAAATTGCTGTAACCGCGCATAGTGTGTATCCGGCAGTTCGCCACCTTCCAGCACACCAAAGCCATAACAGAAGAAGGTCAACGGACGCTTAGCGGTGATACGCGGATCGAGTTGACGCAGTGAGCCAGCCGCCGCGTTACGCGGGTTAGCAAACAGTTTGCCATCGCTTTTGCGCGCTTCGTCATTCAGTTTTTCAAAACCGCGCTGGGTCATAAACACTTCACCGCGCACTTCCAGGCGGGCCGGAATATTGTCCCCGGTCAGACGCAGGGGGATAGCGCCAATGGTGCGAACATTATGGGTAATATTCTCGCCTGTTGTGCCATCCCCGCGCGTAGCGGCCTGCACCAGCAACCCATTCTCATACAGTAAACTCACGGCCAGGCCGTCAAGTTTCAGTTCACAACAATAGGTCACTGCGTCAGTCTGCTTTAGCCTATCGCGCACACGTTTGTTGAACGCAAGGAAGCTCTCTTCATCAAAGGCGTTATCCAGCGAAAGCATCGGCACTTCATGACGGACGGTCTCAAAGACCGCTAAGGGTGCAGCCCCTACGCGCTGGGTAGGAGAATCAGGCGTTACCAGTTCCGGATGTTGCGCTTCCAGCTCGCGCAGTTCGCGCATCAGACGGTCATATTCCGCATCCGGGATCTCCGGGGCGTCCATAACGTGGTAGAGGTATTCGTGATGACGCAGCGAAGTCTGCAGCGCCGTTAGCTGTTCCTGGACGGTTTTCATAAAGCCCCATCAGATAAAAAACCCCCGACATGCGGGGGTTTATAAGAGATATTTACTGCCGGAGCCGTTAACCCCGGGCTTCGATCACTTCGCGAATGCGCGTTTTATAGGTTTCGAGCTTCTGCGGTGTCATCATGCGGCGTTCATCATCCAGCACCACGCCGCCGACATCATCGGCAATACGCTGAGCAGATTGCAGCATTAACTTGAAGTTTTGGTTCGCATCACCGTAAGAAGGCACCATCATAAAGATGGAGATACCTGGCGTGGTGAAGTCGCCCATGGTGTCTGGGTTAAATGAACCCGGCTTCACCATGTTCGCGAGGCTGAACAGCACCGGACCACTGCCCGCTGGGCTGAGGTGGCGGTGGAAAATGTTCATTTCGCCAAACTGGAAGCCCGCCTGCAAAATACCCTGCAACAGGGCTTCGCCATTTAAGGCTCCGCCTGCGTGAGCACCCACATGCAGGACCAATACCGTCTCTTTAGGTTTCGCAGCCTGACGCACTTCTGGCTCAACGGCCACTGGCTCAGGCGCTTCAACTGGCGCAACAGGTTGCGGTTCTGCCTGATAAACAGGCTCTGGTTGAGCTGCTTCCACAGGCGCTACGTCAAACAGGGGATCGGCCTGAACCGGCGCGACAGGTGCCGCTGGCGGTACAATTTCAGGCTGAGGGACCGGCTGAACGCGCACCGGCTGAGGAGCAGGCTGCTGCGGACGCGGCTGTGCCGGCGTATCCAACAGGGGATCGCGATCGGCATGATTAAATTCTGGGGAGGCGACAGGACGCTGCACGGGTTGACGCGGCGGTTCAGCGGCAGGCGGTGCTGCAGGCTGGCGTGGCGCTTCCTGATAGGCATCGAAGCGAGGCTCCTGATGAACTTCACGCGATGAGTGTGCACGGATCTCGCCAATGCTCTCTTCGCCCTCGTCACTCAGGGTTTCATCTTCGGTGTTATCACGCGATTTCATACGCTTATGTGGTCGGTCACGGAACACACTGGAGCGCTCTTTACGGCTGGTCCACAGCCCGTGAAGCAGTAGCGCTATAATGGCAACCGCGCCAACAACGATTAAGATCAGACGCAAATCCTGCATCATTGTATTCTCTGTTGATCCAATACCTTGCCACAACGGCAAACTTTATCCTCTAACTGTATTTGCCCTGCTACACAAGTGCAAGTGCGCGCAGTATTTTCTGACAAATAAGCGTGTCCGTAGGTGTTTTTTTGCTGCTTTTTTGTCCACGCAAGGGCGGAATACTGAAAATAGCCAGGGTATGATAGTCGCGCGGCGACACTTTAAGGAGATCTTCCCCCGTCATGACCACAGATTATTCTGATACACCCCCCAATGGTATCCACTACTTTCGCCAGGGGTGGAAGCTGGTCGGCCTGCCTGGCATTCGGCGCTATGTGATCGTACCGCTGCTGGTCAATATTGTGCTGCTGGGCGGTGCGTTTTACTGGCTGTTCCATCGTCTGAGTCAGTGGATTCCGGATTTAATGGCCCGTATTCCTGACTGGCTTCAATGGCTGAGCTATCTGCTCTGGCCGCTCTCCGTTATCTCTATTCTGTTGGTATTCAGCTACTTCTTCTCCACCATCGCCAACTGGATTGCAGCCCCGTTTTGCGGCCTGCTGGCAGAACAGCTGGAAGGCCAATTGACCGGACACCCGCTGGTCGATAACGGCTGGATTGCGATGTTCAAAGACATCCCCAGAATCATGAAGCGTGAGCTGCAAAAGCTGGGCTATTATTTGCCACGTGCGCTGGGCCTGCTGCTGCTCTACCTGATCCCCGGATTTGGCCAAACGGTCGCTCCGGTACTGTGGTTTTTATTTAGCGCATGGATGCTGGCAATCCAGTACTGCGACTATCCGTTCGATAACCATAAAATCAGTTTCCCGCAGATGCGCAGCGCGCTGCGTCAGCACAAAGTCACCCATATGCAATTTGGTGCCCTGGTCAGTTTGTTTACCATGATCCCCGTGGTGAATTTGGTGATTATGCCGGTGGCGGTTTGCGGTGCGACCGCGATGTGGGTTGATCAATACCGTTCGCGCCTTGCGCGCTAAGGTGCATCAGCCTTATGCAATTTTGATCAGGGGTTATTGCCAGGTGACATATAGATATGCCTTTTCTTTCCTTCCGCCGTGAAGGGAAAAAGGTATGCTCTGGGGGTTTCCCATATTTCATACAGTTAAGGACGGGCTATGAGTAAGATTTATGAAGACAACTCTTTGACGATTGGTCATACGCCACTGGTTCGACTGAACCGCATCGGCAATGGCCGTATTCTGGCAAAGGTTGAATCCCGTAACCCCAGCTTCAGCGTAAAATGCCGTATCGGTGCCAATATGATTTGGGACGCAGAGAAGCGCGGCATCCTCAAGCCCGGCGTTGAACTGGTTGAACCAACCAGCGGTAACACCGGTATTGCTCTGGCCTACGTGGCAGCGGCTCGCGGCTATAAACTGACGCTGACCATGCCGGATACCATGTCAGTTGAACGCCGCAAACTGCTGAAAGCGCTGGGTGCCAACCTGGTACTGACTGAAGGCGCAAAAGGCATGAAGGGTGCGATTGCCAAAGCCGAAGAGATTGTGGCTGAGAACCCAGAGAAGTTTGTCTTACTGCAGCAGTTCAGCAACCCAGCCAACCCAGAAATCCACGAAAAAACCACTGGCCCAGAGATCTGGGAAGATACCGACGGTGAAGTGGATGTGTTTATCGCGGGTGTGGGTACTGGCGGCACGCTGACCGGTGTTAGCCGTTACATCAAAAACACCAAAGGTAAAAAAGATCTGATCACCGTTGCCGTCGAGCCGACTGATTCCCCGGTGATCGCTCAGGCGTTGGCGGGTGAAGAGATCAAACCGGGCCCACACAAGATTCAGGGTATCGGTGCGGGCTTTATTCCTGGCAACCTGGACCTGAAACTGGTCGACCGCGTAGTGGCCATCAGTAACGATGACGCCATCAATACCGCACGCCAGTTAATGGAAGAAGAAGGTATTCTTGCGGGGATCTCTTCCGGTGCTGCGGTTGCCGCCGCGCTGAAGTTGCAGGAAGATGAAGCCTTCGCCAATAAGAACATTGTGGTCATCCTGCCCTCTTCTGGCGAGCGTTATTTAAGCACTGCCCTGTTTGCCGATCTCTTCACTGAGAAAGAGTTGCAGCAATAAGCTCTGGCTCGCAAAAAGCACCCAAATGGGTGCTTTTTTGTGGCGCAGATCCCAATTTTATCACCCGACAGATTGTCTCTCTCCGCTAGCTCTGGTATTTAACCTGACAATTATTTCGAAGCCTGAAATTAATCTGCCCACCCAAGCTGAATCGATTTACTCATTTGGCGATACGCTGAATAGCGTCATACTAACGGGTGGAAGTGTCAGCACTTCAGGCAAAATCATCACCTCCCAGGCATATTGTGGCTCGGTACGAGCCGGTAAGCATCCCTGGTGAGGCTAAAGTTCAGGCACCAGGCTAGACTTTAGATCCATAACACCAAACCTGATAAAGTTGGGGAAATAGCATGTTCCAGCAAGAAGTTACCATTACCGCACCTAATGGCCTGCATACCCGTCCGGCTGCACAGTTTGTTAAGGAAGCTAAGGCCTTTCAGTCAGACATCTCTGTCACTTCAAACGGTAAATCTGCCAGCGCCAAGAGCCTGTTCAAGCTGCAAACTCTGGGCCTGACTCAGGGTACTGTGGTGACGCTTTCTGCTGAGGGTGAAGATGAGCAGCAGGCTGTAGAACACCTGGTTAAGCTGATGGCGGAACTGGAATAACACCTCCCGCTTGCAGCAAACCGACTCCGCAGCGAGATCGCACAGCACTCTATTGATCGCGGACAACATGTCCGCGTTATTGCATCTGTAGAATACCGCTCCGCGACACTGTCTTTGCATTGGGTCCATGAGCCATCGAGAAGAAAAGGTAAGGTTATGATTTCAGGCATTTTAGCATCACCGGGTATCGCCTTCGGCAAAGCGCTTCTGTTGATTGAAGATGAAATTGTCATCAGCCGCAAAAAAATCACCGCTGACGACGTAGAGAGCGAAATTCAGCGCTTCCTTGATGGCCGTAGTAAAGCGGCAGTCCAGCTGGAAGCGATTCGCGCGAAAGCGGAAGAGACCCTGGGTGAAGAGAAAGCTGCCATCTTTGAAGGCCACATTATGTTGCTGGAAGATGAAGAGCTGGAACAGGAAATCACTGACCTGATCAAGAAAAATCACCAAACCGCAGACGCTGCCGTGTTTGAAGTGATCGATGGCCAGGCGAAGGCGTTGGAAGAGCTGGATGATGAATACCTGAAAGAGCGTGCCGCAGACGTGCGCGACATCGGTAAACGCCTGCTGCGTAATATCCTTGGTTTGCATATTGTCGATTTAAGCGCAATCCAGGAAGAGTCTATTCTGGTCGCGACCGATTTAACCCCCTCAGAGACCGCACAGCTCAACTTACAGAAAGTGCTGGGCTTTATCACCGATTTGGGTGGTCGCACCTCTCACACCTCCATTATGGCCCGTTCTCTGGAAATTCCAGCGATTGTCGGCACCGGTAACGTCACCGCGACAATTAAGAATGGCGATTATCTGATTCTGGATGGCGTGAACAACGACATTTACATCAATCCGACTGACGACAAAATTGAAGAACTGAAAGCCATTCAGACGCAGTATTTGTCAGAAAAGCATGAGTTGGCGAAACTGAAAGATCTGCCAGCCATTACGCTGGACGGACATCAGGTAGAAGTGTGCGCCAACATCGGCACCGTGCGCGATGTCGCAGGTGCTGAGCGCAACGGCGCTGAAGGTGTCGGCCTGTACCGTACCGAATTCCTGTTTATGGATCGTGATAGCCTGCCAACGGAAGAAGAGCAGTTCAAGGCCTATAAAGCCGTGGCTGAAGCCGTCGGCGCAGATGCCGTTATCGTACGTACCATGGACATCGGCGGTGATAAAGACCTGCCGTACATGAACCTGCCAAAAGAGGAAAACCCCTTCCTTGGCTGGCGCGCTATCCGTATTGCTATGGATCGCAAAGACATTCTGCACGCACAGCTGCGCGCGATTCTGCGTGCCTCCGCGTTTGGCAAACTGCGCATCATGTTCCCGATGATTATTTCCGTGGAAGAAGTGCGCATTTTGAAGGGCGAAGTTGAACTGCTGAAGCAGCAATTACGTGACGAAGGTAAAGCTTTTGATGAGACGATTGAAGTCGGCATCATGGTTGAAACCCCAGCTTCAGCGGTGATTGCCCACCATTTAGCAAAAGAAGTTGATTTCTTTAGTATTGGAACAAACGACCTGACGCAATATACTCTGGCAGTCGATCGCGGTAACGATCTGATTTCCCATCTTTATAATCCAATGACGCCGTCAGTGTTGACGCTCATCAAGCAAGTGATCGATGCTTCACACGCCGAAGGCAAATGGACCGGTATGTGTGGTGAGCTGGCAGGTGATGAACGTGCTACACTACTGTTACTGGGAATGGGGCTGGATGAATTCAGCATGAGTGCTATTTCGATCCCTGGCATCAAGAAAATTATTCGTAATACTAATTTCGAAGATGCTAAGGCATTGGCAGAGCAGGCTCTGGCTCAACCCACAGCGGAAGATCTGATGAATTTGGTCAACAAGTTTATCAAGGAAAAGACACTCTGCTGAACCGCGAGACGCTGGCCCAATATTACTGCTTAGGAGAAGATCATGGGTTTGTTTTCTAAACTTTTTGGCGAGAAATCAGAGAGCGCTTCAGGGACTATTGAGATTGTTGCGCCGCTGTCAGGCGAAATTGTCAATATTGAAGACGTACCTGATGTCGTGTTTGCTGAAAAAATTGTTGGCGACGGGGTCGCGATCAAACCGACCGGTAATAAAATGGTAGCGCCAGTTGATGGCACCATCGGCAAAATTTTTGAAACTAACCACGCGTTTTCTATCGAGTCAGACAATGGCATCGAACTGTTTGTCCACTTTGGCATTGATACGGTTGAACTGAAAGGTGAAGGGTTCAAACGTATTGCGGAAGAAGGCCAAAAAGTGAAAAAAGGCGATGTGGTGATCGAGTTCGATCTGCCATTGCTGGAAGAGAAAGCCAAATCAACCTTAACCCCGGTAGTGATCTCGAATATGGATGAGATCAAGGATCTGGTTAAGTTGTCAGGTCAGGTCACTGCGGGTGAAACCCCGGTGATTCGCATTAAGAAGTAATGCACAAACGCTAAACAAAAAAGCACCTGTTACCAGGTGCTTTTTTTTCATCCCGACTTCAGCTCAGCGCCAGAATCACGCCATCCAACGCGGCAGGCGGATGGTGAGTTCTAACCCACCCTCTGGCCGGTTGCTCGCCTGAACCTCACCATGATGCGCCAGCACCACCTTGCGTACAATGGCTAAGCCAAGACCATAGCCTTTGCCCTGCAGCGGTGAGTTAACCCGGACAAACGGATCAAAGATGCTGGAGAGTTTATCTTCGTCCACTCCCGGCCCCTGATCGCCCACACGGATCGCCAGCCAGTTTTGCTCTGCCTGGAGCTGCACCTGAATATGTTGACCGGGCAGCGAAAAACGTAACGCATTACGCAGCACGTTCTCTACGCCACGCCGTACCAGTTCTGCATTACCTCGCACGGTGTAATCCGCTGATTCATCCACGTTGAAGTCGACGTGAACGCCAGGGATTTGCGCTTCATACCGCACGTCTGTCACTACCGCCTGCAATAAACCAGTGAGATCAAAATATTGCTCATCCGGCATACTCTCATGCTCAGCGCGAGACAACGTCAGCAGCTCGCCAATCATCTTGTCGAGACGACGGGCCTCTTCATCAATACGATCCAGCGAAGCTTCCACGCTGGATGGGGTTTGCCGAGCCAGCCCTGTGGCCAGTTGCAAGCGCGCCAGCGGGGAACGTAGCTCATGTGAGATATCATGCAGCAGCTCTTCACGCGCACGTACCAGCGTATTTAAACGCTCGACCATCGCGTCAAAGTCCTGCGCTACATCAGAAATCTCATCATGACGCTTGCGCATCAACGGATAGAGGCGCACCGACAAATCACCGCTACTGACGCGACGAAACCCTTCGCGCAGCTGTCGCATCGGACGCGTCAGGTTCCACGCCAGCAGCAAACTGAACAACAGCCCCAACGGTCCGGTGAAAATGATCATCGGCTCAGGGATGTTCAGGAAGCTTTTCATCGGCTGGAAGCCAATGCCCGTGTCTTCACGCATCCCTTTGATGTTATAGCGGAGTTCGTACTCTTTACCATCAGCACCTCGCACCCAACGCACCATCACGTCCGGGAATTTACCCTCAAAAGGCGGCGCGAAATTCTGTGGTTCAGTCACCTTCGCGTTGGCAGGTTTGTCATGCTGGATCACCGAGAAGAAGCGTTTATCATTCTCTTCCCAGTCCGCCATCATATCGTCCAGTGAGCCAGGCCCACCGCGTTCCAGCACTGAAACCGCAGAAGCCATTTGCAGGCTGACAATACGGCGCACCGCAATAATCTCTGGCGGCTCATGACGGTTCCCGGAGAGGGAAAAACCCAACCACAGTAGCTGACTGATGATAATAAACACCAGCCAGAAGCCGATCAGGATTTTCCAGAACATCCTGCCGCGATAGGTGTATCTCATCGGATGCGATAGCCGATGCTACGCACCGTTTCAATGTTGACGTTATCTGCTGTCAGTGCCGCCAGTTTCTGACGAATATTACTGATATGCACATCGACGCTGCGGTCATAGGCTTCACGCGGACGACCTAACCCTTTTTCTGACAGTTCATCTTTAGAGACCACGCGATCGGGCGACCGCATCAGCAGGTCAAGCAGGTTGAATTCAGACGCGGTCAGGTCGAAGGTTTTGCCCTGCCATTCGGTGATGCGAGTCGCCGGGTTCAGGGTCAAATCGCCCCAACGCAGCAGCTCTTTTTTATCCGGCAGTGGCGCTTGCTCTTCGAAACGACGCAGCACAGCACGCAGGCGAGCGACCAGTTCACGCGGATAGCAAGGCTTTGGCACGTAGTCATCTGCGCCCATTTCCAGGCCAATGACGCGGTCAATGTTGTCACCTTTAGCGGTCAACATGATCACCGGGATCCGGCTGTTCTGGCGAACCTGGCGCAGCACATCAGTACCGCTCATGTCCGGCAACATGATATCCAGAATCATCGCGGTATATTCACCAGACAGAGCACCTTCAATACCGGCTGCACCATTGAGCACCAGATGGGCATCAAACCCTTCGGCAATCAGGTATTGGCTCAGCATGGTGCCTAATTCTAAATCATCATCAACAAGCAGAATTTTCATCTTTATCCTCAACTAGAATTGCCGCTATTTTGTCCCGAGCGCGTGCGACATGCAGCCGGTTTTACGCCTTCCTTACAGATTTATTCAGGAAACTATAAACAAAAAATAGCGTGGAGTGAGCGTTAGCTACACTCAGAGAGAAAGATAAGGAGAAAGTTCATTAATACACACCGGTTGAGAGATACCGATCGCCACGATCGCAGATAATCGCGACCACAATACTGCCTGGATTGCGCTGTGCGAGGGTCAATGCACCTGAAACGGCACCGCCAGAGCTCACGCCACAGAACACGCCTTCACGCCGCGCCAGGGCGCGCATGGTTTCTACGGCGTCATGCTGGGCGATATCCAGCACTTCATCCACCAGCTCAGGGCGATAGATGCCCGGCAAATAAGCGGGCGCCCAACGGCGAATGCCAGGAATGCTGCTGCCTTCGGCCGGTTGTAAACCGATGATGCGTACGCCAGCTTGCTGCTCTTTCAGGTAGCGGCCTACGCCGGTAATGGTGCCGGTGGTGCCCATGCTGGAAACGAAGTGAGTGAGACGTCCGCCGGTTTGCTGCCAGATTTCCGGACCGGTGGTCTGGTAATGGCCTAACGGGTTATCAGGATTGTTGAATTGGTCCAACACTTTACCCTGCCCTGCCGCCGCCATCTGTTGCGCCAGATCCCGTGCGCCTTCCATCCCCAGTTGGCTACTGACCAGCATCAGTTCAGCACCGTAGGCACGCATCGCGGCCTGACGTTCCTCACTCATGTTATCGGGCATCAGCAGACGCATACGATAGCCTTTCATCGCGGCAATCATCGCTAATGCAATGCCGGTGTTGCCGCTGGTGGCTTCAATCAGGCAGTCACCAGGCTTTATTTCACCACGCAATTCAGCCTGGTGAATCATGGACCAGGCGGCGCGATCTTTTACCGAACCTGCGGGGTTATTGCCTTCCAGTTTTAACCAGACTTCGCTGCCATTATCTGGCCCGAGGCGCTGTAATTTAATGAGTGGCGTGTTGCCAATGGTATTTTCCAGTGTGGTCACAGCGATTTTCCGGCATAAACAAAGCGGGCGGGAAAATTCCCGCCCGGAGTCCTGAAAAAATATCAGGCGCTTTCAGCAAACGCAACCGCACGCAGCGGCGTAGGTCCCTGGTAGAGACGCGCCTGCTGCAAGCCAACAAACAGACGCTCACCGCGCAGTGGGGCCGCTCCGCCAATGCCATACACCAGCGCGAACTCATCCCCCTGCCAGCCGGTTGGCTGCACAATCAGTTGCCAGAAGTGACCACGCGGGCTGACTTCAACCACCTGAACCGGCAATGGCGTTTCCAGGCTGCTCTGACGCGCGACATCCACTTCCCACGGACGCAGGAACAGATCAACCTCGCCCTGATGCGCAGGCGTGTAGCCCAACGGCCAGTGGTGTGCGCCAACATGGAACTGCGACCCCTGCACCGAACCACTAAAGCGATTCACTTCGCCGAGGAATTCGAGCACAAACCGGGTTGCCGGTTCACGCCACACCTCTTCCGGCGTGCCGATCTGTTCAATATTGCCCTGGCTCATGACCACGACCTGATCAGCGACTTCCATTGCCTCTTCCTGATCGTGGGTAACGAACACGCTGGTAAATTTAAGTTCTTCATGCAGCTGGCGTAACCAGCGGCGCAGCTCTTTACGCACCTGCGCATCCAGTGCACCAAAAGGTTCATCCAACAGCAGGATTTGCGGTTCCACCGCCAACGCACGCGCCAGTGCCACACGCTGACGCTGTCCGCCGGAAAGCTGTGCAGGATAACGATTTGCCAGATGAGCCAGCTGCACCATCTCCAGCAGGCGCGTGACGCGCTTCTGAATTTCGGCTTTTGAAGGACGCTCACGACGTGGCAGCACCGTCAGACCAAAGGCGATGTTGTCGAACACCGTCATATGGCGGAACAACGCATAGTGCTGGAACACGAAACCGACCTGACGATCGCGCGCATGCAGTTGGCTGACGTCTTTCCCGTGGAAATGGATATGCCCACTGTTCTGATGTTCCAGGCCAGCAATAATGCGCAACAGCGTGGTTTTTCCTGAACCCGAAGGGCCAAGCAGCGCCACCATCTGACCAGAAGGAATATCCAGAGAGATGTCCTTCAGGACCGAGGTACGGTCGAAGGATTTATTAATTTTACCGATCTCAATGCTCATTATTTTCCTCCTGCTGTGCGCGCTTCTGCTGTTGCTCAATACGCCATTGCAGCACGCTTTTCAGAATCAGTGTGACGATAGCCATCAGGGTGAGAAGCGCAGCGGCAGTAAAGGCACCCACCACGTTATAGTCCTGATTAAGTAATTCAACCTGCAACGGCAGGGTATAGGTTTCACCGCGAATCGAGCCTGAGACCACCGATACCGCACCAAATTCACCAATGGCGCGCGCGTTAGTCAGCACGATGCCGTACAGCATCGCCCAGCGGATATTTGGCAAGGTGACACGACGGAACATTTGCCAGCCAGAAGCCCCAAGCAAAATCGCTGCCTCATCTTCCGTGCTGCCCTGGCTTAACATCACCGGCACCAGCTCGCGCACCACAAACGGACAGGTCACAAACACGGTGGCCAGTACCATGCCCGGCCAGGCGAACATGATTTGAATATTGTGCGCATCCAGCCAGCTCCCGGCTGGGCCGTTGATCCCCCAGAACAGCAGGTACATCAGCCCTGCGACCACCGGGGAAACGGCGAACGGAATATCAAACAGCGTCAGAAGCAGTTGACGCCCTGGGAATCTAAACCGGGTGACCAACCAGGCCAACAGCGTGCCAAACACCAGGTTTACCGGCACGGTGATCAGCGCAATCATGATGGTCAGCCAGATCGCGCGCAGCATGTCGGCATTTTTCAGGTTGGTAAATGCAACACCAAAGCCCTGCTGCAACGCTTCCCAGAAAATGTAAATCATCGGGACAACCAGCAGCAGTAGCGAAAGCAGCGCGCCGATGCCGATCAATACCCATTTAGTCCAGTTAACCCGCTGCCTTACGCGCGGGTTGAATTGGGTAATTTCCGCCATTAATGACCTCCGATACGACGGCCATAACGGCTCTGAAGCGTGTTGATGGCAAACAGCAGCAGCAGCGAAGCCGCGAGGATCACCGAAGCGATAGCACTGGCCGCTGGGTAATCAAACTCCTGCAATTTGACAAAGATCATCAGCGAGGTGACTTCCGTCTTCCACGCAATGTTGCCGGCAATAAAGATCACCGCGCCAAACTCACCGAGACTGCGGGTGAAGGAAAGTGCCGTGCCCGCCAACAGAGCGGGTGCCACTTCTGGCAGCACTACGCGGCGGAAGCTCTGCCAGGGTGTCGCGCCGAGCGTTTGCGCAGCCTCTTCATATTCTGGCCCCAGCTCTTCCAGTACCGGCTGCACCGTACGCACCACGAAAGGTACGCTGGTGAACGCCATCGCCAGGGTGATACCGAGCCAGGTAAAGGTGACTTTGATATCCAGCGGCGCCAACCATTGACCATACCAGCCGTTGAGTGAAAACAGGCTCGCCAGGGTCAAACCCGCCACAGCGGTAGGCAGCGCAAACGGCAAGTCCATCAATCCATCCAGCAGAATGCGGCCAGGGAAGCGATAGCGAGTCAGGATCCATGCCATGAGCATGCCGAAAAACGCGTTAAACACGGAAGCCAAACCCGCCGACAGCAGTGTGACTTTGTAAGCGGCCACCAACTGCGGATTGGTTATCACCGCCCAGTATTCAGAGAACGTCATGTGTGAGAGCTGTAACAGCAACGCACTGATAGGCAACAGCAGGATCAGGCAGGTAAACAGCAGGCTGGTGCCGAGGCTGAGGCCAAATCCAGGCAATACGCGTTTATGACTGGCTGCAAACATTAACCGCACTCCGCCGCTACAAGGTGACTATCGGGTTGGGCCCGTAAGAATTGGATTTGCGCCACCGTAATCTCCGCAACAAAAGTGGTCTTATGCATGTCGCTCAGTTTATTTATAACCCGCCACAAACCTGTAGCGGTTTTATATATCGATTACTGATTTCAAAGTCTAAAAAAGCATAAGCGGACGGGGAAGTTTATGCGGTAAACGGGAATCAGAAGGCGGTACCATCGGGCCGGACCGCCCTGTTATCTTGCGGGTTAGCGGGAGTGCTCCCAGGAGTGCATCGACCCCATCTGAATCTGGTTACTGGGGCCAAACAGCGCATTGTCATAGTTGCGAATCCAGGCAACCCACTGCGGGGAAATGATGCCGCGCTGGCTAAGGTGAAAGACAATGTCCAGAGATGCTTTGAAACGCAAATAATCGGGATTACGGCGAAAAAACAGTTCGCTCAGCGTGGTGGGGCCCCAGGTACGCGACACGTTGCTCATATAAATTTTCATCGCCTGCTGCACATCCTTTGTATAGGGGACTTTTGGCGATATGCGCGGCCGGTTGCGATAGATATCCGGGTTTAACTGCCAGCGGAGATACCCGATTTCCAGCATCTCTTGTAGCAACTGGCTGCCCGCATGCGCGCCAAAAAAATTGCTGTTGATCGCGCCCTCCATAGATAACGTCTCAAGGCTGACTATCGCCGAGGGCAGTATATTGTCAGGTGCGGTGCGCATAATACTGAAAAAAAATCCGGGTTTTAGCCGATCATCGATGTCCAGATAACATCCTCCTTTGCTGTTTAAAAGCCAGAAGCGATAGATATCGGTAGCAGCCGCGCGATTAGCATCTTTACCGGTGGTCAGTTGCTTAAACACCTGATGATATTTTGACTGGCGAAAGCGTTGAAACTCTGGACTGCTGCGCATGTCAATGATGTTTGCCGCCGGAAAATGCCGCTTAGCCTGCTGTATCACATCGTTAGCGCTCTCCTCCGGCAGAACATGCAGATTGAATCCGAACTTGTTGGTTTCCGCCATACGGGCATTGGCGTTGATAGTGGTTTTCTGTGCAATCAGCTTATCGACCGAGCCAATCCATATTTGCTCGATATTACGTGGCACAACGCGTGCCTGCGGCTCAGCACTGACGCCCGTGACATCAGGCAACTCTGGCCAGCGATCAATCTTGAACAGCTGCGCCGAAATGCTGCGCTGTTTCTCATTAGCGGGCACAGGAATCGGTGTTTTCTCCATCCTCTGGCTGTCCTGATTAAACGCCAGATAATCCCCCGTACTCATCTCGAACCAGCTGTATTTTTCTGGATCGAACATCAGCGCGGACCAGCGACCATTGACCCTTGCCGCAAATGGCGATTTCATTACGCTGGATTCGGGGATAGATTTTTCTACCACGCCCAGTAACAGAGGATGGCTGAAGTCAATTTTCACGCTGCGTGAGGGGGGAAGTATTTCACTGATTCTCGTTCCGGGAATGATATTACTCTGTTGAGTTGGCCCGGCTCTCATGGCTACAGGGCTCTCAGACGGGATATTTTCGCTCGCACTGCTAAAATGAAGCTCCTGGCGCGACTGGCTAAACCGCCATTCAAAGGCTTCAGTTGATGCCCCCTCGACGCCCTGCGCAGTTTCCGCTACCAGTTGCAGACCCGCAATAATTGCCCCGGCGTTACCGCCAATTCTGTCGGTTGCCATCATACCAAACAGCCCATTGTGGGCACCAAAGACGATGCCTCCCAAATTACCGATCACCGGCAAGAATCCAAAGGTGTTATCCCAAAACTCACTGGCCGCTTTCCAGTGCTGTGCCGTATCACTGAATACCCTGGTCTGGTCATCCCATAACAGGTTTTTTTTATTCATCGCACTGTAATGGGAGGCAATGGCGTTATCGTTACCCTTCAGACTGCCATATTTAAGCTGATAGTCGCTGGCCCTGGCCGCGGCATAGTTGAAAACTTCGCTTATCGGTATCGCGCGATCGCTGAAGAAATTGTTGTAGCCTTCCAGCGTCACTTTACGTCCGGCGATCAGATTATCCAGCACCCTACCCGCTGCCGGCCAGTGCGCATCCATTCCACCCTGCCGATCGCGGGCATTCAAACTTTGCAGCAGGTCGTTACGGTTGAGTTTCGCCCAACCGGCAAAAGCGGTATCGCCGCGAATTTCACTGAGCGTGCCACGACGCAAATTAATCATCACACCCTGGTTCGGACGCTGCTGATAATGTCCCTGATAGGGTTTATAGGGGATAAAGGCATAACCACTAAAAGGGTAACCGTAGAGATTGGGAATAATGACCTGTCCGTCACGTTCCAGCGTGCGCGTGATTGCGCGCTGCGCCTTTTGACTCAGGCTGTTCAGCCACTGCGGTGAAGATTGCAGACTGGACAGGATAGCCCGTACAGCGCTGGCATCCGCCTGTCCCGAGCGTTTCGCAAATTCTCCATTGCCCGCCTGCATCAAGCGCATGATGTCCGTTTGCCAGTCTTGCCGTAGCCTGTGCCCCAGGGACTTCAGTTGTGTAATGCGCGGGCCATCCTGCGAGTTGATATGCATAAAGCGAAAGTTGACGATGCCACCAGATTCCGGCGTGTCATGATCCAGCTTTCCTGCCGCAATTTCCCAGGCGAGGTAGGTTTGATTGGTGGAACCGGTCAACCGCTCAGCAACGCCCCCTTTCCCCACCATATTGCTGAATTTTACGGTAAATTTTTCATGTGGATCGAGCCGGGCCGCCAGTAGTCCCGCACTAAAAAAACCCGCTGCCGACATAAAAGGCAGCAGTGATAAAAAATCCACGTTCCTCTGCGCCTGGCTACCTTTTTCAATCCGCATCATGTTGCTAAACACGCGCGTACCGAAATCCCCGGCGCGTTGCAGACGGTCTGACAGCGTTAAATTGTCCTGCGGAGCCAATACCCGATCGTCGGCAAAAATAATTTGCGTCTGCTTACTTATCCCGGTGAATCCGCGAGCCGTCAGTTTCTCAGCCCATTCCGTTAAGGAGTTTGTAGACGGATCTGTACTGCGTATTAATGTGGAGGATGTGGAAGATAGCAGCGTATGTGAGGGCAAAACGGGAGTAGATAGCGGCAAAAGTCACCTCTCATTAACCAACCGGTGAAGACGGTAATGCCCATGCACATGGGCATTACCTGTTCTAAATGTCGGTTAATAGGTGACTCGCTTTAGTCAATTGTTCCGCCATAACAGCGGCTATCTTCGGATTTAGCGCTGCCAGACGATTTTACTGATGGTCCAGTTTTTCAGCGTGTCATCCGCAGGCATCAGCCCTTCAGGCCCATGCCACTCGCCGCTGTAAACGTAGCGGAGATGCTGACTGCCCGGCACTTTACACTCGACAGCGGTAGACGAACTGCTGCTGTCACTGGCTAACTCACATTGACCAAATGCTTTGCTAAAGGTGTCGCTGAAGCGATCGCCCACTTTGCGGCCATCAGTGCTGGCAATATCGGCATCCAGCACCTCAATCCGGGAAACCTGGGTTGTGCCATACACCACCAGTTTGACTTTGCCATCATCCAGCGCCTGCCAGAAGTTGATCACATCACCGTTGTGACCGCGCATCCCCTGGCGTAGCTGATAGTCGCCGTTAAGGCCGCTGTTGATCGCCGCCTGATCCATTGACGTTGAGCCGTTCAGCCCGCCAACGCCCTGGTCGCTGACCTTAAGCGAACTGCCAAACCAGTGCCACGGTAAGGCAGCGGACCAGTGATAGCTCAGTGGGTTCCACCAGCTCACGCCTTCTTGTGCACCAGATGCACTACCCGAACTGGCACAACCGGATAACACCAATGCCATCACCAGCATCGAGGATCGAACTGCTTTCATGCAAACTCCTTGAAAAATTCAGACTGCCCTTTGAGTCCTGTCAGGGCAAAAAGTTTATTCATCGTGAGGGTCAGGCGGTAAAAAACAGTCGCGCAGGCGCGGGCTGCGCCATAGCCACCACAAGCAGAGGAGGTCAAACAGGGTAAACAGGAGCGGTAAAGGAGACGCTAGCCCCACTTGCTGCATCTGCCATGCCTGGCTGACGCTCGCCAGTAACAGGGCCACTATCAGTACACCGCGCCAGCACTGCCACACGCGCGGCCAGCGTTGGCGATACCCAGTCAGTAGCAAGGCTGCTAACGCAGGAATGCCCAATACCAGGCCCAGCCAAAATGCCTGCGGATCAGGGTAGAACAGCGACAACAAGGCATCACCCTGCTGACGAGAAGCGCCAGCCATGATGAATATCAGCCAGGTTCGCGCCTGTAATAACAGCACCAGCCAGAATAACAGCGGTAATCTTAACTGACCGCGCAGGTCATATTCGTCGGGATGATATTTAAGCTGCACGATTAATTAATATTCACGATCTTCAATCAGACGCTTACCGAAAGCCACTGAGGTCTCTTCTTCGTAATCGAGTTTTTCATAAAACGCGATCACCTGATCGTTTTCTGCTCTGACCATTAAATTGATTTTCGGGCAGCCGCGCGCAATTAATTTCTTCTCAAGGCGATTCATCAGCGCATTGGCAAATCCACGTCCACGATAATCCGGGTGTACGCCAAGGTAATAAGCGGAGCCACGGTGGCCGTCATAACCGCCCATTAACGTACCCACCACTTCGCCGCCAATTTCCACCACAAGGAATAAGTCCGGGTCGTGCCGCATCTTTCGTTCAATATCCATCTCTGGATCGTTCCAGGGACGTAACAAATCGCAACGCTCCCAGAGGGTTATCACCTCTTCAAAATCTTCCTGGCGGAAAGCACGTATTTCCATTTGTTATCACCCGTATTAGCCGCAATTCGCTGATTATTACGTATTTAGCCGCCAGCGCAACCCTGCATCCGCCCGATTGCGGCAAAAAAAATCGTGACCAGGAATCAGGTCGCTGAAATACCAGGTAAAAAACTGAAATGATTAGGCTGTCGCACGATGGCAGACGTTACGATATAACAATCTGAATATAATGACTCAGAGATCCCCTTGCATGAAAAATATCTCACTGCTTAAGCGCCTGGTCCATCGTCGCCAACTGCTGCTTTCAGGACTGGCATTGGCGATTCTTTCCCCCCGGGCGACGCTGGCTCATGAAGAGCAGGTTGATTTGAAAGTCTCCTCAGGGAGCAATAAACCGAAAGCGATTTCCCACGATGCGCCACCACGGAATAAAACCCGACTGGTAATGATTGACCCTGGTCACGGGGGAATTGATCCTGGGGCGTTGGGTGAAGAGGGTTCTGAAGAAAAACACATCGTGCTGGATATTGCCAATAACGTACGCCAGCAGTTGTCAGAGCATCCGCATATTGAAGTGCGACTCACGCGCGATAGCGACCACTTTATTCCGCTTTACCAGCGCGTAGAGATTGCACATCAGCACGGTGCCGATCTCTTTATGTCCATCCATGCCGACGGCTATACCAGCCCGGATGCACACGGGGCTTCCGTCTTCGCGCTCTCCAATCGCGGGGCCAGTAGTGCTATGGCACGCTATATGTCGAATAAAGAGAACTCGGCGGATGACGTTGGCGGCGCGGCGGTGAAAGATAAAGACAACTATCTCCAGCAGGTCTTGTTCGACCTGGTGCAGACCGACACCATTAAAAACAGCCTGATTTTGGGTGAGCACGTGGTGAAACAGATTCGCCCGGTGCACCATCTGCACAGCCAGAACACCGAACAGGCAGCCTTCGCGGTGCTGAAATCCCCTTCTATTCCTTCGGTACTGGTGGAAACCTCTTTTATCACCAACCCCGAGGAAGAACGGCTGCTCCGCACCCCTGAGTTTCGTACCAAAATTGCCTCAGCGATTGTCAGCGGCATCGTAAATTATTTTGATGAGTATGATCGCAACGCGCGTCGGGTATAATTGCGCGACATTTTCTGACAGAGAACGCGATGAGCACTCCCGATATTTCCCGCGTAAAAGCTTTCCTGCTGCAACTGCAGGATGATATATGCCACAGCCTGGCGGCCGCTGATGGTGCCGCTGGCTTTGCTGAAGATGCCTGGCAGCGTCCGGGTGGCGGCGGTGGTCGTAGTCGCGTACTGCGTGACGGCGGCGTGTTTGAACAGGCTGGCGTCAATTTCTCACACGTCCACGGCGACCAGATGCCCGCTTCCGCAACGGCCCATCGCCCGGAACTGGCTGGACGCAGCTTTGAAGCTATGGGCGTGTCGCTGGTGGTGCATCCCCACAGCCCCTATGTCCCCACCAGCCACGCTAACGTCCGCTTCTTTATTGCTGAAAAGCCGGGTGCAGATCCGGTGTGGTGGTTTGGCGGTGGCTTCGACTTAACGCCCTACTACGGCTTTGAAGAAGATGCGCTGCACTGGCACCAGACCGCCGCAGACCTGTGTGACCCGTTTGGGGCCGACGTCTATGCGCGCTATAAAAAATGGTGTGATGACTACTTCTATCTGAAACATCGTGATGAGCAGCGCGGCATTGGCGGTCTGTTCTATGACGATCTCAATACGCCGGATTTCGACACCTGCTTCAACTTTATGCAAAGCGTTGGCAACGGCTATCTCAACGCCTATCTCCCGATTGTTGAACGCCGTAAAGCCCTGAGCTGGGGCGAGCGTGAACGCCAGTTCCAGCTGTATCGCCGTGGCCGCTACGTTGAATTCAACCTGGTGTGGGATCGCGGTACGCTGTTTGGCTTACAGACCGGGGGCCGCACCGAATCTATCCTGATGTCGATGCCGCCGCTGGTACGCTGGGAATATGATTACCAGCCGGAAGCAGATTCCCCAGAAGCCGCGCTGTACCGGGATTTCCTGCCGGTGCGTGACTGGCTCAAGCGCGAAGCCTGAGCGTAAACCCCACCGCACTACGCACAGATTGCCACAGCCTCGCCTGCGGCAATCTGCATCACTGCTATCCTTAAAGATGCTGAAAAAGTTTCGCAGGCTTATCAAGGAGCGCAGTAAAAATGAATCAGTTAGATGCCCTAAAACAGTTCACCACCGTAGTTGCTGACAGCGGTGATATTGAATCTATTCGTCACTACCATCCTGAAGACGCCACTACCAATCCCTCGCTAATCCTGAAAGCAGCCGGACTTGACGCCTACAAGCACCTGATTGATGACGCCATCGACTATGCGAAAAAGCAGGGTGGCAGCAAAGAGACCCAGATCATCAACGCCAGCGATAAAGTCGCCATCAACTTAGGTATGGAGATCCTGAAAAGTGTCCCAGGGCGTGTTTCGACCGAAGTGGACGCCAGACTCTCCTTCGATCGTGGCATGTGCGTGACCAAAGCAGAAAAGCTGGTACGCCTGTATGAAGAGAATGGGATTGATCGCTCACGTATCCTGATCAAACTGGCCTCAACCTGGGAAGGGATCCGCGCCGCCGAAGAGCTGGAGAAAAATGGTATCCACTGCAACCTGACGCTGCTGTTCTCATTTGCTCAGGCACGCGCCTGCGCGGAAGCGGGCGTTTTCCTGATCTCGCCGTTTGTCGGCCGCATTTACGATTATTACAACAGCCGTAAACCGATTGAGCCTTATGTGGCGGATGAAGACCCTGGCGTGAAATCGGTTCGCCGCATCTATGATTACTACAAAAAACACCGCTACAGCACGGTGATCATGGGGGCCAGCTTCCGCAAAGTTGAGCAGATCCAGGCACTGGCGGGTTGCGATCGCCTGACGATTTCCCCGGCGCTGCTGGAGGAGTTAGCCAATAACAACTCGCCGCTGGAACGCAGGCTGGAACCTTCCACCGAAGGTTTCCATCAACCTTCTCCGCTCTCGGAAGCGGAGTTCCGTTGGGAACACAACCAGGACCCCATGGCGGTAGAGAAACTGTCTGACGGGATTCGCCAGTTCGCCGTCGACCAGCAGAAGCTGGAAGACGTGCTCTCTGCCCGTCTCTGAACCTGTTGCACCATTCTCCGGGTAGGTTAACGCCTACCCGTCTGTGTTTCGTTAATAAGGAATCATCACTATGTCTTCACGCAGAGAGTTGGCAAACGCGATCCGTGCGCTGAGCATGGACGCAGTGCAAAAAGCAAATTCCGGTCACCCCGGTATGCCGATGGGCATGGCCGATATTGCCGAAGTGCTGTGGCGCGACTTCCTGAAACATAACCCAGAAAACCCTGCCTGGGCGGATCGCGATCGCTTTATCCTCTCCAACGGCCACGGCTCGATGTTGCTGTATAGCTTGCTGCACCTCACTGGCTACGATCTGCCCATGGAAGAGCTACGCAACTTCCGCCAGCTACACTCCAAAACCCCCGGCCACCCGGAGCTGGGCTATACCCCCGGCGTAGAGACCACCACCGGCCCATTAGGGCAGGGGCTGGCGAATGCGGTGGGGATGGCGATTGCTGAACGCACGCTGGCGGCACAGTTTAACCGCCCGGATCACGAGGTGGTTGATCACTATACCTACGTGTTTATGGGCGATGGCTGCCTGATGGAGGGGATCTCACACGAAGTCAGTTCGCTGGCCGGTACTTTAGGGCTGGGTAAACTGATCGGCTTTTACGATCACAACGGTATCTCCATCGATGGTGAGACCGACGGTTGGTTTACCGACGATACCCACACCCGCTTTGAAGCCTATAACTGGCATGTCATCGGCGACAAAGTGGGCATTGATGGTCACGATCCGGTCGCCATCAAAAAGGCCATTGAAGAGGCGCAGGCGGTAAAAGACAAGCCGTCGCTTATCATCTGTAAAACGATTATTGGTTTTGGTTCGCCCAATAAAGCCGGTAAAGAGGAGTCGCACGGCGCCGCGCTGGGTGAAGCCGAGGTTGCGTTGGCACGTAAGGAACTGGGCTGGAATTCGCCTCCGTTTGAAATCCCGAAAGCGATTTATCAGCAGTGGGACGCTAAAGAGGCGGGTGAGCAGCGCGAAAAAAGCTGGAATGAAAAATTTGCCGCCTACCAGCAGGCTTATCCTGAACTGGCCGCCGAGTTCAGCCGTCGATTAGCGGGCGAATTCCCGCAAAACTGGCAGGCTGAAACAGACAAATTTATCCAGCAGTTACAGGCTAATCCGCAGAACATTGCCAGCCGCAAAGCGTCACAGAATACGCTGGAAGTGGTGGGTAAACTGCTGCCAGAACTGCTGGGCGGTTCAGCAGATTTGGCGCCAAGCAACCTCACTATCTGGTCGGGATCGAAATCGATCAAAGACGATCTGGCCGGTAACTATATCCACTATGGCGTGCGTGAATTTGGCATGACGGCGATTGGTAACGGCATCGCCCATCACGGGGGGTTCATCCCTTACACCGCCACCTTCCTGATGTTCACGGAATATGCCCGTAACGCGGTGCGAATGGCGGCACTGATGAAAGCCCGCCAGGTACTGGTGTATACCCATGACTCCATCGGCCTTGGGGAAGACGGTCCTACACACCAGCCAGTGGAACAGTTGGCAGCACTGCGCCTGACGCCCAACATGAGCGTATGGCGTCCTTGCGATCAGGTGGAAACCGCTGTGGCGTGGAAAGCCGCCGTCGAACGCCACCACGGCCCAACGGCGCTGATCTTGTCGCGGCAGAATCTGGCACAGCCAGCACGTAGCCAAACCCAGCTGGAAAATATCGCGCGTGGGGGCTATGTGCTAAAAGAGAGTGATGGCTCGCCGGAAGTGATTCTGATTGCCACCGGATCGGAGGTGGAAATCACGCTGGCAGCAGCAGAGAAGCTGACGGCGAACGGCCACAAGGTACGCGTCGTTTCCTTACCAAGTACCGATGAATTCGACAAGCAGGATACGGCCTACCGTGAATCGGTGCTGCCTTCAACGGTGCGCGCCCGTGTCGCCGTCGAGGCCAGCATTGCTGACTACTGGCTGAAGTATGTCGGTCTGGATGGGAAAGTGGTGGGGATGACCACCTTTGGTGAATCCGCTCCGGCGGGTAAATTGTTCCCGGAATTTGGCTTTACGGTGGAAAACATCGTCAGTCATGCCGAATCGCTGTTAAAACCACATTAAACCTCGCCGCCCCTGATTCGTCAGGGGCGTCACTATTCACAGCCTGAAACAGAAAAAAACCCCTTCAGCCCCCTTCCCGCCTCGCTCAAACTGATTACTATAGGTTTTTCCGATTTTACTGCGGGCCTGTCATCGTTGAAAAAGAACACTCCCTGGCTACTGACGCTGCTGGCAGCGCTGTTACCCCTGAAAAGCATGGCGCAGCCTGCGTCTGACCCGTTACTGGCTTCACAACTTGTTGATCGTTATGCCGAACATATTTTCTACGGCAGTGGCGCTACCGGCATGGCGCTGGTGGCGATTGATGGCAATCAACGCGTGTTTACCAGCTTTGGCGATACCCGTCCCGGTAATAATATTCGCCCACAAAAAGATTCGCTGATCCGCATCGCTTCCCTGAGCAAACTGATGACCAGCGAAGTGATGGTGAAAATGGCAGAACGCGGCCAGCTGCGCCTTGACGATCCGCTGAGCAAGTATGCGCCACCGGGCGCACGCGTACCCTCTTATGCCGGGCAAACCATTCGCCTGATTAACCTTGCCACCCATACTGCTGCGCTGCCGCGTGAGCAGCCAGGCGGCGCACCACATCGTCCGGTCTTTGTCTGGCCAACCCACAGCCAGCGCTGGCAGTGGCTGGAACATGCGCAGTTAAAATACGCGCCGGGGGTGAATGCCTCTTACTCCAACCTGGGATTTGACCTGCTGGGCGATGCGCTGGCGAAAGCAGGCGGGAAACCGTATCCCACGCTGTTGCAGGACCTGGTTACGCGTCCGCTCGGAATGAAAGACACCACGTTTACGCCTTCGCCAGAACAGTGCAGTCGTCTGATGGTGGCTGAGAAAGGGGCGAGCCCTTGTGACAACACCCTTGCCGCCATTGGCAGCGGTGGCGTTTACTCCACGCCAGATGATATGGGCCGCTGGATGCAGCAGTTCCTCAACTCGGCGGTGCATCATCGTACACCTCAGATCGATCGCTTGCAGACCCTGATCTATCGCCGCGATCAGCTCACTAAGGTCGAAGGAATGGATGTACCGGGCAAAGCCGATGCGCTGGGTATGGGCTGGGTCTATATGGGGCCGCGTGACGGACGTCCGGGCATCATTGAGAAGACCGGCGGCGGCGGTGGCTTTATTACCTATATCGCCATGGTGCCACAATACAACGTTGGGGTGTTTGTGGTGGTAACACGCTCACCACTCAGTCGCTTCACGCCGATGAGCGATGGTGTTAACAATCTGCTGACCGAACTGGTGGGTAACCAGAACGGCTCGCCAATCTCCGTCCAGCCTATTCAATAAGGCTGTGCAGGCTGGCTTACCCACAGGGTAGGCCAGTCGTCACTGCTGTGCCAGGCATCGCATATCGGCTCTGCTGCGTACTCGGCCAGGGTAAAACCATTGCCGGTATACTGCCAGCGCGTGGCCACGCCACAATCCCCCAATCCGCGCCCTTTGCTAAAGGTATACAGCTGCCCTCGGTTGGCATCGAATTCTGCATTCATCAGCTCAAACTGGCGATCCTGCTGCCCACTGGGGGTAAACGGTAAGGTGAACGTCAGACTGCGCGCCGCATAAGGCCGGCTGCGTGACACTTCATACGCCAGATTAACGAGGTTATAGGCCCCACGTTCACAGCCAATCAGGATCAGCGCTTTGCTGTCGCTGAGCGGGGCTACGCTGATCTCGCGCTGTAGCGGCTCCAGCGAACAGGATTCGGTGTTAATACGCAAGCTGGCAAAGTCCAGCAGGCCATTCACCTCATCATGACTGAGCGCAGTAGGCGCGCCAGGCCAGGCAGGCAGCGTGGGTCGAGCGGGTTCTTCTGGCACGTCGGACGTTGGCTTTGATCCTGAACGTACCCAAGCCGAAGCACCGTCCACCCGCCCTTGCTGCTCGTCCATCACCAACAGGGCCGCTTTTAAGCCACTTAAGGGGATTTGTGCGCGCTGGCTCCAGGTAAACTGGATAGCGCCAGCATCCATAACCTGGTCGAGAAATTCATTGATCGCAATCGGGTTGCTGGTGGTCAGATGGTGAGGTTCCACCCGCCAGTTTTTGAAGTCAGGCCGTAATCGCCGCTGGTCGAGCAGTAAATTATCCTGTAACGGCTCCGCTTTCACTGCACCGCTGTAGGCACTACCGTAATCAATGCGCAGCTGCGGCCGATCGTCTGCGCCTGCATGGCGCGTCAACGTCATGACCAGCCCGTTGTCACCGGGAAAACTGCGCGCAACACAATATGACTGGTTATCACAGCTGATTTGCCAGTCTGAAAAGGTCTTTTGTAGTGGCTCAGCCTGCGCCCAGCTACTGAATAACAGACACAGTGGCAACAGCGATTTCATCCGATTCGACATAAGGTTTCGATCCCTGAGCTGTGGACAAAGTAGCCGTGTGACAGAGCCAGGCTCTGATATCACCGAGTGGATTAATTGTAGGCAAAACAGAGGCAAGCCGCCTAATCGCGCACAAGAATTATGATCGCCGTGGCGAGAAAAGGGCTCAATCAGATTTATCGGAGTGTGACCGCACCTGGCTTCAGGAATACCGTTTCCACCTGAAGCCAGCGCGTAGAATCAGAGGTGCAGCCAACCCGCCAGTTGCGCGTGTTGCAGCAACATAATGGTTTTACCATCGCAGATGCGACCGCTTTTCACCATGGCCATCGCTTCAGGGAAGCTCAGTTCCAGCACATCAATATCTTCATCATCAACGCCGCCACCGACATTATCGCGCTGTGATTCATGATATTCCGCGGCAAAGAAGTGCAGGATTTCCGTCACGCCGCCGGGTGACATGTAGGCTGAAAACAGCTTTTGCACTTCACCCACCACGTAGCCCGTCTCTTCTACGGCTTCTTTACGGATGCACTCTTCCGGCGAATCATCATCCAGCAGCCCCGCACAGGCTTCAATCAACATACCGTCTGTGTTGCCGTTGACCCACGTGGCGACGCGGAACTGACGGATCAGCACAACGCTGTTTTTTTCCCGGTTATACAACAGAATGGTTGCGCCATTGCCGCGATCGTAGACTTCGCGCTTGTGTTGGACCACTTCCCCTTTGCTGGTGGTTATCTCGTAAACGTAGTTACGCAGGACGAACCAGTTATCGGACAGCAGCTTATTTTTGATCAGGTTAATCTTTAACGACATGGGTCCCCCAATGGCAACATGGAGTCTGCCATCATAGGGGCTAGAGGGGCGGAAAACTATCTGAATTACCCGGTCGCAGGCAATAAAAAAGCCAGCCCTGAGGCTGGCTCTTTTCGTGCAATCTCGCGATTACTTTTGTTCTGTGTGCTCGTCATGCGCGTGCAGATGATCGTGCTCGGTCATCGCGACTTCGTTAACGCGCTTACGGACACCAAACCAACCTGCGACCAGAATCACCGCCAGCAGCGGAATAGACGCAATGGTGTAAGTCCCGTTAGGGTAATCGAACGCCATCAGCACCAGCACCGCCAGCAGGAACACCAAGGTCAACCATGAGGTGAACGGTGCCCAAGGCATCTTGAAGCTGACATCGTCGGCTTTGCCTTCTTTGATCGCTTTACGCAGGCGCATCTGGCACACCACGATAAAGCCCCATGAAGCAATGATACCCAGTGAAGCGATGTTCAGAACAATTTCAAATACCTGTGAAGGCACCAGATAGTTCAGGAACACGCCCACGATGTAGACGCAGATGGTCGCCAGAATACCGGCGTAAGGCACCTGCTGACGGCTCATTTTGGACATGAACTTCGGTGCAGAGCCACCCATCGACATTGAACGTAAAATACGTCCGGTCGAGTAGAGGCCAGAGTTCAGGCTGGAGAGCGCCGCACTCAGTACCACGATGTTCATGATGCTGCCCACATAAGGGACACCCAACTTCGAGAAGAAGGTAACAAACGGACTCTGACCTGCCTGGTAAGCATTCCACGGCAGCAGCAACACCAGCAGTACCACAGAACCGACATAGAACAGGCCGATACGCCAGATCACGCTGTTGATGGCTTTTGGCAGCATCGTCTGCGGATCTTTGGTTTCCCCTGCGGCAGTCCCCACCAGCTCGATAGAGGCAAAGGCGAATACCACGCCCTGGACTAACACCAGCGCAGGCAGCAAGCCGTGCGGGAAGAAGCCGCCGTTATCGGTAATCAGGTGGAAGCCGGTAGTATTCCCATCCAGCGGCTTACCGCTGCCGAGGAAAACAGTACCGACAATCAGGAACACCACAATGGCCAACACTTTGATCAGTGCGAACCAAAACTCCATCTCGGCGAACCACTTCACGCCGATCATGTTCATGGTGCCGACAATGGCTAACGCACCGAGGGCAAACACCCACTGCGGTACATCGCCAAACGCGCCCCAGTAGTGCATATAAAGCGCTACTGCGGTGATATCAACAATCCCGGTCATTGCCCAGTTGACGAAATACATCCATCCGGCAACGTAAGCAGCTTTTTCCCCAAGAAACTCACGCGCATAGGAAACGAAGTTTCCGCTGGTTGGGCGGTGCAGAACCAGTTCCCCTAACGCACGCAGGATAAAGAACGAAAAGATCCCGCACACCAGATAAACCAGTGCCAGTGCTGGACCCGCCAGTTGCAGACGAGCGCCTGCACCAAGGAACAGACCCGTACCGATAGCACCGCCAATGGCGATCATCTGTACCTGACGGTTCCCCATCGCTTTGTGGTAGCCGGAGTCATGAGAATTCAGCCAGCGTCTTTTTGCAGCGCGAAGTTCGGCTGCTGTTTTTGTAGTAGATTTCATAGCTTTCCTGTTTGTCCTGACCATCGTGCACGGCAAACCAATCGTTTGCGTTCCACCGTGAGAAATGGAGTGTCTTTACCGCGTGGCGCTGCATGAAAATGCATTACTTTCTGCGGGAAATCACGGCGAAGAATCCTACCCGTTCTGCGTGAATGAAGCAAAATATACTGGCTGACTGTAGGGCATCTTTTGCAATAATCCGTTGCGGTGCACAAAAACGGTGCATAAAAAGCGACTTTGCACGATCTTAATCGCAAAAACCCAGCGGAATATGCTAATAAAAAACCCCGGACTCGAACATCAGAGCCACCCTGTCTACAGCATTTTCTGTTGTTTATCGGCAAAGGCACACTGTTTCTGCGCCCTCTCTGCTCGCACTTACACTTTCTTCATATTTTCTCCACGTTTTCCTAATTTACCCCACGTAAAGTAGGTCGTTACGGCTGATTCTGGGCTCTGGAGCCAGGCTGTTTCCCGCGTCAGCTGACCGGGATTTGCACCATAATAAAAACTGAATGCGACTGAGGAGTGTGGTTTCGATGTCAAATTTTTTCATCGACCGTCCCATTTTTGCCTGGGTTCTGGCGATTTTACTGTCGTTTGGTGGCGCGTTAGCCATCATCGAACTGCCTGTTGAGCAATACCCCGATCTCGCCCCTCCCAACGTGCGTATCACCGCGAACTATCCCGGCGCATCCGCCGAAACGCTGGAAAATACCGTCACTCAGGTTATCGAACAGAACATGACGGGCATCGATAACCTGATGTATATGTCCTCTAACAGCAGCAATACCGGCCAGGCGCAGATCACCCTGACGTTTACCGCCGGAACTAACCCTGATGAAGCGCGCCAGCAGGTACAGAACCAGCTACAGTCGGCGCTGCGAAAACTGCCACAGGCGGTCCAGTCGCAAGGGGTAACGGTCAATAAAACCGGTGACAGTAATATTTTGATGCTGGCGTTTGTCTCTACCGATGGAAGTATGGACAAACAGGATATTGCCGATTATGTCGCCAGTAACATTCAGGACCCGCTGAGCCGTATCGATGGCGTAGGTGAAGTGGATGCTTACGGTTCACAGTACGCGATGCGTATCTGGCTCGATCCCAACAAACTGAATGCTTATTCACTCACGACCGATGATGTAGTCAGTGCCATTGAAGCGCAAAATGCGCAGGTCGCCGTGGGCCAGGTCGGTGGGCTGCCTTCGGTGGAGAAGCAGGCGTTGAATGCCACCGTGAACGCCCAGTCGATGTTGAACACGCCGGAACAGTTCAAAGCCATCACGCTGAAAACCAATACCGATGGTTCCGTGGTGACCCTGGGTCAGGTCGCTGATGTCGCCCTTGGCGCAGAAAAGTATGACTACCTTAGCCGCTACAATGGGCAAGCTGCCTCTGGCCTCGGCATTAAACTTGCCTCTGGCGCGAATGAGATGAACACCGATAAGCTGGTGCGGGCTCGCGTCGAAGAGCTATCACACTATTTCCCACACGGGCTGCAAGCCAAAATCGCCTACGAAACCACGCCGTTTGTGAAGGCCTCGATCACCGATGTGGTAAAAACCCTGCTGGAAGCCATCGTGCTGGTGTTTGGCGTGATGTATCTGTTTATGCAGAACTTCCGCGCCACGCTGATCCCGACCATCGCCGTTCCCGTGGTGTTACTCGGCACCTTTGCCGTGCTGTACGCGTTTGACTTCAGTATTAACACCCTAACGATGTTTGCCATGGTGCTGGCGATTGGCCTGCTGGTGGATGATGCGATTGTGGTGGTCGAGAATGTCGAACGTATCATGAGCGAAGAGGGATTATCGCCTCGCGCCGCAACGCGAAAATCCATGGGGCAGATTCAGGGCGCGCTGGTGGGCATTGCGCTGGTGCTGTCAGCGGTATTTGTGCCGATGGCATTTTTCGGCGGCACCGTGGGTGCCATTTACCGCCAGTTCTCCATTACTATCGTCTCTGCCATGGTGTTGTCAGTGCTGGTGGCGATGATTCTTACCCCGGCACTCTGTGCCACCCTGCTCAAGCCGATCGCCCAGGGTGAACATCATGAACGACGCGGCTTTTTTGGCTGGTTTAACCGCCACTTCAATCACAACGCCAATCGCTATGAGCGCGGCGTAGCGCGTATTCTCCATCGCGGCGGGCGCTGGCTGGTGCTGTATCTGGCCATCATCGGCGTAATGGCCTTTATGTTCTATCACCTGCCGACGTCATTCCTGCCGGAAGAAGATCGCGGCGTCTTTCTGACTCAGGTACAGCTACCCGCCGGTTCGACCCTACAACAGACCACCAAAGTGGTGGAACGTGTCGAGCAGTATTACATGACCGCAGAGAAGGATAACGTCCTGTCGGTGTTCTCCACCATCGGGGCCGGCCCTGGCGGTAACGGACAAAACGTGGCGCGCCTGTTTATTCGGCTAAAGAACTGGGAAGATCGTCCCGGTAGCGATCGCACCTCATTTGCCATTATCGAACGCGCGACCAAAGCGTTTAAAAAGATACAAGAAGGCCGGGTCATTGCCAGCAGTCCACCTGCTATTACCGGTATGGGCAGCTCTTCCGGCTTTGATTTCGAATTGCAGGATCATGGCGGCATCGGTCACACCCAACTGATGGCAATGCGCGATTTGCTGCTGACTGAGGCGGACAAAAATCCGGCCCTGACCCGCGTACGTCACAACGGGCTGGATGACAGCCCACAGCTGCAAATCGATGTCGATCAACGCAAGGCCCAGGCGCTAGGGATTTCGATGGATACCATCAACGATACCCTGACAACCGCATGGGGCTCGACCTACGTTAATGACTTCCTCGATCGTGGCCGAGTGAAAAAAGTCTATGTGCAGGCAGCGCCCGAGTTCCGCATGTTGCCGGACGACGTGAATAAATGGTACGTGCGCAACAGCAGCGGCACCATGGTGCCCTTCTCTGCCTTTGCGACCAGCCGCTGGGAAACCGGATCACCGCGCCTGGAACGCTATAACGGCTACTCTTCACTGGAAATTGTCGGTGAAGCCGCACCCGGCGTCAGTAGCGGTACCGCAATGGATGTGATGGAGAAACTGGTGAGCCAGTTGCCGATGGGCGTGGGCTTCCAGTGGACCGGCGCTTCCTACCAGGAACGCCTTTCCGGATCGCAGGCCCCGGCGCTGTACGCCGTTTCGCTGCTGGTGGTGTTCTTGTGTCTCGCCGCGCTGTATGAGAGCTGGTCTATTCCGTTCTCGGTGATGCTGGTGGTGCCGCTGGGCATTATTGGCGCGCTGGTGGCGACCTGGGCGCGTGGGCTGGAGAACGATGTCTATTTCCAGGTGGGGCTACTTACCGTTATCGGCCTGTCGGCGAAGAATGCCATTCTGATCGTGGAGTTTGCCAATGAGATCAACAGCAAAGGGGGCGAGCTGCTGGCATCAACGCTGGAAGCCTCGCGCCAGCGCTTAAGGCCCATTCTGATGACCTCTCTGGCCTTTATCTTTGGCGTCCTGCCGATGGCGATCAGCAGCGGTGCAGGTTCTGGCAGCCAGCACGCGGTAGGAACTGGCGTTATGGGCGGGATGATCTCGGCGACGATACTGGCGATTTTCTTTGTACCGCTGTTCTTTGTGCTGGTACGTCGCCGCTTCCCGCTGCGTGAAAAACCGCTGGATTAGTCATCCGCAGAAACAACAAAGGCAGCCATGATAAGTGGCTGCCTTTATGTTTTCGGACAGAATTACAGCAAGAGGGGAATCGCCCTGCTTTTCTTGATGCGTATTACTTGTTACGTAACATCGCTTCAATAAATTCTTTCCAGTTCCCCATTTCGGTGTCAATCATACTACCCTCTCTTATTGTAGGGCCAATTCTACGCCCCTTTATGCGCAGGGTGAATACGTTTACACCATTTATCGCTATAGGTTTGACCGATTATCGCTGCCATTTTGCACAAATTGCTGGCTGACGCACATTTCAGCAAGCGACTCATCTACAACAACAATGCACCCGTTCGCACTTTCCCCTTGCTTTCTGCCAACGCTTATCAGACTCATGCTTTGTCGGCTACTGATACCCCGCGTGACTGTAACCGCTTTCGGCTTACAGGTGTGCGCTGTGGGTGCCCCCCCACTCAAGGCTCGGCTGTGATAAAATGCGGGCCTAACACATTAAAACGAGAAGTCTCTGATGACAGCTGCATTCACCCTGTACGGCATCAAAAACTGCGACACCATCAAAAAAGCCCGACGTTTTCTGGAGCAGCAGAACGTGGCCTACCAGTTTCACGACTACCGCGTAGACGGGCTGGATGAGGCGCTGATGCAAAAATTCATTGCTGAGCTGGGTTATGAAGCCCTGCTGAACACGCGCGGTACCACCTGGCGTAAGCTGCCTGAAGTGGAGCGTGAGGCAATCAATAACGCTGACTCAGCGGCAGCGCTGATGCTGGCACAGCCGGCAATCATTAAACGCCCATTGCTCTGCGCCGCAGACGGTTCTATGCTGCTCGGCTTCAATGAAGATAACTATCAGACCTTTATTCAGGAGAAGTCATAACATGTTCTGTCCGGTCATTGAGCTGACACAGCAGCTGATCCGCCGCCCTTCCCTGAGCCCTGATGATGCAGGTTGTCAGGCGCTGTTAATCGAACGCCTGGAAACCGCTGGCTTTCACATCGAAACGATGAATTTTGGCGATACGCAAAATTTCTGGGCGACGCGCGGTCAGGGCGAAACGCTGGCCTTTGCCGGTCATACTGATGTTGTGCCTCCTGGCGATGCTAATCGCTGGATCAACCCACCGTTTGAACCAACCATCCGTGATGGCATGTTGTTCGGCCGTGGTGCCGCCGATATGAAAGGCTCACTGGCTGCCATGGTGGTTGCTGCTGAGCGCTTTGTTGCCGCTAATCCAAATCATACCGGACGCCTGGCGTTTCTCATCACCTCGGATGAAGAAGCCAGCGCCGTCAACGGCACCGTCAAAGTGGTTGAAGCGCTAATGGCACGTAAAGAGCGCCTGGATTACTGCCTGGTGGGCGAACCCTCTAGCACCGAAGTCGTGGGTGATGTGGTGAAAAATGGCCGTCGCGGTTCGATTACTGCGAACCTGACGATCCACGGCGTGCAGGGACATGTTGCCTACCCACATCTGGCGGATAACCCCGTGCATCGCGCGATGCCCGCGCTGAATGAGCTGGTAGCGACCGAGTGGGACCAGGGCAATGAGTTCTTCCCTCCTACCAGCATGCAGGTAGCCAACGTTCAGGCAGGAACCGGTAGCAATAACGTCATTCCTGGCGAATTTTTCGTGCAGTTCAACTTCCGCTTCAGTACTGAACTGACCGACCAGATGATTCGTGAGCGCGTTGAAGCGCTGCTGGATCGCCATCAACTGCGCTACACCATTGACTGGCGTCTGTCGGGTCAACCGTTCCTGACCTCACGCGGTAAACTGGTGGATGCCGTCGTAAATGCGGTGTCGCACTATAATGAAATTAACCCACAGCTGTTAACCACGGGTGGCACCTCCGACGGGCGCTTTATTGCGCGTATGGGTGCGCAAGTGGTAGAGCTGGGGCCGGTGAATGCCACCATTCATAAAATCAACGAATGCGTAAAAGCCGCCGATTTGCAGACCCTGAGTCGGATGTATCAACGCATCATGGAGCAGCTACTGGGCTGAGACGCTGCCGAGGAGAAATGATATGGAATTTATTAAACACTACTGGTGGGTAATATTGATTCTGCTGTTGGTGGGCGTACTGATGAACGTTTATAAAGATCTCAAACGCATTGATCCGAAAAAGTACATGGAAAACAAGCCAGATCTCCCGCCACATCGTGATTTCAACGATAAATGGGATGATGAAGACGACTGGCCGAAGAAGAAGTGATCCTGACTGGCTGCCTGAGCAGCCAGCCTGAATGAACCGGCGGTGATGTCTTCACCGCCGCCTGTCACATCATCATCACCACATCATCCTCACCCGGTTTTGCCCCGCCTAATGCCTCATCAAAGTAGCGTTTCGGTACGGTATTCCGCAGGTGATTCAGAGCAATATTGATCCCTTTATCATCAATGGCGTGCGGTAGCTCATCAATGATATCCAGCGTGATATCCCCGCCCAAGGCCGCCACTCGCTCTTCAGCGTCTACGGCATGAGTGAGTGGGATCTGCCGATCGTTATCACCGTGAATCAGGTGGATAGTGGTTTTGCGCGATGCCTTCGCGGGTAGCGAGTTGAAACGTCCACTGAAAGCGATGACGCGCCCCGCCAGTTCAGGATGGGCGTTGATCCCCTCAAGGATCAGCGTGGCACCCTGGGAAAAACCGACCAAAGCGGTTCCCAACGGGCTGACGCCACTCTTCTGCTGCCAGTGCTGCACCGTTTCCACAAAAGTGGGCAGGATTGCGTCAATCGCCACCTGCGATGCCGCACCTTCCCCGCCAGCTTCAATAAACCACTGCCGGGCATGATCGCGTTGTGGTGCACCCACGGCCACGACCAGCGCCTCCGGGAACGCGCGGCCAAACCAGCTCCCAATCTCCGCCATCGACTCCGGTGTATCCCCCACGCCGTGGTACAACAGGAACAGTTGCGATGCCGAGCTTACGGGTTGTTGAACAATCACATAGTGCATAATTACCTCCTGCGATCACTATACGCCGCCGTTGGCAACGTGATAGCGGGAAAATTTGAATAACCTGGTGCAATTTTTCGTTGTGCTGTTCAGTTTTTTAACGGATCGATCGCCAGACAAAAAGCCTGCAAGGCGGCGGCTTTTTCATGATTCCAGGACCATAACGCCTGTGCAGCCTGCTGGCGCAGCTCAGCTATCAATGCTTTCCGCCCCGCTAGCTGATAGCAAGCCGTGAGTTCCGCCAGCGGCTGTTGTTCGACAGCGGCACCCAGCAGCGGGAATACGGCGGAGAGTTGCGCCAATAGCCGGGCTAATGCAGGCAGTGAGGCTTCAAAGGGCCGCTGAGCCCAGGCAAATCCCGCCACGTTTTGCGCATCCTGCGCAGTAAAATCCAGCGTCTCCACCTGCGGTAACCCCGGATCAACATCGATGAAAGTCGCCATAAATGGCCAGTCACGAATTAACTGCTGATGTGCCTCGGCGGTTAATTGTTTACCCGCAGCACTGATGCCCTTGAGCGCCATCGCCGCATAACAACCGCTGCTGGCTTCACGCTGGCTGCCAATGCGTACCAGCGTAAAACCGCACTGCCGCCAGAATGCGGCCAGCTCAGCGGTGTAGCCAAAGCTGACGGAAAGGTAATCCAGCCCATCGTCTCGCTGCTCCGCTGCCCGCACCAGTGCCTGTCCTAACCCGTGACGACGTTGACTTGCCACTACGGCAATCCGACTGATACGGCGCGAACGCAGCATCGCGGCCGGGGTAAATCCGGCATGTGCCGCCAGCGACTGCGCCACCAGGTTGCCGCGTGGACGCCGGAATCCCGCCCAGACCGCCTGGGCCAAATCCGCCGCTAATCCCCCCTCCTCCACCAGCCATAATGCGCCCTGTCCGTTACCCGCTAGCCAGAATTGCATCCCGGGCGCATCCATCATACGGCGCAGGTCGAGCGGTGAAGTACGATAATGCGCCGCTGCCAGCAGCCGGTAAGCCGCGCTGAGTTGCGGGGTGAAACGCGGCCAGTCGGCGGGTGTCAGGCAGGTCATTTCAGGTTGGATAACAGGTGCTGACGGCACCTCATCCTGAAAAAGAAAGGCGCGTTCAAGCCACTGCTCCAACGGATCGTTCTGACACCAGCGCAAAGGCTCATCAAGGGTGAAGTGGCGAACATTTCCCAGCTCAGCACAGAACTTCAGCATAAAGCCGCGCCCGGTTCCCTCGTAGCCTTGCACGGTAGTGGTTAACAATACGCGCGGAAAGCGCAGGACCAGCGCGCGCAGTAAAGGGGTTGGGATCGCCGCCGCCTCGTCGATGATCAGCCAGTCATACTCGGGCAACGCTTCCGTCGCCAGCAAAACGTCCGGCGCGAGAAAGTGAAAATGCGGTGCGGCAAACCGGGCCAATACTTCAGTGGAGACTTTGGCGGGAGCCGTCACCAACGCTGAGCCGCAGCGTTGCGCCAGCATTCCTGCCAGAGCGGATTTACCGCGTCCGCGCGCAGCGGTGATCACCGCCACACCCTCTGGCATCGCCAGCAGCTGCGCCAGAATGTCCTGTTGACGCGCAGATGCACGACACTGCCACTGGGGCCAGGATTGGCCCGTCTCCCTTACCCGTACCGGCTGATGCTGACGCACTATCCATACCTCGGGATCGGCCAGTATCAACTGTTGTAGGTAAGTCACAAACTGCGGCGTGGCAATGGCTTGTGGGCTATCGGCCCAGCGCAGGCTGTCTTGATCTGGCTGTGTCGCCCAGCGTTGCCACTCTGGCACCAGTAGCAGCAACCAACTGCCTGCTCGCAACGTGCCCGCCAGTGCCGCAAAGGCTTCGGCATTGAAACCCTCACGTGCATCAAAAATTCCATGGCTGAATTCTCGGCCAAGCAACGTTTTCACCGCGGTGGGTTGACTGTGTGGCCCAGCAGAAAGGGGATTTGCTCCCACTGTGACCCAGCCGCCAGTGAGCTGTTGCTGCCAGTCCTGCGTCTGATGTTGTGCCCAGGCGGCTTCACCGCTGATGACGCACAAACGGCGAATACCCGCATCCAACATGATGCGGGTGGTATCAGTTAAATTCATAGTTTGCTATTGAGGGTGTCACACTGGCCAGGATTCCCGCTGTCAAAGCCGCGTTTGAACCAGGTTAAACGCTGTTGAGAAGTGCCGTGGGTAAAGCTATCCGGTACGACGCGTCCCTGACTGCGCTGCTGCAGGCGATCGTCACCAATGGCTTCTGCGGCATTGAGCGCTTCGGCTAAATCGCCGGTATCCAGCATGTGTTGCTGCTGCTCATAATGGCCCCAGACGCCGGCAAAGCAGTCTGCCTGGAGTTCCATTTTCACCGACAGCGCATTGACCTGCGCCTGGCTTGTCGCCTGCTGTTGCAGTTTGCGTACGGCCGGTTCAATACCGAGTAACTTCTGAACGTGATGCCCAACTTCATGGGCAATCACATAAGCCTGAGCAAAATCACCGCCCGCGCCCAGCTTCTGCTGCATCTCATCGTAGAAAGAGAGGTCGATATAGACTTTTTGATCCGCCGGGCAGTAGAACGGGCCCATTGCAGTCTGGCCAGTGCCGCAGCTGGTGGTGGTGGAACCACGGAACATCACCAGAGTAGGTGCGACATAGTGGCGGCCCATTTTCTCAAACAGCTGGCTCCAGGTGTCTTCCGTGGAGGCAAGAATTACGCGGGTAAACTTCGCCGCTTCATCCTGGCCCTGAGCACTCTGGCGCGGCTGCTGTTGTGTTTGCGGTGCCACACTTTCGCCACCGGTCAGTAGCGGTGTGAGGTCGTAACCGTAGTAACCGGCAATCGCGACCAGCACTAAGATCACTAATCCACCCTTGCCGCGCGGCAGACGGATCTGTCTGCCCCCGTAGCCCGACTGCTGCTGATCGCGCCTGTCTTCTACATTGTCGCTTTCACGACGACCTTGCCAGCGCATGCTGTACTCCTGTTAGTGACACCTCTGTTGGGCATAATTTTAGTGCCCTGCATGCGTAACTACCAGTGCCATGCAGACTTTACGGAAACAGTTCGTCGTATACGGCCTATCCCACAAGAGTGCTCCGTCTGGAGAGAACTCATCACCCCTTCGACATTGAACAGACCGAATTCAGCTTGAAGCCCAATAGAATCTGGCCTGCATCATAAAACACAGAAAAAAACACAAAAACCAGAAAGGCAGTCTAAAATTTCCAAATGCGTTAATAAAACTGGACATAGTCGTTATGAGTGAGCATAAAAATGCAGTTCAAAGCAATGATGAAGAGGTTGATTTAAATGAAAAAATTGAATTAATTCCAGACCTTGAAGTTCTGGAGCTTTCACGGCATGGCTTCTCAAGCTACCCAGAAACATACGCAAAAAAATTACAGGAAAGATTGTCAGCCATTCAGCACAGAGAGAGGCTATTTAATTCAACTTCCGGCACCTACGAAGCCCTCCCTCAAGAACCTGGCAGCATGAGTTTATGGCACTCTGAAGCCGCACGGACGATTTATCATACCAATGTTAATGCCGCTACCCTGTTGCTTGAGCGTGCAGGCAGTAGAGTCATGAGTATGGCGGATAGCTATATTAACCTCCCTTTATTAAGCTTATCTAAAATTGCTTATCAATTGTATGACATAGTTAAGCAAGGGAGTTATGGGTGGAAAACAGTTATAGATTGTGCCTGGCAGGCTATGAATGCACTGCCTATAATTGCCACACACACTGACTTAATCCCGGCATTTATTCGTTTGTATACCTCATATTTACCCACATTTATAAGAGAAATATTACTTCTGATAAGCAGTAGCTTACAAACTGTAATGAATGCTTTACCAGACATCCCGATACACTATTATGCGATTACATTTCTTATTACGGTTGCCATAGATTATACGATGTCAGGAAGAAACATTCCTTTGCCAGACACTGAGATTGGTAAAAAACTAATCACACTACCGTATTTTTATGATATCTACGAAAAAACAAAAGCCTATGCCGGAATGTTAGTTTCTCTGTTACCAAAATCCATTGCTGACTTCTCTGATTCGGTGTTGTTTATGCTCTATGAGTCTGTCACACCGGAGATGGTAAACAAAGTAGATATTGAGCAACGGGATGGCGTTACCGTATGGAATTTACGTCAACTCGTTGATGTCAAAAAAACCAGCACTGTTGGTCAAAGTTTACTTCCTAATGGTCAAAATCAAAGTGAGGGTGTAATAACAAAATCATTTTCGCAAAAAGAAACCTTTCAGGGTAATGCTTTTGATTTGGATCAACCTATTCAATCACCAATAAGAAAAGATAATGGTAGTGTAAACCCTCCAGATGATACAAGCTCAAACAGGATATTAGCCCATACGCCACATGATATTCAAATAACGCCGGTGATGAATAAGCTCCTGCGTGAGGGAAGACCGTTTAAAGGGGTGAGTATCAGAGCAGTGCCTCAAGGCAATGATTTTGTAGTGGAATATAAATCCTGGCTATCTGATGTATCAGGAAAAAAAATCACAGAGAGTCAACTTTGGTATGAAACACTAACCTCAACACAAATTACAGAATTAAACAAAAACTTATCAAATCCAGAGGGAAATATAAAAAGCAATGTGGGAAATGGATTTATCACCAAAGGGGTTAATAAGGCCAGTGAATTTATGGTTAATAGTTTACCCAGTGAGAGTTTAGTTAATCATCCTTATGAAATTAGTAGTTCAATTTATAATAGCGCACTATCTGCGGCAATAAACCTCGATAATAAATTATCTTTTATCCTCCAAAAGTTCACACTTTATAATCCGGTAGATGCCAGACCTCAGGGGCAATCACCAGGCGCACAGGCATCTGAAAGTGTTCGAGGTGATATATCACTCCCTATGGAATATGAACCAGAAAAAATAGATATAGAATTAAATGGCAACACTGAAACCTATTACTTACTAGAAAGTACAGGGGCTTTTAAACATTTTATTAAAACAGAGGGTGATGATATTTATCAATGGACATTTTACCCATCCCCTTTATCAAAAGACACTTGGTATATTTACTTATACAGCACACAGGAAAATAAATACACCCCTGACGCATTGAGAGTATCTATATCCAGCAACAACAGATACTGGGAGGATAAGTCAGGCAATGTTCAGCAAAGAAGTTTAGCTGATCGCGTAAGGGATCATAGGGAGAAGGTTAATTTAGAAGGTCATGCATACGATTTAGATCCTACTATTTCAGACGTGATAAAAATAACAAAGCTCGGACCTGAAAAAGAATACATCCTAGTAGAAAACTCAAGTCCAGAGCTAATTTATTTTAATACAAAAGAAAGTCATTTTATCGACATGACAGGATTTACCAATACAGCTATTCTTGAAATGAATGACGCTTACTTTGGCACACATAGTAAAATTCATAGTCATGCTCATGCTGAAGATGTATTACTTCACGCAGAAAATAGAATGGTCCGCTTTGCATTACATGCTGGGGTTGAAAACAGTAAAGTAATAGACATGGCTGAAGTTGCCACAAAGAGTACGACAAAAAACATCCTTCCACTAACACGCTACTATATGCTTTACATAGATTTTTTACATTATTTTGATTATTCTTATGAATTATTTAAGCAAGAGAATTTACTACCCGAAAACTTCCCTTTTACTTTGAATTACAAAAGAACATTATATTACTGGTTAGCCATTAGCAATAAATTATACACTCAAATTCAGAGCATGAACGAGATGCTTAATAATCACCCAGTAATTAAATATGGAAATATAGAAGTACCATCACTAAGTTTTTATAATAGCTTTATGGATAATGAATTAAAAAGATGGAAAGACGGACTATCTCCAGAAATGGAGGCCTATAATGCGCTTATCAGAGACATTAGTAACATTTTATCTGAAAACAATCAACAATATGGAACAAACATAACCGTCACAGAAAATATGACGAGTGAAGAGATATTGTCAACAGGAATTCAAAGGCTAAGAATCTTTGCACAACATGCAGGTGTGTCAACTGAGGGGATTATTGACATAAAAGAAATCTCCGAAAAAACCGCAGACCCTTCACTTTTAAGTAATTATGATTCATTTAAATATGCGGCAATGATCATTAGAGATATGGATTATCATCTAAAAAAATCTTTATCGTCTTTTAAACAGGAACACAACTTACCGAACAACTTTCTAAATGATGAAAGATATTTCCCTGCTGCTTTATACTGGAAAGAAATTAGCCGTAAACTACTATCACAATCCTCAGAATCAATAAAAAATCTTGCAACTAACCCAGTATTGAAAATAGCTAAACTTAGTCTGCCAAACATGGAAAAATACGAATCCGCATTCGGCGAAACAGGGCAATATGGTAACATTCTCAAAGCGGTGATATCTGCACCTTCAGACAAGTTTCTCAATGCCCTGAATGCATCTTCTGATGGAAAAGATATCAGTTTTGACGAGTATTTCTCGGATCAAATTAAAGCAGTAAATTTAAAAAATGATGATGATCGTAAAACTCGTTTAAAAAAATTAAATTTATTCCTGATGCTGGACAGTGTCAGAAATGTTGCGCAAAAAATCGCTAAAGAAATAGCATTCTGGATCAAAATTGAAGACAATAAAGCTGCAAGCTTCCCATTAACTTCATTGATTATTTTACGCTGGTATGTTCAGGACAAAATCCCAGACAATGAAAATTATTTTCTGGATATCTGGTTAAATCATTTAACAAGACCATATAATTCCCCTGCTGCAGATGATGTTGTTTCCGAGGTTGGCACACCGGAATCAATGACAATAGCTGATACGCATACATTCAGGACGCTATTCAAAATTGCTTATAATGCGTATATTCACGGTTCTTATTTCAAAAATAAAGATAAATTTTCTTCCTACACCGAGGATTCGCTTAATGACCCATGGAAAAGTAACATATCAGACAATCAGCTTAAAGCTATTATACCCTCAGATAATGACGATCCTCATATTTTATCCCAGCTTATGCTTGAACCACTATGTGCACTATTACAGAACAATGCCAAATCTTTAGATCAGGCAAATATCATGATATCAGCCTGGCTGACTAAAAAAAGCACACTTGAAAACTTTTCCAAAATATTTAAACATACAATCTCAAATGGCGAGAGCGCGTGGTATTTATTAAGAAGGATAGTATCCATTGATCATAAAAAGAAAGCATTCCCTATGCAACCTGACGAGCCAGGTTTATTCTCTATTGATATTAACCTTGAACAACTTAGCATACCTGCTTTGACAAATATATATAAATATCCGTACTCAGACCGGATGAAAAACTTAATCGCACTTGTTGTTCTAACTAAAGAATTCTATAACCCTCATATTAATTCTGACATCTCATTATCACCATCAGTCTCAAAAGAAAAATCGCCCACCATCATAGAAGAAACCTTTTTAAAACACCCAGAGTTAAGCGATGAAGTAGAAGAGACCAATCTAAAATCACTCAGAGATGAAAAAATCAAAACTGCTCCTGGCAAATCTCTTGCATCCTGGCTACTTGATCTATCAGGGCTTAGTGAAAGTGAAATGGTTACTTTTCCTGATAACTGGAAGAATATTGAATCTCTTTATCAGATTATGCAGGCATCACCTGAATTTCGTTCAACAGCAGGAACCCTGAAGTTTTTACCTAACAATATTACAAATAAAGATGTCATTGATTACTCACAAAAAAACCCAGAAATTGATAACATTTCTTATTGGATGACCAGCCAAGGCCTTACCGGTGGTCAGCATGCCTGGCTTTTACTCGATACCGTGCTAAATTCTGTCTGGTCACAAATTAAAACTCACTGGTCATTTGATGATAAGTACAGTTACTCCTCAGCCTTAAATTTTAAAAATGAGGCTTTAAGTTCACTCGAAAGCACATTAATTTCAGGAAATCTTGTAGATAATAAATCCCATGCAGAAATAATTTCTCAACTTTTACTTCAGCGCCACCGCCCAGAGCTTTTCCTTTCTGATATAGATCGATTTAAAGAAGATTACTCTTTATCTATTGCGGGAATGACACTACGTTATACAGCAAAAATCCTTGAAGAAATTTCTCCTCGAAGTACACTAGGGATGTCTACTCAGGATATTTTTGCGAAGTATTACTTGTTAGATAAAAGCCATCATATTAACCCTGATAAAATGGGGTCACCTCTTAGCCACTTACAAGAAACAGTAGTTTCTGCGCCTGGTGAAGCGCAGTCATCAGAAGCAAGTCAGTCAAATAATTTGCAACTTCTTTCAGGATTCATTTTTAGGATTGAAAATGAAAGCCTGGCAAAGAGATGGAAAGAAAATAACGCAACTGACTTTTTTGAAACAACTGGCAAGGCAGAGAGTTTGTTTGCAGAACAATTTGAGACGTTTCAGGATGATAAGGCAGATTTTCCGGATATCTATGAAATCGCTAAAACTTTAATTCCGGGTTCAGAAGATGAGGTCCAGGCGGAAACTATCGTAGATAGCCCCGTTTCTTTAGATGGTAATGTTATAGCATCCGGATATCAGTTACCACTAAAAAGATATGATGCCATACTATCTGGTAGCAATATTTTAAATGAAAATTCACGTTCAAATAACAGAATGTTAAAAAATAAAGTTATAAATGAATTTCAAACTCAATCCAATGTGTTTATAAAAAAACACCATCCATTTATGAACTCCCAGATTAAATTCCTGGTGAATGCTTTTCCTGTAGAAACCCTTGAGTTAATAAAGAATAGAAGATGGCGGCTTTATCGACCACGCCAGCGCAACGCTGTTCTCTTAGCTAACGGCATTTATGCGATTCTTGAGATTGAACAAACAAACAAGGATAATATTTTTTATAATATAATAAAGGAAGATACTGGCACATTGAAGTTTGTACGTGGAGCATCTGGTGACAATGTGGATATTGCCTACTTATCTGCGATTTACAGGAAATCAATTTCAGCCATCGCGTTACTCAGCCCATGGACAGCACCGTCAGAAATTCGTAAAATAATATACCAAACTGAGAGTCCAAATCGAGACAAGCTCGGTGATTTAGATCTCAATAAAATGTCTCAATGGGTTAATTTAATCCCATCGGTTCTTGGCCTGAGTCCGGATGAATGGGTCGAGGCTAAACCTCATGCGCCTCTGTCTGCTTTTAATCCCGCATCATCCTCTTATCG
This sequence comes from Candidatus Pantoea multigeneris, assembly GCF_011752615.1. Classification (NCBI taxonomy): domain Bacteria; kingdom Pseudomonadati; phylum Pseudomonadota; class Gammaproteobacteria; order Enterobacterales; family Erwiniaceae; genus Pantoea; species Candidatus Pantoea multigeneris. The sequence goes on from NZ_VWXF01000001.1 coordinate 1,080,653, forward strand.
GCTTGCTGAACAAATCACCCCGGCCGTGTGGGACACCCCACTCCAGGAGGAAGTGAATTATCAGATCCAAAATTCAGGAAAAATACCTACGGAAAGATCATCAGAAGCATCAAGGCCTACCAGTTGGACAGACTGGCTCCCATTCTATTCTTACTTTAAAACACATCCTGATGACCGCACGATCTGGGATGAGTTAGGATTAATTCTGGACTCAACCATTTTTATTCCTTTTGTAAAAGCAGCAGCGGTAAGTGCCAAGTTTGCCGCTAAGGCAATGCAACATAGTGTTTATCGTGGACTCACACATTTTCTGAAATCCGGCGGATTTTCCGCCGGAAGAGGCATGTTAACGCTTTATGGGAAAGGTACTGCTAATCAGCACCTGAAAAATATTATGTCACAGGCAGTACAATCCGTGGGACATGCCACCTCCGATAGTGCTCTACAGCAAGGGATGAAGCTGGCAGCAAAAACTATGGGTTACGGCATAGCCGATACAGTTCTCAACGCTGCTCCAGTACCGCTTCCCTCAGCTAAAACATTCAAATCTCTGGGCGATAAGCTAGTTAATGCACTGAGAAAGGATACTGATGCTATGAATCTTATCGGGAGAATCGATGATTTAGCCCCCTTGTTTGGAGGAAAAAATAGCATTGCCTCTGACAAGGCCACTAAAGCCGTAATTGAACTGGCGGATGCTGCTGAACACTCAGCACTGGCGAAAAAATCACCGCTATCTGAAATGAAGTTAGAAAATATTGATATTTGTAATAGCAGGGGAAGGCGTCAAACAGGTTGTATTAGATTTAACACGAAAATTGAAGATTACGGCACAGACGCTATGCGCGTCAGAAATCAGGCCTTATATAACGAGATTCTGATTCCTGATGAACAAGCCGCCGGAAGAGTAATGGTACACGACTGGCGGAAGTATCGCCTGGTTGAGGATGCTAATGCACCTGGTTTTTCTCGCGCTGCATACGCCCCAGACGTTGGTGCAGGAGAAATTGTGACTGCTCGGGAGACTGTAGAGGGTAGTTTGAAAGTTGACCATACGTTCGGTAAGTTATCCGCCGAGACTGATGATTTACTTGATTTAAATACTATCCCTGTTCATATTAAAAGCATTACCCACCAGGTTGATGATGAGAGAATTTTACGTGGCTCTGTTGGATACTACGGAGGGAATCAACGCATAGTTATTATTAACCCGATGCCGGGACTATTTTACTATGCTACTTTTATACATCACGGCTCGCCTTATTACAGAAAATCGCAAATAGCCAATGATCTTATAAGCGGGGAACTGGAAAATCAGATACTTACATTTCAACGAATGGATGTGGCTTGGAACACCCATGCTAACCCACATAGAACACCCCATTCTGCCTGGGTAAAATATCATATCGATCTCTTCAGTAATCTTTCAAATAACAAGAAGCCACCTTCATCCAGAGACCTTATATTGCTTATGGCAGACGCGGACGTCAGAAAAAATCTGAATGCTCGCGGAGTCAGCGATGGAATTATTAGCTCAATCGTCCGCCAGTATCCGTATAACTATAACTATCATTTAAACAATTTGCTTACTGACACTATCGCGCAGAGTTTACCTATACCGCGTCCGCCACTTAATGTATCAATGCCGTCTAAAAAACTTCCTCCGCTTCCCACTTCAATGAGGACTGCCAGCCAAAAAAATGAATGGCTCGGAAGAGAATCTTACTATTTAGTCATCAATAGCTTTGAGTCATCGGGAATTAAAAATGCAAATCAAAAGTTAACGGTCGCAACAAGTCCCCGATTCCGGACTTTTGATGCAGTGGACGCTCGACGCCAGTCTGCTGCACACCCGTTGGTGAGTTATCTCTACGATTATGACAAATATCACGAGGGTTACACCGGCTATTTCGACACTATTTTACGCCTTGGGGCCGGGAACTGTGACCAAATGGCGGCTGCAGCCGCAAAATTAATAAATGATGCTGGGGGGATAGCACAAACATGGGCCATGCCTCGTGCACATACCTTTACCGTAGTCGGAGATGTTGATTTTAGCAGGCTAACTTCAGAGACAGTATCAATACGGCGACCTGATGGTTCTGTGTTCCCGGATAAACAGTACAGTCACCCAGATTTTAGTGCCGATATGTGGAAAGATAACTATATCGTAGACCCCTGGATTGGCTGGCATGGCCCAGCTCAAGATTATGACCAGGCATTTGAAAGAATCATGCAGAAATGGCATGACGAGGGTCGATTTATTTCCTTTAAGCCTGACAATCGCGATTATGGGTTTTACCCTGCAACCGATCCTGAGTGGCTGGAACGTACTCGTGCCCCTCGTCAGCCAGGATATGTCCCCACAGAGGCTAGCTGGAGGCGAAATCCTGTCGCAATGCCTCCTCCGGCGCCTGATGGCAATAATCCAGCTGTTGGCAATAATCCAGCTGTTGGAAATAATCAAGTAGTTGTTGATATCCCCGAGGATTAGAACTGTCAACCCTGTAAAGGGGCAGCAACTGCCCCTTATTAGCTTAATCCAGCTTCACACCCAGACGATGGGCAACTTCTTCGTAGGCTTCAACCACGCCACCCAGGCTTTGACGGAAACGGTCTTTGTCCATTTTCGCCATGGTCTCTTTATCCCACAGGCGGGCGCCGTCTGGAGAGAACTCATCACCCAGCACCACTTCGCCATTGAACAGACCGAACTCCAGCTTGAAGTCCACCAGAATCAGGCCTGCATCATCAAACAGTTTGCTCAACACGTCGTTGGCTTTGAAGGTCAGTTCCTGCATACGTGCCAGGTTTGCCTTGCTTACCCAACCAAAGGTTTCGCAGTAAGATTCATTGACCATTGGGTCATGTTTCTCATCATCTTTCAGGAACAGGTCAAACAGCGGTGGATTGAGCACAATGCCCTCTTCCACGCCCAGACGTTTAACCAAAGAACCCGCAGCACGGTTACGCACCACACACTCAACCGGCACCATCTCCAGCTTCTTCACCAGCGCTTCATTGTCAGACAGCAATGCTTCCATCTGAGTCGGGATGCCAGCTTCCTGCAGTTTGGTCATGATAAAGTGGTTGAACTTGTTGTTGACCATACCTTTGCGATCAAACTGTTCGATTCGCGCGCCGTCACCTGCTGACGTATCGTTACGGAATTCGAGTACCAGTAGATCCGGATTGTCGGTGCTGTATACGGTTTTCGCTTTACCGCGATACAACTCAGCTCGCTTTTGCATCTTGTTAACTCCAGACATGAAATAACGGGTGGAAAGCAGAGGACGACCGCCAGACGCAATCGTTTACCTTGCCGGGCGCTATTATGCCAAATTCTGAAAAAAAAGGCCGGAAGAATTCCGGCCTGACGTGATTTATTTATTGAATGCGCCCTGGAACACTGCCACCAGCGCATCATTTTGCGACTGAGTGAGCACGTGGCCCTTCGGATCGATGAACTGTAGGCTACTGCGATTGTTGAGATCGCCCACCTGCAGTTTATAGTCACCGTTTGGCAACTCTGGGTCTTTCGCACCAATCGCATCCCATGCACCGCTGCCTGGGTTTTTATAAGTAGCGGTCAGGCTACCCTGCGAACGGTTGTCATCTTTCACTGTCATGCCAGCACGTTGCAGTGCCGCTGGCAGGCGCTGCCAGGTGGCATTAAATGGCGCACGCAGCACCAGTTGTGGCAGACCGGTATCATCGGCACCACTCTGCACATCAATCTGACCTACCGCGCGGCTGGCTGCGTTCTGCGAAGCGGTATCGATCTTGTCCAGACCGTTACTGATCGCGTTCAGCATCTGTGCGGTATAACGCTGGAGCTGTACCGGTGAAGTCACCGGCTGGCCTGACTGTTGCAGTTCCAGTAAACGTACGGTCAGCACCTGCTCATAGCTCTGCGACTTCACGCTCAACTGATAACGACCACGGTATTGCTGGTCTTCATCAGCGCGGTTCCACTGCACCCAGTCGGTGGTCAGCTGCTGTGCGCCATCGTTACGCTGCGCGATCGGGAAATTATTGGCCTGCACCACGCCCACAACTTGCTGCCAGACGGCACCACGGTTGTTTTCCAGGCTCAGTACGCCAGTGTTGCCCGAGAACTGAGCACGCGTCCCGTTAACCAGTGCCAGCGGCTGAGCTGGTGGACGGATATCTAACTGCTTACCAACAAAGCCTTTGCTGCTGGTATGCGGTACATCATAAGCCCCGTTTTGCACCGGCAAAATCAATCCTGCGGGTGCTTTCAGATCTTGCAGCTGTGCCGCCTGTAAATAGGCCTCATCGCCATTGACCTGACGCTTATAGCGCTGATCGCTGGAACAGGCTGACAGTAACATCAACGTTGACAGGCCCACCACGGTGGCCACTGCTGACCGCTTTACTGAAAAATTCATTCAAACTCCCTACTTACCGCAGACCCGCTTTAATTAGCGCTTGCTCAACGGTTACCGCGCCATTGCTGGTCAGCGGCGTCATTGGCAGACGCAGCGTGTCATTCGCGATTAATCCTAGCTGTTTTGCAGCCCATTTCACCGGAACAGGATTAGGCTCACAGAAAAGTGACTTATGCAGATGCATCAGTCGCTGATTCAGGCGGCGTGCTTCCGCGAAGTTCCCCTGTTGCGCGAGCGCAACCAGTTCAACCATTTCGCGTGCTGCAATGTTGGCAGTGACCGAAATCACCCCTTTGCCGCCCAGTTGCATGAAATCAAGTGCTGTTGCGTCATCACCGCTCACCAGCGCGAAGTCATCACCAACCAGCTCTTGGATCTGGGTAGCGCGGGATAAGTTCCCGGTTGCTTCCTTAATTCCGATAATATTTTTGATTTCAGCCAAACGTGCCACGGTCTCTGGCAGTAGATCACAGCCAGTACGTGCCGGGACATTGTACAGCATCTGCGGCAGATCGGTGTTCTCAGCAATGGTTTTGAAGTGCTGATACAGCCCTTCCTGAGATGGGCGGTTGTAATAAGGTGTTACCGTCAGGCAACCTACTACACCACTGTTTTCGAACTGTTTGGTAAGCGCGATACCTTCTGCTGTCGCATTTGCGCCAGTGCCGGCAATCACCGGAATGCGGCCATCGGCCAGTTCCAGCGTAGTCAGAACGACTTTTACGTGCTCATCATGGCTGAGGGTTGCGGATTCACCGGTGGTTCCTACAGAAACAATCGCTGCGGTGCCGCTCGCGATGTGATACTCAATCAGGTTTTTCAAGCTCGCACGGTCGACATTACCTTTGTCGTCCATCGGCGTAATTACTGCAACAATACTTCCCGTGAACATTGGCGATCCCCTCAATAACAAGTTCTTCATGGTAAGGTTTAGTTTCACAGAAAAGCAAGGGAGCCACACCATTCCTGCGCTTGTCAGCAGTTTTTTTTATGTTTACCTTATGGTTATTAGCGAATGAAAAGGAAATGAGAATTTGTCACCCCATCAGCCGCACCATTTGGTGATCACCGCACTCGGTGTTGACCGTCCGGGCATCGTGAATACGATCACCCGCCACGTCAGCAGCTGCGGTTGCAACATCGAAGACAGCCGCCTTGCCATGCTCGGGGATGAGTTCACTTTCATTATGCTGCTCTCCGGGAGCTGGAATGCCATCACGCTGATCGAGTCCACCCTGCCCCTCAAAGGCGCAGAGCTTGAACTGCTGATTGTCATGAAGCGCACCAAGGCTGAAGCCCGTCCAGCGATGCCAGATACCGTGTGGGTCGAGGTTGAACTCCCGGACTCACCGCACATCATTGAGCGCTTTACCGATCTGTTTGATAAACACCAGATGAACGTTGCAGAGCTGGCCTCACGTATCAGCCCGTCTCCGCATAGCCCAACGCTGTTTATTCAGATGACAGCACACTGCACCGCCAGCGCGGATATTACCGGTTTTGAATCGGCATTTTCCCTGTTATGTCAGGAAATTAACGCCAAGGGGCAGTTGCGTCGTTACCGAGTTGATGAGAATACTGCGGTCGGGCATTCCCGCACGCACCGCTGAAGAGTATCATCCCGTTGCGCATACTCGCGCGGGATGGTGAATTTCGACAGCATAAAGAACAAAATGGAGAGAGGTTATGAATCCACTGAAAGCCGGTGATACCGCACCGAAATTTAGTTTGCCCGATCAGGACGGCGAACAAGTAAATTTGGCCGACTTCCAGGGACAGCGCGTTCTGGTGTATTTCTATCCAAAGGCGATGACACCAGGTTGCACCGTTCAGGCTTGCGGCCTGCGCGATAACATGGATGGTTTGAAAAAAGCAGGCGTTGAAGTTCTGGGCATCAGTACCGATAAGCCAGAAAAGCTGTCGCGCTTTGCGGAGAAAGAGCTGCTGAACTTTACGCTGCTCTCAGATGAAGATCATCAGGTATGCGAACAATTTGGTATCTGGGGCGAGAAGACCTTTATGGGCAAAACCTATGACGGGATTCACCGCATCAGCTTCCTGATTGGCAAGGATGGCAAGGTTGAGAAGGTATTTGATGACTTCAAAACCTCCAACCACCACGACATCGTGCTCGACTACCTGCAGTCTGCCTGATTGTCGCTCTCCGGCATCACTGCCGGAGAGTCTTCCCCTACGATTTGGCTATCATCACACAGTTACGCCCTGCGCCTTTCGCCTGATAAAGTGCCGCATCTGCCTGCTTCAACACCCTCTCCAGCGGCTGGCTATCACCAGACCAACGTGCCACCCCGACCGATAACGTGATATGGCCGACTTCACCAATTGGCATTTCCGCCATACTACGACGAATACGTTGTGCCAGCTTTTCGGCCTCGTCCAGTGCGGTATCAGGCAGGATCATGAGAAACTCCTCGCCGCCGCTACGGCAAACCACATCACTGTGACGCGCATTGCGACGCAAGCTGTGTGCCACCTGACGAATCACTTCATCCCCTACATCGTGACCCCAGTTGTCATTGACGCGCTTGAAGTGGTCAATATCCAGGGCCAGTACCGCAAACGGCTGCTGTAGCGAACGGAAGTAATCCAGCATTATGCCGAGGCCACGGCGGTTGAGCAGTTCCGTAAGGGGATCGGTTTGTACCTCGGATTTCAGGCGGCCGATTTTATCCTGCATCAGGCCAATCCCGGTCAACAGCGCCCGTTTCACCTGCGCCGCTTCAAAGTACCAGGCGCGCACGGTGCCAATCTCTTTCTCAACCCCTTGCACGTCCATCAGGCTGGCTTTGCGTGCCAACGACCACAGCGGCAGCGCAATCAAACGTGCCAGCAACACCGCCACGAGCAGCGTGAGCAACGCGAACGGCACCGAATGTTTTAACACCCGCATTAACAGACCCGCCACCGGCTCCAGCGTCACCGCCGTCGGCTTAAGTGCCACGACCATCCAACCGGTGGTAGGGACCAGCGCATATCCCGCCAGCTGAGGCTCATCACCCGGCAACGTCAACTGCATTGAACCACTGCTCTGTTGTCGCCGCTCGCCAGTCAGCATCGTCGGAAGATAACTTCCCACGCGCTGGGGATTCTGGTGATAAAGCACCTGATTATGGCTGTCCAGCACGTAGACATTAGTACCATCACGGTAGAACTGCTCGCCCAACAGAGTATTAAGAATACTTTTCTTTTTCAGATAGATACTTCCGCCCACGTAGCCGAGATAATGCCCGTCGCTGCGCCTGACAGGCCAGGAGACAAACACAATCAGATTGTTCGAGGCGGAGATGCTGGGCTGGCTAACCAGCGGCTTTCGTTGACTCAACGCCTCACGGGACGAGGTGCTGCTGAGTTTCATCCCCTTCAGCATCAGTGATTCCGGCGAAATGGCTTTGACCACCCCGCTGGCATCCACCACCGCCACGGAGTTAAAGCTGCTGGTCTGCGTGCGTAGGCGATCCACTTCCTGTTGTAACAGCCGGGGGTTATCAAAGTCCTGCGCCAGCAAGCTGGCACTGTAGTGCAGCTGCGACTGCGCCAGCTGGAAAAAGATTTCGCTGGTATTGGCCAGTTTGGCAGCATAAGCCCGGTTTGCCTCCAGCGTGTTGTCAATCAGCACCATGCGCTGTACCCGCCAGGTGGCGTACATCGCGTTAGCCAACGTAATGACAATACTGATAATAGCCAGCAGTGCGATCAGCGTGCGCAGATCGGTTTTTAGGCGAAGTCGCATCATTGCCCGCGCGCCAAAGAAAAATGACCCATATGGAGTGCCTGATATCGTTGTTATAAAGTGAGGTATGTTGTCCTGGTGTATCAGGCCAGATTGTACACGGCGCAGCGAAAATCAGCACCTGTGGGAAGACGATCATAGAGGAACAGGAAGAGGCGTTCGCCGCACAACACTGGCCCGGCGAACAGACAGATTACAACATCAGCAGTGCATAGCCCTGGTTTTCCAGGGTTGCCACGGTGGTACCGCTGGAGATCGTGTGCGTAATACGCGTATCGATCCACTCCCGTTGCAGATGTTCAAACGCGACAGATTGATCGCACACGGTTATCTTAACGCCCGCTTTCTCTAACTCATCAATCAGCGGTAAATTTGGATTATCCATCTTATAGGCTTTCTGATATTGCGCATCGGTCAGCCCGGCTAAAACACCGCTGCCATTCATGGACACCACAAAATCAAGCTTATTCAGAGGAACACCTGCCGCAGAATAGAGATTTACCATTCGCGCCACACGTTCAAGACTAATATTCGGCCGACTCAAATCGCCGTCATATTTATTTATCTGAAAGACCACTTTATTACTTACGCCGGATACAGTACCCGGCTTATACGCTGGGGTATCAACGTAGTGAATTTTACCGTATCCGGCAATCGCCGGTGTGATCCAGAAGCCCGCTGGCTCAGGCGTTGCTTGTGTCAGGTGCGTGGCGGCTTGATCATACCAGCCTCCGGCCTGAACCACACCAGCACCGACGGCACCACCAATAATCGCAATAAGGGCATATGAAAGTACAGACCGCATTATGTAGTCACTCCAGCACGAGAATTAAATATCCGTTTAAAATATACAGCTAATCTATATGACATCCGATAAAAAAATAAGTCGCGTTCTTCTGATAAAACACCACTGTACTGAGATTACTCCTGGTTGAAACCACGGGTTATTCCCACAACGTAAATAAAACACTGGAACTAATTATTTTCCCCTGAGATTTAACAGCACAATCGTCGCCGTATAAAAACAAGGCCGAACGTAGGCTTATTAATGTGGACGCAGGTGATCAAGTCGATCGGGTTAATGACTAAAAATTTCAGACTTCCCCTGGGTAAGCGACGCTCTGTCGGCAACGTTGATACACTTCTTGATGCAAAGCGGGAACTGGCCCTTTTCCCATGGCTAAAAATTTGCTATTCATCCCTGCAGCTATCGTCAGCACCTGTCAGGCAGAACCCTTCGCGGTTTGGCAGGTCAAATTTTCGGGCTCTCCACAGGATGAGGATGACAGCATGTTAAACCGAGTTAAAAAGAGGCTTCTGGCGGCATTGCTACCCGGGCTGCTACTGGTCAGCACGCTGCCTGCGCGAGCGGATGTCAGCGATAACCTGCCGGATATTGGCACTACCGCAGGTGCTACGCTCTCTATTGCGCAAGAGATGCAGATGGGCGACTTCTATGTGCGCCAACTGCGCGGCAGTGCGCCATTAATTAACGATCCCTTACTGAATCAATATATTAATCAACTCGGTCAACGTCTGGTCGCACACGCCTGGAGCGTGAAAACGCCGTTTCACTTTTTTCTCATTCAAAACGATGAACTGAACGCCTTCGCCTTTTTTGGCGGCAATGTGGTGCTGCACGCGTCACTGTTTCGTTTTACCGATAACGAAAGCGAACTGGCTTCTGTGATGGCACACGAAATTTCCCACGTAACGCAGCGCCACCTCGCCCGCGCAATGGAATCACAAAAGGCCAGTGCACCCCTCACCTGGGTAGGCGCACTGGGTTCAATCCTGTTAGCTATGGCCAGTCCGCAGGCAGGCATGGCGGCCCTGACCGGCACGTTAGCGGGTACCCAGCAGGGGATCATCAGCTTTACCCAGGGCAATGAACAGGAAGCCGATAGAATCGGGATTCAGGTGCTACAGCGCGCAGGCTTTGATCCGCAGGCGATGCCGGAATTTTTACAGAAGCTAGCAGATCAGAGCCGCTTCTCCTCCAAACCACCGGAAATATTGCTCACCCACCCGTTGCCCGACAGTCGCCTGGCCGATGCACGTAACCGCGCTAACCAGATGCGCCCCGTGGTGGTGCAGTCTTCTGAAGGCTACTACATGGCGAAGGTTCGGGCGTTGGGTATGTACGCGACCGGCCGCAATCAACTGACGGATGACCTGCTACAGCAGTTAGATCGCGGTAATACGCGTCAGCAACAGGCGGCAAAATATGGCCGGGCAATACAATTCTTACAGGCGAAAAAATTCGCGGATGCCCGCAAGATCGTGGCCCCGCTATTGGCGCAGCAGCCGGAAAACGTCTGGTTCCTCGATATCATGACCGATATCGATATTGGCCTGAATCAGCCGCAGCAGGCGATAGCCATGCTGAACGGTGCTAAAAGCCTGAACACCAGCCCGGTGTTACAGCTGAATCTGGCTAATGCCTATATCGAGGCAAAACAGCCTGCGAAGGCCAGCCACATCCTTAACCGCTACACCTTTAGCCACGCGGATGACCCTAACGGCTGGGATCTGCTTGCACAGGCCAGCGCGCAGCAAGGGCTGAATGACGAAGAGATGGCGGCAAGGGCGGAAAGCCTCGCGTTGGATGGCCAGCTAGCCCAGGCCATTACGGCGCTAAGCAGCGCCAGCGCTCAGGTTCCGCTCGGCAGCCTTAAACAGGCGCGCTATGATGCGCGCATCGATCAGCTGCGTCAGCTTCAGACGCGCTTCCGTCCGTATGAGAAGGGATAATTCATGGTCACGATTTACCACAATCCGCGCTGTAGTAAGAGCCGGGAAACACTGGCACTGCTTCAGGCTCGCGGCATCGAGCCGGAGATAGTGCGTTATCTGGAGACACCACCCGATGCAGAAAGGGTTGCAATCCTCCTGAAGAAGCTCGGCATGAGCAGCGTGCGCCAACTGATGCGCAGTAAAGAAGATTTGTACCGCGAGCTGGATTTAGGACGCGAGACGCTGAGTGAAACCACGCTGCTGGAAACGCTGGTGGCTAACCCTAAGCTGCTCGAACGCCCGATTGTCATTAACGGCGAACACGCACGCATTGGCCGCCCACCGGAAGCGGTACTGGAGATCCTCTAAGACGCTTACAGCCCCAGCGCCTCTTTGACAAACGGAATGGTCAGTTTGCGCTGGGCACTGATGGAAGCGCGGTCCAGCTTATCCAGCGTTTCGAACAGGGCACGCGTTTCACGATCAAGCCGTTTAAGCAGGAAGCGGCCCACATCTTCCGGCAGCTCAAACCCTCGCAGACCCGCACGCAGCTGTAATGCCTGCAATTTATCTTCATCGGACAGTGGATTGAGACGGTAGATTTGCCCCCAGTCGAGCCGGGAAGCGAGGTCAGGCAGCTGGAGATTGAGCTGGCGGGGAGGACGATCGCCGGTGATAAGCAGACGGGTATTGCCGGTTTCAAGAATGCGGTTATAGAGATCAAAAATCGCCATTTCCCAGGGCTCTTCTCCCGCAATGCATTCGATATTGTCGATGCAGACCAGAGCCAGTTGTTCCATGCCTTCCAGCACTTCAGGGACAAACCAGGTGCGCTTATCCAGCGGTACATAGCCTACGGCTGCGCCACGCGCCGACATTTCTGCACAGGCTGCGTGCAGCAGATGACTGCGCCCACCCCCTTCACGTGACCAGAAATAAAGGTAACTGCCGTGCGGCTGGTCCAGGGCACTTTTCAGCGATGCTAACAGCGACGGGTTATCCCCCGGCCAGAAGCTGGCGAAGGTTTCATCATCTGGTAAATAGAGCGGTAGTGACAGCTGTGCCGGCGTGTTCAGATGCACCTCAGTGGAAGACCTGGCAATAATCCCAGGTAGTCTAACACAAATCTTGCTGTTGACGAATCGGGCTTCCCTGCCCGCCGCTTCACTTAATGCTGTGAAGTTTCATCAGCATCCAGCACCACTTCTTCCGGACGCAGACGTGAAATCACATGGAAAATCAGGCTCAGCAATACGCCCACGATGGTCGCCAGTGCCATACCTTTCAGCTCGGCCGCGCCAATGTGGATTTTCGCGCCGCTGACGCCGATGATCAAAATGACCGCCGTCAGGATCAGGTTCTGTGCTTTGCTGTAATCAACTTTGGATTCGATCAGCACGCGAATACCGGACGCACCGATCACGCCGTACAGCAGCAGCGACACACCGCCCATCACCGGCACAGGAATTGCCTGAATGATCGCCGCCAGCTTACCGATGCACGACAGCAGGATAGCGATAATCGCCGCGCCACCAATCACCCAGGTACTGTAGACACGGGTAATCGCCATCACGCCAATGTTTTCGCCGTAGGTGGTATTCGGGGTGGAACCGAAGAAACCGGAGATCACGGTCGACAAACCATTAGCAAACATCGAACGGTGCAGGCCTGGGTCACGAATCAGGTCTTTCTTGACAATGTTTGCCGTCACCACCAGGTGGCCGACGTGTTCTGCAATCACCACCAGCGCGGCAGGTAAAATCGTCAGCATTGCCGCCCACTCAAAACGCGGGGTGTAGAACGTCGGTAGCGCGAACCAGTGCGCACTTTCCACGCCGCTCCAGTCAACCACGCCCAGCGCAGCGGCCAGCACATAGCCTGACACCACACCAATCAGGATCGGGATAATCGCGAGGAAACCACGGAACAGTACCGAACCGAACACGGTAACGCCAAGGGTAACCAGTGAGATGAGAATGGTTTTGCTGTCTGCGCTGGTGCCTTCGGCGGGCAGTAATCCTGCCATGTTCGCCGCTACGCCCGCCAGCTCCAGACCAATAACCGCGACGATAGCCCCCATCACCGCCGGTGGGAACATCACATCCAGCCAGCCGGTGCCGGCCTTTTTCACGATCAGCGCCACCAGGCAGAAAATCACGCCACAGAGAATAAAGCCGCCGAGTGCCACTTCATAGCCTAATGGCAACAGCAGCAGCACCGGGGAGATAAATGCAAAGCTGGAGCCCAGATAGGCAGGGATTTTACCTTTACAGATAAACAGGTAAATCAGCGTACCGATACCGTTGAACAGCAGCACGGTGGCCGGGTTGATGTGGAACAGAATCGGCACCAACACCGTCGCGCCGAACATCGCGAACAGATGTTGCAGGCTGAGTGGTATGGTTTGTAACAGCGGTGGGCGCTCACTGACGCCAATCGCACGACGAGTCATTTATTATCCCCTTAAGTGGTGTCATTCCTGTCAGACATAAAAAAGCCGACTCTCCGGTCGGCTCTGCGATAATTTTATTTATTTGGTACCGAAAATCTTGTCACCCGCGTCGCCCAGACCGGGGATGATGTAACCTTTGTCGTTCAGGCCCTGATCGACCGAAGCGGTGTACAGCTCCACGTCCGGGTGTGCTTTTTCCAGGGCGGCAATCCCTTCCGGCGCGGCAACCAGCACCAGCACTTTGATCGAGGTACAGCCGGCTTTTTTCAGCAGGTCAATGGTTGCGATCATTGAGCCACCGGTTGCCAGCATCGGGTCAACCACCAGCGCCAGACGCTCTTCAATATTAGAAGCCAGCTTCTGGAAATAAGGTACTGGCTCCAGCGTCTCTTCGTCGCGGTAGATACCCACCACACTGATACGCGCGCTTGGTACATGCTCCAGCACGCCTTCCATCATGCCCAGACCTGCACGCAGAATGGGCACTACGGTGATTTTTTTACCTTTGATCTGCTCAACGGCAACCGGGCCATTCCAGCCCTCAATAGTAACCTTCTCAGTTTCGAGATCGGCCGTGGCTTCATAGGTCAACAGGCTGCCTACTTCCGACGCCAGTTCGCGGAAGCGTTTGGTACTGATATCCTGCTCACGCATCAAGCCCAGTTTATGTTTGACCAGCGGGTGTTTGACTTCCACGATCTTCATTGGTGTTCTCCCGGAAAATGAGTTGAGCTAAAAAAAAATCGCCGGATTATACCGCTTTTTTTTCACTGCACAACCAGACTTGAATCAACTATAGATTTTTTTTTCCTGTTAGTGAAAATCCTGTCAGACGCAATTCGGGACTCGCAAACGTTTGCCTGCGCTGATAGAATTGCCGCGCTTTATGTTAACCACCAACCGCAACTCGCGTGGGGATTCCGCAGTGACCGACAAGACCTCTCTCAGCTACAAAGACGCCGGCGTTGATATTGATGCTGGTAACGCTCTGGTTGACCGTATTAAAGGCGTAGTGAAAAAGACCCGCCGCCCGGAAGTAATGGGTGGACTGGGCGGTTTCGGTGCGCTTTGTGCGCTGCCGCAAAAATACCGTGAACCTGTGCTGGTCTCCGGCACCGACGGCGTTGGCACCAAGCTGCGCCTGGCGATGGATCTGAAACGCCATGATGCTATTGGTATCGATTTAGTCGCTATGTGCGTCAACGATCTGGTGGTACAGGGCGCTGAGCCGCTGTTTTTCCTCGATTACTATGCCACTGGCAAACTGGACGTAGACACTGCATCCAGCGTGATCAGCGGTATCGCTGAAGGCTGCCTGCAGTCAGGTTGTGCACTGGTTGGCGGTGAAACCGCAGAGATGCCAGGCATGTACCACGGCGAAGACTACGACGTTGCTGGTTTCTGTGTCGGCGTGGTGGAAAAATCCGAGATCATTGATGGCTCCAAAGTGAAAGATGGCGACGTGCTGATTGCGCTGGGTTCCAGCGGCCCGCACTCCAACGGCTATTCACTGGTGCGTAAAATTCTCGAAGTCAGCCAGACTGACCCACAGACCAAACAGCTGGAAGGTAAGCCACTGGCAGACCACCTGCTGGAACCGACTCGCATCTACGTGAAAAACATACTGAGCCTGATTGAACAAGTTGATGTTCACGCGATTGCTCACCTGACCGGTGGCGGCTTCTGGGAAAACATCCCACGCGTGCTGCCAGACAACACGCAGGCAGTGATTGACGAGAAGAGCTGGGAATGGCCAGCCGTGTTCAGCTGGTTGCAGCAGGCAGGCAACGTTAGCCGTCACGAGATGTACCGCACCTTTAACTGTGGCGTGGGTATGTTGATTGCCCTGGACGCAGCAGAAGCAGATAAAGCGGTTGAACTGATGGCCGCTGCGGGCGAAAAAGCCTGGAAAATTGGCGTAATCAAAGCGTCTGATGCTGAAGAGCGTGTGGTAATTAACGCATGAAACGGATTGTCGTCCTGATTTCCGGCAGTGGTAGTAACCTGCAGGCAATCATCGACGCCTGTGCTCAACAGCGCATTAACGGCAGCGTTGCTGCCGTTTTCAGTAACAAAGCAGGCGCTTACGGTCTGGAGCGCGCGCGTGCGGCGAATATTCCCGCCCACGCACTCAGCCCGAAAGCGTTTGCCGATCGTTATGCGTTTGATCACGCGCTGATGGATCAGATCGATCAGTACCAGCCCGATCTGATCGTGCTGGCCGGTTATATGCGTATTCTCAGCCCCGCGTTTGTTCAGCACTATCTGGGCCGGATGTTAAACATCCACCCCTCCCTGCTGCCTAAGTATCCCGGATTACATACCCATCGCCAGGCCATTGAGAATGGTGATGCGGAGCACGGCACGACCGTGCATTTTGTCACCGAGGAGCTGGATGGCGGGCCGGTGGTCTTACAAGCCCGCGTCCCGGTATTTGCTGAAGATAGTGAGGAAGAGCTGATTGCGCGTGTGTTACATCAGGAGCATGCCATCTATCCGCTGGCTGTTAACTGGTTTACCACCGGTCGCCTCAGTATGCAGAACCAGCAAGCCTGGCTTGATGGTGCTCAACTCCCTGCACAAGGCTACGCGCACGAATAAAAGCCCGTTTGATGTTGTTCTGGCTGTCATCGGGCCATAACCTGATGACAGTTCAGACATTCCCCTGTTTATGCCTGCCAATCAACCATAGCGCCCGGTAATATAGTCTTCCGTGCGTCGCACTTTGGGCGAAGTGAAAATACGATCGGTCTCGCCAAACTCCACCAGCGCACCATTGTGCATAAACGCCGTGTAATCAGAGACACGCGATGCCTGCTGCATGTTGTGCGTCACCAGCACCAGGGTGAAATGCTGCTTCAGCGAGTGCATCAGCTCTTCGATCACCAGCGTAGAGATCGGGTCCAGCGCCGAGGTCGGTTCATCTAATAACAGCACTTCTGGCTCAATGGCGATCGCGCGGGCAATCACCAAGCGCTGCTGCTGGCCGCTGGAGAGCGTCAGGGCATTCTGTCCGAGGTGATCTTTCACCTCTCCCCATAACGCTGCCGCACGTAACGCACGCTCACAGGCTTCGTTTAACACGCGCCTGTCGCGTACGCCCTGCAACCGCAGACCATAAATCACATTCTCATAGATTGATTTCGGAAACGGGTTAGGACGCTGGAACACCATCCCCACACGACGGCGCAGGGCAGAAAGATCCTGCTGCCCGTGCAACACAGACTCCTGCTCCAGCAAAATCTCACCGCTGATACGGCAGTTATCGATGACGTCATTCATGCGGTTGAAACAACGCAGCAGCGTAGATTTGCCGCAGCCCGAAGGGCCAATCAGCGCGGTGATCTGCTGCCGGGGAATGTGCAGATTAATATTATGTAGAGCCTGACGTTCGCCATACCACAGCGATAACTGATCAACGGTCAGAGCAACATCAAAATCGGGCGTCATAAGCAGGCCTGTTAATGAACCAGTAAACGGTAGCGCTCACGCAGACGATGGCGTAACGCCATGGCCAACAGGTTAAGCGATAAAATAATCATCACCAGCAGCAGAGCCGTGGCATACACCAGCGGGCGATCGGCTTCAACGTTCGGGCTCTGGAACGCCAGATCGTAAATCTGGAAACCGAGGTGCATAAACTTGCGATCGAGATGCAGATAGGGGAACACGGCATCTACCGGTAGCTCGGGTGCCATCTTCACCACGCCCACCAACATCAGCGGCGCGGTTTCTCCCGCTGCGCGTGCCACGGCCAGAATCAAACCGGTTAACATCGCAGGCACTGCCAGCGGCAGGACCACGCGCCACAAGGTTTCCCACTGCGTTGCGCCCAACGCCAGTGAGCCCTGGCGCAAGGTTTCAGGAATGCGTGACAACCCCTCTTCTGTGGCGACAATCACCACCGGCAGGGTTAATAATGCCAGCGTCAGCGAAGCCCAGAGCAAACCGGGTGTCCCAAAGGTCGGGCCGGGTAGCGCCTGCGCATAGAACAATTGGTCAATCGTGCCGCCCACCAGCCAGATAAAGAATCCGAGGCCAAACACGCCATAGACAATCGACGGTACGCCCGCCAGGTTCACCACCGCAATGCGCACCATGCGCGTCAGCGCGTTGCGCCCGGCATACTCATGCAACCACACGGCTGCAATCACCCCTAATGGCATCACAATGACCGACATCAACAGCACCATCAGCACCGTGCCAAAAATGGCCGGGAACACGCTGCCCTCACTGCCGCCATCGGCCGGGGAATCACTGACAAAATGCCACATCTGTTGCAGCGTATGCTGGATTTTACCTTTGCTGCTCAGCGCGTTGGGATACCATGCAGCCACCACCTGAGTTAGCGGGATAGCATGTTGCTCGCCTTGCACATCACGCAGTAACAGATAGTCACGCTGACTTTCCAACTGCAGGGCCGATAGACGCTGCCCGAGCAGGCTCAGCTGACGCTGTAGCGCCGCCTGATTGGCCTGATTTTGTGACAATTCCCGCTGGCTTAATTTCTCATCGCTGGCCTGGTGCACCAGAGTTTCCAGTTGGCGATTGATTCGCGCCATTTCGACCCGGCGTAAATGACTGATTTGATGCTGAATCTGGTGTACCTGATGCAGTCGCTGCGCCAGCAACGCATTCGGATTGCGCGCGGTCAGCATCTCGGTGCCCTCACGCAGGCCATCAAACCAGCCATAAGCACTGCCGCCCATACGACGCTGTACCACCATGGCGTCCGCTGGGTATGTCACCGCTAAGGCGGTTTGACTGTAAAGCACGCGGAAATCCGGCGCGGCCCAATCCCGGTTGCCAGTTTTGATCACATAGCGATGCACAAAACCGCTCGCCAGCTCAGGCGCGGCGTAGTGGTCATGATAGCTCACTGTTTCACCTAACAGACGCGTCATTCCCGCTTCTGGCTGTTGTAAGCTATATAGCGCCAGCGACTGAGGCCAGAAAGCACGAATGCCCTGCCATCCCAGTAACCCGATCAGTAAGGTAAAAGCCAGCAGGCAGACGGTAACCGCACCCGCTGTCAGCCAGCGCCAGCGGTCGTTTTGTCTCATCGCTTTCATCCCTGCCCCTCATGCTGGCTATAACGTTGACGCAGCCGCTGGCGAATCAACTCCGCCAACGTATTAATTACCAGCGTAAATACCAGCAGTACCAGGGCACTCAGGAACAGAATGCGATAATGCGCGCTGCCTGATGCTGCCTCTGGCATTTCGATGGCGATATTGGCCGAAAGCGCGCGCAGGCCGCTAAACAGCCCGCCGCTGGTTTGTGGTGTGTTGCCGCTGGCCATCAGCAAAATCATGGTTTCTCCAATGGCGCGACCAAAGCCAATCATCATCGCGGCAAAAATACCGGCGGAAGCGCCAGGCAATACTACGCGAGTCAGGGTTTGCCACGGTGTCGCACCCAGCGCCAGCGACCCCTGCCCCAGCGAAGCCGGTACGCTAAACAGCGCATCTTCTGCCAGGGTAAAAATCAGTGGGATCAATGCAAAACCCATCGCCAATGACGCCACCAGCAAATTGCGCTGGGCGTAATGCGGCAACCAGATGCTGACATCCGGCAGAAAACGGCTCGGCAGCCACAGCGTTAACAGGGCGACAGCCAATAAAATCGGCAGCAGCACCAGCAGTTCGCGGCCAGCACGCTGCCAGCGTTTACCAAAACGTCCGCACAACAGCAATGTGATGGTGAGTGTCACAGGCAGCAGCAGCACACCTGGCAGGGCATCGCCAATGTGCGGGGCCATCCACAGCCCGGCAATCAGCCCTACCACCACGCTGGGCAGCGCGCCCATCATTTCAATCGCCGGTTTTATCCAACGGCGCATACCCGGTGACATAAACCATGCGGTATACATAGCGGCGGCCAGTGCCAGCGGCGTGGCAAACAGCAGTGCGAGGCCCGCGGCTTTCAAGGTGCCAGTGACCATCGGTACCAGACTGAATTTGGCCTGATAGCTGTCCCCTGCGGCGGTGGACTGCCAGACCCAGTCAGGTTTGGGGTAGTTCTCATACCAGATTTTCTGCCAGAAGTTGCGCCAGTTAACGTCCGGCCAGGGATCATCCAGCTTATCGCGCTGCCAGCTTCCCGCACGTTCCAGCAATAGCGCATCCCCGTTGGGTGAAAAGGCTGCACCTGCGACACCCGCCTCGAGTTTGCGCTGCATAATCGGACCATCTTGTTTGCTGGCGAAGAGTTTAAACTCCCCTTCGGCATTTAAGGTGGCAAACACCCGGCGGTTAATCTCGGTAAACAACAGCGCGTCGCCGCTGCTTTCGGCATAGCGATGGATCTCCCGCAGGCGTGGGCCCTGTTCACCGCTAATGGCAAACCACTGGCTGATGCCGGTAGCATCCTGAATGAGCAGTGACTCACCGCCAGACAGCAGATGGAGACTCTGCGGGATGCGCGGCAGCGTGTGTATTTCTCGCAGATGAGGCACCGTGCCTGGGAAACTCCAGACCCGCAGTAGCTGACCGTCAAGGGTATAAAGCAGCGTACCGCGTGGTGATAGCAGGAGCTTATCGGCATGGCGTTGTGGAATATTAAGAATGTCCGGGATGTCGCTGTCGCGGTAGGTGATTACCTGAATACCCTGTGCATTCACTTGCGCCATCCGCCAGCAGTCAGGCCCGCATTTCGCCAACGACAGGGGTTGTCCGGCATTGCCCAACGCGCTCAGGGGTTTATCGCCCAGGGGAAAACGCCACTGAGCCTGAGCGGGTGTGGTATCTACCTGTAGCAGCAGCACACCCTGGGCAGTACGCAGCAGCATAGATTGCTGATCCGCCGCTACCGTCGCACTTTGTATGGCCGCATTCAGCGGCAGTATCGAGCCAGTAGACGGCTTGTCCAGTGAGATCAGAGCAGCATTACCGCTGGCACCAATACGCCAGCCCACACTGCCACTGTTGCCCAGAGCCACCAGCGGTGATTTATCTTGCAGCGCCTGCGCCTGCCCTTGATGCAGAGAGGGCGACGAAAACAGCGGCAGCACCACCCAAATCAGCCAGAAAAACAGCAGCATCATCAATAGCAAAATGGCCATGCCACAACTGCTGATCAGTCGACGAGCAAAGCTGTCCAGCCAGCGTCTGCGGCGGTCACTATAGTGAACAGGAATGTGATTAAGGCTCATGCATACCAGTGAAGCGGAAAATAAAACGCTATGTTGCCCGTAGCCGATTGATAAGACAACCATTGACGTTGGACAACGCTGCCATACTCTCGCCATAATGGGCGTGGATAGTAAGCTCCGGTACTAAGAAAGTGAGTGAGGCGGGTGCTGAACCCTCCAGCATCAACAAGAAAGCGGGACTACGCCTCATCCTGCAACCGCAATATGGAGTGAGAATGGGTCAGGAAAAGCTGTACATAGAAAAAGAATTAAGCTGGTTGTCTTTTAACGAACGCGTCTTACAGGAAGCGGCCGATAAATCAAATCCACTTATTGAAAGGATGCGTTTTCTCGGGATCTATTCCAACAATCTTGATGAGTTTTACAAAGTCCGCTTTGCCGATCTCAAACGCCGCATCTTAATCGGTGAAGAGCAAGGCACACCCGGCCCGCTGCGCCATCTACTTAAAAAAATTCAGCAGCGCGTCATGAAATCCGAGCATGAATTCGATGCCCTCTACAATGAACTGCTGCTGGAGATGGCACGTAATCAGATCTTCCTGATTAACGAACGCCAGCTCTCGCCTAACCAGCAGGTGTGGCTGCGTCACTACTTCAAGCATGAACTGCGTCAGCACATCACACCGATTCTGGTGAACCACGATACCGATCTGACGGAATTCCTTAAAGATGACTACACCTACCTCGCGGTAGAGATCATCCGTGGCGACAGCATTCGCTACGCGCTGCTGGAGATCCCTTCCGATAAGGTTCCCCGTTTCGTGAACCTGCCGGCTGAATCCCCGCGCCGCCGCAAGCCAATGATTTTGTTGGATAACATCCTGCGTTATTGCCTGGATGAAATCTTTAAAGGCTTCTTCGACTACGATGCGCTAAACGCCTATTCGATGAAGATGACGCGCGATGCTGAATATGACCTGGTGACTGAGATGGAATCCAGCCTGCTGGAACTGATGTCCTCCAGCCTCAAGCAGCGCCTCACAGCCGAGCCGGTACGCTTTGTTTATCAGCGCGATATGCCCGATGCCATGGTTGAAATGCTGCGCGGCAAGTTCAGCATCTCCACCTTTGACTCCGTGGTGCCAGGTGGCCGCTACCACAACTTCAAAGACTTCATCGGCTTCCCGAACGTGGGTAAAAGCAACCTGGTGAATCGCCCGTTGCCGCCGATCCGCCATATTGGCTTTGATGGTTTCCGCAACGGCTTTGATGCTATCCGCAATCGTGATGTGCTGCTCTACTACCCGTATCACACCTTTGAGCACGTGTTGGAGTTGCTGCGTCAGGCGTCATTTGACCCGAGCGTGCTGGCGATAAAGATCAATATTTATCGCGTAGCGAAAAACTCCCGCATCATGGATGCGATGATTCACGCCGCCTATAACGGTAAAAAAGTGACGGTGGTGGTTGAGCTCCAGGCGCGCTTCGATGAAGAAGCCAACATTCTGTGGGCTAAACGCCTGACGGAAGCCGGTGTACACGTTATCTTCTCTGCGCCGGGCCTGAAGATTCACGCCAAGCTGTTCCTGATTTCTCGTCGCGAAGGCGAAGAGATTGTCCGTTATGCCCATATCGGCACCGGTAACTTCAACGAAAAAACCGCGCGCCTGTATACTGACTATTCGCTGTTAACCGCCGATGCACGTATTACCAACGAAGTGCGCCGCGTGTTTAACTTCATCGAAAACCCGTATCGCCCGGTCAGCTTCGAGCATCTGATGGTATCACCACAGAACTCGCGCCAAATGCTGTACCAGCTGATTGATGCCGAGATCGCCAATGCCCAGCAAGGGTTGCAGGCGGGTATCACACTGAAGATTAATAACCTGGTGGATAACGGCCTGGTTGATCGTCTGTATGCCGCTTCCGGTGCCGGGGTGAAAATCAATCTGTTAGTGCGCGGCATGTGCTCATTGATCCCTGACTTACCGGGTATCAGTGAAAATATTCGCGTTACCAGCATTCTTGACCGTTACCTGGAACACGACCGCGTCTATATTTTTGATAATGCCGGCGATAAAAAAGTCTTCCTCTCTTCGGCAGACTGGATGACGCGCAACATTGATTACCGTATCGAAGTGGCGGTATCGATCCTTGATCCACGCCTCAAACAGCGCATTCTCGATATCATTGCGCTCCAGCTTGGAGACACGGTCAAAGCACGTATCGTGGACAAAGAACTGGCCAACAGCTACGTACCGCGCGGCAACCGCCGTAAAGTTCGCTCGCAGTTAGCTATTTATGATTATATTAAGCAACTCGAACAGCCAGAATGACGCCTATGCCCATCTCAAACAACACAACGCCGAAGCCGCAGGAATTTGCCGCTATCGACCTGGGTTCAAACAGTTTTCACATGGTGATTGCACGCGTCGTGGACGGTGCAATTCAGGTGCTGGGTCGCCTGAAGCAGCGCGTTCATCTGGCTGATGGCCTCGATGCTAACAATCGCCTCAGCGATGAAGCCATGGAACGTGGTCTGAGCTGCCTCGCCCTGTTTGCCGAACGTTTACAGGGTTTTAGCGCCAGCAACGTGACCATTGTGGGTACCCATACCCTGCGTCAGGCGGTGAATGCCGATACCTTCCTCAAACGTGCCGAAGAGGTGATCCCGTTTCCGATTGAGGTGATCTCCGGCAACGAAGAAGCGCGTCTGATCTTTATGGGCGTGGAACACACGCAGCCACAGAAAGGCCGCAAGCTGGTGATTGACATCGGCGGCGGTTCAACGGAAATGGTGATCGGCGAGGATTTCGAACCGCAGCTGGTAGAAAGTCGCCGTATGGGTTGCGTCAGCTTTGCCCAGCTCTATTTCCAAAAGGGTGAGATCTCCGCAGATAACTTCCGTCGCGCACGTCTGGCGGCGGCACAGAAGCTGGAAACCCTGTCATGGCAATATCGCCTGCACGGCTGGCAATATGCTCTGGGGGCCTCTGGCACCATCAAAGCCGCCTTTGAAGTTCTGCTGGCGATGGGTGAGAAAGAGAAAGTCATTACTCCCGAGCTGTTGGACAAGCTGAGTGACGAAGTGCTGAAGCATAAGTCATTTGATGCACTCAGCCTGCCGGGGCTGTCAGAAGATCGTAAGTCCGTCTTTGTGCCTGGGCTGGCCATTCTGCGCGGCGTATTTGATGCGCTGGCGATTCGCGAACTGAACTACTCCGATGGCGCGCTGCGTGAAGGCGTGCTGTATGAGATGGAAGGCCGTTTCCGCCATCGTGATATTCGCAGCCGTACCGCGCAAAGCCTTGGCAATCAATATGCCATTGATAATGACCAGGCAAAACGCGTACTGGAAACCACCGACAGCCTGTATCAACAGTGGCTGGAGCAGAACGAAAAGCTGGGCAACCCGCAGCTTGCCGCATTACTGCGTTGGGCCGCGATGCTGCATGAAGTTGGGCTGACCATTAACCACAGCGGGATGCAGCGCCACTCGGCTTATATTCTGCAAAACAGCAATATGCCCGGCTTCAATCAGGATCAACAGCTACTGCTGGCGGCACTGGTGCGTTTCCACCGTAAGGCGATCAAAGTTGACGATCTGCCGCGCGTCACCCTGTTCCGCAAAAAGCAGTTCCTGCCGCTGATTTTCCTGCTGCGCCTCGGTACGTTGCTGAACAATCAACGCCAGGCCACCACGCGCCCAGAGTCTCTGATCCTGAAAACAGATGACGGCCACTGGACGCTGGTGTTCCCACAGGGTTACTTCAGCCAGAATAATTTGGTGCAGCTCGATCTGGAGCGTGAGCAGAGCTACTGGAATGATGTCACCGGCTGGAAACTGTTGCTGGAAGAGGCCGATGCGCCATGAAGGCGGATAGCTACTTTGCCGAAACCTGGGGCCTGACCGCCCCGCATTCGGAAGTGCTGGAAGCGTTGCCGCTGTTACCTGTGGGTAAAGCACTCGATCTGGGCTGTGGGCAGGGACGTAATAGTCTGTTCCTTAACCAGCACGGCTTTGACGTGACAGCCTGGGACCAAAACCCGCAAAGCCTGGCGCGGTTGAATGAGATTATCGCGCAGGAAGGTTTGCAGGGCATCAGCACTGAACTGCGCGATCTCAACCAGACGCGTTTTAATGGTGCTTATGAACTGGTGCTTTCCAGCGTGGTGATGATGTTTTTGCAGCCGGAGACCATTCCCCAACTGATTGCCGATATGCAGGCCAGTACGGTGAAATATGGCTATAACCTGATCATTGCCGCGATGAGCACGGAAGATTTCCCCTGCCCGGTGGATTTTCCGTTTACCTTCCGCTCTGGCGAGTTGAGCCATTACTACCGTAACTGGCACATTGTGAAGTACAACGAGCACCCCGGTGAGCTGCATAAAACCGATGCAGAGGGCAATCGCATCCGCTGTCGCTTTGCCACCCTTTTAGCGCAGAAAGCCAGCTATTAACCCGCCTTGCAGGTCGCAGCCGTGGCCTGCAATATTGAATGTTTTTTCATCAATGTTTGCTTTCACCTGTAGGTTATGTCTAAATGTTGCTATCGCCCGTTATGGGTCTCAACAGGAACTCCGCGTGAACAGCGCCATTTCATCTCGACGACGTAAGAATGCCGGCAGTATGACCCGCATTGTGTTGCTGATTAGTTTTCTTATTCTCTTCAGTCGTTTGATCTTTATTCTGCCCGCTGCTTTCGAGCACCATCAGCAAAAAAACTCTGCGCCCCCGGCAACCAGCACTGTACTGAGCGATACGCGGTAACGTAATACGCACGGCAGTTTTTTGATGCTTTCTACCGGTAACTGCCCACCTGTGCCTCTCGCCCGGTCATTTTATGCTGCTGTAACCACTCGGCTGTTTTTATCTGCCTGCTGTATTGGCTCGCGCCTACTCCAGAGTGTCACTGCTGCTGATGCCGTAATGTGCCACTGCCTGCTGCAAATTGAGACGTAGAGTTACCTGCGCCACTTCCTGCACGGCCTCGGGCACGCGGTAATGACCACGGCCGTTTAGCCACGCCAGTACATCAGCCAGATGCCAGATACTGGCCTTCCCCTCGTGCACTGGCAGCGGAAATGCCGGGCTATGCGCCAGCATCAGTTTGCGCATGTTCTGCCGTGAGACACCGATGATTTCAGCGACATCGGTTAAACCGACAAAATCCGGGGCAGCTTCAGTCAACCGCACACCTGGGATTGCAGCATTTACGTCTTGTACGGCGCTGAACAGGGCTTGCCGGGCCGTTGCGGCGCTGCGGGTAAATTCAAGCGCCAGCTTACCGGCAACGCCTGAGCCTACCAACGCGTCATCACACCCCGCTGCGGCTAACTGCTCAATCAGTTGATCGACATCATGTGCAGCCGACGGCAACTGAAAAGTCAGCGTAAAACAGTACTCCTGCATAACTTCACTCCTTTTATTAATGCGTCACCTGGACAAAAATGCAGCGTTGAACCACTCGACGCAAAGCGCAGGCATGGTTATCCGGGCTTTTCGGTGTGCTCCAGATACTGGTGATACAGAATTCACCGCAGCGACACTCCAGCATGCGCGACGGGCAATACATTTTTCCCCATGCGTGATGCCCACCCAACACAATTCGCCAGCCATGTGCTTCGGCAAAGTTGAGTGCGGCTTCAATCTCCTTATTGGGATGCGGTCTCCTGCCTTTCATATGCGTCACCTTATCGGGTTAGACTTTGGGTGTCAATCGACAACCTCGCTTAATTTTGCGGTTATTTTGCCCAAAATCAGCGGCCAATACAGTGTGAAAGCACAGAACTGGAAAGCCGCGCGCAAACATTCTTAAGTACAGCGCGTCAGGTCTGATGACTGAGTGATGTCCCGGTCACGTTATGCGTAACATCCCTGCCGTAACATCTTTTTCAGTGAGTTAGCTCACAGTTTTAATCTCGCGTAAGCCCTGAAATAAGACTTTTGTCAGCACCGTTACAGGGTAGATTTATGCAACTCGAAACAGAATCCTGCGTTATTCAGGGCAAAGAGCAGGTCGAAGTTATTAAGCAACAGGTGGAATATCACGGCCAGGGTACGCTGGTGCGTATTACGCGCGGCGGTATTTGTGGTTCCGATTTGCACTACTACCAACACGGCAAAGTCGGCGATTACGCCGTCAAAATGCCGATGATTCTTGGTCATGAAGTGATCGGTTACGTGGTGGAAAGTGATAATCCACAGCTGGCTCCACAGCAGAAAGTGGCGATCAACCCTTCCAAACCGTGCGGCAAGTGCAAGTACTGCGAGCGCGATCAGGAAAACCAGTGCGTGGCAATGCGCTTTTTCGGCAGTGCCATGTACACCCCGCACGTTGATGGCGGCTTCACCCAATTTAAAGTGGTCGATAGCGCGCAGTGCGTTCCCTATCCGAATGATGCCCCCGATGAAGTGATGGTCTTCGCCGAACCTTTAGCCGTCTGCATCCATGCCACACAGCAAGGTGGTGAGATGAGCGGCAAGCGCGTCTTCATTTCCGGTGTTGGCCCGATTGGCTGCTTGATTGCCGCAGCGGCAAAAGCGCGTGGAGCCGCTGAAATCGTCTGTAGCGATGTAAGCGAGCGCTCACTGGGTATGGCAAAACAGATGGGTGCAACTCACACGCTGCACGCGGCAGAAGGCGACTTCAGTGCTTACACCGCAGACAAAGGCTACTTTGATGTGGTCTTTGAAGCCTCCGGACATCCCTCTTCCATTCAGCGCTGCCTTGATGTGGTGTGTGCCAAAGGCATCCTGGTCCAGGTGGGAATGGGCGGAGCCGTGCCGAACTTCCCGATCATGCAGCTGATTGCCAAAGAGGTGCAGTTGGTGGGCTCGTTCCGTTTTACCCATGAATTTAACACCGCCGTCACCTGGTTGGCTGAAGGTGTCATCGATCCGCGTCCGCTGTTCAGCGGCGCTTATGACTGGCAGGAAGTGGATGCCGCACTGCAATTCGCCGGGGACAAAACCCGTGCAGCCAAAGTTCAGCTGACTTTTTAACGGAGCATCGCCATGAGTACACTTTTCTCTTTAGCGGGCAAACGCGCCCTGATTACCGGTTCTGCTCGCGGCATCGGTCTGTTACTGGCTACCGGTCTGGCTGAAGCCGGGGCGGAAGTGATCATCAACGCCACCACGGCCGCAGGGGCGGAAAAAGCGGCGGCACAGTTGAGTGAACAGGGTTTTACTGCCCACGCCTGCGCGTTTGATGTCACCGATGCCGCAGCTGTAGAAGCCGCAATTGAACACATTGAGCGAGACATTGGTCAGATCGACATTCTGATTAATAACGCAGGCATTCAACGTCGTCGCCCGTTCCTTGAGTTCCCGGAACAAGACTGGCACGACGTGATTGCCGTGAACCAGACGGCGGTGTTCTTTGTATCTCAGGCCGTTGCCAAACGCATGGCCACTCGCCAGCAGGGTAAAATCATTAACATCGGTTCAATGCAGAGTGAGCTGGGCCGCGACACCATTACGCCGTACGCGGCCTCTAAAGGTGCCGTGACCATGCTAACCCGCGGTATGTGCGTTGAGCTGGCGCGCCACAACATTCAAATCAATGCCATCGCCCCTGGCTATTTCGTCACCGAAATGACGCAGCCGCTGGCCGATGACCAGGCCTTTACCGCCTGGTTAACCAAGCGCACCCCTGCCGCGCGTTGGGGAAAACCTGAAGAGTTGATCGGGGCCGCAGTTTTTCTCTCCTCCCGCGCCTCCGACTTCGTCAATGGTCACTTACTCTTTGTAGATGGCGGTATGCGCGTCGCCGTCTAACCCCTGAGCGCGGGTTGCCGCGCCAGGTTTTTCTCTGCCTCTGATAATAATGATAAGGAAAATTCCATGCCTATAACGATTATCGTTTTTGGCGTCCTGCTGTTACTGCTGTTGATGATCGTCTTTAAGGTCAACGGCTTCATTGCTCTGGTGTTTGTTGCCGCCGTTGTGGGTATCGCAGAAGGTATGACGCCGCTGGCGGCTGTCGCCTCTATCCAAAAAGGGATCGGTTCGACCCTCGGCGGGCTGGCGATGATTCTGGCTTTCGGTGCCATGCTCGGGCGACTGGTGTCCGATACCGGAGCCGCACAGCGCATCGCCAGCACCCTGATTAACGCTTTTGGCAAACAGCGTTTGCAGTGGGCACTGATGATTACCGGCCTGATTGTCGGCCTGGCGATGTTCTATGAAGTGGGCTTTGTTCTGCTGCTGCCGCTGGTGTTTACCATCGTGGCGGCTTCTGGCTTACCGCTGCTGTATGTCGGTGTGCCGATGGTTGCCGCGCTTTCGGTCACCCACTGCTTCCTGCCGCCGCACCCAGGTCCAACGGCGATCGCCACGATCTTTGGTGCTAATTTAGGCACGACGCTGCTATACGGACTGATCATCACCATCCCTACCGTGATCGTCGCGGGTCCACTGTTCTCTCGCTTCCTGAAAAATTTCGAAAAATCACCGCCAGAAGGCCTGTATAACCCGAAAATTTTCACTGAAGAGGAGATGCCAGGCTTCGGTACCAGTATTTTTGCTGCGATCATCCCTGTGGTGCTGATGGCTCTGGCTGCGGTGTGTGAACTGACAATGCCGAAAGAGAGTGGCGTCAGGCAGTTCTTCGAGTTTGTCGGTAACCCCGCCGTCGCGTTGTTTATCTCCGTCGTGTTAGGTGTTTTCACCCTGGGATTACGTAATGGCCGTTCTATCGGTGACGTCATGGAGATGTGCGGCAGCTCGATTGCGGCCATCGCGATGATTGTGTTTATCATCGCGGGCGGCGGTGCCTTTAAGCAGGTCCTGGTAGACAGCGGCGTGGGTGATTATATTGCCAATATGATGAAAGGCTCTTCACTTTCACCCCTGCTGATGTGCTGGACCGTTGCCGCCATGCTGCGCGTGGCACTGGGTTCAGCTACCGTTGCGGCCATCACCACCGCCGGGATTGTTACACCAATTATTGCTGTAACACACACCGATCCAGCATTGATGGTGTTAGCCGTTGGTTCCGGCAGCGTTATCGCTTCACACGTCAATGACCCCGGCTTCTGGCTGTTTAAGGGGTACTTTAACCTGAGTGTGGTAGAGACGTTGAAAACCTGGACGGTGATGGAAACCCTGATCTCGGTTCTCGGTCTGGCGGGCGTGTTAATTCTGAATGCCGTGCTGCACTGATTGATGAAATCCACAGGGAGGTGGATTTAAAAGCGGTGTTAAATGCCAAATGGGCATGGCAGGATACATCTCTCTGCCTTGTTGCTGACTCAGAATGGGAATATGAAGACGCCGGACCACCCCAATACCAGGCATGACTGGGTAGATTTTCATCGTGACGAGGAGACGGGCATTGAGAGTATCAATGCGCATTTTCGCGGTCACGCCTACGACCCGCACGACCATGATGAGATCCTGGTGGGAGTCACTCAGCAGGGTTTGCAACGCTTTAACTGCCACCGAACATTGCATACCAGTACGCCGGGGCGCGCCATTCTGATTGAACCCGGAGCGGTGCATGATGGGCATGCGCCAGATGCCGAAGGTTTCACCTATGCGATGTTGTATCTGCCTCAGCACTGGGTGACTGAGATAATGCAACGGCGCGGACTGGGCGATGCTTCTGCAATGGAGGCCGCTTTCCAGCACACATTGACCGATGATGCCCAGCTAATCATGGCCATCCAGCAGGCATTTTTTGCCGTACACCATCAGGAAGGCCGACTGGCGCGCGATCAGACGCTAGACCACCTGATTTCACTGCTTTCCCGTCATATTGCGACAAAACCCCTCTCCACCGCGAATCACTCCCTGATGCAGATGTACCAACTGCGTGACTATCTGCATGACCGTATGCATCTGGATGTTGGTCTCGATGAGCTGGCACGCCATGCGGGTATTGACCGCTTTCGCCTCAGCCGCCAGTTTAAACAGGCGTTCGGCCAGACTCCCCACGCCTACCTGGTGCGCTTACGGCTTCGTACCGCGCGCGTTCTTTTAGCTATGGGTAACGAGCCCGCACAGGTCGCCTGCGATGTCGGTTTTGCGGATCAAAGCCATATGGGGCGCTGGTTCCAGCGCGCTTATCGCCTCTCCCCTGCCAGCTATCAACGCGCTGCACAAACGTTCTAGATGACCGACCGCGGATAAGCGGATGATGGCCCTTTCGCGATCATCAGAGAGCCGTAAAGATGTTTGATACCAAAATTGCCTATATTGTCCGTAACGATCTGCCCATCTGGCAGCGCTTAAACGTTGTTGCTTTTCTTGCCACCGGCATCGCCGCCTCTGCCCCGGAAATTATGGGCGCGCCTTACGTGGATGCCCTGGGCCGACAGTACGGCAATATGTCCGGTCAGCCGATGCTGATTTTCGAAGCGGATGTCGCCGGGCTACAAACCGTGCAGCGCAAAGGCTTTGAACGTGAACTCACAATGATTCCCTACGTACACGCGATGTTCTCCACCGGTCATGACGAAGCCAACCGGGAAGTGTTTTTAGCGGAAGACGCTGAGAATATGAACCTGGTGGGGCTCGGCCTGCGCGGCCCGAAGAAGATGGTGGATAAGGTGATTAAAGGCCTGGCGCTGCACGGCTAGTGGAAAGCGGGCTGCCTGAGCAGCCCGTATCAGGCCTGCCGCCTATCAGGACGGCAGGTTCATGCAGTTACTTCCCGGTATCTGGCAGCGAGAAGGCAATCAGATAATCACCCTGATCCGGTGAATGTGCTGCTCCACCCGCGGAGATCACCACATACGCCTTACCGGTCTTCGGTGATTTGTAAACCAGCGGTGAGGCAGTTGCGCCTACCGGTAAACGGTATTTCCAGATCTCTTCACCGGTTTTGCTGTTAAACGCCCTCAGGTAGTTATCCTGCGTTCCCGCAAAGAACACGATGCCACCGGCTGTCGCCGTTGGGCCACCCAGCGTTGGCATACCGATCGGCATTGCCATATGCGTTTTCACGCCCAGAGGACCAGAGTCTTCAACGGTACCCACCGGCACTTGCCAGACGAGTTTTTTGGTATTCAGATCGATAGCACTGAGCGTACCAAACGGTGGGTTTTGGCACGGCACACCCAGCGAAGACATAAAGAAGTCCGACTTCAGGCCAACATACGGACCCGCAAACATCGTGCGGATAGGATATTTGCCCTTATAGGCTTTGGCTTCTTCGGCCGTTTTCAGCGCCATGATTTTACCCATGCGAATGTCGTTAACATACATGATGTTATCGCGCTCATCGATGGAGATACCGCCCCAGTTCATCCCGCCCAATGTGCTTGGGAACTGAATGTAGCTGGATTCCGCCGTAGGCGTGAAAATACCGTTATAACGGGAAGATTTAAACGCGATGCGGCATTCAAGCTGGTCGAATGGCGTGATCCCCCACATATCCGACTCTTTCAGTTTAGTCAGGCCTAAAGCCGGCATATCTACAGAGAATGGCTGCGTCGGTGACAGATGATCATTTTGTCCTGACGGCGTGGTCACCACCGGACGTTCTTCCACTTTGCTCGCCGGTTTGCCGGTACGGCGGTCGATCACGAAGATCTGTCCGGTCTTGGTGGTTTGAATCAGAACCGGAACACGTTCTCCCTGCTCATTTTTCATCTCATACATCACGGGCTGGGATGGGAGGTCATAATCCCAGAGATCATGATGCACCGTCTGGAACACCCACTTGGTTTTCCCGGTAGACGCATCCACCGCCACCACCGCGGAACCAAACTTTTCGGATGAAGGCATACGCTCACCGCCCCAGTAGTCCGGTGGACCCATACCGGTTGGCAGATATACGGTGTTGAGTTCCTGATCGTAGGTGGCAGGTGCCCATACGTTTGGCGTTCCACCGGTGTGATTCACCGCATACGGCGCATCTTCCTCGGCGTTCCATGACCAGGCCAGTTTACCGTTACGCACGTCATAAGCGCGAACCACACCTGAGGCATCTTTATCTGAATGGTCAAAAATCCAGGTGCCGAAGACCGTTAAGTGCCCCATGATCACCGGAGTGCCACTTGGGTGATAGGCCGCGCCTTTTTCGGCTGGCTTCATGCCTTCATGTAAATCTACGGTGCCGTTGGTGCCGAAGTCAGAGCACGCCTGGCCGGTTTTCGCATCCAGTGCCAGCATACGTGCATCAACCGTGGTGGTAATAATCCGTTGACGACACTCGGCTGGCGCGACGGCTTTCTCCTCTTGAGACAAGGAGCTATCTTTATCGATATCGTAGTAGCCCACGCTACGACAGGTGACATGCGAGACCGCAGTGGCTTTCGGGTCCACCCGCCAGATGGATTTACCGGTATCGGCATCAATCGCGGCGACCACGTTTTGCGGCGTACAGGAGTACAACACATTGCCAATTTGCAGCGGTGTATTTTCGTCAACGCCTGCCTCTTTGCCTACCAGTCGACGCCCGGTGTGGTAGGTCCATGCCACTTGCAGCTTACTGACATTCTCAGGTGTTATCTGATCCACAACGGCAAAGCGGGTTCCGCTGGCGTTGCGAGAGAGATGATCCCAGTTTTGATCGGCCTCGGCTTTATTCGGGCTGGCGTAGGCTTCAGGATGCTCAGCGGCCGCCGAAGGATTATAGATTTTGCCGTGCGGGACAAATGCCCCAGCCAGCACAACGAGTAAGCCGACAAACACGCCCCAGCCACCGGCAAAGCTCAGGCGGTTACGCTGCCCGTTCGCGCCAGATACTGCCGGGAATACCCAAAAACTGAGCATCAGAATGATGGCAGGCACCACTAATCGAGCGGTGAGCGGCCAGTAGGAAAGACCACCAACTTCAATCAACGACCAGATCGCTGTGGCAATAAAAATCACCACCGACAAGTGCAGGCCGCGACGTTTTTTCATCCACAGTGACGCCAGCAAGACCAGATAGGCCAGCCCGGCGATAGCGTAATAATAAGACCCACCCAGAGAGGCGAGTTTTACCCCGCCGATGATAAAATATATCCCTGTCACAGCCGTTAAAAG
The DNA here is from genome assembly GCF_011752615.1 of Candidatus Pantoea multigeneris. Classification (NCBI taxonomy): domain Bacteria; kingdom Pseudomonadati; phylum Pseudomonadota; class Gammaproteobacteria; order Enterobacterales; family Erwiniaceae; genus Pantoea; species Candidatus Pantoea multigeneris. The sequence goes on from NZ_VWXF01000001.1 coordinate 1,114,082, forward strand.
GCTGAATATTATTTTCAGTAGCAATGAAAAGTATTTATGAAAACATTTCCCGGAATCATCAATAGATGACATGTGAGGAACTCCTTCTCTCATTGTTGAGTTGTTATTTGGTTAGTTCTTCCTGGCCAAAATCCCGACACCATGCAAGATCAGGCCCTTAGAGGCAGTTTTGTAGAGCTTTGTAAATATACATTGCGAATTGGTTACATGCACGTTAAATAAAACCATCTTTTCTGGGTGGGTTTTAGATAAATTACTCACCGGTGGGAATTTATAACGCCATTCACAGCAGGGATGTCGCTGATGAGGTATGCCATGTGGTGGGGTTTATTTTCGGTTTAGAGCACAGAGGTCATAACTATTTTATAAAATCGGGAATGAATAGATTCATTTAAATAATAATATTATAAATATTGGTTATTGATATTGGATAGCTGTCGCTGTTTAACAGTGGCAATACTTAGTGAGGCCCTAAACAGATGATGCGATTAGGACTATACAGATAGTGGATGATAAGCCTGTGGGAGCGGCCCTTTCTGCACTGATTCTCTTACTCCTTCTCTCTCCGGCCACGGCATACTTAATTCTCTTATTTTGTGTCTTAAGTCCATTTTTTTAACTTAAGACACAAAATAATGGACTTATCATTGAGCCTTAGCGAACCGAAACCTATAATGACAGTCCTCAATACTTTTACGCATCGGTGAGATCCATGTTAGACCTCAGCCTGAGCAAACCCAGTGAAATTGTGAACCTGCTTTGCGATCGCCTGCGCAAAGAGCGGCTAGCCCAGCAAATGACCCAGGCTGAGGTTGCCAGCCGCGCAGGGGTGAGCACCAATACAGTTTCGAATCTCGAAGCCGGGCGCAATGTCGGGTTTGAAAACGTCGTTCGTGTCGCGATGGTGCTGGGTCGCGCCAAAGAACTCGAAAACCTGTTCCTTCCTCAGGTTGATAGCCTGGGTGATATCATGCGCTATGAGAAAGGGGCTACCCGTAAACGCATCAGAAAGGGGCCTGAGGATGATTGAAACAGTACATATTTACTATGAGGGTTGGGGCGAACGTTGGCTATGGGGGACGTTAATATCCACTAAGGCACTTAATGGCAGACCTCAAATCGTTTTCGAATACAGCAGCCAGGCGCAGGAAAAAGGGGTTGAGCTGTCTTCTTATACTTTGCCCTTAAAAGGACAGCGCATAAGGCGCGGTTTCCCTGCTCATCAGTTAGGCCTTCCAGGTCCGGTTTATGATGCCTTACCAGACGGTTGGGGCATGATGCTAATGGATCGCCTTTTTCGGCAGCGCGGGCTTTCCACAGCCCGGATTGGGCCTCTGGAACGGCTGGCTTATATTGGCTCAAATGCGATGGGAGCGATGTCTTTTGAGCCAGTGATCCCTGAGTTGCAGGAATCACTGATCAACATTTCTATAAGCCAACTCGCAGCTGAGGTGCAGGAGGTCATTAATGGTGATGGTGGAGAGTTCCTGCAAAAACTGCTCATCATCGGTGGCTCCCCACAAGGTGCCAGACCCAAGGCTTTAATTTACTGTAATCCCGAGACCGGCGATTTTACCACCGCGTCCCTACCGGGATATGAAGCATGGCTCGTCAAATTTCCGGCTCAAAGTGAACATCCGGAAGTATGCGCAATTGAAATGGTCTACGCAGCATGCCTGCGTTTATGTCGTATAGAAACGCCAGATACACAATATTTCAGCCTGCCAAATGGGCAGACAGCATTCGCCAGCAAACGCTTTGATCGCCATAATGATTTAAAAGTTCCTATGCAAACCCTTGCCGCTTTCACAGGTGCTGATTACACATCGCCTGGGGCTCTGGACTACGTTAATTTTATTCGCGCGACTCAAATTTGCACCAATGACATGCAGGAAAAGCGGCTTGCCTTCGAACGTGCAGTATTTAATATCGTTTTCAACAACCGAGACGATCACCCAAAAAACTTCTCGTATTTAATGTCATCAACCGGGAAATGGAAGCTTGCCCCGGCATATGACGTCACATTCTGTGAAGGCCCTGGCGGCTATCATCAGATGGATGTGATGGGAGAAGCGTTAAATATCGAACGAAAACATATACTCAAACTGGCTGAGGAAGCCGAAGTTTCATCCTCAGAAGCCGATGAAATCATTAATGGCATTTGCAATGTCGGAACAAGATTTTTTGACATTGCAAAAGAGGCTTACTTTGATGCCATTACTGATGAAACACTGGAATTTATTCAAAGTAGGATTTCGCAGAATATACAGAACCTGCGCTAACGCAGATTGCTGTTTAGCTGTAAAAAACATAAGTATCAATAATTTAAAAACAGACACGTTCAAAGTACCATGAAATATGCCATATCCTATTGTGTAGAAGATAGCTTGCGCTCCGCATCGGCAATACTCCCCGTCCTGCCCGAGCGCCTTAGCAATCTGTCGCAATAGGATAGCCAGCTCCTCCGAGTCGCCATTTCGGCGCACGTCAATCAGCAGCTAGGCCACATAGCCCGGATCGGCGCGGAACTGCTCGGCCATTGCCTCGTCGTGTAGGTGGCATTTCATCTGATGCCCTCCTTCTTGTTAAACGGGCGATACTAGGTTACGCGGTATACATCCAGAAGCTCCGCAACTTACCGCTCCGATATTTCCAAGGTCATCGGGTCATACTTGTAGTTCACAATATCCCCGTTAATCAACATATTGGCTGCTGCCTCAATAATATGCAGAGGAGCGATAAACCACTCGCGTGGAGAGAAGCGGTTGCCCTGCTTGTCATACACATCCACGTTCAAGCATGCCTTGCCGAAGAAGGTATGAAGTAGTAGTTCAAATTTCTGCGGGTTGAGGTTGTAGCACTCAAAAACAGAAATGATCTTAACGGGGGCCATTAGGTAGGTGGGTTCCTCGGCTGCCTTATTAACGCGTTCAGGAACGGGCGCCGTGGAGTAACCAATCTTGTACAGATTATTGATCCCCGAAATGTCTGGCGCAGTGCTGAGTGATCGAAGGACGTAGAGATAGCCTGACTTTTCATCGCACTCCTGTATCTGATCCAAAGCCTGCAGGGCCTTCTCATGAGGGTCTAAAATGCGACGGCCCGTCTCGTCTTTGTACAGTTCAGTGGCTAGCGAACGAAGCAACATGTTGGACTCGGTGCCATTCTCGAAGATACAGCGAAGCCGTGCGTTGACCTTGCCGTTCTTCACTTCTTTCTCACCGACTTCAGCAACATAGGCTGTTACGCCGTGGAGGATGAAGAAGTGACCGGGCAGGATCTGCTGCTCGCCGGCGAAGCCTCGTGCTTCGCGAACACCGGCAACAAGCTCTGCATGGCACTGGTTGAACAAGGGCTCAAACTGATCAAAATCCTGGCAGCGTTTGCGCTGGGCAATCTTATTAGGCATGTCCTTAGGTAGCGAAGGAACATGCTTAAGTTCGAAGATGCTGGCTGCTTCATCGTCTAGTAAGCCAAAAGAGTCATCCTCGAAAATGTCAGCCACAGAGGTAATGGGTTTGGCTGGCTCGATGTAGGTAAGCAATTTGTATTCATCTGCTTCCCGCAACACTTCGCATTTTTCCTTGCTAGCACGAAGCCCCTTCAGCCTGTTAAACAATTGAAATTCAAGGATATCATAAGGATTCGATGTTGGCTCTTTCCCGTTCTGAAGGTAGAAGTCATTGATCTGCAGGAACGAGGCTAGCAGGCGTTCATCCACTGTGACAGCGGCATGCTTAGGCTTGATATTGAGCAGGCCCAAGTCATCGTCTTCCAGGATTTTTTGAAGGGCATCCTTCTCCACGGTCAGACTCCTTGCTGACGGCGCTGAGCTTTTAGATAAACAACAGCATCGGCCATGCGTCGTTCCAATGGGTCGAGCGAAGCAATATTTGGCTCTGTGCCGTTGGTCTTCACGAAATCCTTTATCTTTGGCCAAAGCAGGATGGCTTCCTCGTCACTCATCTGCACGCGAGTAGCTTCAATCGTATCCTGAATAACCTTGAAGGTTTTTGTTGTAAGCGACTTGGATAGGATTTCGAACGCCTTCTGAAATGGGTTGACCCGATCAATGAGATCAATGTGAAGTTCGTCAATGTTGATGAACTTATCAGCCATGCGGACAAAGTGTTTTCCACCTTCCTGCTTAATTTCGCCATTCTTTATGACCGAATCCACAACCACGTGCTGACGGACTTCTTCAACCTCATCGTCGCTTAGCTCGGGATACTTAATTTTGATGATTTTTGGAATCATCACTTTGTTAATGACTTCTGGATCAACATTGCCAGGCAAGGCCTTCACAAGCTTATCGTCAGAAAGTATCGCCGCCTTTAGATCGTTCAGATCGGACTCGATGATGCCCTTAACTCGCTTGGAGCTGGGTTCTTTCAGACCACGAACCTTGATCTCAGTGTCGGTACTTTTATCATCATCATCTTTCTTCGTTTTGAACTTGAAGTTTGGCGCAAGCACCTGTTCCATGAGCAAGGAACAGGTAATAGCCTTAAGCATGTTGTTCACGGATAGCTTTACCAAATCGTCCCCAGCGTCAGGCTGTGCAATGAGATTTGTGAACTGCGCATGGCTCTTGTTGTTGCTATCGCGGGTGCAGCGTCCAATGATTTGGATGATTTCGGTTAACGATCCGCGGTAGCCAACGGTCAGAGCGTGTTCGCAGAATTTCCAGTCAAAACCCTCCTTCGCCATGCCCAAGGCAATGATGAGATCCATGTCCTCTGGTTTCTCAATACAGCGCAGATATTCAACTATGCGCTCACGAGACCTTGGTTCGTCATGCACGAGATCGGCAACTTTCAGAACCTTTCCATCACCGTGCCGCCTGACATGAATGACACAGGTATCTGGATCACGATGGGTGACGGTACCAATGAAGTCTAGGATACGATCAACCTCGTCGTACTTGTCCTTAGTGGACTCGCCCGACTGCACATTGGGTATGTGAAGAATGGTTTTCTGATCCGTATTTAGCACCCCCTCAATCCCACTGGGCGTGCAGGCGTCTGGACGTTTGGTGTAGTTGCCGCGATAGAAGTGGTAGCCGATACCTAGCGACTTGAGGAAGGTATAGCCGTTTAGCTGCTCGTAGTAGTTGTATACGACTTTGGTGAACTGGGCTTCGTCTTCGGGCAGCAGTACCGGTACGCTGTCACCTCTGAAATAGGAGCCTGTCATTGCCACAATGTGGGCGTCGGACTTCGCCATGACGGATCGCAGTAACTCTCCGAGACAGTTGTCAGCATCAGCCGATACGTGGTGGAACTCGTCTATGGCGAGTAGCACATTGTCAAAATCAGAATCGTCCAGCGCCTCGAAGGCGAAGCGAATAGTTGCGTGGGTACAGATCAGAATTTTGTCTGGGCCCTTCATGAAGTCCACGAAGGCTTGAACCTTGCTAGAATCACCACCTGGCGTGCAGAGGTTGTTCTTCGGTTCCACGGTCCAGTCAGAGAAGAAGCCGAACTTGCTGAGCTCCACGGTGTTAAACGAACCACCAATGGAGCGTTCAGGCACAGCAATGATGGCCTTTGACAGCCCTTGGTTTATGAGTTTGTCCAGAGCAATGAACATGAGGGCTCGAGATTTCCCAGAAGCTGGTGGTGCTTTCAATAGAAGATGCTGTGCATTGCGAGCTTCAAAAGCTCGTTCCTGCATTTCGCGCATGCCAAATTGGTTGGTGCTGGTGCTTTTGCCGGTTTGAGCATAGGTGACGTCAACGATATTAGGCATGCTTGGCTTCCATCATTTTTTCGTAGAGCTTGAAGAGACATTCCAGGCGTTCGATGTCGTTGTAAAATGGCTTTATCTGGTAGCACTGCTCAACTACAACGTCCAGTTCGTAATGTGCCTGCTTCAGATCAGCGGGCATAGTATCTGGGTCGTATAAATCTTCGATACTTAGTTCAGGATAATCTTCACGGATGGCGACAATAGCCATGGCTTTTTCAGCCACGGCTAGCTGCTTCTTCTCGCTGACGTCAGGGAACGGGAAAGTGTTATAGACGATTTCGACAGAGTACCGGAGTCGTGTTTCTAGTTGACCGCCAACAGTGCGAATCCATAGGCCATGCAGCTTCGATGAAATGATTCCGAAGAGTGCAGGATCTTGTTTGAATATTACAAAGGCAGCGTCAGTGATGACGCTATCTTTATCCATGTAGCCAATTGGCACATATTCCCTACGTTCTGAGGAGGTTTTTGGAACAATGATCGATCCACCTTTGCCCTGCACGCGCTGTGCAAATTTATGTGCAATCTTAGCGTAGCCGTTTGTCGTTTTAGCTTTTGACTTCATCCTGAAGTCGTAGCAGGCATCAATTCGCGCTTTAATCGGCGGGATCGAACGGGCAAGATCAAGCTGTTCGTTTTCGATCCACAGGCATTGGCGAGGGTTGCCGCCAATGAACTCCTGTGTACCGTACAGCTTTTTGAAAAGAGGCTTGGATTGGGGATAAAGCTGAACTATGGTGTCCCTTTCACTAGGCTTGAGTATAAGGTTACCGCCGTCACGGGCCATGCAGCCGATGGACATTGCCGGGAAGCCAGAAAGGATTTCAGATGTCCTGCGAACATAAATATCCTTCCCTTCAATCAGGTAAGGATTGATTTCCTTCACAATCTTATAGCTGTCCGCTCCGAACAGAAGCTTTGCCTTTTCTGCTGAGTTCCTCACACCAACAATAACACATGTCACACCAGCATTATTCTTTGCGAAGTTTGACCACTTGAAGGAGGTGTAGGCGAAGTCAATCTCAAGACCAGGCTGAAATACTCTAGGCCACAGATAGGAAACTTGTTCGCCTTGGCAAATGGAGTTTGTCGCCACGAACGCATATTTCGCGTTTTTGCCTGCAATGAACTGTGCCGCTTTGATGAACCAACAGCATACATAGTCGGAATCTTTGTATTCTTCATGCCCTTCAAAGATGAGTTCGAGGTCGATTTTCTGTTCTGGCTCTTGGTTTCGTGCGCCAAGGTAGGGTGGATTTCCAAGAACATATGTCTCATGCTCCTTTTTTGGGGCAAGGAATACATCCCAGTCTACGTGTATCGCGTTATCACTGACGACATTACCGCTGCTCTTTAAAGGAAGTGCGGGGTTACAGTGCCCAAAAATTTCCTTGAATTTCAGGTTCATCTGATGTTCAGCGAGCCATAAAGACAAGATGGCAATTTCGTGGGCGAAGTCATCTAGTTCAATCCCATAGAATTGGGATAATTTGATTCGGGAGAACGGAAATATTCCTTCAGGGGTCAATTCCTGAATCCGTTTGAAAATCTTCATTTCAAACTGCCGAAGTTCTTTATACGCAATAATTAAAAAGTTTCCCGAGCCGCAAGCAGGGTCAAAAATTTTAAGGTGCTCTAACCGGAGAAGAAGTTGCTCCAGCTTTGCCCTGCTATCAGAGTGTTTTTCAAACTCCTCCTTTAGTTCATTAAGAAATAGAGGATCAAGCACCTTCCTGATATTGGACTCATTGGTATAGTGCATACCCATATTGCTTCGCTGGCCCGGATCAACCACTGCTTGAATCATTGAGCCAAAAATATCTGGATTAATTTCAGACCAGTTCAAGTCGGCGCCACAATCAATGAGGATGGCTCGCGACTTTCTAGTGAATGTTGGTACAGGTAGCTTGTCGGCAAACAGCCCCCCATTCACATATGGGAAATCAGCCAGATATTCAGGAACACCTTCGCGGCACTCTTGATTCATAACATCAAATACGCGACTCAAGTAGTCGCTCAAGTCGTTACCGTCCTCAGCGGTATGCGAAGCAACGTGATTAGTAAACAGCTTTGAATTAAAGATCCCGGTATCTTCAGCAAAGTAACAGAATAATATTCTAGATAAAAAAACATTTTGCCAATGTATTTCCTCTGCTGTGGTGGCAGGATTGTTGGCCCGCAGTAGATCAAATAGTTTGGCCATTTTCTCGGCTGCTTTAACATCTGCGAGATTTTCACTTCGAGCCTGATTTTTCTCTAAATTTGCCCAAGGAAGGAAAAAGTCAAACTTCTTGTTCAGTTCAGCCAGAGGAATATCTAGAGTATCCTCGGTCTTGGTGTCAATCGCAAGAAGATGGCTCGCGTTGATGGCGATGATGAAACGCGGTCGGTGCTTCGCTACAACATCAGCATGCTTCATTTCATCAATAATACTTAGAAGCTTGTCGCTGTTTGTGGCCTTGTAGTAGACCTGCTTCTTCCATAGTACTTCGTCGGCATTCTTAGAGAGATTATAGCTGCCCTTGCCAGTCATCTTTAAACGAGTGATGGAAGCCTTTGACTTGTCATAGCAATCTAGAAGATTGTACAGAAAGTCATTCTGCTCAAGGTTGCTCACAAGAGCCTTAACTTTTTCTTCTACTTGCGCGATATTCAATTCAATACCTCAAAAAAATTCGGCGTTGACCAGTGATTCGACGAAGATGCAGCTCAGGCCACTTATGAATGGGCCTCATTGAGCCAATCTAGAGTTTTCCAATCGCCGACAGCCACGCTGCTCAGGGATTGGTGCACCAGGATCATGTGGTGTTGCCGACGGGTCCGAGGCACCCAGCTTTCGTGTCGGACAGCCAGATCACCAGCATCTTGCGGTCTGATGGCGATGACCTCCACCATCTGCATCAACGAAGAGCTGCTGTCGTCTTTTCCTGTGGCCATACCAGATTCCGTTCAAGGGATGACTTATCCGCAGTCTTTAGAGGCTGAGCGCCGACACGGAGAGTGACATAATTGATATCGAAATAATACTGCACTAATTGCCTTGCGTCTCGAAGTGATCCGAGGTTTTCTGCAAGATAGCAGAGACTGGGCAGGGATGCACCTTCCAGCGGATCGGGCGCATCAGCGGCCCGTGCACCCCATCAACGACCTACGTACCCTCCGAGTTTTCTAGATCCCCTGCTGACTCTACTCGACCAGCCACTGGGATAATCGCTCACTCAACTGCCAAACGCCCGCTTTGGGCAGCGTTCTGCCTGCCATGAAATAAATTGGTCATGGTATCGACCACTGAGCATGGCATTTGGCTCAGTCAATGCCCCGTACCATGCCACATAAACACGGTGCTTGGCGATGCACAAAGCTGCCAGAATTTGCCGGACCCAGAAAGCCAAAAGCCCGCAATTACGCGGGCTTCAGAGCATTTTTTGCTAGATAGTACCGGTTTATGCCGGAAGTGGAATCATTCCCACTCAATCGTCGCTGGTGGCTTACCAGAGATATCATAAACCACGCGGGAGATGCCGTTCACTTCGTTGATGATGCGGTTGGAAACGCGGCCAAGGAAGTCGTATGGCAGATGCGCCCAGTGTGCGGTCATGAAGTCGATGGTTTCTACGGCACGCAGGGAAACAACCCAGTCGTACTTACGGCCATCGCCCATTACGCCGACGGAGCGCACTGGCAGGAACACGGTGAAGGCCTGGCTGACTTTGTTATACAGGTCAGCTTTGTGCAACTCTTCGATGAAGATAGCATCAGCGCGGCGCAGCAGGTCACAGTACTCTTTCTTCACTTCGCCCAGAACACGCACGCCCAGACCTGGACCCGGGAACGGGTGACGGTACAGCATGTCGTACGGCAGGCCCAGCTCCAGACCAATCTTACGCACTTCGTCTTTGAACAGCTCTTTCAGCGGCTCAACCAGACCCATCTTCATCTCTTTCGGCAGACCGCCCACGTTGTGGTGCGATTTGATCACGTGCGCTTTGCCGGTGGCAGACGCCGCAGACTCGATCACGTCTGGATAGATGGTGCCCTGTGCCAGCCATTTCACGTCGGTCAGCTTCAGTGCTTCTTCATCGAACACTTCGACGAATACGCGACCGATGATTTTACGCTTAGCTTCTGGATCGTTCTCACCTGCCAGCGCATCGAGGAAGCGAGCTTCTGCTGCCACGTGAACGATGTTCAGACCAAAGTGGTCGCCAAACATATCCATCACCTGCTCTGCTTCATTCAGACGCAGCAGGCCGTTATCGACGAATACGCAGGTCAGACGGTCACCAATGGCGCGGTGCAGCAACATGGCAGTCACAGATGAATCCACACCACCAGACAGGCCGAGGATGACTTTATCTTCACCTACCTGCTCACGAATACGCTCTACCGCATCTTCGATGATTTTGGCTGGGGTCCACAGCGCTTCGCAGCCGCAGATATCCAGAACAAAACGCTCCAGCATACGCTGGCCCTGACGGGTGTGCGTCACTTCCGGGTGGAACTGCACACCGTAGAAGCGTTTTTCTTCGTTCGCCATAATGGCAAACGGACAAGATTCGGTGCTGGCTACTGTCACGAAGTCTGATGGGATCGCAGTGACTTTGTCACCGTGGCTCATCCAGACGTCCAGCAGCGGCTTGCCAGCATCGCTGATTGCATCTTCAATATCACGCACCAGCGCGCTTGGGGTAATCACTTCAACCTGCGCATAACCAAATTCACGCTCGGTTGAACCTTCAACTTTACCGCCTAACTGCATCGCCATGGTCTGCATGCCGTAGCACACGCCCAGAACCGGTACGCCTGCGTTGAAGACATACTCTGGCGCACGTGGGCTGTTGTGCTCAGTGGTGCTTTCCGGGCCACCGGACAACACGATACCGGTTGGATTGAAGCTACGAATCTGTTCTTCGGTGACATCCCACGCCCAGAGTTCGCAGTACACGCCCAGCTCGCGCACGCGACGCGCGACCAGTTGCGTGTACTGAGAACCAAAATCGAGGATCAGAATACGGTGTTTATGAATGTTTTCAGCTGTCATTAAGGCGTTTCCAGGGATGGACTTTAAAATAAATTCGCCCGGCGGGTGCCGGGCGTCTCATTTTACGGGATTATGAACCCATGCGGTAGTTCGGCGCTTCTTTTGTGATGGTCACGTCGTGAACGTGGCTCTCAGAAATGCCCGCACCGCTGATGCGAACGAACTCTGCTTTAGTACGCAGCAGTTCAATGGTTGCACAACCGGTCAGACCCATGCAGGAGCGCAGGCCGCCCATCTGCTGGTGAACGATCTCTTTCAGACGGCCTTTGTAAGCCACGCGTCCTTCGATACCTTCCGGCACCAGCTTGTCTGCCGCGTTATCGGTCTGGAAGTAACGGTCAGATGAACCTTTAGACATTGCACCCAGTGAACCCATACCACGGTATGATTTGAATGCACGGCCTTGATACAGTTCGATCTCACCAGGAGACTCTTCAGTCCCTGCCAGCATAGAACCCACCATCACAACAGAAGCACCCGCAGCGATAGCTTTTGCGATATCACCAGAGAAGCGGATACCGCCATCAGCGATAACCGGAATACCCGTGCCTTCCAGCGCTTCTACTGCATCAGAAACGGCGGTGATCTGCGGTACACCCACGCCAGTAACGATACGGGTAGTACAGATTGAGCCAGGGCCGATACCCACTTTTACTGCGCTCACACCGGCTTCAACCAGGGCCAGAGCACCAGCGCCAGTAGCAACGTTACCGCCGATGATTTCCAGCTCTGGGAATTTTGCACGGGTATCGCGGATACGCTGCAGAACGCCTTCAGAGTGGCCGTGTGAGGAGTCGATCAGCAGAACGTCAACACCAGCGGCAACCAGCGCGGCAACACGCTCTTCGTTACCTGCGCCAGCACCTACCGCAGCACCAACACGCAGACGACCCTGCGCATCTTTACATGCGTTTGGTTTACGTTCTGCTTTCTGGAAATCTTTAACGGTGATCATGCCCAGCAGGTGGAAGCTGTCGTCCACAACCAGTGCTTTTTCTACGCGCTTTTCGTGCATCTTTTGCAGAACCACTTCACGCGCATCGCCTTCTTTCACAGTAACCAGACGCTCTTTCGGCGTCATTACTGCTGAAACTGGGAGTTCGAGGTCGGTAACGAAACGTACGTCACGGCCAGTGATGATACCGACCAGTTCGTTCTTTTCGTTTACAACCGGGTAACCCGCGAAGCCGTTGCGCTCAGTCAGCTCTTTTACTGCCGCCAGCGTAGTGGTTGGCAGTACAGTCTGAGGATCGGTGACCACGCCGCTTTCATATTTCTTCACCTTGCGAACTTCTTCCGCTTGGCGTTCAATCGACATGTTTTTGTGGATAAAGCCAATGCCGCCTTCTTGCGCCAGCGCAATAGCAAGGTTCGCTTCGGTGACAGTGTCCATGGCTGCAGAAACCATTGGAATATTGAGACGGATGTTTTTCGTCAGCTGAGTGCTTAATTCAGCCGTGTTCGGCAGAACGGTGGAGTGAGCAGGAACGAGCAATACGTCGTCAAATGTGAGTGCTTCTTTAGCGATTCTTAGCATGGCAATATCTCAACCTGGGGGTGAATGAGAACAGATAAAATATTGCGAGCGAATTATACAGGTGGAAACCGTTTGCCTCCAGCGTTTTTTCAGAAAAAACCTTGAACCTTTGTACCAGCCATGTAGTATCGGTTGATTAACCCTCTGATTTGAAATTTGATCTCCATCACATGTCACTGCCATCAAATGCCAATATTTTTAGCGTCAGCCGTCTGAACAGCACGGTGCGGGAGCTACTGGAGCGCGAGATGGGCCAGGTGTGGCTCAGTGCTGAGATCTCCAATTTCACGCAACCCGCTTCCGGGCACTGGTACTTTTCGCTCAAAGACGAAAACGCTCAGGTGCGCTGTGCCATGTTTCGCAACAGCAACCGCCAGGTCAGTTTTCGTCCGCAGCACGGTCAGCAAGTTCTGGTGCGTGCCACCCTGACCCTGTATGAACCACGCGGCGATTATCAGTTGGTCATCAATAGCATGCATCCCGCAGGTGAGGGATTGCTGCAACAGCAGTTTGCTCAGATGAAAGCACGGCTGGAAGCTGAAGGGTTGTTTGCGCCCGAACATAAGCAGCCGCTGCCCGATCCGGCGCGCCAGGTTGGGGTTATCACTTCCGCAACCGGCGCGGCGTTGCATGATGTTTTGCGTGTGCTTCATCGCCGCGATCCTTCACTACCGGTGGTGATCTACCCTACCGCTGTGCAAGGGGCAGATGCGCCTGCTGCCATTGTACGTGCCATTGCGCTGGCTAATCAGCGCCAGGAGTGTGATGTACTTATTGTGGGCCGTGGCGGCGGCTCGCTGGAGGATTTGTGGAGCTTTAACGATGAGCGCGTTGCCCGTGCCATTTTCGCCAGCCGCATTCCGATTGTCAGTGCGGTAGGCCATGAAACAGATGTCACCATTGCCGATTTTGTTGCCGATTTACGTGCCCCTACCCCTTCAGCGGCCGCTGAGCTGGTAAGCCGTAATCAGGTGGAGTTGCTGCGACAGCTACAGGCCCAGCAGCAGCGATTAGAGATGGCGATGGATTACTATCTGGCGCGCCAGCAGCGCCGTTATACGCAATTACAGCATCGTTTACAGCAGCAGCATCCACAGCTGCGTCTAGCACGCCAGCAGACTTCACTGTTCCGCCTACAGCGCCGTCTGGACGAAGCTATGGAGCTGCGCCTACGTACCGCCCTGCGCCAGCAAGATCGCCTGATGCAGCGCCTGAGCGCACAGCAACCGCAGGGAAAAATCTACCTTGCGCAGCAGCAGCTGTCGAACATGCAGCATCGCCTGCAGCAGAGCATGCAACAGCAGTTGAACGCTAATAAACAGCGCTTCGCTACGCTGGCCGCTCAGCTCGAAGGGGTAAGTCCACTGGCAACGCTGGCACGCGGTTTTAGCGTGACCACCACCACGGAAGGGACGCTGGTGAAGAAAACCAGCCAACTCCATGCGGGTGACACGTTACGCACCCGTCTGGATGATGGTTGGGTCGAAAGCCAGGTGACTAAGCTGCAAAAAAAGCGCGCCCCACGTAAAGCAAAATAACGCTCACCCTACGTCCCTCAATAATCGCACAGCCTTCTTACAGCAACGCTGCTGTTTGACAAGTCAAAACCACGGTCTTCCAACCCGAGATACATCGGCCTGTCAGAGGGGGTTGGGCTACGACAGGCTCCGCGCCAATCCCCCTCCGCCACCGAAATCCATAGCGTTGTTTTGCCTGAAAGATGAGAACTGTGCGACTTTCATAAATTACATTCAACAAACAAACCGCACAGGCTTCTTACAGCAACGCTGTTGCCTGGCAGGAAGATAATGGGGGCTATGATAGCGAGTGCTTGCCCGACATGGACGTCGGGCCAGATCTGCATGAGCGATCTTTCCGAGCAGTCATAGCCCCCATTATCTGACCTTTCATCCCACCCACAGCGATGTTTCTCACCGAACTAAAAACAACTCCTTCGTACCTCAATAATCGCACAGACTTCTTACAGCAACGCTGCTGTCTGCGGGAAGATAATGAGGGCTATGATAGCGAGCGCTTGCCCGACATGGACGTCGGGCCAGATCTGCAGGAGCAATCTTTCCGAGCAGTCATAGCCCCCATTATCTGACCTTTCATCCCACCCACAGCGATGTTTCTCACCGAACAAAAAAAGGGCCGACTTTCGTCGACCCCTTTTGCACTACTCTACAGCTTCAGCGATTACTTCTTCACTGAATCTGGCAGAGCATAGGCAATCACGTAATCACCACGGTCCGGAGACTGACGAGCACCACCTGCAGAGATCAGGATGTACTGCTTACCAGTGGTCGGAGAAACGTAGCTGATTGGACCACCCTGGCTGCCCACTGGCAGACGTGCTTTCCACACTTCTTTACCAGTTGAAGAGTCAAAGGCGCGCAGGTAGTAGTCCTGAGTACCGGCGAAGAACACCAGGCCACCCTGAGTTGCCAGAGAACCACCCAGCGTTGGCATACCGATTGGCATCTGTGCATGCATTTTGATACCAAATGGACCGGTATCCTGCACAGTACCTACTGGTACCTGCCAAACAATCTTACGGGTTTTCATGTCAATTGCAGACATAGTACCGAACGGCGGAGCCTGGCACGGAATGCCTAATGGAGACATGAAGCGGTCTTTAACAACGCCGTACGGAGTACCTTTCAGCGGAACTGCACCCATACCGGTGTTAACCGACTCACCACCATTGCTGGTAGCGGCTTTAGAGTTATCCTGTGGAATCATCTTCACCCACAGACCCAGACGCATGTCGTTAACAAACATGTACTGGTGAGTTGGGTCGAAGGAGATACCGCCCCAGTTCATACCACCCAGTGAGCCAGGGAAGCTCAGAGAAGTGTCAGTGTCTGGAACTGTGAACAGACCGTTATAACGCATTGATTTGAAGCTAATACGACAAATCAGCTGGTCAAACGGTGTTGCACCCCACATGTCAGACTCGGTCAGAGTCTGGTTACCGATCTGCGGCATGCCTACAGAGTGCGGCTGAGTTTGCGTGTACTGCTCGTTCGGAATGTGGCCCTGTGGCATTGGCAGCTCTTCGACTTTCGTCAGTGGCTTACCAGTCAGACGGTCCAGCACCCAAATCATACCGGTCTTAGCACCGATAACCACTGCTGGTTTGGTCGTGCCATCTTCCATCGGGAAGTCAACCAGGCTTGGCTGCATTGGTAAGTCGAAGTCCCACAGATCGTTATGCACGGTCTGATAAACCCACTTCTCTTTACCGGTAGTGGCATCCAGCGCCAGAACAGAAGCACCGTATTTATGATCCAGACGAGTACGGTTTGCACCCCACAGGTCAACAGACGGGCTACCCATTGGCAGGAATACGGTGTTCATGTTCGGATCATAGGACATTGGAGCCCATGAGTTCGGCGTAGAACGGGTGTAATCCTGACCTGGCATCAGCACAGCATTTGGATCAACGTTACCTGGGTCAAACGCCCAACGTTGTTTACCAGTGATAACGTCGAAACCACGCAGTACGCCACCAGGCATATCAGTTTGTACGTTATCCGCTACACGGCCACCAACAACCACGGTAGTACCCGCCATCGCTGGAGGAGAGGTCAGCTGATACTGTGGATCTGGCGCTTTACCCAGACCTTGTTTCAGGTCAACCACACCGTGGTCACCGAAATCTTCACAGAACTCACCGTTGTCAGCGTTCACTTCGATCAGCTGAGCATTGATGGTGTTCATGATCAGACGACGCTGACAGGTAGCACCTGGTGCAAGATCAGCAGCCGGAACCGGTGAAGAACCCGGAATGGTTGGCTGTTGCAGTGGTTTAGTGGCGTCAAAGTAAGCCAGACCACGGCAGCGGTTCCATACCTGCGCCTGGGCGTTGATTTCACGCTTCCAGATCTGCTTACCGGTATCCGCAGCAACGGCGATGATGTTGTTGTGTGGAGTACACAGATACAGGGTATTGCCCACCTGCAGCGGGGTCTCCTGATCTTCTGCGCCGTTACCGCCAGGGCTGATTGGCACGTCACCGGTGTGGAAAGTCCATGCAACCTGCAGATCTTTCACGTTGTCACGGGTGATCTGGTCCAGGGCAACAAAGCGGTTACCACCAGCGGTGTTACCGTAGTGGTCCCAGTCTTTCTGCTCGTGTGCTTTATCTACTGGCACCAGCGGCAGCTCTTTCCCATCAGCAGTGACAGGATCGTGCGGCTGGAACATCTGAACAAAAGTCGCCACCATACCCACGGCCAGAACGGCAGACAGGATGTAAGACACTTTAGCCAGAGAAGATTTACCTTCACGCTTACGCAGTGCAGGCCAGGTAACGAACGCCAGAATCATCAGACCAGCTGGAACCATCAGACGTGATACCAGAGGCCAGAACTGCAGGCCTGCATCCGCCAGCGCCCAAATCAGGGTGCCAACAAAGACCAGCAGGAACAGCGTTACCGCAGAAGATTTACGACGGAAGAACTGAATTGCAGAAATTACAGTCACAATACCGGCGATTAAGAAGTACCAGCTGCCGCCAAGGGAGACCAACTTACCGCCTCCGATAGCAAAGAACAGACCAGTAACCAGTAGCACCAGTCCAACGAGCACGGACCAGATACTCAACCCTTTACAGGGACGAGCCGAATTTTCAGCCATATGACAAACTCTCCAGAAAAAATAATGCGCGCCACTTCTCCATCAACACAATGCAGTGTGCTACGGCAGAAGCTCCTTTTTTGAACGGCTACGCTTTATTTTAAATCGTGTTGGTACGGAACAGCGTCCGGAATACGGGCGATGTGAGCAGGTTAACAATTAGGAAAAGTCTCCCTTTCACAAGGCGGCAGGATTGTACCACTTGGTTCGTAATGTTGTGAATAAATATAACGGCGCACTCACTGTGCAATAGCATTTTTGCTACAAATTACGCGAGGAAGTTGACGTAACTATACGGAAAGCCAGTAAATTCTTAGCGCGAAGAAAGAGGTAAAAAAATGTGACCCAGATCAATGCAGACTAAACATTAGTCAAATTTTTTACCCACAAAAACAAAAAAAGGCCCCGCAGGGCCTTTAGTTTCCGTCATTAATTAACTTAACGCTTGTTCTTCTTCAGATGCGAAATCAGACGCTTACGCTTACGTTGTTGATTTGGTGTTAACAGGTTGCGTTTGCCCGCAAACGGGTTCTCACCCTCTTTAAACTGAATGCGGATCGGCGTTCCCATCACGTTCAGTGAACGGCGGAAATAGTTCATCAGGTAACGCTTGTAGGAATCTGGCAGATCGGCCACCTGGTTACCGTGAATCACCACAATCGGTGGGTTGTAGCCACCCGCGTGCGCATATTTCAGCTTCACACGACGTCCACGTACCAACGGTGGCTGGTGGTCATCGGCGGCCATGTTCATAATGCGCGTCAGCATTGAGGTGTTAACACGACGGGTTGAGCAATCGTAGGCTTCGGTCACTGACTCAAACAGGTTACCCACGCCGCTGCCGTGCAGCGCCGAGATAAAGTGCACACGAGCGAAGTCGATAAAGCCCAGACGGAAGTCCAGCGCCTCTTTCACTTCATCCCTGGCTTCCTGGGTCATGCCATCCCATTTGTTCACCACAATCACCAGTGAACGGCCGCTGTTAAGAATAAAGCCAAGCAGTGACAGATCCTGATCGGAAATGCCCGCACGAGCATCAATCACCAGCATCACGACGTTGGCGTCTTCAATCGCCTGCAGGGTTTTGATCACCGAGAATTTCTCAACGGTATCGGTGACTTTTCCGCGCTTACGCACACCTGCGGTATCGATCAGGACGTAGTCGCGCTCATCACGCTCCATCGGAATGTAGATGCTGTCACGCGTGGTGCCCGGCATGTCATACACCACAACGCGATCTTCACCCAGAATACGGTTGGTCAGCGTAGATTTGCCCACGTTCGGACGACCCACAATCGCCAGCTTGATCGGTAAGGTGGTCGGGTCGAAGTCATCTTCTTCGTCTTCCGGGATCTCATCGCTTTCTGCTGCGGCTAACTCAGCCCAGTAGGCTTCGTTCTCTTCTTCTTCGGTCAACTCTTGCGGATCTTGTTCATCCATCCACGGGAGCAGAGCCGTTTCCAACAGGTTGGTCACGCCACGACCGTGTGAGGCCGCAATCGGGTGGATCTCACCCAGGCCCAACGCGAAGAATTCTACGGTAGCAGAATCGGGATCGAGTCCGTCGGTTTTGTTTGCCACCAGGAAGGTTGGCTTCTCACGGGCACGTAAGTGCTGCGCGATCTGCTGATCCGCAGGCATCAGGCCCGCGCGCGCATCCACCATAAACAGCACGACATCAGCTTCTTCAATCGCCAGCAGCGACTGTTCCGCCATGCGGGTTTCAACACCCTCTTCGGTGCCATCAATACCGCCGGTATCAATGCAAATAAATTCGCGCCCTTCCACCTCGGCGCGACCATATTTGCGATCGCGAGTCAGTCCAGGAAAATCCGCTACCAGCGCATCACGGGTGCGCGTCAAACGGTTAAACAGCGTAGATTTTCCCACATTGGGACGGCCAACTAGCGCGACCACAGGTACCATAACACTTGCCTCAATTAACTAAAAAACGCCTGAATGGCGTGATTATAACGGCTTCGGCCGCCAGATTCAGGCGAAAGGCGATAAAAAACCCAGCCAGAAGAAAAACAAAACGGCCCCTGGGGTCAGGAGCCGTTTTTCACCAGTCGCCTCAGTGGCTTAACGGGTGATGGCGTAAACTTCTCCGCCTTTGGCCTGGATCAGCAGTTTATCGCCAGCCACTACAGGTTCAGTCTGGAAGCCAGAGCTGTCCACTTTCTGCTGCGCGACGAAACGGCCATCGTCAGTATTCATCCAGTGAACATAGCCTTCGCTATCACCCACTACCAGATAGCCGTTGAACAGCACTGGTGAAGTCAGATTGCGGTGCAGCAACTCACTCTGACGCCAGATAGCAACACCGCCATCGGTATTCAGGGCGATGACACGGTCATCCTGATCAACGGTGAAGATGCGGCCTGCATCCACGATCAGATCTTTCACGCCGCCGATTTCACGTTTCCACAAAATCTGGCCGGAGCGCAGATCCAGCGCACTCAGGTTACCATTGTAAGCCAGTGCATAAACTACGCCGTTAACAATCACTGGCGTGGTGTCTACATCGCTCAGGCGGTCGATTTCTGTCGCGCCGCTTGGCTGCGAAATACGCTGCTGCCAAATCAACTGGCCCTGGCTGAGGATAACTGCGCTAACGCGGCCGTTATCACCACCGACAATCGCACCGCCAAAGGCCGTTGCAGGAGCAGACTCACCACGCAGGGAGAGTGCTGGCATGTCGAGGTTAACGCTCCATTTTGCAGCACCGGTTGCCTGGTCAAAGCCTTGCAGCATACCGTTGCTGGTGTGGATCAGCACCAGACCATCGCTCACTACCGGGCGAGAAAGCGCTTCACCTGCGGCTTTCGCCTGCCAGACGATTTTGCCATCTTCGGTATTTAACGCATAAACCTGACCACGTTCACTGCCGATATACAGCAAGTTACCGCTTACGGTCACGCCGCCAGACAGCAGCGCAGAGATATTATGCGAGAAGAAACCAGGGTTCTCAGAGAGATCAACTTTCCACTTCACTTTACCGTTGTTAGCGTCCAGCGCTTTCACGATACCGAAACGATCGGCCGCATAAACGGTGTCATCCTGCCAGGCCGGATGCAAGTTGGAATAGAAGTCACCCACGCCATCACCAACGGAGGTACTCCAGGCTTCCTGTGGATTAAACTGGTTTTCCACTTTAGGCAGCGGAGCCATTTTCACTACATCTTCTTCGCCGCTGAACAGCGAGCAACCGCTGAGCAGCGTCACTGACATCAGTGCTGGCAGCAGGTATTTACGTAATTCCATGTGCGCTCTCTATAACTGGCTTAGCTTAAGTTATTCATTTTCATCTGCAGCATCTGCTTCAGCGCAGGTGAGGCATCAGAAGCCACGCCTTTGCTCCACGCATCGCGTGCACCCTGCTTGTCGCCTTTGCTCAGCAGCGCTTCGCCGCGAATATCAGCAACAATAGCGCTCCAACCGTCACCTTTCACGCCCTCTAGCGTTTTCAGTGCGGCATCGGCCTGGTTCTGCTGTAGCTGGACGCGTGCCAGACGCAGATTGATGACCGACTGTAGATTGGCGTCTTTGGTGTCGTTAAGACCGCTTTGCAGCTGCGCTGCTGCTTTGTCTAACTGACTGGCTTCCACATACTGTTTTGCCAGATCCAGTGAAGCCAATGCACCGTAGGTGTTGTTGTTTTCACTGGCAAACTTCGCCACAGCGTCTAACGTTTGTGGTTTGTCTGCCTGCATGGCGGTGGTCAGCTGCTGATACTCAGCGGATGCACCCGCGTCTACAGTTTCCTGATGGCCAGACCAGTAACGCCAGCCACCGAGAGCAACCAGACCCACGACAACGCCCACAGCCAACGCTTTGCCGTTATTGGCAAAAAAGCGGCGCAGTGCGTCCATCTGTTCGTTTTCGTTGCTGTAAATTTCCACGCAATCCCTCTCTGTTCTCAGGTTGTTACGGCGTTACGCTGATTGCAACAGCGCACGAATAGCGGTAACAGCCTCTGTCTGCGCCAGCGTTTGCTGATCGCCTGTGCGCAGATTTTTAATCACTACCTGCCCAGCGTTAACTTCGTCTTCGCCCAGCACCAATGCTACTTGTGCTCCCCACTTGTCCGCCCGGGCAAACTGCTTCTTGAAGTTGCCACCACCGAAGTTAGTCATTAACTTCAGCTCTGGCGCCTCATCACGCAGTTTTTCCGCCAGCTGCATCGCCGCTGACTGTACGCCCTGGCCTGAAGCGATAACATAGACATCAACAATGCGCGTCGGTTCAAATTCTGGGTTAACGGCCTGAACCAGTAACACCAAACGCTCCAGTCCCATGGCGAAACCAACGGCTGGGGTAGCACGCCCACCCAGCTGTTCTACCAGGCCATCATAGCGGCCACCGGCACACACGGTGCCCTGTGAACCCAGGCTGCTGGTCACCCATTCAAAGACGGTGCGGTTGTAGTAATCGAGGCCACGCACCAGACGCTGGTTAACGGTGTAGGCGATTCCCGCATCATCCAGCAGGCTGCACAGCCCGTTGAAGTGGGTGCGTGAATCTTCATCCAGGTAGTCATTCAGCGTTGGAGCGTCATTCAGCAGCACCTGAACATCTGGATTTTTGCTGTCCAGCACGCGCAGCGGGTTGCTGTACATGCGACGTTTGCAATCTTCATCCAGCTTATCTTTATGCTGCTCAAGGAAGGCCACCAGCGCATCGCGGTATTCCGCGCGAGCTTCCAGTGAGCCGATAGA
The DNA here is from genome assembly GCF_011752615.1 of Candidatus Pantoea multigeneris. Lineage (NCBI taxonomy): Bacteria > Pseudomonadati > Pseudomonadota > Gammaproteobacteria > Enterobacterales > Erwiniaceae > Pantoea > Candidatus Pantoea multigeneris. Next base: position 1,135,773 of record NZ_VWXF01000001.1, read on the forward strand.
GTTGAGTTCCAGACGGACGTGATCGGCAATCCCTAACGCTTTCCACCAGCGCGCGGTCATCATGATCAGTTCGGCATCAATGTCCGGCCCTTGCAGGCCAAAAACTTCTGCGCCGATCTGGTGGAACTGGCGGTAACGGCCTTTTTGCGGACGCTCATAGCGGAACATCGGACCGATGTACCACAGGCGCTGCTCCTGATTGTAGAGTAAACCGTGCTCAATACCGGCGCGCACACAGCCCGCAGTCCCTTCCGGGCGCAGCGTCAGACTTTCACCGTTGCGGTCGTCAAAGGTATACATCTCTTTTTCAACCACATCGGTGACTTCACCGATCGCACGTTTAAACAGCGGCGTTTGTTCTACAATCGGTAAGCGAATTTCGCTAAAACCGTAACTTGCCAGCACCTGTTTCAGGATGCCTTCAATGCGTTGCCAGACCGCAGTTTCCGCAGGCAGATAGTCGTTCATCCCGCGAATTGCTTGAATATTCTTCGCCACGTTAGAATCTCTTAATACAAAAAAACCTGTCCGGCATCATACCTTATGAGGATGAAACCGCACAGGCTCAATCATTAATGTCATGTGCCGCTGGGGCACATGACCGTTATTTTTCTACTTGTTGGATATCAATGCGACGGCTTTGATCAATGATGGAAGCCTTAGCACGAATGCGCGCTTCCAGCTGATCGATCATGTCGTTGTTATCCAGACGATCGCGTTGACGCACGCCATCTTCGTAGAAACCACTTTTCTTATTACCGCCGGTCACGCCCAGCGTCGACACTGTCGCTTCGCCTGGGCCGTTCACCACACAACCGATGATCGAAATATCCATTGGCGTGATGATGTCTTCCAGCCGTTCTTCCAGTGCATTGACGGTACCGATGACATCGAATTCCTGACGCGAGCAGGTCGGGCAGGCAATAAAGTTGATGCCACGGGAGCGAATACGCAGAGATTTCAGGATGTCGTAACCGACTTTAACTTCTTCAACCGGGTCGGCAGCCAGCGAGATTCGCAGCGTGTCACCAATCCCTTCGGCTAACAGCAGCCCGAGGCCAATCGCTGATTTTACTGCACCGGCGCGCGCGCCACCGGCTTCGGTGATCCCGAGGTGCAGCGGCTGATCGATAGCTTTTGCCAGCAAACGATAGGACTCAACGGCGAGGAAAACATCGGATGCTTTTACGCTAACCTTGAACTGATCAAAGTTGAGGCGATCCAGATGATCAACGTGACGCATGGCGGACTCAAGCAGCGCCTGTGGCGTCGGCTCGCCATATTTTTCCTGCAGATCTTTTTCCAGAGAACCGGCGTTCACACCGATTCGGATCGGAATGTTGTAATGACGAGCGCAATCTACCACCTGGCGAATACGCTCATTATTACCAATGTTACCTGGATTGATACGCAAACAGTCAACGCCATATTCGGCGACTTTTAGCGCAATGCGGTAGTCAAAATGGATATCCGCTACCAGCGGTACGTTGACCTGCTGCTTAATCAGTTTGAAAGCTTCGGCTGCGTCCATGGTCGGAACCGAGACGCGAACAATATCGACCCCAACGCGTTCCAGCGCCTGGATCTGTTTAACCGTGGCTTCAACATCGGTGGTACGGGTGTTAGTCATCGACTGAACGGCGATGGGCGCTCCATCGCCGACTGGCACCTTACCGACGTAAATCCGTTTTGATTTGCGGCGGATGATGGGTGCTTCGTTATGCATACTCTCTCTCCACAATTGCCCTGGAACGCGATACGGCGTTATTGCGCACCTAACGTCAGGCGGGCAACCTGGTTATTACGGATAAAACGACTCAAATCAACGGGCTGATTCTTAAATTGCACCTGAACGGCTGCTGGCGCACCAATTTTCAGACGATAAGGTGCTTTACCCGTCAGGCTCAGCTTACCACCGTTGTGTTGAACGCCGCTGAACAGTTTTTTACCGGTTGCGTCAACCACTTCCAGCCAGCAGTCTGCTTTGAACTGCATGACTACATCATTGGCATCAGCCACCGGTGCGTTAACATCAGCCGTCGCCGTTGGCATAGCTGCCGCTGCGGTTGGTGCAGGGCTTACCGGTGCCTGTGAAGGCGAAACCACTGCGTTATCAACACCCGGTACCGTTGGCGCTGCTGCGGTATTGGTGTCCGTGGTGGTGCTGGTTGCAGCAGGCGCTGGTGTGCTATCGCTAGCGACAGGCGCAGCTGAGGTGTTATCTGATGGTGTCGTCGTGTTGTCTGCACCGTTTTCCAGTGCGATCGACTGACTGTTATCGCCACTGGCGGCACTGCCATTATCATTGGCCATCGAGACCAGATCCTGCTGTGAGGCTTTATGATTCTGCCACCACCATGCACCGGTCAAACCGACAACGACGAACAAAACAAGAAAGGTAAAGACCCATAGCCAGCCGTCACGCTTTTTGCGTTTCTTGCCCAGCGAAAAGTTTTTCATCGGCTCAATTTTGGCAGAGCGAATCGGCGTCTGTTTCGCCATAATCGGCAACAATTCCTCTTCAGGAATCCGCACAAGACGCGCATAAGAGCGGATGTAACCACGCAAGAAGGTCGACGCTAAGTCAGCGGGGGCTTTATCTTCCTCGATATCCCGCACCGTTGAGAGTTTCAGGCACAGGCGTTCTGCGACGTTTTGCTGGGTCAGTCCCATCTGCTCACGGGCCAGACGCAGGCGTTCGCCTGTGGAATGTACTGCAGATTTTTCTTGAGTGGCTTCAGTATTCATTAGCTAAATAACGCTGGTACTGTATCGATTGCGGAAAACGTCGCGAACCGGTCGCCTTAACGTATAACGTCAGCAGCGTGCCCCTGTAGCGCGGCGAAACGTATTTGTAGCTCAAGGCTCTCAGTAGTGACTGGAAGCCGTTGGTGATAAATCTCTACTAACAGCGATCCTGCTTTAGCATCCTTTCGCAGTAACTGCTCCCGCGCCTCTTCCAGCAAACGCGTGGCCTGGCTGCCATCTGCATCCAACGCCTTTAATAAAGCAACACTTGCGGCAGTAAAATTCTTCGCCTGCAAATAACAGTAACCTGATTGTGCCAGCGCGTCACTACGGGCATCGGATTCCGATGCGCTGGCTGCCCGTTTAAACTGTTGATGCGCTTCATCATACTGCCCTAAAGCGCAGAGAAACGCACCGTAATTGTTAGCGACATAGCCATTATTCGATGCCAGCCGCTGCGCCTGTTGATACGCCCTGGTTGCCGCCAGGTGACGCTGCTGCTGTTGCAGCAGACGCGCCTGCGCCAGATGCACCCGGTAATCACTGGGTGCGGCCTGCACGGCACGTTGTAACTGGCGTGCCGCAGCGGTTTCATCACCACTGGCAAGATAGTGCAAAGCAAGCTGTAAACGGATGTCTGCGGCACCGGATAACTCGGGCTGAGTGACACACCCACTTACAACAAACAGGCCTAACCAAAAAGCTAAATACCGTTTCACTGGCGCATCTCCCTGATGATTCACATGGTCAGGCCGCAGCCTGCCATGTCATCTTTAGGGAAGAAACGCCGTTATGCTGGGTTTCAGAGCGCCTTCACAGCGATCGCTTCACCCGCCATTCTTTTCTTCATGGTGCGCTTGGTACGGTCAATAACGTCACCGGCTAACTGACCACAAGCGGCGTCAATATCATCACCACGCGTCTTACGGACGATAGTCGTAAATCCGTAATCCATCAACACTTTGCAGAAGCGGTCGATGCGGCTGTTAGAGCTACGGCCATACGGCGCGCCCGGGAACGGGTTCCACGGAATCAGGTTGATTTTGCATGGCGTGTCTTTCAACAGCTCAGCTAACTGATGCGCGTCATCGGTGCTGTCATTGACGTGATCCAGCATGACATACTCAATGGTCACACGGCCCTGGTTGGCGTTGGACTTAGAGATGTAGCGTTTCACCGCCGCCAGGAATGTCTCGATGTTGTACTTTTTGTTGATCGGTACAATGTCATCACGCAGGGCATCGTTCGGGGCATGTAATGAGATGGCCAGCGCCACATCAATCATATCGCCCAGCTTATCCAACGCCGGAACCACGCCAGAAGTAGACAGCGTTACGCGGCGTTTAGACAGACCAAAGCCGAAGTCATCCAGCATGATTTCCATCGCGGGCACGACGTTGTTCAGGTTGAGCAGTGGCTCACCCATGCCCATCATCACCACGTTGGTGATAGGACGCTGTCCGGTCACTTTCTGCGCGCCGACAATTTTCGCCGCACGCCAGACCTGACCAATGATCTCGGAAACACGCAGGTTACGGTTAAAGCCCTGCTGTGCAGTCGAACAGAATTTACACTCCAGCGCGCAGCCCACCTGGGAAGAGACACACAGTGTGGCGCGATCTTTCTCTGGGATGTACACCGTTTCCACCAGCTGATCGCCAACACGAATCGCCCACTTGATGGTGCCATCAGAAGAGCGCATCTCTTCGGCAACTTCCGGGGCGCGGATTTCAGTCAGCTCAATCAGTTTATTGCGCAGTACTTTGTTGATATCCGTCATCTGCTCGAAATCATCGCAGCAGTAGTGGTAAATCCACTTCATGACCTGATCGGCGCGGAAAGGCTTTTCGCCCAGCGAAACAAAGAACTCGCGCATCTGCTGACGGCTCAGATCCAGCAGGTTAATCTTCTCTTTTTTTGGGGAAACAACAACGGGTGAAGTGGACGATGACGTCACAATCTGTTCGGACATAATGTTCTCTGGCCTCGTTATTACACGTTATGGCTCTGGTTTAGGATAGTAGAAAAAAGTGCGCCCTTGTTGAGAGACCCCAACAAGGGCGCAGCATTGTACAACATCTACCGGGTGAAGCGCATACCTTAACAAAAATTTGTTAGTGCAGCGCTCCGGGCCGCTCGCTTAGCGAGTGCGTGGGCAGATTTCGTTCTCAGCGAAGAAGTACGCGATTTCACGAGCAGCAGACTCAGTAGAATCTGAACCGTGAGTTGCGTTTTCGGTGAAGCTGTCAGCGTAGTCAGCACGCAGAGTACCAGCCAGAGCGTTGTCTGGGTTGGTTGCGCCCATCAGGTCACGGTGACGCTGAACGGCGTTTTCGCCTTCCAGAGCAGAAACCACAACTGGACCTGAAGTCATGAACTCAACCAGACCGTCGAAGAATGGACGACCTTTGTGCTCAGCGTAGAAGCCTTCAGCCTGCTCTTTGGTCAGGTGAACCATTTTAGCTGCAACGATTTTGAAGCCAGCGCTTTCAAAACGGTTGTAGATTGCGCCAATTACGTTTTTAGCAACTGCGTTTGGCTTGATGATAGAAAAAGTACGTTCGATTGCCATGATAACCTCTGTTGGAACTTCCAGTGAAGACCGGTACGCACCGGTCTGGAACCGGCGCCGATTATAGGGGCTGATCCTGCCCTTGCCTATCGGCCGAGCCATAATTTAGTGAAAAACCGGGGCACATTCACGATAAACGCACAGTTGTTAACCTGTACGTTACTCGTTGTTAACCTCGCGTAAAGCTGACAGACGCCAGTTGCCCGGCCTCATCCATCACCACCAGTTGATAATCACCGGGCTTATCCAGCGACAACTGTTGGGTACTTTTCAGATTTTCGCCTTCCAGCGGTTCACCATTAAGGAACCACCAGCGCTGACTGCCTTGCCCGCCTTGCGCGCTGACCGTTACCGTCAGGCTACTTTGCCCCGGCAGCGGTTGTACGCGCTGGCCGTTAATCAAACCGGTCAAAATCAGTGGCAGCATATTGCCCTGCTGCAACGGTGGGCACTGCTTATCGATCGCAGGCAAACGCTGTGCGCGTTGTTCAGCCGCAGGGAGCCAGGGCTCCAGCGGCAATGGCCAGAGTAATTTTTCCTGCGCCTGTGCGCCTGGACAGTCCGCTGCCACCCGCAAGCCCTGCGCATTCTGCCAGTAGCGTAGGCGTAAGCCGGTCAGGCTCTCCTGCCCTGCTGCCAGCAGCGTAGGGGGAATGGTGTGATTGATGACCCAGCCAAACCGCCGCTGGCGACAGTTATCATCCCCCGCGGGCAGGGGCTGACCGCCCGGCCAGCAAATCGCCGAAGTGGTCACAGAAGCCGGGCGCGGATCCTGGGGCGGACTGTTGCCAAGACGCGGCATTAAGATGCTGTTCACCTGATTGAGAATCGGCACCGCCGAGGCAAATCCGTATTGCCCCGCGACGGGTGTCGCGTCCGGTCTGCCGACCCAAATCCCGATAAGCCAGCGCGGATTGATCCCCATGGCCCAGGCATCACGATAGCCGTAGCTGGTGCCGGTTTTCCACGCCAGCGGCACGACGCGCGGCAGTTCACCACTGGCTGGCGGCTGCGCTTCTCCTGCCAGAATGCGGCGCACTACCCATGCCGCGCCGGGCGAAAGTAGACGCCGCTCGACTAATGGCTGATTACTCAACCAGCGTAACTGCGCTGCGTTACCGTTGCGTGCAAAGGCGCTATAGGCGGCCAACAGCTCATCCATCCGCGCGCCGGTGCCCCCAAGAATTAATGACAGATTAGGCTCAGCCCCTGCCGGGAAACGCAGGTTTAATCCGACATTACGCAAGCGTGCAGTGACATTTTTTGGCCCTACCGCCTCCAGCACCTGTACTGCGGGCAGGTTAAGCGACCGCACTAAGGCATCGCTGGCACTCACCGGGCCGTGGAATCCCGTGTCGAAGTTACCGGGGCGATAGTCACCAAAGCGGCGTGGCACATCTTGCAGCAGTGATTCCGCATGGATCAGCCCGTCATCCAGCGCCATGCCATAAACAAAAGGTTTCAACACTGAGCCAGGAGATCGTACGCTGGCGATCATATCCACCTGGCCGAAGCGGCTTTGATCGTTGAAATCCACGGATCCAACATAGCCGCGCACTTTCATGGTGGTGTGATCAACCACCAGAATCGCCAGTGAGGTGCGTGGTGGAAGTTGGGGTTTAAGATTGCTGGCCAGGCCTTCTAGCTGGCGCTGGAGCTCGGGATCAATAGTCGAGACGATTTTGTTGTCAGGAGACTGCGCCAACAGACGGCGGGCTAACAAAGGTGCCATTTGCGGTATTTGACGTGGTGGCAGCCAGACCGGTTCCTGCCGGACTTCGGCGACTTCCTGCGCGGACCAGACGTGATATTGCGCCAGCCGGTCCAGCACTTTGTCTCGGGCTGCCTGCGCACGTTCAGGCCAACGATCGGGCCGTAAACGGCTCGGTGCCTGCGGTAACACAGCAAGTAAAGCCGCTTCGCCTTTGGTGAGCTGTGACGGCGGCTTACCCAGCCAGCTCCAGCTCGCCGCCCCGACGCCCTCCACCGTACCGCCAAAAGGGGCGCGGTTGAGGTAGAGCGTTAGAATATCGCGCTTAGACAGGTGCCATTCCAGTTGCAGCGCTCGCCACGCCTGCACCGCTTTGCCTTGCAGCGTTCGCGGTTGCGGATCGATCAGGCGTGCCACCTGCATGGTTAACGTACTGCCACCGGAGATCACCTGACCGTGGCTGAGATCTTGCCATGCCGCACGCGCAATTGAGAACGGATTGATGCCGGGATGCTGCCAGAACCAGCGGTCTTCATAGGTCAGCAGCGCCTGGAGGTAAGCAGGTGCCACCTCCTCGGGCGTTACCGGATAGCGCCAGACGCCGTGTTCATCGGCAAAGCGCCACAGCGGGGAGCCATCTTCTGCCACCACCACCCGTGCAGGCTGTACCTGCTGGAGCGGCAGCGGAAACAGCCAATCAAGCAGCACCATCACCAGACAGAGCGTAAGCGGTGCCAGCAGTAGCGCATAACGCCACCGCCAGCGCGTTTTTACCGACCTCACAACAGCGGAGTCGTATTAACGTACATGCAGCCACTCCGGTGTTGCCCCAGTCGCACGCCACTCTGGCGCATACATCGACTCAACCTGTGGCGGCGGTACATGATAGGTACCCGGTGTCACTGCACGCGCCAGGTAAAGCAGCGTAGCAGGACGATACTCATCCACCACCAGTGCCGCCACAAACCGATCGTCGCGGAACTCAAGGTGTTTGATGTCGACCTGTTGCATATCCCCAAGGCTCTCCTGCAAGGCATCCGCACTGTCACCCAGGCTGGCGCTGCTGTCAGACAGGTTCTGGTTCTCCAGCTCCAGTCCCGCAGGCAGCATATCGACCACCAGCGCATCCGCCACTCGACGATCCGCCGACACTTTCAGGCGCACCACCACCAGTTCACCGCTTTTTAGATCGGCAAAATTGACCGGCTTGCCTTTGAGATCGAACATCTCACGGCTGATTTTCAATACCTGACTTTGCGCTGGCGGAGGCGTATTCGGATAGCCCACCACGGTCAGATCGCCATACAGCGGTTTCTGCCCCTGACTCGCCACACTGATCCCCTGTAACAGGCGATCCGCATTGAGCCCAACCGATGCTACCGCCTGCGCGCTAATGGGCTGTTCGCGCCCCGCCAGCGTTGCCTGCCAGGCGTCGCCGCTGCCGGTTTGTAACGTCCGGGCAGCGAGGAACAGCGCATTGTTCTCCTGAGTGGAGAGCCACTGTTTGCCATGGAGTTGTTTGCTGAGGCTAAACAGCAGCTGATTTTGCACCTCCGGCAGCAAATGGTTTTCCGCCAGCAGCGCGATCATTAAAGCCTGGTCGCGCACCGGACTGCCATAGTCACCCAGCCACAGGTTTTCAGGACGTTCGAAGCTTGCTCCCTGTGCCAACGCGGCTTGCGCTCGCGGTTCGTCGCCCATCAGCTTGAGCGCCACGCCCAGTTGCATCAGCGCCAGACCGGATTTCGCCTTGTCGCGTTTGTCATACAGCACACGGAGTGCGCCTAGCGGAGCCTGCTGCTGACGGGCCAGGACTAAACCGGCGTAGGCCTGCACACTAAAACGATAAGCATCGGCATTGTCGCCATTCTGCGTATCAATCTGTGTGGGCTCCTGCAAGTAACGCAGCATTCGGCTGTCGGCCTGACTGATCACCCCATCCGGGATACTGTAACCCGCCTGGCTGGCATTCAGCAGGAAGTCGGTGACGTATGGCGTTAACCAGAACTCTTCCTCACTCTCATTACTCCACAGGCCAAAGCTCCCGTTGCTACGCTGCATACCGGCAAGGCGCGCAATACCGGTATCAACCGCCGCCCGGCGAGACGCATCGCTGCCACTTTTAATCCCCATTGCGCTTAGCTGTGCATGATCGGTAAAGACCGACGGCCAGATCCCGCTGGTGGTCTGTTCCAGACAGCCATAAGGATAGGCATACAGCGCTTTGATATAGCTGGCGATATTCAGCGGTGGCCGGTTGCTTAGCGCCAGCTTGCCCGTCAGGCTGGTGGTTTCCAGGCCATTAAATGCCGCAGCTGGCACCGACCATGGCTTATTCGCGTCAATCACTGCATCAAAGCTCAACGTCTGTGCAGGCCAGGCTGGGCGCACCCCGATTTTCCAACTCTGCTTGCTGGGATTCACCTTTTCACCCGGCAGATTAAGACCACTGACACTCACCTGTACCTCACCCTCACCAAAGCCGTTTTGCGCTTTAACCGGGATTTGCAAGGTGGTACGCGCCCCTTTTGCCAGTGTCACACTCTGGCTGGCGGCACCCGTCAGGCCGATTAATCCGCTGGCGTTAACCTCCACTTTCAGCGTTTGTGGCAGGTCGGTGAGGTTGGAGAGATCCAGCGCCAGGGTTGCGCTATCGCCTGCGGCGAGGAAGCGTGGTGTCGCCAGTTCACTGACCAACGGCGCGGCAACCACCATTTTGCGCTCGGCCACGCCAAAGGTATCGTCGCTCCATGCCTGCGCCATCAGGCGGAGTTCACCGTTAAAGGCAGGAACCGGTAATTCCAGCGTGCCTTCGCCGTTGGCATCCAGGCTAACGGACTGTAGCTGTTGCGCCACAATACGGGCATGCGTAACCGGGGCTTTACCGCCGCGCGTGATTGCATCTGCATCGCCATCACCGCCGAAACGTAATGCGGCCAGACGTCCACCGCCCTCAATCAGCTGTCCGTAAACATCATATTGATCGGCGTTGTAACGTTTACGCCCAAAGAAGGCTTCCCACGGATCTGGAGTTTTATAGTCCGTGATATTGAGCACGCCGCTGTCAACGGCAGAGAGCAGCACGTTGATATGCTGTGGCAATGCGCCACCGCTGCGGCTGGCCTTAACCTTGATTTTCACGGTCTGTTCGGGACGGATTTTTTCCGGCGCGTCCAGCGCCAGTGTCAGCCTGCGGGCCTCGCTGCTCATCGGGAGATGTAACAGACCAACCGCACGTTTTGGCGTCATACCACTGGTTTTATCCCCTTCACGGATCACAATCGCACTCAGGTAGAGATCGTGACGATGCCAACTGCTGTCGATGGGCACCGCGATGGTGCTGCCGCCAGCGGGCAGCGTAATGGGCTGGTACCAAAGCGTTCCGCTACTGGACTCCACCATCAGGTAGCCTTTGCCCGCCGTAGGGGCTTCAATCTGCACCTGAGCTGTGTCGCCCGGCTGATAGTTGGCTTTGTCCAGTTTCAGCTTGACCTGGTCCGGGCGTAATGCGCCAGTACCGTTGGTGTTATCCTGCCAGCTGTAGCCTGCGGAGAAACGCACGCTGCTGACGATCTTCTCCCCTGACTGTACCTCAAGACGGTAGCTGCCCCACTCCACCGGGAAGCTGACTTTGGTGCTGCCGCCCGCCGGGATGGTAATGTTCTGCTCATCTTCGGTCAGGTCTTTTTGGTCAAAGCGTGACTGCCAGCCTTCGCTATCCGAGAAGCTCCAGTAGTAGTCACGGCGTTCATGAATTAACCGCACTTGCAGATCTGTTGCTGCCAGTTTTTCTCCCTGGCTATTGGCGTAGACCACATCGAATTCAGCAAGGCTGTTCTCTGGGACCGTCGGTTCATCGTGGTAGCTGTCGCTGCGGTAATCATAGATGGCCGCACTGTCGAACAAGGGGCGAATGCCAGGCAGTGCCGTGGCAGGCCAGATAGCCTGAGTCACGCGGCGCGTTACCGGACGCCCTCCCGTTTCCAGCAGGCTGGCCTGCAGCGTAAGATTCAGCGGTGAATGCACATCCCCCCACTGGCTCTCCACCGCGAGCTGTGCGTTGCCCTGCGCATCAAGTTTGGTGTCGACTTCATCCAGCGTACGTTTCAGTCCCTGCTCGTTGATATCGCCAAACTGGTAGCCAGGCAAGTTGGCTACCGCTTCACGCGCCGGGCGCAAGAACAGTAACCCCTGTAGGCTGTTACCGGCGGCTGGCGCACCGTAGAGATAACGGCCGTTTACCGCAAAATCCACATCCTCTTTCGGCTCTAACGGCACCTCACTGCTTTTTAGCGTCAGTGCCATACGCTCTGGCAAGAAATCTTCAACGTGGAAAGTCCACAGCCTTGGCAGGTTGTCGCCGGTATTTACCCGCAGATTCCAGTCACCGGTCATCGCCGCTTCTGGCAACACAAAGCGCTGTTGATAGAGATCCTGGTCGGGCTGCCAGACGAAGGTGCGATAGACCTCGCCGTTAGGCTGGACAATTTCGGCTTTTACCGGCTGGGCGGGCAAGGGTTTGCCATCGGCGTCGCGCAGTAAGGCATTAACGATGACGGTTTCACCCGGGCGATAGAGATCGCGTGGGCCAAACATAAATAACTGCTTATCAAAACCTTGCGGGCCGGTGACGGCAAATTCTGCCAGATCCAGCGCTGGCCGACTGAGATCAATCAGTGAAGTTTGCTCTCCTTGTGTTGCCAGCAGCAGCTTGCCTTTAGCTTGCTGTGCTAAGCGCAGATGGCCATTACTGTCCGTGGTACCGCTCTCTAACTGCTGCCCTTTGGCATCCAGTAGCTGGACATTGACCCCTTGCAGCGGCGCACCGCTGGCGAGGCTTTGACTAAACAGCTCAAGTTGGGTAGGGAAGTTATGCAGCGAAAGGCCGATGTCGCTCAGGGTGAACAGTGTGGCAGGCAGGCTGTAATTGTAGGTTCCCGCCTGTTTCATTACCGCGAGGTAGACCCCCGGCTGTTTCAGCGCCGCGATATCCGCCAGCGGCAGTTGCAGCTTCTCTCGAGTATTGCGCGCCGGGTTGAGATCAAAGCGGCCGCTGTAAACCAGGTCAGCATTTTTCAGCAAACCCTGTGAGGCCCAGGTCGACAGGTTATTGCTGTAGCCCCACTGCGCAAGGAAATCGGCCAGAGCAGCACCGCGCACGCGGAAGAAATCGACATCGACGTTCGGCACATTCAGAGCTAACACTGGCAGCCCCTGCGTCAGGCGCAGCGGCAAGAGCGAGCCACGGCTGGCAAAGCCCACCATGGGCTGAATATCCCGGGTCTCAATTTTCTGGCTGAAGCGCTGTGCCAGCAGGTTGCCATCAGCGGCTTTTAAGCCCGCTTCAACCTGCACGGTAAATTTGCGCGCCGGATCAGGATGACGAAAACGCAGGGTTTTGCCGTTGCTGGAAAGCTCCCAGCCGCCATCGACTTTGCCGCGTTCATCATCGGTGAGCTGAACGTAACGACTGAAATCCTGCTGTGCATCCAACGGTGTGCTGAATGTCAGGACCAGTGCTGCTGCACCATCCAGCTGTAATTCAGAGAGATCGATAATGGTCAGCGGCTTATTCACGCTAACCGCAGGCGTTGTCGCAGCAGAGGCTGATTGCAGTAGCGCTGGCGCAGCGCCGAATAGCGTGCAGCCCAGCAGCACGCCGGACCACCACTTTCTCTGTGGCATGTTCATGGTTTCTCCCTGGCTTTAAAGCCACCCAATACATGAAGTGTGATTGTGAAAACTGCTTAATTTCACATCAACTACGGCATTTAAGCAATGATTCCCTTGAGATGCGCGTTCCAATTCTGGAGACTGGGGGAAATATATCTGATCAAGAGGTTGTCATGACCACGCCCCTGTTTGTCTCTGTCGAATGGTTACAAGAACACGCCGCAGATGAAAATTTGCAGATCCTTGATGCCCGAATGCTGCCGCCAGGGCAGGAGAAAGTGCGGGATATTCAGGCGGAGTATCTGGCAGCGCATCTGGCTGATGCACCTTTCTTTGATATTGAAGCCCTTTCGGACCACAACTCCCCCTACCCGCATATGATGCCGCGTCCAGAGCGTTTCGCCGTGGCGATGCGTGAACTGGGTGTCAGCAGCGAAAAACATCTGGTGGTCTACGACGAAGGCAATCTGTTCTCGGCACCGCGCGCCTGGTGGATGCTGCGCTATTTCGGTGTTGATCAGGTGTCGATTTTAGCGGGTGGGCTCGCCGCGTGGAAGGCAGCAAGTATGCCACTGGCTACCGGTCCGGTGGCGCTTGAGCAAGCGGAGTTTGAGGCGAGCCAGCCAGAAATCAGCCCTATCAAGAGCCTGAATGATGTGCTGCTGATTAGCCATGAAGGCGGTGCGCAGATTATTGATGCCCGCGCGGCTAACCGGTTTAATGCTGAGGTTGATGAACCGCGTCCGGGGCTGCTGCGTGGCCATATTCCCAACAGTTTTAACGTGCCGTGGAATAGCCTGGTGGAAAACGGCCAACTGAAAGCCGATGGGGAACTGCACCAACTGTTTAGCGATGCCGGTGTTGATATTACGCAACCGGTCGTGGCGAGTTGCGGTTCCGGTGTGACCGCCGTGGTGGTGATTCTGGCGCTGACCGCGCTGGGTGCGCGCCAGGTGAGCCTGTATGACGGCTCCTGGGGCGAGTGGGGTAGCCGCAAAGATTTACCGATTGCCCCCTGATTAAAGCAGGTGCGGCCAGCGCCGCACCGCAATCAGATAATGCGCTGGCTGCCTTTAAAGTCACGCATGAAACTGCCCCAGCGACGCTCATAGAACGGCGTGAGGTGGGCAGTAAAGAAGTGGCTCACGCCCTTATCGTCCAGACGTATCTCGCACAAATCAATCGGTTCATCTTCTGCCAGCGTATCCGTGGCGACACTGCCTGCCGCCTGAATAATCGCATCGATATCGCTATCCGCTTCAATGCCAATCAGCAGGTTGGCGGGCTGATCGGCGCTTTCACGAATACTGGCAACAAAAGCACGACGCACCTGCTTGTATTTACTGAACAACTGCGTCAACGAATCGATCATCTGTGCTGGCGGTTCGGCCACCTCAGACAACAACAGCGCCTGCCCGCCTTCCAGGACGGTTTGCTGGCTCAGGGCGCTGCCCTCTTCTCCTAGCAGGTGTGCAATTTCTCCCGGCGAAAACTCTTTCCCGACCGGCAACTTAGGGTTGAGAAACAGGGCCTGGCCCTGCGTCATCTCAAACAAGGTGCGCACCGGCAGGCGCAGATAACCCTGCTCCTGGCTGATGGCTTCACCCATTGCTTCCAGCGAAGAAAAGAAGGGGATCACACTGCTACCATCCTCTTTTTCCCAGTGCTGCAGATCCACCGGGGTGGCGGCATCCAGCGTCAGGCTGGTGGATTCACCCGGCACCCAGGCATCGGACTCCAGCAGCAGCTGGAAAAACTCCGGGCGGTGTGCCGGTTCCGTGGCCGCTAGCGCTAATACTTCTTCCAGACGATTACTCATGCTCGGTTCCGCTTAGCCTTATTTCAACAGCAGGTTAGCCAGCGTACGCACGCCCAGACCGGTAGCACCCGCAGACCACTGATCCACCGCACCTTTACGGTAGGTCGCAGAGCAGTCAATGTGCAGCCAGCCCTGTTGGTATTTGCTGACGAAGTGCGAGAGGAATGCCGCCGCAGTGCTGGCCCCTGCGCTGTGCGCCGGGCTGGCAATGTTGTTGAGATCGGCAAAGTTGGAAGGCAGATGGCTGCGATGGAATTCTGCCAGTGGCAGACGCCAGAACGGCTCGTTCTCACTGGTCGCGCTGCCCAGCAACGATTGTGCTAACACGTCATCGAAGGTAAACAGGGCGTGATAATCATTGCCGAGGGCAGTTTTCGCCGCGCCGGTCAATGTAGCAGCATCGATCAGCAGCGTTGGGTTCTGCTCGCTGGCGTCAATTAACGCATCCGCCAGTACCAGGCGACCTTCTGCATCGGTGTTCATCACTTCTACCGACTTACCGTTACGATAATGGATGATATCGCCCAGTTTGAAGGCGTTACCGCTCACCATGTTATCAGCACAGCACAGGTAGAGTTTCACTCGACGGTCCAGACCACGCGAGATCGCCAGCGCCAGTGCGCCAGTCACCGTTGCAGCACCGCCCATGTCAGACTTCATGGAATCCATAAAGCTGCTCTGCTTCAGGCTGTAACCGCCGGTATCAAAGGTGATGCCTTTACCCACCAGACAAGCATAAACCGGCGCATTTTCATCGCCAGTAGGGTTGAAGTCTAGCGCCAGCAGCACCGGAGGACGGCTTGAACCGCGTCCAACAGTGTGGATACCCAAGTAGCCTTGTTCACGCAGATCTTCGCCTTTCGTGATGCGATAGCTCACGTTCTCGCCGCCAACAGCGGTGATCAGGTCGATGGCGCTGTGCGCCAGCTCTTCCGGGCCGAGCACATCAGAAGGCTGATTGATGGTGTCACGAACCCAGTTAATCGCCTGCCAGCGGCGATCAAATTCGACCTGATCGGCGTCGTTCAGGGTCGGCCAGTTAACCTGACGCTTGCCCTTTGGTGAGCGATAGCCCTGCCAGAAGGCCCAGCACTTCTCCAGATCCCAGCCTTCACCGCTCAGGGTGACATGGCGGATCCCTTGCCCATCCAGTTTACGCGCAGCGCGCTGAATGCGACCGTTGGCGTCATTGTCGGTTAAATGCAGCGTGAAACCTGTTTCATTGCTGCTCAGTAGGGCTTTTTCGCCCCAGCGCGCATCGGCAGGCTGGGTGCTGAGGGTGATGTTCATTGATTCAGTTGTCATCGCGTGGCTCCGTAGATTTTATGGTTTTTTCCAGCCAAATCGGGTTATTGCGCGCGGTTCAACTCACGTAAGCGAGTGACCGATTTTTGTACCAGGGCTACGGCATAATCAATTTGCTCTTCGGTGGTAAAACGTCCCAAAGAGAAACGCAGCGCACTGTAAGCCAGTGCATCACTGACGCCCATCGCCCGCAGGACGTAAGAAGGCTCCAGGCTGGCGGATGTACAGGCCGACCCGCTCGACAGTGCCAGGTCTTTTAACATCATGATCAGTGATTCGCCGTCAACATCGGCAAAACTGACATTGAGGATGTTGGCCGCGCTCTGTTCAAAATTCCCGTTGAGAGAGACGCCTTTCAGTTGGCTTAATCCCTGCCACAGGCGCGAGCGTAGCTGTGCCAACCGTGCCATTTCAGCGCTTTGCTCTTCACGGGCAATCTGAAAGGCTTCGCCCATGCCAACGATCTGATGCACGGCCAGCGTGCCGGAACGCATACCGCGTTCATGGCCGCCACCGTGGATCTGCGCCTCAATAGACACTTTTGGATTACGGCGTACGAACAGCCCGCCGATTCCTTTCGGTCCGTAGATTTTATGGGCGGAGAACGACATCAGATCAACCGGCAAAACGCCGAGGTCGACCGGCAACTTACCGACACTCTGCGTCGCATCAACATGGAATAAGATTGCGCGCGCACGACACAGTTCCCCGGTCGCCACAATATCGTGGATCACGCCGGTTTCGTTGTTAACGTGCATCAGGGAAACCAGAATG
Organism: Candidatus Pantoea multigeneris; assembly: GCF_011752615.1. Taxonomy (NCBI): domain Bacteria; kingdom Pseudomonadati; phylum Pseudomonadota; class Gammaproteobacteria; order Enterobacterales; family Erwiniaceae; genus Pantoea; species Candidatus Pantoea multigeneris. The sequence continues at coordinate 1,152,375 of NZ_VWXF01000001.1, forward strand.
GTATCGGCGCGCAATGCCGCTTCAACTGCGGCAGTTGAAATCGTGCCGTCCGCCTCTGGTGCTAAATAGGTGACGTCAAACCCTTCGCGTTCGAGCTGCTGGCAGCTATCGAGTACCGCTTTGTGTTCGATCTGGCTGGTGATGATGTGATTACCGCGAGCGCGGTGAAAATGTGCGGCACCTTTAATGGCAAGGTTGTCAGATTCGGTGGCACCGGAAGTAAAGACGATTTCGCGTGGGTCGGCATTGAGCAACTCAGCGATTTGGTTACGCGCAACGTCGACCGCCTCTTCTGCTTGCCAGCCAAAACGGTGCCCGCGCGAAGCTGGATTACCGAAGGTGCCATCCAGCGTGAGAAACTGCATCATTTTGCTGGCCACACGCGGATCGGCCGGCGTGGTGGCGGCGTAATCCAGGTAAATCGGTAATTTCATTGCGCTAAAGCTCCGTATCTGAATGCATACGTCTTTATAGCATGATTCGGCCTTTCCCGTATTTAGCAGGAAAGGCCGCAAAGAAAGAGGTGATTAAGAGGCGCGCAGATTGACGTTGATTTCGTGAACGCGATTGTTCTGGAAACGACGGTTGTCATTCATATTCTGACGATCGGCCACATCCAGGATCTCTTGGTTATTCACCAGCTCAGCCAACGTGATGTTGTTGAGGAATTCGCTGATACGCACGCTCAGGTCACGCCACAGCACGTGAGTCAGGCAACGCTCGCCGCCCTGGCAGCCTTCTTTGCCCTGGCATTTGGTGGCATCAACTGATTCATCTACAGCGGTGATCACTTCACCCACCGCGATGGCAGCAGAGTCTTTACCCAGCAGGTAACCACCGCCTGGACCACGTACGCTGGCAACCAGCTCGTGTTTACGTAAACGTGAGAATAACTGCTCCAGATAAGATAACGAAATGCCCTGACGCTCAGAGATATCTGCTAGCGGCACCGGTCCCTCGTGCGAGTGAAGTGCAACATCAAGCATAGCGGTTACAGCATAACGTCCTTTGGATGTCAGTCTCATAGCATACGGCCTCGGTCAGCGTCCGGTTATCGGAGGGTTTCATTTGTAAACAGATGGCTGCAGTTTGTCATTCCTGAGTAATTTGGTCAACTATTTATCTGACTAATTTACTCAAGTATTTAACCGAGCGGTTTACTCAGGTATTAACCCTCTGATTTTCTACTCTTTATCGCTGCCCTTACGCTTTTCAAAGGACGATAACATGCCACGCAGGATGTTCAGTTCGTCTCTTTCCGGGCGCGAACGGGTGAATAAACGGCGCAGTTTGCTCATGACCTGGCTTGGAGTTCCTTCACGAATGAAACCACTTTTTAACATCATCTGTTCCATATGCTGGTAGAAGCGCTCCAGATCGTCCACCAATGGATAAGGGGTATCGTCAAAGGCGGGCTTCTTCTCGCCCTGCTCCTGCGACTGTAACCATGCCATACGCACTTCGTAGGCAATCACCTGTACGGCCATCGCCAGGTTCAGCGAGCTGTAGTCAGGGTTAGCCTGAATGGCGACGTGGTAATGACATTTTTGCAGTTCGTCATTGGTCAGACCGACGCGCTCACGACCAAACACCAGAGCAACCGGAGCCTGTGCCGCCTCTTCTACGCTTTTCACACCACATTCGCGGCCATCCAGCATCGGCCACGGCAGTGTACGAGAGCGAGCACTGGTGCCAACCACCAATGCGCAACCTGCAATGGCTTCATCCAGCGTATCAACAATTTTTGCTTCACCAATCACATCGCTGGCACCTGCCGCGAGAGAGATGGCCTGGGAATCTGGTTTAACCAACGGATTCACAAGGTAAAGGTTAGTTAAGCCCATGGTTTTCATAGCACGGGCGACGGAGCCCATGTTGCCGGTGTGAGAAGTTTCCACCAGCACGATTCGAATGTTTTGCAGCATAGTGAGGAGTTGTTGTCAGAAATTTGTGGCGCGATGCTAACATAAAAGCAGGACATTTACCGAACGCGCTGTTATACTCCGCGCCGTTTGTTTCCCCCGTTCTTTAACATCCAGTGAGAGATACCGATGCATCCGATGCTCAACATCGCCGTGCGCGCAGCGCGCAAGGCCGGAAATTTAATTGCCAAGAATTATGAAACCCCGGACGCTGTCGAAGCCAGCCAGAAAGGCAGCAACGACTTCGTAACGAATGTTGACCGTGACGCAGAACGTCTGATCATTGAAGTGATCCGTAAATCTTATCCGAAACACTCGATTGTAACGGAAGAGAGCGGCGACCTGTCAGGTGAAGATCAGGATATTCAATGGGTAATCGATCCACTGGATGGCACCACCAACTTTATTAAACGTCTGCCACACTTCTCTGTTTCTATTGCTGTCCGCATCAAGGGCCGCACTGAAGTGGCTGTGGTTTATGACCCAATGCGCAACGAACTGTTCACTGCCGTACGTGGTCAGGGCGCACAGCTCAATGGTTTCCGTCTGCGTGGCAGCATTGCTCGCGATCTCGATGGCACCATCATCGCTACCGGTTTCCCGTTCAAACTGAAACAGCACGCCACCAGCTACATCAATGTGGTTGGCAAACTGTTCACTGAGTGTGCTGATTTCCGTCGCACCGGTTCTGCCGCGCTGGATCTGGCATACGTGGCCGCTGGCCGCGTCGATGGCTACTTCGAAATCGGCCTGAAGCCATGGGACTTCGCCGCAGGCGATCTGCTGGTACGTGAAGCTGGCGGCCTGGTGACTGATTTCACTGGCGGTCACAGCTACATGATGTCTGGTAACATCGTTGCCGGTAACCCGCGTGTGGTTAAAGCTATGCTGGCATCCATGCGTGATGAACTGAGCGATGCGCTGAAGCGTTAATCTCCTCAGAAATAAAAAAGCCCGCCCGCTCGTCATGAGCAGGCGGGCTTTTTTTTGTGCCCATAACCGCTTAAATGCCCAGCGGACTGATCCCGCCACCGATTCCCGGCGTGGCGCTTTGCCACAGAATAAATGCCGCCACCAGCAGAATAATACCACCCAGTAATCCTGACAGCGGCAGTAGCCATTTTGCACCCTGCCCTTCGCTACGCTGCCCAAGACGTTGCGCTAACGCCCGCGAGCGATGGACCAGCAACCCAACCGCAGACACCGTCACCGCCGTTCCCAGCGCCATGATCGCCGCTGACGCCACGCCCCACCAATAAACCCCAATCACTTTCGCGAACAGCAGCATCATGATGGCCCCGGAACAGGGACGCAGTCCCATCGAGAACACCAGCAACAGTTGGGTCTTCCAGCTTACCGCCTGCGCAATTTGTTCGGCACTCGGTAAATGGGCGTGGCCGCAACCGCAGTTGGCATCATGCTGATGCACTGGACGCAGGCTATGGATGGTGAGTTTTGGCGGCGGCTGGAGCAACGTTTTTAAGCTACGCAAGGCACGTACTGAAATCCATACCCCCAGCGCTGCAATCAGCAAATAGCTGCCCTTCTCTAGCCAATAGCTACTCAGATGTAGCTGGCGGGAGGACGTTTTCAGCAGCACCAACATCACGGTCACCAGCACAATAGCAACGCCACCCTGCACCAGCGCGGCAAGCAGTGTTAACTTCAGGCTGGTTTTAAGCCGTGCGGGATGCGTCGCAAGAAAAGTAGAGATAACCACTTTGCCATGCCCCGGCCCCATAGCATGCAAGACCCCATACACCAGGCTAAACAGCATGAGCGTGACGCCCGCCTGATGCGGATGTTCTGCAACGCGCTGGAGCAGTTGCGTCATTTCGCGGTTAAGCTGTGCCTGCCAGACAATGGTCTGCATCAGCAGGGGCGTCCAGAAATACCACAGCACAATACCCGAGAGTAGCAACAGCAGCAGGAACAGCGTCACCGGCCAGTAGCGCCGCGTGATGGGAATAACGTTAATTAATGACATGTCAGGGTTACCGTCTGAGCAAACTGGCGGCCAAGATCCATGGTCTCCGGAGGCGCATCTGCTTTATCCAGTGATAAGGCATATTGCTTCAGCGAGTCATTGGGTTTTGGCGTATGGAGATCAAAACTGCAACGCGCCTGGAGATCGGCTGGCAGCGTAAGTGCTTTGACATTGTCGTAGTACATATCGACAAAGTAGCTGGGATCGTAAGTCAGGATTTGAAAGCGCTGCGCCCCTTGTAACGAAGGCGGCTCCGCTAACGGTAAGATAAACTCCAGCACCGCTTTCGCCCCCTGACGTGACAGGTTGTATTCACTCGGCAAATCGTGGAATTTTACCCGCTGGCCATTCTGCCAGATTTCAGAGAAGTAGTGCTGACCCAGCACTCGCGCCATCACGCCTGCCGCCAGTTTCTTCCACACCACCGATCCGGGTTTGGCATCGCCCGCGTCATACAGCAGGTCCGCAGAGGTAATCTCGTCCATCGTCCAGGTCATTTTCAATCCGGAAAAATGATTGTCCTTGCTCACCAGTTCGGTTTGCATATCGATGAAACTGTGCGGATGCGCCCAGGCAACGGGAGTGAACATCAGCAGAGCCAGTAAAATCTTATTCATCATGTTATTGAACCGCCAGCGAAGCAGAAAGGCGCCTAACGTAACAAAAAATGTGACCCGGATTAAAGCCCGGTATAAAAAACCAGACGGTTAATGCGGTATTTCAGCACCCTGGCTATTCTTAGCACAAATCGACCTGCTGGATACTTCGCCTTGATGAGTGCCTCACCGCTCTTCACCCGTTCCCAGCGCCGTTGCCATCTGTTGCTGCTGTTGTTTCTGCCTGCTCCCGTGCTCACCCCGGAAAAACTCTGCCAAATCAACAGAGTTGATGCCGGTGTTGCGCGTGAGGATATTGTTGCCGTAGGCGAAGAAATACAGCGCTTTTACCAACTGGAGCTACATCAGATGGTGGATGGCAGCCTGCGCATTCATGGCACTGAGCTTAACCGCCGGATATGCCTGATCCATGCTTTACGACGTGCGCTGCGCCTGTCGCGGGAATTTGTTTGTCAGGCGTTTAGTACCCCATTGCGCCAGCGTCTGAAGCTGTTAAAAGTGGAAAAAGCGCTGTATGACGACACCAATTTGCAGGCATTGATTCACCATTGTGAACTGCGGCTGGGGCGGGAATTTAACGATCGCGACCAGGTGTTTTTGCAACTCTATTTCAAGTTTGTCCTGTGCCAGCGCCACACCCCGCTGTTTAGCGCAGCGCAACAGCAGTGGCTGGCACAAAAGCCCGAGCGCAATGCCGCTGAAGATGTGGTGCGTCACTGGCAGAAGCGCAGCCATCTGATACCCGGTGAGGGGGAAACCGATTTCGGCACGCTGCTGTTTGCGCTGATGCACGCTCCCGGCCCAGATTCACTGCACCACCCGTGCGGTGTGCGACTGCGGCAGGCGGTAACCCGGCTGATTGCACATTTCGAGCAGGAAGCGGGAACGCTGTTTAAGCAGCGCGGTGAACTTCGTCAACAGCTCTATACCCACCTGGCGCAGGCACTGGATCGCAGCTATTTTGCCATCGGCATCGATAACAGCGTGGCGTTAGATGTGGCACAGCTTTACCCCCGATTACTGCGTACCACCCAGGTGGCATTACAGGCCTTTGAGGCTGGCTATCAGGTTAATTTGAGTGAAGAGGAAGTTAGCCTGGTGGCGGTGATTTTTGGTGCCTGGCTGATGCAGGATAATGCCTTGCAGGAAAAGCAGGTCCTGTTACTGACTCACGAGGACGCGGAAGCCGAGCGGGCGCTGGAAAGGCAGATTCGCGAAATTACGTTACTGCCGTTTACCCTGCGCTACCAGGATCTGGATGATTTCCAGCAACAGGGCGCACCCGAGGAGATAGATTTGGTGGTGACGCCCTATATGACGTCACTACCACTCTTCTCGCCGCCGTTGATCCTGGCACAAGTGCCCCTGACGGATGAACAGCAAATGCACATCCGCCAGTTACTGGATTCAGGCTACGCGCGGTCGTAAAAACAGCGCTGGCAGTACCACCAATGCCATGACCCAGAACAGATGGCCTTGTAGATGGGTAAACAGGACGCCGCAAATCATGGTCATCACCGCAATCCCACCGCCCATTGCCAGCGCCGAATAGAGTGATTGCAGACGAATGACCTGAGCACCCTGCCGTGATGAGATAAAACGCATCGCCGCCAGGTGGCACACGGTGAAACTCCCGCAGTGGAGAATCTGCGCCACAATCAACAACGGCAGTGCGCTGCTGGCACCCAGTAATGTCCAGCGAATCAGTGCGCAGACGGCGGAGAGGAGCAGTAAGTCACGCGCGCTCCAACGACGAAACAGCCGGTGACTCAGGGCAAAAATCACAATCTCAGCCACCACGCCCAGCGACCAAAGGTAGCCCACTACCGTTGCTGAGTAGCCCTGCTCCTGCCACCAGATGGCGCTAAAGCCGTAGTATGCCGCATGGGCACCCTGCATCAGGGTGACGCAAAGCATAAAGCGCCTGACCGCACTCTCCCGTAGCAGTTCACGCCAGGCTTGCCAGCCCACTGCGCCGCTTTGCCGTTCTTCTCCCTGTGGTTTGGTTGCGGGCGGTATCAACATGCCCGCCAGCATCGCTAACAGCCCGGCGCTTAATAGCACCAGAATCGCCTGCGAGGAGTAAGCGCTAACCAGCATCCCGGTGAGTGCTGAGCTAATGACAAATGCCAGCGAGCCCCACAGGCGCACCGGGCCATACACCAGGCCAATTTGCTGGGTCCAGGTCGCGGCTAATGCATCGGTCAACGGCACCAGCGGTGAGAAAAACAGGTTGAAACCGACCATTACCAGGAGCAGCCATAACCACTGCTGGCCGATCCAATACCCCACGGCGAACAGGCAGGTCATCAACGCCAGCGCACGCAGGACAGTAATCAGTTGTGAAGGATTTTTTACCTGGGAGGAGAGCAGCAGGCTCCCCACAAACCGCGCCACCATGCCGCAGCCAAGCAGCAGGCCAATTTTTTCCGCATCCAGTCCGCTGCCCTTGAGCCAGACACTCCAGAAAGGTAAATAAATGCCGTAGCAAAAGAAGTAAGTAAAGTAGCTCAGACCGAGCCATCTTGCTGATTTGAGTGTCATTATCCCTCCGACGATGGAGCAGCTACTTTGTCAGAAAGGTAAATAAAATAAAAGAATATTTAAAATAAAAAGACGCTAACTATTAACCGACCAAAAAACCAGACCTGGCTTGGCTTGGCTTTGAGAAGAGAAAAAAAACGTACAATTTCTCCGCTAATCATAGGTGAAATAAAAGATGAAAAATATCAAACGTGTGCTGGTGCTTTCAGAAGTCAGATCAGGACATGGTGGTTTAGAAAATGTGACTCGCTTTGTTATTAACACCCTTAATGAAGATCCAGAATTTCATAGCTCACTCTACTTTTTCCACAATGGTGAAAAGCCGACTTCAAACACATGGATTAACAATCTGAAATGCCACTACAGTAATAAAATAAGCAAGAATCAAAAACTGAATTGTTACTTCCACATTGTAAAACTGGCTTTATTTATCAAAAAAATCCGACCTGACATATTAATAGCATTAGGCACCAGAGAGTGCCATATAGCAGGATGGGCAATTAAGATGTCATGCCTGAATATCACGCTGTATTCATGGATGCATAGCCCACCAAACTTAAAATATCGACCGGGCTACCTGACTATGGCCCATCGTCATTTAGCCATTAGTAATGAAGTCGCTACACAGTTAATCGCGTTGGGTGCGCGAAAGAGTGATATCGACCTGATATATAATTTTGTTAAGCCATCAGAAATCACAATTGGAAGGCCAAAAAAACTCAAAATTTTGTATGTCGGCCGGATACTCTATGAAGAAGAAAAAAGATTAAAAACACTTTTTGAAGCATTGCGATTATTATGTATTCCATGGTCGCTGGATGTGATTGGCGATGGGAAAGACAGGGTGACATGCCAAAAGAAAGCAACAGAATGGGGTATAGATAATAACATCACATGGCATGGATGGCAGGAAGAGCCTTGGGTTTATATTGAGAGACAGATTGATGAAATAAGTTGCCTGGTATTAACCTCCCGTTTTGAAGGTTTTGGCATGGTATTAGTTGAAGCAATGTCCCGGGGAATTTACTGCATCTCATCGGATTGTGGTGGCCCGAAAGATATCATTGCAGAAAAAGTAAACGGTGAGTTTTTTGCCACTGATGACGCTAAGCAGTTAGCCATGATTCTTGCCTCTTTACCCAACCGTACCGATCTCCCTATCGCTGAAACCATTAAAGCCAGCATCAGAAAGTTTCATGAAGATCGCTATATCCGCCGCATAAAAAAAAGCCTCGCTTAGCGAGGCTTTTCATTCAGGAAAGCTTCAGCCGTTATCAGGCATACACTGGCAGGCGAGCACAGATTGCCAGTACTTTCTGCTTAGTGCTTTCGATGACCGCTTCGTCATTGATGTTGTCCAACACGTCAGCGATCCAGCCAGCCAGTTCACGTACGTCAGCTTCTTTGAAGCCACGACGGGTAACTGCTGGTGTACCGATACGCACACCAGAGGTGACGAACGGGCTCTTAGGATCGTTTGGAACGCTGTTCTTGTTCACGGTGATGTAGGCGCGGCCCAGGGCAGCATCAGCATCTTTACCGGTCAGACCTTTGCTTACCAGGTCAATCAGGAACAGGTGGTTTTCAGTGCCACCAGAAACGATGTCGTAGCCACGTGCCAGCAGCACTTCTACCATCGCTTTCGCATTCACAGTTACCTGCTGCTGGAAAGTTTTGAACTCAGGCTCCAGCGCTTCTTTGAAGGCAACGGCTTTACCTGCGATCACGTGCATCAGTGGGCCGCCCTGGCCGCCTGGGAACACCGCAGAGTTCAGCTTCTTGTAAAACTCTTCAGTACCACCTTGTGCCAGGATCAGGCCGCCACGTGGACCCGCCAGGGTTTTGTGGGTGGTGGAGGTGACAACGTGTGCGTGTGGAACTGGGTTCGGGTAAACGTCTGCCGCAACCAGGCCCGCTACGTGTGCCATATCAACGAACAGGTAAGCGCCTACGCTGTCTGCGATTTCACGCATTTTTGCCCAGTCAACTTTGCCTGAGTATGCAGAGAAGCCGCCAACGATCATTTTAGGCTGGTGAGTTTTTGCCAGCTCAGCCAGTTCGTCGTAGTTAATTTTGCCGGTTTCATCAATGCCGTAAGGGATGAAGTTGTACAGCTTACCAGACAGGTTTACCGGAGAACCGTGAGTCAGGTGGCCGCCGTGTGCCAGGTTCATACCCAGAATGGTGTCGCCCGGCTCCAGCAGTGAGGTGTAAACCGCGAAGTTAGCCTGTGAACCAGAGTGTGGCTGCACGTTAGCAAAGTCAGCACCGAACAGCGCTTTTGCACGGTCGATAGCCAGTTGCTCAACAATATCAACATACTCACAGCCGCCGTAGTAGCGTTTGCCCGGATACCCTTCCGCGTATTTGTTGGTGAGCTGTGAACCTTGCGCCTGCATTACACGCGGGCTGGTGTAGTTTTCTGAAGCAATCAGTTCAATGTGCTCTTCCTGACGCACTTTCTCCTGCTCCATCGCCTGCCACAACTCGGCATCATAATCGGCAATGTTCATATCACGCTTTAACATCCGGATCTCCTGACTCAGCTAACTTTCTGTAACGGTAATAATGGCCCGCGAAGGGCGAAGGCACACAGTGTAAACCGTTTTGAGCAGTGAAGGTAGCACCCTGACACTCTTTTTGCGCAAACGATTGGCACCCTTTCGCCACGCGGGTTTTATCCTTTTTATCCCGTCCTGAATTTCATGATATTTCCCCCTATGGAACCGCCTTTTTTTGCTTTCAGTGGCCGTAAAAGTTGCCGCTTTTGTCCCCTTGCTAACTATCCGGTTATTTACAACCCAGCGCGACAGGCATAACATGCATTTCAAATACATGTTTAAGAAACAGGATACGCCGATGTTGGATGCTCAAACTATTGCCACCGTAAAATCCACCCTGCCTGCCGTTGCGGCAGTTGGACCGGAGCTGACTCGCCATTTTTATGATCGTTTGCTGTCACATCACCCTGAGCTGAAAAATGTGTTCAACATGAGCAATCAGCGCAATGGCGATCAACGTGAAGCGTTGTTCAATGCCATCGCCGCGTATGCCAGTAACCTTGAGAACCTGGCGGTGTTGTTGCCGGCGGTTGAAAAAATTGCCCAGAAGCACACCAGCCTGAATATCAAGCCTGAACAATATGCAGTGGTGGGTGAACACTTACTGGCAACCATTCAGGAACTGATGGATCCCGGCGAAGAAGTCCTGGCAGCGTGGGGCCGTGCTTATGGAGTGCTGGCCGATGTGTTCATTCAGCGCGAAGAGAGCATCTACCATCAGTCTGAAACGGCAAACGGCGGCTGGCGCGGCACACGCGCATTCCGCATCAGTGCGATTACCGATCAGAGCAGTGTGATTAAGAGCATCGAACTGACGCCGGTAGACGGTGCGTCTGTGGTGGATTATCGTCCAGGTCAGTACCTTTCTTTGTATGTGCAGGCAGAAGGCATGGCGAACCGCCAGATCCGTCAGTATTCATTGACGGCCACCCCGAATGGGCGCAACTACCGCATTGCGGTTAAACATGAAGCTGCGGGCACAGTCTCTGGCTGGCTGCATGAGCAGGCAAAAGTGGGTGATGTGGTGGAACTGGCAGCGCCTCACGGCGACTTCTTCCTTGATGTGGATGCCCAAACTCCCGTCGCGCTGATCTCCGCTGGCGTTGGACAAACCCCGATGCTGGCCATGCTTCATCAGCTGGAGTCACAGCACCATGCTGCCCCGGTGACCTGGTTACATGCCAGCGAAAATGGGCTTCAACATGCCTTCGCAGCGGAGGTGACACAAGCAGGGAAAAATCTGGCCCAATTTAGCCAGCACATCTGGTATCGCGCACCGGAAATCAACGACTCAGGTCGGTTTGATCAGCAAGGATTGATGGATTTAAGTCAGGTTTCCGCAGCCATTGCCGGTGAAAATCAGCAGTTCTATCTGTGCGGACCGCTAGGGTTTATGCAGTTTGTTGCCGGACAGTTGCGTGATGCTGGCGTGGCAGCAGAACGCATTCACTACGAAGTGTTTGGTCCACATAAAGTGGTGTAACTGAGCCGCCCGCAGCCTGGCAGCTGCGGGCGAAGGCTTTAGATCGCCTCTTCATCTTCTTCGCCGGTACGGATACGCACCACACGAGCGACATCAAAGACAAAGATCTTACCGTCACCGATTTTGCCGGTCTGCGCAGTTTTCATGATAGTTTCAACGCAGGTGTCTACGATGTCATCACCCACTACCATTTCGATTTTTACTTTTGGCAGAAAGTCGACCATGTACTCCGCACCGCGATACAGCTCAGTGTGGCCTTTCTGGCGACCAAAACCTTTCACTTCGGTAACGGTCATACCGGTGATGCCTACTTCAGCAAGTGCTTCGCGCACATCATCCAGCTTGAACGGTTTGATAATTGCATCGATCTTTTTCATGACAGACCCTTTTCTCGCTCCCTCCGTGCCCGGATGGGGTTCCGAATAAGTATAAGTGTGTTTGGCAGCGTTGCAGCCTAATCTTTAAAGTCGCTGGCGTCTAGCTCATGGCGTGACAGCAGCTTATAAAACTCAGTACGGTTTCGTCCAGCCAGACGCGCCGCATGTGTGACATTGCCTTTGGTGATTTGCAGCAGCTTGCGTAAATAGTTCAGCTCGAACTGGTTACGCGCCTCAACAAACGTGGGCAACGCACTGTTCTCTTCTGCCAATGCCTGCGAGACCAGCGCATCCCCAATCACCGGAGAGGAACTTAAGGCCACACACTGTTCAATCACGTTCACCAACTGGCGGACGTTGCCCGGCCAACTGGCGGAAATCAGTCTTTTCATCGCATCGGCGGAGATGCTGCGTACAAACGGCTTATGCTTTTCGGCGGCCTGACGCAGTAAATGGTTAGCCAGCAGCGGAATATCTTCCGTGCGCTCATGCAACGCCGGAATACGCAGGTTAACCACGTTAAGCCGGTAATAGAGATCTTCACGGAACTGCTTTTTTTCCATGGCTTTCGGCAAGTCACGGTGGGTCGCACTGATAATACGGACGTTGATATCACAGTCCTGATTACTGCCCAGCGGACGCACTTTACGCTCCTGCAAGACGCGTAGCAGTTTTACCTGCAAGCTTTGTGGCATGTCGCCAATCTCGTCGAGGAATAAAGTGCCTCCTTCGGCGGCCTGAAACAGCCCTTCTCTCGCACTGACCGCGCCGGTAAACGCGCCACGCGCATGACCAAACAGTTCTGATTCCAGGAGTTGTTCCGGCAGCGCACCACAGTTAATGGCAATAAAAGGCCGCGCCGCGCGCGGGCTGGCGGCATGAATCGCCTGTGCCAGCACTTCTTTGCCGCTTCCGCTCTGCCCGTTAATCAGGATGCTGACATCGGATTGCGCCACCATGTGTGCCTGCTCCAACAGCCGCAGCATCTGCGGACTGCGCGTCACAATTGCAGCACGCCAGCGATCGTCATTTTGCGGTGCTCGCAGGGATAAGGCTTCATCAATCGCCTTATACAGTGCATCGCGGTCTACCGGTTTGGTCAGGAAGCTGAACACCCCTTGTTGCGTTGCAGCTACCGCATCCGGGATCGAACCATGGGCGGTGAGGATGATCACCGGGAGCCCTGCATGCCGCTGCTGAATCTCAGCAAACAGCGCCAGCCCATCCATTTCGTCCATGCGCAGATCGCTGATCACCAGATCAACACGATCCCGGGCGATCAGCCGTAGTGCCTCTGGCCCTGAGGCCGCCGTCACTACCTGAAACCCCTCACTGCTTAGTCGCATGCCCAGCAGTTTGAGTAGCCCAGGATCGTCATCCACCAGTAACAGACGTGCCGAGTGTTTCACTTTATGGCTCCTCATGGGCTGCGTGCGTGCTGTCACTGGCATCCGGTGATTTACGGGATGAGAGCTGACGTTCAATGTCAGCCAGTCGTTGCAGCTTACGCTGCGTCTCTGCCTGCGCCTGGCGTGACTGGCTCAACTGCTGTTGTAGCTGCTCTAACTGCCCGTCACTGCCCTGTTGCAGCTTAAACGCCCGGGTACGGGTTTCGCTTAGCTCTAGCTGTGCGGCCTGCTGGCTGCGCCAGAGTTGGATTAACGGCCGAACCTGGCTGGGGAATTCAGTGCTGTAGCTGTCGAGTGCGTTGACGAAATCGCGCCGTTCAGGCGGTGTGACATTGCCATTCGCCAACAAAATGCCCTGCTTAAAGGCGCGGGACCAGCTTTCTACAGGCCAGCCGTGGGCTTCCGCCCGCGCATCTGCCGGCGACAGACGGTCTGCACAGTCAATCGCTCGTAACCAGTAAAGGGGATTGCTCATCGCCGAGGCGGCTTCAATGTGCCAGACATCCCGACAATCGGTGGCGAGGTAGTCGGGCAGCTGCAATACCGGTTCGGCCACTTTGTGGCTATCGCTGGCAACAGAAGGCACCTTAGTCGTACTGCAAGCGCTGAGCAGCAAAGCGCTCAGCAATAGGGGCATGACCATTCTCATTCGTCAGGGTTTTCCGGCTGTGGCGTTTAATTCAATACGAAAACAGACATCGGCGTCTTTACTGTCAACCAGTTTCAGGTCGCCCTGCATATGCCGCAGACAGTCACGCGCAATGCTTAACCCAAGGCCACTGCCCTTTACCGGCCCTTTGCGCTGCTGACTCCCCTGATAAAAGGGCTCGAAAATCATATCGCGCTCGGTCACGGGGATCGGGGTGCCACTGTTGGCCACTTCAATCGATACTTTGTTGCCTGATAGTTGGCTACGCAGCCAGATGTTACCGGATTCAGCCCCATAGTTCACGGCGTTAGAGTAGAGATTATCCAGCACCCGCATTAATAGCGTAGGCTCAGCCAGACAGTGGCTGGCGGCGAAATCGATGTGGGTTTGCATCTGTTTACTGCGCGCTGGCAAAGCGTGGGCGCGAATCACCTCCTCCAGCAGTTCATCGAGATTGATGGTTTGCAGGCTGATCGGCCCGTCCATCAGTTTACGGTTGTACTCCAGCAACTGTTCAATCAGCTGTTGCAGATGGCGGCTACTGTTATCCAGAATCGTGACGACCTCTTTCTGCTCGCCATTAAGGTTTCCCACCACTTCATCCGCCAGCAGTTCCGTGCCTTCGCGCAGGCTGGCGAGCGGGGTTTTCAGCTCATGGGACAGGTGGCGCAAAAACTCATGCCGCTGGGTTTCCAGCCAGGCCAGGCGTTCGCTCAGCCAAATGATGCGCTGAGCCAGCGAACGAAGCTCTCTCGGGCCACGAAAACGGCTGTTTTGCCCAATGGCTTTCCCCTCTCCCAGGCGGTTGATCATCCGTTCGACTTGTTTGACCGGGCCGATGATCATCCCGGTAAACAGCAACACCAGACACAGGCTGATGACAAACAGGATCAGCGCCTGCCAGCCAAAGAACTGACCGCGATCGGCAATTTCACGTTGCAACTGCAAGCCGCGGGAGAACACCACATCACGCGTTTCCTGCACCATTTGGGTATTGGTGACGGAGAATTTATCCAGCGCCTCTGCGGCCTCGCCGCCAGGATTGCCGTTTTCACAGTGCAGCTGTGCCAGTTGCGGCAGGGTTTGCTGTAACACCGCAAACGCTTTGAGCTCCGGCAAGCTGGCGCTGTGGGTGCTCAGCATCTGGCTGTAACGGATTTGCTGGGTCTGGTAGAGCTTTGCCAGCGTTTCATCACCCAGCACGCAGTACTGACGGTAGCTGCGCTCCAGTTCCAGCGCTGTGCGTGCCATTGCTTCGCTGCGCCGCACATCGGTGAAGGTATTGCGGTTAGTATCCGCCGCCTGATCGCTGAGTGCCGAGAGGCTTTCCCACGCCTGCCAGGCCAGCACTAACAGCGGCAATAACACCAGCAGAAAGGCCATCAACACCAGCTGACGTAGGGATCGAGGAAAGAGACGCCATTTTTTCACAGAGAGGTTCTCGCTTAACCGTGCTGTGCGGATGCTAACCAACTCTGGCAAGGGAAGATAGTAGAAAAGAGAACGGCAGGCGCAATGGCCTGCCGTTGGCACGTCGCCGTAGCGCCGTGATAGAAAAGGTGGAGCCTAACTCAACGTTACGTCCGATGCTTGATAACGTTGCAAAGCAAGCGATTATCGGTTTGGTGGACGGCAGGCTCCGTTTGGTGCGTCATTCAGGTTTTATGAGCTCTCCGCAGTGAGCGGGGCAATCATAGACAGGGCGAATGAGCCACGAACTGAGTATAGCAAATAGCGTGCCACTTTTTAAAATTTATTTACTTTCAGTAAGTTGCTATCAACTGGCACGGTTTACGACAGATTTGCGTCGCAAAAAGTGTCTCTTTTTTGCGACATAAACAACGCCATTTTGACAAGCAATTATTTTTCAATAAGTTAAATGTCTCCAATTGGAGACAGGCGCACTCTGGCATTGTCGCTAAAAACCAACAACGGCGACACCTCAGTGAAAAGTCCCTGGTTTCAGCCAAAAAAAATGCCAGTCATGTTACTGACTGGCATGATTTTCAAGCGTTAAGGCTTAGCCAAGCTGCTTACGTGCATTGCGGAAGATACGCATCCACGGGCTGTCTTCGCCCCACTCTGCCGGGTGCCACGAGTTGCTCACGGTACGGAACACACGCTCCGGGTGTGGCATCATGATGGTCACGCGACCGCTTTCGTTGGTCACCGCGGTAATACCGTTTGGCGAGCCATTCGGGTTCGCTGGATAGGTTTCAGTAACCTTACCGAAGTTATCAACAAAGCGCAGTGCAACCAGACCTTTGCTCTCCAGCGCCGCCAGATGTGCGCCATCGCGCACTTCCACAAAGCCTTCGCCGTGAGAAACAGCGATTGGCATATGTGAACCGGCCATGCCATCAAGCAGCAGTGACGGGCTAGCAGCCACTTCAACCAGGCTGAAGCGCGCTTCAAAACGCTCGGACTGGTTACGGACGAAGCGTGGCCACAGGTCGCTGCCTGGGATCAGCTCGCGCAGGTTTGACATCATCTGGCAGCCGTTACACACGCCCAGCGCCAGCGTCTGCGGACGGTGGAAGAAGTTTTCAAACTCATCACGCACGCGGTTGTTGAACAGAATCGACTTCGCCCAACCTTCACCCGCACCCAAGACGTCACCGTAAGAGAAGCCACCGCAAGCAACCAGCGCCTGGAACTCTTCCAGACCACGTTTGCCGGCCAGCAGGTCACTCATGTGTACGTCTACTGCGGTAAAGCCCGCACGGTGGAAGGCTGCTGCCATCTCAACGTGGGAGTTCACACCTTGCTCACGCAGCACGGCGACACGTGGACGTGCACCGGTGGCGATCATTGGCGCTGCCACATCTTCTTCTGGCTTAAAGGTCAGATGAACGTTGAGGCCAGGGTCGTTGTCGTTTTTCTTCGCTTCGTGTTCCTGATCGGCACAGTCTGGGTTATCACGCAGGCGCTGCATCTGCCAGGTGGTTTCTGCCCACCAGGTACGCAGAGTGGTACGGCTTTCGCTGTATACCGCGCTATCGCCAGAACGGATCACGAAACGATCGCCCGGCTGGGCTGAACCGATGACGTGTACCGAAGCCGCAAGACCGTGGTCCGCGAAGACTTGCTCTACTGCGGCACGATCCGCTGCGTTGATCTGGATAACGGCACCCAGTTCTTCAGTGAAGAGTGCAGCCAGCGCATCGTTACCCAGAGCGGCGATATCCACCTCAACGCCACAGTGACCGGTAAAGGCCATCTCTGCCAGCGTGACCAGCAGGCCGCCATCTGAACGGTCGTGGTAAGCCAACAGTTTCTGCTCGGCAACCAGCGCCTGCATGGCGTTGAAGAAGCCAGCCAACTGCTGCGCATCACGCACGTCTGCTGGCTTATCGCCCAACTGACGATAAACCTGAGACAGCGCGGTCGCCCCCAGGGTGTTAGCACCGTTGCCAAGATCAACCAGCAGCAACAGGTTATCTGCCTGCGGTTGCAGCTCTGGCGTTACGGTACGGCGAACATCTTCCACACGGGCAAATGAGGTGATCACCAGTGACAATGGCGAGGTCATTTCACGCTCTTCATTGCCCTGCTGCCAGCGGGTTTTCATGGACATGGAGTCCTTGCCCACCGGAATAGTAATGCCCAGTGCCGGACACAGCTCTTCACCAACGGCCTTAACCGCTTCGTACAGACCCGCATCTTCACCTGGGTGACCCGCAGCAGACATCCAGTTCGCGGAGAGCTTCACGCGCTTCAGGGAGCCGATTTGCGTTGCTGCCAGGTTAGTCAGTGCTTCACCAACTGCCAGACGCGCAGAGGCGGCGAAGTCCAGCAGTGCGACTGGCGCACGTTCGCCCAGTGCGAAGGCTTCACCGTGATAGCTGTCGAGGCTTGCGGTGGTCACGGCGCAGTTAGCTACCGGGATCTGCCATGGGCCAACCATCTGATCGCGAGCCACCATACCGGTAACGGTACGGTCACCGATGGTGATCAGGAAGGTCTTCTCTGCCACGGTCGGCAGATGCAGCACACGGTTAACCGCATCCGCTACGGTGATGCCATCACGCTTCAGCTCAGCGCCTTGTGCCTGCTGAGTGACCACATCACGGGTCATCTTCGGCGTTTTGCCCAGCAGCACATCCAGCGGCATATCGATTGGGGTGTTGTCGAAATGGCTGTCAGCCAGTGACAGGTGCAGTTCTTCGGTCGCTTCACCGATAACCGCATAAGGTGCGCGCTCACGCTGGCACAGTGCATCAAACTCAGCCAGTTTCTCTGGGGAAACCGCCAGAACGTAACGTTCCTGAGATTCATTACACCACACTTCCAGCGGGCTCATGCCTGGCTCATCGCTCAGCACGTCACGCAGATTGAAGCGGCCACCACGGCCACCGTCGCTCACCAGTTCTGGCATCGCGTTGGACAAGCCGCCTGCACCCACGTCGTGAATGAACAGGATTGGGTTGTCTTCGCCCAACTGCCAGCAGCGGTCGATCACTTCCTGACAGCGACGTTCCATTTCTGGGTTATCACGCTGTACTGACGCGAAGTCCAGATCCGCATCCGACTGACCAGACGCCATTGAAGAGGCTGCACCGCCGCCCAGGCCGATATTCATCGCCGGGCCACCCAGCACGATCAGTTTCGCGCCAACGGTGATTTCACCTTTCTGCACGTGATCGCCACGGATATTACCGATACCGCCAGCCAGCATGATTGGCTTGTGGTAGCCACGCAGTTCAGCGCCGTTATGGCTCTCCACGCGCTCTTCATAAGTACGGAAATAGCCGTTCAGGGCTGGACGACCAAATTCGTTGTTGAATGCTGCACCGCCCAGTGGGCCTTCGGTCATGATATCCAGCGCGGTAACGATACGCTCTGGCTTGCCGAAATCTTCTTCCCACGGCTGTTCAAAGCCAGGGATGCGCAGGTTAGAAACGGAGAAGCCGACCAGACCGGCTTTTGGCTTCGCGCCACGTCCGGTTGCACCTTCATCACGGATTTCGCCACCGGAACCGGTCGCGGCACCTGGCCATGGGGAGATGGCGGTCGGGTGGTTATGGGTTTCTACTTTCATCAGGATATGTGCGTCTTCCTGATGGAACGCATATTCACCTTTCGCCGCATCCGGGTAGAAACGGCCTACTTCAGAACCTTCCATAACCGCAGCGTTGTCTTTATACGCTGACAGGACGTGGTCTGGCGTCTGCTCGAAGGTGTTTTTGATCATCTTAAACAGCGACTTCGGCTGTTTTTCACCGTCGATGATCCAGTCGGCGTTGAAAATTTTATGACGACAGTGCTCAGAGTTTGCCTGGGCAAACATGTAGAGCTCGATATCGTTCGGGTTGCGCCCGAGTTTTTCAAAGGCTGCCAGCAGGTAATCGATCTCATCGTCTGCCAGTGCCAGGCCGAGCGCGACGTTCGCCTGCTCCAGTGCCTGACGGCCACCGCCCAGGATATCCACGCTTTTCAGCGGCTGGGGTTCGTGGTGGGCAAACAGTTTTTCAGCATCAGCCAGGTCGTGGAACACCACTTCCATCATGCGGTCGTGCAGCAGTGTCGCCAGTGACTGCCACTGAGCTTCGCTCAGCTGCGGTGCCTGGACGTAAAACGCCAGACCACGCTCAATGCGGCGAACCTGCGGTAAATCGCAGTTGTGGGCAATGTCTGTGGCTTTTGAAGACCAGGGCGAGATAGTGCCAGGACGTGGCGTTACCAGCAGCAAACGCCCTTGAGGGGCATGTTCCGCGAGAGAGGGGCCATACTTCAGCAGACGCTGTAGTCGGGCTTTTTCGTCAGCGTTGAGCGGTGCACTGACATCGGCAAAATGGACGTACTCGGCGTAAATATCACTCACCGGAAGGTGAGCGTCCTGAAAGCGGGTCAGCAGTTTATTAATACGAAATGCTGACAGAGCGGGCGAACCACGCAGAATTTCCATCATTAAGATCTCTCGTCTTCGAAGCGCCGGGCGGCGCTTCATTGGGCGCAACAGGGAAAACGGGCAGTATTATAGAGAATCACCCGCCTCGACGAAACCGTTTGCGCACATTTAATTGCGATCCGGATTCGACTGAAAATTGAACAATTCTTGCTTTTAAAGTTGCTCTATGCCGCTTTGTTGCGCAAAATGCCCGTCGCTCTGGGAGCCAAAAGAAGACTAATACTGCCTGTAAAGGACAGAGGCCTGAGCGCCATAGAGAGATAACTATTTGAAACGCCTGAAATTAAACTATCTGATCATCGGTCTGATCACCGTGCTGCTCGCGCTGGCACTGTGGCCTGCCATCCCGTGGTACGGGGGCGGCAAAGATGCGATATCCCAAATACGTGCGCGAGGCGTGCTGCGAGTCAGCACCATAAATTCGCCACTGACCTACTACACCGTGAATAAACTTCCGGCGGGTATGGATTACGAACTGGCAAAACGCTTTGCTGATTATCTTGGGGTCAAGCTCCAGGTCACCGTGCGCCCGAACATTGGTGATCTGTTTGACGACCTGGACCACGGTAAGGCCGACGTGCTGGCGGCAGGGCTTATCTACAATAATGAGCGTTTGTCGCACTACCAAAGTGGCCCGAGCTACTACTCGGTCTCTCAGCAGTTGGTCTATCGCGTTGATAAAGCCAGGCCGAAAAACTTTGGCGACCTCAAAGGTCGGCTGATTGTCCCTTCGGGTTCGGCTTATCTTACTAACCTCAAAGAGGCGAAAGATAAGCAGTATCCCGATCTGGATTGGGCCATTTCGACCGATATGGGACAGAAGTCCCTGCTGGAAGCCGTTGCGGACGGTAAGCTTGACTATACCGTTGGCGACTCTGTCACCATTGCACTGCTGCAGCGGGTTCATCCCAACTTAGCGGTGGCTTTTGATATCAGTGATGAAGAACCCGTTACCTGGTATCTGCCGCAGCGCAGTGATGACAGCCTCAATGCCGCAATGTTGGATTTCTTCAGCCAGATGGGTGAAGAAGGCGCACTGGCGCGGTTGGATGAGAAATATTTAGGTCACGTTGGCACGTTTGATTACGTCGATACCCGCACGTTCCTGCGTGCCATTGACAATACGTTGCCTAACATTCAATCGCTGTTCCAGAAGTACTCCAGTAGCCTGGACTGGCGCTTGCTGGCGGCTATCTCTTATCAGGAGTCGCACTGGAACCCGCAGGCCACCTCACCCACCGGGGTGCGCGGCATGATGATGCTGACGCGCAATACCGCCGATAGCTTACAGGTGAGCGATCGCCTCGACCCGGAGCAGAGCATTCGCGGCGGGAGTGAGTATTTGCAGCGCATGATGGCAAAAGTGCCCTCCACCATTCCGGATGATGAGCGCATCTGGTTTGCCCTCGCCTCTTATAATATGGGGTATGCCCATATGTTGGATGCGCGCAAGCTGACGGCAAAACAGGGTGGCAACCCGGATAGCTGGGCGGACGTCAAACTGCGCCTGCCGATGCTAAGCCAGAAGCGCTACTACACGCAGACCTCCTACGGCTATGCTCGCGGCCATGAGGCCTACAATTATGTAGAGAACATCCGTAAGTACCAGATAAGCCTGGTGGGCTATCTGCAAGAGCAGGATAAGCGTCTGGCGCAGCGTACTGCGGAAGATGCTGAGCTGGCGCAGGGATACCCTGCGGTGGAACCGAAGCTGGCAATGAACTGATCAAAAAAGAGGGCGTAATGCCCTCTTCTGTTTAATAACACGTCTTATATTACTCTTCTTCCTGATCGCGCAGCTGTTTCCGCAGCGCCTTTTTCTGCTCACGCCGCTGGCGGAAGAAATCACTCAGCATTCCGGCACACTCTGGCGCCAGCAGGCCACCTTCCAGTACGATTTGATGGTTCATGCCTGGGTGACCAAGAATGTCGATCAGGGAACCGGCAGCACCGGTTTTTTCATCACTGGCACCATACACCAGCCGGGTAATGCGGCTGTGCACCATGGCACCTGCGCACATGATGCAGGGTTCCAGCGTGACATACAGCGTGGTATCCAGCAGGCGGTAATTTTCCAGAATTTTGCCGCCCTGCCGCAGCGCCATAATCTCCGCATGCGCGGTGGGATCGTGCTGACCAATAGGACGGTTCCAGCCTTCGCCAATAACGCGGTCGCCCTGCACCAGCACTGCGCCCACTGGCACTTCGCCCTCATCCCAGGCGCGCTGGGCAAGTTTTAGCGCATGGCGCATCCAGTGTTCATCGTGTTGCTGCATAGTGTGCGTTCTCTCGCCCGTCAAAAGCGGCGCATTATAGCGATACCGTTCGCAGAATCGAAGCCTGTCCGCACTATTCTAGCTGCTGAAGTTCACCCAGCGGCGTCACGCGCCAGCGATGTTGGCAGAAGAACAGCAGCGGGTTGTCCTGTTTACTGTCACTGTAGCCACTGTAAAGCTGGAGTGGCGTGCCAATCCGCGCTTCAAGCTGCGCCACCTTTACATGGCCCAGGCAGCGTAATGACAGCACCCGGCCCGCGGCAAAGCGCGTCATTTGGCTGGCAATCAGGTTAACCTGAGGTAAAAACGCCGAGTCAAAGTAGACCTGCTGCACCAGAGACTGCGGCGAGCCGGTGATCAGCCAGACATCCGCATCCTCACTGCGCAGATAATCAATCAGCCGTTGCTGCACCACGGGGAACGCCGTGACGCGCTGGCGGAACCAGCGGGCAAACTCCGCCTCTTTTCGCACCAGGGCCTTTTCGCTGTGCGCAAACGTCACCGCCCACAGCAGCAGGCTCATTGGCCAGCGCGCGGCTCGCCCCCACAGCAACAGCCCGGCCCCGATTACGGGCAGCAATGGCAGCAGAATCAGGAGATTTAATGGCTGACGGCGTAATAAATAGCGCAGGTAAGTGCCAAACATGTCCTGCTGGTGTAAGGTGCCATCCAGATCGAAGAACACCACGCGTCGTTGCGTACCTTTTGTCAAAAAACACCTCTTTTTTCTCTTTTCATGCCTTCATTACACAGTGTAGCCATCACAAAGAGAGAGGAAACCTGTCATTTTTTATTCCAGAGATTAGAATTACCCGGCATCACGTTTTCTTCTGGTTGGGTTGACCAGCAATCTACACAGCCCGGCCAGTCAGCTTTACTCTTGTCTCCATGATGGAGGCATTTTGGAATGAGGATTCTGATGAGTTCACTCCTGCGTATACGCCAGCTTTATCCCCGCCTGACCCTGAATGAGCGACGTCTGGCGGACTTCTTACTGTCGCAGCCCGATGAGGCGCGTAATCTGAGCTCACAAAGCCTGGCAGAGGTTTCCGGCGTGAGTCAGTCTAGCGTGGTTAAGTTCGCGCAAAAGCTGGGCTATCGTGGCTTCCCGGCGTTGAAGCTGGCATTGACCGAGTCGTTAGCGGATAAAGACGCGATCACGGTACACAACCACATTCTGAGCGACGATCCGTTGAAAGTGGTCGGAGAAAAATTACTGACCGAAAAACTGTCTGCAATCCGCGCGACGCTGGATATCAACAGCGAAGAGCGCCTGATGGAAGTGTTGGATCTGCTTAAGAACGCCCACCGCATTTTACTGACGGGCATGGGCGGATCTGGCCTGGTCGCGAAAGACTTTTCGTGGAAGCTGATGAAAATTGGCATCAATGCCGTGGCCGAGCAAGATATGCACGCCCTGCTTGCCAGCGTGCAGGCGATGCGCCATGGCGATGTGCTGCTGACCATCTCTTATACCGGCGAACGGCGTGAGATTAACCTGGCCGCGCAGGAAGCGGCACAGATTGGTGCTTCAGTACTGGCGTTTACGGGATTTACGCCCAATACCTTGCAACAGATTGCCAGCCACTGCCTCTATACTGTGGCAGAAGAGCAGAGCAATCGCAGTGCCGCCATCTCATCCACCACCGCGCAGTTGGCATTGACCGATCTGCTGTTTATGGCGCTGGTACAGCAAGACCCTGAACGGGCCGCCAGCCATATTCGCCACAGCCAAAACCTGGTGAATAACCTGTAAAAAAATAAACCTTCAGCTAAAGGCGTTTGGCTGAAGGTTTATGGCTGGATGTGGGAGATAACGGCAAGATACGGTGATTAAGACTCAATAATCACCGTGGCGCATGCGTAATGCCGCTCATCCGCCAGCGTCACATGGACGTGATTCACGCCAAGGCGCTGGGCCACTTCAGCGGCGTGCTGAAAGAAACGCAGGCCTGGCTTACCCAGTTCATCGTTGTAGACTTCAAACTGGTTAAAGGCGAGGCCACCGCGAATCCCGGTGCCAAACGCTTTGGCTGCCGCTTCTTTAACGGCAAACCGCTTCGCCAGAAAACGCAGTGGCTGCCGGTGGTTCTGGTACTGCTGCCACTCGGCATCACTTAAGACCCTTCGAGCCAGGCGATCGCCCGAACGTTCGATCACCCCAGCGATACGTTCAATTTCAACAATATCGGTGCCCAGCCCGAGGATAGCCATTAGCGACGCGCTTCCCGTAGCAGTTGCTTCATCTCTTTCACCGCCTCAGCCAGGCCGCTAAACACCGCACGACCAATAATGGCGTGACCAATGTTCAGTTCATGCATTTCCGGCAGTGCGGCAATCGGCAGCACGTTGTGGTAGGTCAGGCCGTGGCCCGCATTCACTTTTAAACCACGGCTGGCGGCAAAGGTTGCCGCGTGGCGAATGCGTGCCAGCTCAGCGTCACGTTCCAGCCCTTCGGCGGCTTCGGCATAGGCACCGGTATGGATTTCGATATAAGGCGCACCGCTGGTCACAGCCGCTTCAATTTGACGCTCTTCGGCATCAATGAACAGAGAAACCAAAATGCCCGCACGGCTCAACTGCTGCACTGCGGCGTTAATTTTTTCCTGCTGGCCCGCCACGTCGAGGCCACCTTCGGTGGTCACTTCTTCGCGCTTTTCAGGGACCAGGCAGACAAACTGAGGTTTGACTTCACAGGCAATCGCAATCATCTCATCGGTGACTGCCATTTCGAGGTTCATCCGCGTCTGGATGGTGTCGCGCAGGATGCGAACATCACGATCGGTGATGTGACGACGATCTTCACGCAGGTGTACGGTAATGCCATCAGCCCCGGCCTGTTCAGAGATAAACGCCGCCTGTACCGGGTCCGGATAACTGGTGCCACGCGCGTTACGCACGGTAGCGATGTGATCGATATTGATCCCTAACAGCAACTCAGCCATGACAATCCTCTGTATTATTCAGTATTGCACGCAGTGTATCGCGACACGTCTGGCGGTGGTATGGCGATCAGGAGGTTTTCGGCCCGGCTGGCGTTTTTTTCGGCACGAACTGGCGAAACAGCTCCTGGCTTTTGAGCGGCTTACCGCCCAGATAAGGTTTGAGTGCCATACGCGTGAAGCGCTTGGCAGCGCGTAGCTGGGCCACGTCGTTAAACTGACGGCTGGCTAATGCCTGGAGTTCGCTGCCGGTAAAACTGCGCTGCCCTACGACCAGGCTGGCAATAAACCCTTTCTCTTCACGGTAGCTGTAGGTCATGTTGTCGGCAACCGGCTCACCGCTACCGGCGCAATGCAGGAAATCTACGCCGTAGCCAAGGTGCCCGAGCAGCGCCAGTTCAAAACGCCGTAGCGACGGTTCTGGCGATCCGCTGGTGGACGCCAGGCCTTGCAGGCAGTGGAGATAGTCAAAGAACAGTTCGCCAAACGGGATCTCCTGCTCAAGCACGCGTGAGAGCAGTTCGTTGACGTAGAGTCCGCAGTAGAGGGTGATACCGCTGAGAGGCAGTGCGAGGGAAACCGCTTCGGCATTGCGTAGGGTTTTGACTTCACCGCGCCCACCCCAACGGACAAGCAGCGGCGTGAAAGGTTGCAGCGTACCTTTAAGCTGAGAGCGTCGTGCCCGGGCACCTTTAGCCAGTACCCGCACGCGTCCGTCGCTTTCGCTGAACAGATCGAGCAGCAGGCTGGTTTCACTATAGGGGCGACTGTGTAGCACAAACGCCCGTTGCCAGCCTTCCATCAATTAGCCTTCGTCAGAGTAACCCAGGCTGCGCAGCGCACGTTCGTCGTCGGCCCAACCGGATTTGACCTTGACCCACAGCTCAAGATGCACTTTCGCTTCGAACATGTCTTCCATGTCGCGACGGGCTTCAATGCCGATGGTTTTGATTTTGGCCCCTTTGTTGCCAATCACCATGCGTTTCTGGCCTTCACGTTCTACCAGAATCAGACCATTGATGTCGTAACCGCCGCGATCGTTAGAGACAAACTGCTCAATCTCAACCGTGACGGAATACGGCAGTTCTGCACCGAGGAAGCGCATCAGTTTTTCACGGATGATCTCAGAAGCCATAAAGCGCTGAGAGCGATCGGTGATGTAGTCTTCCGGGAAGTGATGCTCGGACTGCGGCAAATGTTTACGCGCGATCTGGGCAATGGTATCCACGTTCTGGCCGCTTTCCGCAGAAATAGGCACGATGTCGAGGAAGTCCATCTGCTGGCTAAGGAACTGCAGATGTGGCAACAGGATGCTCTTATCCTGAATGTTGTCGACTTTGTTGATCGCCAGGATGACCGGCACTGTGCCGCCACGCAGTTTGTTTAACACCATTTCATCATCGGGTGTCCAGCGCGTGCCTTCCACCACAAACACGACCAGTTCAACATCACCGATGGAGCTACTGGCGGCACGGTTCATCAAACGGTTGATGGCGCGTTTCTCTTCCATGTGCAGCCCTGGTGTATCCACATAAATGGCCTGATAGGCCCCTTCCGTGTGAATACCCATAATGCGGTGACGCGTGGTCTGCGGTTTACGCGATGTGATCGACACTTTCTGCCCCAGCAACTGGTTCAGTAAAGTGGATTTGCCAACGTTAGGTCGGCCAACAATCGCGACAAAGCCGCTATAGGTTACTTCTTGTTCGCTCATTCGAGTCCTGACTTTTTCAACGCCTGTTCAGGCGCTGCGATTTAGCTATTCGAGACCAAGTTTGATCAGCGCTTGTTCCGCTGCGGCTTGCTCTGCTTTGCGTCGGCTTGAACCAACGCCAACTACCGGTTCAACCATGCCACTGACCTGGCAGTGAATGGTGAACTCCTGATCGTGGGCTTCACCACGCACCTGCACCACCAGATA
Source organism: Candidatus Pantoea multigeneris (assembly GCF_011752615.1). Taxonomy (NCBI): domain Bacteria; kingdom Pseudomonadati; phylum Pseudomonadota; class Gammaproteobacteria; order Enterobacterales; family Erwiniaceae; genus Pantoea; species Candidatus Pantoea multigeneris. The sequence goes on from NZ_VWXF01000001.1 coordinate 1,178,974, forward strand.
AGAAGGCAGCGGCAAATGGCGCCCCTGCAGGAACTCCTGCAGACGGGTTTTGGGATCTTTTTGTTTATCGCCTGGGCTAATCTCATCAAGGCGAGTTTGATACCAGTTGAGGATCAACTGCTCGACCTGCTGAATATTGCTGTCGAGGAAAATGCCGCCAATCAGTGCTTCAACGGTATCTGCCAGAATCGACTCGCGACGAAAACCGCCGCTTTTCAACTCACCGGGGCCAAGGCGCAGACATTCGCCAAGGTCAAATTCTCGAGCCATCTCCGCCAGGGTATTCCCGCGCACCAAAGTGGCACGCATACGGCTCATATCCCCTTCGTCCACACGTGGGAAGCGGTGATAGAGCGCGTTGGCAATGACATAGCTGAGAATGGAATCACCCAGGAATTCGAGACGCTCGTTATGTTTACTGCTGGCACTGCGGTGAGTCAGAGCCTGCTGAAGCAATTCCGGATGAGTAAAAGTGTAGCCCAGTTTACGCTGAAGCTTATTAATCAGGATGGGATTCATGCGATTCCAGTTCTTTTTGTACGTCTGTTACTCTGCATACGAAACAGGGCTGACGTTCCAACTCATGCTGTTTCGTGTGCAGTGGCTCCCCGCAGGGAGCCAGCCGATTAACCCCGCCGCAGCGGGATTGCTGTTAGTGGATACCACCGATACGACTCAGTCGTACGCCGGTTGGCCACTTACCTTCTTGTTTCTCAAAGCTCATCCAGATCGCTACCGCTTTGCCCACCAGGTTCTTCTCTGGCACAAAGCCCCAATAACGGCTGTCTGCGCTGTTGTCACGGTTATCACCCATCATGAAGTACTGACCTTGCGGCACCACCCACGTTGACTGTGGCTGGCCTGGCTGCTGGTAGTACATGCCTGGCTGGCTTGGTGCTTCATTCACCAGCAGGATGTCATGAGTGACGGTGCCTAAAGTCTCTTTACGTGTACCTAACCGTAGACCACCGCGCATGGTTTCGCCTTGTGGTAACTGATAAAAACCGCTACCGCTTTCATTGCCGTCAAAGCCACTGAAAGTCTGCACAAAGTTACTTGGCTCGATATTGGTGTAGGTCACTGGCAACGCGCTGCTGCAAGACTGGCCTTCACCACAACCAGGATTCACCGTCAGCGTCTTGCTGATAGGGTCAAACACCACTTTATCGCCCGGCAGGCCGATAACGCGCTTAATGTAGTCCACGCTTGGATCTTTCGGGTACTTAAATACCGCCACATCGCCACGCTGTGGATGCCCGGTAGGGATCAGCGTGGTTTGTGTGATCGGGTCTTTAATGCCGTACGCAAACTTCTCGACCAGGATGAAATCACCGATTAACAGCGTTGGCATCATTGAACCCGATGGGATCTGGAAGGGTTCAACGATAAACGAACGCACGACGAACACCACCAACAGCACCGGGAACACCGAAGCGGCTGTCTCTACCCAGCCAGGCTGAGCAGAGACTTTTGCCAGGGTTTTGCTGTCAATACTATTCCCGGTCTGCGCCTGAGCAGCAGCCTGTTTAGCACGACGCTTAGGTGCCCACTTAAAGCGGTCAAGACACCAGATAATCCCTGTGATTAGCGTAGCTAACGCCAGTAACAGTGCGAACATATTAGCCATTAAAATTCCTTATTTGCTGTCTTTACCGACATGCAGAATGGCAAGGAAGGCTTCCTGCGGCAGTTCAACGTTTCCTACCTGCTTCATGCGCTTCTTACCGTCTTTCTGCTTCTGCAACAGCTTTTTCTTACGGCTGACGTCACCGCCATAGCATTTCGCCAGGACGTTTTTACGCAGCTGCTTCACTGTTGAGCGAGCAATAATGTGGTTGCCGATCGCCGCCTGAATCGCAATATCGAACTGCTGACGAGGGATCAGATCTTTCATCTTCTCCACTAAGTCGCGGCCACGGTACTGTGAGTTATCGCGGTGGGTGATCAGCGCCAGCGCATCAACACGTTCTGAGTTAATCATTACGTCGACACGCACCATGTCAGAGGCCTGGAAACGTTTGAAATTATAATCGAGCGAAGCGTAGCCGCGTGACGTTGATTTCAGACGGTCGAAGAAGTCGAGAACCACTTCTGCCATCGGAATTTCATAGGTCAGTGCAACCTGCTTGCCGTGGTAAACCATGTTGGTCTGAACACCACGTTTCTCAATGCACAGTGTGATGACGTTGCCCAGATATTCCTGTGGCAACAGCATGTGACACTCGGCGATTGGCTCACGCAGTTCTTCAATGTTATTCAATGGTGGCAGCTTGGACGGGCTGTCTACGTACACGGTTTGACCATCAGTGGTCAGCACTTCATAGACAACCGTTGGTGCTGTGGTGATCAGGTCGAGATCGTATTCACGCTCCAGACGCTCCTGAATGATCTCCATGTGCAGCAGACCCAGGAAGCCGATGCGGAAACCGAAGCCCAGCGCCGTTGAGCTCTCTGGCTCATAGAACAGCGAGGCATCGTTCAGGCTCAGTTTGCCCAGCGCATCACGGAATGCTTCATAATCATCAGAGCTGATCGGGAACAGGCCTGCATAAACCTGCGGCTTCACTTTTTTAAAGCCAGGCAGAACTTTATCCGCTGGGTTGCGTTGCAACGTCAGCGTATCGCCCACCGGTGCGCCGAGGATGTCTTTGATGGCGCAAACCAGCCAGCCTACTTCACCGCAATTCAGTTCATTGCGATCAACCTGCTTCGGCGTGAAGATACCCAGACGGTCAGCGTTATAAGTCTGGCCGGTACTCATGACTTTGACTTTGTCGCCTTTGCGCAGCGTACCGTTTTTAATACGGATCAGAGACACGACGCCGAGGTAGTTATCAAACCAGGAGTCGATGATCAGCGCCTGCAGTGGGCCTTCTGGATCGCCTTCCGGTGGTGGGATATCACGTACCAGGCGCTCAAGCACATCAGGCACGCCTACGCCGGTTTTAGCCGAGCAGCGCACAGCATCTGCCGCGTCGATGCCGACGATATCTTCAATCTCTTCTGCTACGCGCTCAGGATCGGCGGCTGGCAGGTCGATTTTGTTCAGTACCGGTACAACTTCCAGATCCATTTCCATGGCGGTGTAGCAGTTCGCCAGGGTCTGTGCTTCTACGCCCTGCCCTGCGTCAACCACCAGCAGAGCCCCTTCACAGGCAGCCAGAGAACGCGAAACTTCATAGGAGAAGTCAACGTGGCCGGGAGTATCGATAAAATTGAGCTGGTAAGTTTCACCGTTCAACGCTTTGTAATCGAGGGTTACGCTCTGCGCTTTGATGGTAATACCGCGTTCACGTTCCAGATCCATGGAGTCCAGAACCTGCGCAGCCATCTCACGATCGCTCAAGCCACCACAAATTTGAATCAGTCGGTCTGAGAGCGTGGATTTGCCGTGGTCGATGTGTGCGATGATGGAGAAATTTCGTATGTGCTTCATTTATATGAATATCTTCACGTAGACTATCAGTTAAAAACCTGAGCACAGACACATTCAGGAAGATCGCTCTTAACCCACAATCCTGTCAGCCCATTAATGACGACGCATATTACACTGTTAGCGCCGCGCATAAAAGAATGGAACACAATGGATTTTTCCGGTTACAGGCAGGAAAAAGGCCGCGAAGTTCGCGGCCTGTTGGCAATCTACTCGGCTGGCTCGATGCGGAGTGCATCCGGCGGCAAGGTGATGTTGAGAATCACCGGCTGAAAGGCTTCCCGATCACCCAAAAGTGTGGATAACCCTTTGGCGATAATAAAGCCGCCAATGCCTCCCAACAGGGCACCACAGGCAGCAGCCAGATCGCTCTGGAACAGCAGTTGAAACAGGCCAGCAACCACAAACAGGCCGATGAGCGGCGTCATGTAGACCAGCAGCGCAGAACCTAACAGGCTGCTTTCACGGATGCCGATTTCAATGCGCTGTCCTGGTTGCAACGGCTTATCGCTGTTGATGGTCATCACATGCGCATCTTTGGGACCCATCTTGTTCAGCATCGCGCTGCCGCAACCTTTGCGCGCCGAGCAACTGTTACAGGAGGTTTTCGCCTCGGAATGTAACGTTGCTACGCCGTCCTGCCATGCCACGACGGTGGCCCATTCTCTCATCATTGTTGTGACCCCAAATTCACGCTGTCCGCAATACGTTTGGCCGTAGCGGGTGGCAATTCGCCCACCACGGTAATCTCACTATTATCGCGCACTTCGGTTTGCACCGTACGACGTCCAGTGCGCAATATCTGCGTCACACTGTTTTTATCGGCGGGTGTCACATTAATGGTGAAGCTAAACAGGCCATCGCTGTAAAGCCGCGACTCCACGGTTTTACTCAGCGCAGGAATTTCACGGCGGTTCTGCGCCATCAGTTTCATCCCCGCAGGCAACCATTCTGGCTGCCACGCCAGCGACACTTTGTCACCCTGCGGGACGGAGAGCACCGGTGGAAGATGGGCTTTTTGCAGCCCCTGCATCACAGTGCGCACGCCTTCATCCACCGCGAAACTGGTGACACGGAACTGCTCCAGCGTTTCGCCGTCGTGATCGAGCAGATCGATGCGCAGCGGCAGCTTAGTATCCATATCCAGCCACGCGACGTAGCTATAGCGCGTACCATCACGCGATACCACTCGCACCACTTCACACATTTGATCGGCAACGCGTGCGCGACCCACTGCGATGAAATCGTAGTTAGCGGAGAGCTTTTTAAAATCCGCGAAGACCAGAGAGGGCAACGCATCGATAATATGATCGCCAGGCAGTGAGAACGGATCGAGGCCGGGTTCGAAATAGCTGATTTCATTACCGCGCTGAATCACCTCGCGTCGAGGCCCATCCATTTGCAGTAACTGAACGTAAGACTGGTGATTGATAACCGCATGGCGATAACGCAGGGATTCAATGCCAATGCGGCTAACGTTGATGTAGGCGAACTCATAATTGAGATTCAGGCTCGCCTGTTCCATCTGTTGCAGTAACACAGAGGTATCAGGCGCCGCGCTAACAGGCGGCGGCGTCTGAGCCAAAGCGGTAGTGGACCACAACAAGCTGCCTGCCAACAGGCTTACGGCGCACCAAAGTTGCTTCATTACCGCTACTGTATACCTAAGGTCTGGTTACCAGGGACTTCAGCTTGTGCCTGCTGAGGTGCATTCTGATCGATCTGCGTGCGATCGGCATGTAAGCGGCGCTGCAGTTCATAGTCCTGCAACATCGCATTCACGCGACGACGCTGTTCTTGCACCTGCTGAGTGGTACCGCTGGTATCAAAAACATCGGCAGAAGGGACACCCAGGCTAACAGGCGATGCTTTGCCCATCATCGGCAGCGTGTTAAAAACCGGGGAATCCGAAGATTCCGTGCCTGGGGTGCTACCAGTACCGTGCTGGTTGTACTGCTGTACACCCACAATCACGGCCAGTGAAACACAAGCAGCCACACCCACCTGGGTCAGCTGTGCGGCCCACGGACGTGCTTTGCGCCAGAATGGCATTTTTTCCCAGCGTGACGGTTCCGGTTGTGCTTCGGGCAGCAACGGGGTCACGTTGGAGCGTGCTGGCTCAAGCTCAATAGCTGCTGCCACGCGCGCACTGATGTCAAAATGCAGAACTTCACCTACATCGCCGCGCATTGTATCGCGGACCAGATGGTAGCGCTGCCATTGCTGTTGCAGCTCTACATCCCTCGATAACGTTGAAATCAGCTCGTTATCTAAAGTTTCACCATCCATTAGAGCGGAAAGTTGTTCTTTCTGCATGCCTTAAACCCTTCCAGTAGCCGTTATCACTGACGTTGGATAAGCGGTTGAACTTTATTATCAATAGCCTCTCGTGCCCGGAAAATACGTGAACGTACAGTGCCTACCGGGCAATCCATTATGACGGCGATCTCTTCGTAACTTAGTCCGTCCAACTCACGCAGGGTGATCGCCATGCGTAAATCTTCCGGCAGTGCCTCAATGGTACGAAAGACAATTTGTTTCAATTCTTCTGACAACATTAAATTCTCAGGGTTCGAAATTTCTTTGAGCGCACCCGCACTCTCGAAATTTTCTGCGTCGATCGCGTCCACATCGCTCGAAGGAGGACGACGCCCCTGGGCCACCAGATAGTTTTTTGCTGTGTTAACAGCAATCCGGTACAGCCATGTATAAAACGCGCTATCGCCACGGAATGAATCCAGTGCGCGATACGCCTTAATGAAAGATTCCTGCACCACATCTGGCACATCGCCAGAAGGGACATAACGTGAAACCAGGCTTGCTACTTTATGTTGATAGCGAATGACCAGAAGATTGAACGCTTTCTGATCGCCTTTCTGCACACGTTCAACGAGAACCTGATCCGTTAACTGCTCGCTCATCCGAGGTAATGTCTCCCCAAACTCTTTTTTACGCGTAATTGAACTGCCAGCACATCCAGATACTTCTGAGCAAGCATCCGCTTTGAGTAGCCCTTTGGCCTAAAGTTCAATTCCGTCCTTTTTTTGCTGTTTCACGTTGATGCACAACTTGTTGTTGATTCTCTTACATTGTACTTCACCGTGCGCGATCAGGGCGCCAGGCCTGAGCGTCAAATTGCTGGCAGAGTACCTTATGCGGGGCAATTTTTCATCACAAAATCCCCTTTTGACTCAAAGTGTTTGATATAAAAAACCTTGATGAATGAAAGATGACATTAACTTTCTGAATAACGTCAGTAGCGGCATGAATTGCGCTTCTTTTTGCTGACAATGTGCGCTAAGCACTTCACATCCCCCGCCAGTACGCTTATGCTCGCCCTATCACTGTTTAGTAAATTAAACACCATTATGACTACTCATCCTGATTATGATTGTGACGTTTTGATTGTTGGCAGTGGCGCAGCAGGCCTCTCTCTGGCCCTGCGTCTGGCGGCTAACTATCAGGTTTTACTGCTGAGCAAAGCAGAGATCAACGAAGGTTCGACGTTGTATGCACAGGGCGGCATTGCTGCGGTGTTTGATGAAACTGACAGTATCGAATCGCACATTGAAGATACGCTGATCGCCGGGGCTGGCCTGTGTGACCGTCAGGCGGTCTCTTTCATTGCCAGCCACGCGCGGGAGTGCGTGCAGTGGTTGATCGACAACGGCGTCTCTTTTGATCTTGACCCTCAGGCCGGTGGCGATATGCGTTATCACCTTGCTCAGGAAGGGGGCCATAGCCATCGTCGCATTCTGCATAATGCCGATGCCACCGGGCGTGAAGTCGAAACTACACTGGTTGGGCAGGCGCTGAGCCACCCCAACATCCGCATTCTGGAACGCACCAACGCCGTCGATGTAATCCTCTCTGACAAGCTAGGTTTGCCGGGGCCGCGCCGCGCGGTGGGGGCGTGGATCTGGAACCGCAACCGTGAACAGGTAGAGACCTGCCGTGCGCGTTCTGTGGTGCTGGCCACTGGCGGTGCCGCCAAAGTTTATCAGTACACCACCAACCCTGATGTCGCTTCAGGCGACGGCATCGCGATGGCCTGGCGGGCCGGATGCCGCGTCGCCAATCTGGAATTTAATCAGTTCCACCCTACCTGCCTGTTCCATCCGCAGGCGCAGAGCTTTTTGCTGACCGAAGCCCTGCGTGGTGAAGGCGCGCGCCTGTTACGCCCGGATGGTAGCCGCTTCATGCCAGACTTTGATGCGCGCGGTGAACTCGCGCCGCGTGACGTGGTGGCTCGCGCTATCGATCATGAAATGAAACGGCTCGGCGTGGACTGCATGTACCTGGATATCAGCCACCAGCCAGAAGAGTTTGTGCGCAGCCACTTCCCGATGATCTACGACAAGCTGCTGAGCTTTGGCCTTGATTTAACCCGTGATGCCATTCCCGTGGTGCCTGCCGCGCACTACACCTGCGGCGGCGTAATGGTGGATCAGAACGGCGTGACGGATGTCGCTGGCTTATATGCCATTGGCGAAGTGAGTTATACCGGGTTGCACGGTGCGAATCGCATGGCGTCCAACTCGCTGCTGGAGTGTCTGGTGTATGGCTGGTCAGCGGCAGAAGACCTGCTGCGCACGCTACCCGACGTTAGCAAAGTTGATCAGCTACCGGCGTGGGATGAAAGCCAGGTCGATGATGCCGATGAGCGCGTGGTGATTCAGCATAACTGGCACGAGCTACGTCTGCTGATGTGGGATTATGTCGGGATTGTGCGCACCACTAAGCGCCTGGAGCGGGCGCTGCGGCGTATTTTGCTGCTGCAACAGGAGATCGATGAGTACTACGCGCACTTCCGTCTGTCGAATAACCTGCTGGAGTTACGCAATCTGGTGCAGGTGGCCGAGCTGATGGTACGTTCGGCCCTCGATCGTAAGGAGAGCCGGGGGCTGCACTACACCCGCGACTATCCACACCTGTTGCCCGAAGCGCTACCGACGATTTTGCAACCGCAGCATTAACGGAACAGATAGAAGTCCTGCACCAGGCTCAACCAGTCTGCCGCATAGCTTTTATCTTCATCACGAATGGCGAGACGTTCCAGCAACGTTTCGCCCGCCGTGGGTGAAAAGCCCAACACCAGGCGGTTTGGCGGACGCTGCACATAGGGGGAAACATCGAGGCGATAACGCAGATGCCATCCCTCTTCCTGCGCCAGGGTAATTAACGCTTCTCCTGAATCTTCCGGTAGCACCACGCAAAACAATCCCTCCTCCTCGATGAGCTGGGCGGCACAACGCAGCAGCGTGGGATGGTCTAACGTAGTGGTACTGCGTGCGGCATCACGTTCAACGCTGCTTGATGCCGTGGCCGGAGTGAAAAACGGCGGGTTACTGACAATCAATGAATAGCGTTTCTCGCACTGCTCACTCCAGCTGACAATGTCCTGGGGAAACACCTGCATGCGGTTAGCCCATGGCGACGCCGTAAAATTATCTTGCGCCTGGCTCGCCGCATTCGCTTCCAGTTCCACCGCATCAATGGTCACCGCTTCTGGCGTGCGCTGTGCCAGCATCAGTGCAATCAAGCCGCTGCCACAGCCAATATCCAGTACACTGCGCACACCGGCCACCGGAGCCCAGGCACCGAGCAGCACGCCATCGGTGCCCACTTTCATGGCACAACGATCGTGTGCGACAAAAAATTGCTTAAAAGTGAAACCATCTTTTCTTAAAATTGCCCGCGATTGCGGCTGGTCCTGAGACATGCGTAACTACCATTGAATTTTTTACTGCCGCGAGTGTAACGTGGTAAAGACGGGAATTCACCTTCACCTGCGAACACAAACAGATGAAGATTGTGGCTGAACTGTCTATAATCAGCGCCCCAAACTGAGGTAGACCATGACCGTAACCACTTTTTCCGAACTCGAACTCGACGAAAGCCTGCTGAAAGCTCTGCAGGATAAAGGCTTCACGCGCCCTACAGCGATTCAGGCTGTTGCAATCCCGCCCGCGCTAGAGGGCCGTGACGTGTTGGGTTCGGCACCAACCGGAACGGGGAAAACCGCGGCCTATCTGCTGCCCGCGCTACAACACCTGATCGACTTTCCGCGTAAAAAATCCGGCCCACCCCGTATTCTGATCCTGACGCCAACCCGTGAGCTGGCGATGCAGGTCGCCGATCACGCGCGTGAACTGGCGCAACACACGCATCTGGACATCGCAACCATCACCGGTGGCGTTGCCTTTATGAACCACGCTGAAGTCTTCAGCGAAAACCAGGATATCGTGGTTGCGACCACTGGCCGCCTGCTGCAATACATCAAAGAAGAGAACTTCGACTGCCGCGCCGTTGAAACGCTGATTCTAGATGAAGCTGACCGCATGCTGGACATGGGCTTTGCCCAGGATATCGAAACCATCGCGGCTGAAACCCGCTGGCGTAAACAGACGTTGCTGTTCTCTGCCACGCTGGAAGGCGACAGCATCAAAGACTTCGCCGAGCGCCTGCTGGAAGATCCGGTCCCGGTAGATGCTGACCCAAGCCGCCGCGAACGTAAAAAAATCAATCAGTACTATTTCCGTGCTGATGACGTAGAACACAAAACCAAACTGCTGGTTCACCTGCTGAATCAACCAGAAATGGAACGTACCATTGTGTTCGTACGTAAACGTGAGCGCCTGCACGAACTGGTAGGTTGGCTGCATGAAGCGGGTATTCGTAGCTGCTATCTCGAAGGTGAGATGGTGCAGGCCAAACGTAACGAAGCGATTAAACGCATCAGCGATGGCCGCGTTAACCTGCTGGTCGCGACCGATGTCGCCGCACGTGGTATCGATATCGATGATGTGACCCACGTCATCAACTACGATATGCCACGCACCGCAGATACCTACCTGCACCGCATTGGCCGTACCGGCCGCGCCGGTAAAAAAGGCACCGCAATTTCACTGGTTGAAGCCCATGACCACCTGCTGATGGAAAAAATTGGCCGTTACATCGAAGAGCCGCTGAAAATGCGCGTCATCGATGAGCTGCGTCCAACTACCCGTGCGCAGAGTGCAAAAGTCACTGGCAAACCGTCGAAAAAAGTGCTGGCGAAGCGTAAAGAGCAAAAAGAGAAAGAAGCGGAAAAACCGCGTGTGAAAAAACGCCACCGCGATACTAAAAACGTCGGTAAGCGCCGCAAGCCTAGCAGCTCGACGCCATCGAACGAGGGTGCGGAATAAAACAGCACCAGATAAAAAATCGCCCCCTGTTGGGCGATTTTTTTTGCCTTTAAGGGGCAAAATTCGGGCTTTAGGGTGGAATCTCACTTCAGGTCGTGATCTCATCCATTTTCATCACAAGCTGGCAGCTAAGCCAGACAGCATAATTTCAGGCAGGAGCATGAGATGGCCGACAAGTTAACCTGGCACGACGTGCTGGCGGTGGAAAAAGAGAAACCCTATTTTAACGAGACGCTGAAGCAGGTGGCACGCGAGCGCGAGGCGGGAATTACCGTCTATCCGCCGCAAAAAGATGTGTTTAACGCCTTCCGTCTGACCGAACTCGGCGACATCAAAGTGGTGATCCTCGGCCAGGACCCGTACCACGGCCCTAATCAGGCGCATGGTTTGGCTTTCTCTGTGTTGCCGGGCGTCGCCGTTCCCCCTTCGCTGCAGAACATGTACAAAGAGCTGGTGCAGGATATTCCTGGCTTTGAGCGTCCTCAGCACGGCTTTCTTGAGAGTTGGGCACGTCAGGGCGTGTTGCTGCTGAATACGGTTCTGACCGTTGAGGCCAGCAAAGCACACTCACACGCGCGTTTCGGCTGGGAAACCTTCACGGATAACGTGATCGCAGCGATTAATCAGCATCGCGAAGGCGTGATCTTCCTGCTGTGGGGATCGCACGCGCAGAAAAAGGGCAGCATTATCGATCGCCAGCGCCATCATGTTTTACAGGCGCCGCACCCTTCTCCACTCTCTGCGCATCGCGGTTTCTTTGGTAGCAAGCACTTCTCCCAAACCAACGCGCTGTTGCAATCTGCCGGTCAGCAGCCGATTGACTGGGCACCGGTGTTACCGGAAAGCTGAAAAGCAAACGGCCGCGACTAAGCGCGGCCGTCATCACCAATCTTACGCCACTCAGGCCTGGGCTTTCGCCACTGTCACCATGGCTGGACGCAACAGGCGACCATTCAGGGTGTAGCCACGCTGCATCACAAACAGCACGTGGTTTGGCGCGACATCAGCAGATTCGATCATTGAAATCGCCTGATGCACTTCCGGGTTGAACGGCTCATTTGGCTGACCAACCACTTCAACACCAAACTTACGCACTGCACCCAGCAGGCCTTTCAGCGTCAGCTCGATGCCTTCCAGCATAGAGGCCAACTGCTCATTGTCTTTATCAGCCACTTCCAGCGCACGCTCAAGGCTATCGATCACTGGCAGCAGTTCATTAGAGAATTTCTCCAATGCGAATTTGTGTGCCTTCTCGATATCCATTTCGGTACGACGGCGAATGTTCTCGATTTCCGCCTGGGCGCGCAGTTGTGCATCACGCACTCCGCCTTGCGCCTGAGCCAGCTCAGCCTCTAACTGGGCGATACGCTCATCACGCGGATCCACCTCTGGGGCTGTCTCGGTTTCCACTTGTGCCTGCTGTTCCTGTTGAATTTCTTCAGAGACTTGCTCGTTTGGGGTGTTCTGTTCTTTACTACTCATGAATTTCTCCGCGTTTTGCACATTCATCTCGCTGGTTGGCTTATTATGGGGATCACTCTGGCGGTTTCAAGGGAACCCATCACATTGCCTGGCCGTTTTGGCTTTTGAGGACTATCCGCTCCATGAATACACACTTTAACTGCATTGGTATTGTTGGCCATCCACGCCATCCTACGGCGTTAACCACCCACGAAATGATGTGGCGTTGGCTGACCTCCAAAGGTTATCAAGTGATTGTCGAAAAGCAGATTGCTAAAGAGTTGGCGCTGCGCGATGCACAAACCGGCACGCTGGCAGAGATAGGCGAAAAGGCCGATCTCGCGGTGGTGGTCGGTGGGGATGGCAACATGCTGGGCGCTGCTCGCGTGCTTTCTCGCTACGATATCAAAGTGATTGGTATCAACCGTGGCAATCTGGGTTTTCTCACCGACCTCGATCCAGACAATGCCCAACAGCAGCTGGATGACGTCTTGCAGGGCAACTATTTTGTCGAAAGTCGTTTCCTGCTTGAAGCGCAGGTCGGCAGCGACAACTGCTCGCCGCGTTTAGCCACAGCAATCAATGAAGTGGTGCTGCACCCCGGCAAAGTGGCGCACATGATTGAGTTTGAGGTCTACATTGACGAGAATTTCGCCTTCTCTCAGCGTTCGGATGGCTTGATCATCTCCACGCCGACCGGTTCAACCGCCTATTCACTCTCCGCTGGTGGGCCGATTCTGACCCCTTCACTGGAAGCGATTGCCCTGGTACCGATGTTCCCGCATACGCTCTCCTCGCGCCCGCTGGTCATCAACAGCAGCAGCACCATTCGTCTGCGCTTCCCGACCCGCAGAAGCGACCTGGAGATCAGCTGTGACAGCCAGATAGCCCTGCCGATTCAGGAAGGGGAAGATGTATTGATCAGACGCAGCTCGCATCACCTCGATCTGATCCATCCGAAAAATTACAATTATTTCAACACGCTAAGCTCTAAGCTTGGCTGGTCAAAAAAATTGTTCTAAAACCCAGCGCACCCTCTTTACTGGATAAAAAACCAGTTTATACTGTATGTAAAACCATATCTGTTTTTACATACAGGTGACTTATGCTGGCACAACTGACCATCAGTAACTTTGCTATCGTTCGCGAACTGGAAATTGATTTTCAACAGGGTATGACCGCCATCACCGGGGAGACCGGGGCCGGTAAATCCATCGCTATTGATGCGCTCGGGTTGTGCCTGGGCGGTCGCGCTGAAGCAGATATGGTGCGTCAGGGAGCCAGCCGGGCCGATATTTGCGCCCGCTTTAACCTCAAATCTTCCCCTTCAGCCCAACGTTGGTTGCAGGAAAATCATCTTGATGAAGGCAGCGAATGCCTGCTGCGCCGCGTGATCAGCAGCGATGGCCGTTCCCGTGGCTTTATCAACGGCACTTCAGTCCCGCTGTCACAGCTGCGCGATCTTGGCCAACTCCTGATCCAGATTCATGGCCAGCACGCCCACCAGTTGCTGTTAAAAGGCGATCACCAAAAACATCTGCTGGACGCCTACTCCGGCCATGATGCCCTGCTGCTCACCATGCGCACCCAGTATCAAAGCTGGCACCAGAGCTGCCGTGACCTGGCTCAGCATCAGCAGTTGGCACAGGAACGCGCTGCACGCCGTGAGCTGTTGCAGTACCAGTTGAAAGAACTCAACGAGTTTTCCCCGCAGCCGGGCGAATATGAGCAGATTGACGAAGAGTTCAAACGTTTAGCCAACAGCGGACAGCTGCTCTCCACCAGCCAGCAGGCACTCCAGATGCTGGCAGATGGCGATGACAGCAACATCAGCAGCCTGCTCTATAGCGTGCGCCAGATGCTGGCAGAGCTCACCGGCATGGATGACAAACTGGGTGGCGTGTGGAACCTGCTGGAGGAGGCCTCGATTCAACTCTCCGAAGCCAGTGATGAACTGCGCCACTACTGCGACCGCCTCGATCTCGACCCGAACCGCCTGTATGAAGTAGAACAGCGCATCTCCCGGCAGATTGCCCTGGCGCGCAAGCACCACGTCACGCCGGAAGCCCTGCCGGAACACCATCAGCAGTTGCTGGCCGAAGCAGAGCTACTCTCGCAGCATGAGAGCGACCAGGAGAGCCTGCATCACCAGGTGAGCGAGCACTATCAGGCGGCACTCAGCAGTGCAGAACTGCTGCATGAGCAGCGCGTCCTGTTTGCTGAAGAGCTACAGCAGCTGATTACACAGAGTATGCACACTCTCTCCATGCCGCACGGCCAGTTTGCAATTGAACTGACCTTCAACCCGGAACAGATCACCGCTGAGGGCGCGAGCAAAATTGATTTCCTCGTCACCACCAACCCAGGTCAGCCGCTGCAGCCGCTGGGCAAAGTGGCCTCAGGGGGCGAGCTTTCCCGTATTGCCCTGGCCATTCAGGTGATTACCGCACAAAAAATGGAAACCCCTGCAATGATCTTCGATGAAGTCGATGTGGGTATCAGCGGTCCAACCGCTGCGGTGGTGGGTAAAATGTTACGCCAGCTGGGCGAATCCACCCAGGTGATGTGCGTAACGCACTTACCGCAGGTTGCAGGCTGTGGACATCAACATTTCTTCGTCAGCAAACAGACCGACGGCGCAATGACAGAAACCCATATGCAGCCGCTGGATAAGCGTGCGCGCCTGCAAGAACTGGCGCGTTTACTGGGCGGCAGCGAAGTCACTCGCAACACGTTAGCCAACGCCAAAGAACTTTTGGCGGCCTGACAGCGCACTTTTTTGCAGCCTCGTGGTCATAAGCTTGCTCTGTAGAGGTTTCCAATGGCGCAAAGGTTTATTATCATCGGCAACTTATGTCGCCTGAGTACTAAGCCTGCCGCAGGCAGAGTTCAGAATTTGATGGCAAAAAACAGCCTGTACACAGAGGCGTTTGGCCCCGAAAAAGGAATGTATAGATGCGTTGTAAAATGCTGACTGCTGCGGCAGTGGTAATGTTGATGATGACCGCCGGGTGTTCAACTCTGGAACGTGTGGTGTACCGCCCGGATATCAATCAGGGGAACTATCTGGTCGCCAATGATGTGGCAAAACTGCATACCGGCATGACGCAACAGCAAGTCGCGTATACTCTGGGTACGCCGATGATGAAAGATCCGTTCGGTAGCAACGTGTGGTACTACGTGTTCCGTCAGGAACCAGGCCATGAGAAGGTGACTCAGCAGACGCTGACCCTGACCTTCGACGGCAACGGTGTGTTAACCAATATCGATAACAAACCGAATCTGACCAACGCGAAGGGCTAATAGCCCCTCACAGTAGAAAAGGCGCTCAAGGCGCCTTTTTTGTTGTGGAAGCTGGCGATGGTAGCCAGCAGCGAGCGGTGTTACTTTTTCTCGCTAGCCGAGCGTTCAGCACGCTGACGACGCAACTCTTTCGGATCGGCAATCAGGGGACGGTAAATTTCCACCCGATCGCCCTCTTCAACCACATCACTCAGCTTGACCGGACGGCTGTAAATACCCACTTTATTGACGCTCAAGTCGATATCTTTGCGCAGACGTAACAGGCCTGAAGCCACAATCGCCTGTTCCACCGTACTGCCCTGCTCCAGCTTTACGCTTTGCAGATACTGCTTCTCTGGCAAGGCATACACCACTTCCACCGCGATATCAGGCACTGTAGACCTCTTTTGCGCGTTGGGTAAACGCCTGCACCATGCTGCTGGCCAGCTCTTTGAAGACGCGACCAAATGCCATTTCAACCAGCATATTGGTGAATTCAAATTCGAGGCTGAGTTCTACTTTGCAGG
This sequence comes from Candidatus Pantoea multigeneris, assembly GCF_011752615.1. Taxonomy (NCBI): domain Bacteria; kingdom Pseudomonadati; phylum Pseudomonadota; class Gammaproteobacteria; order Enterobacterales; family Erwiniaceae; genus Pantoea; species Candidatus Pantoea multigeneris. The sequence continues at coordinate 1,194,864 of NZ_VWXF01000001.1, forward strand.
CATCGTCACCCAGTGAGACAAAGCGCCAACCGCCCGTCAACTGACGGAATGGGCCGTCAACCAGCTGCATATGGATGCTCTGATTATCGGTCAGGGTGTTACGCGTGGTGAAGGTTTTGCTGATGCCGGCTTTGGAGACATCGACTGATGCTGTCATTTGCGTTTCCGTCGCGTCAAGGACGCGGCTACCGGTGCAACCTGGTAAAAACTGCGGATAGGCATCGACATCGTTTACGAGCCGGTACATCTGCTCAGCGCTGTAAGGGACCAGCGCTGAACGGCTAATCTGGGCCATAATGGTTCCTGTTCAAGATACAACCGCTGGATGATAGCATTCTCAGCGATCAAACAAAAATTCCCCGGGTTTTCAGTTGTGCTAGAATACCGCGTTTCTCCCCGCCCCGCTGGACTGGGGGTGCGATAACCGCTCAAGTGATGTAGAGTACGCCGCATTATGACAAAGAAAAAAGCACACAAACCCGGATCTGCCACCATTGCCCAGAACAAGCGTGCCCGTCATGAATACTTTATTGAAGAAGAATTCGAAGCGGGACTCTCACTGCAAGGTTGGGAAGTTAAATCCATGCGCGCCGGCAAGGCCAACCTCAGCGACAGCTACATTTTGCTGCGCGATGGCGAAGCTTATCTGTTCGGTTCCACCATTCAGCCATTGATTGGCGCATCGACCCACGTGGTCTGCGACCCTACGCGCAACCGTAAACTGCTGTTGAAGCAGCGCGAACTGGATTCCATCATTGGCCGCGTCAATCGCGAAGGCTACACTGTTGTTGCCCTGTCCCTGTACTGGAAAAACGCCTGGGCGAAGCTCAAAATCGGCGTTGCCAAAGGTAAAAAAGAGCACGACAAGCGCGACGACATCAAAGAACGCGAATGGAAACTCGACAAAGCGCGCATCATGAAGAAGGCTAATCGCTAAGTCGCTGGTAAAGCATCACCTTTTTCTGTTATAGTTTCATTACTTGGGGCTGATTCTGGATTCGACGGGATTTGCGAAGCCCTAGGAGCATGCCGAGGGGCGGTTGGCCTCGTAAAAAGCCGCAAAAAAATAGTCGCAAACGACGAAAACTACGAATTCCCTGCTGCAATCGCAGCTTAATTAGTCTAAACAACTAAGGATTCCCTCTCTCCCTAGCTTCCGCTCTTAAGACGGGGATCAAGAGAGGTCAAACCCAAAAGAGATCGCGTGGATGCCTTGCCTGGGGTTGAAGCGTTAAATCCAATCAGGCTAGTTTGTTAGTGGCGTGTCTGTCCGCAGCTAACCGGCGAATGCAAAGATTAGACTAAGCATGTAGTGCCGACGGTGTAGTAATTTCGGACGCGGGTTCAACTCCCGCCAGCTCCACCAAAATTCTTGATCGGTGACACCAGAGTCACATGATGAAGTCCTAAAAGCCCGCATGGCGTAAGTTATGCGGGCTTTTTTGTGTTTTGAATTTGACGAAATAATTCACCCGCCCCCAGAGAAAACTGGTACACGTTTTGTTACAGGCTATAATCTGTACTACTTACGTGTATCCACTTTGGGCGGTAATCAGTTATGGCGTGGATGACTCGCCCCCTCACTTACAACGAAATTCTCAAAGCTAAGTCCCAAGATGATGACTTCACTTCACATGATTGCGATGGAGTTTTCATACTTGCCAAAAAATCTGGTAAGAAGCTTTGGCGTTTTCGATATCAGCGGCCAAATAGCAGTAGCCGCACAAATCTCAGCCTAGATTATTGCCCCGCCCTAACGCTAGCTGCAGCACGTCAAGTTCGTGACCAGTACCTGTCACTTCTCGCTCAAGGAATCGATCCTCAGAAGCAGCAAGAGGAAGCATCAGAACAACGGCAAATTGAACGGGATAGCATTTTCTCAACTCTGACCGGAAGCTGGTTTCAGCTTAAGGGCAAAAGCGTTACAGAGGATTATGCTAGGGATATATGGAGATCTCTGGAGAAAGATGTCTTCCCCGCTATTGGTGAGATTCCTGTCCAAGGAATCAAAGCTAAAACTATTGTGGTGGCATTGGAAGCAATAAAAGCTCGTGATGCGTTTGAAACTGTTCGTCGGTTAGTGCAGCGTATCAATGAGATCATGATTTATGCAGTGAATACCTGTTTGATTGATTCTAATCCTGCTTCTGGGGCTGGAATGGATTTTGAAAAGCCGAAGAAACAAAACATGCCTACGTTAAGACCTGAAGAATTTCCCAAGTTAATGAGCTCTTTAACTATGTCGAATTTGTCAGTTCCGACTCGCTGTCTAATTAAATGGCAGCTTCTGACACTTGTTCGACCGTCTGAAGCTGCTGGGGCGCGATGGGAGGAAATCGATTTTGATGCGAAATTATGGACAATTCCAGCAGAGCGCATGAAAATCCAACGTTTAAATATCGTTCCCATTCCTTCTCAAGCTATGTATATTCTTGATGTGATGAAATCAATCAGCAACTACAGAGAGCTTGTATTCCCTAGCAGGAATGATCCCAAACAGCCAATGAACAGCCAGACCGCTAATGCTGATTTAAGTAAAATTGGATTTGGAGGAAAGCTCGTTGCTCATGGTTTACGTTCAATAGCGAGTACATTTATGAATGAAGCCGGACTATATACTAATTTGATAGATTCAGCATTAGCGCACATATATAGAAGTGAAGTTCGTAGAACTTATAACCTATCAATCTATTTAGAGCAAAGAATTTAATTAATTGGTTTTAAAAAAAGCTAATAAAAATAAGGTGCATAACTGATGGATAAAGAATTCCCTTGCAAAGCTTCAAACATATATGACAAGAACATTAATTTTTTGTTTGGTTCTGGAGCATCTGCTGCATACATACCAACTTTATGGTTGAGCGACAATGTAACATACGAAACATTACTCACGCATAATGATATCAAAGGACAGACTAATTTAGAAAACTACATATTAAGCTTTTATTATAACAATATAATAGAAAAAACTTTCTGCATTAAGCCAAAACCAACTCCAAAAAACTATTCTAAAACATTAAATGATTATAATAAATTTTTATATGAACTGGTTTCTTTATTGGAAAGAAAAGGTTCACATCAAATAAAAAGAGGCAATATTTTCACTACAAATTACGATCTTTTCTTTGAAACAGCGGCAGATAATGTTCTTAACAAAAAGAGTTTCTACTTCAATGATGGAGCATTAGGCTTTAAAGAACGAAGCCTAAACATTAGCAACTTCCATTTATCACATTGGCATCAAGGAACACACGATTTATACAAACAAGAAATCCCAACAATAAACATCATAAAAATGCATGGCTCAGTATCATGGAATAAAAAAGATGAACAAAAGATCAATATTCAATACCCCAAGACAGCGCCAGAAAAAATAACTCTAGAATGCAATAAAAAAATACAAGACTTCACCACATGTCTTTGTGAAACAGACGAGAACCTTTCTGATTATTTAGAGCTTTGCCAAGAGGATATTGACAGCCTTGCTGATTTCAGAGTTGAGTACAACAGATTAGCTATAGTAAGCCCTACAAAAGAAAAATTTTCAGAAACTGTTTTTCAGCAACACTATTATCAAAGTCTAAGGTTATTAAGCTATGAACTTGAGAAACCTCAAACAGTATTGATCTGTTTTGGCTTTTCATTTCAAGATGAGCATATTTTAGAAATAATAAAACGTTCACTTAGCAACCCAACATTAAAAGTTTTTGTTTTTTGTTATAGCAAAAACAGCAAACAATCAATAAATGAGACAATCAATGACTCAAGAGTAACATACATATATCCTAAAAGTGATGCTCATAACATTTCCCTCGATGTATTTATAGATCGGATTTTCACTTCTGACAATGGAGACTGGATCTCATGGACGGACTAAATGTTGGTTATGTCACCCAAGTAAAAGGAACTATGGTTGTTGCAAAAGTAGATCATGCCTTGTATCAATCCACCTATTTTCATCATGGTAAAATACTTCGAGGAATAGCCATTAACGAATTTGTTCTAATTCGGAAAGGCTATCAAGACATAGTTGGAAAGATAATAGGTGAGGAAATAATTGAAAACGTCAACATTAGAAAAGATGAATTAGAACAAAAGAAATATGACAGATTCATTGAGTTAAGCATATTAGGGTATTTCTTTGAAGGTAACTTTTATTCGGGTGTAAAATTTCTCCCGATGATAAATGATCAGCTTTATTTAATATCAGATGAGATGATTTCTGAAATTTACAACTTTAGAAAAAACATAAACACCCCCCTGATAAATATAGGAAAGTCGATTCTTGAAGAATTACCAATCAGCATTCCAATTAATGGTGTATTTAACTCTCATATAGGTATTTTTGGGAACACCGGTAGTGGGAAGTCGAACACTTTAGCTAAGCTTTACCACTCACTCATTTCACTTATCAGTGATAACGTCAATTTTAAGAAAAAGTCAAAAGTAACCATCATCGATTTCAATGGCGAATATGGCACCCTGGCTAACTCATTCCCCGACATAACCGACACTAAAACGTTAAACACGAAAAACCCACAAGACAAACTGCATTTTTCCGAAAGCGAGTTTTGGGATGATGAGTTGTTATCTGTTCTCTTTTCAGCAACTGAAAAAACTCAAAAACCGTTTCTAACCCACTTAGTCAGAAATAAAAATGATTACAATGATGACCTCGAAAACTATCTTAAAAGAACAATATCGATCATGTTCGGGACAAATCAACATAGAGAGACAATAAATTTACTTAGAGGACTAATACCATTTTTTGAAGAGGGGGACCAGAAATCAATAATTGATGAATTAGCTAATTTCTCCTGGCACTCAACACAAAACAAATACGACCATCCTAATAGATGGATAAACAACCCTGAAGATGCTATAGCTTATTTGAGCACCACATATAATAGTTCACTTACTGCCAGCTCCGTTTTTGATGAGATATTTATACGCTCAACCTTGCAACTGATCAATTCGGTATCGAAAAACTACGTTCAATATGAACACATATCACCACTAATTAATAAAATAACAGCAACCGGCCCATCATTATCCAAGGTAATTGAAGTAACGCCATCAAAACAAGAACGCTTTCCAATTTCAATTATATCTTTAAAAAACTGTAATCAATCTACAAAAAAAACCATTCCTATGATGATTGCAAAATGTTCTTTCTTAGACCACAAATCAACAGATAATAATTGCGAAAGTTTCCATTTGATTATTGATGAAGCTCACAATATATTATCTGAAACCTCGAATAGAGAAGCTGAAAGTTGGAAAGACTATAGGTTAGAGCTATTTGAAGAAATAATAAAGGAAGGAAGAAAGTTTGGATACTTTGTAACCATCTCAAGCCAACGTCCTTTTGATATTTCACCAACCATTATCTCTCAGTTACATAATTATTTTATACATCGATTAGTAAATGAGAATGATCTATTTCTTTTAAAAAATACGTTAAGTACTCTTGATGCGGCATCAAGATCATTAATTCCTACACTTCCCCCTGGTGCATGCATCGTTTCAGGAACTGCTTTCCACACTCCTTTAATTGTTCAAATGGAAAGACTGACTGAAGATATGGCTCCACAAAGTGACACGATAAATCTTGAAACTCTGTGGGGACTTTCATAGACGCGCGCAATGCTATCACCGCCACGCCAGCCCGCGCCCGGTAAGGCCTGAACGAGGGAATATAGTGCATGGTTTTGCATGCAGATTCATGCACGCCATGCATTCATCACTCTTTACAAAGCGGCTGGCCATAAAAAGGGCTTCATAAAGGCAAGTCGAAGACACAAAAAAGCCGCTGATAGTGCAGCGGCTGTGCGGGATTAATGAACCTGGTGGAATTCAGAACCGTAGCGGCCCAGCTTCTGGCGTTCTCCTACCGGTTACGGTGACGCTCTAGGTACTTTTTCCGGCTTTGGCGGTGCGGTAATCATTTTTGTGATGCTCTCATTCGTCTTGAAGGTACAGGAGCATTCCAGATTAGTGCACTGGTGATAACGCTCTTTAACCTCTTCAGACATATAGCGTCTCGATTTGGCATGTGCCGCGCTTTTGCAGTAAGGGCAGTGCATCATTTCTGGCTGCCCTCCTGCAATGCCGCACGTTGCGGCTGTAATACTTTTACAAACTTCATCGGGTAAATGGCGTTGTTATATAGCTCTATATCACCCCCGTCAGCGCCAGACGATACAGGCCGTTATTCTCCAGCAGCAGAGCCTCTATTAGAACACTGTGCGACAGGGCCGCAGCCATACGCGCCAGTACCTCGCCGACCAGACCAGCCACGTCCTTAATCCAGCCCCGGTCATCACCGGCAAACAACGGTGAAAGTTCTTCACGACAGACCCGTAGCTTAATGGCCCACAGCAGCGATGGACTCACGTTACTCTGTCAGCAACACTGATATAAGGCAGGAAAACGTCCGTCCCCCATAATGCCAGAGTTGAGTGTTGTTGACACCGCGACCGGCCTATTCATGGGTAATGCCAATATCCGCCCGCTTAGTCTGACGGTATTCGGTCAGCCTGTGTCGTGGACGCTGAAGAAGTATAAGCGCATCCTGCTGAAGCACAGAATAGATAACGACGTCCAGACCGATCTCACGCTTCATGAGGACAGCGTGGTCGACTGACTGTTTAAATGCAGTCAACACAAACCGGCTCAGGCCGGTTTTATATTGAATGTGAACCCACTAAAAATCATAACCGAGAAAATTTTTAACCTGAGCACTTCAGTTTTAATTTTAATTACTTAATAATAATTTAGACGTTATTTCATCCACGTTAGGTTCGTATAGCGATACGATATAAAACCTATCAACCCCCTCTAATGATTTAACATACACATCTCTTTTCACCCTTTCAGAATTCAAAAAATACATTTCACTTTCGACCTGATCCATATCTGAATAACTTATTTTTGTTAAATGTTCAAACGAGAATGCGATCTGTTTTGCTCCCTTCTCAGTTAGACTTTCCTGCAACTTACTTTTTAAACTTGAAAACATTGAAATATTATTCTCACCTATGCCACCTGACATCCGTTCCTTTCCTCCAGACTTTCTTGATTGCACTGAGAAATAATCTATTTTTAATTTATTGCGATGAAACTCACCTTTAAAGTAAAATGTAATCTCCATAATAGAATCAATGTCAGAGTAAAAATTATTAACCGGATAGCCTTCGTTAATTATTTCAAATTTCTCCGACTGCGTAGGGGTATAATCTTTTCTAAACAACTGCTCAATGTTAAATATAAACACAGGGGAGTACTGAAGACTTGAAATTACATTCTGCTCCTTTCCTATATTGTAGGTAAGAACTAAAGTAGTGATAGCTAACACCAACTGAATAGTTGACGGTATACCTTTTAGTGCGTTTAATAAAAACCTTTTCATACTTTCAAACCCATATTTATTAACCTTAGATTAGTTGGGGTTTCCCATTTTTATCTTGTTAATTAGTATAATACTTTTACGAACAGCCTGTGAGCCAAAATGATTTTTTATTTAAAAAAAAACATATTGTTAGAGAATTTTATCTAGTTCCTGTGATAAAAGAGCCAGATGATAAAGTCTTAAAAGTCCTAGGCTGAACCACAGCGCATGTACTGGTTAGGTGAAGTTGTTACCAAGACTGAAAAGCGTGGGCAGGGAATTGGCTCGGCACTGATTGCTGACATAATCAAAGTAGCAACCGCACGGGGCATCACTCAACTCTGGCTCTACACTCCGGATAAGCAGTCGTTTTATCGTAATTTGGGATGGAAAAATCATGAACAACGCACGGTGACTGGCGAATTAGTCACCGTGATGGTGTTAGAACTTTGCGCGGAAAAGCCGTGACCCACGTTGCCTGAAGACTCAGGCACACGCATTGAGCCGGTTCACCGCCATCGCTCATCGGTATGAAATCCTAAACCACCACAAATTACCGCCACAGATGATCTACACCATTGCCCAAACCCTTGTAGATCAGTAATGTCTTCTCCAGCAACGGGAGGAAATTCAACGATGGCAACACAGTTTTACACTGAGCAGCACACAGGCTGTTTTAGTGATACGAAAAGTGGCTTAAATGAGGTATAAAGCCGCATGAAAATCCCAAACCGAATCCAACCTCTGGTCGATGATGGCCTGATCGATAACGTGCTTCAGCGGCTGAAAAGCGGCAAAGAAGCGGACGTTTACACCGTGCTGTGCGGCGACAAAATCCAGTGTGCCAAAGTGTACAAGGAAGCGACGCAGCGCAGCTTTAAGCAGGCGGTGCAGTATCAGGAAGGGCGCAAAGTGCGCAACTCACGTAACGCGCGCGCGATGCAGAAAGGCTCTAAATTTGGCCGCAAGCAGCAGGAAGAAGAGTGGCAGACGGCGGAAGTCGAAGCACTGTTCCGTCTGGCCAAAGCGGGCGTCCGCGTGCCTGAGCCCTACCTGTGTATTGATGGTGTGCTGTTAATGGAACTGGTCACGGATGCTGATGGGGCTGTGGCTCCACGCCTCAGCGATGTCACCTTGTCCGAAGCCGATGCGGTGGCTGATTTCCACACCATGATCCGCAATATCGTGCGCATGTTGTGCGCCGGGATTGTGCATGGCGACCTGTCAGAGTTTAACGTACTGCTGGATGCGGAAGGCCCGGTGATTATCGACCTGCCGCAGGCGGTGGATGCGGCGGCGAACAACCATGCTGAGTCGATGTTCGAACGTGATGTGAATAACATCACCGCCTATTACGGCCAGTTTGCCCCGCAGTTGCTGCAAACTCGCTATGCAAAAGAGATCTGGCTGTTATACGAAGAAGGTAAGCTCACCCCAGAAACGGTGCTGACCGGGATGTTTGTTGAAGAGCTGCATGATGTTGATATGGGCTCGCTGCTGGATGAAATCATTGCCGCAGAAGATGAACATTACGAACGTCAGCGTGCCGCCAAAGAGCGCGACGAAGAGTAAATCTCGCCACTGTTCAAAGCAGCCAGATATTGGCTGCTTGCATGGAATGTAAATCCCCTGCCCCGACGTTTCCTCAACGCATCGCACCAAATCCGCTAAACTGTCTGCACATTCCCCGGAAACAAGGAAGTCCCTTGACCGGCATGTCCGAAAGCCGTGTCAGCCGCTCACTGCGGGCTGTGGCTCGTGTAACCTCTCCCGCACCATCCGCTGAACATGGACACCGGTGCGGTAGAAGTTATAGGCCGCAATAATCAGGTTACTGACCCCCAGCGCGATCCAGTAGCTGTAAAAACCCGCGTGAAAATAGCGTGCCACCATAAAACCCCCGCCTAAACCAATCACCCAGTAGCTGCCAATCACCACCAGCGTCGGCCAGCGTGTATCCATCATGCCGACCAGGAAACCGTTGTAGCAACTACCAAGGGTGTTGAACAGGAAAGCGATTAAGAGCAGCGGTAAAAGATTCCACATCATGGTGATGATGTGCGCATCCGTCACATCGTAGATATCGCGTTGAATCTGCGGGTAGAACAAGGCAATCGCCCCACCTACCAGCAAGACATAGCCGAAAGCGACGATCAGGAGTCCGTAGCGCAGTCGGCGCAACCCGACCCAGTCATTTTCTGCTGCGCACCATGCCGCCAGCGTTCCTGCGGCACCCGATAAGCCGATGGTAAACACGGTAATTAACGATTCGGTGCGCAGTGCAAAGCTATGAACCGTGGTGGCTTCCAGCCCAAATCCAGCAATCAAAAACGCGGCTGCGGGCAGGAAGCCTTCACTAAGCGCAATTCGCACTCCCATCGGCAACCCGGCGGCCAGGACGGTGCGTATCGCTTGCCAGTCCAGCCGCCCGGGTCGCAGGGTAAGAGAAAGATGGCGAAACGGACGCCCACGCGTCAGTAAACAAACCGCCGAGATCAGCAATACCGCCCGGATCAGCGAGCTGGAGAGTCCCCCACCCAATACCCCCGCGCCACCCGTGTGGTTGAACCCCAGGATCGCCACATACGCCACGAGAAAATTCACCGGCACCGTCAGCAACATGATAATCGTCAAATAGCCCGGTTTACCCACCGAGGACATCAGGCAGCGGCTGTGTACAAACAAAAACAGGAACACGATGCCCGGCGCAGCCCCCTGGTTGTACTGCTGGGCGATTTGCGCCAGATCGTCACTGACGTTAAACAGGGTCAGAATGCGCCCGGTATTGTACAGAGTCGCCATCCCCACCACCCCAAGGATCAGCGCCAGCCAAATCCCCTGCGCAAACCATTTTCTTAGCCGCGCGAAGTCATCCTGCCGGAACGCCCGGGCCATGTGCGGCCCAAAGGCCAGAAGAATGCCAATCCCCATCAGCATCACCAGGCTAAACAGGCTGATGCCGAGGGTTGCGCCGGAAAGGTCCTGATTACCCAGTCGGGAAATCAGCATGGCATCCGTGAAGGAGATGGTGGTTTGCGAGATAAAGCCGATAGCCAGCGGTAAGCCCAGCGCGAGCAGTTTTCTAATCATATCGAATCCATGAACGTGTATTCCGTCTCGCCGGAGAGTAGTAAAAAAGCCCGGTTGCAGCTATCCCTTTGCCCGGTAATGCATAAATCGGACTTTAGATAGCTACAGACGGAAAATACCCGCAACCCACAAACAAGCCTGGTCTTGTGTTTGTGCGCGTTTTATCCCGCTACCCTGCCGCGTCCATTTACCTTCCCGCTGGAATTCGCCATGAAAATCCTCACCCCACTTGAGATTCAACCGTTACTTAATCAAGGGGCGCTACTGATTGATATTCGCGATACCGATGCCTGGCAACTGGAACATATTCAGGGCGCACTTTCATTGCCGTTTCCTTGCAGTGAAAGCGGTGTGTTGTCGCATCTGCCGCTGGTGGGTAAACAGGTGGTGTTTTACTGCCAGACCGGGCAACGGACCGCTGCGCTGGCTGCACGGCTCAAGGTTATGGCGCAGGGCGCGGAAGTCTGCATGTTGAAAAATGGGTTAAACGGCTGGAAAAAAGCGCAATTCATCACGGTATTCAATCCCTCATTACCGCTGCCGCTCACCCGCCAGGTGCAGATGCTGACCGGCTTTATGATCATGGCCGGTGTGTTGCTGGGTTCAGCCTTTTCGTATTATTTCTATTTTCTGCCTTCGCTGATTGGAGCAGGACAGATTTTTGCGGGCGTGACCGGCTGGTGTGGCATGGCTCGTCTGTTAGGAAGGTTGCCGTGGAACCGGCAAGGGTGAAAAAACCAGGCCCGCAGCCTGAGCGCGCTGCGGGCCTGACATTACCGAATGACCACGGTGAGGATCACCAATATCACCAGCAGTAACACCATTGAGCCAAATACCGGTTTCAGAGAAGATTTACGCATAGCATTCTCCTACGTCAACAACATGCAGATCCCCGATATTGCAATCAGGATCCCGCTCAGCCCAAGGCAGAGCTGGCACACTTTGTTTTCATCTGTCTGCATACGTGCCTCCTCAGAACCACTGGCCAAAGCGTTTGACGTAGAGCATTTTCATGCCCTGAGCCACCACGCAGTAGCTGAACAGGGTAGCGACTAACCAGGGGAAATATTCCCATGGCAGTGGCTGTAATCCCACCAGGCTCCCCAGCGGAGAGAAAGGCAGGCCGATGCCAATCGCCATAATACAGATTGTGGTTAACATCACTGGCAGCGCCGCACGACTCTGAATAAACGGAATCTTTTGCGTACGCAGCATATGCACAACCAACGTCTGTGACAGTAACCCTTCAATAAACCAGCCGGACTGGAACAGTCCCTGAACCGCCGGAGTATTGGCGTGGAACACATACCACATCAGCGCGAAGGTGGTGATATCAAAGATGGATGAGGTTGGCCCAATCCACAGCATGAAGCGTTTGATATTACCCGCATCCCATTTACGTGGTTTACGTAAAAACTCCTTGTCCATTTTGTCCCATGGCAGCGCCAGTTGGGAGATATCGTACAGCAGGTTCTGAATCAGTAAGTGAATCGCCAGCATCGGTAAAAAGGGAATAAACGCACTGGACACCAACACCGAGAACACGTTGCCAAAATTCGAACTGGCGGTCATGTTGAGGTATTTGATGATGTTGCCGAAAGTCTCACGCCCTTTTATTACCCCCTCTTCCAGCACCATCAGGTCTTTTTCCAGCAGGATAATGTCAGATGACTCTTTGGCGATATCCGCCGCGCTATCAACGGAAATCCCAACGTCCGCTTCACGCAGTGCGGGTGAGTCATTGATGCCATCACCGAGGAACCCGACGGTATGACCATTTTTCTGCAACATATTGAGAATGCGGGATTTCTGTTGCGGTGTCAGTTTGGCAAACACGGTGCAACGTTCTGCGGCGATCTGGAGCGCCTCATCATCCATGCGTTCAATTTCTGGGCCGGTCAGGACTTCGCTGCTATCAATACCTACTTCCTGGCACACCCGCGCGGTCACAATCGGGTTATCACCGGTCAGCACTTTCACCGCCACGCCGTTTTCATGCAGCGCCTTAATGGCCCGATTCGCACTCTCTTTCGGTGGATCGAGGAAGGTCAGCAGGCCTTCAATCACAAAATCGCGCTCATCGCTGCTGTGCAGCGGCTGTTGCAACCCGGCTGGCCCCAGCTCACGGGTCGCAAGCAGCAGCACGCGGAACCCTTGCTGATTAAAACGTTCTGACAGCGCGATAATCTCTTCACGGCGGACATCGGTCAGCGCGATGATATCGTTGCCTTCACGTACCGCAACCGCCTGCTCCATCATCTCTTCTACCGCACCTTTACAGATCAGACGCTGGCTGTCATCACGTTGATCCTGCACCACCACAGAGACGCGACGGCGAATAAAATCAAACGGCAGTTCGTCCACTTTGGTAAAGCGCTGCGCCACTTGTGTGCTCAGTTGCTGTTCCGCAAAGCGCAAAATGGCACGATCCATCAGGTTACGGCTGCCGCTCTGGTGGTAGCTGTTCAGCCAGGCATCGCGCAGCACTCTGCCGCTGTCGGTACCCCGGCTATCCAGATGCTGAGCCAGAATAATGTTGTCCTGAGTCAGCGTACCGGTTTTGTCGGTACACAGAATGTCCATCGCGCCAAAGTTCTGGATCGCGTTCAGGCGTTTCACAATCACTCTGCGCCGGGACATGGCAATCGCCCCTTTCGCCAGATTCGCACTGACAATCATGGGCAGCATTTCTGGGGTTAAGCCCACCGCCACCGCCAGAGCAAACAGCGTGGCATCCATCCAGTCGCCTTTGCTAAAGCCGTTGATCAGCAACACCACGGGCACCATCACCAGCATGAAGCGGATCAGCAACCAGCTCACGCTATTTACACCCCGGTCAAAGGCGGTTTGTGTCCGGCTGCCGACCAAGGTTTTGGCCAGTGAACCAAACCAGGTTTCAGCGCCAGTGGCAATCACAACCGCCTGCGCCGTGCCGCTGGCAACGTTGGTGCCCATCAGGCAGACGTTACCGCGATCCAGCAAGGGCAAAGTTGCGCTGCTGCCCGCCTGGCTGTCGGATGTACCGCTGAGATCGGTTTTCTCTACCGGCAGCGCTTCTCCACTTAAAATGGCCTGGCTGATAAACAGATCGCGAGATCGGATCAACCGCACATCCGCCGGGATCAGATCCCCGGCGGAAAGGCAGATCACATCGCCTGGCACCAGCGTTTCGATCGGCACTTCCTGTTGCTGAGGCTCGCTGTTTGCGCGCGGAGAGCGCAGCACAGTGACGGTAGTTTGCACCATGGAACGCAGTGCCAACGCCGCCTTGTTGGTACGAAACTCCTGCCAGAAGCGCAGCAGGCCACTCAGCGTTACCATGGTCAAAATGATGGTGACACCGGTTAAATCGGTCTCTTCACCCCGGCGCAGAGGCAGCCAGAAATCAGTGGTGAAGCTGACCAGCGCCAGCGCCAGCAACACATAGATGAACGGATTATTAAATGCCCCCAGCAGCTGAACGATGGCATGGGGTGCGCGTTCATGTGCTACGGCGTTTTCACCATAGATTTGCAGGCGCGCTTCCGCTTCGCTGGCGCTCAGACCCGCAGGGCTGCTGTGCAGACGTTGGAAAGTTTGCTCAAGGGTCGCCTGCGCTTCAGCGTCAATGGGTAAGACTTTTTTCACCCGACGGCTGGAGGCGTTGATATCTTTGAGTTGTTTTTTCTGGGTTTCAATTTTCATGTCAGTCATTTGACATTCTCCAGATTTAAAATGCGTTGATTCCCCCTGGTTAAAAAAATCACCAGGAAACGGATATAATTAACTGAAAGTCATCAGTTAAAAAAAATAAGCATGGCTAGCCCTTTCATTACAGCAATGAAATGGAGACCATAATTAAAATTTGAAAGCAGACAGCGTTATGCATTCCTCATTTGTGAAAAGAAGAATGAACAGTGCATTAACCATCCGCGATCGGATAAAACCCTTTTAATTCAAGGGCGGAGGAAACAGGGCGTACAGGAATAGAATCATGATAACGATATCTCATTAGTCATATAAGCATACTAAAGGGAGACAATCGTCAATTTGAGGATTGCTACCCGCCAGGTCGGCAAGCAGCAAAGAGAGATCAGTGCTTCAGCTTGCCTTAATGTTTTTAAATAAGGGGTGACTGTCCAACTGAATTCTCCTGATGTGTAATTGCCGGTAATTATAGGAAGGTAGTAACCAAAGTAAAGTATATTTTTAACTCAATCTTTGTTGTTTACTTTTCGTTGTCAGAATTGCCCATCGGCTGCCTTAAGCTGGCGCTTTTTTCCCTTATAACCAAAATGACAATGCTTATCCATTTTATGCATAACGTTTCTCTACAATTGACTATTCTTGTTTACAGCCCTTACGTACACTCGCGGTAACTCTTAAAGCAAGGATTTCCCATGAAAAAAACAACACTTTCCCTGCTGGCACTGACGTTAGCTGCCGCTTTTGCAGCTCAGGCCGCTACACCTAAAGACACGCTGGTGATCGCCCAGTCCATTGATGATGCAGACAGCTTCGACCCGGCTAAAGGGTTTGAACTCACCAGCGTACAAGCTTTCACTAACATCTATCAGCGCCTGGTACAGTCCAATCCAAAAGATCCGATCAAGCTGGAACCGACACTCGCCACCAGCTGGCAGGCGGGCAAAGACAACCGCAGCCTGACGTTTGCACTGCGTAAAGATGCGAAGTTTGCTTCCGGTAACCCACTGCGTCCGGAAGATGTGATCTTCTCACTCGGCCGCGTGGTGAAACTGAACCTCGATCCCTCCTTTATCCTGACCCAACTGGGCTGGAATAAAGAGAACGTCGATAGCTACCTCAAGAAAGTGGATGATGACCACGTAGAGATCAGCTGGAGCGCCAACGTCAGCCCGGCGTATGTGCTGAGCCTGCTGTCGGCCCCGGTCTCTTCTATCGTTGATGAGAAGACCGTCTCTGCCAATGCGAAAAATGGCGACTTCGGCAACGGCTGGCTTGCCACCCATTCGGCGGGCAGTGGTCCTTACCAAATTCGCCTCGCTAAGCTGCATGAAGTGTTACTGCTGACGGCGAACCCGACGTCACCCGCCGGTGCGCCGCAGCTGAAAAATGTGATGATCAAAAACGTACCGGAACCGGCCACGCGTCGCCTGCTGCTGGAGCAAGGGGATGCCGATATCGCACGTAACCTGGGCGCAGACCAGATTGCGGCGCTGAAAGGCAAAAACGACGTCACCACCGCCGCTTACCCGATGGCTTCGCTCTACTACATTCAGTTCAATGTCGGTGCCAATGATGTGCTGAAAAACCCGGCATTGTGGGAAGCTTCACGCTATCTGTTCGACTATCAAGGCATTGCCACACAGTTGTTAAAAGGCCAGTTTGATGTACACCAGACCTTCTTACCGAAGGGCTTCCCTGGCGCGCTGAATGACACGCCATATAAGTACGATCCGGAAAAAGCCAAAGCGATTTTGCAGAAGGCCGGTCTGACCAACGTGACCTTTACCCTCTCCACCAGCAACCAGCCTCCGTATCTGGACATCGCGCAGGCGTTGCAAGGGAGCTTTGCGAAAGGTGGTGTGAAGGTGGTGATTGAACCGGGTATCAGCACCGAAGTCTCCACCAACGTCAAAGCACACAAGTATCAGGCGACCCTGAATGCCTGGGGTGCAGACTACTTTGACCCGAATACCAACGCCGCGTCCTTCGCCTATAACCCGGAAGATGGCAGCAAAACCATTGCCTACCGCTCTGACTGGCACATTCCGCAGTTGAGCAAACAGACGCTGGCAGCCACGGCAGAGAGCGATCCGGCGAAGCGCGTGGTGCTGTATCAAGCCATGCAGCGTGAAGTGTTGAAGAGCTCACCGTATGTAATTGGCCTCCAGGCACGCAACCTGATTGCCCTACGCAGCAATCTGAAGGGCTACGAGCAGGGTATTAACCCGGATATGGTTTATTACTCACAGGTCACTAAGTAATGGCAGTTGCTAACGCCGGGTCCGCCCGGCTTTTCGGTCATCGGCTGGGGCGCATCGCCACCAGCCTGCTCTCTTTGCTGGTCACCCTGCTGGGGTTGCTGGCCTTTACGTTTATGCTGTCGCACTTCTCGCCGATCGATCCGGTGCAGCAGATCGCAGGCGATCACGCCAGCGAAGCGACCTACGCCCAGGTGCGGCACGATCTCGGGCTGGATCAGCCGGTGTTAATGCAGTTCTGGCACTACATCAGCCATCTCGCCCACGGTGATTTAGGCATCTCACGTCTGACCAATCAGCCGGTGAGCCAGGACTTGCTGCGCACCTTCCCGGCCACCATTGAGCTGGCGTCTTGTGCCATGCTGTTTGCCGCCTTTTTTGGCGTGCTGTTGGCCCTGCTGGCGGCGTGGAAACCCGGTAGCTGGATGGATAACCTCGCCAGGCTTATCTCCCTGCTCGGCTATTCGGTGCCGGTCTTCTGGCTCGGGCTGTTGGGGCTGCTGCTGTTCTATGCGGTGCTGCACTGGTCTGCCGGGCCTGGCAGGCTGGATGATATCTGGATCTACACGCTGGAACCGAAAACCGGCTTTGTGTTGATCGACAGCTTACTCTCCGGCGATCCCGAAATGTTCCGCAATGCGATTGCCCATTTATGGTTACCGGTGGTGATCCTCGGCCTGCTGGCGATGGCGGGGATTACTCGCCTGTTGCGTGCCGCTCTTTTAGAAGAGAGCAGTAAAGAGTATGTGGTGCTGGCACGTGCGAAAGGGGCCGGGCGTACACGTATTCTGTTGCGTCATATTTTCCCTAACGTACTGGGTACGCTGATCACCGTGATTGCTCTCTCTTACGCCACGTTGTTAGAGGGCTCGGTATTAACCGAAACGGTATTTGCCTGGCCTGGCGTGGGGCGCTACATGACCAATGCCCTGTTTTCCGGCGATGTTCCGGCGATTCTGGGGGCCACGCTGCTGATTGGCGGCTGCTTTATTCTGATTAATGCGCTGGCCGATGCCCTGACCTGGTTAACCGATCCGAGAACGCGATGACACAACAACTCTCTGAACTGGAAACAGTGCGCCCAAAGCGGCGTAAAGCGCGCATCACTTCGCTCAGCATTGGTCTGACGCTGGTGGTGCTGCTGATTCTGATGGCGCTGTTCGCCCCGCTGCTCGCGCCATTTGATCCTAATCTGCAAACCATGAACCTGCGTCTGATGCCACCCGATGCCACGCACTGGTTTGGTACTGACGGATTTGGCCGTGATTTGCTCTCCCGCGTGATCTACGGCGTGCGTCCTACGCTGCTGCTGGTGGCGCTGATTCTGATCCTGACCATTCCGGTGGGCCTGCTGATCGGCATCACCGCCGGTTATGTTGGCGGCTGGACCGAGCGCATCTTGATGCGTATCACGGATATCTTCCTGTCGCTGCCTAACCTGGTGATTGCACTGGCGCTGGTCGCGATTCTTGGCCCCGGCCTCATGAACGGTGCCCTCGCCCTCGCGCTGACCAGTTGGCCGCCGTTTGCTCGCCAGGCGCGTGCAGAGACGCTGGCGCTGCGCCGCAGTGACTATCTGGCCGCCGCGCGGATGCAGGGAATCAATGGCCTGCGCTTAATGGCAGGGCATATTTTACCGCTGTGCCTGCCAACCGCGGTGGTGCGTGCCGCACTGAGCCTTGGCGGGATTATTCTCGCGGCGGCGGGCCTGGGCTTCCTCGGCATGGGCGTGCAACCGCCGACGGCTGAGTGGGGTTCTATGGTTGCCGAAGGCAGTAAAGTGATTTTCGACCAGTGGTGGGTAGCCGCAGCGCCAGGTGCTGCCATTCTGCTTGCCAGCCTGGCGTTTAACCTGACGGGTGACGGTCTGCGTGACCGCCTGGATACGCGCAATGCAAAATAATCTTATACATGTCGATAAGCTGGCGATCCGCAGCGACGATGCGCTGCTGGTGGATCACATCAGTTTTTCTATTGGCCGTGAACGCGTGGCGCTGGTTGGTGAATCCGGCTCCGGTAAATCCCTGACCGCCCGCACGCTGATGGGCCTGCTCTCCCCTGCGCTTCAGGTGCAGGCGCAGCAGTTGCAGGTTGTCGGTGCGAATGCGTTACAGCTACAGGAGCGCGAGTGGAGTGCCATTCGCGGTCATCGCGTGGCCATGGTGATGCAAGATCCAAAGTATGCTCTGAATCCCGCGCGCACCATTGGCTGGCAGGTGGAGGAGCCGCTGAAGCTGCATCGCAAGCTCGGCCGGGCGGAGCGGAAAGAGAAAGTCTGCGAAATGCTCAACGCGGTCGGCCTGCCCGATCCACGCACGTTGATGCAGCGCTATCCGCACCAGCTTTCCGGCGGCATGGGCCAGCGCGTGATGCTGGCAATGGCGTTGATCACCGATCCTGAGCTGCTGATTGCCGATGAGCCCACGTCCGCACTTGACCATGCGATGCGCGATCAGGTGTTAGGTCTGATCCGCCAACTGGTGGAAGACAGAAACATGGGGCTGCTGTTGATTAGCCACGATCTTCAACAGGTTTCAGAGCACTGTGAGCGGGTGATGGTGATGTACAAGGGCCAGCTGCTGGATACGCTGCCCGCCGCCGATCTGTCACGCGCTACCCATCCTTACACCAAAACGCTGTGGTCCTGCCGCCCGAGCAAAGCCACGCATGGCCAGGTGCTGCCGGTGCTGGACCGCGCTGCTCTGGAGGCTATGCGTGATTAAGCTCAACCACCTCAACGTGGCCCATAAGCAGGGCTACGAGCTGCGCACCGTGGTGCATGATGTCGATCTCAATGTGCAGGCCGGAGAGTGCTTTGGTCTGGTCGGCCCTTCTGGCTGCGGTAAGTCTTCACTGCTGTGGGTGATGGCCGGTTTGAATCCACACTGGCAGGGTGAAATGGCCCTGGCAGGCTGTCAGGTGACGCCAGGAAAACCGTTTACCGGTGCATTGCGTCGTGACGTGCAGATGGTGTTCCAGGACCCTTACGCGTCACTGCACCCACGTCATCGCCTGCGCCGCACGCTGGCTGAACCGTTAAAAATACTGCGTCGTGACAACATTGATGACCGTATTGAGCAGGGCTTTCGCCATGTGGGGCTTGATCCGGCGTTGGCAGACCGCTATCCGCACCAGCTTTCGGGTGGACAGCGTCAGCGTGTTGCCATTGTGCGTGCGCTACTGCTGGAACCGAAAATCCTGCTGCTGGATGAACCCACGTCCGCGCTGGATATGTCGGTGCAGGCGGAGATCCTGAACCTGCTGAACGATCTTAAACAGCAGGATGGCCTGACAATGGTGCTGGTGAGCCACGATCCCGATGTTATCGATCACATGTGCGACCGGGCGGTGCGCATGGATAAAGGCCGAATCGTCGGCGAACTGATCGCCTGATGAAATATTCCCTCCATCTGGAGGGAATCCCTTCTGTTGTACATATTTCCCTTCAACGATTGTGTCCTGATTTATAAAGAAAATAATTTCAATAAAAAACGAACCAATAGGTTCATTTATGGATTTCTTGATGCATTCCCATCATTTATACATTTTTGTGAAATTTTTATTCGAAATGTAGCCGGGTGTTATTGATAATGATTCCTGTTTCAGATATTTTTTTCTCGTCGGCTACTACACGCCCTGCGCTTCATCGGAATGACTTTCATCTTTAACGATGAAAAGGAAATAATAACCGTAGAAAACGCATGGGTGTAAATAAACATTACTGATTCTCGTTCAGAAAAATAAACCTTTTTATTAAGGAGGATATTTATCGCCCTGAATATTCGTCAGGACGTGCAGTGCAACTCAAATCATCCGATTTCATTAAAAAACAAGGCGTTACAAACGCTGATAAAACCAGCGACACAAACAAAATAACCCTATGATTTTCATTATTTTTTTGTCGCTTATTATCATATTGAGGTAAGGAAATATCATGTCTAAGTACAGCTTTATAACGGCACGGCCCGTTATTAGCGGAATAGTCTATGCATTAATTGGTTTAGCCTTAATCTTTGCCGGGGGAAAACTGGTGGGGCTGGGTGATACCACCTACTACTTGATCGCCGGAATTGCTTTGCTTGTAACAGGGATATTGCTGGCTCTTGGTAAACGGCTGGCGCTATGGGTATATGCTGCGCTAACGATTTATACCGTGATTTGGGCGCTGTATGAAGTCGGCTTCAATGGCTGGAAATTACTGCCGCGCTTCGACGTTATTGTCTTCCTGGGTGCATGGCTGGTTACCCCCTGGGTTCGACGTGGACTGCGGGGTAAAGGCGAAATCACTGAACCCGGCCCGCTGAGTTCTGGCAATCGCTCTGTGGTGGCCGTTGTCGCGCTGGTGATTGTCGCCGGAACCCTTTACTGGGGTCTGCACCGCAGCGACCCGGTTGTCGAAGAGACCGGGGTTGCCGATCGTAACGCGCCAGATGCCTCACCAGATGGTGAAGATAACAGCCAGTGGCACTCCTACGGTGGTACCCATGCTGCCGACCGCTATGTGCCGTTTGAGCAGCTTAACGCCAGCAACGTGAAAGATTTGAAAGTGGCGTGGCACTACACCACCGGCGATGTGCTGCCTCAGGTGGCGAAAGACAAAGGAATTTTCTTCGCCTTTGAAGCGACGCCACTGCACGTTGATAATGTGCTTTACCTCTGTACCCCACGCGGCCGCGTGCAGGCGCTGGATGCCCAAACGGGCAAACGCCTGTGGGAAAACGATCCCCAGGCCGATCTGTCGCACAACACCTTTATGAACTGCCGTGGCGTCTCTTTGTGGCAGGCACCCGCCGATTCTGGCTACCATGCCGCCGATGGCAGCCAGACCTGTGCAACCCGCATTATTAGCCCGGTACTTGATGGTCGTATCATGGCCGTGGATGCCAAAACAGGCGAGCGCTGCACCGATTTTGGTCACAACGGTTTTATCGATATGAAAGAAGGAATGGGCGTGGTTCAGCCGGGCTTCTACACCCCGACCTCTGCGCCACTGGTGGTGAAAAACCTGATTATCGAGGGCGCAACGGTCGATGATAACCGGGCACTGGATGAGCCATCTGGCGTGGTTCGTGCCTGGGATGCGGTCAGCGGCCAACTGGTCTGGTCATGGGATGCCGCACGCAAAGATCCTAATGAGAAACTGCAACCTGGCGATCAATTCACACGCGGTACGCCAAACGCCTGGGGGACTTACACCGCCGATGTGAAAAATAATCTGGTCTACATCCCAACCGGCAATGCAACACCTGACTACTGGGGTAAAACGCGCCGTCCGGTAGATAATCAGATCAACAGTTCCGTTGTGGCTTTAAATCTTGATACCGGTAAGCAGGTCTGGGCCTTCCAGACTACGCACCATGATGTCTGGGATTTGGATGTTCCGGTTGGCCCATCCCTGGTTGATCTGCCATCCAAAACGGGAACCGGCACCATTCCAGCGCTGGTACAAACCACCAAGCGCGGTGAGCTGTTTGTCCTTAACCGCCTGACCGGTAAGCCGGTATTCCCGATTGAAGAGCGTAAAGTGCCGGTGAGCGGCGAGCAGTCTGACTGGCTCTCTCCAACGCAGCCTTATAGCGCCGGTTTGGCCTCAATGGGTCCACCTCATCTGAAAGCTACCGATGTCTGGGGTGGCACGATGTTCGACCAACTCTGGTGCCGTATCGATTTCGCCCAGCATGACTACCAGGGACAATTCACCGCACCTTCCGTGAAAGGCGCACTGGGTATGCCCGCCAATGACGGCGTGACGGACTGGTCCGGTGGGACCATTGACCTGAAGCGTCATCTTTTTATTGCACCGGCAACCTATGTGGCCTTCTCTAACCGGTTGATCCCACGCGCCGAAGCAGAAAAACGTGGCCTGGTCGAACCGGTTACCGACTACACAGACAACGCACCACGCGGCCTGAAAGACGGCATTGCGGCGGCTTATGGTCAGCCGTACGTCGAGCAGATCACCGCATGGCTCAACCCGGCGGAAGTGCCTTGTACTCCACCGCCGTTTGGTACATTGACGGCTATCGATCTCGAAACCGGCAAACAAGTCTGGTCACAGAAGTTCGGTACCACCCGCGATATGGGCCCCGCAGGTATTCCTTATAACCTGCCAATGCAGACTGGCATGATGAGTCTCGGCGGTGGTGTTGCTACGCGCAGCGGCCTGTTTATCATTGGCGCTACCATTGACCAGTACCTGCGCGTCTATGAGTCCGCCACCGGTAAACTGCTGTACCAGGCGCGCTTGCCTGCCGGAGCACAGGCTACCCCGTCCGTCTTTATGGGCAAAGACGGTAAAGAGTACATTGTGATTGCGGTAGGGGGTCACGGTGAGCTGCGTTCACGCAGCGGTGATGAAGTGTATGCCTTTGCGCTGCCAGAGGTGCCGCAAAAAAGCTAACGCTCGCTAACGTCTAATGCCCCGGGAAAAACCGGGGCATTTTTTTGGTTTAGCTTTCAGCTTCTGCGGCGGCGAGGCGCTTATGGGTCAGGTGATAAGCGGCATAGCACAGCAGGACAAACGGGATGCCACACCACAACGCAATGCGCTGTGAGGGATCGAATGCCAGTCCGGCACAGGCCACCAGGCAGAGGATGAAGCCCAGAATCGGCGTCAGTGGGTAGAGCGGCGCACGATAAACCAGCTCCTCCAGCCCTTTCCCCTCTTGCAAATGACGGCGACGGAACATGTAGTGCGACGCACAGATGCTCAACCAGACCGCCACCACCGCAAACCCTGAAATTGCAGACAAGGCCACAAATACCGTATCCGGCGCGATAACGCTGGAGAGCAGCGCCAACACGCCACCTAGCATGCTCACGGTCAGCGCCAGCATCGGAACACCGCGTTTATTGACCCGGGCAAAGCAGCGCGGCAGGGTATTTTCATTCGCCAGCGACCACAGCATTCTGCCTGACGCGTACAGCCCGGAGTTGGCGGCCGAGAGGATCGCCGTCAGAATCACGAAGTTAATGATATCTGCCGCCCAAGGAATGCCGATTTTCTCAAACACCATCACAAATGGGCTTTTAACGATGCCCGCCTGGTCCATCGGAATCAGCGCCGCCAGCACCAGCACGGTGCCAACAAAGAAGATAATCAGGCGCGCAACGGTGGTGCGGATCGCCAGCGGCAGCACGCGCTGCGGATTCTCGGTTTCACCTGCGGCAATACCGATCAATTCGGTGCCGGAGAAAGCAAAGTTCACCGCCACCATGGTCATGATAATCGGCAGAATACCGTGCGGGAGCCAGCCATGTGCGGTGAGATTGCTTAATCCCGGTGCCGCACTGCCGTCTTTCATGGGAATAAAGCCAAAGATGGCCGCCGCACCCAGCAGAATAAACGCCACCACCGTCACCACTTTAACGATGGAGAACCAAAATTCGCCTTCGGCAAAGAAACGGGTAGAAATGGTATTCAGCAGATAGATGGCCAGGCAGAACACCAGACACCAGATCCAGACCGGCACCTGCGGGAACCAGTACTGCATACAAAATCCGGCGGCGGTGAAACTGGAACCCAGCGCGACAGTCCAGGTTAACCAATAGAGCCAGGCGACGGTGTAGCCAGTCGCGGGGCTGAGATAGCGGGCCGCATAAACATGGAATGCGCCGGTCTCCGGCATCGCGACGGACAGTTCGCCCAGGCACACCATCACCAGCCATACCACTAACGCGCCGATGAGGTAAGCCAGCAGCGTCCCGGCGGCCCCGGTAGTAGAGATGATGTAGCCGGTGTTAAAGAACAGCCCGGTGCCAATCACGCCGCCTAGTGAGAGCATCACCAGATGGCGGACTTTCATGGTCCGTTTGAATGGGGTTTCTGAAGTTTGCGTTGGTTGCGTCATAAGATTCCATATGGACGTCTGTACATCTATATGGACACAGGTTTATACGCTGCGATTCGAAGAATTGCAACGTCAGATACACAACGCTGGCCTCGCCCCATGTAGCAGGGCGGGATTACTCGCTAAATACGCCTTGCAGATAACGCTCCAAAGCCATGCGGGAGCTGAAACCGTGCGGGATGCCATAATGCTCGTGGCTCTCTCCGGTCAGATAAAGCGGGAATTGCGTATAGTGGTCGCAGGTTTTCATTTCGGAAGCCGGTTCGGCAAAGACCTGGCTTTTCTCTTTCAGGGTCGGGTGGATCACCAGCGCCGTTCTGCCTAACCGCGCTTCACGGTTCACATACACATAGCTGTTGCCACGGCGGTAGCCATAGGTTTTTGCGGTAACCACATCCACCTCAAACCCCGCCTTCTCCAATACACGCGCCACTTCATCCGGTCGTAAATACATGCTCACTCCTCTGTTCTCAAGCCCCGCAACCTTACAACAGCCGGGCTGCCGGGGGCATTCGGAATTATCCCTAAACCGCTGCCCACCGAAGCGTTTCCCGTTTCCTCTACTACACTCAGTATTGCGTTTAAAATCAAAGGGAGCGAAAAAATGTTCAACAAAACACCAAAAATTGATGATGTTGATATCAACCAGGACGTGAATGAGCTGGCCGATACGCTGGAATCACTGCTGAAATCCTACGGCAGCGAAGCGAAAGATGAGGTCAGCAATGCCCGCAGCTCGGCAGAAGCGCTGCTAAAACGCACCCGCGCTAAGCTCAGCGGCAATGGTCGCGTTGGCCAGGCGGCGCGCGACGCCGGTTACCAGGTAGATGCTTACGTGCATGACAAACCCTGGTATGGCGTTGGTATTGGCGCTGCGGTCGGTTTAGTGATCGGTGCCCTGTTGGTGTCGCGCCGCTAACTGATTTCGACTAAGAAAAGCCTCACCTCGTGTGGGGCTTCTTTTTGTCTTTTGCGCAGGGTTTCGACAGTCTTTTCAAAACGTGTTTCGCGGTAAAAATATTTTTTTTTCTCTTGCTATCAGCCAAGGCCGCATGATTCCTGGTCTTTCCCGCCTAGTGTCTCAGCTAAGCTAAAAACCCTATATCTGGTGTGTTGACGTCTTTAAATACTACATCTAGTATTCACTTCATCAACCAGACACTAGGCAACACCCGGAACGAAGCGAAAAAGTCAACCCTTTTGCTTCGCTTAAGTGCTGTTTAATCGCGACCCAAAGGAAAATACGAATCATGCGCATTATTATTTACACCAAGAACAATTGCGTCCAGTGTAATGCCACGAAAAATGCCATGGATCGTAATGGTATCAACTACGATCTCATCAACCTGGACACCCAACCAGAACATATCGACAGCCTGAAATCCCTTGGTTACCGTCAGGTACCGGTGGTCATGGCGAATGACGATCACTGGAGCGGCTTCCGTCCGGACAAAATTGCGAACCTGCGCCAGCTAGCCGCTGTCGGGGCGTAACGCGATGTTCCCACTGGTCTATTTTTCGAGCCAGTCGGAAAACACGCACAAATTCATTGCTCGTCTGGGTCTGCCCGCTCGCCGTATACCGGTTGATCTCGGGCAGACGTTGCATGTTGAACACCCTTATATTCTCGTGGTGCCCAGCTATGGCGGCGGCAGTGCGCGTGGTTCCGTGCCCAGACAAGTCATACAGTTTCTTAACGATGAAGCTAATCGTCGTGGCATTCGTGGTGTGATCGCAGCGGGTAACCGTAATTTCGGCGAGGGGTTTTGCCTCGCGGGCGACATCATTGCGCAAAAATGCCAGGTTCCCTATCTGTACCGCTTCGAGCTCATGGGAACACCCGACGATGTCGCTAATGTCAAAGCGGGAGTATCCAAATTTTGGCAACAACAGACACACTCAATGGCGTAGGGCTGGATTATCACGCGCTGAACGCAATGCTCAACCTGTACGATGCCGATGGCCGTATCCAGTTTGAGAAAGACCACGAAGCCACACGTCAGTTCTTCCTGCAACACGTTCAACCTAATACCGTGCCTTTTGCCAATGTGGCAGAACGTCTGCGCTATCTGGTTGACGAAGGCTATTACGAAGCGAGCGTGCTGAATCAGTACGACATCAGCTTCCTCGACAGCCTGCACCAGCAAGCAGAAGACTTTGGTTTTGAATTCCGCACCTTCCTTGGCGCATGGAAGTTCTATACCAGCTACACGCTGAAGACTTTCGACGGCAAACGTTACCTGGAAACCTTTGAGCAGCGTGCCTGCATGGTGGCTTTAGCACTGGCACAGGGTGACGAAACTCTGGCACGCGCGCTGCTGAAAGAGATTCTGAGTGGCCGCTTCCAGCCAGCGACCCCAACCTTCCTGAACTGCGGTAAACAGCAGCGCGGTGAGCTGGTCTCCTGCTTCCTGTTACGCATCGAAGACAACATGGAGTCGATTGGTCGCGCGGTAAACTCTGCGCTGCAACTCTCTAAGCGCGGTGGCGGTGTGGCTTTCCTGCTGTCGAACCTGCGTGAAGCCGGTGCGCCTATCAAGCGTATTGAGAACCAGTCTTCCGGCGTGATTCCAGTGATGAAAATGCTGGAAGATGCCTTCTCCTACGCGAATCAGTTGGGTGCGCGTCAGGGCGCGGGCGCGGTGTGGCTTAACGCACACCACCCGGATATCCTGCGTTTCCTCGACACCAAGCGTGAAAATGCCGATGAGAAAATCCGTATCAAGACGCTGTCACTGGGCGTTGTGATCCCGGACATCACCTTCCAGTTGGCAAAAGAGAACCGCGACATGGCGCTGTTCTCACCGTATGACGTTGAGCGTATCTACGGCAAAGCCTTTGGTGATATCAGCATCAGCGATCTCTACGAAGAGATGTTGGCGGATGACCGTATCCGTAAAACCTATATTCACCCGCGTGACTTCTTCCAGACGCTGGCCGAGATTCAGTTCGAATCTGGATATCCGTACATCATGTATGAAGACAGCGTGAACCGCAGTAACCCGATCGCCGGTCGCATCAACATGAGCAACCTGTGTTCGGAGATTTTGCAGGTCAATAACGCCAGCGAATATCACGACGACCTGACTTACCGTAAAGTGGGTAAAGATATCTCCTGTAACCTCGGTTCCCTGAACATCGCGCATGCGATGGATTCACGTGACCTTGCGCAAACCGTAGATGTGGCGATTCGCGCACTGACTGCCGTTTCCGATCAGAGTGAGATCAACTCCGTGCCTTCGGTGGCTGAAGGCAACCGCCGTTCACATGCTATCGGCCTCGGCCAGATGAACCTGCATGGCTACCTGGCGCGTGAAGGTATGCGTTATGGTTCGCCAGAAGCACTGGATTTCACCAATCTCTACTTCTATTGCATTACTTACCATGCGATTGCCAGTTCGAACCGCATCGCCACCGAGCGTAATCAACGTTTTGATGGTTTTGAGCAGTCGCAGTATGCCAACGGTGAGTTTTTCACCAAATACACCGAGAAAGCTTGGCTGCCACGTACTGAACGCGTAGCGAAGCTGTTCGCCGATGCCGGTATTACTCTGCCAACCCAGGCGGACTGGCAGGCGCTGCGTGCGGCAGTCATGCAACATGGCCTCTATAATCAGAACTTGCAGGCGATTCCACCGACCGGCTCGATCTCGTATATCAATCACGCCACATCAAGTATTCACCCGATTGTGTCGCGTATTGAGATTCGTAAAGAGGGTAAAACCGGCCGCGTTTACTATCCGGCACCGTTTATGACCAATGACAATCTGGAGATGTATGAAGATGCCTACCAGATTGGGCCAGAAGCGATTATTGATACCTACGCAGAAGCCACCCAGCACGTTGATCAGGGGCTGTCACTGACGCTGTTCTTCCGTGATGACGTCACCACGCGTGATATCAATAAGGCGCAGATTTACGCCTGGAAGAAAGGGATTAAAACCCTTTATTACATCCGCCTGCGTCAGATGGCGCTACAAGGAACTGAGGTGCAGGGTTGCGTTTCCTGCGCTCTGTAAAAGACAACCTGTTAAAAGACAACTATGACTTCACTCTCACGTATTCAGGCAATTAACTGGAACCGAATTCAGGACGATAAAGATCTTGAAGTGTGGAACCGTCTGACCACCAACTTCTGGCTACCGGAAAAGGTGCCGTTGTCCAACGATCTGCCCGCGTGGCAGTCGCTGGATAAACAGCAACAGCAGCTG
Organism: Candidatus Pantoea multigeneris; assembly: GCF_011752615.1. NCBI lineage: Bacteria > Pseudomonadati > Pseudomonadota > Gammaproteobacteria > Enterobacterales > Erwiniaceae > Pantoea > Candidatus Pantoea multigeneris. The sequence continues at coordinate 1,223,350 of NZ_VWXF01000001.1, forward strand.
ACGATCCGGGTGTTTACCGGTCTGACCCTGCTGGATACCATCCAGAACGTGATTGGTGCGCCGGGCCTGATGCCCGATGCACAGACACCCCATGAAGAAGCGGTGCTGTCGAACATCAGCTTTATGGAAGCGGTACACGCACGCTCTTACAGCTCCATCTTCTCAACGCTGTGTAACACCAGCGACGTTGACGCTGCGTACCAGTGGAGCGAAGAGAATGGCCCGCTGCAGAATAAAGCGCGCATTGTGCTGGAGCACTATCAGGCTGATGACCCGCTGAAGAAGAAGATCGCCAGCGTGTTCCTGGAATCGTTCCTGTTCTACTCCGGTTTCTGGTTACCGATGTACTGGTCAAGCCGCGGTAAGTTGACCAACACCGCCGACCTGATTCGCCTGATCATTCGCGATGAAGCGGTTCACGGCTACTACATTGGCTACAAGTACCAGCTCGCGCTGGAAAAAGAGAGTGATGAGCGTAAAGAAGAGCTGCAACAGTTTGCTGTTGAGCTGCTGCTGGCGCTGTACGAGAACGAGCTGGAGTACACCGACGCGCTGTATGCGGATGTGGGCTGGGCGGACGAGGTAAAAACCTTCCTGCACTACAATGCCAACAAAGCCTTAATGAACCTCGGTTACGATGCGCTGTTCCCGGGTGAAATGACGGCGGTGAATCCAGCCATTTTAGCCTCACTGTCACCAAATGCAGATGAGAACCACGATTTCTTCTCAGGCTCCGGTTCCTCTTACGTAATGGGGAAAGCGGTTGAAACTGAAGACGAAGACTGGGATTTCTGACACATTTCTACGGGCCCTCAGTGGCCCGTTTTGCTTTACATCGCTTTCGCTTTTGCCCTTTTCAGGGTGAAATTCGCCTCAGATTACAAAAAAATTCATTTTTATTTCCCCGCACCTGATTCCGCCGCATCCCTTGTGAGCACTGGCTATATCGCTGTCAAGCTTTTCATCACCGTGCCTAATTATCCGCAACAAGGGTTGTCAAATAATCTCAGTCTGCTACGGTAATGTCAGCTCAAATTTAACCGGACTACACATAAGAAACAGCCACTAATTTAGTTTAACCAGGAATTCATCACTGCATGGCAATTAAACTCGAAGTAAAAAACCTGTATAAAATATTCGGGGACAACCCCGATCGCGCTTTTAAATATATTGAACGTGGCGAAGGAAAAGAGAAAATTCTGGAGAAAACCGGACTTTCCCTCGGCGTCAACAATGCCAGTCTGGCCATTGAAGAAGGCGAGATTTTCGTCATCATGGGGCTTTCCGGTTCAGGAAAATCAACCATGGTTCGCCTTCTCAATCGTCTGATAGAGCCCACCCGGGGCCAGGTGCTGATTGACGGTGTCGATATTGCCAAAATATCTGACAGCGAACTGCGTGAAGTACGTCGAAATAAAATCAGCATGGTATTCCAGTCCTTTGCACTCATGCCACATATGAACGTATTAAATAACACAGCCTTTGGCATGGAATTATCGGGCGTCGCACTGGAAACGCGTCAGGAAAAAGCGCTGGATGCACTGCGCCAGGTAGGGCTGGAAAAATATGCTCATGCTTATCCGGATGAACTTTCTGGCGGCATGCGTCAGCGTGTTGGATTAGCCCGCGCGCTGGCGATTAATCCCGATATATTATTGATGGATGAAGCCTTCTCTGCGCTCGATCCCCTTATCCGTACCGAGATGCAAGATGAGCTGGTGAAATTACAGTCCCGTCATCAGCGCACCATCGTATTTATCTCCCACGATCTCGATGAAGCCATGCGTATTGGCGATCGCATCGCCATCATGCAGGGTGGCGAAGTGGTTCAGGTGGGTACACCTGATGAGATCCTCAATAACCCTGCCAATGACTACGTGCGCACCTTCTTCCGTGGCGTTGATATCAGCCATGTGTTCAGTGCGAAAGATATTGCCCGCCGCAGTGCCACTGCGCTGATCCGCAAAGCCGCAGGTTTCGGCCCACGCTCTGCCATCAAGCTGTTGCAGGACGAAGACCGGGAGTATGGCTACGTACTGGAGAAGCAAAAGTTTGTTGGCGTGGTGTCAACCGACTCCCTCAAAGCCGCACTGGCGGCTGGCGAAGGACTGGATAGCGCCCTACTCGAGTCACCCGCAGTGGTGCCTGCTGAAACCTCGCTCAATGAACTCCTGTCCCACGTTGCGCAGGCACCTTATGCCGTGCCCGTGATTGGCGAAGAGCATGAGTACATTGGGGTGATTTCAAAAAGCACGTTGTTGCGTGCGCTAGACCGTGAGGGGGCAGAACAATGACCGAACAAACCAGCAATCCGTGGGGCGATATCACGACGCCAGATGCCAGCAGCACTACGCCATCCACCAGTAACGATCCGTGGGGTGCCGCACCAGACGCCTCGCAGGCAACCACCAGCCATGCGACGACGCAGGCTGCCAGTAGCAGCGACGCATGGGGATCGCCAACCGGCGATGCCGCCAGCAACAGCGCTGACAGCTGGCTCAACAGTGCGCCAGCCCCGCAGGCTGAACACTTTAATATCATGGACCCGTTCCACAAAACCTGGATCCCTCTCGACCACTGGGTTACCCATGGCATCGATTGGGTGGTTAACCACTTCCGTCCGCTGTTCCAGGCGATTCGTACGCCGGTCGATGTGATCCTGAGTGCGTTCCAGCACGCCCTGACCAGCCTGCCCTCTCCAGTGGCGATTGTGCTGTTTGCCCTGATCGCCTGGCAAATGGCCAGCCCGGCTATGGGTATCGCCACGCTGGTCTCCCTGGTGTTGATTGGCGCGATTGGAGCCTGGTCACAGGCAATGGTGACGCTGGCGCTGGTGCTGACGGCTCTGCTGTTCTGCGTGGTGATCGGCCTGCCGCTGGGCATCTGGCTGGCGCGCAGTGAGCGCGCTGCCCGAATCATCCGGCCACTGTTGGATGCAATGCAAACCACGCCTGCGTTTGTCTATCTGGTGCCGATTGTCATGCTGTTTGGCATCGGTAACGTACCGGGCGTGGTCGTGACCATCATCTTTGCACTGCCGCCGATTGTCCGCCTGACCATTCTGGGCATTAAGCAAGTGCCTGCCGACCTGATCGAGGCCAGTGAGTCCTTTGGTGCCAGCCCGCGTCAGATGCTGTTTAAAGTCCAGTTGCCGTTGGCGATGCCAACCATTATGGCCGGGATAAACCAGACGCTGATGCTGGCGCTGTCGATGGTGGTTATCGCCTCGATGATCGCCGTTGGCGGTCTGGGTCAGATGGTATTGCGCGGTATTGGTCGCCTGGATATGGGCCTGGCGACCGTGGGTGGTGTCGGCATCGTTATTCTCGCGATTATCCTCGATCGATTAACGCAATCCATCGGACGCGACAAGCGCAGCCGTGGTAATTGCCGCTGGTATCACACCGGTCCACTGGGACTGCTCTTACGCCCTTTGCGTAAAAACTGATCGACGGCGGCACTGCGGTGCCGCCCCCCTCCTCTTACACAACAATAAGGAACGACTATGCGCAAGACAGCTCTGATTGTCGCCACTCTCGCCACCTTTACGGCTTCCCACAGCTTTGCCGCCGATCTCCCTGGCAAAGGCATCACCGTACAGCCGGTGATGAGCACCATCGCAGAAGAAACTTTTCAGACTCTGATCGTCAGCCGTGCGCTGGAGAAACTGGGTTATACCGTGAACAAGCCAGACGAAGTGGATTACAACGTTGGCTACACCTCTATTGCCTCTGGCGATGCAACTTTTACCGCCGTGAACTGGCAGCCGCTGCATGACGACATGTACAGCGCCGCCGGTGGCGATCAGAAGTTATATCGCGAGGGGGTCTACGTGACCGGTGCCGCACAGGGTTACCTGATTGATAAGAAAACGGCGGAAAAATACCACATCACCAATATTGACCAGTTAAAAGATCCCAAAATTGCCAAACTGTTCGACAGCAATGGCGATGGTAAAGCGGACCTTACCGGCTGTACCCCTGGCTGGGGCTGTGAAACGGTGATCAGCCATCAGGTTCAGGCCTACGGTTTGAGCAACACCGTTGAGGCTAACATGGGTAACTACTCGGCGATGGTTGCCGATGTCCTGGCGCGTTACAAACAGGGCAAACCGGTGCTGTACTATACCTGGACACCTTACTGGTTAAGCGATGTGTTAAAACCAGGACGCGATGTTGTCTGGCTGCAAGTGCCCTTCTCTTCTCTGCCGGGCGCACAGTCTAAGGTGGATACCAAACTGCCAAACGGTGCCAACTATGGCTTCCCGGTCAATGTAATGCGCATCGTGGCGAATAAAGCCTGGGCTGAGAAAAACCCGGCCGCCGCGAAGCTGTTCGCCGAGATGAAACTGCCTCTGACGGATATCAATGCGGAAAATGCCGCAATGCGTAATGGTCAGAATTCCGAAGCGGCGATCAATGCTCACGTTGATGGCTGGATCAAAGCGCACCAGGCGCAGTTTAATCAGTGGATTCAAGACGCTGAAGCCGCAGCCAAATCATAATTGAGTGAAATTAATCACGGACGCCATCGCGTCCGTGATGCCCGCCATCCCCTGCCAACACATCTGTTCACTGGTTTGTCCTGTTAATTAAATCAACCGGGAAATAGTTTTTTGAGTTACTATTCCCGCATCATGATTATTCGCATTCACTATTTCCTATGAAAGCAACAAGACATGGCCTAAATCCAGCGCTGGTATTACTGATGTCACTGGCGACCGGACTTTCCGTTGCCAGTAACTATTATGTACAGCCACTCCTTAGCACCATCGCCCACTATTTTGGCCTCTCTTTTAGTCTTGCGGGTTTCATTGTTACCACTGCCCAGTTAGGTTATGCCCTGGGTCTGCTACTGCTGGTCCCGCTGGGGGATATGCTTGATCGACGCGGGTTGATCGTCAGTATGACCCTGCTCGCCGCTGGCGGAATGGTGATTACCGCCACCTCAAACTCTCTGTCAATGATGCTCATCGGCACCGTGATTACCGGCCTGTTCTCCGTGGTGGCACAAATTCTGGTGCCGCTGGCCGCGACGCTTGCTGCGCCAGAGAAGCGCGGGAAAGTGGTGGGTACTGTGATGAGCGGACTGCTGTTGGGCATTTTGCTGGCGCGTACTGCTGCTGGTGGCCTGGCACAGTTGGGCGGCTGGCGTGCCGTTTACTGGACGGCCAGTGTATTAATGGTATTGATGGCTCTGGCCCTGTGGCGCTTTTTACCTCGCGTGCCGAAGCAATCGGTTTCCCTGAACTATTTCCAGCTGCTTGGCACGATTTTCCGTCTGTACGCCAGCAAACGGGTGTTACAGACTCGCGCCTTCACCGGCTGCCTCTCCTTTGCCAACTTCAGCGTGTTCTGGACGTCATTGGCCTTTTTGCTCTCTGCCCCACCGTATAACTATAACGAAGCAGAAATCGGCCTGGTTGGATTGGTTGGCGCCGCAGGCGCACTGGCCGCTCGCCAGGCAGGTAGCCTTGCTGATAAGGGCAAAGCCAAACTCACCACCAGCGGCGGGTTGGCCGTAATGCTGATTTCCTGGGGTGCGATTGCTCTGGGCGCGCATTCACTGGTGGCACTGATTATTGGTGTGCTGCTGCTGGATCTCGCCGTGCAAGGCGTTCACATCACTAACCAGAGTGTGATCTATGGCCTGATGCCGGAAGCACGTAATCGCCTCAATGCCGGTTACATGACCAGCTACTTTATTGGTGGTGCCGTGGGTTCACTGATCTCCGCCAATGCATTCCATCTGGCAGGCTGGTACGGCGTGTGTGCTGCTGGCGTGCTGATGACGCTGCTCAACATCATTATCTGGTGGTGCGGCCACCGCTTCGAAAGTGTTGGGAAAGCGTAAAGATGCATGACAGCCATGAGATGCGGCTGTTCATCCCGGTTTGAGTTTGTTATGGTTAGCAGGGTACTTATTCACTGACGTTATTTTTTCCCAAGAAACAATTTAGCAGGGAGAATGGTTTAACGTTGGTTTAAGGCAGGATGCTGAGGGGCTTAGCCGCCACAGCAAACAGGGTGCGTGACTGAAGCAGGACAATTCCCTGCCAGCTGCGCCTGATGATGGCATTGTGATCACCGCAACAATCGCGCAGCGTAAAAATGGCTACGCTGAACATGTCATTGTCGTTACTATATAAGTTGCAACTAATGAGGTTTTTTTAATGGAAAGTTCGTTTACTCCCATTGAGCATATGCTGAATATTCGCGCCAGCCGTCATAAAGAATTTCCATTACAGGAAATCTTATTGACGCGCCTCTGCATGCATATGCAGGGAAAATTGCTGGATAACCGCAATAAGATGTTAAAAGCACAGGGAATTAACGAAACTTTGTTCATGGCGCTGATCACCCTTGATGCGCAGGAAAACCAGAGCATTCAGCCTTCCGAGCTGAGCGCAGCCCTGGGTTCTTCGCGTACCAATGCGACCCGCATCGCCGATGAATTAGAGAAACGCGGCTGGATCGAACGCCGTGAAAGTGACAATGACCGTCGCTGCCTGCATTTGCATCTGACAGAAAAAGGCAACGAGTTCCTGCGCCAGCTACTGCCACCGCAGCATCAAAGCCTGCAATATCTGTGGTCTTCTCTCTCTGGTGATGAGCAAGCGCTGCTGGAAGGTCTGACCCGTAAATTACTTAATCGTCTGGATAAAATGGACGAAGATCAGGTTATCTCTAACCTGTCGCGCTAATAGCAAGAAGTGCGACACAATCACCTTCCGAAACCGCTATTTTAACTCCCCTTTTATCGCCAGCGTCCTGTGACGCTGGCTTTTCGATTCAGGACGTACACTGAAGGATCGGTGCACCCTGTCTCAGCGGAAAACGTGGAGAAGAACATGAGTGCAGCAGCGGAAACGCAGAGCGCCCAACAGCCAACACAGAAAAATAAAACGCGCAAAACGGCGTTATTCGTGCTGGCCTTGGTGTTCGTGCTGATTGGTATTGGATATCTGATTTACTGGTTCCTTGTACTGCGTCACTACCAGGATACCGACGATGCTTACGTTTCAGGTAACCAGGTGCAGGTCATGGCCCAGGTCTCCGGCAGCGTTAACAAAGTCTGGTTCGATAATACGGATCGGGTTAAGCAAGGCGATATTCTGGTATCGCTGGATAAAACCGATGCCGAACAAGCCTTTGAAAAAGCCCAAACCGCGCTGGCTACCAGTGTGCGTCAAACGCATCAGTTAATGATCAACGGCAAGCAGTATCAAGCCAGCATCGCGCTGCAAAAAACGGCACTCGATCAGGCCGAAGCTGACCTGAAACGCCGCATACCGCTGGGTGCTGCCAACCTGATTGGCCGTGAAGAACTGCAACACGCCCGTGATGCCGTTGCCACCGCACAAGCCCAGTACGACGTTGCCGTTCAGCAGTACAACGCGAACCAGGCAATGATCCTCAATACCTCGCTGGAAAATCAGCCTGCGGTTCAGCAAAGCGCTGCGGCACTGCGTGATGCCTGGCTGGCACTGCAACGTACCGACATCCGCAGTTCGACGGATGGCTATGTGTCACGTCGTAGCGTGCAGGTCGGTTCACAAATCACCCCGAGCACCGCGTTGCTGGCCGTCGTGCCTGCTAACGGCTTGTGGGTCGATGCGAACTTCAAAGAGACCCAGTTAGCGGATGTCCGCATTGGTCAGAGCGCCACTGTCGTGAGCGATCTGTACGGTGATGATGTGGTCTATCACGGCAAAGTGGTTGGCCTTGATATGGGCACCGGCAGCGCCTTCTCGCTGTTGCCAGCACAGAACGCCACCGGTAACTGGATCAAAGTCGTCCAGCGTCTGCCGGTACGTATTGAACTGGATGCCAAAGAAGTCGCCGAACACCCGCTGCGTATTGGTCTTTCGACCCTGGTCACGGTAGATACCGCAGAGAAAGGTGGCGCAGCACTGGCGACCAGCATCCGCCAGCAACCGGCTTATCAGAGCAACGCACTGGCCATCGATTTAGCGCCGGTTAATCAGCTGATCGCTGATATCGTGCGTGCCAATGCCGGGTAACAACGCGGAGGCTGTCATGGGACAAAAACCACTTGAAGGTATGCCGCTGGTCTTAATGACCATTGCCCTGTCGCTGGCAACCTTTATGCAGGTGCTGGACTCGACCATCGCCAACGTGGCTATCCCCACCATCGCCGGTAACCTCGGTGCCTCGAACTCTCAGGGCACCTGGGTGATCACCTCGTTTGGGGTAGCGAATGCTATCTCCATTCCGATCACCGGCTGGCTGGCAAAACGCATTGGTGAGGTCAGGCTTTTCACCTGGGCAACGATTCTGTTTGCCATTGCTTCGTGGGCCTGTGGGATGGCCGACAGCCTGCCGATGCTGATCTTTTTCCGTATTCTGCAGGGGGTGGTGGCCGGGCCGCTAATCCCGCTCTCCCAAAGCTTGTTACTGAGTAACTATCCTCCGGCAAAACGCAGCGTCGCCCTGTCACTGTGGGCGATGACGGTGATTGTCGCGCCCATTTGTGGGCCGATTCTCGGAGGCTGGATCAGCGACAACTATCACTGGGGCTGGATCTTCTTTATCAACGTGCCGATCGGTGCGGTGGTGGTGATGCTGACGCTGCAAACGCTGCGCGGTAGAGAGACGCAAACCCAGCAGCAGCCCATTGATGTGGTAGGCCTGGTTCTGCTGGTGTTGGGCATTGGCTGTTTGCAGGTGATGCTCGACCGCGGTAAAGAGCTCGACTGGTTCAGCTCGCCGGAGATCGTCATTCTCACGGTGGTGTCGGTGGTGTCACTCTGTTTCCTGCTGGTGTGGGAACTGACGGACGATCACCCGATTGTCGATTTGTCGCTGTTTAAAATGCGCAACTTTACCATCGGCTGCCTCTCCATCAGCCTGGCCTATATGCTCTACTTCGGCTCGATAGTCCTGTTGCCGCAGCTGTTGCAGGAGGTATATGGCTACACCGCCACCTGGGCCGGGTTGGCTTCGGCACCCGTCGGGATCATTCCGGTGATCCTGTCGCCGATCATCGGTCGCTTCTCGCACAAGCTGGATATGCGCCACCTGGTCACTTTTAGCTTCATTATGTATGCCGTGTGCTTCTACTGGCGCGCGTATACCTTTGAGCCGGGAATGGATTTTGGTGCCTCAGCGTGGCCGCAGTTTATTCAGGGCTTTGCCGTGGCTTGCTTCTTCATGCCATTGACGGCCATTACCCTTTCCGGCTTACCACCACAGCGTCTGGCGGCGGCTTCCAGCCTGTCGAACTTTGTGCGTACGCTGGCGGGTTCAATTGGCACCTCGATTTCGACCACGTTGTGGACCGATCGCGAGTCACTGCATCACAGTCATTTTGCTGAAGCGGTAAACCCGTTTAACCCGAACTCGCAGCAGATGTACCAACAGCTGGAAGGGATGGGCATGTCGCAGCAGCAGGCGTCGGCTTATATCGCCCAGCAGATCACCAATCAGGGGCTGATTATCTCCGCTAATGAGATTTTCTGGATCTCAGCCGCGGTGTTCCTGGCATTGTTGGTGCTGGTCTGGTTCGCCCGACCACCGTTTGGTGCCGGTGCGGGCGGAGGAGGGGGCGGAGGCGCTCACTAGCCATAGCAATAAAAAAAGCCCGCCGGGGAAACCAGGCGGGCTTTTTATTTTCTTACCGGACTCAGGCGTTTTGACGCCACCATTCGGCCAGCAGTACGCCAGTTGCTACCGATACGTTCAGGCTCTCAACGCGCCCGGTACCACCGATAGACAGGCTCATATCACCCTGCTGGAAAGTCGAGTCGGACAGGCCTTCACGTTCCTGACCCAGTACCAGAACCATTTTCGCCGGCAGTTGTGCCTGCGCCAGCGGTGTACCCTGGTGACTTGAGGTGGTTACGATGGTGTAACCCGCGCGACGGAACGCTTCCAGACCTTCAGCAAACGATTCACCGCTGATGGCTTTAACGTGCTCAGCACCGCCTTCGGCAGTACGTACCGCAGCACCTGATTCCAGCAAGGACGCATCGTTAACCAGCAGGCCTTTCACACCGAAGTGTGCGCAGCTACGCATGATGCCGCCAAGGTTGTGTGGGTTGCTCACGTCTTCCAGTGCCAGCACACAATCTTTCTCGTCTGCCTGCGCCAGCCAGTCGCTGACCGCCATACCCAGACGTTTTTTAATAATGAAGCACACGCCGCCATGGTGTTCAGTCCCTGACGCTTTTGCCAGCTCATCATCATTCACTACGTGATAAGCCTTGCGGTTCGCCGCCATCCAGCGCAGCGCTTCACGGAAGCGAGGCGTGACGCTCTGCACAAACCAGGCGCGCACAATGCTTTCCGGGCGATGCTGGAACAGTGCCTGACAGGCGTTTTCACCGTATACGCGCGTCTCTTCCTGACGCTGACGGCGAATCTGTTCTGGATCAACGATGTGGCGTGGTGCTTCCTGAACTTCAGAGGTCGCTTCGTCACTTGGGGCGCGTGACACGGTACGCCACGGTGAATCACCGCGTGAACCACGGAAATCATCACTGCTACGTGACTTGCGTGCATCATCACCTGAGCGTGATTTGCGGAAATCATCGCCATTACGTGGCTTGCGGGAGTCATCGCCAGATGCACGACGCGGCTTTTCCTGACGCTCTGCCGGGCGGCCACCTTTACCGGTTCGCGGATTCTGGCCACCAGGACGCTGTGCCTCCTCTTCGCGCACGTACATCACTCTGACTTTACCGCTTTTACCTTTAAATTCGTCGTTCATCTGTTCCTCCTGCATTGAGAGCGCGCAGATTACCTGATGTCCCGGCGCTTAGCTATCAACTATTGAACCTATCGGGCGTTACCGATTGAGACTCTGCAGCAACCCTTTCATAATGAGTCGTATTTCTGTTAACTCTACCAATCTTTTGAGGTGTGTATGAATACGGTATGTGCCTCCTGTCAGGCAACCAATCGCGTCCCGGAAGCGCGCGTTGCCGATGGGGCAAAATGCGGACGCTGCGGCACTACGCTGTTTACCGGCGAAGTGGTGAATGCAACAGCGGAGACGCTGGATAAATACCTGCAGGATGACCTGCCCGTGGTGATCGATTTTTGGGCCCCCTGGTGTGGACCTTGCGTGAACTTCGCCCCGATTTATCAGGACACTGCTTTAGAGCGTAGTGGGAAAGTACGATTCATTAAAGTGAATACCGAAGACCAGCCCGCATTGAGCCAACGTTTCCGTATTCGCAGCATTCCCACCATCATGTTGTTCAAACAGGGCAAACTGGTGGACACGCTAGGCGGGGCAATGCCGAAAGCACCGTTCAACCAATGGCTTGACGAGTCACTGTAATCCCCTGCGCCAGTGCTAAAACCGGGCTTTTCCTTTTCATCGGGCTTTGGTTTACACTGGCGTTTTTATTGCCAGGTTTCACCGTTTCATGTCTGAAAATGCCGTTTTGCGCCTGCGTGCCCAACGCCTTGCGCGCGCTACTCGCCCATTCCTTGCCCGAGGTAATCGCGTTATTCGCTGTCAGGGTTGCCTGTTACCGCGAAAAAGTTGCCTGTGCGCGACGATTCATCCACAGCCTGCACGTAACCGTTTTTGTCTGGTGATGTTCGACACTGAACCGATGAAACCCAGCAATACCGGACGCTTAATTGCCGATATCCTGCCGGATACGCTGGCGTTTGGCTGGTCACGGACCGAACCCGATCCCGCGCTGCTGGCCGCCGTCGCCGATCCCGCCTGGCAGCCCGTGGTGGTGTTCCCAGCCTCCTATGCCGATGCCGGGCGGCCGGTGCATTTTTCTCCGCCGCGTGAAGGCAAACCACTGCTGTTTATTATGCTCGACGGCACCTGGACCGAAGCGCGTAAAATGTTCCGCAAAAGCCCGTGGCTCGACGGTTTTCCGGTGATGTCGCTGAATGTCACCACGCCTTCCCGTTACACCCTGCGTGAAGCCCACGGTGAGGGGCAGCACTGTACCGCCGAAGTGGCCGCAGAGTTACTGGCGCAGGCTGGCGATCAGCAGGCGGCAACCGCGCTACATCAGCACTTTGAACAGTTCCGCCATGCGTATCTGGCTGGAAAACCGCATCACCCGATACATCAGCAGGAAAATCACCCCGAAAACGGGTAAACTTTCGCTAATTTCAGGGTGACGGAGCGAAAGATGAGTCAGCGCGGTCTGGAAGCATTGCTAAGGCCAAAATCCATTGCGGTGATAGGTGCCTCAGTAAAAACGGGCAGAGCCGGTTATTTCATGATGCGTAACCTGCTGGCTGGCGGCTTTAGTGGGCCAGTCATGCCGGTAACACCCAAATATAAAGCCGTCAATGGCGTACTGGCCTGGCCCGATATTGCCAGCCTGCCTTTTGCTCCCGATCTCGCCATTATTTGCACCCATGCGCGGCGCAATCTGGAGCTGTTGCAGCAGTTAGGTGAAAAAGGCTGTAAAGCCTGCATTATTCTCTCCGCGCCCGCCAGCCAGCTTGAAGAACTCAAAGCCACTGCCAGCCAGTGGCAAATTCGCCTGCTCGGCCCGAACAGTCTTGGCCTGCTCGCCCCGTGGCAAGGTCTGAACGCCAGCTTTTCCCCGGTGCCCATCGCTAAAGGCCGGTTGGCTTTTATCTCGCAGTCCGCCTCGGTCTCCAATACCATTCTCGACTGGGCGCAGCAGCGTAACCTTGGTTTTTCCTGGTTTATCGCCCTTGGGGATAGCCTGGATATCTCCGTCGATGAGCTACTGGATTTCCTCGCGCGTGACGGCAAAACCAGCGCGATTCTGCTCTATCTTGAACATCTTGATGATGCACGTCGCTTCGTGTCTGCGGCGCGCAGTGCCTCACGTAATAAACCTATATTGGTGATCAAGAGTGGGCGAAGTCTCGCCTCACAGCTGCTGCTTGGCACTACGCCAGGGCTGGATGCCGCCTGGGATGCCGCCATTCAACGCGCCGGCATGCTGCGCGTGCAGGACACCCACGAGCTATTTTCTGCCGTAGAGTCGTTGAGCCACATGCGCCCGCTGCGGGGTGAACGTCTGATGATCATCAGTAACGGGGCCGCACCTGCGGCGCTGGCGCTGGATGAACTGCATGCGCGTAATGGTCGCCTGGCGACGTTAAACAGCGAAACCCTTAACAGCCTGAATGCTTTGCTGCCAGAAGGGTGCGGTCAGGGTAATCCACTGGATCTGAAAGATGACGCCACGCCTGAACGCTATGCTGCCTGCGTTGAAATACTGCTGAACAGCCATGACCTGGATGCGCTAATGATTATTCATGCGCCGAGCGCCGTGGCACCCGCCAGTGAAACCGCTGAGAAGCTGATCGAGGCTATCCAGCGCCACCCCCGAGGCAAACAGGTGACGTTGCTCACCAACTGGTGTGGTGAGTCCTCTTCTCTGCCTGCACGTCGCGCCTTTACTCAGGCGGGGATCCCCACCTGGCGAACCCCGGAGGGGACAGTCACCGCCTTTATGCACCAGGTGGAGTATCGTCGTAACCAGCATCTGCTGCGTGAAACACCAGCGCTCCCCCTCCATCTGACGCAAAACAGCAGTGAAGCACATCAGCTGATCCAACAAGCGTTGGATCGCGGTATCACTACGCTCGATACGCACGAAGTCCAGCCCGTACTTCAGGCTTATGGCCTCGCCACACTGCCCACCTGGATTGCCAGTGATAGCCAGCAGGCCGCCGAAATTGCAGAACAGATTGGCTTCCCCGTGGCACTGAAACTGCGCTCGCCTGACATCATGCATAAATCTGAGGTGCAGGGGGTGATGCTCTATCTGCGCAATGCGGCGGAAGTTACCCAGGCAGCCGATGCGATTATCGATCGCGTACGCCTGGCACAGCCGGAAGCGCAAATTGATGGCTTACTGGTGCAAAGCATGGCGAACCGCGCAGGTGCGCAGGAATTACGTGTGGTGGTTCAGCAAGATCCGCTGTTTGGCCCGGTCATTTTACTGGGGGAAGGTGGCGTTGAGTGGGAAGCAGAGCGCCAGGCCGCTGTTGCCCTACTCCCTTTGAACATGACGCTGGCGCGTTATCTGGTGATGCAGGCGATTAACAGCGGCAAAATTCGCAGCCGCAGTGCGCTAATGCCGCTGGATATTGCCGCCCTCAGCCAGCTATTGGTACAGGTTTCCACGCTGGCGGTCGACCGGCCAGAAATTCAGCGCCTTGACATTCACCCGCTACTGGCTGCCGGGCGCGAATTCACCCTTCTGGATGTGACTCTGACCCTGGCACCGTTTAGTGGCGACAATGAAGCCCGCCTTGCTATCCGCCCTTATCCGCACCATCTGGAAGAGCGGGTAACGCTGAAAGATGGCCAGCACTGTCTGTTCCGTCCCATTTTGCCGGAAGATGAACCCCTGCTGCGTGACTTTATTGGTCAGGTCACGAAAGAGGATCTCTACTATCGCTACTTTAGTGAGATCAATGAATTCACCCATGAAGATTTGGCCAATATGACCCAAATCGATTATGACCGTGAGATGGCGATTGTTGCCGTACGTGAGTTCCAGGGACAGCCGCAGATCATTGGCGTAACCCGCGCAATCTCCGATGCCGATAACATCGATGCGGAGTTCTCCGTGCTGGTCCGGTCGGATCTCAAAGGTTTAGGCATGGGCAGACGGTTACTGGAAAAGATGATTCGCTATACGCACGATCATGGCCTGCAACAATTGAATGGTATCACTATGTTGCACAATAACGGCATGATTGCGCTGGCGCGAAAACTCAACTTTTCCGTTGGGATTCAAATTGATGAAGGGATTGTCAGCCTGAATCTGCCGCTACAAACCACCGCGGCAATCCCCTGTAGAGAAAGGTAAAATTCTCACCTACTGGCTGAGATGATGTTAATATTTGAAGTTATAGTCATGAATTTGATGGCAAAAGGCCATGCAATGAACAGAGAAGAAGCGCATTGTGATGTTGACTAAATTTAGACGTAATAAACACCAACAGCACTTGGCGCAACTGCCAAAACTGTCACAATCCGTTGCGGATGTGTCGACACTCTACTCACCAGCAGAGTTTCGCGACACCCTGCTGGCGAAAATTGCTGCCGCAACCCAGCGTATCAGCATCGTTGCGCTGTATCTTGAGAATGATGATGCTGGCCGCAGTGTGCTCAATGCCCTGTATGCGGCGAAACAGGCACGCCCAGAGTTAGACATCTCTATCTGCGTAGACTGGCATCGTGCCCAGCGCGGGCGTATTGGTGCAGCCCGAACGGCAACCAACGCTGACTGGTATTGTGAGATGGCTCAGCAGCACCCAGGACTGGAAATTCCCGTCTATGGTATTCCGGTGAACACCCGTGAAGCGCTGGGCGTACTGCACCTGAAAGGCTTTATTATTGATGATACGCTGTTCTACAGTGGCGCGAGTCTGAATGATGTTTATCTGCATCAGCATCAACGCTACCGTTATGACCGTTATCAACTGATCCGTAACGCCAAACTCGCGGATACCATGTTCGACTGGATCAACGAAAACCTGAAAAAAGCCGAAGCGGTTAATCGCCTCGATCAGGTAAGTCGACCTTCCAGCCTGGAAATCAAAAATGAAACCCGACAGTTCCGTCAGGATTTGCGCAGCTTCAATTATCAGTTCGCGGCTGATGGCGATAACGAGAGCCTGGCGGTTACGCCGCTGGTAGGCCTTGGCAAACGTAGCCTGCTGAATAAAACCATTTTCCACCTCATCCCGTGTACTGAAGAACGGCTGACGATCTGCACCCCTTACTTCAATCTGCCGGCGGTGCTAGTGCGTAGCATTATCCATTTACTGCGCAGCGGAAAATCAGTGGAGATCATTGTGGGGGATAAAACCGCCAATGACTTCTACATCCCGCCTGAAGAGCCGTTTAAAGTTATTGGTGCCCTGCCCTATTTGTATGAAATTAATCTGCGCCGTTTTCTCAGCCGTTTGCAGTACTACATGGATAACGGCCAGCTTACTATGCGTCTGTGGAAAGACGGGGAAAACAGTTATCACCTGAAAGGCATCTGGGTAGATGATGAGTGGACGCTGATCACCGGAAATAACCTTAATCCGCGCGCATGGCGACTGGACCTGGAAAATGCAGTACTCATCCATGATCCGCAAAAACAGCTTGTAGAACAGCGTGCGCGTGAACTGGAACTGATCCGCACTCATACCCGCGTTGTGCAGCATTTCCGTGAACTGGAAAGCATTTCTGACTACCCGGCTAAAGTGCGTAAACTGATTCGTCGTATGCGCCGTATTCGTGTTGATCGCATTATCAGCCGTATTCTTTGACCGCGAGGGCATAACCATGCGCATCCTGATACTCGGCTGTATCTGTCTGTGTAGTGGTTGTGCCCATACCGCGAATGATAGCTGGACCGGTAAAGACAAAGCAGAACACTTTATTGCCTCGGCCGCACTTGCCGCTGCAGGCAGTAAATTTGCACAGCATCAGCATCTCAATACCCGCCAGAGCGCGACTTACGGACTGATGTTTTCGGTTTCATTAGGTGCCGCTAAAGAGGGCTGGGACAGCCGCCCGAGTGGCAGCGGCTGGAGTTGGAAAGATTTTAGCTGGGATATTGCCGGTGCAGCCACCGGCATGGCGCTATGGAATCTGAGCCAGCATTAAAGCTGTAATCCCTTGCCTTTGCGATGCAGTAACAGCGAAACGAAAAAGGCGACTGCACCCATCGCCGATACATACCAGAAGAAACTGGTTTCGATACCCGCATTTTTCAGCAACAGGGCGACGTATTCCGCCGAACCGCCAAATATCGCATTAGCAACCGCGTAAGAAAGACCCACACCCAATGCTCTGACCTGAGGCGGGAACATCTCTGCTTTCAGGATCCCACTGATCGAGGTGTAGAAGCTGGTGATCACCAATGCCAGCATCACCAGTAAGAAGGCCACCCAGTGATTATCGGCACTTTGCAGCAGCGTCAGAATCGGCACAGTACAAATTGCAGCGCCTGCACCAAAGATCAACATTGATCCACGGCGTCCAATTTTATCCGACAGAGCACCAATCAGCGGCTGCAACAGCATGAATACCAGCAGCGCACCGGTCATTAGACTACTGGCGGTTTTGGCATCCATACCGGCGGTATTGACCAGGTACTTCTGCATATAAGTGGTAAAGGTGTAAAAGCTCAGCGATCCACCGGCGGTGAAACCCAGTACCATCAGGAATGGACGCCAGTGATGACGCAGCAAACCAACAATACTGCCCGCTTCACGGTGTTCACGGCTGTTTTTATCCGAGGTTTCATTTAATGAGCGACGTAGCCAGACCGCTACAACGGCGAGCACAGCACCAAGCACGAAGGGAATACGCCATCCCCACTGACGAAGATCGGCATCGCTCAACAGGTTCTGCAAAATCACCACGGTCAGTACCGCTAAAAGTTGCCCCCCAATCAACGTGACATACTGGAATGAGGCGTAGAAACCTTTGCGCCCTTCCAGAGCCACCTCACTCATGTAGGTTGCGCTGGTGCCGTACTCTCCACCCACAGATAGCCCCTGGAACATGCGAGCCAGCAGCAGAATAACCGGTGCAGCAACACCAATGCTATCGAAACCGGGTAAGAACGCGATGACCAGCGATCCCAGACACATCATACAGACTGAAATCAGCATCGAGTTTTTACGGCCATGTCGGTCGGCAATATAACCAAACAGCCAGCCACCCACAGGGCGCATTAAGAAACCTGCCGCAAAGATGCCAGCGGTTTGCAGTAACTGTGTGGTGGTATCCCCTTTAGGGAAGAAGATATGAGCAAAATAGAGGGAGAAGAATGAGTAAACGTAAAAATCGAACCACTCAACCAGGTTACCTGATGATGCACCTACTATCGCCCAGATCCGCTGTTTAACGTCTTGCCCGCTCTGCGGCGGTGCGATGTTTGCTTGCTTTATTGTCATTGTAAAACCTCTTTTCCTTGCTGCTAAGCAGCGTAAAGCATTGAGGGAACGTCTCAATGGCGGCACAAAGATGACCGCAGGCTAAACATATTACAGAATGTTATTGATAGAGATAGGATTTCTGCTTTTTTATGCAGATATATGACAGAAGATCTGCAACAAGCCGGGAAATTGCGACTAAATGATGGGCAATAACGGCCGTTTTCTGCACGGTTCTCCACATTTACGGGCCGGTTTTCCGGCAGAACCACGCTTTTTGCACAACCCCGATCAGTTTGGGAGGTGGATTTACGCTGTTATCACCCCATCTGTTGTGCTGTACAGCCCGGTTTGCATTCCGGAATAAGGGTTTTAAACACCGCAAACGCAAAAAACCCCTGTCTTTCGACAGGGGTTCTCGCTTATTTGATGCCTGGCAGTTCCCTACTCTCGCATGGGGAGACCCCACACTACCATCGGCGCTACGGCGTTTCACTTCTGAGTTCGGCATGGGGTCAGGTGGGACCACCGCGCTAAAGCCGCCAGGCAAATTCTGTTATTCACGCCGTTACCTTACTTCCGTAACCACGCAAACCAATCCGTTCGAACAAAGCTGAAAATCTACTGCGTCTCTTCAAAAACGCCTCTGGCGTTGTAAGGTTAAGCCTCACGGGTCATTAGTACCGGTTAGCTCAATGCATCGCTGCACTTACACATCCGGCCTATCAACGTCGTAGTCTTCAACGTCCCTTCAGGACTCT